>CACGWW010000001.1:0-177500 GCA_902576905.1 uncultured Alphaproteobacteria bacterium
AACGATTCCTCATTTACCTTTGAGATCGAAACTTCATTAGCTTTAGGGTTTGGGTTTCGATGTGGTTTTCTCGGATTGCTACACCTCGAGGTCATAAGAGATCGAATAGAGCGTGAGTTTAATATTGATTTAATCACGACTGCTCCGAGCGTCGTTTACAGTGTTGAGACTACTGATAATCAATTGCTTAATATTCACAATCCCGCGGACCTTCCAGATGCCTCCAAAATCACTTGCATAAGGGAGCCCCGGATTAAGGCAACAATTCTGGTTCCAGACGAATATCTGGGAGTTGTATTGAAACTTTGTCAGGAAAGAAGAGGCACCCAAAAAGACTTAACCTATGTTGGTAGTCGCGCCATGACTATATATGACTTACCTCTTAATGAGGTAGTTTTTGATTTTTATGACAAACTAAAGTCGGTTACAAAAGGATACGCAAGCTTTGACTACCAAATTGAGGGCTATCAGGAGGATAATTTAGTAAAGATGCAAATTCTTGTTAATGACGAACCCGTTGATGCGCTTTCAATGATGGTGCATAGATCCAAGGCAGAGAGTCGTGGACGTAGTTTGTGTGAGAAGCTTAAAACGCTTATTCCACAGCACTTATTCAAAGTCCCAATCCAAGCGGCCATAGGAGGCCGAGTAATAGCGCGAGAAACAATATCCGCTCTTAGAAAAGATGTTACTGCTAAATGTTATGGGGGTGATATTACGAGAAAAAGAAAGCTTCTTGAGAAACAAAAGGCTGGTAAAAAGAAAATGCGTCAATTCGGACGAGTGGAAATTCCCCAACAGGCTTTTATCGATGCACTAAAGATGTCCGATTAACGTTATCATGCAGGATGAGGGTGAATGTGATAGGTTTTCTTCTCACATAAGTATATGTTACCAACATATCCTGTAGTGCTGTTATTTTCAAACCACTCGACCAAAGAAACGGAGTTACCACCCATAATTAACGCTCTATTCTTTAATTCCAACATAACACTACGATAATCTTGCGTTTGTCCAAAGCTAAGTTTCATGACTTTCGTACATGAACTATTCATCCTTAAATTTAAATCTGGGTGCACAGATACATGACCCAGTCCTCGAGCTGGTATAGTTCCTTGGGACATCTTCCCTGTAGCACTAGTTCCACTCGCGTTAGTTACATTAGCCAACTGAGGGTTATAAGCACAACCTAAAATGAATAAAAAGACAAAAACTGCAGCTATTCTCATAATAATATCTCCTTGAGAGATCATTAACGACAAATTAAACAATATTTTAATAATTATTTAAAGAAGTAAATTTCAGATATGTCAACTTTTGCCTCATGATCACGACCATAGGCGACTATCCCTATACTTTTGATAGATGAACTTTTTATCGTTTTCCTGAGAAAGCTGCTTGAAGGTTGAAATGTATCAAAGTTTATCTTTATAACCCTCCAGTTTTTTGAAGTCTTAAAAGACGCATTGTAAAATTGCCAAGGAAGTAATGTTGAGGTTGTTCTTACAAAGACATAATACTTTTCTCCATTTCCTCTCACCTTAAGAGAAATGCCCTTAATTTCATTATTAAGGTATTTTTCTAAGCTATGTCTAATTTGTATAAATCCACCGTTATTGGCAGTTGAAACTTTTCCTTCAAGCCGTACAAAATTATCTGTACCGCTTTTTCCAAAAAATGCCTTTCCACTTGATACGCCACCCATTACACCATCAGTAAAAAACGACCAATTTCTATTTTTGTTGGGATCAAAAGTTTCGAATGGTTTTTCTGACGCCATACCTAAACTTACCTTAAACATAGCCATAATAAAAAATTTGCATGCAACTAGAAGATATTTATTCCTTTGTGACATATTTCAAAACTTCTATTAACTGTTGGTTGTTTTGAACCACGGCCAATGCTGCCACATCTATCTCCTTAAGTGCATGTTGATGATCATCATCATGCATAATGATTAGCGACTTACCTTTTGCAGCAGAATATCCTGCGTCAAAAGCTGCATTCCACTGTTTATACTTTTCTCCAAATTTTACTACTACAAGATCGGAACTTTCTATGTTTCTTCTTATTCTTATAGAGTTTATTTTTGCTCCCTTATGATCATGCCAGAACTTTTTATCCTCACTTCCTAGTATATTAGCCCCAGAGTTGTCAGAAAGATCATGATCAGTTTCAGGGCCCAAAAACTCTACATTTAAACCTGCTTCATTTGCTGCCAACTTTAGCTCGTCCCTCCAATTTGTATGTATCTCTCCTGATAAATAAATTCTCCAGTTCATAAATCTTCCCAAAAATTTGTTGTCAAACATTGCATCTCTGATTAATAAACACTAATTGAATGTGTTAATTAATCTTGTGAAGGAAACATAATGGAAAAAAGAAATCTTGGCAATACAGGAACGAAGGTTGGTGCGTTAGGTATAGGTGCGATGTCCTTTTCTGATTTTTATGGTCCAACAAATACACAAGAAAGCCACGCGATTTTAAAAATGGCTCTTGATAACGGAATAGATCATATTGACACTGCAAAAGTTTATGGAATGGGCCTGTCTGAAGAAAGAATAGGTCAATTTTTAAACACCTTGAACCCAAAAGATAGGCAATTTTTCAAAATAGCAACAAAGGGTGGTATAGACAGAAAAAATTTTGATGATAAGGGCACCGTTGTTTTTGATAATTCAAAAGAATTTTTAACTGAAGAATTAAATAATTCACTTAGGCGTCTGGGAGTCGACTGCGTTGAACTTTATTATGTCCATCGAAGAGAAGCAGATAGACCAATTGAAGAAGTAACAGAAACTTTAGTTGAGTTTATAAAAGTTGGAAAAATCAAGCAATTTGGGTTTTCAGAAATTGCTCCAACTTCATTAGAAAAAGCGGCATCAATTCATCCCGTCGGCGCTGTACAGTCAGAATATTCCCTAAGCACACGATACCCAGAACTAGGTCTTGTACAAAGAACAAAAAGTCTAGGTACATCGCTAGTGGCCTTCAGCCCAATCGGGAGAAGCCTCTTAACAGATAAGCCGCATAATTCAGAAACGGTTGAAAAAATGGAGTTTCTTAAAGCAAATCCTCGTTTTATAGAACCGAACCTTTCAAATAATATAAAAGCCACAGAAAAATTCCGTGAATATGCTGCCGATCTTGGGTGTAAAGCATCAGGTCTTGCAATTGCTTGGCTTTTAAAGGTGGATACACATGTTCTCCCTATACCTGGAACGAGGTCAGCAACTCATCTAAAAGAGATGATAGATGGTTGTGAGCTGAATCTCACAGATAGTAACATGAGAGATATTGAAAATATATTGCCTGTCGGATGGGCTCATGGTGATCGCTATTCAACCGGCCAGTGGTTTGGACCCGAAAAATACTGTTAGGCTGTCTTGCTCTTAAGCGGTTTAGCTGTTCCAAAGATTAGTAGCGAGCTTACTATCAAAATATTTAATAAATTCCACATTATCCCATTTAAAATGGCAAATTGATAAGCGTTAGTCGCATCAAAAATCACTCCAGAAATCCAGCCACCAAAAGCCATACCGATAACCGTTGCCATTATAACAATTCCTACACGCGCACCTGCCTCCTGAGGTGGCATGTATTCCCTTACTATAATTGCATAACTTGGAACTATTCCACCTTGAGACAGACCAAATATTAAGCTCACCATATAAAGAGAACTCATCTCCGTTGTGGGGTAATACAAAGCTAATCCCATGCATTGGAGCGACGATCCCAACAACAAAGTTTTTACACCACCAATAAAATCAACTAAGACCCCTGAAATAAGTCTTGAAATCACACCCCCTAGTAACATTAAAGATAACATTTCTGCTCCAACCTGTGACCCGTAACCCAGATCAACGCACATTGTAACCAAATGAATTTGTGGCATTGACATAGCAACACAACAACAAATTCCTGCAATGCTAAGAATTATTTGAAGCGTTAAAGGTTTAAAACGAGAAGAAGTTGACATTGCACTCGCCAGCTGTTCTTGCTCGTCACTAAATTTTTTATCCAAACGTCTTCGCAGAAAAAATGATGCGGGTACTATTATTAATATGCACGACAAAGCAAGAAAAAAATATGATATCCTCCAGCCATAATCACTGATTAAACCGCCAAGTAAAACAGGGAAGATAGCACCAGAAATGTAATTTCCACTCGCAGTAATCGCCACAGCAATACCACGATATTTTTTAAACCAAAGAGAAATGTCGGCCAATAATGGACCAAAGCTTACCGCTGTGCCTAGCCCAATAAAAAGATGAAAGAATGCCAAAGTAAGAAATGAGTCAAAAATTGAGGCACAAACATAACCAAATGCATTTAGTACTGATGCCAGTACTATAGCCCGAGTTATACCGAAGCGATCTACGATTCTCCCTAAAAACACATTTCCTAATGCAAAACCAAGCATAGTTAACGTATAAGGAATAGATAAAACTGATCTCGTTACCTGAAATTCATCTCCAAGATTTGGCATAATAACCACTATGGCCCACATTCCAGCATTTCCGACTATAGCGATAAATAGAGTTATGATTAGGCGTGTTAACGAATAAAAACTATCTGGAAAGTAAGGTGTTTTTGCGTTCAAGATGTTTCCTGTATTTTTTATAAAACTGGTGTTAAACAAGTATGCGAGAATACCACCTAACAATACATATTTTGTTATAGGTAATGTGTCAAAACTTTTATATAGTAGCGGAATGGTAGTAGTTTTAGTTTAGTATATTGAAAATAGAATCACGAAATCTTGACACTTTTGGCATAGCTGGTCTATGCTTTTTCTCGTTAATCTCTGGATATAATCAAGTTGTAATGAAAGTTGTAAATGACGGTTTGCAACCAGTTTTTTGCGCTGGTCTAAGATCTCTATTTGCCGCCTTTCTCATATTGCTTTGGCTGTTTTTGACGAATAAAAGAATTAAGGTAGAGAAAAGCTTACTCCCTGCCATCATATTCTATGGTATGATTTTTGGGGCTGAATTTATGTTTCTCTATATAGCACTAGATCTGACATCTGTTATTAGAGTAACAATCATGTTCTATACAATGCCAATTTGGCTGGCCCTAATGAATCATTTTTTACTTAAAAATGATAAATTATCTATAGGGAAAACAATTGGACTTTTTGCTGCCATTACCGGAGTAATTATTTCCGTAAGCTCTTCAACAGCATCGGGAGGATTAAGGGCTTCTATTATCGGCGATCTTTGCGCGCTATTGGGCTCCATTGGCTGGGCCTACTTTGCGTTTTATTCGAAAAATTCCAGGGTTAGTGCTGAGTCACCTGATACGTTAATGTTTTATGCTTTCCTTGTATCTGCCCCTATGCTGATCATTCTTTCTATGTTCTATGGAGACTTCGTGAGAGATCTTACACCATTGCATTATGCGGGTTTTTCATTCCAAGTCTTATTTGCCTCGATAGGTTTTATATTCTGGGTCTGGCTTTTTAAGCGCTATTCTGCGACTACCGTAGCAAGCTTTTCTTTTCTAACCCCAATTATGGGTATCTTTTTCGGGTGGTTACTTCTATCAGAACAACTATCAAGCGCATTATTTGTAGCAGGCCTTCTGGTAATCGGTGGTATTTATCTGGTTACACGGGCCGAGACAAAATTAACCGGATAAAAAGCTAACTACCTGTAAACCTGGGTCTTTCCTTATTAAGAAACGCATTTAGCCCATGGGGTCCGTCATGAGTGTCCATCGTGCCGACAATATGTCGAGTCTCACTGTCAAGTTGAGACTCTATCGGAGATGAGAACGATGATAAAAGCATTCTCTTCACTCCTCCATAGGCCTTGGTCGGTCCGGAAGCAAGTTGAGTTGCTAACTCATTTGCCTTTGTGGCTAAGTTATCATGAGCTACTACCTCAGTTACAAAGCCCCATTGCTTAGCCTCATCTGCAGACAACATTCTATTGGTTAGAAATAGCTCTTTGGCTCTTAGTAATCCGACATGTTTGGCCAAAAAATACGTTGATGATCCATCGGGAGTTAACCCTGAAGCGGTATACGCCGAGACGAATTTTGCTTTATCAGATGCCAAAATGTAGTCTCCTGACAGAGCGAGAGAAAAGCCCCCACCTGCAGCAGTTCCATTGATAGCCATAATTACCGGTGCATCCATATATTGAAAACGTATAATTGCATTATGGAGATCGGAAGCCACACGACTGAGATGTTCATCCTGTCTACCTCCTGGAGGATTATCAAATTCCTTTAGGTCGCCTCCAGCGTTGAACATTTTACCATTTGCAGTAACAATCAGAGCACCCAAGTTTTTGTCTCTCGAGCACAAAACCGATATCTCAAATAATTCCCTAGCCATCTGAGCGTTCAATGCATTCGCTTCGTCAGGCCTATTCATCGTAAGTGTTCCGACTCTATCTTTAGTCTCGAAAGTAATTGTCTCAAATCGCATTATTGCCCCCTCTTTAATAATTCAAAATTAGAACTTTAGTAATCATACAACATAAATATAATTTTTCCCTATAAGTATTTGACTTCCCTTGTTAAGATTTGTGGTGGAGGTCTAAACTTTGGAATTTAGTGAAATTGTAAAAACTTTTACAACCGCGGTTGAAAATAACGATGGAGAAACACTAGCCTCTCTATTTACTGTCGATGGAGTCTATGACGATTATATTTATGGTGAATTTAAGGGAAGAAGAAATATTGCTATGATGCTTCCAATCCATTTTCATAGAGATGCTAAAAATTTTTCTTGGGAAATGTATGACCTTTTAAGCAATGATAGTAAAGGATATGCTAGATATCGATTCTCTTTTACCTCGACACTAACCGGTTCTGAAAACCTTAAAGTAGCTGTACCCGGCATGGCTTATTTCCGCTTTGATGGTAATCTAATTGAATATTATGGGGAAGTAGTAAATGGTGGGATACCCATGGCTCAATTAAATCTCCCAGCTGGAAAGATAAAACGCGTATTCGAAAAATGGTCTAAAAGAGCTTTAGACTCAGATTCAGAACTAAAGAAGCTATATACCAAAGGAGAATCATTTTGACTATTAGAGCGAGACGAAGTTTTATTTTTACACCTGGATTAAAACCTGAAATGTTTCCCAAAGCTCTTGCCTGTGGTGTTGACATGGTATGTGTAGAGTTGGAGGATGGTATTGCACCTCATGATAAAGCCGAGGCCAGAAAGCATGCCTTAAATCTTTTCGAGGATGACAAAGACTTTGAAGCCGTTGAGCGTATTCTTAGAATTAACAGTATTCGTACGCAATTTGGCTTAGAAGACCTGCACGCCGTTTTAAAAAGTAAAAACCCACCTCCCGCGTTAATGCTTCCGAAAGTAATGGATGCTGAAGAAATTATTATAGTGGACGATCTATTGTCTGAGGCAAATAAGGACTGTGACCTTCACCCTATTATAGAGACAAATAAAGGTTTAGAAAATGTCTTCAAAATTGCAGCCGCAAGTAAAAGAATAAAAACTTTGTTTTTTGGCTTAATTGATATGGCAGCAGAGCTTCGATGCAAACTAACCTGGGAAGATTTATTGTATGCACGTTCACGAGTAGTACATGCCGCCGCAAAAGAAGGTCTTGATGCAATAGACGGACCATATCTTGATCTCAGCGATAGTGATGGCCTTAAACGCTATTGTGAACAAGCACGTAACTTAGGCTTCACAGGGAAAGGTTCCATTAACCCAAAACAGGTTCCAATAATTAATGATATATTTTCCCCTAACGAAGAAGAGGTAAAAAAAGCAGAACGAATACTTAGTATTTTTAAAGATGCAAATACTGGTCTTGTAATGGTCGATGGAAAGTTGATCGAAAAGCCTGTCCTAAGACAGATGCAGAGAACTGTTGAGATTTCAAATAAATTGAAATCCTCCCTATCTAATGGATAGCTTTGAGAAAGAGATTAACAGAACGTTTCTGAAGTTGAATATACCATTTGTTGACTATGGCATAACAAGTTGTGATTCTATTTCTCTTGAGGGTTTTTTCAGGAATCCGGAGTTTCCAAATTTATCTCAAAATAGGAATCAATTATTTCGAATGGCATCAATGACAAAACCCATGACAGCATATCTTGCCTTGGCTGTACTTGAGGATAACGGAATTGATCTACACGATAGCATTGGAAAGTATGTCCCTGAAATTGATGATTTGGAAATTGCGTATAAGGAAGGAGATGTCATTAAATATCAAAAAAATGACGTGCCTATTTCTTTTCATCATTTGTTAAGCTTTACATCCGGTCATGCGTATGAGCATCATGATCCAATCATTTCAGAGTTATTGTCGAAAAAAGAAATTGCTCCGATGAAGATTGGTGACGATTCCTTTCTACAGGCGCCATTAGTATTCGCACCTGGAAGCCGTTGGGGCTACGGCATCTCCTATGGCTGGCTTGGAAAAGCTATAGAAGCTATAAGTGGAGTTGGCTTGGATGAAAATCTTAAAAAGTATCTGTGCCAGCCATTAGGCTTAGAGAAAACCTCATTTAATCCAAGTCAATCTAGTAAAGATACACTCGCACCGGTATATTTTAGAGATACCGATGGTGCTTATTCTGACATTGGCAGTAAAATAACCATTGGCTTAAACCAGTTCCACTATGGAGGAGGAGGAATAACATCCTCCTTGATTGACTATTTAAAGTTTCTTCAATTTCTCTTGAAAAGTATGAAGTCCAATGTAAAAAACTCGATCGTCGCGGAAATGTTTAAAAATCAAATAGGAAACTTGGGAGTTTCATCTTTGAAAAGTTATAATCAGAGCCTCGTTAATGATTATGACATTTATTCAAACATAAAAAAGACTTGGGGCTATGGTCTTCTTTTAAACAGTCAAAAACTAGTAACAGGGCGCTCGGCAAATAGTGGAAGCTGGGTTGGTTTATTAAATACATACTTTTGGGTGGATCAAAGAAATGATTTGGCTGGCGTTTTTCTAACACAAGTACTGCCCTGCTACACTCCTCCTCTTCTCAAAGCTTTTCAGGCTTTCGAAGAACTTTCCTATAAATATTTTACAAAGAGCTGATTACTTGTTTTTTATTTTTTCAAAAATATTTGGTTTTTTTTTAGACCCTCTAAACCTTCTACTAATTTCATTCCTTCTATTTATCTTTATCATCGCCAGAGCGAAGCGAACCAAATTTAATGGCACGTTTTGGTTTATTCTTTTTTGGTTCATATTGTTATACAAACCCTTACCTGAATTTCTTTTAAAAACTATTGAAGATCCATATGTCTATAATGAGAGAGTTCTTCTCGAATTAGAAGGCTTAGTTATATTGGGTGGTGGAGCGGGCTCCGGAAAAGTGGCTAAAGAAAGAAATGATTACACGTTAGGAGAGAGTTCGGAAAGGATATTAAAGGGATTAGAATTTCTTAAACAAAAACCTGGGGGAACTATCATTTTTACAGGCTTTTCTGGAAAAATATTTCATGAAGGACTATCAGAGGCAGAGATAATAGAGCAGTTAATTAGAGCTTTAAAAACAGATTCAACTAATATTTTGTTTGAAAATCGCTCACGAAATACTTTTGAAAATGCTGTTTACAGCAAGGAGATCATTGACAAGCTTCAAATTAAAAAGTGGGGTATCGTAACTTCAGCTAGCCATATGAAAAGAGCCATCGCCACCTTTAAGAAAAAATGCCCTGAGATGAACTTCAAACCGATACCTGTTGATTTCCGAACGGCAAACTCGATATACTGGGGTCCAGGAAACATGCAAGGTAGTATTGATCTTTGGCGTATCTATGTACATGAAACTGTAGGATACTGGGTTTATAAGTTGACAAGGAAACTCTAATGAAACTAATGCAGCTCGTTTATTGCTCACAACCCTTTGGATATAGTTTGGAAATTTTATCGGCAATACTAATTGCTTCTAGAGCAAACAATAGAAAACACGACATCACTGGAGCTTTAATCTGTCGCTCGGATATTTTTCTGCAGCTCCTTGAAGGACCAGAACAGCAGGTAAAAAATACCTATGAGGCGATACAGAAGGATGACCGTCACATTAATGTCTATCACCTCCTCGATCAGTTTTGTGAAAAGCGTTTATTTCCTGCATGGGCTATGAAAGATGACCCTGTTAAAACATGGATGTGGAGCCGAGAGGAGGTTTCAAACGGAATTGTTAAAAGCCTATCTAAAGCTGAGGTCGAAGAAGTTTTTGTTAAACTTTCTAAAGAAGCGACAATTTTTAATTTTTAGACAATGTCTAAGTATGTGAGTTATTTAACCTATTTCATTGCCTTTATCAGTTTTATTTTAAGTTGCCTTTTTTTGATATTATATTTAGTAGAGTTCTATGAATTGATAAATAGGTGCATAAGCGTCAATCGCTTTTCCGTTTCTTTCTTTAACTGTGTACAAGTATTTTATTTTGAAATACTAAAGACTATTTTATTCATTGTGGTGTTATTCCTTTTGGCTATTTTGATAATGCAAAAACTTACAGTTCTCTTCAGATCGAGTGATTAATGACTGATGTCTTAAATTTAACTATTCCAATGTTTTCTTTAATTGGTATCGGCTATTTATTGAAAAAAATTCAGTTCATGTCAGAACGGGATGGCACTGTTTTGTCAAAGTTTGCTTTTTATATTTTGCTACCCCCACTTATGTTCACAAGTATCCTTTCAGGCGATGCCAGTAAAAGCTTGAACTTAAATTTCATTTTCAGTTACGAGATCGTAACAGTATCGATCTTTGGTCTAACTTATCTTTTTGGGCTTATGATAAAACTCAAAACAATGGAGAAGGCAATATTTGGTCTAAATGCCGCTTATCCTAATTATGGCTATATAGGAGTTCCCTTATGCATTTTAGCGTTTGGCACGGAGGCGGCTATCCCATTAGCTTTGATCCTTTTGGCCGATACTTTTGTTTTATTAAGCACTCTGATATTTTATAAATTAACAGAGAATAGAAAAACCAGCCTGAAAGAGCTGGGGAAAGAAGTAATTAAGCGCTTCGTTTACAATCCCCTTATGATGTCCGTTTTTGTTGCCTTTATATTTTCGATAGCAGACATTAAGATAGTAACAGCAATTGACAGAACACTTTCGATTGTTGCCGCATCAGCAACTGCCGTTGCTTTAATTGCGCTTGGCGTCTCATTAAATGTTACGTCTATTAAAGATCAAAAGAGTGTTTTGTTTCTTATAACTTTAATTAAACTTATAGTGCATCCGATATTGATATTTTTCATTTTTCAATTTCAAAGTGGTATCGACCCAATGTGGGTTAAAACAGCAATTGTTTGTGCTAGCTTACCTGTTGCCGCTAATGTTTTCGTTTTAGCAAATTATTACAAAACATTTGAGAGTGAAAGTGCTGCTGCCATAACTATTACAACAATTGTCTCTAGTATTACTGTAACCCTGACACTTTTATTTTCCTTAAATTTTTAGTAGAAGTCGGCTAAAGATCTGATGGTTATATTTAACCTCTCTTATTCCTTAAAAGCTGTGTCTTTAATTTTTGCAACTGGTTGCCAAAAGTATTCAAGGATACTTCGCCTTCCCCTAATAATATCAACTTGCGCGATCATACCAGGCGAGATATCTACCTCAAGACCTTCATCTCTTTAGTCGCTACTTTTATCTAACTTTTTGTGGCTAATCATGTGAATGATAAAGTTCTTCTAACTCTAGCCATCGCTCTTCATATTCTTCAAGTTGATCTTTCGCAGTTTTTAGCTCCTTCGTCATTTCAATAAAACCATCAGGATCATTTTGATAAAAATCTCCATCGGATAACTTTTCTGTGAGTGTATTAATCTCGGATTCTTTATCTTCAATTTGCTTTGGAAGATTTTTCAACTCATACTCAAGTTTATATGTAAGCTTTTTAGTTTGAGCAGTCTCTTCTTTCGTCTCTACTTTTTGTTTCTGATTAAAATTTTGTTCTTTCTTATCTTTGTTTTTCGATGGTGATCTCTTTTGATTGAGATAATCAGAATACCCTCCTATACACTCTTCAATCTTTCCATCTCCCTCAAACGCCAAAACTTTAGTTACCGTCTGATCTAAAAAGTCGCGGTCGTGTGAAACCAATAATAATGTGCCCTCATAATTGATAAGAATCTCTTCAAGCATATCCAGCGTTTCCATATCGAGATCATTTGTCGGTTCGTCAAGAATAAGACACGTTTTTGGATCGGCTAAAATCTTTGCAAGTTTTAGACGATTTTTCTGGCCTCCAGATAGAGTGCCGACTTTGTCAAGTACAACACTTGGATCAAACATAAAGTCCTTTAAATATCCATAGATATGCCGTGTCTTTCCTCGGACATCAATATAGTCACCACCATTAGGTGCCATGACATCTTTTAGTCGATCGTTAGGTCTCAAATCACTTCTATTTTGATCAAAGTATGAAAACTCAATTGTCTTTTGGACTTTCACACTGCCACGATCAGCTTCTAATTCTTTAAGAATGAGTTTTAGAAATGTTGATTTTCCTGATCCATTTTTACCAATAATCCCAATACGATCCCCTCTCTTAATACGGATATTAAAACCATTGAGGATATTAATCGTTTCTTCATCATTCTGAAATGATTTATGCACATTATAAAATTCACAAATGACTTTCGTATGATTATCAAGGTCTTTGATTGGCTCATAGCTGATCTTTTTTGTGGCGCGACGATAGGCTGATTCATCGGCCTTTAACTTATCTCTCATCTCGCGTACCTGACTGAGGCGTCGTACATTTCTTTTTACGCGAGCCTTTACACCGCGGGACGCCCACTCTACCTCCTGGGCTACAATTTGTTTTCTTTTTTGAAGCTCGCGCTCCTCTTGCTCCAAGAGCATTGTTGACCAATCATCAAAAAACTTAAATCCTTTTGGACTGACCTTAAGTTTTCCTCTATCCAGCCAAAATACCTTATTTGTTATATTTTCTAAAAAGCGTTTATCGTGGGAAATACACAATATTGCTCCCTGATAATTATTAAGATAACCCTCTAGCCAACTAATTGCTTCTAGATCCAAATGGTTCGTTGGTTCGTCAAGCAAAAGAATATCGGGCTCTTCAACAAAGGCTTTTGCTAAGCCCGCTCTTCGAAGTTGTCCTCCAGACAGCATTGTCATCGGTTTTTTTACATCCAAATCGAGTGCTTCGGCCGCAATATCCACTTTATATTGATAGAGTTCACGATCTTCACCCTTAATATTATTAAAGATAAAATCGAATACCGTTTCTTTTTCATTCGGTTGAAAGTCTTGGACTAAATATCCTATCGTTGTTCCAGGAATTTCCCAGCGATCCCCTTCATCCAGTGACTTAACACCTGTTATAATATTCATAATTGTTGATTTACCCGCACCATTTTTTCCTACAAGAGCAATACGGCTACCTTGATGTATATTTAACGTAAGATCTTCAAATACAGGTGTCTCTTTATATCGAACGAGGGCATCTTTTACAGAAAATATTAGTTGTGAAGACATAAATTTATTTGAAATAAATAGTTTTTGTGGCGCACCGGGGAGGATTCGAACCCCCGACCCCCTGATTCGTAGTCAGGTACTCTATCCAGCTGAGCTACCGGTGCAATTATTGCGAATTTACTGATGTGTTACTGAATTGTAAATAAAATTTCGTTTCTATATTAATGGTTCAATTATTACAAATAGCTAATTGACAAAAATGCGCATTTCTATTAATCAATAAGGCTTGAAGGGATTTAGTTATGAAAAGAACATATCAACCCAGTAACCGAGTTAGAAAGCGTCGCCACGGCTTTCGTTTGCGTTCAGCAACAAGTGCTGGCAGAAAGATACTTAACCGACGGCGAGCACGCGGTAGAAAGACGTTATCCGCATAATATTCTAGTAGTCTTGACGACTGCAAGGAGTACTTATGGATATCCAGACAATCAAGAAGCGCAGAGATTTTCTTAAAGGTAATAACGCACCTTACGCTGCTATGCCATCGGTGGTAATTCAAAGCTACGTGCGAACGGATGAAGTAGTGGAAACAGATGAATCCGTAATGATGGGTATTACATGTTCAAAAAGAGTTGGGAATGCTGTCAAACGAAACAGAGCAAAACGACGATTAAGAGAGGCTGGAAAGATTGTACTTAAGGAAATCGGTATAAAAAAAACCAACTATATTTTCATTGCCCGTAAGGATGCAACCATCAAAGTAAAATTTACTGATCTCTGTAATGATATAGAGAACGGAATAAAGAAGATATATGGCCAGGAGATGGGTAAATAGATGCTTATAAAAATTCTGTCCTTTCCTATTCACATATATCGTCTTTTCATTAGCCCGTTAACTGGAAAGAATTGTCGCTTTGAACCAACATGCTCTGAATACGCCTTATCAGCCTTAAAAACACATGGGATTTTTTATGGATCCTATTTGTCTATAAAACGAATACTCAAATGTCATCCATTTAGCCGATACTCTGGTTATGATCCTGTACCGAACAAGAAACAATCAAAAGACATTACTCGATAAATCGATTGAATAAAGTAATTAGTAACCATATATTAGTCGCAGATTATTTAAGAGAAGGCAGAGCAGATGGATGATCAGAATAAGAACCTTTTATTGGCTACGTCCCTAAGTTTTTTAGTACTGCTTGGTTGGATGCTCATGTTTCCACCAGAGCCAATAGAAGAAGTGAGCCCTGAACAAACAACAGAACAAGTTACACAAGGAGATAGCCAAACAGGTACCGGTCTTAGCACTCCAGTGCAAGTTGATACCAATCAAAGCCAACAAAATGTCGATACATCTGCAAACGCACCGCGAGTACCAATAGAAACATCACGACTATCGGGTTCATTATCTTTAAAGGGTGGTAAAATAGACAACCTTAAACTCTTGGATTATTTTGAGACGCAGGACGAGAACTCAAAGAACATTGAGCTTTTTCAGTATAAAAATGAAAACTATTATGCTGTCTATGGATGGTCATCACGAGACAGAGAAAATGTACCAAATCCGAACACTGTCTGGAACCTCGCAAAAGGTAAAACGCTTACACCCAATACTCCCGTAACGCTACAATGGACAAGCCCAAAGGGTGTCATATTTGAAAGAGAAATTTCCATTGATGAAGATTTTCTTTTCACAATAAAGCAGCGCGTGTTTAATCGATCAAACGCAACCATTGATTTGGCAGCTTATGGAATACTAGCCCGTCATAGCGCCCCCGAAACTATTGGCTTTTACATTCTTCATGAAGGCATTGTGGGATATGATGATGGCGAACTCGTTGAGTTATCATATGACAATATAACAGATCATAAGTATGACGATAGAGAGCGTGCCAATCTGGAAATCTATGAGATTACAGAAAATGGCTGGATTGGTTTTACCGATAAATATTGGATGTCAACACTCGTTGGCGAGCCTAAGAGTAAATTTAAAATGGCTAGCAAATATAATGAAGCAAATGATATTTACCAAGCCGATATTCGCCACCCTCTGCAGAGCATCGGGTCTGGACAATCGACGGAAGTAAAAACATATCTATTCGCAGGTGCTAAAGAGGTCAATACGATAAAATTGTATCAGAAGGAGGCCGATTTTGCTGACTTTATAGATACGGTTGACTGGGGATGGTTTTTCTTTTTAACTAAACCAATTTTTTCCTTACTTGATTATTGTAATAAGCTTGTTGGGAATATGGGATGGGCGATCATTCTTCTTACGTTGGTTGTAAAAACGGTATTACTGCCACTTGCTTATAAATCTTACGTTTCAATGTCGAAGTTAAAGCAACTACAACCAGAGATGGAAAAAATAAAAAAGAGGGCCGGCGATGATCGAATGAAGTTACAGCAAGAGATGATGGCTTTGTACAAAAAAGAAAAAGTGAATCCTGCCGCCGGTTGTTTACCTATACTTTTACAAATCCCGATATTCTTCTCACTATACAAAGTCCTTTTTGTTACCATTGAAGTAAGGCATGCTCCGTTCATAGGATGGATCACCGACCTTTCAGCTCCTGACCCTAGCTCTATATTAAACTTATTTGGCTTGCTGCCATTCTCGCCACCTGGCCCAGAAAGTTTTCTTGTTATTTTTTCTATTGGGGTCTACCCGATACTTATGGGTATAACAATGTGGTTGCAACAGAAGCTTAATCCTGCGCCAACTGATAAAACACAGCAAATGATTTTTGCATGGATGCCCTGGATTTTCATGTTCCTTCTTGGACAGTTCTCCAGTGGCCTTGTCATATATTGGGTTGCAAATAATATCATCACGTTTGCACAACAGTATTTTATTATGGCATCACAAGGTGTGAAACCAGATATTTTTGGAAATATTCTGAGCTCCTTTAAAAAGGAAGGGGCCTCCAAAGAAAACTAATTAAGGAGCCATAAATTACAAAATCACCTTTATTAAATGAAGTCTCTTTTTTAAAAGGAGTGGCTGGGATTGATGGTTTACCTCCAGATAGAGAAGCGGAAGTATGCTTCATAGGCCGATCCAATGTTGGAAAATCCTCATTAATTAATGCCCTATTTGAAAGAAGAAATCTGGCAAGGATTTCTAAGACCCCAGGTCGAACTCAAGAGTTAAATTTTTTCTCATTGGGAGAAAGTAGCTATATCGTTGACCTCCCAGGGTATGGTTACGCAAAAGCGTCAAAAGATAAGAGGTCAGATTGGCAGGCTCTTATAAAGTCATATATCGCGGAAAGACGTTCACTTAAGAGGGTATTTACTCTTGTCGATGCAAGACACGGGTTGAAAGATAATGATAGAGAATTTTTCTCCTTTTTGGACACCTATGCCGTGAATTATCAAATAATACTTACCAAAATAGATAAGGTTAAAAAAACTGAGATGCCCACACTTCTCGAACAAATAAATAGCAAAATAGAAGAGCATCCTGCCTGCAATCCAGAATTTTTAATATCATCAGCGATAAAAAAAAGTGGTATCAGGGAAATTCGAGACGTAATGTTCTCAATTTTAGGTTTAAATCAAAATAATTGACAAATCAGCATTATAATTGCATTAGGTTTTGCTATGAACGCTAAAATAGAAAATAATTTTAAGCAAACGGCAGCCACACTGGCCGAAGCGCTACCATACATCCAGAGATATGAGGACTCGACAATAGTTATTAAGCTTGGTGGTCATGCCATGACGAGCAAACCCTCAATGGAAAATTTTGCGCGAGATATTGTTTTGATAAAGCAATGTGGCGTCAACCCAGTGATAGTTCATGGCGGTGGCCCTATGATTAATAAGGTATTATCGGATTTAAAAATTGAAAGTGAATTTGCTGAGGGAAAGAGGATAACAGATGGTAAAACTATGGAGGTTGTTGAAATGGTGCTCTCTGGCAATGTTAACAAATCTATAGTTAATGCAATCAATAGCCAAGGTGGGAAAGGTGTCGGACTATCCGGAAAAGATGCGAATATGATTGAATGTGAGAAAGATAATCCCAAACTTGGATTTGTTGGGAAGATAAAAAAAGTTGATACTGATATAGTCCAGAATTTTATAAAGAGTGACTTTATCCCCGTTATTGCCCCCATCGGTTTTGGAATAAAGGGTGAAACATTTAATATTAATGGTGATACAGCAGCGGGTGCTATAGCCTCAAGCCTCTTAGCTGATCGTCTCTTACTCCTAACGGATGTGGTCGGTGTAAAAGATAGCGACGATCAGTTAATTAATCAATTGACTATAGAAGAGGCAAAAAATTTAATAGACAGAGGAATTATTAACGCGGGAATGATCCCCAAGGTTAATACGTCGATAAAAGCTATTGAAGAGGGTGTTAGGGCATCCGTTATAATCGATGGGAGAGTTGATCATGCCTGTCTTCTTGAGCTCTTTACTAGCCACGGTGTAGGCACTCTGTTTAAAAAAACTTTTGACTAGTCTTTAGGAATGTCAGATACCCTGCGGACAATTCAAAAAATGCTAGATAAGAAAAACCTTGATATCGTCGGCTATTTTAACCCAGATGGGTCTGATAATGTTTGCTCTAAAGTGAGAACCATTTTGCTGGTAGGACCGAAAGAGCCTCTTTTTTGGGACATATTTAAAAAAAGTAGCGAATATAGAGATAATAAAGAAAACCCACTTGATAGATGGTCCAAAAAAACCATAGAAAAAATTGCAATAAAATTAAGTGCGAGGTCATTTTTTCCTTTTGAGGCACCCTTTCGGCCATTTATTGATTGGGCTAAAAAATGTTCAACAATGGGATCATCTCCTGTTCGCCTTTTAGTACATGAAGAGAAGGGCTTATTTATTTCTTTTCGAGGAGCACTCGGTATAAATGAATATATTGAGTCACCAGATAACTCGAAAGATATCTGCACCCCATGTGAGAAACCATGCCTCACTGCTTGTCCAGTAAGTGCACTTAACCAAGACGGCTATGATGTTATTCGATGTAAGGAATATGTGAACACACCTAGTGGTCGAGAATGTAGAAACGGCTGCCTTGTCAGAAGATCCTGCCCCTCTGGTCAGAATTTAAGACTGAAGGAACAATCAAATTTTCATATGCGTGCTTTTCTGAGCGATTAGGTCAATGACCTAATATCTGACTCAAAAACAGCTTTGTTCGATCAGACTTTGGGTTCTTGAAGAACTCTTCGGGTTCGTTTTGCTCAACAATCTGACCATCGTCCATGAATATAACTCTATCAGCAACCTGTCTAGCAAAGCCCATCTCATGAGTAACACAAATCATTGTCATACCTTCTTCGGCTAGCTGAATCATAGTATCCAGCACCTCTTTAATCATTTCTGGGTCCAATGCGGAAGTCACTTCATCAAATAACATTATTCTTGGTTTCATGCATAGAGATCTTGCAATTGCTACTCTTTGTTGTTGCCCACCAGAAAGTTGACCTGGGTATTTATGAGCCTGTTCAGGAATTTTTACTTTTTCAAGCATTTCCATCGCGATCTCTGTAGCTTCTTTTTCCGGCGTTTCTCTAACCCACATAGGAGCTAGAGTACAATTTTCTAAAGTTGTCAAATGAGGGAACAAATTAAAGTGCTGAAAGACCATACCGACTTCAGATCTGATCTTATCAATATTCTTTAGGTCAGTGGTTAGCTCTGTACCGTCAACAATTATGCTTCCCTTTTGATGCTCTTCAAGTCTATTAATGCACCTTATCAGTGTTGATTTACCAGATCCAGATGGTCCGCAGACAACAATTCTCTCACCTCTTCTCACTTCCAGATTAATATCCCTAAGTACGTGGAAGTTACCAAACCACTTGTTCATATCAGATATGTGGATAGCTACTTCATCTGTTATGTTTATCTTAGTTTTTTCCATATCAATCTTACTCCTAACCTAAATAGACAGGTCTATTTATCCGTTTTTAATTTTCTTTCTAAATATTGTGAGTACTGGGACATACCCCAACAAAAAATAAAGAACATCAATCCAATAGCGACGTAGAGTTCCCAATAAATACCATTCCACTTTTGATCCGCTCTTATTGTCGATGCAAGCCCGACTGGATCTCTTAAACTTATTATGGATACAAGAGTTGTATCTTTAAACAAGCCAATAAAGGTATTCACAATACCTGGAATAGATATTTTTAATGCCTGCGGCATAATTATAAGCCGTTGTGATTGCCAGTAAGTGAGCCCTAAAGACGCTGACGCTTCATGTTGACCTAATGGTAGTCCTGCTAGCCCGCCTCGAATTACCTCGGCCATATAAGCTGCAGAAAATAATGTAACCATAATCACTACTCTCAACACAATATCAAAGTTGGTTCCTGGAGGTAAAAAGTAGTTTAGTAGAACGGACGCTACAAATAACAACGTTATTAGGGGTACGCCCCGTATAAACTCTATAAACCCTACACAAATCATCTTAATTACTGGTAAATTTGATTGTCTACCCAATGCTAATAAAATCCCAATAGGGAAAGACGCAACAATTCCTGTTACTCCCACAATCAAAGACAAAGTAAATCCACCCATCTTTAATGACTCAACGAAAGGAAGACTAATAGGCAAAATAACGTTAAGAAGACCTACCAATGGGCTGGAGATAAAGAGAAAAAATACGGCAGTAAATAAGAAAGCAAGGATAGCTGCTATCATGTAGTTTTTTAGATACCGTCTTATTAAAGTCAGAAAAAACAGAGCTCCTAAAGTTAACCCAATATATACTATACTAATTGACCAAAACGAGCCCCCCCACAGTAGCCATACAGCTAATCCTGGATAAATTATTGAAAACCAAAAAAAACGAAAAAACTTTGGAAATAATATTGGAACGATGGCAAGCAACAAAAAGATAAAAGTTAAGGTAGGCCTCCAATACTCCTCAGCTGGATACAGTCCGAAAAGCAATTGTTTCCATCTAGCCGTAAGTACTGAAAAGCACGCTACATCTGGGTCTAAGTCTAGACATTCTCTTAGAGATTTAGTATTCCAGTGTCCTCCATAAGCCCAAGGTATGAAATCCCATAACATTATAACTATAAAGTATACCGACAACACTGTTAGTATCGAGTTAAGCCATGATGAAAATAAATTTTGTCTTAACCATCCAATAAGCCCAACCTCTGTTATTGGAGGCGCTGATGGCGGAATTTCTTTTTTTCTTACAAAAGCTATCTTAGTCATCATCGTACCACTATTTGAAAAGACCGATTAAAGTAATTGATAAACGAAGAGATCAACAATGATACTGCAAGATAAAAACCCATGAGCAATAGCATTGACTCCAACTCTCTTCCAGTCTGATTAAGAGTAATTCCTCCTAGAGTTCCTCTAACGTCCATGTATCCTACGGCGATGGCAAGAGATGAATTTTTCGTTAAATTTAGATAATTTGATATAAGAGGAGGAACAATAATCCTCAAAGCCTGTGGAAGGATTATAAGGCTCATTATTTTGTTGGGTCTCAAACCCAGAGATGCTGCTGCCTCGGATTGACCTTTGGAAACTGCCATGATGCCTGCCCTTACTATCTCAGCTATAAAGGCAGAGGTATAAAAGGCTAATGCAAGGGTCAATGCAAGAAATGAGTTTCGAAGGTGTATTCCGTCTTTAAAATTAAATCCCTTGAGATAAGGATACTCTAGTGACACTGGCTGGCCCATTGCAAAAAAAAGTATTAATGTTGGCAATATAATTACTGCTACACTAATCCAAAATGTAGGTAAGCTTTTTCCAGTATCTATTTTCTGTTTATTTGCGTATCGAATAAAGTAGATAGAGGCAACTATCGAAAGACCAAAGCACAGCAGTAACCAATAGGCTCCTTCCGCCAAAACTGGCGCTGGGAAATACGTTCCTCGATTTGTTATAGCTATACTTTCGAAAAATAACATCGTAGCTTCAGGCTCAGCACCTTTGAAAGCCCTTGGTGCAGGGGTGAATTCGGTTAGCAACGCAAAAACCATCACAATCCAAAGGAGTACTGGGACATTTCTGAAACCTTCTATGTAGGCAGACATAAGCTTTGCCACAATCCAATTTTTTGAGAGGCGTAGAATACCCACAAAAAGCCCGAGAACTGTAGCAATTATGCACCCTACAAATGCAACCAGTAGAGTATTAAGAATGCCAACTAAAGCTGCCATTCCGTGTGTACTATCGCTAGTGTAAGGTATTAGTCGTTGGTTAATATCATATCCGGCTCTTAGCCATAGAAAATTAAAGCTCACATCTTTATCAAGCAAGGCTAAGTTTTTAATAGTATTATCGACTAGCCAGAAAAATACAGCCATAAATATTATAAACGTGATTACTTGTAGCGACATTCCTCTATAACGTGTGTCGCTTAGCAACATACTAAATTTAAAGCTTTCTGATGGTGGAAGAGTTGGTGAGCTCATATTAGTTCCATAATTTACATCTGACTATAGTGTATAAAATTTTATCTACAGAGGTAATATAAATTAATAAAACCTGCAACATGTAGGTTTAGTAAGAATTCAGTTATTTTTGTAAACGAAAAAGGGGCGTTCAAAACGCCCCCTTTTCAAATAGGTTTTCAAATCATCTAAATGGAGGTGAATAAAGAATACCACCCTTAGTCCAAGACGCATTTACACCTCTTTCGATGTTAATACCGCTTGTAGCACCTAGATTATTTTCAAAGATTTCGCCGTAGTTTCCACCCGCTTTAATCGCGTTGTACATAGCGTTCTTAGGAAGTCCTACCATAGCTAGAATATCATCATCACCAGTTCCAAGAAGTCTATGGATCTCGGCATCTTTAGTATCTTTCCAACTATCGATATTACCCTTTGTTATTCCTTTTTCTTCAGCAATAACTAACGCATTTAGTACCCAACGTCCTATGTCAGCCCAATTATCATCACCGTGTCTCACAAGAGGTCCAAGTGGCTCTTTTGAAATGATTTCCGGCAGAACGAGGTGGTCATCAGGGTTTTCAAGGTTTACTCTTGTACCGTGTAATGCGGAGGCATCAGTTGTGTATGTATCACACGCTCCAGCAAGATACTGCTGTTGAGATTCAGCATTGTCAGCAGTTGGCACAGGCTCGTAGCTCATACCATTTTCCTTGAAATAGTCAGCAAGGTTAAGTTCTGTTGTTGTACCAACTTGAATACATACGGTCGCACCGTCTAATTCTGTTGTAGACTTAACACCTAGTTCTTTCTTAACCATGAAGCCTTGACCATCATAATAGTTTACACCTAAAAATGTCTGCTTCAGGTCAGTATCTCTGCTATATGTCCATGTTGTGTTTCTAGCAAGTATGTCAACTTCTCCTGCTGCCAATGCTGTAAATCTTACTGCAGAGGTCAAACCGACAAATTTCACTGCCATTGGATCACCAAAAATCGCAGCTGCTAGAGCCCGACAATAGTCCACGTCAAACCCAACATCTTTACCGCTATCATCGACAGTAGCAAAACCAGGTGCACCCGTGGATACACCACATAATAAATTTCCGCGTGCCTTCACATCATCTAATGTTCCAGCAAAAGTACCACCAGCAGCCAAAGCCAACGCTGTGAGCACTCCCAAAAATAGTTTCTTCATATCTTTTCCTTCTTTAACCTAATTTAAGTTTCGAAACTTTCGTATGTAAATAAAAACACTCATACACACTTTAAAGATCGTAAGTTTAAACATTCTCACGTTTTTTTCCACTTTTAATTATTCATATAGAAAAAATTCATTAAAATCAGTTAATTAAAGGGCATTTCATCTTTTTTTTTTAGACAATTCTTCTCAAACACTGATTCTTCGATCAACCATGATTCTTGCAGCACCCCAACTAGATCATTTGAAGTATTTTTGTCAGATCTTTGAAATGATCAAAATCTACTTTTTTTTTCTGCTTTTCTTCTTCAACTTCACCCCAGACTTCAATTCTAAAGTTATCTTCAACATTAGCAACATCCCAGGCTAGTTCTGGACTTACTACGTTTTTATAAAGCGCTATACAAGTAAAAAAAGATCCGAGGCTTTTAGTCAGCTCATGTATTGCAGTTAAATGAAAATTATCAAGCTCTTCTAAGTATTTTTTAATTATGTTGGCGTTTAAGGGTGGCTGCTCTATGAAAAGAAGTCCTGTTCCTATATTCAATTTTATTGAGAAAAATTTTTCAGCCCATTCTATCAAGGGGCTATAGAGATTTTCTTGCTTCAAATGTAGTTTTGTTGGTTCACTTGCGATATAACAAATCGGATCACAGTTACCATATTCCACCAAACGGCCAAAAACAGCTTCCCTTTCTTTTTTTGTAATATCCGTCGCTGAAAAGCAAAATTTAGTGAAGAAACTGTTTTTTATAGTACTAAGTTTTTCATCTGCACTCCACTCCCTTGCAACCTCGTTAGCTAATTGTTCAGACAGCGTTAATTTATGGCCTTTATCTGACTTGAGGCATACCTCATCTAAGTAAATGAGGAACAAGTTTTTACTCTGCTCCTCTTTTCTGACGCTTTTCCAGTATTTATCTTTACTAATTATCATAGGTATTTAGTTCTAAACCTTTAATTGCATATCAAATTTTCCAACCAAAATGTTTCCAAACTAGACCCATATGCCTAGGCAATGGTGCCTCAATTTTTGTTATCTTTTTTGATATTGGATGCACGAAATTAACGCACCTTGCATGCAGAAAGAGCTTTTTAAAGCTATATGGAAGGTCTTGAGAATTCTTATCTTCACTACTTTTATATTTTCTATCTCCTACGATGGGATTTCCTAACTCAGCACAATGAATTCTCAACTGATGGGTTCGACCAGTAGCAGGCTTTAATTCTAGCCACGCATATTTTGACCCTATTTTTTCTATAACTTTATAGAAAGTGAGGGATTTTTTTTTATTAGCATTATATTGACTACTTTTTTTTTGCTCTATAAGTCCCAGATTAATACTGGGCTTCCAAATATCTAAGTCTCCGATATAGCTTTCCAATATACCTTTTTCTCTTTTTGGTACCCCTTCAACAAGTGCCCAATATACCTTCTCAACCTGTTTAGCCCTGAATAGAGTAGCAAAAGCGCTTGCCGTCTTAACGTCTCTAGCTAGCAATAAAATACCAGAGGTTTCCTTATCAAGCCTATGAATTAATCTTGGGGGATCCTTTGCACCAAATTGTAGTGTAGATCTATATGCATCCACATGACGCGTTCCCTGACTACTGCCTCCTTGTGAGGCTAAACCCTCTGGTTTGTTTATAGCAATAAGATGCTCATCCTTTAAAATTATTGCCTCAAGTAATAGCTTAGCCAACTTAGAATCAATTTTTGGGGTTGATCCATAATCAGTGACACTTAATAAAGTATTAGGTATCGTAATTACGTCGCCCATTACGAGTCTGTAGGACGCCTTTGCCTTAATGCCGTTAACTTTAATCAAGCCTTTTCTACAGAGCGTGTTCACCGAGTTGAAGCTTAGCCGCCTATCATTTCTTTTAATCCAGGTGCTTAGCCTAGAGTTGGCTTCATCTTCTTCAATAATTATGTCCCGGCTATCAGCCATCAACAAGCAATTAATTACTCTCTATTGTCGGTAGCGTCTGCACCTTCCTGCTCTGCTACACGTTTTCGGTCACCTGCACCTTTGGCGTTTTCGTCTCTATCAACAAGTTCAATTATAGCCATATCTGCCATGTCCCCATATCTTTGACCGGCTTTTAGAACTCTTACACAACCTCCATGTCGATCTTTATAACGTGACGCTAGAACATCAAACAATTTTCTCACAGCATCTTGCTGTTTAATCCTTGAAATTAAAATTCTTCTAGAATGCAAATTACCTTTCTTCGCGAGGGTTATTAACTTTTCTACAATCGGCTTCAGTTCTTTTGCTTTAGGGAGGGTTGTTTTGATTTGTTCGTGCTCAATTAAGCTACAAGCCATATTAGCAAACATAGCTGATCTGTGTTCATGTGTTCTATTTAATTTCCTGTAACCATGCGAATGTCTCATAGTGCATCCCTCATATAGTTATTTAATATTGATCTTCATGTTTTTTTGCCAGTTCTTCAATGTTTTCAGGTGGCCACTCAGAAACATCCATTCCTAAATGCAGCCCCATTGAAGTAAGAACTTCCTTTATTTCATTAAGAGACTTTCTGCCGAAGTTAGGAGTTCTTAACATTTCCGATTCCGTTTTTAAAATTAAGTCACCAATGTAGACAATATTATCGTTCTTTAAGCAATTTGCAGATCGTACTGATAGCTCAAGTTCTTCAACTTTTTTCAATAAAAGTGGATTAAAAGCTAGCTCATCTTCATCACTAGTAATCTCTTCAGCTTGGGGCTCCTCAAAATTAACGAAAACAGTAAGCTGATCTTGTAATATTCTAGCAGCAAAAGCTATTGCATCCTCCGGACTCACTGATCCGTCGGTCTCTATGGATAGCGAGAGTTTGTCATAGTCAAGAACTTGTCCTTCGCGCGTAGAGTCCACCTTGTATGACACTTTTTTCACGGGAGAAAACATAGCGTCTACAGATATCAAACCTATAGCCATATCTTCATCTCTATGTTTATCACCTGGCACGTATCCTTTACCTGTATTAACCGTAAGTTCCATATCAAGTGATCCGCCATCATCTAGCTGACATATCATAGCACCCTTGTTCAGAATGCTTATTCCATTTGTCTCAACAATATCCCCGGCGGTAACAGCCTTAGGGCCTTGTTCTTTTAATGTTAATTTCTTTGGACCCTCTACTTCCATACCTACTGCGATAGCCTTTAGATTTAAAACTATATCCGTAACATCCTCTCTTACGCCTGGTATTGAAGAAAATTCGTGTAAAACACTATTTATCTTTACTGAAGTGATTGAAGCTCCTTGAAGAGAGGAAAGAAGCGTTCTTCTAAGAGCATTTCCTAAGGTAAGCCCAAACCCTCTTTCGAGTGGCTCAACAACAATAGTTGCAGAATTTGGATTTTGTTCATCGTTTAATAAATTTAAACCCGAAGGTTTTATAAGTTCATGCCAGTTTTTGTGGATCATCTAGTCCTCCATTCTTACATTAGCTCGATCCGTAACAGCTAAGCGTTCCCGAGGTTGAAATATTTACGATGCGTCTTTAGACACGTCGTCGTTTTGGTGGTCTACAGCCATTATGTGCAATTGGCGTAACATCTCTAATTGATGTCACGTTCATTCCAATAGCGGACAGTGCTCTCAGTGCTGACTCTCTACCGGAGCCCGGACCTTGAACATGTACATCAAGAGACTTCATACCATGCTCCTGCGCCTTCTTTCCAGCATCCTCTGCTGCCAACTGTGCAGCATATGGGGTTGCCTTTCTAGAACCTTTAAAACCCATAGTCCCACTTGAAGACCACGCTATCGCGTTTCCTTGCACGTCAGAAATTAGAACTTTGGTATTATTGAAGCTGGAATTTATATGAGCAATTCCGGTTGTAATGTTTTTCTTCTCTTTCTTTTTTTTCTTAACCATATTATTTTCCGTCTTATTTTTTCTTACCAGCTATCGCTTTTGCTGGACCTTTTCTTGTTCTAGCATTAGTATGTGTTCGCTGCCCTCTTACAGGTAAACCTCTCCTATGTCTTAAGCCCCTGTAACATCCAAGGTCCATAAGCCTTTTAATATTTATTGTCCTTTCTCTTCTCAAGTCACCCTCTACCACAACATTACCATCGATGTGCTGCCTTATAGAGGCGACTTCTTGCTCAGAAAGTTGGTTGACCCGTGTCGATACATTTACTCCCGCAGCATCGCATATATTTTTAGAAGTCACTTTGCCTATACCGTGTATGTAAGTGAGCGCAATTAAGACCCTCTTGTTTGTCGGCAAATTTATCCCGGCTATTCTAGCCATTCCTACTCTCCACCCATGTTTTTCTCTAACTAAATAACAATACAGACTGTCTTTATAGCGCTTAAATTAATAAGGTCAATAGATCAATATAATATTTCTTTTATTCCTTAAAAATGTCATCTCAGCCTTCTTCAATAGAAGCAATATTAGATACCTATAGCATCATTTCTCAATATTTACTAATTGACCTTGAATATCGCTACTAACTTGCTCGATACTTCTCATCCCGTCTATTTTAACGAGCTTTTTCTGCTCTAGATAATATGGTTTTATCAGTTCTGTACTCTTATGATAGATATTCAGCCTGTTTTTAAGTACTTCTTCGTTATCATCACTTCGAGCGTTTTTGCTTTCTTTGGCGCGATTTTCAATTCTGTTTATTAATACCTCATCATTTACTACTATTTCGATTACCAAATCTAACCTTAACTTTAACTCATGTAAAATTTCATCTAGCTCTTTAGCCTGCTCCAAGTTGCGCGGAAATCCGTCAAATATAAAACCGTCACTGCTGCTTTTTCTTAACTTATCTTTAATCATTGATAATATAATATCGTCAGGAACCAACTCACCTCTATTCATAATTGAGCTCGCCTTTTTACCTAATTCACTTCCTTCAGTAATAGCCTCCCTGAGCATGTCTCCCGTTGATAATTGTTTTAGGTTGTATTTATCGACCAATCTTTGGGCTTGCGTCCCTTTTCCGGCTCCCGGAGGTCCAAACAATACTATAATCATCTTCTAAACCTGCTTTGCCTTTTATTTTTCTTACCTAGGCGCGACTTCTCAATTAAACCTTCATATTGATACGCTAAGAGGTGAGATTGCAATTGTCCTACTGTATCCAAAGTAACAGACACAACGATCAGTACTGATGTGCCGCCAAAGTAAAAAGGAACATTCATTTGAGCTCTTAAAAACTCGGGTAAAAGACACACTGCGGCCAAATATAGTGACCCCACTACTAAAAGCCTGACCACTACGTATTCAAGGTATTCAGCTGTTTTTGGTCCTGGCCGTATTCCAGGAACAAACCCCCCCTGCTTCTTTATATTTTCCGCAACATCCTCTGGTTTAAAAGATACATTTAGTGTGTAAAAATAGGTGAAAAAAATAATCATACCCCCAAAGAACAAATAGTAGAGTACTTGGCCGGGGCCAAGATAAGCAGCTAAAAATCCAACAAAACCGGAACTGTCGTTGGATGAAAACGCAGTCATAGTTGTAGGCAACAATAGCAATGATGATGCAAATATAGCAGGAATGACACCTGCTGGGTTCACCTTTACAGGCAGGTTAGAGTTTTCGCCTTCAAATATTTTCATTCCTACTTGTCTTCTAGGGTACTGTAGAGGTACCTTACGCAGAGCCCTTTCAACGAAAACAACAAACGCTATCACTGCAATTACTACAATTATTAGGAAGATAATGGTAAAAGCACTTAGGGCTCCAGATCTACCAGACGCAAAAAACTGTCCTAAAGCTCCAGGTAATTCAGCTATTATACCAACATATATAATTAACGAGATACCATTTCCAATGCCCCTCTGGGTTATCTGCTCACCAAGCCACATTAAAAGCATAGTACCTCCCACGAGTGTAACAACGCAGGACACGCGAAAGAAAAGCCCAGGTTCTGATGCTAAACCCTGAGACTCAATACCAGCGGCTATCCCCCACGATTGAAAGAAAGCCAGAACCACTGTACCGTATCTTGTATACTGATTTATTTTCTGCCTACCCTGTTCTCCCTCTTTTTTAAGTTGTTCAAGGTATGGAACCATAGAGGTTAACAATTGCATTATAATGGATGATGTTATATATGGCATAATTCCAAGTGCAAATACAGCCATCCTTCCCACCGCTCCGCCGGTAAACATATTTAGCATCCCACCTATACCCTGGGCATTTTGCTCAAAAAAAGCTTTCAATTGTTCTGCATCGACACCGGGTACTGGCACATAAGTTCCCGCTCTGTAAATGATTAGAAGCATCAGTGCATAAAGTATCCTGTTCTGAAGGTCTTTAGCTTTACCAATAGAGCTCCAGCTCAAGTTGGCTGCCATCTGTTCTGCCGCAGATACCATAGTACAATATTCCTTTTATGCAGAAATAAGATTGAGTTCGCCACCCATCTTTTCAACTGCTTGTCTTGCTTTTTCGGAAGCACTCGAAACTTCAATCTTTAGTTTGGAGGCGAGAGATCCTTTTGCCAAAAGCTTTACGGAGACCGCGTTCTTGTTTATCAAACCTACACTACGAAGTACCGCTATATCGATCAGCTTATTTTCGACAATCTTTTTCGAATCAATGAGCTTTTGGATTGAACCAAGATTGACTTGATCTAGTAGTTTTTTCGAACTTCTTGAATTGAAACCTCGTTTAGGCAACCTTTGATAAAGAGGCATTTGCCCACCTTCAAAAGCCTTTATTGAGACCCCCGATCTTGACTTTTGACCCTTAATTCCTCGACCAGCAGTTTTACCCTTACCGGAACCGGGTCCCCTTCCAACCCTAACCTTTTTTTTAACGGCACCAGGGTTATCTGAAATATCATTTAAACGCATTATCTTAAACTTCCTTTTCTAATCTAAAACCTTAACCAAATGTGCTACTTTTGACAGCATTCCCCTTACCGAAGGCGTGTCCTCTAATTCTCTTACCGAGTTAGTTTTCCTAAGTCCCAAGCCTTTAACAACCCTAATCTGATTTTGTGGCTGACGTATTAAAGAGCCTACCCTTTTTATTTTAATTTTCTTATTCATCACTTTTACCGTTATTTAAATGTTATCTCAGAAACTTTTTTGCCTCTTCGCTGCGCTACCATTCTTGGGCTCCACTCCTTGGTCAAGCCACTGATAGTCGCTCTAATCATATTATAGGGATTCTGAGAACCTAATGACTTTGCCACAACATCTTGAATACCAAGCATCTCAAAAACAGCTCGCATTGGTCCACCGGCAATAATTCCTGTTCCCGCTTTTGCACTTCTCATAATTACCCTTCCAGCGCCATGTCTACCGTCAATATCATGATGGAGAGTTCTACCTTCCCTCAAAGGAACCTTTACTGTCTTTCGTTTTGCTTGCTCTGTAGCTTTGCGAATAGCTTCAGGAACTTCCTTAGCTTTCCCTTTTCCATACCCAACTCTACCTTTTTGATCACCTACTACGACTAAAGCCGCAAATCCAAACCTCTTTCCTCCTTTTACCGTTTTTGAAACACGGTTTATCGCTACAAGACGGTCTGTAAACTCTGATTCTTCTCTATCTAATTTTCTTTTATCTTCCAAAGCTATTATCCCTATAGTTTTAATCCATTTTCTCTAGCAGCGTCCGCTAGCGCCTTAATTTTTCCATGATATAGAAATCCTCCCCTATCAAATACCACTTCCTTAATTCCCTTTTTTAAGGCTCTTGATGCTATTTCCTTTCCAATTTTTGCAGCAACTTTTATATTATTTTTGCCAACTACTCCTAAGCTTTTTTCTAGTGATGACGCAGAAGCAACTGTCTTTCCTAGTCTATCGTCTATAACTTGCGCATAAATGTTCTTAGAGGATCTGTGAATAGACAGCCTACATTTACCGTAGCTAGTTTTCTTTAACTTGTTTCTGACCCTGAGGGACCGTTTCTTAAACAATTTTATCTTATATGTTGTCATTAGAGCTCCTACTTCTTCTTTCCCTCTTTCGCAAAAATGTATTCACCTTTATACCGTATTCCTTTCCCCTTGTAAGGCTCAGGAGCCCTCCAAGCACGTATCTTTGCTGCCACTTCTCCCACAACTTGCTGATCTATACCTTCCACTTTGATCTCAGTTGGTTTTGCACACGTTATTTTAACATTATCTGGAATGTCAAAATCAACATCATGAGAATATCCCAAGGACAATTTAAGAACTTTACCCTGGACTGCAGCCCTGTAACCAACCCCATTTATTTCTAACTCTTTAGAAAATCCTGCATTAACTCCGTGCACTATATTCGCTATCTGCGACCTCGACATGCCCCAAAGCTGGCGCGTTTCTTTCTCAAGATTCTTTGGGGTTACTGTGATATTCTTATCAACGATATCCACCTTTAGTTTTTCTGAAAAATCAAAATTTCTTGACCCGAGAGCACCTTTGACTTCTATAGTACCTTCTTTAAGTACAGCTTCAACTCCACTCGGAATTTCAATTGGTTTTTTTCCTATCCTTGACATGGCCTATCCTTAAAAAACAGTACATAAAACTTCGCCACCCACTCTGGATTGACGGGCTTTTGCATCTGACATAATACCTTTAGAGGTGGACACAATTGCCACCCCCAAACCTTGTCTAACTTTTGGAAGGTTATCGGCTCCTAGATATACCCTTCTACCTGGTGTAGACACACGCTTGAGCTCTTTTATCACTGGCTCTCCATCGAAATATTTTAGGGCTACCTTAATATTATCTGTACCTGACGCATCTTTTTCTATCTCATAACTCCTGATATAGCCCTCACTTTTTAACACATCTAAAACCCACGCCCGCAATTTTGAGTTTGGTGTGAGAACATATTGTTTTCGTCTCATTTGAGCGTTTCTAATTCTAGTTAACATATCCCCTAATGGATCAGTCATTGTCATTTTGAATTCTCCTTACCAGCTGGACTTTATCATACCGGGTATTTCACCAGCAGAAGCTAGTTCTCGCAAAGCTATTCTTGACATCTTAAGCTTCCTGTAATAGCCCTTTGGCCTTCCTGTGACAGCACACCGGTTATGTAATCTTGTCGGACTTGAATTTCTTGGCAACTTAGCGAGTGCTAATCTTGCCTTGAAGCGCTCTTCATTACTTAATGATGAGTCTTTCGATATTTTCTTCAATTCTTCTCGCTTTTTCATAAACTTTTGAACTAGTCGCTCACGCTTAATCTGTCTATTCACCATAGAAACTTTTGCCATAATTATTCTATCCTAATCTCTAAAAGGGAAATTAAATAAACCAAGTAAAAACTTAGCTTCATCGTTTGACCTTGCTGTCGTACATACCACAACATCAAGCCCCCAAATCTCGTCTACTTTATCAAAGTCGATCTCTGGAAATACTATGTGTTCTTTTATGCCGAGTGCGTAATTGCCTCTACCATCAAAGCTTTTTGGCGATAATCCTCTAAAATCTCTTATTCTCGGCATGGCGACATTAATCAGACGATCAATAAATTCATACATTCTCGACCTTCTAAGTGTGACTTTTGCACCTAACTGCATGCCCTCTCTAACTTTGAAACCCGCGATAGATTTTTTTGCCTTTGTAAATACAGGTAACTGGCCTGCAATCAACATTAAGTCATTGTGTGCTGATTTAACTTTCTTTGTATCTGCAACAGCCTCTCCTATTCCCATATTTAATACTACTTTTTCTAGTTTTGGTATCATCAAATCATTTTTATATTTAAATTGTTCTTTAAGATTTGATCTGAGTTTCTCGTTATAAAGTTTTTCCAAACGAGGTTTATAATTATCCATCAATCACCTCCCCAGAGTTTTTTGCTATTCTAACCTTTTTTCCATCCTTAACCGTAAATCCAACTCTTGTTGCAATATCATTTTTTGGGTCAATCAAAGCAACATTTGATAAATGGACTGGAGCGTTCTTTGGCACTCTTCCGCCTGCGCTGTCTTTATCTTGCTTTTTATGGGTAATAACGGAGTTAACTCCCTCAACAATGACTTTATCTAATTTGGTGAGTACTTCAGATACTTGACCTCGCTTACCTTTATCTTTCCCAGCAAGCACTATCACTGTATCGCCTTTCTTTATTCTAGCGGCCATCACAAAACCTCCGGAGCCAATGATACAATTTTCATAAACTTCTTCAACCTGAGTTCCCTGACGACCGGCCCAAATATCCTTGTTCCAATTGGCTCACCTGAATTGCTCAATAGTACAGCAGCATTGGTATCGAACTTAATCGAACTCCCGTCCTGTCTATGAATTTGCTTTGAAGTTCTGACTATGACAGCTCTTCTCACCTCACCTTTCTTCACTTTGCCTCTTGGTATAGCTTCTTTTATAGTCACAACTATTACATCTCCGACCGAAGCGTACTTTCTTTTAGCACCACCCAATACTTTTATGCACTGGACTCTCTTCGCTCCTGAGTTATCGGCAACGTCGAGGTTGCTCTGCATTTGTATCATTTTTTTCTCCCGACCTTTAGGTTAAATTTACCTTGGTTTCGATTTATACTTTGAATTTTCTATTCTACAACTTCCCATCGCTTCGTCTTGGAAATAGGTACCGTTTCTCGTATCTTTACAATGTCTCCGGATTTGTATGAGTTGTTATCACCGTGTGCCCTATACTTTTTTGATCTTCTAATGGTTTTTTTAAGCACTGGATGTTTAAATCTTCTCTCAACTGAAACCGTCAATGTATTTTGGTTTAACGTACTAACTACTGTTCCTTGCAATACTCTTTTTGGCATCAAAATCTCCGACTATACTTTCTCAACTTTTGAATTAAGAACCGTTAATATTCTAGCGATTGTTCTTCTGACGAATCGAACCCTAGCTGTGTTTTCAAGCTGCCCACCTGCTTTTTGGAACCTAAGGTTAAATGATTCTTTCTTCAGCTTTTCAAGCTCTCCCTCTAGCTCTTCTGTGCTTTTATCCCTTATATCTTTAATTTTCATTGTCTCTTTCTAACCTCTTTAAAATACTACCAATCCTGCCTAACAACAAATCTACACTTGACGGGAAGCTTCATTGCCGCCAACCGCAGGCCTTCCTTTGCTATTAACTCAGATACGCCATCAACCTCAAACATAATTCTGCCTGGCTTAACTTTCGCCACCCAGCGATCAACTGAACCTTTACCTTTACCCATTCTCACCTCTATTGGCTTAGCTGTTACTGGCACATCGGGAAAAATCCTTATCCAAACTCTACCCTGTCTTTTCATATGCCTTGTTAGAGCCCTACGAGCTGCCTCAATTTGTCTTGCCGTAATTCTTTCTGGCTCTGTTGCTTTCAATGCATAGTTACCAAAATTAACGGAGTACCCACCTTTCGCCAACCCATGTATGCGACCCTTGTGCTGTTTCCGAAACTTAGTTTTTTTTGGTTGTAACATTTTTAATTTGCTCTTTCCTGAGGCATATTTGTAATTTTTTGGGCTCTAGACGGATTCTCTTTTAATTCACTCAGCCTTCTATCTCTCGCGGATGGATCATGCTCCATGATGTCACCCTTAAAAATCCAAACTTTTACACCTATTATACCGTAAGCTGTGCTGCTTTCAGCAGCACAGTAATCTATATCGGCTCGGAGTGTATGTCGTGGTACTCTGCCCTCAGAGTACCATTCAGTTCTGGCAATCTCTGCACCCCCCAAACGGCCTGATATGTCAACTCTAATGCCTAATGCACCCATACGCATAGCATTTTGCACTGCTCTCTTCATCGCTCTCCTAAAAGATACTCTTCTTTCCAACTGCTGAGCAATGCTTTCAGCTACAAGCGCTGCGTCAGTTTCTGGCTTCCTTACTTCCAAAACATTTAACAACAACTCACTACCAGTCAGTTTCGAAAGAGCCTTTCTCAGGGTTTCGATATCAGAACCTTTTTTACCTATAATAACGCCTGGTCTGGCTGCGTGTATTGTAACTCTACATTTTTTATGTGGCCTTTCTATAACTACTCTACTAATACCCGCTTGAGCACAATTAACTTTAACGTATTTACGAATTTCCAAATCTTGATGTAACAGTTCACCGAATTCCCGTCTGCCAGCAAACCATACGCTCTCCCACGTTCTATTGACCTGAAGTCTTAATCCTATAGGATTTATTTTCTGTCCCATGGGTTTTATTCCTCTTCTTTATTCTGTCTAACTATTATTGTTATTTGGCTGAAAGGCTTCAGTATCCTTCCGTAACGACCTCTTGCACGTGGCCTTCCTCTTTTTAGTACCATATTCTTTCCAACATACGCACTTTGAACAACCAGCTCGTCAACATCAAGTCCATGGTTATTTTCTGCATTTGCTATTGCACTTTGTAGACAAGTTGACACCTCTTTTGCTACGCGCTTCTTTGAAAATCTTAGGTCGGATAATGCTTTTGCCACAGGCTTATTTCTTATGAGCTGAGCAACTAAGTTGAGCTTTTGTGGGCTTGTCTTGATCATTCTAAGCTTAGCCATAGCTTCGTTTTCTGCGACTCTGCGACTGTTTTTTTCCTTTGACATCGATTTATTTCCTCTTAGCTTTTTTATCGGCCGCATGACCATAATAAGTTCGAGTTGGGCTATACTCACCCAATTTCTGTCCTATCATCTCCTCAGAAACCATTACTGGTATGTGCTTACGTCCATTGTAGACACCAAATGTTAATCCTACGAACTGCGGCAATATCGTTGATCTACGAGACCAAGTCTTTATTACCTCTTTACTACCTTTTTCTCTAACAAGCTCAGCTTTTTTTAGAAGATGGGAGTCAACAAATGGTCCTTTCCACGCAGATCTAGCCATATTACCTTCTTCCTTTCTTCTTTAAGTGTCGTGAACGTATAATGTATTTGTCGGTATCCTTGTTTGACCGAGTCTTAGCTCCCTTGGTAGGCTTTCCCCAAGGCGTAACAGGGTGTCTTCCGCCTGATGTTCTACCTTCCCCTCCACCATGAGGGTGATCAATTGGATTCATTACAACACCGCGGACAGTTGGTCTTCTCCCTAAATATCTTGATCTACCAGCTTTTCCCAGATTTTGGTTAGAATTATCTGGGTTAGAAACCGCTCCAACTGTAGCCCGACACTCTTGCCTAACAACTCTTACCTCTCCCGAGGACAATCGTAATTGGGCATACCCTCCATCTCTACCGATAAACTGTGCATAAGCACCAGCAGATCTTGCAATTTGTCCACCTTTACCTTGCTTAAATTCTATGTTGTGAACTATCGTTCCCACTGGCATACTTGAAAAGGGCATAGCATTACCTGGCTTAACATCGGCTTTTTCTGCAGATATTACGGTGTCACCGGCCTTAAGCCGCTGAGGGGCCAAAATATAGGATTTCTGTTTATCCTCATAAACAATTAATGCGATGAAGGCAGATCGATTTGGATCGTATTCAATTCTCTCCACAGTTGCGGTAATACCAGTTTTCGAGCGTTTGAAGTCTATTTCCCTATATAACCTTTTTGCGCCACCTCCTTGATGCCTAACTGTGATCCGTCCTAAATTATTACGTCCACCCTTTTTTGTTAAACCTCTCGTAAGTGTTTTTTCCGGTCTTCCCTTCCACAATCCTGATTTATCAACTAACACAAGACCTCTTTGCCCGGGTGAAGTTGGTTTATAATTCTTTAGCGCCATCTTTTCTACCTCGATACCAACTTAAAGACCAGAAGTAACATCTATTGTGTTACCTTCTTCAAGCATCACATATGCTCGCTTTATATCTCTCTGCTTTCCCAGCTGACCACGAAAGCGTTTTCTCTTGCCTTTTGTTATACTCGTATTCACCGCCCTAACCTTTACTTTGAAAAGTTCTTCTATTGCCTGTTTTATCTCAGCTTTATTTGATCCCATAGCAACCTCAAATACAACTCCACCTACTTCGGATGCTAGTGTTGCCTTTTCAGTTATTATAGGACGACGGATTATATCATAGTTGCTTTTCATTGAAGCTTTTCCTCCAACTGCTTTAATGCTGCTGAGGTTATCAATAATTGATCTTTCCTCAGAATATCGTAAACATTTATTCCGTTTACACTTAAAACATCCCTATTTGCGAGCCTCTTGGTAAACTTAGCCAAACCTTTAGCCTTTTCTTGTTCATCTATAATCAAAAGGCTCTGCCAACCATACTTGTCGAAAATTTTTACTAAATCCTTTGTTTTTTCAAAATTGGTCTTTATTTCATCAACAAATACCACCTTTCCTGAGGAAACTTTACTTGATAGAGCATGCTTAATTCCTAGCTTTCTAAACTTCTTGTTAAGATCGTGGCTGTGACTTCTCGGCTTCGGCCCTTTGTATACCCCTCCTTTTCTAAAAATTGGGGCGTTTCTGTCACCGTGCCTGGCTCCTCCAGTACCTTTTTGCCTATAAATCTTTGATTTCGAGTAACTACCCTCAGACCTTGTTTTAACTGAGTGACTTCCCTGTTGTCTTCGCGCTAGTTGCCATCTCACAACCCTATTAAGAATATCTTTCCTTGGCTCCAGAGAGAAAATTTCATCTAAAATCGTCACCGCCTTTGCCTTACCTGTATCAATGTTGAGTAGCTCAGCTTTCATCGTCTTTTACCTTCTCTTCAACAGGACTATCATTTGCAGGTGTATTAACTACAGATTCCTTTTCTAGGTCTGCTCCATTATTCTCCTTGACTGCATCCTTAATAGCTGCAGGTATGGGTGCATCTTTATTTACTGGTTTTTTTACTGCATCAGATATGGTTACCCAGCCCCCTTTAGCACCAGGTACCGCCCCTCTGACTAATATTAATCCGGCTTCTTCATCTGTGCTCACAACCTCTAAATTTTGTGTCGTAACCTTTCTCGACCCCATATGTCCTGCCATTTTTTTTCCCTTGAACACCCTTCCCGGATCTTGACATTGACCCGTTGAACCATGGGACCTATGAGAGATTGAAACACCATGACTGGCTCTTAGACCTCCGAAATTATGTCTTTTCATCGCACCAGCAAATCCCTTACCTATAGAAATGCCAGACACATCAACGAGCTGGCCCTCAACATAGTGGTTTGCAGTAATTTGTGAGCCGACCTCTATAAGGTTCTCGCTTGATACTCTAAATTCCTTTAGCACCCTCTTTACCTCGACTTTTGAGACTGCAAAATAGCTCCTCATAGGTTTGCTAACATTTTTTGCTTTAGCCAGGCCCGATCCTAATTGAACAGCCGTATAACCATCCTTCTCCATGGTCCGTCTAGCAACAACTTTTAGATCATCTAAAAGAAGAACCGTTACAGGGACTTGTCTTCCGTCTTCATTGAAAATCCGAGACATTCCTATTTTCTTTGCGATAACGCCCGTGCGCATACGTTTGTTGCTCCTTCTTTACTTCAAAGTTTAATTTCTACGTCAACACCAGCCGCAAGGTCAAGCTTCATAAGAGCATCAACGGTCTGCGGGGTGGGATCCACAATATCTAAGAGTCGTTTATGTGTTCGCATCTCAAATTGCTCTCTACTTTTTTTGTCCACGTGTGGACTTCTAAGAACAGTATACTTCTCTATTTTGTTAGGCAAAGGTATAGGACCTCGTACTTGAGCACCGGTACGTTTGGCAGTTGACACAATCTCCTGAGTGCTGGTATCCAGTACTCTGTAGTCAAATGCCTTTAGCCTTATTCGTATACTTTGGTTTTGCATCTTATATTCTCTTTACTTTATTATCTTGGATACAACACCTGCGCCGACTGTCCTACCACCCTCTCTGATCGCGAACCTCAATTTCTCCTCCATAGCTATTGGAGCAATTAATTCAACTTCGAACTTAAGGTTATCTCCAGGCATGACCATCTCTGTTCCAGAAGGAAGCTGAACAGTTCCTGTAACATCTGTAGTTCGGAAATAAAATTGCGGTCTATAATTACCAAAGAACGGAGTATGCCTACCCCCTTCATCTTTAGTAAGTATATAAGCCTCTGCTTCAAACTTTGTGTGAGGAGTAACGGATCCTGGTTTAACAAGACATTGTCCACGTTCAACGCCATCGCGTTCGGTGCCTCTCAGTAAGGCGCCGATGTTGTCGCCTGCTTCACCTCTGTCAAGCAACTTTCTAAACATCTCAACACCTGTACACACTGTTTTTGAGGTTTCCCGAATACCTACTATTTCAATTTCATCTCCATTGTTAATCACTCCACGCTCTACACGCCCTGTTACAACGGTCCCCCGACCTGAAATCGAAAATACATCTTCAATAGGCATAAGAAATGGCTGATCAATAGGCCTATCGGGCGTAGGTATAGAGTCATCTACGGCTTTCATAAGCTCAGCTATCTTCTTAGAACCAATCTCTTCATCTCTATCTTCAAGAGCAGCTAAAGCTGAACCAGAGATTATGGGAATATCATCTCCAGGGAACTCGTAAGATGAAAGTAGTTCTCTCACTTCCATTTCAACGAGTTCTAATAATTCAGGATCATCGACCTGATCAACTTTGTTCAAAAATACGACCAGCGCCGGAACACCAACTTGTCTCGCCAGCAAGATGTGCTCTCTTGTTTGGGGCATTGGACCATCAGCTGCATTAACAACTAAAATGGCACCGTCCATTTGTGCGGCTCCAGTGATCATGTTCTTTACATAATCAGCATGGCCAGGGCAATCTACATGTGCATAGTGCCTCGCATCTGTCTCATATTCTACGTGAGCTGTTGAGATAGTTATTCCCCTAGCTTTTTCCTCAGGAGCATTATCGATTTGATCGTATGCTCTAAAGTCACCAAACTGCTTAGTTATTGCCGCCGTTAGGGTGGTTTTTCCGTGGTCAACGTGCCCAATAGTTCCAACGTTGACGTGGGGTTTATTTCGTTCGAATTTTTCTTTTGCCATTTTTTTCTCCTCTTCTCTAAAATTCCTTTTTTTTACTTAAGCAAACTTGGCTTGTATTTCTTCAGAAATATTTGATGGTACAGCCTCATATTTCTCAAAAATCATTGTGAACTGAGCCCGTCCTGACGACATAGATCTTAAATTATTGATGTAACCAAACATATTAGCGAGTGGCACAAGTGCATTTACTACTATCGCATTTCCTCTCGTTTCCTGTCCGGTAACCATGCCACGGCGAGATGTTAGATCGCCGATAATATTACCGGTATACTCATCAGGAGTAACTACTTCAACTTTCATTATCGGTTCTAGCAGCTTTGCTCCCGCCTTCTTCAATCCATCCCTCATGGCTGCTCTAGAAGCAATCTCAAATGCTAGTACACTCGAGTCGACATCATGTTGAGCACCATCAATCAACGCCACCTTAAAATCGATTACGGGGAATCCTGCCAATGGCCCACTATCCATTACAGATTGTATCCCTTTTTCTACCCCAGGAATATACTCTTTAGGCACTGCCCCACCCACTATTTTACTTTCAAACGAATAACCTTCTCCAGGATCAGTTGGAGAAATGATTAACTTCACCCTCGCGAACTGACCAGCTCCGCCAGACTGCTTTTTATGAGTGTAATCAATTTCAGCTTCGTTACTAACTGTCTCTCTGTAAGCAACCTGTGGTGCACCTATATTTGCCTCAACTTTAAACTCTCTCTTGAGCCTATCAACCAAAATATCTAAATGTAGTTCACCCATGCCTTTCATTATCGTCTGCCCAGACTCTAGGTCCGTTTCGACCCTAAACGATGGATCTTCTGCAGCCAACCTCTGCAATCCAGCAGACATTTTTTCTTGGTCATTCTTAGTTTTTGGCTCAACTGCAATCTCTATTACAGGGTCCGGAAATGTCATGGTTTCCAATACAACCGGTTTAACTGTATCGCATATAGTGTCCCCGGTTGTCGTGTCTTTTAAGCCCGCTAAGGCAATTATGTCCCCAGCATAGGCTTCATCAATTTCTTCTCTATTATTTGAGTGCATCATCATCATACGGCCAACACGCTCTTTTTTACCTTTGGTGGAGTTTAAAAAGCTATCTCCTTTTTTTATAACCCCTGAATATATTCGTGTGAAGGTTAGTGACCCAACGAATGGATCATTCATTATCTTGAATGCTAGCCCAGAAAAAGGTTGACTGTCATCCGCTGATCTCTCTATATCTCTCACTTCACTTTCGTCGCCTGGCTTAAACCCCATGTATGCGGGTACGTCTAAAGGGCCTGGTAGATAATCAATAACTGCATTTAGAAGAGGCTGTACACCTTTGTTCTTAAAGGCTGATCCACAAAGCACGGGTACAAAAGCCATACTGAGAGTACCCTTTCGCAAAAGATCTCTTAGGGTCAGTTCGTCTGGCTCTTCTCCTTCCAGATATTTTTCCATTACCAAGTCATCCATCTCTACGGCTATTTCAATCATCTCTCCCCTGTATTTTTCAGCAGTTTCGATCAGATCAGGTCTAATATCTTGACATGTCCAGCTTGCTCCGAGATCTTCTCCAGCCCAAGTCCATTCTTTCATCGTAACAAGGTCGATTACTCCTTCGAGGTTAGTTTCTGACCCAATAGGCAATTGTATTGGACATGGGATTGCTCCTGTCCGATCTTTAATCATTTTCACACACTGATAATAGTCAGCTCCTATTTTATCCATCTTGTTTACAAAAACAATTCGCGGAACTTTGTACCTATCGGCCTGTCTCCATACGGTCTCGGTCTGAGGCTCCACGCCAGCGTTGGCGTCCAGGACACAAACTGCTCCATCCAAAACGGCAAGTGATCTTTCAACTTCTATCGTAAAATCAACGTGACCCGGTGTATCAATTATGTTGAACCGGTGTTTCGGCGATAGTGGCTTTTCACCATCTTCGGTTCTCTCCCAAAATGTTGTAGTGGCAGCTGAGGTAATCGTTATCCCTCTCTCTTGTTCCTGCTCCATCCAATCCATTGTCGCGGCCCCGTCATGCACCTCTCCAATTTTATGAGACTTTCCTGTGTAATAAAGTATCCGTTCTGTACATGTAGTCTTACCTGCATCGATATGAGCCATAATACCAAAGTTTCTGTAAAGATTTAAAGTATATTCTCTAGACATATTTCTTACTCTTCCATTACCACCTGTAATGACTAAAAGCTTTATTTGCTTCTGCCATCTTGTGTGTATCTTCTTTCTTTTTGACCGCGGAACCTCGTGTATTTACAGCGTCTATGAGTTCGGAAGCCAACCTGTCCTTCATGGTTTTTTCGTTTCTATCCCTTGAAGCCTTTATCAGCCAGCGAATAGCGAGCGCTTCTCTGCGCTGCGGCCTAACCTCAACTGGCACCTGATATGTTGCTCCACCTACTCTACGAGATCTCACTTCTACTGCTGGTTTTATGTTGTCGAGAGCTTCATGAAAAACCTCTAGCGGAGGTCTTTTCATTTTGTTCTCAATCTCATCAAAAGCACCGTAAACTATCTTTTCTGACACTGACTTTTTTCCATCAAGCATTAAATTGTTCATAAACTTTGACAGGACCAAGTCTTTAAACTTAGGGTCAGGCAATATCTCTCTTTTCTCAGCTCTTCTTCTACGTGACATTTTTCATTTTTCTTTATTTTGGTTTCTTTGCGCCGTACTTTGATCTACGCTGTTTTCTGTCTTTAACACCCTGCGTATCTAACACTCCCCTAAGCACGTGATACCGAACCCCAGGCAAGTCTTTAACTCTTCCGCCTCTAATTAAAACAACTGAGTGCTCTTGAAGATTATGTGCTTCTCCTGGTATGTAAGAAATAACTTCGTAACCATTGGTCAACCTTACTTTAGCAACCTTACGCATCGCGGAGTTGGGTTTTTTAGGGGTTGTGGTGTAAACCCTGGTACACACGCCTCTCTTTTGCGGACATGCTTGGAGATGCATCGACTTCTGCCTATATGTTCTAGGCTTCCTCGGCTTTCTTATCAACTGCTGTATAGTTGGCATTTTGCCTCTAACCTTCCTTAAAATGGATCAATTAAGACCCTTTTCCACAATGCAGAGGATTAACAAATATGTAATCTTGCCTTTTAAATTTCTGAATGTTTAACTACTGATTCAACGATTTTGCGCGAATTTATAAACTTAATTCGTCACTGTCAACACCAAATACTACTAAACTTGCGTTGTGTGACTTTTATATCTTCCAATTTAAGTTTTTTCTACGTCATCACTTGTATTTACAACCTCTTCTTCAAGATTTTCTGCCTCAGAACGCTCATTTAGAATTTGTAAGTCACGCATAGCAGCAACTTTTCTAATTTCTCTTGCTGAACCTCCAGTCCCTGCTGGGATTAACCTCCCTACTATAACGTTCTCTTTTAGGCCTATAAGTTTGTCTTTTTTACCTTGGGTTGATGCTTCCGTTAACACTCTAGTTGTTTCTTGGAACGATGCAGCGGAAATAAAACTTCTTGTCTGCAAACTTGCTTTAGTTATCCCCAATAGGACCGGCCCACCCTTAGCTGGCTGTAAGCCTTGTTCTAAAGCTTTTTCATTTGCCTCCAAGAACTCTGACTTATCAACCTGCTCACCTTTAAGCAATATAGTTCCTCCACTATCTGTTATCTCCCATTTCTGAAGCATTTGTCTAACAATCACTTCTATGTGCTTATCGTTAATCTTCACACCCTGTAGCCTGTATACATCCTGCACTTCATTGATCATGTATTCAGCTAGCGCTTCTACTCCCATTATTGCTAGAATATCGTGTGGAGCAGGGTTGCCTTCCATTATGTATTCGCCCTTCCTCACGAAATCTCCCTCTTGAACAGGTATGTGTTTTCCCTTTGGTACTGCATATTCAACTGCTTCGTCATCATTTCCATCAGGGACAACAGCGATAATTCTTTTGTTTTTATAATCCTTTCCAAAACGCACATATCCATCTATCTCAGCGATTATGGCATGATCTTTAGGTCTTCGAGCTTCAAACAGCTCTGCAACTCTAGGCAAACCACCGGTAATATCTTTGGTCTTTGCACCCTCTCTAGGGATCCTTGCTAATACATCCCCTGGTTGGATTTCAGATCCATCCTCAACTGACATTATAGCATCAACTGACATTGGGTGAACAGCAGGATTACCATTTTCAAGCCTAACAGGCTCACCAGTCTCTTTGTCCACAATTATAATTTCTGGCTGCAAAGAACTACCTTTAGAAGAGGCCCTCCAGTCTGAAACTATTTTTTGTGATATTCCTGTAGCGTCGTCCACATCTTCCCTTACTGACACCCCCGGTATCAAATCAGCGAACTTTACGATGCCACCTCTTTCTGCAATTATAGGAAGCGTATATGGATCCCATTCAAATAGCTTGTCGCCTGCAGATATTTTTTGTTTCTGCTTGACATATAGTTTAGTTCCATAAGAAAGCCTATGAGAACTGAGAGCAACACCCTTTTCGTTGTTTATTACAAGCTCCATACTGCGACTGGTAACAATTTCTTCACCTTGTCCGTTAGTAAGAATATTTGCACTTTTAAACTCTACTACCCCACTATGATTGGATTGCATAAATGACTGTGATCCACCCTGCGCGATACCCCCTATGTGAAAAGTTCTCATGGTAAGCTGTGTTCCTGGCTCACCGATTGATTGTGCGGCAATAATTCCAACGGCTTCTCCAGGATTAACCGGTGTTCCTCTAGCCAGATCTCTTCCATAGCAAGTGGCGCATATTCCGTCTTCAGCTTCACATGTTAAAGGTGACCGTATTTGTACGGTTGTGATATCCGCTTTTTCAATCAGATCAGCAATGCGCTCGTCTATCATCGAGCCTTTGCTACATATCACACTATCATCTGATAGGCTTTTTATATCCTCTGCTGCCACCCTACCTAATATCCGCTCGGACAAAGTGGCCACTACTTCGCCATCACTGACTGCTGCCTCGCACTTTATCGATGATTCAGTTCCGCAGTCGTTCATTCTAACTATGCAATCTTGAGCAACATCAACTAAACGTCGCGTCAAATATCCTGAGTTAGCAGTTTTTAAGGCTGTATCAGCGAGGCCCTTTCGCGCTCCATGTGTCGAGTTAAAATACTCTAAAACAGATAAACCTTCCTTAAAGTTGGCTATTATTGGCGTCTCTATAATAGCCCCGGATGGCTTTGCCATAAGACCACGCATTCCACCTAATTGCTTCATTTGAGCAGGTGAACCTCGAGCACCGGAGTGCGCCATCATGTAAACCGAATTAGGCTCTAATTCAGATCCATCATCACTTTTTTTGGTGGAAGAAATATCTGCCATCATTGCGTCGGCGACCAAATCTGAACATTTTGACCATGCATCTACTACCTTATTGTACTTCTCACCCTGTGTAATCAGACCGTCCATATATTGTCTTTCAAAATCTTTGACTTGGTCTCTCGTTTCGTTTACAAAGTCCCATTTTGTCTCTGGAATAACCATGTCATCTTTACCAAAAGATATTCCCGCCCTGAAGGCCTCATGGAAACCAAGTTGCATAATTTGATCACAAAATATAACAGACTCTTTTTGTCCACAATGCCTGTAAACAGTATCGATAACCTCCCCAACTTCTTTCTTCCTTAAAAGTCGGTTTACGATATCAAATGGTGCTTTATGGTTCTTTGGTAGTAAGGCCCCAAGTCTAAGCCTACCGGGAGTAGTCTCGAACCTTTTGAAAAATGTTTCGCCACCACTATCTATTTGAGCAACCTTTGCTGTGATCTTTGAATGAATATTGACGACACCAGCTTCGAGAGCATGCTCAACCTCCTCTACAGAGGAAAAGATCATTCCTTCACCTATCTGCCCTTCTCTCATAAGAGAAATGTAGTATAACCCTAGAACCATGTCTTGGGAGGGAACTATAATTGGCTTACCATTGGCAGGAGAGAGTACATTATTAGTCGACATCATTAAAACACGAGCCTCAAGCTGCGCCTCTAAACTTAAAGGTACGTGAACAGCCATCTGGTCACCATCAAAGTCGGCATTAAAAGCTGAACATACCAAGGGGTGTAGGTTTATCGCTTTTCCCTCAATTAATACTGGTTCAAAAGCCTGTATTCCAAGTCTATGTAGAGTTGGTGCGCGATTTAGGAGCACTGGATGCTCTCGAATTACCTCCTCCAATATATCCCAAACTTCTGGTCTTTCTCTCTCTACCATTTTTTTTGCTTGTTTTACTGTAGAGGAAAGACCACGAGCTTCGAGTTTTGAGTAAATGAATGGTTTAAAAAGCTCTAGAGCCATCTTTTTTGGAAGCCCACACTGATGCAGTTTTAACCCAGGCCCAGTAACAATTACCGAACGACCTGAAAAGTCAACCCGCTTCCCTAAAAGATTCTGCCTGAAACGACCTTGCTTCCCTTTAAGCATATCGGAAAGGGATTTCAAGGGTCTTTTATTCCCTCCAGTTATCACTCGTCCCCGCCGCCCATTGTCAAAGAGCGCATCAACTGACTCTTGAAGCATCCTTTTCTCATTTCTAATAATGATATCAGGTGCTTTCAATTCCATTAACCTTTTCAACCTGTTATTCCTATTAATGACTCTCCTGTAAAGGTCATTTAGATCCGAAGTTGCAAACCTTCCACCGTCCAACGGCACCAAAGGTCTTAGCTCAGGCGGAATTACCGGGATTACTGTCATAATCATCCATTCGGGCTTGTTAGAACTTTCTCTAAAATTTTCAACAAGCTTCAGTCTCTTTATTATCTTCTTTGGTTTAAGTTCACCTGTTGCCTCTTTAAGCTCTTCTCTAAGTTTCTCAGCCTCTGAATCAACGTCAATCGCCATAAGCATTTCCCTGATCGCTTCGGCCCCGATACCTGCTTGGAAAGCGTCCAAGCCATATTGATCTTGAGCATCTAAATATTCTTCTTCTGAAAGTAATTGCCCTGCCTTCAAGTCGGTCAAACCAGGCTCAATGACTACATATTGCTCAAAGTACAGTATTCTCTCTAAATCCCGTAGGGTCATATCCAGCATTAACCCAATTCTAGACGGAAGAGATTTTAAGAACCAAATATGTGCAACCGGAGAAGCAAGTTCAATATGACCCATTCTTTCTCGTCTTACTTTTTGCAAAGTTACTTCAACCCCACACTTTTCGCACGTAACTCCTCTATACTTCATCCTTTTGTATTTACCACAGAGACACTCATAGTCTTTAACTGGCCCAAATATTCTTGAGCAAAACAATCCATCTCTTTCAGGCTTAAAAGTACGATAATTAATAGTTTCGGGTTTTTTTATTTCACCAAAAGACCAACTCAATATTCTTTCAGGTGAGGCAATAGAAATTCTTATCTCATCGAAGGTCTTGAGTGCTTGTGGTTTGCCGAACGGATTCGTTATTTCTTTATTCATTTTTACATCCTATAAAATGTTCAAGTTTGCATATAGCAAGAAACTAATTAATTTCATCATCTAACAGCTCTATATTGAGGCCCAGAGATCTAATCTCTTTCACCAGCACGTTAAACGATTCAGGAATTCCAGCCTCGAAATTATCCTCTCCTTTAACTATACTTTCATAGACCTTTGTTCTACCAGCCACATCATCAGATTTAACAGTTAACATTTCTTGGAGGGAGTATGCTGCCCCATATGCTTCTAAGGCCCAAACTTCCATTTCACCAAACCTTTGACCTCCAAATTGCGCCTTGCCTCCCAATGGTTGCTGTGTGACTAAGCTGTATGGACCGGTAGATCTTGCATGTATTTTCTCGTCCACCAAATGATGTAACTTTAAAATATATTTAACACCAACCGTAACTGGTCTCGCGAATTGCTCTCCCGTTCTACCATCAAAAAGAATTGACTGAGCGCTTTCATCTAAACCAGCTCTGCGGAGAGCCTCAGTAACGTCGCTTTCTTTTGCCCCATCAAAAACGGGAGTTGCAATAGGAACTCCTTTCTTGACATTGCTTGCTACGGTGAGCAAATTATCGGCAGACAACCCTTTAATTTGTTTTTTAAAGTCATCGCTTCCATAAGCATTTGACAATGCATTTTCTAAAATTTTCTGGTCATTGCTTTTTTTGAACTCAGAGATTGCATTGTTTATGGACTCCCCTAAAGATTTTGCAGCCCACCCCATATGGGTTTCAAGAATTTGACCAACGTTCATTCTGCTTGGAACTCCAAGAGGATTCAATACGAGATCTACCGTTGTCCCATCTTCTAAAAAGGGCATATCCTCCTCAGGTACAACTTTCGATATAACACCCTTATTACCGTGCCTTCCAGCCATTTTATCACCTGGTTGAAGCTTTCGTTTAACAGCGACAAATACCTTTACCATTTTCATTACACCGGGTGGTAAATCATCTCCTCTTCTTACCTTTTCAACTTTGTCTTGATAGGAGTCATTTGCAAGCTGTTTTTGTTTCTCAAATTGCTCTTGTAACGCTTCCATTTTTTTTGCGTCACTTTCTGCCTCCAAAGAAAATTTCCACCAAAGTCCCTTGGACAAACTGTCTAGTTTATCTTGAGTTATCTTTGAACCCTTAACAGCACCTTTAGGCCCATCATTTATTTTCTTACCAACTAAAAGATCATTTAATCTCGAATATATATTCCTTTCCAATATCTCTAAGCCGTCGTCTCTATCTTTACTTAATCGCTCTATTTCATGTCTCTCATTCTGCAAAGCACGCTCATCTTTTTCGATCCCATGCCGGTTGAAAACTCTAACCTCTACAATAGTCCCATGATCTCCTGGACCCATCCTAAGAGACGTATCTCTCACATCTGAAGCTTTCTCACCGAATATAGCTCTAAGAAGTTTTTCCTCAGGTGTCATTGGGCTTTCCCCTTTTGGAGTAATCTTTCCGACTAGGATGTCACCTGGTCCAACCTCTGCTCCAATATAGACGATGCCAGCTTCATCCAAATTTCTTAAAGAGTCTTCGCCTACATTCGGTATATCTCTAGTAATCTCTTCCGGACCTAGCTTCGTATCTCTAGCAGCTACCTCAAATTCTTCAATATGAACCGATGTAAACACGTCATCTTTAACAAGTCTTTCCGAAATTAAAATTGAATCTTCATAGTTATAGCCGTTCCATGGCATAAAGGCGACCAACACATTTTTCCCCAATGCCAGTTCTCCCATGTCGGTAGAGGGACCATCCGCTATCACCTCCCCTTTCAAGACATGATCACCTTTTTTCACTAATGGCCGCTGATTGATACAAGTGTTTTGATTAGACCTTTGAAACTTTCTCAATCTGTAAATGTCAACCCCGTGATCACCGAGATCCACTTCATCCGTAACTCTTACAACGATCCTCATTGCATCGACCTGATCAATCACTCCAGAGCGTTTTGCTACAATTGCAGCACCAGAGTCTTTTGCTACAACTGACTCCATACCAGTCCCAACAAAAGGTGCCTCGGCAGTTAACAATGGGACAGCTTGCCTTTGCATATTTGACCCCATCAATGCTCTATTAGCATCGTCATTTTCCAAAAAAGGAATTAATGAGGCTGCCACAGACACTAACTGCTTTGGTGAAACATCAATATAATCAACTGAAGCGGATGGATATAACATATAATCTCCGAACCTACGAGTTGATACTAATTCATTCTCAAACGCATCATCTGCGTTAAGTTTTGCGTTAGCCTGCGCAATTGTATACTTCATCTCCTCTGTAGCCGACATATAAACTACATCATCAGTAACCTTTCCATTCTCAACTCGCCTGTAGGGCGTTTCAATAAACCCGTATTTATTCACTTTCGCAAACGAAGCTAGTGAATTGATCAATCCTATATTTGGACCCTCAGGTGTTTCTATTGGACAAACTCTTCCATAATGAGTAGGATGAACGTCCCTAACCTCAAATCCCGCTCTGTCGCGAGTTAATCCGCCAGGTCCAAGCGCAGAGAGGCGTCTCTTGTGAGTTACCTCAGATAATGGGTTGGTCTGATCCATGAATTGTGATAATTGGCTCGATCCAAAAAACTCCTTTACAGCTGCAGCCGCAGGTTTAGCGTTAATAAGATCTTGAGGCATCACAGTGTCAATTTCTACAGAAGACATTCGCTCTCGTATGGCTCTCTCCATTCTTAGCAACCCAACCCTATACTGATTTTCCATCAACTCTCCGACAGATCTAACTCTTCTATTTCCCAAGTGATCTATATCATCAATTTCACCCTTGCCATCCTTCAGTTCCACGAGAGCTCTTATTACTGCTACAATGTCTTCCTTCCTCAGTATGCGAGTTGTGTCTGGCGCGTCGAGATCAAGACGCATATTTAATTTAACTCTTCCAACAGCTGACAGGTCGTATCTTTCTTCATCAAAAAAGAGAGACTCAAATAAATCTGCAGCAGCATCTATTGTAGGCGGTTCTCCGGGTCTCATGACTTTATATATGTCTTCAAGTGCCATTTGACGATTAAAGTTTTTGTCTGACGCTATTGTGTTTCTGAGATATGGACCAACATTCACATGATCGATGTCCAGTGTTTGTATTTCAGTCACTCCATTATCGAAGAGCGTTTTTAAATTACCACCTGTTATAGAGCCACTTTTCTGATCAAAATCACAAGTTATCTCTTCCCCGGCTTCTAGCCATATCTCACCAGTTTTCTCATTGATAATATCATTTGACGCAAACCGGCCGATTATGGATTCGAAAGGCACTAAAATCTCCTTAACAGAGTTGGAATCTTCTATTTCCTTGACAAATCTGGGAGTGATCTTTTTGCCTGCTTCTGCGATAACCTCACCTGTTTTAGAATCAACCAAGTCAAATAACGGTTTAACACCCCTAAATCTCGATGGGTAAAAAGGAGTCGACCATTTGTTGCCTTCTACTAAGCGATACGTGACTTGATGATAATAGGTCTCGCAAATCTCTTCTTGATTTAAACCCAAGGCAAAAAGAAGAGTAGAAACTGGAATTTTTCTTCTACGATCTATTCTTACATATACTAAGTCTTTGGCATCAAACTCAAAATCAAGCCAAGAGCCTCGATAAGGGATGATACGACTAGTAAAAAGTATTTTACCAGAAGAATGAGTCTTGCCTTTGTCATTGTCAAAAAATACCCCAGGAGATCTATGCATCTGGGAAACAACAACCCTTTCCGTACCATTGACTAGAAATGTCCCATTAGGGGTCATAAGAGGAATGTCACCCATGTATACATCCTGCTCTTTAATTCCTTTGACAGACTTTGCCTGACTTACCTCATCAATTTCAAACACTATCAAACGCAACTTTACTTTGAGGGGAGCACCAAAAGTGAGGTCTCTTTGATGACACTCTTCAAGATCATATTTGGGTTTTTCTAATTCGTATGAAACAAACTCCAAGACCGCGGTCTCATTAAAGTCAGTTATTGGAAATATTGACTCAAACGCTCCTCTCAAGCCTTCTCCTTTTTTGGGCTCGGATCCTTCTCCAGAGTTTAGAAATAAGTCATATGATGACTTTTGAACTTCAATGAGGTTGGGCATCTCTGCAACCTCCCTGATTTTGCCAAAATATTTTCTTATTCGGCTCTTTGTAAAAACATCTTTGCTCATGGAAACCTCTGATCTTTGTTTTTTTGATCTGAACGGGATATTAGATCACTAAATTTCAAAAGCTCTTCCAATTCATGTGCTCTCCCAAAGCACTCCCGAAAAGAGATTAAGTATTTGTAGTAGGTTACTGAAGTTGGCATCGTTGGTATCAACCTTAAGATAGCTCGACTTCAGCTCCTGCCTCCTCAAGTTTCTTCTTAATTTCCTCAGCCTCGTCTTTTGGCACACCTTCTTTAACTGCTTTCCCACCGGCTTCGACAAGGTCTTTTGCCTCTTTAAGACCTAAACCTGTAATGGTTCTAACTTCTTTAATAACGTTAATCTTTTTATCACCAGCTGCTTTCAGAATAACATTAAATTCACTTTTTTCATCTCCACCAGCAGCTCCATCAGCTCCACCAGGTGCACCGGTAGCCGCTCCTGCTACCATTACTGCACCACCTGCAGCAGGCTCAATGCCGTACTCATCCTTAAGTATGTTTTTCAATTCAACTGCATCTACGAGAGACAGTTTGGAGATATCTTCTGCAAGTTTTTTTAAATCAGCCATTATTTTTCACCCATTTCTTAATAATTTTAAAGTTAAAGGAAAAACTATACCTAGTCTCCCCCAATGTTTTCTAAAACGCCTGCGATTGCTGAAGCTGGACCAGTTACGTTTGCCGCCAGATTACCTCCTGGTGCTGTAATAAGAGCACTAATGCTTGACAACACTTCATCTCTTGAAGGTAGTTTTGAGACTTCAGTTACACCATTGGAGTCCAATATCTTGTCGCCCATAGCTCCGCCAACGATCTTAAGATTCTCGTTAGTTTTCGCAAATTCAACAGATATTTTAGCTGCCGTCACCGGGTCTTCTGAATACAATAAAACTATCTGATCTACCAACAAGTGCTTCATACCCTCAGGTGGGGACTTTTCTATAGCGATACGCGCTAGTCTGTTTTTCGCCACCCTAACGTTAGCGCTATTTTCGCGCATCTTATTTCTGAGATCTGACATTTCAGCAACAGTGATCCCTGCATACTTCGCAGCAACGATTATTCCAGAATGCTCAAAAACATCCTTTAATTCACTTACTACCTGTTCTTTTCTAGCTCTATCCAACTATTCCACTCCAACGTTTGTGCCATCCACAGTAATTACTGCTTGAGGCTAAAAAAGGATTGCTCCTTTAACAAAACAGGTAGGTGAACTTAACTATAAAAATAGTTTCAACAATTCTACCTGCCTCAGGCAGGATTTACACTATTAGAAACCCACCATCTTCGACTTAGTATTAGCCCTTGTTAAACTAACACTATTAAACGTGCACGAGTTTCTCAACCCATGAATTATATCAGCTTGCAAATTGGCTGCTGTCTAAAGTAACGCTTGGTCCCATAGTTGAGCTTACTGAGATCCTTTTCAAATACGAACCTTTCGCTCCTGCCGGTTTTGCCTTGTTTACTGATTCGATAAATGCTGTAATATTTTCCGAAATTTTTTGTTTGTCAAATGATACTTTGCCTAAGCCTGCTTGGACAACCCCAGATTTTTCTACTTTAAACTGCACTTCTCCAGATTTGGCCGATTTTACAGCCTTTTCAACATCCACCGTAACAGTACCTACTTTAGGGTTTGGCATTAAATTTCTTGGACCAAGCACTTTGCCTAATCTTCCAACAATTGCCATCATATCGGGCGTCGCAATGCAGCGATCAAAGTCAATTGTCCCCCCCTGAATCGTCTCCATTAAATCTTCTGCACCAACTATATCTGCTCCAGCTTTTTTTGCTTCCTCGGCTTTTTCACCTTTAGCAAATACAGCTACCTTCACATTTTTCCCGTTGCCATGAGGTAAAGCACATACTCCTCTAACCATTTGATCCGCATGCTTTGGGTCAACACCGAGATTAATTGCAATGTCCACTGTTTCATCAAATTTAGCAGAAGCATTATTTTTAACTAAATTTACAGCCTCATCTAGGCTCAGGTCGTGCTTGCCTTCGAATGATTTCTTAGCATTTAAAAAGTTTTTCCCTGTTTTTACCATTTCTATAGATCTCCTACTTAATCCTTAACTTCAATACCCATAGATCTCGCCGAGCCCAAAATTATTTGCATTGCGCCATCAATATCATTTGCGTTCAGATCCTTCATTTTTGACTCCGCAATCTCTCTAACTTGGTTAGATGTGACAGTGCCAGCAGTTTCCTTTCCGGCTGTAGAAGAACCGGCCTTTAAACCAGACGCCTTTTTCAAAAAAAATGAAGCAGGCGGAGTTTTAATGTCCATAGAGAATGACTTATCCACATAGTAAGTAATGACTGTTGGGCAAGGAGCGCCAGGCTCCATGTCCTGTGTGTTAGCGTTAAAAGCTTTACAAAACTCCATAATGTTAAGTCCCCGTTGCCCCAGAGCTGGGCCTACGGGCGGCGATGGATTGGCCTTTCCTGCTGGAATTTGCAGTTTCAAGTAGCCCTCTATTTTTTTTGCCATGTACTATTTTCCTTTTCCATACATTTAATATTAATTTTGCTTTTGAACTTGTGTAAATTCTAACTCTACAGGGGTAGCTCTGCCAAATATTGACACTGTCAGTTTCAGCCTTGAGTTTATATCGTCTACTTCCTCCACCGAGCCAGCAAAACCTTCAAACGGGCCATCAGTGACATTAACCTTTTCACCTACTTCGAATGCTATCAGAGATCTTGGTTGGTCTCCACCCTCTTCTACTTGATTGATTATTCTAGCGACTTCTGCATCTGGTAATGGCGTTGGTTTGCCATGGGCTCCCAGAAATCCCGACACGCGGTTGATTCCCTTAATCGCATGATATACTTCCTCACTCATGTCCATCTTCACAAGAACGTAACCTGGCATAAACCTTCGTTCCCTTTGAACTTTTTTGCCCCTACGTATTTCTAATACTTCTTCGGTTGGCACCAAAACTTCCGATACCTCACTCTCTAAGTTGTTTTGAACAACCATTTCTTTTATACTCTCAGCTACCTTTTTCTCAAAATTGGAGAAAACGCTCACCGAATACCATCGCATAGCCATTTTGACTTATCCATTTGTTTTCTGGAAACCTTTAATGAAAAAAATCAGTTAGGTCAACTATTTCGACCTCAGTTATGTTTAATTTTTGTTGAATAACAAGTCTACAAATTTAAACTCAAAATAATCCTTAGTAAAAAAGATATAATTGAGTCTGTAATCAAGAAGAATGTTGCTAAAATTGCAACCATTATAAACACCATTATGGTGGTGGTCGTTGTTTCTCTACGAGTTGGCCAAACAATTTTGGACGCTTCTTGACGACTTTGCTGTATAAATTTGAAGATGTTGTTCACTGTTTCCTCTTTTCTGTTACTGTATAGATGCTAGCAAATAATATTTCAAGTAGCATTTAGTGTAGGAATAAAAAAGCTAGCACTGGCAGGGGCTGAGGGACTCGAACCCACGACCCTCGGTTTTGGAGACCGATGCTCTACCAACTGAGCTAAACCCCTGCGAATAACTATTAATCATTAACTAAAAAACTTTTAATAATCAAGATACAAGTACTATGGCAAACGCTATGCAATCAAAAGTTAAAAGATTTTTTTTGGACATATACATATTTGTACTTTAAAAAAATATTTAATTAAAAATAGAGTTTATTATGAAAAGAATTCTCATTACATCAGCGTTACCTTACATAAACGGCATAAAGCACTTAGGAAATTTAGTTGGAAGCCAACTTCCTGCGGACCTCTATGCAAGATACATGCGAGCTAACGGTCATGAAGTTGCCTTTATTTGTGCAACCGATGAGCATGGAACTCCTGCTGAACTAGCAGCTATTGAAAATCAAACATCCATAGAAGAGTATTGCAGGGAAATGTGGGAGGTCCAAAGAGATCTATCAGAACGATTTTTTCTCTCTTTTGATTTTTTTGGGCGTTCGTCATCAACTAGCAATCATGAACTTACTAAAATGTTTGCATTAAATTTAGATAAAAATGGTCTTTTAAAAACGGTAGAAGAAAGACAACTATATTCTAAAGAAGACAAAAGATTTCTTCCCGATAGATATGTCATCGGTACTTGCCCGGAATGCTCATATGAAAGAGCTCGAGGAGATCAATGCGAAAATTGCACTAGGCAATTGGAGGCTAGTGAACTGATCAACCCACGCTCTGCTTTATCTGGTTCAAAAAAGTTACATTTGATGAAGACTAACCATCTTTATTTGATGCAGAGTAAACTTAAAGATAGGCTCTTGGCTTGGATTGACTCTAACAAAAATTGGCCTATTTTGACGACCTCTATTGCCAAGAAATGGCTAATGGATGGAGAGGGTTTACAAGACCGCAGCATTACTCGAGATCTGGATTGGGGAATTCCTGTTGAAAAAGATGGTAAGCCTTGGGAAGGAATGGAGGACAAAGTATTTTATGTTTGGTTTGATGCTCCAATTGCTTACATCTCATCGACGATCGACTGGGCAACTAGCAAAAAAAAGTCTCCAGACTATTGGAAAAGTTGGTGGTTGAACGAACATGGGGCAAAGGACGTACATTATGTTCAATTCATGGCGAAAGATAATATTCCATTTCATACTCTTTCTTTCCCAGCAACTCTCTTAGGCGCCAATCAATCTTGGAAATTAGTTGATTACATTAAAGGTTTTAATTGGTTGACTTATGAAGGAGGGAAATTTTCTACTAGTCAAAAAAGAGGTGTTTTTATGAATCAAGCACTAGATTTATTTCCTCCGGACTATTGGCGATGGTGGTTGCTCTCAAACGCGCCAGAAACTTCTGATTCGGATTTTACTTGGAAGAGCTTTCAGTCATGCATAAATAAAGATTTAGCAGACGTTTTGGGAAACTTTGTGAGCCGGCTAACTAAATTTACGTTATCAAAATTTGGCAAAGCATTACCTCAGGGCATGCGGTATGCCCAAGACGAATTTGATACTATCTCAGAAATTGAGAAAACTTTTAAAAACTATGATGAGGCAATGACAAAAATAGAAATAAGAAAAGCCTCATCACATTTGAGAAAGATATGGTCAATAGGAAATGAATATCTACAACGTACACAACCTTGGATGGTCATTAAAACTAATGAGGCAGAAGCGGCAAAAATCGTAAGATTTGGTTTCAATCTTATGCTCTTCTTTAGTGAGATTTCAGAACCATTTATTCCTGAAACAACCATTAAAATAAAAGCCTGCCTCTACAAGTCACTAGATCAGGTTCAGTGGACTTGTTTTAAGAGGAATTTCAGTTCAATTTTTGAGAGAATAGAGATTGGTGACGAATATAAACCAATAGAAAATCTCTTTAACAAGATAGAGGATTTCCATGCACAAGATCTTGAGAAAAGATTTCGAGGAACTGATAATTAAGATTTTAGCTTTGGTAGAAAAAACGTATAAGAATTAAATAGCCACAAAATGATACCGCACCTCCTAATAGTGAACCCCATGTGATGTCTAAAAGAGTTATAGATAGTGGATACCCCCTAAAAAAAATAAAATTAGTCAGGCCATAGGTGCCGTAAGCTAGGAAACCTAAAAAAGCCCCTGAAAACGTCGCTGTGAGAGCGGAGTTTGAAGCAACGCCAGCTCGCACTCCAAACCAATAAAGACCTAAAACGTAGAATACAAAGAAAATAGATCCGTAAGTTAAAAGAAAGCTGGTCCCAACTGATTCTCTAAGAAGATGACCTAGGTTTGCGGTGAAGTATGGTTGCATAAACAAAGTTATCCATATGAAATCAACAACAACATAGACAAACAGCATAGCGAGGTAGACGACAATAAATTCCATATTTGGCCTCTTAATTGATATAGATGACACACCTCACATATTTCATTCTGTAATAAAATCAATAACTAATTGAAAGCTCTTGACGCCAAAACGTATATAATACTAAGGTATGGATGTTAATCGTTACTAAGCCCGCTTGGTGGAATTGGTAGACACAAGGGACTTAAAATCCCTCGACTTAAAAGTCGTGCCGGTTCAAGTCCGGCAGCGGGCACCAATTGCCTCAAAGTTTAAATTACTGAGGTTTGCACAATTTTTGCATATAGAGGTTAACTATACTAGAATAGAGAGTGTAACTAGGCCAAATGAATATGGAAAACAACATTATTAAAGATCGCATACAAGATGTTAGAGAACGTTTTCTATCAGGCAATCAGATTGAAGAAATTAGGCAGAATGTTACTTCCTTAGTGAATGAACGTTTGGATGAATTTCAAAACGCCCAAAACAATGCATTCAAAGAACTTGAAGTCGCTATCGATAAGCTTGAAAATCACCAACGAGAAATGATAGCTTACTTTAACAAACAGTTGGTTGCGCTTGAAGAAGAACAAAAAGCGTCTAACAACGAAGTTTTAAAATTGGCTTCGATGCAGAATTTTACTTTATCAAAATCTCCAAAAAATAAAGAAAGTGTTCTTTCTAAAAGAACCTTCTCAAATTTAAGAATGTTTTTGACTAACAATATTTTGGTGTTTTTTGCGACTGTGTCACTTTTAGGCATTCTCGTATTAAACTTTTTCTAAAAATTCAATATAAACCCAGACACCATCTGAGAATTGATTTTTGTACATGCATTCTATTCTCTGCCTCTTGTAAAGTAACACATCTCATGTCTTCAAAAATGTCCTGAGATACCTCTTGACCTTTTTCAGCGGGAAGACAATGCATAAACAACACATCTGTTCTCGCGAAACTGAGTAGTTTTTTGGTCACCCTATAGCTTGCCAAATCATCTATATCTGATTTTGGAAGCTGATTATCATGCATGGATACCCACTTATCTGTTACAACAAGGTCTGCGCTATCAACTGCGACAACTGGATTTGGTTCAATCGTGAAGATATCGGAGTTGTGATTTTGTATAAATTCTAACATTTTTTCACCGGGCTGAAACTTCGATGGCCCAGAGAAAACAATTTGAAAATTTAAAGCAACAGCAGCATGTAAAAAACTTTGAAATACATTGTTTGCGACCCCCAACCAAACAACTTTTTTCCCGCTGATGCTGCCTCTAAATTCCTGAAATGTAAATATATCTGCTAGCACTTGGCAAGGATGTGACTCATTTGTCAAGCCATTAATTATTGGAATTTTTGAATTTCGCGCAAACTCGTATAATTTTTCTTCTTCGTATAGCCTAAGAACCAGCACATCCAAAAACAAAGAAAACATTGCGCTCGTATCTTGTAGCGTTTCACCCTGACCTAAATGAATTTCATCTTTACGAATATTCGTAACCTGGCCACCAAGTTTCAATACTGCAGCCTCAAAGGAAAGACGCGTTCTAGTAGACAGCTTTTCAAATAGTAATCCTGTAATCGTATTATTAAGACAGCTACTATAATGCTCATTCAAAACAATATTGTTAAGGGATGCTTTTTTCAATTTACTCGCATCTTCAAGTATGGCTTCCAATTTTTTTGGCGCAATTTCGTTTAGGTTCAAAAAATTATTCACTATCGTTTTCTCATTTTTAATAATGCTCGTTCTAATCTTATAGTGGCCTCTTCTATTTCTTTATACGTGATAGTTAAAGGTGGTAATATTCTTAAAGTATTAGATGCTCCCGGAACCAGTAACAACTTTTCTTGCCTACACATATCGATAAGCTCAACATTTTTATTCGCACACTTTAAACCCAACATTAGCCCCCTTCCCCTCACTTCTAAAATTTGGTCGGGAAAAATATCAATCAAACTATTTAATTTTTCTTTAAAGAAATCACCTTTTTTACGAATTTCAGATAGAAAGCTTGGTTTTAAAATATGTTTTGCTGTCTCTAACGCAACAGCACAAGCTAAAGGATTACCCCCGTAAGTTGAACCATGAGTTCCAGGCACCATACAATCTGCAACTCTTTTTGTTGCTAAACAAGCACCTATAGGAAAGCCATTTCCCAAGCCTTTTGCTAGGGCCACAATATCAGGAGTCACCTCACAGCTTTCATGGGCTAAAAAATGACCAGATCTGCCAATACCAGACTGAACCTCATCAAAAATAAGCAGTAGATTATATTTTTCACAAAGTTCTTTAAGTCCGTTTAAAAATGAACAGGAAAGAGTTACTATTCCTCCCTCCCCGAGTATTGGCTCAACAAGTATTGCGCAAGTTCTTTTTGATATTTTTTTTTCAACAAATTCAAGAGAAAATCTTTTGATTAAGTCAAAACCGGGCATCCTTGGGCCAAACCCTTCCAATAACTTTCTGCTACCAGCGGCTGACATTGTACCCATAGTCCTTCCATGAAAAGATCCTGCGAAAGAGATTATTCTATTTCTATTTGATTGGCCTTTTGCAAAAAAAAACCTTCTAGCAATCTTAATAGCACACTCAACGCTTTCTGCTCCCGAGTTTGTAAAAAAAACTTTCTCTGCAAAAGTGTTCTTGGTAAGTACTCTTGCCAAGTCCTCTTGATTTGGAACTGTATATAAATTTGAGGTGTGCCAGAGTTTTGACCCTTGATCGGCTAGTACTTTTACTAGCTTAGGGTGGCTGTGGCCTAATGAATTTACCGCTATTCCAGAAGCTAGATCTAAAAACATTTTGCCTTTTTGATCGAAAAGCCATATGCCTTCTCCCCTAACAAATGCCAAATCAGATCGGCTGTAGGTACTCATCAATGATGTCTCTGAAGGTCGATTTGGTATTTTAGTCATAAATCTCTCATTTTAATTTTATGCTCAATTGACGTTAATCCTTTAAAAAATATCCAACAGAAAACCATTTCCAGACAGTTAAAAATAATATCAAGTTAACGGACATAATTCCAAGACACGATAAGAAAATATTTGATTCAGATTCACCAAGTGCTCCAAACCTTACTCCATCCATAAGCCAAAAGACAGGGTTAAAGAGGGAGATTACGTCGAATGGCCCCGGAAGATTACTCACGGAATAGAATGTCCCTGAAAGAAATGATAGGGGGGCAATAAAAAAATTATTAACTGCACTCATTTGGTCAAACTTCTTACAAAAAACTCCAACTAGGATACCCATTAGAGAAAATGTAATGCTTCCCATCATTATGTAAAAATATAGTGTAAACAAATTAACTGGAAACATACCCAAAAATGGGAAAATCACAACCAAAACGCCTGTTGCTACGAATAGCCCTCTAAGCACTCCACCTATCATGAAACCTAGTGACAGCTCCAGAGAAGATAACGATGGCATTAGAGTGTCAACAATGTTCCCGTTAACTTTGGAAACTAGTATAGAAGTAGAGGTATTAGCAAAAGAATTTTGAATGGTAACCATCATAAGAATACCGGGAGCAAGAAACAAACTATAATTGCTATTAGATAATGATCCCCCATTTCTATCATAGAAAACAAATGAGAAGACAACTATAAAAAGTGCACTCGTTACAATAGGCGCTAGAAGTGTTTGGGTCCAAATAGAAGTAAACCGTCTCTGTTCTCTGACTACAAGTGTAAAAAAACCCAAAAAATTTGAGAAACGATAAATATTTTCCGTTTTCTGTTTCATAATTAATTCTTAACTAATCCTTTATTTATTTATAAAACCATTGTATACGTTCTTTTTGTGAAATTTTACACCATAATCTTTTGGAGCTAATCATGGCCTGGAGTGACGAACGCGTAGCTATATTAAAAAAAATGTGGCTTGAAGGAAACAGCGCAAGTGAAATCGCCAAGGAACTAGGCGACATAACAAGAAATGCAGTGATTGGAAAAATACATAGGCTGGGGTTATCAAATAGAGATACAAACATATCAAAAAGTGGAGCTAATCCAATAAAAGCAATTAAAAATGGAAAAAGGGGCCGCCCACCAAAAGTAAATCAAGAACCAAAAAAAAGAGGTAGGCCGCAGAAACCCAAAGGACCCATAGATTTCCGTGAGAAAATTAACGACGATGATCAATCTATTAACCCATCAACAAACTCAAAGCTTTCTCGTCAAAGTACCCTCGAGGTTGTTTCCGATTTAAGCGAAGAAACTATGAAAAACCTACTTAAAGTGGAAATGAAATCAAAAAAAATTTCGCTTATGGAACTGACTGAAAGAACTTGCAAGTGGCCAATAGGAGATCCTGCAACAGACACCTTTTGGTTTTGTGGGCATGAATCTGAGCCAGGCAAACCATACTGTAAAACTCATATTTCTATCGCTTTTCAACCAATAACCCAGAGGAGAAACAGAAAAGAAAGTCAATAGTTGGCATCTTTGTGTTTCAAAAAAATAGAATAATTTATGATTAAATACACTCTTAATTGTAAAAACGGACATCAGTTTGATAGTTGGTTTTCAGACTCTGAATCATTCGAAAAATTAAAAAAAAGAGGGCACCTTGAGTGTGCAATATGCTCTTCAAAAGAAGTTGAGAAGTCTTTAATGGCGCCAAGAATAACTTCCGATAGTGAACGAAAGAACAAGACATTAATTTCTGCGCAGAGCGCTCTTGAAAAAGAAATTAGAGCTTTGAAAAAAAAGATAAAGAAAACTGCAGAAGATGTGGGAGAAAATTTTCCCATAGAAGCACGGGCCATGCACTATGGAGAGAAAGAAGAAAAATCAATAATAGGAAGGACCACTATCGACGAAGCCAAAGATCTTGCAGATGAAGGCATTCCTTTCATTCCGTTGCCGTGGAGTGATGACAAAGTAAATTAAAATATATAATGAAAATTTTAACCATGAAATTTGGCGGAACTTCTGTCGCGGATATAGATAGAATAAGGGCTGTGAGAGATATTATTTCTGATGAAATAAGAGATGGATGGAATGTAGTTGCTGTCGTATCTGCAATGTCAAAAGAGACTAATAAACTAATTGATCTGGCAAAACAGGTTGGAGTTAAAAACTTGGTTGATCCTGAGTATGACTCTTTAATATCTACCGGTGAGGATGTCTCCTCGTCTCTTTTGTCTATTGCCTTAAACGGTATAGAGATTTCCTCTAGAAGCTGGCGTGGGTGGCAACTTCCGATTAGAACGGACAGCTTTCATTCGAATGCAAAAATTGAAGAAATCAAGACTAACCGAATTATTAATAGTTTTAAAAAGGGGGTAAAAGTTGCAGTAGTTTCTGGGTTTCAGGGGATAGAGCAAGCAGGAAGAATAACAACACTAGGGCGAGGTGGCTCTGATACATCAGCTGTAGCAATTGCTGCCGCAATAGATGCGGAAAGATGTGATATATATACAGACGTATCAGGTATTTACACTACAGACCCAAGAATCAAAAGAAATGCGTCGAAACTAAAAAAAATTTCATTTGAAGAAATGTTAGAAATGGCTTCGCTCGGAGCCAATGTACTGCAGACACGGGCAGTGGAACTTGCAATGCGCCATAAAGTACCTATAAGAGTGCTAAATAGTTTTTTAAAAGAAGAGGGAACACTCGTCTGTGATGAAGAGGAAATTATGGAGAAAAATATCGTATCTGGAATAGCTTTCCAAAAAAATGAGTCCCAATTAACGCTAACAAACATAGAAGACAAACCCGGAGTAGCAGCGAAGATTTTTGGATCGTTAGCAAGCTCAGGTGTAAATATTGACATGATAGTTCAGAGTAATACTGAAACAGGATTAACGAACATTACTTTTTCTTGTCCTGAGGATGAGTTAGGTATGGCAAAGAGAGCTATATCTAAAGCGAAAGAAGATAATGTTATCTCATATGAACGCTCGATAGAAAACAAGAATGTAGCTAAGGTTTCTATTATTGGAATAGGAATGAAAACACACGCAGGTGTAGCACAGAAAATGTTCGAAACGCTTTCACAAGAAAACATCAATATAAATGTTATTTCAACTTCAGAAATAAAGCTTTCAGTTTTAATCGAAAGAAAGTATCTGGAACTAGCTGTAAGGAGTCTTCACGATGCCTTCGGTCTACAAAATCTATAGTTTGAAATTCTCTGATCCTAGTTTGCTTTAATCAAACTACCGACAGTTTCTTTTAGAAACTTACCGTTTATATCAAGGCCTAATAGCCTTGAATTGTCAAAGCCACTACCAATGGATACTCCACGAGTTGGATCTTTACTGAACCCGAATTTTGAGTAGTAGCTTAAATCTCCAACTAAGACAATCCAATTCCAGTTTTCAGAATGTGCTTTTTCTATACTGTTTGAAACTAATTTTTCGCCTAAACCTTCACTTTGGTATATTGGATGGACTGCTAGAGGGCCCAGAAGAAGACCTCTGCTACTATGACTATCTACCTGTATATTCCAAAACCTGATGGAGCCAACAACTTTCTTCGAATAATCTTTTATCACATAGGAAAGATTATTGACTTTGTTAGCTGAACTCCTCAGCTGATATGAGCTAAGTAGTGTTCTTCTAGGCGTAAAAACTAGATCTAATAACCTTTCAATCTCAATATGGTCATTCTTGGCCTCTAGTAATAATCTTAGATTATTATGACTGCTTTTCATTAATCTTTAATTTATATATCTTGATTATCTTGCCTTAAAATTACTCCAGGATTTAGAATAGTGAAAGGATCGATGGCTTTCTTGATCTGTCGCATTATACTAAATTTTCCAGGGTCACAATACTGCTTTAAGTCCTTAACCTTTAATCGACCAACTCCATGCTCTGCACTAAATGAGCCTCCTAAGCTTTTGCAATTATCATTTATTACCTTAGTCAATTTGGATTTTATCCTTACATAGCTGGAATTTTTCTCTTCCCGAGGAGGAAATATATTAAAGTGTAGGTTTCCATCTCCCATATGCCCAAAGCAATTTACTCTTAGAAATTTATTTATTTCTTTTATCTCAATAAGGCTTTTATTTATAAAACTTTCCATATTTTCCAGTGGCAGAGCAATATCATGAGACGTAATTGCTCCGATTTTTCTATTAGCCTCAGGTATATCTTCTCTTATTTTCCACAAATTTCTTGCTTTAGTCTCCGTATTGCCAAGAAGTACATGCGAAATAATATTTTTATTACAAAGCTTGTCCAGCGCTTCATATACATCTTGTTCAACTGAACTATTGTTGTATCCAAATTCAATTAAGACATGCCAATCTGATTTACTTCTTTGGATGGTCGATTGAACCATTTTCGTTTCTTCAAGAAACCGCAATCCTACATCACTAATTAACTCAAACGCCTGCAAATATTGCCCAAAACTTTTTGATAATTCTAAATAGCTTTTTAAGGCTGAATCAAAACTTTTAACTCCAAAAAATGCCACAACTTTATTTTGAGGAGTAGGAAAAAGCCTTAAAACAGCTCTGGTGATAATACCTAAAGATCCTTCAGAACCAATAAACAGGTTTTTTAAGTCGTATCCTGTGTTATCTTTTTTAAGTGTCTTTATATCATTAATGATAGAGCCATCAGCCAGTACGACCTCAAGTCCTAAACAAAGATCTCTTGCATTTCCATATTTTAATACCCCAATTCCACCCGCATTTGTAGCCAAATTCCCACCAATACAACATGTCCCCTTTGATGCCATCGATAAAGGATATAAAAAATTTCTTTTGTCTACAAATTCATGAAGCGTTTCCAAAATTACACCAGCATCAACCTCTACAGATTGATTGATAGAAGAAAAGTTTTTAATATTATTCATTCTTTCCAAAGATAAAGTCACGCTATATTTATCTGGCGCGATTTGGCCTCCTACCAGTCCAGTGCCACCACTCCAGGGCACAACTCCAATTTTATATTTTGTAGCAAGTTTCAAACACTCGGAAACCTCTTTAGTCGATCTAGGCTTAATCACATGGCGGGATTGGTTTTTATATAAACCCCGAGGTTCCGATAGATAGGAGGAAGAAATATCAGTAATACTATTATCTGAAAGTGTGTTTCTAATATTTCTTATGAACTCAAAGTAATCTTCTTCTTTCTCTATTATTTTAGCTCTCCTTCACTCGCCCTCTTCTGTCATTTCTTAACAAGCCATATAAAACGTGATTTCTCCAACGACCATTTATTTGCAAATAGCTTTGTCCTACTCCTTCATATTTAAAACCAACTCGTTCCAATAGCGCTCGAGAAGATTTATTTTCTGGCAGGGTAGCTGCCTCCAATCTTGAAATATTTAATTTGTTAAAAGAAAAGTCGATAATAGTCAAAACCGCTTCTCTCATAAAACCCTTACCTGTGTGCTCCTTACCTAGCCAATAACCCAAAGTGCCCGAATTAGAGGGTCCCTTCCTAATGTTTTCAATAGTGATTGACCCTAACAGATTTTGAAATTTATCGAAAATGAAAAATTGGTATGCTTGGCCTGCTTTAGAACTTTTTTTTGCCCACCTAACTCTACTATTAAAAGCATTACGCTTGAAAAAATCATTACCTCTCTTCGGCTCCCATAACTCTAAAAATGCTCTACTATTCTCTCTCAGATTACTCCACTGGTCAAAATCACTATATTGAGGCCCTTTAAGTTCTAACTTTGTTGATTTCAATATAATTTCGGGTTTACCAAAAATCATTCCTAAGATCTAACTTCCTTAACGCTCAATTCTCTTCTAAAAAACTTTTTCTAATTTCTTCTGCCACTTTGTGTTTATTTGGAGGTATCACTTTTACACTCTCTTGCTTTTCCATTATAGCTTCGAGCGCAGGGGGAATTGGTATACTCACCTCTAATGCTCTCTCTACAGTTTCTTTAAATTTCGCTGGATGCGCAGTTCCAAGTGAAACAACTGTTTCTCCTGTCTCGATGAAGTCTTTCGCCACACGCACGCCAATAGCACTATGAGGACACAAAACTATTTCTCTCTTATTATAAAAGTGATTTATTGTTGCAATCGTGTCAGTATCTGTCACAGCTCCACTATCAAAGTCTTTTGAAACCCTTGTTAATAATTTTTTTTCGAGATTAAAGTGACCTTCATTGGATAGATTATTCATTAGCCTTCTAACCTCTTTGGTATCATGATTCAAAAGATCAAATAGTAGTCTTTCAAAATTAGAGGCAACTTGGATATCCATAGAAGGAGATAATGTTTTGCTAACACTATCACTTTTATAAAGCCCAGTCTTAAAAACTCGATCCAAGATATCATTTTTATTTGTTGCTACGATAATCTTATTTATTGGTAAACCCATCCTTTTTGAAATATACCCAGCATAAGCATCTCCAAAATTACCGGTAGGAACACTAAAGCTTAAATTTCCTGCAGAAAGGTCTTTCAACTGATAAAAAGCAGAGAAATAGTAAATAATTTGAACCAGGATCCGAGCCCAATTAATTGAGTTTACACCAGATAGATTAACATCGCTTACAAGCGCTTTATCCGCAAATAATGCCTTCACTATCAATTGACAATCATCGAAAGTTCCTTGCACAGCAAATACTTTTACATTCTTAGCATTTGAAGTAGTCATTTGCTTTCTTTGTATTTGTGAAATTCTTTCATGGGGATAAAGTACGTATAAATTAACGTTTGATATACCCTTGAACGCTTCAACAGCCGCAGACCCCGTGTCGCCTGAAGTTGCTGTTATAATATTAATATTTAAATCTCTCTTCTGCAGGGTCTTTGCAAACATTCTTGCTATTACCTGCATAGCGAAGTCTTTAAATGCTAATGTAGGTCCATGAAATAACTCAAGAAAAAAATGATTGTCTTCTAATTTAATCAAGGGACTTTTGAGCTCATGATGAAACCCCGAGTAAGACTCAATCACAATCTCAGAAAGCTCTGCCCTACTAAAGCAATCGCCAGAAAATAATGATATTATCTCTAAAGCAAGCTCTTCATAACTAAGATGTCTCCATTGATTTAAAATTTTCTGATTTAACTGTGGAATGAACTTTGGGACAAATAAGCCACCATCCCCAGCTAATCCCGCATGCAAGACTTCACTAAAGTTTTTGGAATTATCTAGTCCCCTTGTCGAATGGTACAGCATTACTCAATTTTCTTTTTTTTTTATCATTTTATATACGAAGTACGCACTCATACCAAACCATAATATAGACATCATAAACCAGGTAATTGCATATTGAAGGTGATTGTTTGGTATTTCTCTAGTAGGATCTTGCATCTTTAAACTTGGGTCGAGTCTATTTTCTGTCGCAACCACCAATATTTGTTGAGTCTCAAGAAAGCTCGCCATTTTTTCTAGATCTCGAGAAAACCATATATTACGCTTAAAGTTTGGATCCGGAGTGAAATAATCTGTCTCGTTCGGCCAAAATAGATACCCTATTACTGAATTCTGTTGTCCGAGAGTTTCTAAACGGTCCGTATCTTGTTCCTTTATAACTCCTCTATCTATTAGAATTTTACTTCCATCTTGTAATTTCAGGGGGGAAATAACTCTAAAACCTGCTCCAGATCCTTTTACTGGAGTAAGAATAAAAATGGCTCTTGGCTCTAAAAAGCCTTCAACTTCTACCATTTTATAGTTATGTTCTGATTTTTTTAACTGTGTTGGTAAGATTGAGGGTTCACTACTCAAATTATAACTGATATTTTCTAATAGCGCTTCCTTCCAAGCTAGTCGTTTTATTTGCCAAACTCCCAAGTTAAGCAAAAGCATTAGCCCAGGTACAGCTATAAAAACAACAAAAAGCCACTTTCTATTCATCTAAAAACAAATTTTGAGCCCGCTTAAGCGCCCCAAATGTAAATTGCAGCAAACAGGAATAACCAAACAACGTCAACGAAATGCCAATACCAGGCTGCAGCTTCAAAACCGATATGCTTTTCAGGAGAGAAATGGCCCTTTTTTGCTCTTATCAAACAAACAAGCAGGAAAATAGTCCCAATAAGAACATGAAACCCATGAAATCCAGTGGCCATGAAGAAGCTAGCCCCATAGATGTTCCCTGAAAAGGAGAACGAAGCATGCGTATATTCATATATTTGAAATACCGTGAAAAGAGCGCCTAGCCCAATTGCCAGAATCAAGCCATTTTCCAAACCTTTCCTATCATTCTCATGCGCAATTGCGTGGTGGGCCCATGTTGCTGCTGCACCTGAGCAAAGTAGAATTAAGGTGTTTATTAAAGGAAGATGCCAAGGATCGAACGTCTCAATTCCTGTCGGCGGCCAAACACCACCCACGGCCTCCATAGGGTAAAGGGCATGTTTAAAAAAAGTCCAGAACCAAGCGAGAAAGAACATAACTTCGGATGTAATAAACATGATCACACCATATCTCAAACCTATCTGAACAACTGGTGTATGGTCACCGTCCTTACTTTCAAATACTACATCTGACCACCAGGCGAACATACAGTATAAAACCACTAGAAGACCTAATGCTGCGATAAAAACACTACCTCCATGCATGAACAGCACACTTCCAAAGAGAAGTATAAACGCCCCAAGAGCGCTTAAAAATGGCCACAAACTCGGATTAAGAATATGGTAATCGTGATTTTTTTCATGTGCCATTTTTTTCCTCTCACACTTAAAATTTTATGATTTTGTCTCTTCTTCTAGTTTATAAAAAGTATATGACAATGTCAGCGATTTTATATTCCTAGTTTCAATATTCTCATCAATTTCTGGATCAATATAGAACGTTACCGGCATCTTAACTCGCTCTCCTGGCTGCAAAGTTTGCTCGACAAAACAAAAGCAGTCGATCTTACTGAAATAGTTTCCCGCTGAAAATGGAAAAACGTTGAAGCTAGCTTGACCAGAGATAGTCTCATTAGTTGGATTGTGTGCTTCATAAAAAACTAGCGCTGTTTCTCCAATTTTGACCTCCACCTCATTTTGCATTGGTATAAAGTTCCACCTCATATCTTTAGCCTTTGATGCATCAAATCGAACTTTAATTGTTTTATTTAAGATAGGGCCATCGAACGAATCGGAATAAGTTTCGGGTGTACCGCCATACCCTGTAACCTTGCAAAACCAATCATAAAAAGGTACCGCTGCGAACGATGCGGAGAGCATTATGCATACAAGTCCGATCAAGTATATTGGTGTACGTTTTGGTCTTTCAGAATTATTTATCATCTTTTTCTAACATATTTTGTCTAATGATATGGTCATACCCTTGCATAAGCGAACCTTGCTTTAGTTTAACTATGGTAATAGAGAAGATAAGCGCCACAACTACAAATAGTAGTATTCCTATTTTGGTGTTGCCGGTACCCTTATTTAATTCTGATTGTTTCAACTCTCTTCTCACACCAAATCTTTTAGAGTAGAACTGGCCAAGCTAACGACATACCATACTCCAAAGTTTCAAAAGCTCTATTTATCACTAGAAAACCAAAATATAAAAACAGATATAGGATTGTGAACTTAAAAAATCGTCTTTCTCTCTCATATCCATTATTTTCGTTAAACCTAACAAGATTTACAGCAGAAAGCAGCAACAATGCGTTTAAAACGTTACTTAACAAAAAAAACACGGGGCCACCAATCTCTGAGAAAGAGATGACTTGCGAGGAAATTATTAAAATAACCGTATAATGAAGTATTGATCTTCTAGTCTTTTCCACCCCATATAAAACTGGGAACATAGGAATACTAGCTTTAGCGTAGTCATCTTTAGTAACTATTGCTAGTGACCAAAAGTGCGGGGGTGTCCAGAGAAATATAAACAAAAACAATAAAAGGGGTTCATAAGAGACTGTTCCTGTAGTTGCTACCCATCCTATCAAAGGGGGCATCGCTCCAGCAGCTCCTCCAATCACAATGTTTTGAGGCGTAGCTTTTTTTAAAAACATCGAATAAATTACAAGATAGAAAAATATTGTTAATGCTAACAGAAAGGCAGCTAACCAATTAGACACTAATCCTAAAAACATAACAGAAAATATTGAAAGACTTAAACCAAAGACGAATGCGTCATCGGAACTTATTTTTTCATTAGGAAGAGGTCGGCTACTTGTTCGATCCATCATATTGTCAAGCTCTCTATCCCACCACATGTTTAACACCCCAGCCGCACCAGCACCTACAGAAATGCAAATCAGCACAATGAGAGATAGAAACAAGTTATTTTGAATAGGAGCTATAAATATGCCTACCGCAGCTGTAAACACAGCAAGCCACATTACTCTAGGCTTTAAAAGCACATAAAGGTCTTTAAAGGATCCTGTTTCTTTTGCATCTATGCTTTCTAACGTGCTCAACTCACTGGCCTATCTAATCGGAACTTGACAATTAATTCTTCTCTGCAAGCGCAATAGATTTTTGCCTATCACCATTTATGCTAGCAAATTTCTGTGAAGCTCTCTTGAGCCACTCTTTATATTCTTCCTCGCTAACAACCTTCACCACTATTGGCATGTAGGAATGGTTTAATCCGCATAACTCGGAGCATTGACCAAAATATACTCCTTCCTTTTCGGGCTTAAACCAAAGTTCAGCTAATCGTCCTGGAACTCCATCTTGGTGAACACCAAACGACATGACCTTCCATGCGTGAATAACATCAGACGCTGTCACTTGCACAGTTATGTTTTTATTAACAGGTACAACTACTGGATTATCGGTCGCCAAGAGATATTCATCTTGAGAGTACCCAAACTCAGCAAGTTCCTCTTTCTCAAGCATCACCGAGTCAAATGAAAAATTGTGCTGAGGGTAATCGTAAGACCAGTACCACTGAGCCCCAGTTGCTTTTATTACAACATCACTATCTGGAATTCTAAGTTGTTTGAGCAAAATAGGTAACGAAATAACTCCAATACCAATCAATATAAATACTGGAATTATGGTCCACAATACTTCGATAGGAGTATTGTGTGTGGTAGAAGATGGTGTCGGGTTAGCCTTTCGATTGTATCGGATAAAAACCCAAACAAGAAGCGCACTCACAAATATCGATATTAGAGTAATAATGACCAAAAGAACATTGTCTAGCCACTGAATGTCTCTAGCCAACTCTGTAACCGGAGGTTGGAAATTTATTCCATTTGGAATTGGTTTTCCTATAACAGGTAAATTTTTATCTAAACCGTCATTAGCGAATAGTGTGGAAGCAGACGCTGTAAAAAAAACTGTGCCTGAAGCTGCCGTAAACATATTAAAAAGACATCGCAAAAAACTATTCATAAAACCCCCTAAACATAGTTTTAAATTACAATTATTCTATTGATATATATATAGCTCACATTTTGTAAAAATCTACTATAAAACAAATCAAAACAACTTAAAAAGGCTAAAAATTTTTGCTTTTTATTTCAAACATTATTTTCGGTTAAATCGTCGCAACAAATTTAATGTTTATCAAATATTTTAAAAAAAAGATTGACAAGATCGACATTGGATAAGATTTAAAACAAAAGTGTTAGGATTTTTCATGACGAATGTCGTAATTGTAGAGTCACCAGCAAAGGCAAAAACAATCAACAAATATTTGGGGGACCAATACAAGGTTCTTGCATCCTATGGGCATGTTAGAAATTTACCCAAAAAAAATGGCTCCATTGATGTTGAGAATGATTTTAAACCCAAATGGGAGATCGATACAAAAAGCAAAAAGCATATAGATGAGATTATTAAAGCGCTGAAGTCTAGCTCTAAACTCATCTTAGCAACCGACCCCGACAGGGAAGGCGAAGCGATTTCATGGCATATTCTTGAAATATTGAAAAATAAAAAAGCACTTAAAGCAGATATGGCTGTAGAAAGAGTTGTATTCAATGCAATTACAAAAAATGCCATTTTATCAGCTATTAAAAGTCCCAGAGAAATAGACACTGATTTAGTTGAGGCGTATCTAGCAAGAAATACATTAGATTATCTTATGGGTTTTAATATTTCTCCAGTGCTTTGGCAAAGGCTCAGAGGAGCTGCAAAATCAGCTGGTCGGGTTCAATCCCCTGCGTTAAGACTTGTCGTCGACAGAGAAATTGAAATAGAAAAGTTCAAAACGGAGGAATATTGGACTATTTCTGCTGATTTTAAAGACAAAAATAATAACGTAATCCGGGCCAACCTCTCTTTGTTGAACGATGAAAAAGTTGAAAAGTTTTCGTTCAAGGACTCTGACACAACAAACATAATTGCGAATGAGCTCGAGCAGAAAGAATATCACGTAACTTCTGTTACTAGTCAAAAAAGAAATCGAAATCCCTATGCTCCATTTACCACATCCACATTACAACAAAGCGCTAGTACAAATTTAAAAGTTAGTCCTCGGGATGTGATGTCAACCGCTCAGAAACTTTATGAAGCTGGGCTGATCACTTATATGCGTACAGATGGAATTGAAATGGCTCCTGAAGGTATAACTAGTGCAAGAAATCAAATTTCTAATTCTTTAGGCGACCATTATTTACCTGAAAAGCCACGCGTGTTCAAAAATAAAGCAAAGAATGCACAAGAAGCACATGAGTGTATTAGACCTACCGATTTTTCTAAAACACCCGAAAATACAAAAAATTTGAATAAGTCTGAATTGGACTTGTACGCATTAATATGGAAAAGAGCGTTGGCATCTCAAGCAAAAGCAGCAGAAGTATTGCAGACAACAGTTTTAATTTCCTCCTTATGCGATAGCACTCAATTTAGACTATCGGGACAAGTGGTGACATTCGAAGGGCATTTAAAAATATTCCAAGACACGAAAAAAGAAGATGATGATAAAAGGATCCCAGACATTAGGGAAGAATCTAAGATGAAATTGGAAAAAATTAATAAAGAACAACATTTCACTGAACCACCTCCAAGATTTAATGAGGCTTCTTTAATCAAGCGTCTTGAAGAAGAAGGTATAGGAAGGCCCTCTACATACGCATCGATTATATCAAAAATACAAGAAAGAAATTATGTGAAAAAAGAGAAAAACAGGCTTGTTCCCGAAGATGCTGGTCGACTTTTAAATTTTTTCCTTGAGGCATATTTCAACAAATACATTGAGTATAACTATACAGCTAAGCTTGAAGAAAACCTCGATGATATTTCTAGTGGTGAAAAGCATTGGAAAGATGTAATTAAAAGTTTTTGGGAGGAATTATCTGAATCTGTGGAATATGCCATGAGCTTTAGTATCACTGAGGTTTTGGATAACTTGAATATAAAATTAGCCGACTATTTGTTCGATGATGGTACTGGAAAAATACAGAAAAACTGCTCCTCATGCGATAGTGGTGAGCTTGGGATAAAGTTGTCAAAGACAGGTGCATTTATCGGGTGTTCAAAGTATCCCGAATGCAAATACTCAAGACCTTTAAATTCTAGCTTGAGTCAAAGTTCATCTGAGGTAATAGCTCTAGAAGAACCTTTAGGTCAAGATAGTGATGGTAACGATATATTTATAAAAAATGGGCGTTATGGACCGTATCTTGAAATTGCTCTCGATGGCATGGAAAAACCAAAAAGAGCTGCAATTCCCAAGCACTATACAATCGAAGAGCTTACAATTGAGAGAGCAAGACAATTTTTAGAGCTACCTAGAAAATTAGGGCTACATCCTGAAGATCAGTCTGAAGTTATTGCAGCTATAGGCCCTTATGGTCCATATATTAAACATGGACGAACATACGCAAATATTAAGGATTTCGAAGAAATCTTTTCGATTGGCATGAACAGAGCTGTTGAATTATTGGTAGAGGCAGCAGAAAAGAAAAAAAATAAGGGTGGAAGACCTGGAAAGGAGCTAAAAGTGTTAGGTTCTCATCCAGAAGGCGAGGAAGTAAAAATTATGTCGGGTCGCTATGGTGATTATATTAAATGGAATAAGATTAATGTGACTATACCGAAGGAAAAGTCCGTTAAAACACTCACTCTTGAAGAGAGTATCGCTTTAATAGATGAAAAAAGAAAAAATTAATTATACAGCCTTTAGTACATAACTCGAAAAAGATCCTTGCAATAACAAGTAAAAGTCATGACGAAATATTTACGCTAAGTGGTTCACATGGCGGTTCACCCCTCGATTTTTTTTGCAGTGCTTCAGACAAAAACAACCTAAACATTGGTGACATTGTGGTGACTTCAATTAAGTTTCTCAAAGAACAAAGCCCTGAGGTAGTGATTTTAAAGAAAATACAATATCCAAAGAATTATATATTCGCTGTGTATATCAATGATCAAACCGGCGCGAAATTAGCTCTATTATCAAATAAAAGGGATAAACCACTTAATGTGCTTCCATTAAAACAGGGAACAAATTTTGACCAAAAATTTGGATATTTTGCGATAGGGGCCCTATCAAAATATCCCAAGAACTTTAAAATACACGATTTTCATATTTTTGGCTCTATAAATTGTCCAAGTAGCTATTCAAAAATAGCTGCGATCGAATGGAACCTGAGACAGTTTTTTCCTAAAAGGATACTAAATGAAGCAAAAAAAATATTTGATAATTATAAAATTTCAAAAAATGAACATCAAATAGCCAAACCCTTCATTACTGTAGACCCAGATGACGCTAAGGATTTAGATGATGCTATTTACATAGAGACAGATAATTCAAAGAATAATCCAGGAGGCATAGTTTTATTCGTTGGTATTGCAGATGTGTCATTTTTTGTCAAACCGAATTCTATTATTGATAGAGAGGCCTTAAAAAGGGGGAACTCAACATATTTTCCCGATAAAGTTATTCCTATGCTCCCAGAAGATTTGAGTAATAATCTCTGTTCGTTAAAGGAAAACTCACCTAAAAAAGCAGTAGTAATCAAAATGCGCTTAGATCGTAGAGGTTACAAGATAAAGCATGAATTTATCAGAGGCATAATTACTGTTGAAAAAAATTTTTCTTATAAAAACTTTGAAACCTTTTTATCGGATTGCAAAACAAAAAAAAAATATAGTGTATATAAGAAAGCATTAAATATTCTAAAGCAATCGCCACATTTAAAAAATCGCTTAAATTTAAATTTGGCTGAGAAAAAGATTTCATTATCTCCCAAAGGTTACCCTACAAACGTTTTTGAAAAGAACAGTCTAAAAAGCAACGAACTTATTGAAATGACTATGATACTTTCAAATCTCTGCGTGTCACAAACCCTTAGTCAATCTATTACAAAATACCTTTCTCGATACCATGAAAGACCCGACAAACATGCTTTAAAAGATTTAAACATCTTTACGAGTCTTAATGATTTAGCAACAATTAGAGGAAAACAAGTTACTTCAAATTCATTCAATGAGCTATTAAAACAATGCAAATATCCTGAAAAAAAAGAGTTGTTAAGCAACTTTATATTGCGGATATTACCAAAAGCCAAATACTCCGATGTAGAAGTTGGACATTTTGGACTTAACCTGCCGATATATTGCCATTTTACATCTCCAATAAGAAGATATGCAGATCTTACCGTACATCGCTCATTGGCTTTCGCTCTAAAATGGGAAATGGATGACTTCAAATTTATGGAGGATCATAAGGCAATTTGCAAAATCATTAACGAATCTGAAAAAAAATCGGTTGGCGCCGAACGAGAGAGTTTAGATCGCTATTCAGCCCTATTTATGTCTAAGCACATTGATGATTACTTCGATGGTATAGTTTCAGGTTCCTCCAGATCCTGTATTTTTATAAAACTGAAAAAATTCCCAATTGAGGGTGTATTATTAAAAAAAAATTTAGACTTCAGGAACGAAAAAAAAAGATCTTCATTTAAGTATGGAAAAAATAAAGCGAGAGATAAGGGGTTATCTACTGGAGATGAAGTTCGCGTAAAGTTAGTATCAGTGCTTCCCTATAATGGATCGATAACCTTCTCACTTTAACAAGTTTTCTCTCTATCGGGCCAACTGTTCGATTGCATTTCAAAGAGCCTTGAAACAGTTCTTTGAAATTCAAAGGTATTTTTCCCGCTATTATACAATTTTTCTGGAGGCACCTCAGCTCTACAAAGAAGCTCTACTTTTTTATCATAAACACTGTCGATCAGGTTAATAAATCTTTTAGCACTATCATCTGCACCATTCGACAAATCTGGAATTTCATCCAAAAACAATAATCTGAGGTGGCTGACTATTTCTAAATAATCTGAAGCACTAAGAGGAATCGAACAGATTTCGTTGAATGTCAAAAAGCCCACACCACTCTCGAACCTTTCTATTCTGAATTCACGGCTGTTCATTTGTATCGTTATTCCTGCAGCTCGATAAAGATTAAATTGGGATATGAGGTTATTAAATTGGCTGTTATCTTGGGAAGACGTACTTAAAAAATATTTCTTCTTTCCGGCAATTTTTATCTTTCTGTAGTCAACATCTGCCGACAATTTTACTACATTCAAATTCGACACCATGATATCAATAAAGGGCAAAAACAACTTTCTATTTAGACCATCTTTATAAAGATCTTTAGGATGTCTGTTTGATGTTGTTACAATGTTTAATTTCTTTCCTAGGAATTCCTCGAAAACCCTTCCTACTATCATTGCATCTGCTACATCTGTTATCTGCATTTCATCTAAACAAAGCACTTCAATGTCTTTTATGTACTCCGAAGCTACTGATTTTATTGGATCTCTTATGTTGTTTTCTCTTGCAATTTTTATGAGTTGATGCAGTTGCTTCATAAATTCATGAAAATGTATTCTCTTCTTTCCCTTTATATCCAATAGGTTGAAAAAAAGATCCATTAGCATTGATTTTCCTATACCAACACCTCCATAAATATACACTCCCATTTTTTCCTCAGAGGACTTTGTGGAAAAAAACTTTGAAAACATTTTCCTAGTTTTTGTCTGTTTCAGCTGTACACTCTTCTCCAATTTCTTTTTTAAAGCTTCAAGAAAAGATACAAGTTTTTCTTGCGATTTGTTTTTCTCAATTTCATCGCTTGAGATCATCTTGTTATAAATATTAAGAAGAGATTGCTCGTCATTCATTTTTACTTCTTCTATCTTTCAGTAGATCAATTTGCTTTTTTCGTTCCTTTAGAGATAAAATTTTTTTATCTGTTTTAGTACCAAAACACTTATGGCAAGAAATCCCTTTCTCATAATGCTCATGGTTCTTATCAGTCAATCTCAAAGGACTTCTGCAGGCGTGACATAACTCAAAGTCACCTGGTTCAAGATGGCTATTAACTGTTACCCGTTGGTCAAAAACAAAGCAATCTCCTTTCCATGTTGATGTCTCCGAATTTCCGACTTTATCGAAATAGTTTAATATACCACCCTTCAAATGATATACCTCTTCTAATCCCTCACTTTTAAGTAAACTAGTTGCCTTTTCGCACCTTATTCCACCAGTACAAAACATAGCAATTTTTTTATTCTTAAGAGCTTTACCTTTATCTTTCCACCACTCTACAAACTCATGAAAACTGACTGTCTGAGGATTTACGCTTCCCTCAAATGTACCTAATTCGACTTCAAAGTCATTTCTAGTGTCGATAGTAATAACCTCTTTTTTGGAAATAAAAGAATCCCACTCTTCTGGTTCGATGTAGGTTCCAACAATTGCTGTAGGGTCAATTTCAGGAACCCCCAACGTGACAATTTCCTTTTTTACTTTAACACTTAATTTCTTGAAAACATTGGAGCTCACAAGATTTTCTTTAAAATCAGACCTTGTTAATGTAAAATTTTGTTTGAGAAAGCTTTTCACCTTTTCTGTCTTATCTTGGTCTAAAGAACACATCCCATTAATACCCTCGTTACTAAGTATTATGGTACCTACCGTTGAATTCTCTTCGAGGAACGCTGCTAGTTTTTCTTTTTCTTTCTGCGGGTTCTTTAGATGCAAAAACTTGTAAAATGCTAGTATGTTTTTAGTCATATTCGTCCTAATGAAGCGAAGCCAGCCAATTACATTTTGCTAGCAAACAGGGGTTTTCTTTTATTAACATTTATTTTATTGTATCGAAACGCTAATTTCTGTTAATTACTTTATCAACCAATAAGTAGGTACCAATGTTTGAAACGTTATCACAAGGGTTCTCTAACGCCCTAGAAAAGCTAACTAAGCAGGGGGTGCTTAGAGAGAATGAGATATCAATTGCTTTGCGAGAAGTCAGGATAGCTTTATTGGAAGCCGATGTATCATTAGAGATTATAAAAAGGTTTGTAAAATCAGTAGGAGAAAAAGCACGGGGACAAGCGGTAACTAAATCGGTTACTCCCGGTCAACAAGTAATTAAAATAGTGCATGATGAATTAATAAAGGTCTTAGAAGGCCACAGCGAAACATCAAATGCTCTTAAAATTGACAATCCACCCGCAACAATTTTAATGGTAGGGTTACAAGGTTCGGGAAAAACTACAACCTCAGCGAAATTAGCTCTAAGGTTACAAAATAAAGAAAAGAAAAAAGTTTTATTAGCTAGTTTAGACACAAGACGCCCAGCAGCCATGGAACAGCTTGAAATATTGGGTAAAAGTAACTCAATAGATACCTTACCAATTGTGAAGAGTCAGTCACCGGAGCAAATTACTTCCAGAGCAATGCAGCAAGCATCTTTAGGAGGATATGATGTAATTATCCTTGATTCTGCTGGTAGAATGCAAATAGACGATGAGCTAATGACAGAAATCGAAAAGATTAAAGATTTAAGTAATCCTAATGAGACACTACTGATAGCTGATGGTTTGACAGGCCAGGAGGCCGTTAATGTAGCTAGCGCCTTCAACCAGCGATTAAATATTTCAGGGGTTGTCTTAACTAGAATGGATGGCGATGGTAGAGGGGGAGCAGCCCTCTCGATGGTTTCAACGATAGGGAAATCGATAAAATTTATAGGTACGGGTGAGAAGGTTGAGGCATTAGAAGAATTTCATCCTGATCGTATTGCTAGAAGAATACTAGGTATGGGTGATATAGTTTCCTTAGTTGAAAAAGCCTCTGAAACACTGGAAGCCGAAAAAGCAGAGCGATCTATGCGCCGATTCCAAAAAGGGTTGTTCAATATGAATGATTTAAAAAACCAGTTGGAGCAAATGCAAAAAATGGGTGGACTGCAGAGCTTGATGGGTATGATGCCCGGAATGGGAAAGCTCATGAAAAATTTAGATGATAAATCTCTTGATGACTCTGTTATAAAACGCCAAATTGCCCTAATTCAATCAATGACTAAAAAAGAACGATTGGCTCCGAATCTTCTCCAGGCAAGTAGAAAGAAAAGGATAGCACTTGGTGCAGGGCTAGAGGTACCCGAATTAAATAAGTTGATTAAGATGCATAGACAAATGTCAGATATGATGAAAAGAATGGGTAAAATGGGTGGAAAAGGCATGTTGAAAAGCTTCATGCAGCAAATTTCAGGAAAGACAGATGGTGTGGCACCTTCTTTGCCTGATGCGCAATTACTACAAAAGCAATTGGGATCGAAACTTCCTACAAATTTAACAGGATTTAACTTTAAAAAATAATCAAATGAAAAAAAACAAAATTAATGTTGATTTATTGTTAAAAAATGAGAGAAGTACTATCGATAGGCTCGACGTAATAATAGTGAATGCTTTAATGGAAAGATTTTCTATTACGAAGAGGATTGGATTGATAAAAGCTGAAAACAATATTGAGCCACATGATGGAGAAAGGGAAAAAGAACAAGTGAAGACGCTTGAAAAACTTATAGAAAATAGTGATCTCGATAAAGCATTCATAGTAAATCTTATGAGGCTGATAACAACAGAATCTAAGAAAAAACATGAGCAAATAAAGAAAGAAATAGGAGAATAATTTATGAGTATTAAAATACGGCTAGCTAGGGCCGGTTCAAAAAAAAGGCCATTTTACAGAGTCGTAGCTGCTGACAGTAGAATGCCTAGAGACGGAAGATTCATAGAAAAGTTAGGTACTTACAATCCTCTCCTAAATAAAGACGACAATAATAGGGTAAATTTAGACTTGGATAGAATTAAAGATTGGCTGTCCAAGGGAGCACAAACAACTGACAGGATCAGTCGATTATTAGAAAACTTAGAAGTACTTCCGAAAAAAATGCGAAATAATCCTATAAAGGCAAAACCCAAAAAAGAAGCTGAAGAAGCTCCTGCTGAAGAACCAAAAGCTGAAGAAGCTCCTGCCGAAGAACCAAAAGCTGAAGAACCAAAATAATAAAGAAGGTTTGGAAGGACTAATAAATATGGCTTTAGTAGAGAGTGTACTTTTACACCAACCTAATAGTACCTTGAAATTTTTCGTTGGTTAGATTGGTATTAGGATCTGACTAAGGGGCAACTAGATAGTTTTATTACCGTTGGCAAGGTAATTGGTGGATACGGTTTGCAGGGCCAAATAAAAGTGGATGTCTATCTTGAAGATGTAAACCTTCTACAAACTTCGAAGGTTTTTTTTCTCGGTAAATCACTACTGAAGACGAAAATCAATTTTTTAAAGAATTCAAAAAAATCGATATGGATAGCATCAATCATTGAGACTAAAAACAAAGAACAAGCAGAAGGTTTAAAAGGGCAGCTTATTTTTCTTGAAAAACGATTGCTGCCTAAATTAATGGCTAACGAATTCTATTATGACGAGCTTAAAGGGCTTAAAATTAAAATTGATGGCAGTATACAAAAAGGAATCGTAAAGGATGTTTTTAATTTTGGTAGTGGAGATGTTTTAGAAGTTTCACTTGACGATAAAGAAGCTACAATATACATCCCTTTTGATAGGGATAATGTGGGGAGAATAGACCTAAGTAATAGGGAAATTGTATTGACACCTATCAAAGGCTTAATTTCTTAACTCGAATAAATAAAAAAGAAAATGTATAAAACTCTATTAAGCGCTAAGGTTATAACCCTTTACCCTGAGCTTTTTCCTGGTCCCTTATCAGCGTCAGTTACAGGTAGAGCATTAGAGAACAAACTTTGGTCACTAGAAACTATCGACTTAAAAGAATATGGAAGAGGTAGACACAAGAAAGTAGATGCTAAACCAATTTCGGGTGGGCCGGGTATGATTTTAATGCCCGACGTTTTAGATGAAGCCATACTTGAAGCAAATAGTTCAATCAGAGGTAAAAATAAGCTTATAGTTTGCATGAGCCCAAAGGGTATTCCTCTAAGTCAAAATTTGGTGAAGAATATGCTTCAATATAATGAGATAATTATTGTTTGTGGTAGATTTGAAGGTATCGATCAGAGAGTTATCGAGAAACATAAGATGAAAGAAATATCTATTGGAGATTTTATTTTAACGGGAGGTGAGCTAGGAGCTATGGTTTTATTAGACACCATAGTTAGATTGCTTCCTGGCACCTTAGGCAACGCCGAGTCTATTATTTCAGAAAGCTTCACAGATGATTTGCTTGAAGCGCCACAATATACGAAACCAATAGACTGGAACGGAATGAAAGTACCAGAAATTCTTCGAACTGGTGATCACCAAAGAATATTGGAGTGGAAAAATACAACATCGGAAAAAATCACAAAAAAAAATAGACCCGATTTATTTATTAAATACATTGAAAAAAATAAAAAAAAGATTAAAAGAAAATAGTTAAAGAAATTTTGATGGTCTAAAAATGCATATCATTGAGAAAATTGAAAACGAACACATAGAAAATATTGGCAAAACTATACCTGATTTTGCTTCTGGCGATACTATAAGAGTGGGTTACAAAATAACCGAGGGTGAACGGACCAGAATACAAAACTACGAGGGCGTTGTGATCTCAAGGAAGGGCGGTTCTACATTAGCTGCGTCATTTACTGTTAGGAAAATATCATTTGGGGAAGGAGTTGAAAGAGTCTTTCCACTTTACTCCACAAACATTGACTCAATTACTGTCGTACGAAGAGGTCGGGTTAGAAGATCTAAACTGTATTACTTGAGAGGGCTAAGAGGAAAGTCTGCTAGAATAGCTGAGAAGACGAACTATAAGAACGAAATTAGTACATCGACTAAAGCAGAGGGCTGAGAAATGAAAAGAGATATACATCCAGATTACCATTTTATTACCGTAAAGATGACTGATGGAACGACCTATAAGACTAGATCTACATACGGCAAAACTGATGAGAATCTGAACCTCGAAATAGACCCGTTAACTCATCCGGCATGGACAGGAGGGTCACAAAAACTACTAGATACTGGCGGCAGAGTTTCAAAATTTAAGAAAAAGTATGAGGGGTTTAAGCTCTAACATCTTTTATTGTAGTGTATTCTCTACCTAGAGACCTATAAATCTTGGCAGAAAAAATGGCAAAGATTATTGTTTTTGGTAATGAAAAAGGGGGGTCTGGAAAATCGACAACGGCTATACATGTGGCAATAGCACTATGTTACCATAATAAGAATGTAGGTATTATTGATCTAGATATTAGACAAAAAAGTATGTTTAGATTCTTAGAGAATCGATCCGATTTTTGTAGAAAACAAAAGTCTGATTTACCAATACCAACTTTCTATAAAATTGATCAATCTAATAAAGATAGCAAAGCTGAGTCTAATTCAGAGGAAGAGAAGAGATTTGCAGACGCCCTAACGACTTTAGAAGAAACATGTGACTTTTTAATTATTGACTGTCCTGGGGGCATATCAAATTATGTAAAGATGGCTCACACAGTAGCTGATATACTAGTGACGCCGATGAATGATAGTTTGATTGATTTTGATCTTTTAGCGAAGATAGAGGCGTCAACAGGAAAGGTAGTCGGGCCTTCGATTTATTCAGAAATGGTTTGGGAATGCAGACAAATAAGAGCATCGGCAAAACATCCACCAATCGATTGGGTTATACTCAGAAATCGGGTATCGCACGTTTTTAGTAAAAATAAACATCAGGTTGGTAACTCTCTAAAAAATCTCTCAAAGAGAATTGGTTTTCGGTTAAGCACAGGATTTTCGGAGCGAGTTATATTTAAAGAATTGTTTTTATCTGGATTAACTTTACTTGACCTCGAAAAAATGGCCGATTGGCAACCTACTCTAAGCCATATATCAGCCCGACAAGAAATGAGGATGCTATTAGCTGGGTTAAATTTAACAGGTGATTAGTCTGCTAAGATAGAGCAGGAAGTTTCTTGGGACTGTGTTCTAACACAAAGGTTCTCGGCTAATGTATACGTAATTTCATTAACAAAAATTGAGTATTTTTTTTCCTTATTCTTTCTTATTTTTATAGATCCATTATCGATATCAGCTAGCAGATCAATATTTAACAAAAGAATGTTTGGCATATCTTTCTCCGCTGAAACAAGAGTTTTGTACATTCCAATCTGTACATTGACATTATTTCTCTTCATACTTTCATTTGAAGATTGATTTGAGGTTTTAAGTAATTCTCTTATATTCTCTTTTCCTTGTGAATCTAGCATATCTTCAAATGATCTTGGTTTTGCCAGAGGGACGGTCACAGCGGCTATCTTTGGAGTTGTATTAATTTTTGCCAAACTTAGTGGTGGCAACTTACTTAATTTTTTTCTTTTAGGAATAACTTTGAAGGCGTCATCAAAAAGCCTAATCATTTTTTTTGCTCTTTCAGAAGAAGAACTAGTTCCAATTATAACTCCTATAAGCTGTTTTTCATTTCTTTTAGCAGATGCTGCCAAATTATGCCCTGCTGCGTTTGTATAACCTGTTTTAATGCCAGACGCACCGTTATATTGCCTTAGAAATTTATAATTTGTATTTTTTATTGTTTTGCCTGAAGCATACGTTTCCAATCTACTGAAAATATTGAAGTACTCTGGATAGTCTAGCATAAGTCTCCGAGCTAATATTAGCAGATCTTTGGCAGTTGAATAGTGGCCTATCTCTGTTAAACCATGAGCATTCAAAAAATTTGTAGAATTCATACCCATTTTTTTTGCAGCTTTATTCATATCACTGATAAATATTTTTTCTGATCCTGAAATAGCCTCTCCGAGCGCTGTTGCTGCATCGTTGGCAGACCTTATGGCAGATGCCCTAATTAAATACCTTATTGAGACCCTCTCACCTGGCTTATACCAAAATTTTGATGGAGGTTCTGATGCTGCATTTTTACTTATAATAACTTTTTGATCTAACTTTAGTCGTCCATAACGTATTGCATCGAAAGCTAAATATAAAGTCATCATTTTTGTAAGTGATGCAGGGTGAACTATTTGTCTCGAATTATGGCTGTTTATAATCTTTCCATCTCTCGCATCTGCAACTACATATGCATAAGTTCTAGCGGACAGCTCCGATCCAAAGATAAATAGAGCAAGGATCGTTAAAATAAAATGCATCACCGATCTAGAATACATATCCAATGCGTTTCTTTTCATTTATTTATAGTTCCAAAATACATTTCTTAGGTTAGTCAACTTATATTCACTTATGATATACAACAAAAAAAGACCAACAATTTTTAAAAATATAATTTATTGTAGGTTCTAAAAGAAAATGTTAGTTGATACTTTTCTATATTTTTAAATATACTTAGACTGGACTAAGAAAAAAAGTGAAATAAAAATGGAAAACGGAATGGCTAATAAAGATGACGATATAAACAATGACTTTTCAGATACGTCAGTGCTTGTAAAAAAGCGCAGCAAGCTAAAAAAACCTCCGCTCTATAAAGTTTTACTACTAAATGATGACTTCACTCCCATGGAATTTGTTGTGCATGTGTTAGAGAAATTTTTTGCCATTGGGCATGAAAAAGCTGTTCAAATAATGCTTACCGTGCATAAAAAGGGCATTGCTGTTGTTGGCGTGTATTCTCATGATATAGCCGAAACCAAAGTCACACAGGTTATGGACTATTCTAGGAAAAATCAGCATCCACTACAGTGTACCATGGAGAAGGAATAGATTGCATAGTCTGGCAAGCCAAAGGTTTGAAGCATTTTGGAGCCAAGTAGCACCATCTTATTCAGGCCAAAAGGTAGCTATTATAGGCTCTGATCGACCACAAGACTTTAACTGCTTACAGAATAAAAATTTGTGCCACTTTGTTTCAAATGTAAAAGATACTTTGAGCGAAGCCAAACGTTTAGGTTTTGTGGTTTCTACCATTTTGCAACACAATTGCGACATTATTATTCTCGAGCTGACAAAAAGCAAAGAAACCAATTTGGGTCTTATAGCCATGGCTGAGGAGTATATAAATGATGAAGGAAAGGTGATTATAAACGGTGATAATCAAATTGGTGTCAAAAGCTTTCTCAAAAAGATCTCCAGCCACTGGCCAGCAGAGAAAACGGTTATTAAAAAGAAGGGTAGGATAGCAATATACCCCAAAAAAAAACAAATATTTAGCCACTGGAAAAAATATCAAGATTTTTATAAAAATAGAGATGGCTATTACACCCGATGCGATATGTTTTCTCCAAAAGAGATAGATAAAGGTTCTAAAAAACTGACCTCAGCATTCAACACAAAATTATTTGGAGAAGTTGCTGACTTAGGGGCTGGATGGGGATATTTAAGTAAGGAAGCGCTTAGGTTAAATGATAAAATTACGAAAGTTACGTTGTTCGAAAGTAATTATTCTGCATATCTTGCGTCAAAAAAGAACATAGAGGACGAACGAGCAAAATTTAGATGGGCTAGTCTAGAAAATATAAAAAACTTAAAAGCACGATTTAATCATGTGATTTGCAACCCTCCTTTTCACTCTGGGAGACCTAAAGATATGGATTTACTTAGATCCTTTATCTTTCACAGTGCCAGGTTAATAACAGATCAAGGTAGTGTGTGGATGGTTTTTGTCTCAGGCGTATATTTGGAAAATGAACTCCAAAATTACTTCGATAATATTAAGATTTTGTACAAAGATAATCACTATTTTGTTTGTCAATTGCTAAACCCAAAAACCGAGAGGTAACAGTATGCTTAACAACTTACAGAATAAAACTGTCATTATTACAGGAGCGTCAAATGGAATAGGGATGGAAATTGGAAGGAAGTTTCTTTTGGCAGGAGCAAATGTTGTTTTTTCAGATTATGTTAAATTTGATCTTGAAAGCATAATCTCTGGAGTTGCCATAGACCCTGGAAGTGCCCACTCTTTTTATGGAAATATGCAAGATAAACTGGCTATCAATAATTTAATTGCAACAACATTAAATAAGTATGAAAAAGTAGATATATTAGTCAATGCGAATAGAACCATCATCCCTTCTAACCCATTGGATGAAAAAGGGGGAGCTCTCGAGAAGTCTATCTCTCAAAATTTAATCGCGACCTTGAACGTAAGTCAACTTTTTGCAAAGTCAGTAATTAAGCAAACTAAAAATAGAAAAAATAACGAAATTGTTGGTTCGATAATAAATTTGACCTCTATAGCTGCTAATCAAACAATACCCGACATGATGCCATACTCGGTAAGTTGCGCAGCTTTGAACCAATTGACTAGATCACTTGCCGTATCGCTTGCAAAAAATGGAATAAGAGTAAATGCTATATCTCTTGGTAGTATTATGAGTTCAAGTTTGCGGTTAAACCTTCATAGCAATCCTGAATTACAAGACTCAATAATTGATGCAACTCCATTGGGGTATATTGCCGAACCCGAAGAGGTAGCAGAACTTGCTCTATTTTTGTCATCTGAGGGTGCTAGCTTCCTCACAGGGCAGGTAATCACAATTGATGGGGGACGATCTATTTTGAATAAACTAGAAAAGGCTGCCTACTAAATACTTTGCCCTTACCTTCTTTAATTTTCTTTATCAGTATTTTCACCAAATAGAGCTTGGGAAGGTTCTGCTACTCCCATTTCTGTTTCAGGAATCTCTTTGACCTGAGCTTCATTAGATTGTTTTATGGGCATCTTATCTAGTACTTTCTGGAGCTCTACTTGCTTGCAGAGCCCTAATATCACTGGATCAGTTGGAGTAAGGTTATTTATATTCCAGTGAGTTCTTTCCCTTATAGCCTTAATGGTATTTTTTGTAGTACCGATTAGTCTGGAAATTTGTCCGTCAGTCATATCTGGATGAAATTTCACAAGCCAGGCTATGGCTGCTGGTTTATCTTGTCTTTTAGAAAGAGGCGTGTACTTAGGACCCCTAGACCTTTTCTCTCCAACTGCAGCTGGATTCTTGTAAAGCTGAAGATCAAGGTCTTCATTTGCTTCACACTTCTTTATCTCATCTGCTGTGAGTTGACTATTGATAATGGGGTCAATTCCACGAATACCACCAGCTACCTCGCCGTCGGCAATCCCACTAATTTCTAATTCATGAAGCCCGCAGAAGTTCGCTATTTGCCTAAAAGTAAGTGTAGTATTGTCTAACAGCCAAACAGCTGTAGCCTTCCTCATAAGTGGGTATTCCATCCATTCCTCTCTAACAATTTATTTGCTATCAGCATTTATCTAATCTCGCTTATACAAAAAAAATCCACTGTCAATCAAGACTTAATATAATCTTACCCAAATGATTTCCATTTTCCATCCGGATATGAGCATCTTTGAATTTTTCTAATGGAAATATAGAGTCTACGTGAACTCTAATTTTTTGTGTTTCCAATAATGGCCAGACAGTCTCTCGCAATTCTTCTGCGATTTTACTTTTAAATTCAGTCGTTCTAGGTCTGAGAGTGGAGCCGGTTAAATTAATTCTCTTCATCATCAATTTACTTAAATCTAGTTTTACAGAATTACCTTTTAGAAAAGCAATATTCACTAGCCTTCCTTCTTGATTTAAAAGGTCAATATTTTTTTCAAAGTAGTCACCTCCAATCATATCTAAAATGAGATCTATATCTCGTCCCTTTTTATTACTTTTAAAAATATTATAGAAGTCTTGTTTGGAATATTGGACAACTTTATCAGCCCCTAACGAATAACAAAAATCTGACTTTTCTTGGTTTTTTACCGTCGTGAGCACCGTTGCTCCCAATTGCTTTGCTATTTGGATTGCAAACATTCCTATACCACTTGAACCACCATGGACAAGAAATATTTCATTATCTTTTAATTGACCTAACTTCACCACGTTAATCCAAACTGTGAAAAGACACTCACATAATCCTGCAGCTTCTTCCATGGATAAACCCTTAGGAATTGGAAAACAGTGTGCTTCGTTTGTTAGAACATATTGTGCGTAGCCACCTCCGGGTACTAATGCACACACTTGTGTTCCTATCTTTGTTTTTGTTACATTCTCTCCAGCCTCTACTATCTCTCCGGCAACCTCCAATCCCATTATTGGGCTAGCTCCGCTTGGCACTTTATATAACCCTTGTCTTTGCAATATATCGGGGCGATTTACCCCAGCAGCTTTTACTTTTATTAATACCTCGTGTTCACTTGGTCTCGGGATATCTATGCCTGTTTTTAAGCTTGACCCCTTCAAATCTCCAAACTTTTGAATAATTACTGCTTTCATATCTTATTTTTCCTTATTTAGTCATTATTTTTGTAGACAAGCACTGACTGTCTTGATAAACATCACACTCACAACTTTACAAGGATTTATGCGTGCAAGTAAACGTAAGAGATAACAATATAGAGCAAGCTTTAAGAGCCCTGAAAAAAAAACTACAACGAGAGGGAGTTTTCAGGGAAATGAAACTAAAACAGCATTTTGAAAAGCCATCGGTAAAAAAAGCCAGAGAGAAAGCCGAAGCTGTCAGGAGGGCAAGGAAGCTAGCTAGAAAAAAAATGATAAGAGAAGGCCTTCTGTAAACGAAGGTCTACTACGAATTGAAAACCGCTAAAAAAATCAATGCAAATGTTGAAAACGCCCCTATGGCAACTAAAAACGTTATGAAACCAGAGTAAATTTTCTTTTGTTCTTCTATATCCATGTCACCTTTTTTGTAGTTCATTTGAATCACTCCTAGTTACCTTTTCAATTCAAAAATAAATGCGCCGTCCTGCCTAATATGCCTATTAACTAATCCAGTTTTATATAGGTGGTTAACATGGCCGACCGCTTCGTGTAATGCTAACATATATTCTCTTTTATTAATATCCCTTTTAAATATTGTCTTGAATAGCTCCACAGCAGTTTTTGGTTCAGCTTCCAAGGCTTCCTTTATCCTTTTAAGCGCAGCCTCATGGTTTTCAATTAACTGCACTAGTCTTCGGGGAAGTCCAGAGAATGGTTTGCCGTGACCAGGTAATACTACATGCTCATCACTAGCCAGCTCGAGAAATTTCTTACAGCTATCTATCCAATCACCTACAGTGTCTGCGTTCGGTTCTATAGGATAAACACCTAGGTTAGATGAGATTCCGGGTAACACCTGATCACCAGCGAGAACCATATTTAACTCTTTGGACCAAAAAGTTGCATGCTCAGGAGCGTGCCCATTTCCCATACTTACTGTCCAGTCGACCCCATTTATAGTAATAATCTCATTTTCACTAATTCTTATGAAACCTTTATTTAGCGGTGAAACACCATCTCCAAAATTAAAAGGCCTAGCGCTAAGTTTTTCTTCAAGCATTTGTTGAGACATACCTGCTTGCTTCCAAAAAAGCTCTGTACTCGCACTAACCCTTTCGTGTACATCTAAAGAAAGCATTTTAGCCATTAGATAGGCAGTACGAGAGCAAGTCATTTCAGTATCGTACTTCTCGCATAGCCACCCAGCCAAACCGATATGATCAGGATGATGGTGTGTTACGTATACATTACTTATTTTTTTTTTTGGAAAATTTTTTTTAAGAGTATTTTCCCATATATACTTACAATCTCCAATGTTTGCACCTGTGTCTACCAATGCTATTTCTTGCCCATTATCTAAAATGTAGCAGTTCACATAGTCGGGTCCCATCATAGGCAACGGCATTGGAAACCAATATACGCCTTCAGTGATCTCATATAGTTTCCCAGCTTCAGGACTTTCCTGAAAAACAAACTCTATATTTTTCATTACTGAGAAAACCCAAAAAAATGATCGGTAAAATTATAAAGCGATTTCTGTCCACTTTGACTTATAACTCCATACGCTTCCATTTCTGGAAGAATATTTACGCAATAAAATTGAGCAAGTGATTTTCTATCTAATGCGTCAGTTTTCATTGCTGCCTTAATTAAATAATTTGCACCTAAAATCATTCCAAAAGCCTTTAAAAATGGAGTTGCACCTGCAAGTCTATTATTAAAATCTTCTTGTTTTAGCATCCAATTTAAGGTGCTCTCCAAAAATACCAAGGATTTAGATAATCTAGTTCCCATCTCCCTTATTTGTTGGTCTTCATGATTACTACAATTGCTAATTGTTAATTTCATTTCATCAATTAGCCCATTGGCAGCTTTTCCGCTATCAGCCAATTTTCTTCCTACAAGATCAATAGCTTGGATGCCATTGGTCCCTTCATAAATAGCTGTTACTCTGACATCACGTAAAACCTGTGCTATACCAGTTTCTTCCACGTAACCCATCCCTCCATGCACTTGTATGCCAATATCAGCTACTCGACACCCAATATCTGTAGAGAATGCTTTGGCTATTGGAATTAAAAATGAGGCCCTTGCATTCTCTTTGCTCGCAGTTTGTTTGTTCTTTGACTTAGAAAGATCCAGAGAAAGCGCAGCGTCAAGACATAAAGCCCTGACAGCTGCTGTTAACGATTTCATTGTTATGAGCATTCTTCTCACATCTGGATGATCTAGAATTACACCTTTACTATTATCAATTTTTGCATGACCCTGTTTTCGGTTCCTTGCAAATTCTAAAGCTTTTTGGGTGGCTAATTCGCACTGTGACAATCCTTCGATCCCAACACCCAGCCTAGCATTATTCATCATCGTAAACATTGCGTGTAGCCCAGCATTTTCATCACCAACTAGCCAACCTCGTGATTGTCTATACTCAATTACGGCCGTTGGAGATCCATGCATGCCCATTTTTCTTTCGATCGAAATAGCCTTGACATTATTTTCTAAAAGCCACTCATCCTCTTTATTTTGAATATACTTTGGCACAATAAAAAGGGAAACACCCTTTGATCCTTTTGGAGAGTTTGGTAATCTTGCCAGAACTAAATGACATATATTATTTGATAAATCATGTTCACCCCAACTTATATATATTTTTTGGCCAGTAATCGCATAAGACCCATCACTATTCTTTTCTGCTTTAGTTGTTAACGCGCCGACATCTGAGCCTGCGTGTGGCTCTGTTAAATTCATAGTACCAGTCCATTCCCCGGAATTTAATTTTGGTAAAAAGATATTTTTTATATCCTCGTTAGCATGATTTTCCAGAGCATCAATCTGGCCTTGATTCATTAAAAATAATAACGAAAATGAAAGACATGCGCTGCCAAAATATTCATTGAAGCAACTTGTTACTAAGGATGGTAAGCCCATCCCACCATATTTCTGATCACCAGAAATACCTGCCCAGCCACCTTGAATCAAAAGCTTGTATGCCTCTGCAAAGCCCGGCGTTGTTCGACATACTCCATTTTCTAGTTTTGCAGGACTCTGGTCTGATTTCTGATTGAGAGGATAAATACTTTCTGATGTGATTTTAGCAGCCTCACTAAGAATTAGATTTAAATCATCTTCCTTTAAACCTTGGAAATTTGAAAGAGAGAACAGCCTTTCTGCTTCCAGTATCTCATATAGCCAAAACTTTGTTTCATCTATTGGGGCGATATAACTCATTCTTTCTTACTCTTTAATGAATTGATTTAATAAATGAACTCTAGTATTTAAAATTCTACAAATCAACATGTCATATTGTCCAAATGAAGATAATTAAAAATAGCCTTGAAGGTATTAAAGAAGCAGCTAAGATTCTTACTAGTAATGGTATTGTTGCGTTCCCCACAGAAACAGTTTATGGACTCGGTGCAAACGCCTTCTCAAAAGAGGCTGTAGCAAAATTATATGAAATAAAAAGACGGCCTAGTTTCAACCCGCTAATTATTCACGTGTCTAGCTACGACATGGCAAAAGAATATGGGATTTTCAATTACATAGCTGAGAAACTTGTAAAAAAGTATTGGCCTGGACCCTTAACCATAATAGTAAAAAAGAAAAAATCGAAAGTGGTCGAAGCCGCTACTGCGAAACTAGAAACCATAGCTTTAAGATGTCCTAGTAACATTATTGCGAGCAAATTGATACGCGAGTTAGAAAAACCCATAGCTGCGCCTTCAGCGAATAAATCGGGGAAGCTTACATGTACGAGTCCGGGAGATGTATTTGCTAAATTAAATAATAGCATAGATGCTCTTCTCAATGGAGGTGATGCCGAACTAGGACTAGAAAGCACAGTAGTCGACTGCTCAGTAGAAAAACCTTGCATTCTTAGACTTGGAAATATTACGCTAGATGAAATATCTAGTTGCTCAGAATATGAAATTGCCCCCAGCTTGCAATCAGAAAAACAGATAAAAAGTCCGGGACAATTGTTAAAGCACTATTCACCAGATGCTAAATTGCTCCTAAATCAAAATAATCCTAATAGAGGGGATATTTTTTTGAGCTTTGGACCTCATCCAAAAGAAATTGATGGATTAACACTGACTGAGTCAAAGAACTTAGAGGAAGCCGCAAAAAACCTTTTCACTTTTCTTCATATTTTAGATCGAATGAGCGAAGCGAAAGGTGGAGTTCCCATAAAAGTAGCTCCTATACCATCAATTGGTGTAGGAGCAGCGATAAACGATAGGCTATTAAGAGCTGTAGCGAAATAGTGTAATTTAGGAGGATCCTGCATATGAAGATAATTTAGAGGGATCAATTCCTATAAGTAATAAGGCATCTGTCCACTTCGTTTGATAATCGACGCTGAAAATAAGGTTTTGAAATTTCTCTGATACAAACCAACTATCCCTCATAATTTCATCTTCTAATTGCCCTGGTATCCAGCCAGAATAACCGAGTAAAAAAATTGCTTTTCTAGGACCTTGTCCTTTCTGGATGTCATCTGTAATTTCTTTGGTTCCAGTTACAGAAATTTCTTCACAAACCTTAATCGTTTTTTTGTCTATAAAGTACTCAGATGAATGGATAACAAACATCGCATTGGATGCTAGAGGCCCCCCTATGCATATGTATTCATTAGTAAAGTATGGATTTTTTTTCTCGTAGCCTATATTAGTCCAAATCGCCTCTAAGCTAACATTTATAAGAGGCTTATTTAAAATAAAACCCATCGTGCCACTAGCATCATGTTCACAAATAAGGATTATGCTCTTATCAAAAACACCATCCGATATTTCTGGCGACGAAATCAACAATTTTCCTTTATAGTTTTCATTGATCATTCTTAATTATAGATTGAAAAACAAAATATGCATAAAATTAATAGAGTTACCAAATAGAGGAACAAAATCTTGTTAAAAATAATCTTTGTTTTTACTGTTCTCTTCGTCAACTTAACCTTACTCAAACCAAGTTTTTCTCAGGCGAATGTAGAGTATTATAATTTATCTAGAGATAGCTCAACCAAGGGTGCTATAAGCATAGCGTTTCCTGAGGGTTGGAGTACATATTGGAAGTTTCCAGGGCCAAATGGGTTCATGCCTAAGATAAGGGTTTTACATGAAAAAAATGTAGAATCATTTTCTATTTCTTGGCCATATCCAAAAAAATTGGGGCCTAAAAGTTTTACGTATCTTGGATACGATGATAACCTCTTACTACCAATAGAATTTAAAAAATTAGATGAGCGAAAAAAGATATATTTACATTTGGATATCTCTTTTGGCATTTGCAAAAGCGTCTGTATTGTTCAGAATAAAACCTTAGAAATAAGTGACGAAGGTGATCTTAATTATTTGGTTCTAGATAAGCTTCTAAAATCAAAAAATAGAATTACGATGACAACAAGTTTTGGAAATTCTAATAAATGTATAATAAAGAAAGAGACGGATAAGGAATACCGAATTACCATTGAAAATAATTTCATTAGAAATAATAAATCAGTGAGTAGCGTATTAATAGATTATGAGGGAAATTCGTGGATTATAGAAAAACAGTCATTCTATCCTAAGAGTGGAAGAGTTGAGGCTTTACTAAAATTAAAAGACCGTTCAAAGAAAAATAAGGATAAAAAAAAATTTTCTATTTTATATCTAGATAATCATATAGCTAAGAGAACTATTGGTTGTCCAGCTTAATACTTTTTTACAATGTAGGCTTTCGGATTGAAAACACTCTATTTTGAATTTGTTTCATAAACGCAAACCAAATGTAAAACAATCCTAAGCATACGAAAGCGGTAAAAAAGATAACAAAGTAATCAAAGGAAAAAAGTAATTGGATAAAAATAAGACCCAATACTCCTAAAAAGAAGACAGAAACATAAATTAAGTTTTTCCACCCATTTTGCCCATTAAGCCTAGCTGAAAAAACAAATCTCCTAAAAGACTTAAAGTGCTTATATAAATCATGCTGTACTGCTATGAACACTGGTACTATTATCAGCAAAATTAACATCCCAAAACCTAGCCCAAAAACTAAAGTGATTACAGTTGGCTTTAAAAACTGCGCATCTGTTGATTGTTCGAATAATAAGGGTGCTAATCCGAAAACTGTTGTAAGTGTTGTTAAAAGTATTGGTCTTAACCTATCGCATGTTGCTTTAATAATAGCTCCCGTATTGTCCATTTTTTTCTTATATTCATTAAAAGTAGAGATGAGTACAATTGAGTCATTTATTATAATTCCTGTCATCCCAATTAATCCGATGATACTGAACATAGATAAAGCTATACCATAAACATAATGACCCCACAGAGCCCCAATTAACCCAAAGGGGATTATAAGCATAATAACCATTGGCCTAGACCAGCTCGCAAACACCCATGCTAAAGTTAAATAAATGCCTAAAACGCATAAAAGAAAAGCGACAAGTGCATCGTCTAAAAACCTTCGTTCCTGTTCTGCTAAACCGGTTAAACTACTTATTACTCCGAACCCCTCTTCGATTGACGGCAAAATTTCGTTTTGTATTCTATCTTTTACTATTTCAGCTTGCTCTGCATCTTCCTCAGACAATTGTCCTGTGACTGTTATTATCTTTTGTCCATCTTCCCTAGTTACTGATGAAAACCCATACTGTGCCTTGATTTCAACAATATCAGATAAACTTCCATAATGCCCTCTGTTGCTTCTAACCTTCGCATTTTGAATGAAATCACCATTTAAATTTTCTTCAGATAACTCTATTATTATTTTCCCAGTTTTATTCCCTTTTAAGAAGGTTAGTGTCTCAATACCATTTAACCTATCTGATAACTGTCTACCAATACTATCTATCGTAAAGCCTAGTTTCTTCCCACGATTAGTTAAAGTAATGATATATTCGGTCTTGTCGTACCCTTGCGTATCTTCAAGCGCAGAGATTTCCTGATAAGAAGATAGAGAAGCTTTTAATTGTTCCGCAGCTTCTTTTAAAGTTTTTGTGTCAGACGCCGCCAAGTTTATAGAAATGCCGTCTCCACCAGGACCAGACCCCCATCTCCTAAAACTTATGGTTTCTAAAAGGGGACTTTTGTTTACTTCATCCTGAAGCGCTGCAAGATAGGTAAAAGACGAATAAGGCCTTAGATCAGCGTCAATCAACTCTACAGTGAAAGAACCGAGTAAGTCTTTATCTTTATTTTGAGCACCTGCAATACCACGACCTTCATTTCCACCAATTTGGCTAATTTGAAAAGTAATAGGATTTTTGCCATTTTCTCTTTCAAACCCTCCAGCCACTTTTTTATTTGCTCTTTCTAATTCTCGTATCATAGCTAAAGTATCCTTACGCTCAGCGCCAGAAACCATTGCAATATTAGCCGTTAAACGCCCTATTTCTGGTGGATTCCAAAACCTCCATTTTACATCACCTGAGACTAACAAACTTATGGAACAAAAAAGAAGTGAAAGCATAAAGATTAAACTTAGGTATCTATACTGCAAATTAAGATGTATAAAAGCTTTAAAATATCTGTTTTTAAAAATTTTAAATTTTTCATTAAATTTTTGACTCGGAACATTATACCACTTAAGACGTTTGGCACTATTTTTTAGGCTGTGATACATATGGTTTGGAAGAATGAGAAAGCACTCTAATAGGGATGCAACCAATACCAAGATAACTGTATATGGAATATCAGCAATCAATGATCCGAACCTGCCTCCTATAAGTACTAAGCCACTGAAAGCCAAAACAGTGGTTATGGTGGCAGTAAAAACTGGAAGCCCCATAAATGTGGCTGCGTTTTTTGCAGCGTTATATGGGTCTTCCTTTAGAGATGACGCACGATAATCTGCATGTTCGGCTACCACAATTGCATCATCTACCACAATCCCCAAACAGATAATTAGCGCAAAAAGCGATATCATATTAATAGAAATACCTATTAGGTACATCAAGCCAAAGGAAGCAAAAAGTGCAGCTGGAATTCCAACAGCTACCCAAAAAGCTGTTTCCGCATTCAGAAACAGAAAAAGAAAAAACAAGACTAAGATTAATCCAACTACTCCATTAGAAATCAATATATTTAATCTATTCTTAATTGCCTCTGTGCGTGTCCCAGACAATTCAATAGTTAATGTTTCAGGCATGTTCAACTGAAATTTTTTTATTAAAGTTTCCACTGTCTCTTGTATTTTGATGGCGTCTCCATCAGACCCTCTGTCAACTCTTGTAATTATCGCAGGATTTTTTCCTTTGAAAAATTCTACCGTTGGAAATTCATCGATGCTAATCGCGCTAATATCCCCAAGTTTTATGCTTTCACCATTTAACAAGGTTTTGGCAGTAATTTCAGCCAGGTCTATTTGTTGTGTTTTATCGGAACCAGCCTTCAATCTGGCTAACCCATCATTTGTTTCACCTGCTGGTATACTTGAAGCGCCCGAACTGACGGCACTTGATAATTCACGCAGGGTCAAGTTATTCTTAAGTAGACTAATTTCTGGCACCACCACTCGTACGATTGGTTCCATTCCTCCCCGAGTAGATGTTTTGGCAATTCCTTCACTATATAAAAGTTGCAAAAATTCGTCTGAATATTTTTCTAATTGTTCAATGGTAAAGGGACCAGAAAAAACAACGTTCGTCACGCGATCTCTCCATACTCTCCTCTTGACATCAATATCGTCTAATTCATCAGGTAAGTTTTGGGCTTCTTCAATTGCAATCTTAACATCATCTAATGCCTTTTCCATATCCCAGTTTGAAACAAAATCAATAGTTATTCTAGAGACTCCCTCGTAGGAGCGCGATACAATTCTCTCTATTCCTTCCAATTCCAACAAACTAGGCTCTAGATAGCCTACAACTCCAGTATCAAGGTCTTCCGCACCTGCACCTGGCCAATATGCGCTAATATTAATTTGTTCAATAACTACGTCAGGAAAAAATTGAGATCTTAGCTTATTTATTGAAAAAAAACCCAAAACCAAAATTACAACTAAAACAAGGTTGGCAATTGTGCTGTGGGCAATAAAGTAACCAAAAAAAGATCCAAATAATGATGGGCCTTGGTCTCGCTCCATCTATTTTAACCTCCCATCCGTTTTCTTAGCCTATCTACAACTTTTTTAGGAACAAGTTCCTGACTAAGCTGTTTTACAAGCCTTTTTTTTACATCTTTTGGGATCCACTTGTTATTTTCAACTGCATTAATTAGCTTATCTCTTTCTTCGCCAGTCAATTTTATAGTTTCGTTTTTCTCAGGCTTTACCCCCTCAGCACCTTTAGAACTATCTATAACTTTTACCTTTACACCAGCATCTAATTGGGGAGACCATTTAGTTACAAACTTTCTATCAAATGGAACATTCTTTACCAATATATGGTTTTCTTGAAATCTAATGACGTCAATATTTATTTTTTCTAATCTAAAATCATCGTTAACCAGCAGTATAGTATTGTTTGACCCCAAAGACCCCAGTGGAAGCTTGGCTATACCCATTAACTTCGGTTCAAATATCTTGACCTTTACAAAATCTCCTGGTTTCAAAGACAATCCATTCTGCGCAGAGATACTAGCGAATACCTGTCTTCCCGTATTACCTGTATTTGCCTGACCACCTACTCTTTCTATAATTCCAGAATAGACATTCTTTTTTCCTAGTCCTCCTGAAGAATATTCAACCTTAAGTTTGATAAAATTCCCTTCCTTGTCAATTATTCTGGGATATTGAATGTCAGATAAAGGAAATACTACTTCTAAAGCTTTGGGATCGAGTATTGCACCTAGACGATCATTGGATGAAATAAGGCGACCTGTAACTGCATTCACTTGATCTAGTACTCCTGTAAATGGAGCAAAAAATTTCGTATCCGCCAGCTGCCTTTTTGCTAAATCGTGGGCAACCTTCTTTCGTTCTACAAGCACTTCAGCCTTAAAAATTTTATTCTTTGCTTGAACAAAAGAATTCTTCTTCATGATAAGAGATTTCTCAGAATTCGTGAGAGCTAAAGATGACTGTTCAAATATAGTTTCTGATATAACTCCATTAGCTTTTAGTTTCTGTTGCCTTTCAAATGAAGCCAATCGAATAGTTTTTTCCTTTTCTGCTGCCTCGAGATCTAATTTCGCAAGCTCAAAAAGTGTTTTAGCACTTACTAGATCACTTTCAGCATCTCGTAGATCAGCTTTAGCTATCGCGAGGCTGTCTTTGTATTCTGTATCTTCAATAGAAAACAAGAAATCTCCCTCAACCACTGTTGACCCATCTCTAAAGACCTTGGCTACTTCAGATATTTTTCCAACAACTGGTGCTCTTATTTCCAAGGTGCGCCAGCTTTTCACCTCTCCATAGCTGTTTATGATTGGTGTCTCTTCCGATCTCTTTATTTTATCCGTAAAAACTGTATATTCTCTCTCCCCGCCTTTCCTTTTGCTTGAATACTTACGATCTTTTTCAGAGGAAGCAGTGAAAGAGGTCACTGTGTACCCAAAGAATAGAAGTATTAAACCGAAAAGTATAAAAAATATTGATGTTCTTTTAAAAAACTTCATTTGCCCTAAAAATTTTTACAAACATGTAGCTTTGATATATTACTTTTAAAAAATTTACAAATTATCACTGTCTATAAGATTCATAAACGCAGCTGTTTTAGTTAGAACTTCCACTTAACTTTTATCCTTAGTGTCCTTTAGCAACCGCGGCATTATCTCTACAAAGTTACAAGGTAAATGTCTATAATCAAACTGTGGTCTTAGCAAACTCTCCCATGCATCTCTACAAGCTGAAGGAGATCCTGGTAAAGCGAATAAATAGGTTCCATTCCTTACTCCTGCACATGCTCGACTTTGCAGTGCTGATGTACCTATTTTTTTCATTGAAATTGACGCGAACATTGATGGAAACGCTGTTATCTCTTTTTCATAAACTTGAGAGTGGGCTTCTACGGACACGTCTCTTTTGGTAAGACCGGTCCCACCGGTGCTTATTATAACATCAATATTGGAGCTCATACTCCATGCCTCTAAAACATTTTTTATTTCAATTAACTCATCTTTAACAATACGCTTATGAATTACATTATGACCGGCATCTTCTACAGCATTGGATAAAAAATCGCCAGATTTGTCCGTTGTCTTTGTTCTTGTATCTGAAACGGTTAGAATTGCTATATTTATCGATTTAAATTCTCGAGACATATTATAAGAAGAGTTCATTTTTTAAAGTCCTTCTTTTTTGTTTCCATTCTTCCCAAACAGTTTTTTTTACTTCCGGAACACTCATCATATACTCGAGCTCAGGAATTGAAAAATACTGATTTTCTTTCATAGCTTGATCCTCATTCACTCCCAGACTCGATGATAAAAGAGAGATTGCTTTGTCACCAATTAGAATAGTCAGGGAAGGTTTTATTATATGCTTTAACCTCTGCAAGAACATTAAATGAAAAGATTGAAGATTTTTGAATTCCATCGCGTTGTTTAAGGGAATTGGTAATATAGGAACAAAAATATTTTGCACTTCTCTTTCGCTCTCATCCGATAAAATACTGAATATAATATTATTGATTAAATTCCTCTTTTTACCATCAAGGAAAAGATACTGAGCAAAATCGCTTCTATTAGGGGGTTCATGAATAATCAAGATATTTAGCTCATTTATCTGTTTTAGTTTATTATATCCCCAGAATTTCTTGATATTGAAGTTATCTATCAAAGAATCTCGCCAATATGCCTCCAAAGAGTCAACAGTCTCAATTGCATTAATATCTTTTTTGTAAACTTCATTTAAAAAGCTTTCTCTGTCTGGATCCTCATTTTCTTCACTTTTTTTAAACAAGGGACCATCTTGATAAGCCGAATCGTTAATTTTCTTTTCTAGTTGAACATTGAAATAATTTTGTGGCTTCCGGGTTGCAACATCCTCAACACCCATTGAGTATAACCATAAAAGTTGTTCAAAATCACTTCTCATTTAGCTTTGCAATTTTATCATTGTTTTAGAAATTTTATCTGGTACTTAAATCTTTATCTAATCATTTTATTGTTAGGTGGAAAGATTTTTGCAGACAAAGCATTTAATTCAAATAGATGATCTAAGCAGAAGTGACATAGAAGAGATCTTTGCTCTTGCTGAATATTACCTTCAGAAAAATAAGAATAAAGTTGAGCAAAAACATCATCTACAATCTTTTACTCAAATTAATGTTTTTTTTGAAAACTCAACTAGGACGCTAGCGAGCTTCGAATTAGCTGGAAAAAAATTGGGTGGAATAGTTCAAGACATAAGAATTGCAACTAGTTCTATACAAAAGGGAGAGACACTCATTGATACTGCTTTAACTTTGAATGCAATGAGACCCGATTTGCTCATTGTAAGGCATTCTTCTTCAGGTGCTGTGAATCTATTGTCAGAAAAAGTTAATTGCTCGGTTCTTAATGCTGGAGATGGCAGTCACGAACACCCAACACAGGCGCTGCTAGATTTTTTGACTATAAAGCACAGAAAGAAAAAAAAAGAAGGCTTAATAATTGCTATTTGCGGAGATATAAGCCATAGCCGTGTAGCTCGATCAAATATAGCCCTATTATGTAAATTTAACAACCAAGTGCGACTTATCGGTCCTAGCAACCTGTTACCAAACTCATTTAAGGATATGGGTCTAGAAATATATAATCGTATGGAAGATGGTGTTAGGAATGCTGACGTAATAATGATGCTTAGATTGCAAAAAGAACGAATGAAGGGTGGTTTTATTCCTTCAAGGCGCGAGTATTTCAATCGCTTTGGTCTTGATAATCAGAAACTTTTGCTAGCAAAAAGTGATGCAATAGTTATGCATCCTGGTCCTATGAACAGAGGAGTTGAAATTGATGGAATTATTGCTGACGATCTAAATAGAAGCGTTATCCAAGAACAGGTAGAAATTGGTGTTGCCTTGAGAATGGCCGTTCTTCACCTATTAGTGGATAGGAAAAATTAATATGGAAAAACAAATTACATTTATAAATGCAAGATTAATTGATCCTAAAGTAGAAATAGAAACGGCAGGGACTTTAACAATAAATGGTGGTTTAATAGCCAAGAAAAATGATGGCATTAAAGGTAAGGTAATTGATTGCAAGGGAATGTGTTTAGCACCTGGTATTGTAGATATTGGAGTTAAGGTATGCGAGCCTGGAGAGAAACATAAGGAAAGCTTCAGATCTGCTAGCAGTGCTGCTGCCGCTGGAGGTGTCACTAGTTTAGTAACCCGTCCAGATACAAAGCCCTCAATAGATAATCCAGAACTACTAGAATTTTTTAAAAATAGAGGTAAAGAAGCTAGTAAGGTTAGAATATTTCCTACTGCATCTTTAACAAAAAGAAATAATGGGAAAAAGATGACAGAAATTGGCTTCCTTCATGATGGCGGTGCTGTTGCATTTACTGATGGCTTTAACTCGATCCCCAATACAAAAATTTTTCACCAGATTTTGAAATATGCCTCTGATTTCAACACCCTCATCATAGGACATCCTCAAGACTATTTTTTAACAAAAAATACCTCAGCTACGAACGGAGTTTTTGCATCAATTAAAGGACTTTCATCCAGCCCTGATTTTGCAGAAAAGATTGGATTAGAACGCGACACAGCGCTGATCAGTACTTTAAAGATCCGTTATCACGCAGACCAAGTTACAACAAAAATCGGCTTAGATGTGCTAAGAGATATAAAAATGACTAACAACCGTATAACAGCTGGAACTTCTATTCACCATCTTTTGTTCAATGAACTCGATATAGGAAACTATAGAACGTTTTTCAAATTAAAACCACCGTTGAGAAGTAACGCTGACAGAGAGGCTTTGACGGAAGCAATACGAGAAGGACTGATTGATAATATTTGCTCCATGCATACACCTCAGGATGAGGAAAGCAAAAGGCTCCCTTTTGAAGAGGCCGCGCCGGGTGCCGTAGGTCTTGAAACAATATTACCTGCATCTCTTTCGTTATATCACAATAAGATATTAAGTCTTAATCAGCTTTTTCGATTATTAGCTTTAAACCCAGCAAATATTATTAAGAAGAGTTTGGGGTGTCTAGACGAAGGTCAACCAGCGGACATTATCATTTTTGACCCAGATAAACCTGTGAAAATCGATCGATTCCAGTTTCGGTCAAAATCGCAAAATACTCCTTTTGATGGCTTTAATTTACAAGGTGAAAACTTGTTAACAATGGTTGAGGGCGAAATTATTTTTAAAAAAAATTCGTTTGAAGTATGATAGTGTGATGTCGGCTTTTGTCATTATTTTTGTAACTTATCTTATAGGATCAATACCATTTGGTTTGGTTGGGAAGTTTTTTTTTAAAATTCAAGATCCCCGAACATTTGGCTCAAAAAATATTGGAGCTACTAACATTCTCCGGAGTGGAAACAAAAAAGCAGCAGCTTTTACGCTTTTCTTTGATATGTTTAAAGGGTTCTTTGGGGTCTTAATTGCATCATACATCGAAACAGATCTAATTTACCTAGCTATACTGGCAGTAGTTTTTGGGCATATTTTTCCTATTTATTTACTATTTAAAGGTGGGAAAGGAGTAGCAACCTTTTTGGGAGCACTATTATCTTACAGCACTGTCGTTGGTGGCTTGACTTTATTGACATGGATAACGGTATTTTATTTAACAAGAAAGTCTTCAGTTGCAGGAATAAGCGCTATAGTTTTATCAAACTTTTTTCTATTATTATTTTATGATAATTTATCTGTAAACTTATCAGCACTTGTTTTAAGTACATTTATTTTATTCAAACACTCAGAAAATATTAAGCGTCTTTTAAAGAAAGAGGAATTTAGTTTCGAAGGCCGTGATAAAAATTAAAATCATTATAAAAAGTAGAAAAATTGTTCTTCCATTTGCTGTCAAATTTATTCACTAATTGACTTGAAAGAGATTGTTTTTTAGACACTCGTTCTAATAATGGTGTTAAAAATAAAGTTTCATCTTTGATATCGTTAGCTGAGCCTCGATTTTGTAATCCACTTTGTGCTATGTTAAGAACTTCTTTTCCAAATTCCCATAAAGTCTTATCACAAATTTTTGCGTTCATACCATGTTTACAAACATCAATGCTTAACTCATTGACTGACTGCCAATCAAGAGCTTTAACTAAATTGAAAACATTATCCAGCGAGTCGCTATCATATAATAACCCGACCCACATTGCGGCTAATGCCGTTACATTTTGGCTCGGCCCTCCATCCGCACCTCTCATTTCAATGAAATTTTTTAAACGAACGTCTGTGAAGATTGTCGTCAGATGATCAATCCAATCAGAATAGGTAGCTCTGTGATTTGGTAAGGATTTCAACTGACCTTGCATAAACATTCGAAAAGATTCGCCAGACAGATTCACATAATCTCCATCTCTCTTTATGAAATACATGGGTACGTCCAACGCATATTCAATCCAACTATCAAAACTCAGATCATCATCAAAAATGAATTTTGGAATGCCTGTTCTATCACTATCTGTATTCTTCCATATCTGTGCTCTCCAGCTCTGATAACCAGTATTTTTACCTTCAAACAAGGGGGAAGACGCAAACAAAGCGGTTGCGAGGGGTTGTATGCATGCGGCGACTCTAAGCTTTTTTGCCATATCCGCTTCCGAAGAGTAATCAAGATTCACTTGTATTGTACAAGTTCTCAACATCATATCTAAACCTTGAGTTCCAACTGTTTTCATGTAAGGCATCATTATTTTTTTGTATCTATTTTTTGGCATTATGGGCATGTCATCCCTTTCCCAATTGGGTGCAGCACCAATTGAAAACAATCTCAAGCCTAATTCTTCACAGACAACTTTCATATTTTGTATGAAAGAATTCATTTCCTGGTCAACTTCATGAATACTTTTTTTTATAGCACCTGACAGCTCAAACTGTCCCCCTGGCTCCAAACTTATATTTGCTTTGTCCTTCTCAAGGCCAACAATTTTTGATTTCTCAAATAATGGTGCCCAGCCGAATTTTTTGATCAACACATCGAAAACTTTTGAAATAGACTTAGGCCCCTCATATGCAACAGGTCTCTTTAAATCTGTATCAAAAATAAAGTTTTCATACTCCGATCCTATCCCCCATTCCGAATGAGGTTTACACCCTTGCTCGAAATAAAGTCTTAATTGATCTCGGTCCAAAAAGTCTGTGCGTTCCTCAGTTTTCATTATTTTGATGATCCACTTTTTTGAGCCAATCTCCAGCCATACCATGCCACATTGTTAAAGCTGAAACTGCCGCCGTTTCTGCTCTTAGTATTCTATTACCTAAAGATACTGGAAGTATATTTTTTTTTGTTCTTAATAACTTTCTTTCACCATGACTAAATCCTCCCTCAGGCCCAACTAATACCGCAACTTTTTGTGGCCTTTTCGACAATAAACTCTCATTGATATTTCTACTTTCCAATGTTTCATCACAAAATATTAAAATTCTGTCTTCGGGCTGTTGTTCAATAACTTTAGATAAAGAACTTATAGGTGATATTTCTGGGATAAAGGTTCCTCCACACTGTTCTACAGCTTCAATAATATTTTTTCTACAACGGTTAAGTGAAATCGTTTTAGTTTGCGTCTTATCGCTTAAAGTCGGTAAAAATTTTCTTATACCGAGCTCAGTACTTTTTTCTAGCAAAAAGTCTGTTCTTGACTTTTTTAGCGGACAAAATATTAACCAAACATCTCCAGGTATACATCTAGATTTAGTTTTTTTCAAAATTTTAATATCAATAAAGCGTTTTTGAATATTAACGATCTCTGCTTCGTATTCACCGGTATAATTGTCAAAAACAAGAATTTTTTCACCAATCTTACAACGCATTACGTTTTTTAAGTAATGAGATTGCTCAGTCTCTAAATTAATCCTTTCACCAACTGTTAAAGTGACTTCACAGAATAGCCTTATACTAATATTCTTGTTCATAAAGTTTAATTATCATGAATGACCTTAAATGCATAAATTTTTTAATGACAAGTTGATAGATGCACAATCAAACAATTGGGTAGATTTATATGTCCCTAAAGGTATTCGTCCTTTTTTTAAGTTAAGTCGGTTGGATAGGCCAATAGGATCTTGGTTGCTAATAATTCCTTGCTGGTGGGGTGTCTTTTTATCCACTAATGTTGACCCAAATCTATTAAATGGCAACTCTTTGTATATTTTGGTCGCATGTTATATTGGTGGTCTTCTAATGCGTGGTGCAGGATGTACCTGGAACGATATAACGGATGCAAAGCTTGATGCAAAAGTATTACGGACAAAAAACAGACCCATTCCCGCTGGGAACGTTTCAAAGTCTCAGGCATTTTTATGGCTGATATTACAATGTTGTTTAGCATTTGGGATATTGGTAACCTTTAATCGTTTAGCAATAATTTTAGGATTTCTATCTCTTATCACCGTTGTTATTTATCCTTTCGCGAAGAGATTTACGTACTGGCCACAATTTTTCTTAGGCCTTTCTTTTAACTGGGGTATATTGCTGGCTTACGCTGCTAATAGTGGTACGTTAGATTACTTCTGTGCTGGCTTGTATATCTCTGCAATAGCATGGACAATATTTTACGACACAATTTACTCATTTCAGGATCTAGATGATGATAAAGAGGTAGGCATAAGATCTACTGGTATCTTATTTGAAGCCAATCCTAAGCAATACCTAACAATTTTCATCGTTTTTATAATTTTGACAGTCGGACCTATTTTTTATTTTTTATCGAATGGTGATCCAATTCAAATTTTTATTCTTACGTCTGGTATTTTTTTCTTCTCTCTCCATTTAACGTTTCAACTATTAAAATTGGACATAAGAAACCGTGAAGGTTGTCTTGAAACTTTCAAGTCAAATAGAACAGCTGGACTTATACTTACAGTCTTTATGATGTTAGCTACTTTAACTAAGTTTTTTTAGCTAAAAAAAAGATTTAAGAATTCTCGACCCATTTTTGGGTTTTGTCTGCTACTTCTTTTTTCCAAAATGGTACATTGTTTTTAAGATACTCCATTATAAATTCGGAGGCTTCATATGCATTCTTTCGATGCTTGGAAGATGTAATAACGAGGACAATGTTATCGTTAATTTTTAATCTTCCAAACCGATGTTTTACTAGAATGAATTCTAAATCCCATTTATTTGCAGCATCATCACAAATTTCTTTTATTTGATTTTTTGCAAGATCCTCAAAGGACTCTATCTCTAGATATCTTAAATTATCGTCTTCAAGGTCTCTAACCTTCCCAACAAAGATCACAACAGCTCCTGCTTTTTCAGTCTTTAACTTCAGAGTTTCCAATTCGTAATCTAGATCAAAATCACCTTTTTGGACTGCTACGATTATCTTATTTAGCATATATTTATCCCCCAGTCATAGGAGGGAAAAAAGCAATCTCTGTGGCACCTTCGATTGAAGTTTTAACGTCTGTAACTATACTTTGGTCTACCGCTGAATAAACAGCAAAGTCTCTTCCTTTCAGAACTGAGTATTGTTCACCCATGGCTTGTAGCTCTTCTATCAAATCCTGGATATTCGTTGATTTTATTTCAACTAGCTCTGACGTCTTACCAATTGTCTCCCGAATTCTTGAAAAATATTTTAGCTTAACCTTACCCATTGTTTGCAGTGTCAAAAGCTTTAAAAATGTATTGCATACCAGTATACCATGTTAGAAGACATGTAACCAAGCAAAATAAATCTATCGACCAACTGATTACAGTGCTTTGGAAAAGATATATGTAATCAAAAAATAAGAAGATTAGTAGTACGGTCTGAAAAAACGTTTTCCATCTAGCAAGTTGCGTAACGCTTAGATCTGCTTTTTTCGCGCTTATAAATTCTCTTAATCCTGAGATCATAATCTCCCTAGTAATTAATAGTATAAGCATTAGCGACATAAACAATTTTTCTGGTTTGTCTAAGTTAATGCCAAGGAAGAAAGCGAAAAGTAAAATAACCATGATCTTATCAGCTATTGGGTCAAAGACTTTTCCAATATTACTTTCTGTATTAAACTTCCTAGCCAAATAGCCATCAAAAAAATCGGTCAGAATAATAAAGAAAAAGATTATTAAACCAAAATACTTGCCAGAAAAAGATTGGTCTATGATCAAGTATAATATTAATATTGGCGCAGCAAAAAGCCTCAGAAAAGTGAGAAAATTTGGTATATAGCTATACATAACCACCGGTAATATCATGAATTAAAGTGATTGAAAATAATTTCTGCTGAATTTTTCGATATTCCTTTTACACCCAAAAGATCCTTTAAACTTGCCTTCCCAACCTCCTTTGCTGACCCAAAATGCTGCAATAATTCCTTTTTCTTCTTGGGTCCTATCCCATAAACTTCATCAAGTTCACTTTTGTTGATACCAGAAGATCTTTTCTGCCTATGAGCGCCAATAGCAAAACGGTGTACTTCGTCACGAATTCTTTGAAAAAAGAAAAGGACACTACTACTTGTGGGAAAACTAAAAATTCTATCTCTAAAATAGAAGTCTTCTCTTCCTTCATTCCTTTTCTCTCCTTTAGCAATAGCTAATATCGGAATTTCTAGTTTGTACTTCTTCAGGACAGCCGAGGCAACATTCATTTGATTGCGGCCACCATCAATAACGATTAGATCGGGGAGGTTTTTTTTAAAATCTTCTACATTTTCGCTTTTTACCTTCCCAAATCTTCGCTCAAAGACATGACCCATAATTGCCAAATCATCTTTGGGATTTATAACACTGTCCTTGATATTATATTTTCTATAATCTGACTTGGAGTAGCCCTCTAAATTTATAGCCACAAGACAACCAATAGGGAAACTCCCTTGAATGTGGGAGTTATCATAGACCTCAATTTTTTTTATTTTCTCTTCTAATTTTAGCCAAGTTTCGACTTCTTCAAAAAGCGATTTCTGAGAAGCCTTCATAGCTATCTTTCGTTCTAATGCTTCTTTAGCATTTTTTTCAGCAGTTTTTATGAGATCTTTTGCTCTTCCTCTAGCGGGTGATCTAACTTCAACTTTTTGTTTCCTTCTTTCAGTGAGAAACCTTACTAATACTTCGTTATTTCTCAAGGAGTAAGATATGAGTATTTCTCTCGCAGGAATTTTTGTGGAATAAAACTGGGCGATAAAATTTTCTAAAATTTCTATATCGTCTGCTCCGCCCCCAGTCTTAGGAAAAAAAGCATGATTTCCTCTATTCTCATATGATCGGATAAAGAATACCTGAATACAGACTTCATTACCCAATTTAAATAGACCTATAATATCAGCATCTTTAACATTCAAATTATTGATATTTTGACTCGATTGAATTTTTGCTATTAATTCAATCCGATCTCGGTAGAAAGCCGCTCTTTCAAAATCCAAGTTTTTACTCGCCTGAAGCATATTGCTTTGTAAGTTATCTTTGATTTCAGTATGTTTACCTAATAGAAAATTTTCTGCTTCATCTACTGTTTTTGCATATTCTTCCTCAGAAATTTTTCCAACACAAGGAGCCGAGCATTTATTTATATAATGCAAAAGGCATGCTCGACTTCGTCCATAAAAATTACTATCTCGGCAATTTCTTAGTTGAAAAATCTTCTGAATATAATTAATAGCATTATTAACTGCAGTGGCAGAGGCATAAGGACCAAAATATTTTACGCCATCCACCTTTTTTCCACGGTATTTCGTTACTTGAGGAAACTGTTTGCTTTTCGTAATTGCAATCTGAGGAAAACTCTTATCATCCTTTAAAAGAACGTTGTATCTGGGACTATACTTCTTTATCAGATTCTGTTCTAATAGTAGGGCCTCTAGCTCAGTTTCTGTTATAAAAAAATTCATATCTCGGGTTGCAGAAATCATTCTGCCTATTCTAAGAGAGTGTCCTGTCACTCTCGAATAACTTGAGACTCTATTCTTTAGATTTTTTGCTTTTCCTACGTACAACACGCTACCAGTGTCATCGAGCATTCGATATACACCTGGTTTATTCGGCAATGTTTTAACTATAGAGGAAACTACCTTTTCTCCCTGTGAGAATTTGTTCGGGTCACTTTGTGTCATTTGCAAAAATTACCTAATTTATTAATCGATTTCCTCAGTTTTTTTTATTTGCTGTAAATTCTGTCCACCATCAACACATATCAATTGCCCACTGACGCTTGGAGTAGCAACAAAGTATTTAATCGTTGCACATATTTCATACGTACTTGAGCCTCTTTGTAGCGGTGTAGAAAGTCGTTGTTTTTTATAATTCGAAACACTTTGAAACTCTGCTTTCAAAGTTGGACCTGGCCCTACAGCGTTCACCCTTATTTTTGGGGCCAGCGCCTTAGCTGAAATTCGTGTTAATGTCCACAAAGCGGATTTGGCTAGTGTATAGGTAGTAAAATCGGTTGTCAGATTCTGAACTCTTTGATCAATTATATTTATGATACACGACCTACTTTCCAACTCACCATTTTCTAGCTTCTCAGGCTCCGGTGCTTGCTCAGCAAATTTTTGTGTTAAAAAAAATGGTGCCTGCAGATTTGACTTTTGATGACGATTCCAACTTTCTAAAGTTGCAGTTTTTATATTGTCATATTCGAAGATCGATGCATTATTTATGAGTAAATTCACAGGTCTTTTTATCAGCTTTTTACACTTGTCAAATAATGAAAGTGTTTCGTTGTCATTTAATAGGTCAGCCTGAAGAAGGGAAACATCGACACCGAATTCTAGTAACTCCTCTCTGAGGCTTTGTGCATCATTCTCTGAGCTGTTGTAATGTATAATAACATTATAGCCAGCTCTTGCCAGCTCCTTTGAGATAGAACGCCCTAATCGTTTGGCGCCCCCTGTTATTAGTGCTGTTTTTTCTTCTTTCAATTAACTTCCCAACGACATCTTATAGCCCAAATTTCGAGAAGTAGTATTTTTCGACTATCTTCGAGTTGATATCATTTATCAGTGAACTACTAAAGCGAGACAAAAATGATTTCTTTTTGTTTATATATTTAAGTTTTATATCTGTTCCGAACTTTGCCTCCAAAATATCTTCCATCATTCCTATGCCATCGATGAGACCAAGATCTTTTGCTCTTGGTGCATCCCATACTTCGCCGTTAAATATTTTTTTTCCTTTTATTTTTTCACCTCTGCGCTCGCTCACAAAAGATTTAAAGTTTTCAAAAATGGCTTTTTGGATAGATTTTAGCCGTTTTACGTCACTAGCTTTTTCTGGCTGGAAAGGATCCAGCATACTCTTTTCTTCTCCAGCCGTGTATACTCTTCTCTCTATACCATATCTGGATATAAGCTCTGAAAAACCAAAACTTGCAGAGATTACACCTATGGAACCAATAATCGAATTTATATCCGAGTAAATTTCTTCACCAGCGCAAGCTAACCAATAGCCTCCAGATGCTGCAACATCTTCACAGAAGCATAAAACGGGTATTTTTTTTTCTTCCGATAATTTTAAAATTCTCGATGCTATAAGAGATGATTGTGTAGGGGAACCGCCAGGAGAATTTATTTTTATTGCAATCGCTTTGGCTTTGTCGAACTCAAAGGCCTTTTCTAATAATTTTTGAGTATTGGAATCGTCTAGACCCCCTGACCCAAATCTACTCACCGCACCTATGACCCCATCTAGCCGTATAACAACAACCAATGGTTTTCTTTGAAAAAATTTCCTTACACTGCTAATCATACCCATTGCTCACCCCATCAAGAAATTAATTGTTAACATTTTACAAATAATTGTTTATGCACTAATAGTCAAAGCTTATAGGCCATCTCTTAAATCCAAAAAAATGCTTATACGCAAATAATCTTGTGAAGGAACTTAAAATTGAAATTTGTAAACTTAGGAAGTACAGAACTAAAAGTAACAGACTTTTGCTTAGGAACGATGACTTGGGGCGAGCAAACTGATGAAGTGGATGCCCATGAACAAATAGAAATGAGTTTAGATGCGGGAATTAACTTCATAGATACTGCCGAAATGTATCCTGTATGTCCTTTGAGAGCAGAAACCACGGGTGATACCGAAAGAATTCTGGGCAACTGGCTTGGTAAAAATATGCAAAAAAGAAAAGAATTAGTAATTGCTACAAAAATCAGTGGCAAAGGCTATAAGAACGTTAGAAATGGTAAAGGAATTTTTCCAAAAGAAATCCGGATAGCGATAGAAGGTAGTCTAAAAAATTTACAAACAGACTATATTGATCTTTATCAATTACATTGGCCAAACAGAGGCAGTTATCATTTTAGACAATATTGGAACTACGACCCTACCAGCCAGGAAAGTATTATAGAGCGAGAAAATATTGAGCTAGTGGTAAAGGAATTATATGATCTCAAAAAAGAGGGAAAAATTAGATATATTGGGTTATCTAATGAGACAGCCTGGGGAACAGTGCAGTTTGCCAACGAAGCGAAAAAATATAAGGACTTCTCAATTGCATCAATACAAAATGAATATAGCTTACTTTGTCGAATATTTGATACGGACTTGGCTGAAACATGTTTTCACGAAAATGTTAAGTTGCTAGCCTATTCGCCGTTGGTTGGCGGAATGATCACAGGAAAGTATCTCAATAGTCAAGTGCCCGAAAACTCAAGGCTATCTAGGGTTCCTGATATGTTTGGAAGGGTCACGCCAAATTCCACTAGAGCAATAGAAGAATATATCGAATTATCTAAGAGTTTTGAATTAGATCCCGTTCACTTAGCTCTAAGCTTTTGTAGATCGAGACCATTTATGGGATCCGTGATATTTGGTGCATCAAACGTAGATCAACTAAAGCTGATTTTAAAAGGTAAAGACATATACCTCAAAGACGATGTGTTAGCAGAAGTTAACAAGCTTTATAAAAAAATTCCAATGCCTATGTAAGTTATGAAAAGTCAAATTTCAATTGAGAACGTCTCAAAAGTATTTGGAAGGCATAAAGCTTTAAATAATGTTTCACTTGAAATCAAAGAAGGTGAAATCTTCGCTTTATTGGGGCCAAATGGCGCTGGAAAGACAACATTAATATCAGCTATATGTGGGCTGTGTAGGCAATCGAGTGGGAATATCAAAGTTAATAATTTTGATACTTTAACTCACTACAAAGAGACGAGAAATCAAATTGGGTTAGTTCCTCAAGAGTTACCTTTAGATGGATTTGAGAGTGTTTATAACTCATGTCAATTTTCGAGAGGACTCTTTGGATTAAAAGACAGCCGAGATCATATTGAAAAAATTTTAAAAACCTTGTCACTCTTTGATAAAAGAGATGAACAGATTTTTGGACTGTCGGGGGGAATGAAAAGACGTCTCCTTATAGCTAAAGCTTTGGCACATGAACCCAAAATCCTTTTTTTGGATGAGCCTACTGCAGGTGTTGATGTGTCATTAAGAAGAGATATCTGGAGGCTAATAGAAGATCAAAAAAAAATGGGCGTTACTATCATTCTTACAACACACTATATCGAGGAAGCAGAACAGTTGGCTGACAGAGTTGGCATTATTAATTCAGGCGAAATTATTCTTGTTAAAGAAAAAACTGCTCTTATGAGTGAATTTAGTAAAAAAACTACTTTTATAAGATTGAGTAAGAAGCTTAAGAACCCTTCTTTTATGAAAAAAAATAAAAAGATTTCACTTACAGAAAATGGTATGACGCTTAAGCTCGTTGGCATCAACAATAAGTCTAATGAATTACAATCCATCGTGAATTTGCTTTCGCAGAATGGTATCGCTTTTACTGAAATTAATACAGTAGACAACTCATTAGAGGATATATTTTTAGATTTGGTTGAAACGTAATGAACATTCAAGCCGCAATAACAATTTACAAATTTGAGATGGCTCGCTTTAGGCGTACTATATTTCAGAGCTTGGTAGCTCCGATAATCACTACTTCCCTCTATTTTGTGGTCTTTGGCGCCGCGATTGGATCAAAAATTGAAACCATTAATGGCGTCTCATATGGCTCATTCATAGTACCCGGATTAATAATGCTTTATCTGATGACTGAAAGTATCAACAACGCCGCCTTCGGAATTTATTTTCCCAAATTTGTTGGCTCAATTTTCGAAGTCCTATCAGCACCTGTCTCTTCTTTGGAAGCCACTATTGGTTATGTTGGTGCCGCAGCTTCAAAGTCGACGATAATTGGCTTGATGATCTTTCTTACGTCTAATCTATTTGTTACCCATGATATAAAATATCCTTTAGTAATGGCTATTTTTATAATTTTGACAGCAATCACCTTTTCTCTTTTCGGATTTATAATTGGTATCTGGGCACAAAACTGGGAGAAATTGAGTATTATACCCACTCTACTTGTAACCCCATTAGTATTTCTCGGAGGAAGTTTTTACTCCATTGATATGTTGCCTGACTTTTGGCAAAAGGTATCATTACTTAACCCTGTTTTTTATCTTATAAGCGGTTTTAGGTGGAGTTTTTTTGGTATATCTGAAATACCTATAGCCCTATCTATAGTAGCTATATTGTCATTTATGGCGATCTGTTTAGCAGTTATTGCCATAATTTTCAAAACGGGCTACAGACTACGAACATAATTAGAAAAAGGCTTGAATACCTGTTTGAGCTCTACCCAAAATGAGTGCATGTATATCGTGTGTACCCTCGTAAGTGTTAACCGTCTCCAAATTTTGCGCGTGGCGCATTACACCGTACTCAGAGGATATACCGTTCCCTCCATGCATATCTCTTGCTTGACGAGCGATGTCCAGCGCTTTGCCACAATTGTTTCTTTTCATCAGGCTTATTGCTTCTGGTGCCCCGCGACCCTCATCTATCAGTCTGCCTAGCCTGAGCGCTCCTTGTAGACCTAACGAAATCTCCGTTTGCATATCAGCCAATTTTTTTTGAAATAATTGAGTCCCGGCTAAAGGCTTATTAAATTGCTTTCTTGACAGACCATAATCTCTTGCTGCATGCCAGCAAAATTCCGCAGCGCCCATTGCTCCCCAGGCTATGCCATATCTTGCCATGTTTAAACAACTGAAGGGTCCTTTCAAACCTTCGACATCCTCTAAAATATTTTCTTCAGGAACAAAGACATTATTAAAACTTATTTCACCAGTAACAGAAGCACGCAAGCTCAATTTCCCGGGAATTTTTTTCGTTTCCAGTCCAACGAAATTCTTTTCTAATATAAAGCCTTTAATTTTATTTTCATGAAATTCCGACTTTGCCCAAATAACGAAAACATCTGCTATAGGAGCATTTGAAATCCACATTTTTGAACCATTCAACTCAAATCCACCAGCTACTTTTTTTGCTTTTGTTGTCATTGAAGCTGGGTCAGAACCAGAGTTTGCTTCTGTGAGCCCAAAGCAGCCAACACTTTCACCAGATGCCAATTTCGGAAGGTATTTTTCTTTTTGTGATTGGGATCCAAATTTGGATATAGGATACATTACAAGAGATGATTGAACTGACATCATAGACCTGTAGCCTGAATCCACTTTTTCTATCTCTCTTGTTATTAATCCATACGAAACGTAATTAGCTCCTAGCCCCCCAAATTCCTCCGGTATTGTACACCCTAGCAATCCGGTGTCGCCCATGAGTTTGAAAATGCCTTCGTCTATAATTTCTTCGTTATAAGCTTTTTCGATTCGCACGCTAAGCTCCTTATTAGCAAAGGAGGCAGCTGTTTCGCTAATCATCCTTTCCTCTTCTGAAAGTTGATCGGATATCAGAAATGGGTCGGCCCATTGAAAAAAAGCGTCCCTGTCTTTTTTTTCTTTTACTTCGATAGTGTCTTTCATAGAGATTCCCTTTTGACTTTTTAGGATTTTGATACTTTAATTATAGTATTGTGTTTGAAAAAATACAGTGTTTTGGGGGAAGTTTTTCATTGCCACCATTTTTTAACGACAAATAACAGGATTTAGACAAATGGCCAATAACATTATTAAGAATTCATTAGAAAATCATTGGATGCCGTTTACCGATAACAGAGGCTTTAAGATAGAACCAAGACTTATTACAGAAGCCTCAGGTGTATATATGACAAGCCATAAGAATACAAAAATCATTGATGGTTCTTCTGGCTTATTTTGTTCTCCTGCTGGACACTGTCATCCAAAAATTATTGAAGCAGTTCACAATCAGCTGAAGAAGAACACCTACACATCTCCTTTTGGTATGGGCCATCCAGCCAGTTTCGAATTAGCAGATAAAGTCTCGGAACTTACTCCAGAAGAAATGAACCATGTATTTTTCGTAAATTCAGGTTCTGAAGCTATAGATACAGCATTAAAAATAATAATGTCCTATAATTCTGCTACCGGTCAAAATAGGCATCGTTTTGTAAGTAGAGAAAGAGCTTATCATGGGGTCAATATTGGCGGAGTATCTTTATCCGGAATGGTTAATAATCGAAGAACCTTTCCCGTAGTTATGCCGAACGTAGTGTTAATGCGACATACGTGGACCGGAGAAGAGCTTAAAGTTAAAGGGCAACCTAAAAATGGAGTTGAACTAGCTAATGACCTAGAAAGGTTTGCACAAGCTTATGGGGGCAATACTATCGCCGCTTGTTTCGTTGAGCCAGTTGCAGGGTCGACAGGAACTTTAGTACCCCCAAAGGGTTACCTTGAAAGACTAAGAGAAATATGTGATGAGCATGGGATTTTACTTGTTTTTGATGAGGTAATAACTGGCTTTGGTCGAATGGGAACTCCTTTTGCTTCACAAAAATTTGATGTAACGCCAGACATTATGACAATGGCAAAAGCAATTACAAATGGTTCGATGCCAATGGGGGCAGTATGTGTCAAAGACCATATTTATGAAACTGTTACAGATAACTCTAACCCAGATACTATTGAGTTTTTTCACGGATATACTTATTCTGGTCACCCCGGTTCATGTGCAGCAGGTTTGGCATCACTTGAAATATATGAGGAGGAAGATTTATTTAACAGAGCTAATGAAATGTCTAGTTATTTTCTTGATGCTCTTTTTTCACTCTGCGATCATCCACTAGTAAAGGATGTGAGAGGAATTGGGATGATGGGTGGAGTAGAGCTTCATGCCGACGGGCATCCAGGAAAAAGAGGAACAAAATTCCAAAAAGAGTTGTTCTGGGAGGGTCTACACGTCAAATTTACTGGTGACTCAGGAATTGTAGCTCCAATGTTCATTTCTGAACATAAACATATTGATGAGATCATTGAAAAGTTTAGGAGTACCCTAAACAAACACGGGAATTAATCGAACGAAGATTTAATAATGAATTCCATTAATTTGGAGAATACATACACATCTCTGCCTCAAGAGTTTTTCAGGTATACAGAGGCAGAGGCTATGCCTGATGTAAATGTGGTTACGATAAACGAACAATTAGCGGACTTGCTTAATATCGATATTGGTTTTTTAAAAAGTCAATCTGGCCTTAGATTTCTAAGTGGGAAAAATTCCAAAACACTTCCTAATTCTATTTCTCTAGCATACGCAGGGCATCAATTCGGGCATTTGGTACCACAATTAGGAGATGGCCGCGCAGTTCTACTGGGAGACAAAATTTGTCAAGATGGTGTGAGGCGAGACATACAACTAAAAGGAAGTGGAAAAACATACTTCTCTCGAGGAGGAGATGGTAGAGCGGGAATAGGACCTGTTATTAGAGAGTACCTAATTTCGGAGAGTATGCACCATTTGGGAGTTCCTACCACTAGGTCTTTAGCTGTTTTATTAACCGGGGAAAAGGTTGTTAGAGCAGAAGTTTCCCCTGGAGCGATGCTTGCAAGGGTTGCAAAAAGCCATGTTAGAGTTGGTACATTTGAGTTTTTTGCAATAAGAAATCAGAAGGACCATATAAGAAAGTTGGCCGATTTTATGATTGAAAGAAGCCATCCAGACCTCTCTGATAACAAGGAAAAATATAAATTATTTTTTGAGAGAATAGTTAAAGGTCAAGCTAGCTTAGTGGCTCAATGGAACTCAGTTGGTTTTATTCACGGTGTAATGAATACAGATAATACCTCCATATCTTGCGAGACAATCGATTATGGGCCATGTGCGTTTATGGACTCTTATGAAGCAAATAAAGTTTTTAGCTCAATAGACCAGTATGGAAGATATGCTTTCTCTAACCAATCACGTGTAGCTCCATGGAACCTAAGCAGGTTGGCAGAAACCATTTTATTTTTAATTTCAAAGAATACATCAGACGCAATAAAAGTAGTTGAAGAAATTCTTTTTGATTTTGATAAAAATTTCAACAATTCTTTAGATATTTTAATATCACACAAATTGGGGTTTAAAAATAACTCAAAAAAAACAAGCTCGCTTTATTCCGAGTTACTGAATTTAATGGAGGCTGGTAAAGCAGATTTTACCGGGACTTTCAAGTCACTCAAAGCAACGCTAATTAAAGAAGACGACACTATTTTCTTAAATAATTTTAGAAGTTCAGATGAGGAGAATCTGCACGCTGTTAGTCAATGGTTAGGCAATTGGAGAAAATTATTACAGGAAATTAGTAAGAGTAAAACCGAGGCAATTGAATTGCTAAGTTCAAGTAACCCTGAGTTTATTATGAGAAACCATCTTGTAGAACAGGCTATTGGGAAAGCAACAAAGGGTGATTTTTCTGATTTTAAGATTCTATGTGATCTTTTAATTACTCCTTTCGAAGTAAAGGAAAATCATGAAACGTTTTATAATGCACCAAGAGATAGCGAAGTCGTGCATCAAACTTTCTGTGGGACATAATGTCTGCAAATAAAAGTTTAAATATTCCAACTCATTATAATAAATTTCACATCCTTACCCACTGGCTGGTAGTTGTCATCATCTTGTTCCAAATGATCACTGGCGATAAAATTGCCTTAGAATTTTTAGCACTTCGTAATGAGGCCATCACTAACAATGGAAATACAAGCAATAGTCAATTTCATATATTAGGAGGCGTATTTATATTTTTACTTATGGCTGTTAGAATTTTTCTAAGAATAAAATTTGGTGTCCCTACTCCCACAAAGAAAACAAATGCTTTATTGAAATTTTTATCAACTTTTGTGCATTTGGGGATTTACTTTATTCTTTTTGCTATTCCAATTACCGGTCTATTGGCCTTTTCAACTGTCAATATCGATCTGGGTATAGCTCACAAAATTCTAGTAAATATATTATACCTCTTTATAACAACCCATCTCATTGGCGTTGCTTATCATCAAATTTTTCTTGGGGATAATATTATGCAAAGGATAACCAGCTGGAAATCATAGCTTATTGTTTTCCAGAAACTCCTGAATCTTCAAACGTGGCCATTTCTACATGACACTTGAAAGCCGCTTTGACTATGGAAGTAGCCAAGGCAGCACCGGACCCTTCCCCTAAGGCCATATCTAGACGCAAAATAGGCTTTTTGTTTAACATCTTTAGTAGCAACTGATGCCCTGGTTCCTTAGAGCAGTGCCCAAATAAACAATGATCAAGGATATCCTTCCTTTCGAAGAAAATCGGTAATACTGCTGCAGTACAAATAAAACCATCTAAAATTACTGGCACCGAATAATGCTTCGCAGCTACTACAGCCCCACAAATCGCTGCTTGTTCTCTACCTCCTAGGGATACTCCTGCATCGAGAGGTCTTACAATATCAGGCCGATTTGTCTTTACTGCTCTTTCAATTATTTTGCCCTTATGTATCACCTGATCTTGGTTAGAGCCAGTTCCTGGTCCTACCCATGAACTTACATCGTTATTAAAAAAATAATAACATAATGCTGATGCAATTGTTGTATTACCAATTCCCATTTCTCCCAATGTAATTAAATCCATATTCTCTGAAACTGCACGCAACCCTATGTTAAAGGACTTAATAAACTCCGTTTCATCCATGGCACGTCCAATGGATATATCAGCCGTTGGTTTTTCTAGATCGATCGGGATCACCTCTAGATTGATTTCGTTTGACTCACATATCTTATTTATTGCTGCTTTTCCCAATTTAAACGTTTCTACCATCTGAAAAGTAACTTCTTGGGGAAATGGGTTTATTGATTGTCTACACACACCATGATTACCAGCAAATACAATAGTGGATATTTTCTCCATGTCTTTCATAGTCTTTTTGCCCCAAGATGACAAAAAAACTGCTATGTCTTCAAGCTGACCTAGGGAATTGGCTGGTTTCAACAAATTCTTTTGTCTTTCAACAGCTTTTTCTTTTAATTCTTTGGACCATGTTGGTGCGCTATCCACTAAATTAAAAATATCATCTATAGTGTGAACTAATTCTAATTTTTTCATAAAAACTCAATATGGATATGTTAAAAAGACTTTAGTTTGGATATAAAAATTTTAAGGCAAAGACAACTGATTATTACCATGTACTCTGAAATTTATTTTATGGTCCCCTTAATACTCTTAATAGCCCTAACCCTTGATATTGTAATAGGGTGGCCAGAAAAAGTTTACGAGAATATTGGGCACCCAGTTACTTGGATTGGCAAAGTAATATCGTATTTTGAACACTTACTAAATAAGAGAGAATACTCGAAAAAATCACTTAAACTCCTTGGGACTTTAACTTTTTTTCTAATCGTGTTCCCAATAACAGCGATAGCTTTTTTGATAGAGCAAATGCTTTTAAATTTTTATTATGGTTTTGTTATCCAAGCATTATTAATTTGGCCATTTTTAGCAACTAAATCTCTCTACACACATGTTAAAGATGTCGCGGATGCGCTTGACAAAAAAGACTTAATTGCTTCTCGGGCAGCGCTCTCAAAAATAGTCGGTAGGGACTTAACAAATTCCGATGAAAATACTATATGTGGTGGCGCCATCGAAAGCTTATCAGAGAACACGTCTGATGGAATAATCGCTCCTTTATTTTGGGCATTTCTTTTTGGACTTCCTGGAATAGTTTTTTATAAAGCGATAAATACGTTGGACAGTATGGTAGGGTATAAGAACAATAAGTTCTTAGACTTTGGCTGGTTTAGCGCTAACGTTGATGACTTTGTAAATTGGGTGCCAGCGAGATTGTCTTCTATTCTTTTTTGTGCCCTTACTCTTAAACCAATTAAAACATTTCTATTTTCTTTAAAGAATGCAAAAGCAAGCACTTCTCCAAATGCTGGATGGCCACAAGCAACATTCGCGTACATTCTTGGGATATCTCTTCTTGGGCCAAAACGATCAAAAGGCATACTTATCGAACAGCCTACTATCAACGTTGGGCACCCTTTACCTAACAAAGAAAACCTCTCAACAGCTCTTAAATATTATATTTATATTATTATTGAAATATACGTAATACTCTTTGCTCTCAATTTTTGGTTCATGAATGGGTAATAAGGATCTTAATATACAACACGGAGGTGATATTGACCTTGCCATTAAAAAATATGGAGGGCAAAGAGCAGATTGGATAGACCTCTCTACCGGTATAAATAGAACCTCGTATCCATGGCAGGAAAGCGTAAAGGTCGAGTTAAGAGACTTACCAAGTAGTAAGCTTTTGATGGGTCTAGAGAAAGCTGCATCGAGAGCATATAAGGTCGCAGAAGGCACTGATACCGCAGCTGTTCAGGGGGCTCAACAAATTATTAGCCTCTTACCTATATGCTTAAAAAATTATGATTCAGTAGCTATACTTGGACCAACATATAATGAGTATGAAAAAGCTTTCAAAAGTTCGGGAATTAAAGCCGAGACAGTATCTGAGGTTTCAAAACTATCTTCTAGTGATATTGCTATTATAGTTAATCCTAATAATCCTACAGGTAAAGTGATTGCCGAAGAGATACTTGACGATTTGTCAAAAAAAGTAAGAATTTTGATTATTGATGAAAGCTTTAAAATGTTCTCTTCGAGAAGAATTCAAAAGTTCGATAATGTAATACAAATTAACTCACTGGGAAAATTCTTTGGCTTAGCAGGCGTAAGACTTGGATTTGTATCAGGCCCCTCTGATTTTATTAAATCGGTAAGAGGAATGTTAGGACCTTGGCCAGTTTCTAGCGTAGCTGCCGAAATTGGCATAATTGCCCTGAATGACAAAACTTGGATATCTGCAATGGAAAAAATATTGCTTGAAGGGAGTAATGTTTTGCATGAAGCTTGTAATACAAAAAATTGGAAATTAGTTGGAAAAACTAATTTATTTCATACGTATGCCACTTCGAATTGTGTTGAAGTTGAAGAGCAATTTGCAGCCCATTATATTTGGATTAGAACTTTTGATTATTCTAAAAGCTGGGTAAGACTCGGCATTCCAACTTCAAAGTATGAGTGGGCAAGAGTTAGACAGGCGCTCAATCAATAATTAGATATTCCTGGCGACAGATAATATTGAATCAACATCAAGATTATCCTCTATTACTCTCACAAATTCCTCTAAAATAAATTCAATACTGTCATGGAAAGAGATGTCTTCTTTTTTCTCTTCTGAACTTAATTTAGCTACAAAGTTATTTCTAAATTCGTCAGAAAAAAATAAGCCATGAAGATAGGTGCCCATAACGAGCCCATTAGACGATATTGCACCATCTTTTCTGTTGTCTAAAATGGCGAAGGGATTATTACAATCACTTCCAGAAGTAATACCCAGATGTATTTCATAACCAGAAAATTTTTTCCCATTTATAGTGCTGATAAATTCTTTTTTTCCAAGATTCTTTTCTTTCCCCATTTTTGTTTTAACGTTTAGGAGGCCAAGGCCTTTTGCTTTCGATGGTGTACCGTCATATCCTTGATCATCTATTATTTCGTTACCTAAAATTTGGTAACCACCACAAATTCCCAATATAGAACCTCCTCTTCTGTGATGCGCCTTAATATCGATATCCCAGCCTTGGTATTTAAGAAATTTTAGGTCAGCTATTGTTGACTTTGTTCCTGGTATTATAATCAACTTCGTATCTGCTGGTATAGGATTGCCAGGTTCGACAAATTGTAATTTTAATCGATTGTCAATTTTGAGAGGATCAAAATCATCAAAGTTTGCAATACGAGATAGCTTCAAGACCGAAATTACGCACTTACCGGTGCCGAAACTATTCTTCAGATCTTGACTATCCTCTGCTGGAAATAATTTTGCCTTGTCAAAGAAGGGCATAACCCCAAAACTCTTCCAATCTGTTTTCTTTTTAATGAAGGCAACCCCATCATCAAACAAACTTTTGTCTCCACGAAACTTATTTATAATGAACCCTTCAATTAAGTTTATGTCGTTTTGGTCAAGGACTTCTTTTGTACCTATAAGCTGAGCAATAACCCCGCCTCTTTCAATATCTGCTGCTACTATTACAGGAACACTCAAAACTGAAGCAAACCCCATGTTTGCAATATCAGCCTTTCTGAGATTAACTTCTGCTAAACTACCTGCGCCCTCTGCAATGACCAGATCATAGTCATTAACCAAATTCGTAAAACTATTTATTGCTACCCCTATAAATTTATCTTTATGAGAATAATACTCCCTTGCTTTCAGAGATTTATATTTTTTCCCATTCAAAATAACCTGAGACCCGATCGTGCTTTCTGGTTTTAATAGAACTGGATTCATGTCTGAGTGAAAATCAATACCCGCTGCATAAGCTTGAAATGATTGTGCTCTGCCAGCTTCTCCTCCGTCCACCGTTATAGCAGCATTGTTTGACATATTCTGAGGCTTAAAAGGAGCAACCCGAAGGCCTCGTTTCTTAGCCGCTCTTATAAGCCCAGCGACTAAAAGTGATTTTCCAACATTGGAACCACACCCCTGAATCATTAGCGCTTTTCCCATAGTTAAAATTCTATACCTTCTTGACTCATTACGCCATTTCGAAAGTGGTGCTTAACCAAGGTCATATCTGTCACCAGGTCTGCAATATCGATTAACTTCTCATCAGCATTCCTTCCCGTGAGTATTACGTGAGACATCTCAGGTTTTTTTTCTTGTAAAAAAGTTACAACATCATCGATTTCGATGTAACCATATCTGAGCGCTATACTGATTTCATCAAGTAAAATTATCTTTTTTTCCTTATCTAGGATAAGTTCCTTAGCTTTACCCCATGCCTTTTTTGCAGATTCAATATCTTTTTCTTTATCTTGGGTATCCCAAGTAAATCCATCTCCAAGAGTATGGAATTCACAAAAATCGTGAAAGTACTTTTGGATCAGGTCACGCTCACCGGTCGCCATCGCGCCCTTTATAAATTGAACAACTGCACATGGCATACCATGTGCAATACCTCTAAAAACCATGCCAAAGGCAGCAGTACTCTTTCCTTTGCCTGTTCCAGTATGAACAATTATTAGGCCTTTTTTTACCGTTTTTTTTGCGAAAATTTTTTGCTTCGAAGTCTTCAGCCTCTTCATTTTTTCATTATGTTTTTCGTTTTCAGACATTTTTTTTATCCTCTTGACAAGTGCATATTTTTACTGCTCAACTAGTAATTAACTGGTCCTTTTTTTTGGTTAAATGGGAATGCGAAAAAGACTAAAAAGCAAATCGTAGCCGTACCCGCGACCGTAAATAAAAGAGAATATTAACACTGAGAAATAATCTTGGGAAGTTGGTATTCATAAAGCTGTGCTTTACTTTTAATAGCCGGGAGACCTGCCAGTAAAAAAAAGAAGAGCGAACGGGATATTCGTGTCTGAAAACAGTTAGATATTGTTTTTTTGATCCCGTTTTCCAGTAAGGAGGAATAATTGGAATCCGATGATATTTTATATGTTTGCATTACATGCAAAAAAAATGGTGAAGCTGTTGAACCACGTCCTGGAAAGATACTCTATGACAACCTAAGACGGTTGAACAGTAAGATGAATATAAAACCTGTTAAATGTTTGGCAGGATGCTCTAATGGTTGCACTCTGAGTCTTACAAATAAAAATAAATGGACTTATGTAATTGGCAACTTAACCCCTGATAAAGACGAAGCTGATATTTTATCTGGATTTACATTATATAAAAAAACAAGAGATGGTAAAATCCGGTTCTCAGAACGCCCTGCAGCGTTTAAAAAACAATCACTAGCTAGGGTTCCACCAGAAAACTACATGGTAGTTGAAGATGAGTAGTCTAGAAAAAATTCCTGTCACCATTTTAACTGGTTTTTTGGGAGCCGGAAAAACTACATTAATTCGAAATTTAATTCTTAAGAACAAATCGAAAAAACTGGCCGTTATTATAAATGAGTTTGGTGATTTGGGTGTAGATGGAGATATAGTAAGACAATGTTCAGATGAAACCTGCCCAGAAGAAAATATTCTCGAATTAGCAAACGGATGTATATGTTGTACAGTGGCCGACGACTTTATTCCCACTATGAAATCCCTTTTAGAGGGCCAATATATTCCGGAACATATATTGATCGAAACATCAGGTCTCGCCCTTCCCAAACCTTTATTGAAAGCTTTTGAGTGGCCGGAAATTCGAAGCCGCCTCACGGTTGACAGCGTTTTAGCAGTTGTAGATGCAGAGGCGGTTGTTAATGGTATATTTGCACCTCAAATGTCTAATGAACTTGAAGAAAAACAAAATCAAACTTACGTTGAACATGAAACACCTCTCTCCGAAGTATTTGAGGACCAAATAAACTGCTCAGATGTTGTGCTACTAACAAAGCCAGACCTTCTGGAAAACATTTCAGTCGCCAGAAATATCATAATTAAGGAAATGGAACGGAATGTTCCAATTTTAGAAGTTCAAAATGGTGACATTGGGGCTGATGTGATTTTAGGCGTAAATGCAGCAGCGGAGACTGATTTAGATAATAGACGATCTCATCATGATGGCTTTGATGATCATGAGCACGATGATTTTGACACATTTAGCATCTCTGTGCCAAAAATCCTAGATATAGAGAAATTTAAAATAGTTTTAGAAACACTCATACGGAAAAATGACATATTGAGAATTAAAGGTTTTTTGCGAGTTGAAAGTAAGCCACTCAATTTACTTGTTCAAGGTGTTGGTAAAAGATTATCAGTAAATTTTACAGACACTAAAATTCCTATAGAAAATACTGGGAACTTAGTTTTTATAGGTGAAAAAGGGAGGATCGATCAAGACGTAATCTCAACCTATATCCACTCAAGTCTGAATTAATATGCATATCATTTTTAATGAAGATCACTATTTAGATAATTCCAGTGTTCCAGTTGATTTGAACCAGGAGCCTGCTGATCTAGTTATTTTGTCTTTTTCAGATAGTGATTTAAATGCGTTTGCGAATGCATGGAAAAAAACGTTAGGGGACTTTGGTAGAGAGTCTGTTCCTACATTGAGACTGGCAAATATAAAACAACTAACTCATAATTTATCTATTGATACCTACATTGAAAAAACAGTCTCCAAATCTAAAGGTATTCTTGTAAGACTTATTGGAGGTGAGCAATATTGGCCATACGGATTAAATTATTTAAAGAGCGTATCAATTAAGAAAAAGATACCGTTGGCTGTAATACCAGCCGATGGGAGGGAAGATAAGGTTTTAGACTCGTATTCAAATTTGCCAAAGTCAACATTAGAAAACTTAAAAAATCTCTGTGATGACGGCGGAGAACTATCTGCACAAGCGGTATTAGCTCAAATGGCACTTGCTGCATCACTTCACTTCCCAGCCATTACAGAATTCAGCAAAGTAAAATCTCATGGTTTTTATTGCTATAAAAAAGGTATTCTAGAAAATTTTACCGTGAGCACTGACGCAAAACCTACTGTCTGTATTATATTTTATAGATCATACCTGATGGCTGATGACCTCGAACCCATAGACCAATTATTTAGAGATTTTAAAAAGAGAGGCATAAAATGCATAAGTATTTTTGTAAATTCACTTAAAATCAAATCGACCGCCAAGTGGATAGAGTCGATGTTATCGAAAATATCCCCTATTGCGATACTTAATGCTACAGCCTTTTCAGCAAAAAGTCGCGAAACTGGCAAATCTCCATTAGATCATGTGGGTGTGCCTGTTTTTCAAATAATTTTATCTACCTCTAAGAAAGAGTCTTGGAGACGGAATCCAATTGGCTTAAATTCCTCTGATTTGGCTATGCACGTTGCTATACCAGAGGTAGATGGGCGCATAAATGGAGGGATTGTAAGTTTTAAATCTGAACAAGCTATAGACCCCGCATTACAGTTTCCAATCTCAAAGCATAAAGTCGAGAAAACTCTTTCTAAAAAGATAATAAATAAAGTGGAAAAGTGGCATGCTCTTAGATCTAAGAAAAATGAAGAAAAAGGAATAGCCATCGTATTATCTTCATATCCGGGTCGTGACTTTCAATTAGCTCATGCGCTTGGCCTAGACACAATTAAATCAACAAAGCATATTTTAGGTTTTCTTGGAGATAATGGATTTAAATTCTCTAACCCTGATAAGTTTTTTGAGAAGTTAAAAAGCTCTAGGATAGAGATTCCCATCAAGTTATACGAAAGACTGCTAAATCTCATTCCACTAAAACCTAGAACTAAATTATTTAAAACATGGGGTGGTTTCGAAGAAGATGCTTCTTTTGAAAAGAACAAGTTTGTTCTTCAGGGTTATAAAAACAATAATTTTTTTGTGCTGGTGCAGCCCTCAAGAGGTTTACTAGAGGATAAAAAAGCCGATTATCACGATCTTGAAAAAATACCTTGTCACAGCTATGTGGCAATGTATCTCTGGTTGCAGATGCAAAATATTGATGCATTTCTTCATATGGGAACGCATGGAAGTCTCGAATGGCTACCAGGGAAAACAGTAGGTCTTTCCAATCAGTGCTGGCCCGAGTTACTAGTAAACGACATACCTTTTATTTATCCGTTTATTGTTAATGATCCGGGAGAAGCATCGCAGGCAAAAAGAAGATTGGGGGCTCTTACTGTGGGGCACATGCCTCCAAAAATTCAGACTATGGATCTTCCAAATGAATTGAGAGATCTTGAATTTCTATTAGATGAATATTCTACGAGCGGTGATCTCGATCAAGTAAGGAAAGAGCATATTGAAAAGAAAATAATTCATGAGGCTAAGAAAATAAAATTAGATAAAGAGCTATCAGTTGATCCCATAACATCAGATAGTGAATGGTTAACAAGAATAGACTCTTTTGTTTGTGATTTAAAGGAATCCCAGTTTTCAAGTGGTCTTCATATATTTGGCAAAGGAGATTGTGGATCGTCCGAACTGAATAGCTTACTCCGATGCCTAGAGGGAAAAAGAATTAACAGTGGACCATCGGGATCGCCATATAGAAACCGTACTGATATTAAACCTACAGGCAGGAATATATATGCTGTAGACCCTAGATCGATACCCACAAAAATAGCTTTCCAAAATGGTCAAGCAATGGCAGATGAATTTGTAAGACAATATTTGCAAGACAATGGAGATTATCCGAAAAATTTAACCATTGATCTTTGGGGATCAGCATCCATGCGAACGGGAGGACAAGAGTACTCAATGGCACTTGCTTTTGCTGGCCTTACACCAATTTGGGACAAAAATAACGCTCGGATCCTTGGTTTTAGCATTCTATCACTAGCAGAGCTAGGTCGCCCGAGAATTGATATTACTATCAGACAGTCAGGTTTGTTCAGAGACATCTTTCCAGAGCTTAATAGATTATTTTTTGATGCAATCGATAAACTTCATGAAAGAGATGAGACATTGAAAGATAACCCTTATAAAAACAAGATTGACAGAATTTTTGCGCCTAAGCCTGGATTTTTTGGGATAAATATCAAAGAAAAAATTGAAGGACCACTAGCCGATCACACGGCTAAGATTGGCGAGGCATGGATTAAAAGCTCGGCTTGGGCTTATCAAAAGAATGGAAAATTTAACCAAAAAACAGAAAGTCTCAAGAAAAGGTTAGCCGATACTGAAGCACTAATTCACTCTCATGATTTATGTGAAAGTGATTTGTTGTCAGCAAAGGATTATGCTGACCACATAGGGGGTTTTAACGCAGCTGTTGCCAGTATGCAGAAAACCAACCCTAAACTATACCATTTAGATATTTCATCCGATGGAATTCCAAAAGTTCGTACAACAAATCAAGAATTAGCAAGAATTATCAGGGGAAAGCTTTCTGACGATAAGTGGGTTTCAGGAATGTTGCAGCATGGTTACAGAGGCGCGGCTGAAATAACAGAACTAGTATTCAACTTGTCTAATTTTGGCAAATCTGGAGTATATTTACCTAATCACTTAATAGAATTGGTATATAACTCAACTTTAGCCAATACAAAAGTTGCTGACTTTATGGCAGAGGAAAATATAGATGCTCTTAAAGGTTTAGAAAATACTTTTAGTGAGCTTAGAGACTTAAGTCTATGGAAAAGTTTTCATAACTCTATTCGATATGAGGAAAGACTGGTTGAAAATGGCTAGGGTCTTAGGAATATGCCCAACTATTGACTCACCAATTAAATCTAACGATGGTTACTTAGTCCGTTTCAGGCCAAAATACGGATATCTCTCATCTAAACAACTCTCGATTCTTGCTGATGCAATTTCTAGTTTTGGCAGTAACTTTATCGAATTGACATCGCGAGCTAACATCACAGTAAGAGGTCTTCAAAAAAAACATCTTGAACAGCTATCAAATTTCCTTAATCAGGCCGGTATTATTAATGCTGCTGAAAAAAGGGAGAATATTTCAAATATCATTTATAGTCCCTTTTCTACGAAAAATAAAAAACTAACACAAAAGATAGCAAGTATTTTAGAAGATAATCTAAATAATATCCCCAAACCCCATAAGAAATTCGGTATTGCTGTTGACTTAGGAGAAGTGGCCAGCCTGCAAGAAACTAATGCAGACCTCAGGATAGAGACAAACAAAGAAAAAAATCTACTTTTAAGAATTGACGGTTCTGACCGCGGTATAGTTGTAGAACCAGAAACATTAATTGAAAAAATAGAAATGATTTTAAGTAATGTAATGGCTGTTTCGAACCAACTGAAAAGCAGAGATTTGATTAATTCAATTGGAGAGATAGACCATATTTATTTTCCAGACATTAAACCAAGAAAACAAAATTTTTCTCCAAGACTCGGTCCCTGTTTTGGAGGATATATGATTACGGTACCTGGAGGAAAATTTTCAAGTTACCAACTGAGGGAACTAGCTTCGCATGTTAAAGGAGTAGCAGTGACCCCATGGAAATCTTTTTTTATTAATTCAGCCAAAACAAAACCACCTTTAAGTTTTCTCTCAAAAAATACAGGTCATGATCTGAGCGTGAGCTATTGCTCTGGTAAACCCTATTGTAGTCAAGGCATTTTGGAAACCAGTCAGGTGGCAAAAGTGGTCACTACGTTTCTTAAAGAAAGATTAAAAAATAGAACAAATAAAGCAAAGATTCACATAAGTGGTTGTTTAAAAAATTGTGGTCTCTCAAAGCAGACATCTATACTTATTAACAGTTCAGAAGGGGAAAAGTCTGTAAGCGTAAAAGATGATAAATTTCAGCATTTAGCATCAAAAATTTCTATGGAATTGAATAAATGACATTTGAATATGAAAGAAGCCCAGACAAAATTTATGAGCAATCTTTTTCTATTATTCGAAAAGAAGCGGACCTCTCTTCTTTTTCAAACCTTGAAGAGAAAATTGCAGTGAGGATGATACATGCCCTTGGTTTTATTGGGCTGGAAAAATATATTCAATTTACACCAGATTTTGTTGGCAAAGTAAGAGATGCTTTAGAGAGAGGAGCTCGGATTATTTGCGATACGAGGATGGTAAGTGAGGGAATAACAAAAGCGAGACTACCAGCGGACAATGAAATCATCTGTACTTTGAATGATAAGTCCGTACCAGACATTGCAAAACGAATATCGAATACCAGAACGGCTGCAGCCATTCATCTATGGGAAGACTACATACAAGATTCTCTAATTGTTTTTGGTAACGCTCCCTCTGCATTATTTTATTTGTTAGAGTTTCTTGGTAAGAGAAAAAACTTGAAACCTGCGGGGATAATTGGTTGCCCTGTCGGGTTTGTTGGAGCGGCGGAATCTAAGCAAGCATTAATCGAAGTAAAAACGCTGAACAGTCTAGTTGTTAAAGGCCGGTTGGGGGGAAGTGCTGTAGCGGTAGCTGCAGTTAACGCCTTGGCGCAGGAGAAAGAATAAATATGTATAGTATATATTGCGTCGGGGTTGGGCCAGGTGATCCTGAGTTACTGACAGTTAAGGCATCTAGAATAATATCCGATGCAAGACAAATAGCATATTTCAGAAAAAAAAATACGTTGGGCAGAGCAAGAACGATTATAGATACATTAATTTCCAATAGTGCGCCCTTTGAATACGCTATGGAATACCCTGTAACTAATGAAGTCGATTTTCGATCTGATAAATATAAGCATTCGATTAATCGATTTTATGATGACTGTGCCAATAAACTAAAGAAACTCTTATTGAACGACGATGTGGTGGTAATATCAGAAGGTGATCCTCTTTTTTATGGATCATTTGTTCATCTATTTAGACTTTTGAAAAAAGATGTGAATATAGAATTCGTGCCTGGAATAACTGCAATGTCAGGTGCTTGGAACAATTCTAAGTTACCAATAGCAATGGGAGATCAACCCCTAACTATCCTAATGGGCATACAAAGTCGCGAAGAATTAAAGAGCCATCTTGAGAGCTCCAAAAATGTTGTAATCATGAAGTTGGGCACCCAATTAGAAAAAGTAAAATCTGTACTAGAAGAAACGGATCGGCTTAATGAGGCATTAGTAATTGAAAAAGCAACTATGCCTGAACAAAAAATTATTCCTCTAAGGGAATATACAAAAAGTGAAGCACCATATTTCGCGATAATTCTAATTTCAGAGGACCATTACGAATGAAGGGAAGCTTAACCATAGTAGGTTTAGGACCAGGAGCACCAGAACTTATCACACCAGCAGTAACCGATGCATTAAAAGATTCAACAGACATTGTGGGTTACTCTAAGTACATTGAAAGAGTGAAGGATGCTAGCGGCAAGTCATTTCACCCAAGCGATAATAGGGAGGAAATTAATAGAGCTGAACTTTCTATTAATCTTGCTTTGCAAGGAAAAAAGGTAGTTGTTGTTTCTTCGGGAGATCCTGGAGTTTTTGCAATGGCCTCGGCAATATTTGAAGTTGTAGATAAAAAAAACATTTCTATAGATGACTTATCAATTGTAGTTCTGCCAGGAATTACTGCTCTTTTAGCAGCATCCGCCAGACTGGGCGCTCCTATAGGACATGATTTCTGTGTTATTAATTTGTCTGATAATCTTAAATCTTGGGATATTTTGAAATCAAGAGTTATCGCAGCCGCAAAGGCGGACTTTGTAATAGCGTTTTACAACCCAAGATCGAAATCTCGTAAAAATCAGCTTTCAGAAATTTATAATGTTTTAAGAAAAAATTGTAAAAGTGACCGGATTGTTATTTATGCAAATTCAATTTCTACTGAATCTGAGGCTGTTTTTGAGACTACATTGTCAGAAGCTGATGCTTCTTCTGTGTCAATGAAGACTCTAGTAATTATTGGATCATCGCGCACTAAAAAGATTAGAAACACAGGATATATATATACGCCACGTTATTCAGGGGTAGAAAAAAATTGAACTACTTGATTTTCATCAGTAAAAAGCTTTCTTTTCGGCAACGTAGGTCTTTCAATCATTATGACTTCAACGCCAAGTTCCCTAGCTGCATGTATTTTCTCAACTACTGCATTGGAGCCGGAATTCTTTGTTATAAGTTTATTTATAGAAAACTCTTTCATAATTTCCAGCTCTTGCTCGAAAGTAAATGGGCCTTGATCAAAAATAAGCTTAAATCTATCGAGAAGCATCTTGTTTTCTGGTTCGTTAATCATTCTGATCAGATAAAATGGTTTGGGCTTCCTATTCAGAAAACGTATTTCTTTACTACCGATTGTTACAAAAACCCTGTCAGTTTCGTCGATAAGCTTTATAGCTTTATTCATATCACTCACCAGCTTCCATTTGTCGCCATTTTGTCTCTGCCACTTTGGACGTTCAAAACCCAAATATTCAATTTTTGCGAGTTGCGCAGCGAGAAGAGAGTTTACTGTAATATTTTTAGAAAAAGGATGAGAGGCATCAAGGATATGGGTTATACCTTCATCTTTGACAAACGCAGACATTCCCGTCGCTCCGCCAAAGCCACCGATCCGAATATTTTTTACCTCTTTATCAATGCTTTCAGTAAGACCTGCATAAGAAAGTATTGTAAAAAGTTTCTTTTCTTGAAGTCTAAAATGCAGATTTTTTGCCTCGGCAGTGCCTCCTATTATAAGAATTTTTGTCATGACTAAAACCTGGCTTCATATTATTGGTATAGGTGAGAATGGACTAAATGGCCTTGATAAATCAAGCACTGATTTATTGAATAGGGCGAGCGTCGTTTTTGGTAGTGCTCGCCAATTGGCTCTTGCAGAGGTTAAATCAAAAGGTAAATCATGGCCTATACCATTTAGCATTGATGAAGTATTCAGTTATAAATATAAACTGGCTGTGGTATTGGCTTCAGGTGATCCTTTTTGGTTTGGTGTAGGACCTCTCCTTACTAAAAACTTAAAGAAAAATGAATGGTGCTCTTACCCTGTGCCATCTACTTTTTCTCTAGCTGCCAATAAAATAGGCTGGCCTATAAACGCTGTTGACTGCTTAGCCTTCCATGCAAAACCAGTAGAAACCCTTCCTGCAAAACTGTCAGAATCTGGGAAAGCAATAATTCTTCTCAGAGAGTTTAAGCAAATAGAGCAGATTCTTTCTGTACTAGAGAAACATGATGTTAATGTTAAAGAAAGTTTTATGCTGTCGAGACTTGGCTGCCCAGAGGAAAAAGTAGTAAAACTTACAGACTCAAAACTATCTGATTTTAAACAAGCATCTAAATCTTTAAAACCACTAGCATTGGGCATAACATATAAAAAACCTCCATCAGATATCAGTTATTTTCAAGGGCAGGATGATGATGCTTTCAAAACTGATGGGAATATAACTAAAAAAGACATAAGAGCTCTGACCCTCTCAGAATTAAAATCTTTTGGAAGTGAAGTGTTATGGGATATAGGAGCTGGTTCAGGCTCAATCTCAATTGAATGGTGTTTGGGGCATCCTAAAAACGTGGCCTTTGCCATTGAACGAAGAAGGGATCGTATTTCTTTGATCAAAGCTAATAGAAAAAAATTTGGCTTACAAGAAAGATTAACTGTAAAACATGGTAACATTGAAACGATAGCCAAAGATTTACCAACGCCAAATGCTGTTTTTATAGGTGGGGGAGTAACTTCAGATTTAATTTACCAAGTGATTAAAGCCCTTGGTAAAAATAGCCGACTTGTAATAAATGCCGTCACTCTTGAATCCCAGGCTCTTTTATTAAAAAAATACAAGCAGTTCGGCGGTAATTTGAAAAAAATTAATATATCCAAGCCTAAGCCTATTGGGGGAAAAACAATTTGGTCAGCTCAATATAATATAATCCAATGGAGCTTTAAAACATGATTGCAGGAATTGGCTTTAAATCTACAGTTACCATTACTTCATTTAACGAGTTATTTGAAAGTTATATCAAAAGGTATAGTGCTTTTACAGTTGCTACCTCAAAGGAAAAAGCAATAAATGCAGTCTTTTTAAAATTTGTCAGTACAAACCGCCTAAAATTGATCCAGATTGAGGAAGACGATATTTACAATATTATCACACCTACTGTTTCCCATTTGAGTATGAAGTTTAAAAATGTTGGCAGTTTTTGTGAAGCTGCAGCACTTGCTGCAGGAGGTACCGCATCCAAAATTATTTGTGAGCGGAAAATCTCTTCTGATAGGCTTGCTACCATCGCAATCGCAGAAACGGATGGAGATTAAATTGACAGTACACTTCATAGGCGCAGGTCCTGGTGATCCCGAACTCATAACGCTTAAAGGAAAAAAACTTTTGGAAAAATGCTCTATCTGTTTCTTTGCGGGATCGATCATTCCAGAAGAAATATTATCCCATTGCGACCCTTCAACAAAAAAAATAAATACAGCACCCCTATCACTTTCTCAAATTATTAAAAAGATAGAAAAATTTCATAATGAGGGTCATGAAATTGCCCGGCTTCACTCTGGTGATCTATCTATATGGTCGGCAGTGAATGAACAAATACGTGAGTTAATAAAATTAGAAATCCCTTTTAGCATGACGCCAGGAGTAACTTCTTTTTCAGCTGCCGCTTCAAGTTTAAAACAGGAACTAACCAAGCCCCAAATAGCCCAATCTATAGTTCTCACTAGAACCGAAGGTAGGGCATCAAAGATGCCTGAAAATGAAACTTTAGAAAATTTTGCTAAAAGTGGCGCTATTCTTGCGATACATCTATCAATTCATGATATTGCAAAAGTGGTCAAAAAAGTAAAGCCTTTCTATAACGGTTCTTGCCCAGTAAAAGTTGTGTGGAAAGCATCTTGGCCAGAGGAACAAATTATTCATTCAGATTTAAGTAATATAGAAAAAGCGATACCCGTGTATATGGATAGAACAGCTTTGATACTTATTGGTCCGCATTTAGACACTGCTAATTTTACAGCAAGCAAATTGTATGATGAAACCTATGATAGGAGATTTAGAGAAATAGATGCCACTAGAAGAAATCATAAATAGGCAAGGTATAATTATTTCGGCTCCGGCGTCGGGAGCTGGAAAAACGACTGTAACTCTGGGGCTTATTAACGCTTTTGCCCGTAAAGGATCTGTACAACCTTTCAAGAGTGGTCCTGACTATATAGATTCAAAATTTCAAAGTGTTGCGGCAGATCGTCCTTCATATAACTTAGATACATGGGCAATGTCATCTAGGGATATCCTTAATATGATAGGCATGGTGGCCCCTTCAGATATCTGTATTGCTGAAGGGTCAATGGGATTATTTGATGGAGTAATAAGCAAGGGTGCAGGTGGAAATGGTTCCACCGCAGATCTAGCAAGTATAACGAATTGGCCAGTAATTTTAGTAGTCGACTGCGCAAAGCAGGCTCAATCGGTAGCTGCTTTGATTACCGGTTTCAACTCATTTAGACATGACATAACAATCGGTGGAGTAATTCTAAATAATATATCAAGCAAAAGGCACGAAGCTTTAGTAGTCAGTGAAGTTTCAAAAACAAAAGTTCCAATTCTAGGGGTTATCCCTAGATCTAACGAACTAACTATCCCAGAAAGACACTTAGGTCTGGTCCAAGCAGAAGATTTATCTGACTTGGAACAACTAATTTTTAAACTTGGAACACTCATTGAAGAAAATTGTGATCTGGAAGCAATAGCTTGTACTGCAAGAAAAAGCTCTCCTGCAATACCAACTTTACAAAAAATTACTCCTCCCGCGCAGAGAATAGCTATTGCGAGAGATAATGCATTTACCTTTACTTATTCCCATTTGATAGAGGGATGGAAGAAGCAAGGTGCTGAGATCTCCTTTTTCTCTCCACTAAACGATGAGCCCCCTTCAAAGAGTGATGACATGGTCTGGTTGCCAGGAGGATACCCTGAACTTTACCTCGGTCGCTTATCTGAATGCAAAAATTTTAAGAATGGACTTATTGATTTTAGTAAGAAAAGACCAGTGCACGGAGAGTGTGGTGGCTACATGGTTTTGGGAAGAAAAATTATTGGTAAAGGTGGTCAGGCATATGACATGATTGGTATGTTTGATTTGGTTACTTCTTTTGAAAAACGCAAGCTCAATCTAGGATATCGAAAAGCCAAGGCTATTGAGCCTTTTTTTGGAATCAAAAAGGGTTCCACTGTTCTTGGACATGAGTTTCACTATACGACAGTTGTCGAAATAAATGATGCTCCTATTGTCTTTGTAGAAGATGCTTACAAAAATGAGTTAGGTCAGTCAGGCTCCAAAAACTCTAATGCTACTGGAACATTTTTTCATCTTATTGGGAGCGAACAATGACTATTAGCTTTGTCAGTTCTGGTCCCGGCAATCCAGACCTTCTTACTGTACTAGCAGTAAAAAGAATTAGTGATGCAGATATTATTTTCTACGATGATTTATCCGCCGGCGAAATACTTAATCTTGCAAAAAAAAGCGCCACACTTTTGAGTGTGGGGAAAAGAGCAGGGCTTGCATCACCAAAGCAAAATCAAGTATCTAGATTACTTGTAGAATATGGTAGAACAGGAAAAAAAATTGTTCGGCTGAAGTCAGGTGATAGTAGTATTTTTTCAAGATTAGAGGAAGAAATTACAGCATTAAATGAAAGTGGGTTAGAGTTTGAAATAATCCCAGGAGTATCTTCAGCAATGGCTGCGGCGGCGGCTGCAAAAATCCCGTTAACCCGAAGAGTTATGTCGAGACGTGTACAGTTTATAACCGGACATGATTTCAATGGTGAACTTCCCGATGACTTAAATATTGCATCTTTAATTGATCCAAATTGTACAACCGTAATCTTCATGGGAAAAAAAACTTTCCCTAATCTAGCTCAGATTCTTTTAGAAAATGGTCTTGATATCAAAACAAAAGTCCTCATAGCGGAAGACATTTCAAGAAAAAAGGAAAATATCACAAAGGGTACGATAGAGGAGATTTTAATCTACCTAAAGGATATTCAAAGCAATCATCCTGCAGTTATAATTTTTGGACCGTTACTTTGAGTATTAACTTATATCTAATAGGACTAGGTTTCGGAGATGCAAAGCATGTAACAGAAGAAGCAGCTGAGACAATCAAGAGTTGTAATTTGATACTAATCGGAAAGAAAAAAGACGAAAAATCCGAGATCGCTGACCTTAAAAAGAATATTTGTAAATCTTTCATAAAAATTAATAGTGTGAAGTTTAAGGAATTTATTATACCGGAGCGGCAATTAACCAATAAAAAATATATCAATTCAGTTATAGACTGGCATGATGATATCGCGAAAAGATGGGTCGACATAATTAATAAATATACTTCCAGCACTGCAAGAAGAAACATAAACGTCGGAATTCCCATATGGGGAGACCCTTCATTGTACGATAGTAGCCAAAGAATTGCTTCGCGAGTTAAAAACACTTTACACCATACCTCCATCAAATTGATTCCTGGTCTCTCTTCAATACAGTTGCTTGTTTCTGCGTTTGGAATTCCCTTTAACGAAATCGGGAAACCGGTCTTGATTACTACAGGCCGGCTTCTAAAGGAAAGAGGATGGCCAGATGGAACGGAAACAATTTACGTTGTTTTAGATGGAGAGTGCTCATTTACATTTTTAAAAGACGATAATATCTATATCTGGTGGGCTGCATATCTCGGAATGACAGAACAAACTCTTATTAAAGGCGAGGTTTCAAAAATTGGAAATGAAATTATTAAAACAAGAAATACGTTGCGTTCTGATAAAGGATGGATTTTAGATGTCTACAAATTGCAACGACTAATAGGAAACTAAGATTTATGTCTGACACATATCTGATACTTGGGGGAAGCAACTCTGGAAAATCTAGGTTTGCAGAACAATCAGCGCTAACCTTACAAAAAAACACACATGGTAAATTGTATTACATAGCTACCGGCCTTGCATATGACTCTGAAATGCAAGAGAAAATTAGTGAACATAAGAAGAGGAGAAACCAGAAATTTGAAACCATAGATTCTCCTGACCTGAGTGCAGATATACTCAAAAGCTCGAAACCGCAGGACATAATTTTGATTGATTGTATATCAATGTCTGTATCGAACATTTTAACACTAAGTCAGTTTAGAGATCGCCGCATTGATGATATTAGAGATGATCTAAAAAAGTGTAAATCCACCTTGATTATAGTTGGACAGGAAACCAGCCTAGGCATTTTACCAACTAACGAACTGTCTAGAAAATTTTTAAAAGAATCAGGAAAATTGAATCAAGACATAGGTCGTTTTGCCAATAGCGTAACTTTAGTCGTCGCAGGACATTCAATAAAGATTAAATAAATGCAATAGTTTTTTGTAATATCTGCCTGCATTTAATCGCATCAGTTAACTTTCCACTTTATCGAACAACCCATTGAAGCGGTTTGGTCACTTGGCCCCTCTCCAGTTTGAGCTACGCCTTTCATCGCTTCGAAGAGATCTCTTTTTAAATCGACAGGACCGGCCTCTTTCCTAGATGCGTCTAATCTTCCTCTATACTGTAGTTTGTGATCCTTGTTAAATCCAAAAAAATCCGGAGTACATACAGCATTGTATAGCTTAGCCACTTCTTGGGTCTCATCATACATATATGGAAAAGTAAAATTATGCTTTGCGGCCAGTTTTTTCATGTTATCGAAGGAATCCTCTGGGTAACTAATTACATCGTTTGAACTAATGGCCGCTATACCAACCCCAAGCTTTTGTAAATCACCGGCGTCTCGAACAATTCGATCCAAAATGGCCAGCACATAAGGACAATGATTGCATATAAACATAATCAATAAACCATTAGCCCCGCTAACTTCTTCTAGAGTATATTTTTTCCCATCAACAGATGGCAAGTTAAACTCTTTTGCTCGCCAACCAAAATCACAAACTGGAGGAATTTCTGCCATTTTTTTTATCCTTCTATTTTTAGGGAGCTTTCAGCAGCTTCCCTTATTCTCTTTATATTTTGTCCATATACAATTGGGTTATTGACGCTACCATTTGAAAAAACAGCCGATCCAGCTACCAAAATATCCGCTCCTGCTGAAACGACACTAGGTGCAGTATCGGCAGTTATTCCTCCATCAACCTCGATTAAAAAATCTTTATGTTTTTTTAGATTAGCTAATCTTTCAATTTTTCTCAGTTGAGACGAAATAAACTTCTGACCTCCAAAACCTGGGTTAACCGTCATCACACAAATTAAGTCTACCAAATCTATTAACTGTTCAGCCACTTCGTATGAGGTGCCTGGGTTTAAAGCTAATCCCGCCTTTACACCAAGACTATTTATTGCCTGCAGAGACCTATGAATATGTTGCCCTGCTTCGAAATGAACTGTTATCATATCCGCACCTGCTTCAGCAAAAGCTTCAAGATATTGATCTACTGGAGAAATCATCAGATGGACATCCATAAACGTTTTGATATGGGGTCTAATTGCCTTGCAGGTTTCAGGTCCGAAAGTTATGTTCGGCACAAAATGACCATCCATAACATCAATGTGAATCCAATCGCAACCATGCTCTTCTACAGCTTCAATTTCTTTGCCAAAATTTGCAAAATCTGCAGATAATATAGATGGTGCAATTTTTATTGACTCTCTGGACAATAGTGGTTCCATTTATAATAAAAACATATTTTGATTACTATGGGAGATAATGCAAATGTCAACTCAAAATGTAAAGGCAGCAATAATTGATGAAAATGGTGGAAGTGAGAAATTTAAGATAATTACACAAGAGGTTGGCTCTCCAGGAAGCGATGAAATACTTATTAAACATAAGGCTATAGGCCTTAATTTTATTGATGTGTATCACAGAACGCGAATCTCAGATAACTATGCCGTCACACTACCTGCAGTGCTCGGCATGGAGGCTTCGGGAATAGTTGAAGCAGTGGGAGATGGTGTTACTCACTTAGTTTCTGGCGATCGCGTTGCATATGCTGCTACACCGCCAGGCGCCTATTGTGAGGCCAGGGTTATGCCCGCTAAACAAGTTTGTAGGCTTCCTGATGAAATATCATTTGAGGAAGGTGCAGCTATGATGCTAAAGGGGCTAACTGTAAAATATCTTTTTCACGATACGACAGAATTGAAAAGTGGAGACCAGATTTTATTCCATGCAGCTGCAGGCGGTGTCGGATTGATTGCCTGTCAGTGGGCTAGAAGTGAAGGTTTAGAATTGATAGGCACTGCCGGTTCTGATGAAAAGTGTAAGTTGGCAAAAAAATTTGGTGCTTCTCAAACTATAAACTATTCTACGAATAACTTTGCCGAAGAAGTTATGAAACTAACGAATGGTATTGGCGTTCCGGTTGTAATGGATTCTGTTGGTAAAACGACCTTCGACGATTCTTTAAGTTGTTTAAAAGACTTTGGAATTTTTATCTCCTTTGGAAATGCATCCGGAAATATTAATCCTATCGATATTGGTATCTTAGCAAAAAAATCACTCAAAATAACTAGAACTGGTCTCTTTACACATATAGATGACTTTACCCGCTGCCAAGAGATGGCAAAGGTTCTTTTCGGAAAAGTAGTTTCTGGTGATGTCAAAATACAAATAGATCAAACCTTCTCATTGAACGACATTGCTTCAGCTCACGACTCACTAGAAGCACGAAAAACAACGGGTTCAACAGTTATAACGATATAGCTCTAATTACCGACTTTAAATCTAGTCCCTTTTGCTGGAGGGTCCTCTGGAGGGCCAGCAAAACACTGAGCATACTTCATCCACTCAATTGCTGGCTCGCCAGTTATAGACAATTTTGTATCAGCAAAATTTCGTACCTGAGTCACCACTTGAGCAAATTCAACTGCTGTTCCTTCAATCTTTGAAGAACTCTCTTTATCATTCCACTGCCAGACTTCACCAGATGGTGCATTTAAAATCAGATAAGGTGTTGGCTCAGGGATTGCTAATTTCCTATTAACAAAAGTCCATCCGTAAGCAATAACGCCCATATGCACTATATTTTTTATTCTATCCTTTTCTTCTCTGTCTTTACCTAGCGCATCGAAGACTTCCTGACCATGTGCCCAGGTTTCCATATGTCGTGCCGTTATCTTAGACCGAGCACTCATTTCAGGACCGGCCCACTTTACCCTTTTTTTAGGATCAGCATCCCTGTAGCCATCGAAAACATCCTCAACACTTTTCCACCAATCATCTATTAATCGTTGACCAGTTACTCCGTCCAACCATGGGACTTGAGCCTGAACAAGTGATTTTCCTTTAATTAGTTGATCATTAATTGGTTTGTAAAAGTTTTCATAATGATCTCCCCCTTTAAGTGTTTCCACCGCGCCGACATTGAATAAATATAAATGTCCAATTACATCTTCTATTGTCCAGTTTTTGAACAATGTCGTAGTCGACAAACAAGCCACACCCTCAGCATTCAGTAACTCATATAAGTCTTTACTCTCGTCAAAAAAATCTTTTGCCTGTTCCACCTTATGCCTCCTCTAGCGCACCATTTAGTCTCTCATAAGCTTCGATAAAATCTGTCTTAAAGTCTTGTACTACTTCCCCAGCAGACTTCGTTTCATTCATCAGACCAACTGCTTGGCCAACCCAATAGGTTGCAAGGTCAGCAGCTTGCTTATTTCCAGCTAATGATAGCTTATCAAGCTTTCGTAATGCAGGCTCAGCTACTAAAGGTTGCACTGGCGATGGTAGAGGCTGAACTTGGTCACTATTTTCCCATGCATCAGTCCAGGGCGATCTTAATTGTCTAGAGTGCTTCCCAGTTCTACTTTTTGATCTTACGGTATCAGCAGAAGAAGCACTCAGCATTTTCTCTTTGACAATTGGATTCGTCTCGGCTTCCGTTGTTGTGAGCCAAACGGAGCCACACCATGCGCCTGATGCTCCCATAGCCATAGCGGCAGCCATCTGACTTCCAGAAGCTATGCCTCCTGCTGCTAATATAGGGACATCCTTTATATCTTTTATGGCATTATATACTTCAGGAATGAGCACCATTGATGACACTTCACCACAGTGCCCTCCGGCTTCTCCACCAGCTACTATTAAAATATCTACTCCCGCATTAATTTGGTTAATTGCATGTTTTTTTGCTCCAACTAACGCACCAACTTTAACTCCTGCGTCTTTTGCCATATCAACCATTTGCTTTGGAGGCATACCAAGTGCATTTACAATCATTTTAATTGGATGGTTAAAGGCAACTGTTAATGACTCATGAGCGCCTTCTGGAGTCATGTTTTTTCCAAATCGTAAATGATTTTTTCGGTCCTCTTCTAATTCATTTGGATCTACGTCAATGCCATTATTTTCAAGTATGTTATGCGCGAAATCCTTATGGCTCTGAGGAACTTTTCCAAGCATTTCCTCATCGGATAGATTTTCTCCCTTTCCCACAAAATTATTTGGAACAATCAGATCAACTCCATAAGGCATTCCGTTAACTTGGGAGTCTATCCAATTTAACTCAATCTCTAATTCGGGTCCCGAAAGGTTAGTGGCCCCAAATACCCCGAAACCTCCAGCTTTCGTAACTGCAGCAACTACATCTCTGCAATGCGAAAAAGCAAATAGTGGAAATTCTATACCTAGTTCCTCACACAATTTAGAATTCATTTTTCATCCTCCTTGTTAATATTTAGTAAATCCTCGTCTACGGAAACTTGATTACCTATATTAGTATAAATATCCGAGACTTCTCCATCTATAGATGCTGTTATTTCATGCTGCATTTTCATTGCCTCTAAAATTAATATTACCTGATTCTTTTTCACCTTTTCTCCCACGGTCACAAATAGTTCACGAATTACGCCATGCATAGGAGCTCTTATTTTCCCGCCTTTATCTATATCCTCAATTTTTAAATCTTCTTTTATAATTTCGGCTCTAAATGATTTTCCCTGGTAGCTAGCGAATAATTTATTTTCCTTATACTCAATAAAATCGAGTTTTATTTTTTCATCATTCAATTCTATGTAATCTCCGTTTAAGACTATTTGTATTTTTTCTCCTTCAAAATTAACTGTAATTGAATTAGGTTTTTTAAGCTCAATATGAACTGAGTAAATATTATCATTAGCTTTGAAGGAAAGAGGGTAATATATTGTCTTTGAATTAGACCAACCATAAAGCTCATCTTCAAAACCAATAGCTTCACCGATAAGTGTTTCAGAGTACTTGGTCATCAAGAGAGCACCTAAAACTGCTACCTCATCGAACTCCATATGTTTATTACCTGAAGCACTAAAATCATTGGTCTCTAAAAAAGAAGTATTAACATCTTCATGTCTGAAGGCTTCACTCGAAAGAATAGCAATAAGAAAGTCTCGATTGTTTTTTACTCCATAGAGAGCTGTATTCTGCAAAGATTGCTTTAATGTATCGATAGCTTGCTCTCTGTTCTTTCCATTAGATATTACTTTAGCTAACATTGGATCATAAAAAGGGCTTATAACCTGACCTTCTACAATTCCATCGTCATAGCGAGTGTCAGGTGATTTATGTTTTCTCCAAACCTCTATCTTTCCTGTGCTTGGTAAAAAGTTTTTCCAAGGATCTTCGGCATACAGCCTAACTTCAAGAGAATGTCCACATAACTGAACTTGTTCCTGAGAAAGTGGTAGCTTCTGATTATCAGCAATATTCAGTTGTAACTCAACCAGATCAAGTCCAGTTACCATCTCAGTTACAGGATGCTCAACTTGAAGTCTCGTATTCATTTCAAGAAAATAAAAATTTTTGTCTTTATCTAGAAGAAACTCTATTGTTCCTGCTCCTGAATAGTTAATCACTTTTCCCGCAAGACATGCAACTTCTCCCATTTTTGTCCTCAACTGAGCATCAACAACAGGGGATGGGCTTTCCTCGATAATCTTCTGATGTCGTCTCTGCACTGAACAATCTCTCTCTCCAAGTGAAATTATATTTCCGAAGTTATCAGCCATAATTTGAATTTCGATGTGCCGAGGTTCAACTATAGATTTTTCCAAAATTATCTCAGATGACCCAAAAGCGCTCAAGGCTTCTGCTTTCGCAATTTCACAGCTTTTCTGCAGATCTGAAATATTATTAACGAGCCGCATTCCTCTTCCTCCTCCTCCCGCCGCAGCTTTGATCATTAAGGGAAATCCAACACTCTCAGCCGCCAATTGAAGTTCCCTATCGTTCTTATTTGCCACCTCAGCTCCTGGGATACAAGGAACCCCAGCTTCTTTCATAATCGCTTTTGCTTTTGCTTTATTTCCCATTGCCTCTATAGCTTTTGACGAAGGTCCTACAAAAGTAACTTTTGCTTTTTCACACGCTTCCGCAAAATCGCTATTTTCGGAAAGGAATCCGTAGCCTGGATGTATTGCATCGCATCCGGTACTCAAGGCGACTTCCATGATTTTTTCTATTGAAAGATAAGACTCTGCTATTGGACCCTTACCAATATTAACACTTTGATCCGCAAAATTTACGTGTGGTGATTGCTCATCAGCATCAGTATAGACAGCAACCGTTAAAAGCCCCATTTTTTTTGCTGTCCTCATTACTCGTAAAGCTATTTCACCCCGATTAGCTACAAGTAGTTTCCTTAATGAACGCAACTCACTCAAAGCTAATCTCCATACCAGTAGGGTTTTCTCTTTTCTGCAAAGGCGGCTATGCCCTCCTTTGCTTCTTCACCCAGCATACACTCTGCGAATTTACCAGAGGCAAATTCAGAAAGCTCCTCCAAGCTTGAGTCTCTTGAATAGCTCAGTATTTCTTTCGTAGCAGCGGTAGCCATTGGAGCACACTTTTTTGTTGCTTTATCAAAACTTATAAAAAAATCATCTAGTGCATCTTTATTTTCGACTAAATTATCCGCAAGGCCGAACTCTACAGCCTCCCTTGCATTAAATTCCATACCAGTTAACATCAGCTTACTAGCTACTCTCAAGCCCAACCTTTTTATCAAAAACGGAGATATTTGAGCAGGAGTAAGTCCAATTGCTGTTTCTGAAAGTGAAAAACGCGCCTCTTTTGTTACGGCCACAATGTCTGCACAAGCAACCATTCCTAATCCTCCAGCAAACGCTGGTCCGTGTACCAGAGCAACAACTATTTTGGGAAGCTGTGATAGTATCTTAAACAACTTTCCCGCTTCTAAATTCATTGTTCGTACTTGATCAAAGTCAGGAGTTTGCAAAACAAAATTCTTTCTAAAGTCTTTAAGGTCTGCTCCTGCACAAAATGCGTCACCAGAACCTTCAATACTCACTCCCCTAATATTTTTATCTTCCTTTACCTTTTCAAGAACAGATAATAATTCAGTAGTCATTTTTTCCGATAACGCATTTTTTACATCTGGTCTATTTAATATTAGACGTACCCACCTATCGTGATCTTTAACCAGAATTGTCTCAAACTGAGTTTTCACTTTTACATCCTCGCTATTCCAAAATTATTCGGCCTTAATTTTCTTATTTTTGATTCTAGGCAAGTAATTAGGCAGAAACCTAACACTTTTCTTGTATCTCTAGGATCAATCATTCCATGATCAATTAACCTACCTGAAGTTATAAAAGCGTCGGACTGGCTGTCAAAGTGCTCTTGGATCCCCTTGATTTGAGTACTAAAACTATCTTCATCAATTTCTTTGCCTTTCCGAGCGGCTGAATTTCTGAGCACATGCTCCATTGTTTTTGCGGCCTGCTGACCTCCCATCACGCCTGTTTGTGCATTGGGCCAAGTCAGGAGAAAGTCTGGGTTGTATGAATATCCGCACATACCGTAGTTTCCCGCGCCAAAGCTAGCACCGATATAAAGCGCTATTTTGGGAACATTAACATTCATAACGGCCTGGATCATTTTAGCACCATGCTTAATCATTCCAGCGTGCTCGTATTGAGTTCCAACCATATATCCAGTGGTATTATGTAAAAAAATTACTGGTCTGTTTACTTGATCGCATAATTGGAAAAAGTGAGCAGCTTTTGTTGCACCGTTTGGATCAATTGGACCATTATTACCTATTAGCGCACACGGTATTCCAAAAATATTTGCCTGAATACACACGGTTGAAACTCCGTAATCAGGTTTAAACTCAATAAAATCCGAATTATCAACGACCCTGCATACTAGCTCTCTTACATCATAGGGTTTTCTATAATCAGTAGGCACAATACCTATGATTTCGTCTGACGAATACTTTGGGGGCAAGAAGTTCCTTGCACTTACGCCAGTAAAATCTCTGTCCCAACCCAATGACTTGACCACCTCTCTTGCAATTTCTATGGCGTGCTTATCATCTTCTGCTAAGTACTCAACTAATCCGGTAATTTTTGAATGAACTTCTGCTCCTCCAAGATCTTTATCTGAGGACTCTTCCCCTGTAGCAGCCCTCAACAGGTTAGCTCCTGCTAGTGCCGCCATACCATTTTCTTTTACACCAATTACATAATCACTCATACCTGGCATGTATGCACCGCCTGCGGTTGACAGGCCATGGAGCACCGTAATTATTGGGATACCCATTGCACTCATTTCCGCCAGACCTGCAAAAGCTCCTCCACCCAATGCCCATAATTCAACTTTATATTGCATCAGATTTGCACCCGCACTTTCTACCAAATGAACAAGAGGCAACTTATGTTTTTTTGCCATTTCCAAAAGTAACAGCCCTTTTTCTATAGTTTTAATAGTAGTTGCTCCCGCATTTATTCCACTATCGTCTATGTAGATTAAACACTTGACTCCTGAAACGTATCCAATACCTCCAATTAGACTAGACCCAGGAATACTAGTTTCGGGGTCTGGGTCATCTACACAATACCCTGCCATATTAAAAAGTTCTAAAAACGGAAGACCTGGATCTAACAACGCACCCAATCTTTCTCTAGGAGATAATTGGTTTCTTTTCTCAAATATATCCCTGCGTTTTTCAGAGGTCTGAGCTGCCCTTTCTAGAAGTAAATTCATTTTGTCTAAAAGAGCCTTATTTTCTTTTGTATTAGTTTCAAAAGAAGGAGAGGAAATATCAATTTTACTTACGAACACTTAACACCTATTTTAGTATGTTTTTAATTTATTCAATTCCTTCGAATTTAAGTCAAAACATTTAGCAAGCCGTCCGAGAGTTGTTCACGGAGAGCGTATTTCTTAATTTTCCCTGATCCGGTGAGCGGCCATTCATCAATCTCAATCCAGACCGCTGGGGTTTTTTGTGGTGATATTTTCTTTCTAATAAAAGCCTTGAGATCTGTAGATGTAAGCTTCTGTCCTTTTTCAAACTTTAAAAAACACCCAACTATTTCCCCAAACTTTTCATCAGGCAGCCCTACAATCGCCACCTCAGAAATATCATTATGCTCAAGCAAACTATTTTCAATCTCTTTGGGATAAATGTTCTCTCCACCCCTTATGATCATCTCCTTAACTCTACCAGCTGTGCGAACATAGCCCTCTGCATCCATTGTTCCTAAGTCACCGGTGTGCAACCATTGCTCATCGTCAATAGTTTCAGATGTTGCATCAGGATTTTGATGATATTCGAGCATAGTGTTATCACCTCGGTTACAAATTTCACCGACTTCATTTAGGCCCATCACTTTATTTGTCTGTGGATCACGTATTGAAACATCCAAGTTTGGCAAGGGTTGCCCCAATGAGTTAGTCAAGTTTTCAAGACTGTCATCCGCCCAAGCTAAAGTAATCACTGGGCTACTTTCAGTCTGACCGTATACGATCTGGAGCCAAACTCCAAATGTTTGATGAAGCTCTTTTACAAGGGTAGGCGGAACACTGGTACCTCCAGAGGTCATACCCTTTAGTTTAGATTCTTGATAATTACCCTTTTTCCACTCTTCCAATATTTCCACAAACATAGTTGGAACTGCAGTTAGAAAATTGATTTTTTCCTTCTCAACTACCTCACACCAGTTCCTGGCATCGAATCTCTCCATAATGTAATGTGTCGCTCTCATGGCTAAGCAACCTAGTGTAGCCATCCCTGCACCAGACGTATGAAACATTGGCATGCAATTTAACCAACGATCGCCCTTTTCCAAACCCATTCTAGTTTGAAAACTTTTTGCATTATTAAATAGACCCATATGGTGCAATTTTGCGCCCTTGGGAAATCCGGTTGTACCAGACGTAAATTGTATTTGAACAGGATCTCTAGGAGCGACCTCTGGGAGAGAATTAGTAAGTGACTCACCACCACTGTCATTTAAACCAAATAGTTCATCCCAATCTTGTATATCTACCATCCTCTTTACAGACGGCATTTTGTCTGTAACTTTCTTGGCAATATCCCACATCGGATTACCACGAAAGCTCTTGGCTACATATAACTCTTCACTCTGCGATTTCTCAAGAACATACTTTAGTTCATCCTCTTGAAAAGATGGGTTAACCGTTACTAAAATTAATCCAGCGAGAGATGCTGCATATTCTATAATTACCCATTCAGGGTAATTTGGTGCCCAAACTGCAACTCGCGTTCCTTTTTTATGCCGCGAAGACATTCGCTTCGCCAACTCAAGACAATCTTTGTAAAGCTCCTCATATGTCCATGACCTTCCGATAGAGCCATCGTCTTGCACTTGAACCAATGCCATCATATTACCAGAATCGTTCGAGGCTTTTTTAAGTTCTTCTCCTATCGTAGTATTCAATATTTCCTCGGTTTTAATTGCAGGGAAATATGCTTCTCTTAACTCACGACGAAATTCTTTTGACCTCTTGTTTGAATCCATTTTTTTCGACCCTCTATACTAGTAAATTCTTTGGAACACTAATTTTACAAGACAATAAAATCTGTGCATACCCTTTTCCTTGTGGATCATTTCTTAAACTAGTAGTACCTCCTCCACCAAGCACATCATGAAGCACATAATTTACTCCCGAAATTCCAGGAAGATAGTGGCGATCAATCTTGTCATTTTCCAAAAAATGAGAAAAAATTTCTACTATTTTTTCTTCAGAGAAAGTATCCCAGATATGGGGTAGTAGATTTGGGTGTCTCGCTATAATACCAATATTTGCCTTGTTACCCTTATCTCCAGACCTACCCCAAGCAATCGCTTCTAATGGAACTTCAATTAATTGATATCCTGAATCTAAAGTAGAAATATTAGGTTCGTTAACATTTACATCAGCCTTGTATGAAGGTGCGCCTGTCCTATGTGCGATTTCAATCGGTTCGCTTGGTGCATCATCAAATTGCAAGGTAAATCCAACATTATCTTTTTTATATAAAAAGGAAAACAATGAAAGTATCGGAGATGGCTTAGGTCGTGCTCCAGCGAAACCACTCAGCCCTGGAGGTGATGACAAACCAAGACCGGTCGCGTCTTTTAAAAAAACCCCAACTCCTTTTGGGTTTTCGTGTTTAACAGCAATTTTTGCAAACACCTCACTAGAATTCTGTGAATTCTTTCGTGGTCCAAATTGACTGCCTGACCCAATTATCTCAACGCTCTCTTCAATAAAAGGCTCTAAATTTTTTCTCTGCAATGAGTTTCTCGATCTTGATAGTGCTGCCTTTGCAAAAGCATTAGCCTTATCTGTTGCGTCTGATCCGTAGAAACCAAATAAGTGCCCTCCTCGAAATCCTGCTTCATAAGTAAGGCAAACCTTGTAATTTTCACTCGGTGGTTTTCCCTTTGCTCCACTTACAAGAACTCGATCCTTTTCTATTTCAGTAATTTCAACATGTGAAAAATCACAGTTAACGTCTGGAAGCAGATAATTTTTCGGATCACCTATTTCATACAACATCTGCTCAGCGACAGTGCCAAAGCTTACAACTCCACCAGTATCTTTTGCTTTTGAGATAACCGCTTTTCCATCTTTCTCTATTTCTGCTATTGGATAACCGATCTGATCAAAAGTTCCTTTAATAGATTTCCAATCAGTGAAATTGCCTCCCGTAATTTGAGTTCCACACTCAAGAAGGTGTCCAATAAGACTGCCCGCAGATAAAAGATCAAAATCTTCTGCGCCCCAATCAAAGTTATACATACATGCAGCTAACGTCACCGCACTATCCACACACCTTCCGGTTATCACTATGTCAGCGCCTTTATCTAATGCCCTGACAATAGGCTGAGCTCCAAAATATGCGTTTATGCTGCCAATTTTTTCCTTTTCTGGGAATTCATTGCCTGAGAACATTTCGATTGGGTTCGAACTTTTAATATTATCTATTTTTGGAAGTAGATTATCCCCTTCGATTACTGTTACTCTAAGAGATAATCCCTGCTCCTCAATTTTCTCTCTTAGAATTACAGCACAAGCCGATGGGTTCACCCCACCAGCATTTGAAATTATCTTCGTTTTGGTTTCGGATATCCTTTTTAAATTTGGAACCATAGCCTCTGAAATGAAATCAGTAGCATATCCTGCATTAGGGTCTTTTGCCTTTACACGCGCCATTATAGCCATAGTAATTTCGGCTAAATAATCATATACAATGAAATCAAGATCATCATGTCTAAGGAGTTGCTCAGTAGCTTGTGACGCATCCCCCCAATAACCGGATGCGCCCCCAATTTTCAATAAATCTTTTTTCAACGTTCCAGATCTCATTTGTGTCTTTTTAAGTCTACATAAATATGTGATACTAATAAAAGTCCTTTTTTTGAATTTTGATAACAGATTAGGAAAATTTATGAAGAACCCATTTGACACACCAGAGAGAGAAGAATTCAGAGCCCAGCTAAAAGCGTTTGTTGATAAAGAAATCAAGCCATATGTCAACGATTGGGATGAGGAGGGAAAGATACCTTGGGATCTTCATCAGAAAGCTGGCGCGCTAGGTGTCTGGGGTTTTGGAATTGATGAAAAGTATGGTGGATTAGGAGAAGACGATAATTTCCTAAGAGCAATATACAATGAAGAATTTGCGAAATGCGGAGCTGGAGGAGTTGGCGCAGCCATGGGTGGGCGAATGATTTCACTTGAACCGATACAAAGACTGTGTTCATCGGAAATAAAAGATAGAGTTCTTAAAGATATAGTCACTGGGAAAAAAGGCTCAAGCTTGGGAATAACCGAGCCGGGTGGGGGCTCAGATGTTGCAAATATGAAAACGTCAGCAAAAAGAGACGGGAACCATTTTGTTATTAATGGAAGCAAGACTTTTATAACGGGAGCAATGACATCTGACTATTTTGTTGTCGGAGCTAGAACTGGTGGATCGGGATTGAAAGGAATTTCTCTTTTTTTCGTGGAGGCCGACAGGGATGGCTTTTCAAGGGTACCACTTGATAAAAAAATGGGTTGGTGGTGCTCTGATCAGGCAACCTTGTACTTTGATAATGTCAGAGTGCCTGCTGAAAATATGATGGGGGAAGAGGACAAGGGCTTCATACAAATAATGGAGAATTTCAATATAGAGAGAATGTGCATGTGCGCTAGTTCTTTAGGGATGATGAAAGTCTGCCTTGAGGAAAGCATAGAATGGGCAAAGACTAGAGAGACTTTTGGAAAACCCCTAATTCAGCATCAAGTTATACGTCATAAGCTAGCAAACATGTCCTCGAAAATTGATGCTCTTGAAGCGTTAGTTAATAATATTTGCTGGAATATGAATAATGGAGAAGTTCCGGTCGCAGAAATCTCGAAGGCAAAGTTTTTTGCTACTAAAGAGCTTGAGTATTGCTCAAGTGAGGCAATGCAAATAATGGGTGGAGCTGGATATCTCAGAGGAAATCCAGTGGAAAGGATTTACCGTGAGGTGAAGGTCATGGCTATCGGAGGTGGTTCCGAAGAAATCATGAGAGATTTAGCTGTGCGACAAATGGGTTACTAACAGTTCTATTGGTTATATTAAAACTACTCAGTAGTTAAAACGATTTTTCCCACTGCTTGCCGGTTCATAAGTTTTCTGAGAGCAACAGCAGCTTCTTCTAATGGATATACGTCTGAAACTAAAGGATCAATATCACCGTTATTAAACCACTCAAATAGTTGCTGAAAGTTAGCAAGCTCCTCTTTTGACTCTCTTACTCTAAAAGAACCCCAGAAAACCCCTACAATTGCACAACCTTTAAGTAGAGGCAAATTCATAGGAACCCTAGGTATCTTATCGTCTCCACCAGCAAAACCAATGACTAAAGCACGACCATTCCACCTAATAGACCTTAGTGCTGGTTCGAATAGATCAGCTCCAACCGGATCATACAAAACATCATACGACTCCTTTTGCCCAGTTATTTCTTTGAGTCGTTCTCTCAGATCATCTTTTCCATAATTAATTAAATGATCCGCTCCAGCCTTCTTCACTGCTTCTAGCTTTTCATCCGTACTTGCAGCCCCTATTACAGTAGCGCCCATTGCTTTACCTATCTCTACTGCAGAGATGCCCACTCCTCCAGCTGCTCCGAGCACCAACAGAGTTTCGCCTTTCTGTAATGACGCTCTTTGTTTAAGCGCATGCATCGAAGTGCCGTAGGTAATCTGAATGCCAGAGGCAACAACGCCACTCATTTTTTCTGGCCTTTTCATTAACATCTCGGTGCCCACAACAAGTTTTTCTGCAAAGCCTCCGTGTATGGTAGTCGTCATTACTTTGTCACCAACTACAAAATTTTTTACTCCTTCTCCCACTTCCTCAACAATACCGGCAACCTCGCCACCTGGTGAGAAAGGCAGATCTGGTTTAAATTGATATTTATTATTAATAATTAGAGTATCAGGAAAATTTACACCGCACGCCTCTACTTTAAGCTTCACCTGATTGGCGCCGGTAACTGGTTCCTCAACTTCTTTAACTTCCAAATCTTCTGGCGACCCAAACTTAGAACAAATTACCGCTCTCATAATACTCTCCCTAATTAACTTTAATAATTTTTCCAATCTCTTGACTAGAGACTTTCCAGATGTATCATTTCACTAGATTTCTTATTTTTCAACACTATTCTATATGTGTGTAACATCGTCAGGGGGGAATTTATGACAAAAACAGCGCATTTATCAAAAGAAAATGAAATAGCTTTCATAGCTCTATCTAACCCTCCTATGAATGCTCTGAGCCAAGGTGTAAGAGCTGGTTTAAGAAAGAGTGTTGAAGAAGCATTAAGTGATAACACGATAAAAGCAATTGTCATTCATGGTGATGGAAATGTGTTTTCAGCAGGTGCTGATATTTCAGAATTTCATCTGCCTGCCATAGAACCCCATTTACCTGATGTATGTGATTTAATTGAACAAAGCGAGAAACCCGTAATCTGTGCAATTCATGGGTTCGCTCTGGGTGGTGCTTTTGAGATTGCTTTATCAACCCACTTTAGAATAGCAATTAAAGATGCTTCAGTTGGACTTCCAGAAGTACATTTAGGCTTGCTGCCAGGATCTGCCGGAACGCAAAGAACGCCTAGGTTAGTGGGAGTAAAAAATGCAATTGATATCATGACAACAGGGAAACCTGTTAAAGCGGAAAAAGCACTCGCAATTGGTGCAATTGACGAAATCGTTGATGACCTCAAGAGCGGTGCTATCGCTTTCGCAAATAAAGTCATTGAAAATGCTACCCCTTTAAAAAGAGTGAGTAAAAGTGAAGAAAGAGTTGAGAACAATTCCGAGAACTTAGAAGTAATCGCACAAGAAAGGGAAAAGTGGAAAAAAAATAGTCCTCACCTAAATGCTCCACAGAAAATTATTGACTGCGTAGAGCAAGCAGTATTGCTCGATTACGCAGGTGGTATGAACTTCGAGCAAAAGACCTTTCAGGGGTTAATGGATAGCGACCAGAGTAAAAGCCTTATCCACGCCTTTTTTGCTGAAAGAAAGAGCAATAAAATCCCTGAGTTAGAACGAGGTGCAAAACCCCGACCTATATCGAAACTAGGTGTTATTGGTGGGGGTACTATGGGATCAGGTATCACGATCGCTGCACTAAACTCAGGTCTACCTGTTACCATGGTAGAAAGGGATCAAGAGAGTCTCGAGCGAGGTATTGAGAATGTAAAGAAGGTGTATAGGCGTGACGTAGAAAAAGGAAGATTGTCCCAAGAGAAAGCGGATAAGATTTTATCTAACTACTCCACATCAACTCATCTAAAAGACCTCTCGGATAAGGACATGATAATTGAAGCTGTATTTGAAGAACTTGAAGTTAAGAAAAGTGTCTTTTCACAACTTAATGATATCGCAAAAGAGGGAGCCGTGTTGGCATCAAATACCTCATATCTAGATATAGACAAAATTGCCTCGGCGACAGATAGAGTTGGTGATGTGATTGGTCTTCATTTCTTTTCTCCAGCAAACATTATGCGTCTGTTAGAGATAGTTGTTCCAACTAATGTGAAAGACGATGTTGTGGCTACTGGTTTTCAACTAGCAAAAATTCTTAAGAAGGTGCCAGTGCGAGCAGGCAACTGTGACGGGTTTATCGGGAACCGGGTGCTTGAAAACTACGCAAAGGCAGCAAACTACATGATGGAAGATGGCACCTCACCATATGATATAGATAAAGCGATAGTAGAATTCGGATACCCTATGGGGCCTTTTCAAATGTTTGACCTAGCAGGTGGAGATATAGGATGGGCTGATCGAAAACGTAAAGCTGCATTTAGATCAAATGAAGAACGATATGTTTCTATTGCTGACCGTATTTGTGAAAAGGGTTGGTTTGGACAAAAAACTGGACGCGGTTATTATAAATATACACCTGGAGCACGAAGAGGAGAGGAAGATCCTGAGGTTCTATCAATTATCCAAGAAGAAAGAAAAGTTAAGGGCATAGAAGCTAGGAGCCTATCCTCAGATGAAATAAGAAGACGCTACTTTGCAGCCATGGTTAACGAGGGTGCTAAAGTTTTAGAAGAAAAGATGGCCTTGAGACCATCCGACATAGATGTAACAAAACTATTCGGATATGGGTTCCCAAGACATATGGGAGGACCAATGAGATACGCAGATGTTTATGGCATTGAAAATATACTTAATGATTTAAAAGAATTTGAAAAAGAAGACCCCTACTTTTGGAAGCCGGCAGAACTAATCGTAAAGCTTGTAGAAGAAGGTAAGGATTTTAACAGCTTGAACTAATTGGAGAAAAAAATGGACTTAAATTTTACTAAAGAACAGGAAAATTTTCAAATTGAAGTACGTAGTTTTTTGAATGACAACTTAGAACCCCAAGTAGTTGAAAAGGTTAAAAATGGAATCCCTATCACTAAAGAGGACTCCGAAAGGTGGCATAAAAAGCTAAATGAAAAAGGTTGGCTAGCAGGCACATGGCCAAAACAGTATGGTGGCCAAGAATGGGATGTTGTTGAAAAATTCATTTTTGAAGAAGAGTGTGGTTCTGCAGGAGCACCTCGAATTGTACCATTCGGAGTTGGCATGCTCGCACCAGTTTTAATGAAATTTGGTTCTCAAGAACAAAGAGATTATTGGCTGCCTAGAATGCTGACCGGTGAAGACTGGTGGTGCCAAGGATACTCTGAGCCTGGCTCTGGTTCAGACTTAGCATCTTTAAAGACAAGTGCTGTGAGAGATGGTGACCATTACATCGTAAATGGTCAAAAAACTTGGACGACATTTGCACAACACGCCAATATGATCTTTTGCTTAGTTAGAACCTCAAACGAGGGAAAACCACAAGAGGGAATATCATTTATTCTGATTGACATGAACTCTCCGGGAATCGAAGTAAGGCCTATTATTACATTAGACGGTAGTCATGAGGTTAACGAAATATTTTTTTCTGACGTAAAAGTTCCCGCAAAAAACCTTGTAGGGGAAGAAAATAAAGGGTGGACCTATGCCAAATATTTGCTGACTCATGAAAGAACTGGCAATGCAAATGTTGCAGTGTCAAAACGAAAAATCCAAAAGCTTAAGAAGTTGGCAGATGATGCAAAAAAGAATGAGCAACCATTGTCTAACGACCCAATGTTCGCATCCAGATTAGCACAGATAGAAATTGATCTGCAAAATCTAGAAATAACAAATTTGAGGACACTGGCTTCTGTAGAAAATGGTGAGGCACCTGGGGCAGAGAGCTCCATAATAAAGATTTTAGGATCCGAGATAGAGCAAGATATAGATAACCTAACGAGAAAATCACTTGGGAAACGCGCTTTTGTTAATGAACCAGATGCACTTTCTGCAGGTTACAACGGAGCAGAAGTTTTTCCTAAGGCTGCTGCATACGCGTCAGGAAAGTATTTCAATCACCGAAAAAAATCTATATATGCAGGGTCAAACGAAATCCAAAAGAATATCATTTCAAAACTAATGCTCAATTTATAGGAAAGAGAAACTAATGGATTTCAAACCGAGTCCTGAGAGACAAATTCTATTCGACACTCTTAAGAAATATTTCGAAAACGAATATAGTCTTTCTGATCGCAATATCGCAGCACATTCTGACCTTGGATATTCAAAAAAAGCTTGGGAAGCCATGAGAGACCTGGGGATTCTCGAATCTCTTATAGACCCAGAATTAGATGGGTTTGGGGGCACAGCACTAGATATTTCAACAGTTTTTGAAGCTTTGGGAAGAGGTCTCGTCGTAGAGCCTTTTCTAGAGGTCGGGATACTGGCTGCCAAAGTACTATCAAAAGGAAATGATGTTCAAAAATCGCTTGTTAAAAAGATTCTTAAAAACGAGTGTTTACCTATCTTAGCCCACAGTGAGACAGATACAGAGTACTCGAAAAGTTTTGTAGAAACGAAACTATCTGTAGAAGCTGATGGAAGTTATAAGATTTCTGGCTCGAAGCGAATGATAAAGCATGCAGCTGAGGCAACACACTTTTTGGTAAGCTGTAGAAATACCGGGGATGCTTCTAGCGAAGAAGGTATTTCAATTGCTTGTATTCCAACTGATCGAGAAGGTATAAAAATTGATAGCTTCGCTACTATAGATGGAGGCCGAGTGTCTGATTTGACTTTTACAAGTGTAAGTATCTCATCAGAAGAACTGGTTGGTGAACTTGGAATGAGCTATTCAATAGTCTCCCATGCGATAGATACTGGTATTCTTGCAATTTGTTCCGAGGCCCTCGGTATTATGGAAAGAATAAAGGAATTAACTCTTGAATATCTTAAAACCAGAAAGCAATTTGGTGTGCCTATCGGTAAGTTCCAAGCTATTCAACATAGAATGGCACAGTTATTAGTTGAAATAGAGCAGGCTCGTTCTTCGGTTATTAATGCTACAATTTATTTTGACGACGAAACAGAAAGAGAAAAAACAATTTCTGCGGCAAAATTTTCAATTGGAAAAATAGGAACTTTGGTAGCAGAGGAAAGTATTCAATTGCATGGTGGAATGGGAATGACTTGGGAATATGACCTTGGTCATTACGCAAAGAGATTGGTCTTAATTGATCATGAATTTGGAGATGAAGACTTCCACTTACAAAAATATATATCGCTATAAAACGTGAATGATATATCAGAAGCTTTCGTTAGTTCTCTCGGTCTAATTTTATTTTTAGACGCTGAATTACTAGAGATTATACTTCTATCGTTCAGGATAACATTCTATGCCGTACTGATTTCAAGCATACTTGGAATACCTCTTGGAGCATTTTTAGCAAGCACACATTTTAAATTCAGGAATTCCGTTGTTTCCATCCTTTTTGGAATGATGGGCTTACCTCCAGTAGTTGTTGGCTTATTTGTATATTTAATATTTTCTCGTTCAGGCTCGTTAGGATGGATGGGGCTCCTCTACTCACCAACGGTAATGATAATTGCTCAGGTAATCCTTATTTTACCCATTGTGTGTTGTCTAACGTTTCAAATAATTGAAAGCTTACATACCCGTTATCATGAGTTTTTCCGTTCATACAGGATAGCAAAGTTAAAATCCGTGATAACTTATATTGTTGATAGCAGGTTTGAACTTACAACTGTGGTACTTGCTGGTATTGGACGCTCTATTTCTGAGGTTGGCGCAATCATAATTGTAGGAGGAAACATAGATCATATTACTCGGGTCATGACTACCGCTATTGCACTAGAAACCTCCAAGGGCAATCTTGATTTGGCTTTGGGTTTAGGAATTATTTTGTTAGCCACCGCAATAGTACTAAATGGTTTCATTTTGTTTTTGCGAGGAAAATATCTCAAAACTCCCGGGAGTACCATTTGATGGCATCCCAAGATACTCAAATAAACATAAATGACCTTTCTTTTAATATTGAAGGAAAGACCCTTTTACATAATACCAATCTTTCTTTAAATGGAGATGGGATAACAGTTTTACTCGGCGCTAATGGAGCGGGTAAAACAATTTTTCTAAAGCTATTAACAGGACTTTTGACTCCATCTAGTGGATCCACAACTTTCCAGAGTGGAAATCTGTCAATTAAAACACGCGCTTTCGTATCTCAAGAGCCAGTTATACTGCGGAGAACAGTTTTAAAAAACATGCTATTTGTTTTGGAAAAAATAACATCTGAAAAAAGTACGCTCGCAAAAGAATTACTAAGTCTCATGGGATTAGATAAAAAAGAGAATCAGAACGCATTGACTCTATCGGCTGGTGAAAAACAGAGATTATGTCTGGCACGAGCAATAATAACTGATCCTGAAATTTTATTATTAGATGAACCAACCGCCAATATTGAGCCAAACTCAACCACGTTAATTGAAAAATATCTTATTCAAAAAGTAAGATCATCTCGGAAGATATTCTTTGTTACTCATGATATAAATCAAGCTCGAAGATTAGCAGACGAAATTGTTTTCATTCACAATGGTAGAGTAATTGAACATTCGTCAGCTGAAAATTTCTTTGAAAATCCAAAAACCAGAGAAGCAAGAAAATACATATCGGGAAAAATAAATTGAAAAATATCCTTTCACGCATCTTTTTGCTCTCAGTTTTTGTAGCTTTATCAAGCTCTAATGTTTTGGCGGATAATATTATTATTCAATCATCTACTTCATTAAAAAATTCTGGATTTTATCGATACCTTGCTCCTATTTTAAAACAATATACGGGTGTTGAAATTAGGGTTGTCGCTGTTGGTACAGGACAGGCAATTAAAAATATGAAAAATTGTGATGGAGACGTTCTTATTACGCATTCCAAAAACGCAGAACTTGAGTTTTTAAAAACTGGTTATGGATTAAAAAGGTTTGAGTTTATGTATAATAACTGGTTAATTGTTGGTCCCAGAAAAGCTAAAACAGAGATAAATATTAGGGGTAATGAAATAAGAGAAATAATGGAAACAATTTATGATAAAAAAGAGAAATTCATTTCCCGTGGCGATAATTCTGGGACCCATATGAAGGAGTTGTCTCTTTGGAAAGAGCTAGCTCTTGTGCCTGAGGAGTTTCCAAAAACCTGGTATCTAGAAACCGGCTCTGGGCAAGGTGCTACTCTGATGATTGCAAAGGAACTTGGAGCATTTACTATAACTGACACAGCAACATGGTATTCCTTTAAAAACAAAGGAGACTCAGAAATAGTTGGATATGATAATAAAGACTTAAATACTTATGCAATAACAACTGTAAACCCCGAGAAATGTAAAAACATTAAATCTAGTGCAGTTGAAAAAATTGTTACCTTCTTGAAATCTAACAATGGAAAGAATACCATTTCAAAATTTAGATTAAATAACGCTAACGCGTTTTTTCCTATATAAATCTAAACATTGTCTAAATAGGACTATTTTTAATTACGGAAACCTTTTCCTCCAAAACCTTCGCAAAGGCTAGAAGTTTGTCTTCCTGCCTTGGCTTACTCATTATTTGAATTCCTACAGGTAATCCATGACTAGAAAAGCCAACTGGAAGAGAAATAATTGGACACGAGGTCAAGGTCAGTGCAAATGTTATTGCAAACCAATCTATATATGTTTTACATGTGACCCCGTCTATTTCTTTTACAAAAGGAGTTTCAATATCAAACGGTAAAACAGAACATGTTGGACAGATCAAAAAATCGTACTCTTCAAAAAATCTATCGACTTTTATAAAAAGGTCCTGCCGTATTTTTTCTGCAGTTATTATTTCATCATTCGATGCCTCAAAACCAACCTCTATATTTTTTACAATATCCACCAGAATTTCATCTTTTTTACTCTTATAGAGATCACCCAACATATAGGCCATTAATAAACCTCTTAATGTATGAAAACTTTCTATCGCACCATTAAAATCGGGTATATCACTTCCTACCTCACACCCAATAGTTTTTAGGTTAGGGACTACAGTTCTAAAGACCCTCCTTACCTCTTGTTCAACAGGTACCAAACCTAAGTCTTCCGTAACAGCTACCTTTGCCGGTAATTCAAAAGCATCAGCGGCTTCAAGAAAGGAACTGCATGTATGGTCAAAAGATAATGGATCAGTTTTGCAATAGCCAGACATAGCATCAAGCATTAGACCAATGTCTTTTACACATCTTGCCAGAGGACCTTCGACCCACAGTGGGTCAAATCTATTATAACGTAAACCCCTGGGGACAACTCCTATACTAGGTCGTAAGCCAACAATATTATTGAAACTAGCGGGAGTTCTAAGACTTCCACCTAAGTCATTACCTGTTGCAAGCCAAACCTGCTTTGTAGCTAAAGCAACTGAGGAACCTCCAGATGAACCACCGGCGATTTTATTTTTGTTAAAGGGGTTCTTTGTAACCCCGTATACTGGATTAAAGGTGTGTCCCCCTGCCCATTCTGGAACATTTGATTTAGCCACAGGGAGTGCACCATTTTGTTCTAAGCGGGCAATTGTTGAGTCTGATTTCGATGGAATATTGTTACTAAATATTTTTGAGCCAAATGTAGTGGGAACTCCTGCTACATCATTATAATCCTTAACTGCTATAGGTAATCCTAAAAGGCTTTTTTTGTTTTGCCTCTCACTATCAATATTGATAATTTTTGCTTTTGTGAGAGCCTTATCATAAAAAGTGTAGGGTAGCGCATTAACTTGTTCATCCACTTCTAAATGCCTTTCTTGTGAGGCTTTTAAAAGCTCAGAACTGCTTACTTCCTTTGTTCTAATTAAATCCACTGCTTCAAAAGCATATTTGTCTATTAACTCATTTCCCATATTTTGGCCCTTAGCTATTGTTAAATTCTATAACTTTTTTCATTTGGGATACATTTATTTCATCAAAAACCATGCCTTTCTCTTCATCTAGCAAATAATTTACTAATTTTGCTATATCATCTGGCTCAATAGCATTATCTTCACTTTTCCCAGGCCGAAAATTTTTATCATCAAAAAATTTTCCTCTTACCATGCCTGGATTTATTACTGTAACGAATATATTATTCTTCGCTGTTTCCTCTCTGATTGATTGAGCAAAACCACGCAAACCAAATTTTGTAGCCGAATAGACGGATCCTTTTTGTCCTCCTTTTAGGCCCGCTTCAGAACCAATTAATATTAATTTTCCATTATCAATTTTCTTTAAATGAGGTAACACGATCTTCGCTGATACGATAACAGAAAGTAAGTTAACGTCTAGCATGGCTTTTATTTTTGATACAGAAAGGTTCTCTATATTGGAAAATTCTCCGACCCCGGCACAATGCACCAAACAACAAATCTCTTCATTATTCCTAACAATATTTAACAGTTTCGTCTCTAGTAGTTCAGTATTTTGGAGATCTAGAATATGGTGAATATAATTTTTCTTTTTTTCATCCAAAGAAGAAACTTTTCTACCTATACCGATCACAGAAAAACCACTGTTAAGCAAAAGTGTTGATACAGCCTCTCCAATTGTGCCGGTCGATCCTATGACAATGACTTTTTTAATGATATCTCCTAATTTTTCTCAGCCACAAGAAAAGAACTTTCTTGCGTCACTATACTTCATAAGCTCTAATCGACAATATTCATTCATCTCATTTTCTATAGACTGATCGTAAGAAATGATACCTTTATCATTTGATCTTAAAAATGATAATTCTTCGCTAGTTGGATAATATTGGAGTAATTTATTGAAAAAACTTTTAGGAAATCTTAGCGAACCAAAAGAAACCGAATGGATGTTTTCCTCTTTTATTTCTTTAAAGATATTTGCAAATAACTCAGCGTATTGAGCCTTCCAATTACTACAATATATCAATGGATCGAACCTCAATCCAATCCTCCATCCTTTATTTGCTAAGTATTTCATGTTTTTTATCCGGGCAGACACTGACGGAGCTTTTTTGTCCAAAATCTGTGCTAAGGCCTCCGGCATAAGACTATACGCTACAATACAATTTGCTAGTGGATCATGCTTTCTAAATACCGTGTTATTGACACTTTTTGTCCTTATTTCGAATAGGGCCTTTTTATACCGACTAAAAAAGGGAACAAAATCATTTATGAAATTAGTTATTGGTTCCATAGCCAAAGAGTCACAATCATAGCCCGTAAAAAACGTAATTTTTTCTTCTTTATGTTTTTTAATAGTCTTTGCGATTTCATTCTGATAGTCATGATAATTTACAAAGACTAGATAATTTGCTGAATTATACATGCCTTGTAAAAAACAATAAGAGCAATCGTATAAGCAGTTGTACATGTGGGAGAAATAATAATTGTTTTGATCTCCAATACCAAATCCCTTGGGAGCATCAAGAACAAATCCTTTTTGTTTTTTTGCAAGAATTAAAGCAGGGTTTGTTTTCTGAATCCTGAAATTCTGGTTTGATGGATTAAATACCTCTCCAAATCTTTTGATACTTGTAACTTTTGCATGTCTAAACTTTGAGATAATTTCTTGCGCTTTTTTAGTACCTATTATTTCATCTTCTGCGTAAATAGTATCAACCATGGTTCATCTCAACAGATTATCTGAAAATTTCTTTAAAATTTGAGAAGCTGTCATCCTTTGTCCAATCTCCTCTAATGGATTTCTCAGCGGAAATCTAGCTTGCCATTGAGTCAAGTATTTTCGCAGAGTTACCTTTTGACTAAATGTAAATTTTTTCTGCAAACATATTTCATCAAAATATTTTGGATCTCTAAGTTGTAAAAAGAGAATTTTCTGTAAATCGAGTAAATTTTCTAAAACTTTTTCTATGAATTGAATTTTTTTGGAAACTAGTATTTCCACCCTATGTTTGTCGATTTTAGATAAGTCTGTTCCAGGTGCATCTGAAATTATTTTCAAAACAGATACAAGCTCATAGGGTGCAATTTTTTTTGCAAAGCTAAAGAAACCATAACCCTCCATATCGTAAGCGCCATCATTTTCAAAAAGTTTTTCAGGTTTGTTGACCGTTATCAAATTACAGCGTTCAATATTATTATTCTTAAAAGCGGAGGGTGACGGATAATAGTTATCTTGAAAATCAATTGATGTTATTTTGTCTATTTGGATCAGGTCTCCAACCTTAAAGTTTCTGCTCCCAACTATTCCAAAATTTATCCAAATAGTATTATATGAGGCGTCGCTTTTTACATATAAGTAACTTGTAGCTGCAACAGCATTTAATTGTCCGATTCCCGAAAGAATAAGCCACATATCTAAATCTTTATTTTTATAAACCGGGAAAGGCGTAGTTGCTACCCTCTTCATGGCATAGTTTTTTATTATTTCCTCAGCTTCTCCTTTTAATGCAATCACCCACCTAACTGATACTCCTTCAAAATTTTTTTCAATCACTATTCTGCTTCCCAGTACTTTTGTTTTTCTAAATACTTATCGTAAGTAGATGTATTTGATCTCTTCCTCGCTCCTTGTATTAATATTTTAATTTTCTTTAGTAGCATACTCTTTGTTAACTGTCGCTGCCATTCATCCAAAACTGACGACCTTAACAAGTTTTCTAACGCTTGAACTCTAAACCTGTCCATGCCCCAGTACTTTTTTGATAATTGGTCATTATGCCCACCATTTTTAATTGTAAGTTTTTGATCAACAAAATTTACTGGATATTTACAGCAAAAACGCAACCAAAAATCATAATCTTCGCAAACTTCTAAAGACTCGTCGAAAAGTCCAATATCATCAAAAACCTTTTTTTTAATAAGTACACTACTTGGAGAAATACAACAAAGTGGCAAGCAATTTTCAAAAATAAAACCCCCTCGTTTTTTATGAATTTCCTTCTGATTTAAAAAAATCTTATTTCTATACCATATTTCGTCTGTGTGGGATAAATCCACAGACAATTTATCTCTAGAAATACTCTTAACTTGTTCTTCAAGCTTGCGTTTGTGCCATTGATCGTCTGAGTCTAAAAAAGCGATCCAATTACCTGATGCCTCTCGTATTCCAAAGTTTCTAGCTGCACTTACGCCCTGCTTTTTCTGGATTAAAATCTTTACAGACTTAAAGTGCTTAGCAACCATCTCCGTGGTGTTATCCTCAGAGTTATTATCTACCAGAATGATCTCTAACGGTTGAAAAGTCTGACTTGAAATAGATTTAATTGCCTCTAGTACAAAATCTACTCTATTGAATGTAGGAACTACTACCGAAACGTTAAAGCCTTCCATAAGCCAAGATACCTCTTTACAGGAGCACAATATACCGTATCTACTAAACCATATTATTGTAATTAAAAGTAGTATTGCAATAGGCATGCTTACTGTCTCCCTTAAGGATGAGTGAAATTTGAGACGATTTTTAGGATATATATCGCTAGCTTTAACTTGTTCGTTGGTTCTTTATGCTCTTGACGGGTTATCACTAAAAAAGTTTTTAGATGCGAAACTCGAAATTGAATACACATGCAACACATATCCAACTATATGCAGAAGTCTCTTTTCCTTTCTTTACATAATTGTCGTTTCTGCTTCCATACCATTAGCAACAATTCTTTCCATATTTTCAGGAATACTATTCGGCGTTTTTCAGGGAACTTTATTATCATCTTTATCTGCCACGTTTGGAGCGCTATTCAGTTTTATCTTAGTACGCTACTTCCTAAAAAATTTTTTGCATAATCAAAGGACAGCTTCTTTTGATGCGTTTCAAAAAATGTTTATCAAAAATGGTATATTCTATTTGTTTGCGATTAGAATGATACCGGCGTTTCCATTTTATCTAGTTAATATCTTTATGGCTTTTACCCCAATAAAGGTCGTTCCATATAGCATTGTAACTTTGATAGGTATCACTCCAATGACTATAATCTATGTTTACTTTGGCTCTCAAATTAACAAGATAAATCATATTGCTGAAATTTTATCTCCAAAAATATTAATCATTTTTTGCCTTATAGGCCTGACCCCTCTTATTTTGCGTTATGTCTTTAACTATTTTTTTAGGAAGTAAAAATTACTTTGCTTAGCAAATCTTTTTATTGGACAATGCTGTATGAGTGAGTTGTACTGCAATGGAAATTAGAGAACCTGAGAGATTAACCCCTGTTGTGGGTGAAGCAGATGTGATCGTTGTTGGTTCTGGCCCAGGGGGACTATCCGCAGCAATTGCGGCGGCTAGAGCTGGTGTGAGTGTCATACTTATCGAGCGTTTTGGGTGCTTTGGGGGCAACATAACGTCCGTTGGCGTGGAGGGTTTCGCTTGGTATCGCCATGAGAAAACCATAGAAGCTGGTGGACTATCTTTTGAATATGAACAAAGAGCAACAGAAAGTAATGCAGCAGTTCCTGAGTCGCAATCGAAAAGTTATGAACTTGATAGTGAGGGATTTAAGGTTGTAGCAGATAACCTTGTTTTAAAAGCAGGTGTTAGGCCAATGCTACATCGCGCCTTTTGTGCTCCTATTTTAGATGATGACGAAATAAAAGGAGTGATTACGGAATCTAAAGCCGGCAGGGAAGCAATTACTGGCAAAATTATTATTGACGCAACTGGTGATGCCGACGTAGCAAGGCGTAGTGGAGTAAAAGTCTTCAAAAATAAAAAAGAGGACATGATATCTGCCTCCATTATGTTTCATATGTCTGGTGTAAATAAAGAAGAGTTTATGAATGAAATAGAGCGTGATCCACAGAAATATAGCGACTGGAGTGACAAGAATTGGCAGGTGCAAACTTCTGGGAAAGAGGATGACATGTTTTCACCTTTTCTTCGCAAACCATTTGAAAAGACAAAAGATTCTGGCTTGATTGATAGTGACTTGCAAACAATTTCTGGAACGTGGGGCGCAATACATGACTCAGGTGAACTAACATACTTAAATCTGGTTCATCTTAACGGGATAGATGGCACTGATCCCGAAAGTTTAACTAAGGGTGAAATAGAGGGGAGAAAAGCAGCTTTAGAAGCCATAGCTGCTTTGAAGGAATATATGCCTGGATGTTCGGCTGGCAAGTTACGAAACTTTGGAATGACAATTGGTATTAGAGATACGTATAAAATAGATTCTGTATACAACCTCTCAGATGAAGATGGCAAAAATGAGTGCAGGTTTGAAGACAGTGTTGGAATATACCCTGAGTTCATAGACGGTTTCGGAGTTCTAGTGCTGCCCACCACGGGTAGGTATATGCATATTCCATATCGATCTTTGCTTCCCAAAAATATTAAAGGATTACTGGTTGTTGGAAGAGCTATAGGGGGAAGTAATATCGCACAAGCTGCAACTAGAAATATGGCCTGCTGCACAGTTACCGGTCAAGGAGCAGGAGTAGCCGCTGCCGAGACGATAAAGAATAAAACATCCCTGAATAGCGTTAATATTTCAAATGTTCAAAAACTTCTTAGCAACCAGAATGTGAGGTTTTTTAATTGGGAAAAGTATCAATAAAAAAAAAGCTCTTTAAAGTTGAGGAGATTGAACATCTCACAATAGAAATGCCAGACGGAATTAAACTTTCAGCTAAAGTTTGGAAGCCGATTAGTAAAAAATCTGAAAGATTTCCAGTAGTCTTAGAATATATCCCTTATCGAAAAAGAGATGGAACTCACGTTAGAGACGCATTGACCCATCCCTACTTTTGTGAAAGAGGTTATGTATGTATGCGTGTTGATCTAAGAGGTAATGGAGATAGCGAAGGACTTCTTTTCGATGAGTATACAGAGACTGAATTAAGTGATGCAGAACATATAATTGATTGGGCCAGCAAACAGTCATGGAGCAACGGAAATATTGGAATGATGGGAATCAGTTGGGGTGGTTTTAACAGCCTACAGGTTGCTTTTCGAAGGCCAAAGGCTTTAAAAGCAATTATAACTGTATGTTCAACAGTAGATAGATATACCGAGGACATTCATTATAAGGGTGGTTGTTTGTTAAATGAAAACTTAGGATGGGGCGCTACAATGCTTTCATATTCTTCACGGCCACCTGATCCACAAATTGTTGGAAAGAAATGGAAAAAGATGTGGCTAGAGCGTTTGAAAAACCAACCACATCTTTCAGATATTTGGTTAAAGCATCAGAAGAGAGATAAGTATTGGAAACATGGATCTGTATGTGAAGATTATTCTAAGCTTGAAACTCCAATACTAGCTATTGGAGGATGGGGAGACGCCTATAAAAATGCAGTTCCAGAACTTGTGAAAAATGCAAAAGCTAAAGGGATCATCGGGCCTTGGGTACATAAATATCCTCACTTTGCTGTACCAAAACCTCAGATAGGCTTTTTACAAGAAGCCATCCGATGGTGGGATAAATGGCTCAAAGAAATTGATAATGGATGTGAAACAGATCCTGACTATAGAGTATATGTAATGAAAGGTGAGCCCCCTAAAAATAGTTATAATTTTAGAGACGGATATTGGATTAAAGAGGATGTTTGGCCAAGTAAAGCAAGCAAAAATAAAAAGCTTTTTTTAAGACATAATAATGTACTTTCTTTAAGCAACAGAAAAAATAAAACTCATTTGGGAGTAATTGATAGCCCTCAGCATTGTGGGCTTAAAGGTGGCGAATATTGTGCTATTTGGTTAGGACCAGAGCTTCCGGGGGACCAGCGTTCTGACGACGCTTTTTCACTTTGCTTTGATACAAAGGCCTTGAACCTTAAAGAGGATATAGTTGGGTCTCCTGAGTTAACAGTAACGCTCGAAGCAACCTCACCTAACGCTCAACTGGCTGTCCGATTATGCGATGTTTACCCTGATGGTAAGTCGAGTAGAATAACATATGGTATTTTAAACCTAAGGTTCCGTGACTCGTTTGATAGTCCGAAAAATATCCCAATAGCAAAAGAGTTTACTGTCAAGGTAACGCTAGATCACATTGCATATAAATTACCTAGGGGAAACAAACTTCGCCTTTCCCTAGCGAATGCTTACTGGCCTTTGGTTTGGCCAGTGTATAATCCTGCTAAACTAGTGGTCAAAGATGGTTATTTGTCATTGCCATTAAGAAAGGGGACAAACTCAGACGAATGGGTTTTTCCTGAGTCTGTGGCTTCCAAACCGTGGCGAGGCAAAGAAATTAGAAGCCCACACAATAAAAGACAAATACTATTTGATGAGGCTACCGATGAGGTGTTCTTGGAAATTGAAGATGACTTTGGTAGTTATAAAGATCTTCAGAATAAGTTAGTCATAAGTAGCTCAGCACGAGAAAAATGGTCAATACATCCAAATGACCCTCTTTCGGCCAAAGGAGAAACTCATTGGACAGAAGAACGCTCTAGAGAAGGGTGGTCTATTAGAACCGACACTTTTTCAAGCATGACATCAGACAAGTCATATTTTTATCTTAGGGCAAGAGTGGAGGCTTATGAAAGAGAAAAGCTCATTTTTAAGAAAAGAATGGAGAGTAAGATAAAAAGAATTCTTTAGTTCGTACTAATTTCATTGATAGCTTTCATAAACTCTACCACTTCAGCCTTTGAATTATAATGACATATTGAAAATCTGATGCAGTCTTTTTGATTTAAAGGCCTGAGTATATTCCCACAGTAATGATCATCTTTTCTAATGTGTACGCGTATTTTACGCTGTCTAAGTTCTTCAACTATTATACTTGAAGGCTTGTTTTTATGGAAAAATGACACTACTCCCTCTCGAGACGTAGAAGCTGAGTTACCAATAATCCGAATTTTTTTATTGTTTCTTAACCCAACAATATCTTCAGCACCATTTATTACTAAATCTACTAACTCTTGTTCATGCGATTTTATAGCTATAGAAGAAGCCTCTAGCCTTTCTCTAGTATTTTCGCTTTCTGTAAAATTACTGCCAAGCCAGTCCAGATAATCTACTACATCTGAAAAAGTTGCGTAACTACCAGCATCTCGCGTACCTAATTCCCAGTTTTGGAACGGGCCATCTGCCAATTGCTCCTTATTCAAACTGCATAATCTTTCAGAAGCCCATGCTACCCCATACCCATGTCGAGAAAACATTTTATATGGAGAAACCACATACCCATCTATGTCATATTTCTGAACGTCTATGGCCCCATGACTAGAGTGCTGAATACCATCAACGATAATAATACAGTCAGGTGTCACATTCCTAACTTCTTTAGTTATTTTTTCTAAATCAACAGTCATTCCGGTCACAGGAGATGTGTGAACAATAGAAACAACACGAACATCACTAGTTAATTTTTTTATATAAGCTTGTTCATCTACCGAACCGGAGTCGTCATTATGTTCGACTATAATGTGACTTCTTTGAGTATTTTTTGCCCACTTTTTCATTGCACTCATAGAAGCAGGATGCTCTAGCGTGGAGCTTAACATAGCGCCTCCCTCTGGTAACTCTAGCGCCGCTGTTCGTATAAGCCGAAAAAGTAGCTCTGTACCACTTTCACCAACAATAACGTCACCTCGGTCTGCATTGAAGAAAAGTCGCATTTTAGCTTTTCCATTTTCAATGGACTTAACAAGAGATTTGGAAGCATCGTTTTCTCTTCCCTGGTTGTCTGGATACGACGCATAAAGAGCAGATGTTTCAACAACTGATTTTAGTCTTAGGGAACCTCCAGCATTTTCAAAAAAAATACGCTCCCCCTCAAAAGGACAAGTTTCCACATGCATAAATTTTTTCCGTACGGACTCAATAAGTCCTTGTCTTTGCTCAATCACCCTGAAACACCTTTTTGTGCGACTAGTGATTAGATATAAATGTAATTTTGAAAAGATAAAGTCGTTTATTTAGATTTATTAATATCTTCAAGCTGTTGAACAAAGCTACCAAAAAAATTTTTCGATAATTTTTTCGCTGTACTTTGGATTAAGCGTGACCCAAGTTGTGCAATCTTTCCTTTTACCTGGGCACTAACTTCATAAGACAAAGTAGTCGAGGACGTATCTTTAGCTTCTACCAGCTTAACCTTCGCTGATCCGCTTGCGGCACCAGCAATCCCACCTTTACCACTTCCCGTTATAGTGTATCCATTAGGCGGATCGATATCGCTTAAAGTAATACTGCCTGTAAAACGAGTAGACATAGGTCCTATCTTAAGCTTTACTTCTGCGGCCAATTCAGTTTCGCTACGCCTTTCTAACTTTTCACACCACGGTATGGACTTCTTAAGAAACACCTCATCATTAAGCGCTGCCCAAACTCTTTCCTTTGGAAGAGGTAGTTCGTAGCTATCTTTAATTTCCATTCAATAAACCTCTATCCAGGCTGGTAATTACAACCACCAAAAGTTAGTTATCCCAGATTAATGGATCTGACCTACAGCTCTCTTTGTCATTTCCTTGATAAGGTTGGCACGATATTCTGCCGATGCATGTAAATCGCTTATCAAGCCATCGGAATCTATATTGACAGAGCTTACGGAGTCAGCGCTAAAATTACTTGAAAGTACAGACTCCATTTCTTGATGTCTGAATACTCCACCTTCTCCTGCCCCTGTTACAGCCACTCTTACTTCATCACCAAATTGAGCTACAAAAACTCCAACCATAGCATAACGCGATGCGGGGTTTGGAAATTTGACGTAGTTAGCCTTTGTTGGCTTTGAGAAACTAATGGACTCAATTATTTCATCGTCCTCCAGCGCTGTCTCAAACATTCCTGTAAAGAAATCGTCTGCGGCTATACTTCGATTGTTCGCATGTATTGTAGCTTTTAAAGCTAGGACAGCTGATGGGTAGCAAGCGGACGGATCGTTATTGGCTACAGACCCCCCAATAGTACCTCGATTTCTAACCTGTCTGTCACCTATACCATCTGCGAGTTTTGCTAATGCCGGTATAGCCTTTTTCACTACAGCTGATTCTGCAACACTGACATGTCTTGTCATTGCTCCAATCTTTAATGTCTCACCCTCGTCGGCAATAGAGTCAAGCTTACACCCAGAAATATCAACAAGTCCATCTGGGCTTGCAAGTCTCTGTTTAAGCGTTGGTATTAAGGTCATTCCACCCGCCAAAAACTTACCTTCGCCTAAAGACTTTATCGCTTCTAAAGCTTCTGTGGTACTATTTGGTTTCACATATTTTGTAGAATACATAATCGCGTCCTCCTTTATTCCGCAGCTACTGACTGGCTATCTTGTATTGCCTTCCACACCTTTTGAGGAGTCGCTGGCATAGACATATCGGTAACTCCAAGCGGTGATAATGCGTCTATTACCGCGTTTATCAAAGCGGGAGGTGATGCTATAGCTCCTGCTTCACCACAACCCTTAACCCCTAAGTCATTGACTGTAGAAGGGGTGGTTGTGTACCCAACTTTAAATGATGGTAGATCATCTGCCCTAGGCATACAGTAATCCATGTATGAGGCTGTAAGCAATTGGCCATTTTCATCGTAATGTGCATCCTCTAATAGAGCTTGTCCTATACCCTGAGCTATACCCCCATGAACCTGACCTTCGACTATCATGGGATTAACTAAATTTCCAAAGTCATCACAAGCAGCCCAATCTACAACTTGTACAACACCGGTAGCTGGGTCGACTTCAACCTCGGCAATGTGTGTGCCCGAGGGATATACAAAGTTTGTTGGATCATAAAAAGCATTTTCTTCAAGACCCGGCTCAAGGGTCTCCAAAGGATAATTATGCGGCACGTATGCAGCTAATGCGATTTCTCCGAACGCTTTTTCTTTATCTGTTCCTCCAACGACAAATTTGCCATCCTTAAAGTCAATGTCATCTTCTGAAGCTTCAAGAAGGTGGGCCGCAATTTTTTTGCTTTTATTTATTATCTTATCAACAGCTTTGCTTATAGCGGATCCACCAGAAGCAAGAGATCTTGAACCATAGGAGCCCATACCGAACGGTGTTTTATCAGTATCTCCATGAACCACCTCGACATTTTCCATGGGGATACCAAGTTTATCTGCAACAATCTGCGCAAACGTTGTTGCGTGTCCCTGCCCATGGCTGTGCGAACCTGTGAAAACACTAATTGTTCCTGTCGGATTAACTCTCACTGAAGCAGATTCCCATTGACCAACACGTCCACCTAAAGCACCTACTACGGCAGATGGCGCAAGACCACAAGCTTCAATATAGCTTGAAATCCCTATACCTCTGTACATGCCTCGCTTAGCAGCTTCTGCTCTTCTTTTTTCAAAATTGAAGTAGTCTATCATTTCCATGGCCTTATCTAAGTGCGGCTCATAGTCTCCAATGTCATATTGCAGAGCAACCTGGGTTTGATAAGGAAATGCATCTTTAGGAATGAAATTTATTCTTCTGAATTCCGCTGGATCCATTCCCACCTCTCGAGCTGCAGTCTCCATTGTTCTTTCAAGAAGATATGTTGCTTCAGGCCTTCCTGCGCCTCTGTAAGCATCAACATTAACAGTGTTAGTTGCCATACCCTTTACGTTTGTATAAATGGCTGGAATATCATATTGTCCCGATAGTAGAGTTCCATGAAGATATGTAGGAACTACTACTGAGAAAGCTGATAAATATGCACCTAGATTACATACTGTGTCTACACGTAAACCTACAATTTTATTGTTTTCATCTAGACCAAGCTGAACATCGTTAACGTGGTCTCTACCGTGACAATCAGTAAGGAATGCTTGAGTTCTGTCTGCCGTCCATTTTACAGGTCTGCCTACCTTTTTAGATGCCCAAACACAAACGGCTTCCTCAATATAAACGTATATCTTCGATCCAAATCCACCCCCTACATCTGGAGCAATCACTCTAAGTTTGGATTCTGGAATGGCAAACATAAAAGCTGCCAAAACAAGCCGAGTCAAATGCGGGTTCTGAGACGTAGTGTGAAGAGTGTATGAATCATCTAAATTATCAAATTCTGCAAGTGCACACCTAGGCTCCATAGCATTTGGAACCAATCGATTGTTGCGCACTCTCAGCTTAACAATTTTCTTTGCACCGCTCAGAGCATCGGCGGTCGCTTTTTCATCGCCTAATTCCCAGTCAAAATAGCAGTTATTTGGAACTTCATCATGTATTTGAGCTCCATCGCCTGCATTTTCAAAATCTACTACAGGTGAAAGTTCCTCATAATCGACATCAATGAGTTCAGCTCCCGATTTAGCCTGTTCCGCAGTTTCTGCTAATACAACAGCTATAGCGTCTCCAACAAACCTTACTTTACCTTGTGCTAATAACGGATGTGGAGGCTCTTTAGTAGCAGATCCATCCCTACAGGGAACTACCCATCCACAGATTGGGCCGCCGACTTTATCTGCAGCAATATCGTCTCCTGTAAAAACTCCTACAACGCCTGGCGCAGATTGGGCGTTTTTTATATCAATTTTCTTTATTTTTGCGTGAGCCACATCCGATCTCAAAAAATAGGCTTGGACTTGGCCAGGCCTATTAATGTCATCTGTATATTTTCCTTTACCTGTTAAGAATTTCTTATCTTCAGTTCTTCTTACGGATGACCCTATTCCATCAATTTTCGTAACTTCGTTCATTAATTTTTCCCTCCCATTTTAGCCGCACCGGCTTTAACTGATTGAACAATATTATGATAGCCGGTACATCTACAAATATTTCCTTCAAGCCCTTCTCTGATCTCATCTTCACTTATATCTTTATTTTTAGTGACCATCTCAACCGCGCTCATAACCATTCCTGGCGTACAGAAGCCACACTGAAGCCCGTGATTCTCATGGAAAGCTTCCTGCATTGGATGCAGCGCGTCGCCGTCAGCTAACCCTTCAATTGTCGTTATGTCAGCTCCTTCAGCTTGCTTCGCTAATATTGTACAAGCTTTTACTGACACGCCATCCAAATGAATAACGCAAGCACCGCATTGGCTTGTATCACACCCAACATGCGTACCAGTTAAACCAACATGTTCTCTTATAAAATCTACCAACAAGGTATTATCAGCAACATCTCTTGTTTCTAATTTTCCGTTAAGCTTGAGACTTATCTCTCCCATGATTCCTCCTCCAAAAAAGGTCTAACCAACGCACATTGTTATTGTTTATGTTGATTTTTCGATTATCCCAGTCAAAAAATAGCGTTGATATATACTTCTATGATTTTATATTGGCACCTTATATTGTAAAGTGAAAACTTGACGTAGGGATAAGACATTGAGAAATATTTTTAAAGACCCTAAAGCATTGGTCGATGAAATGAAGACCGAGGGCTACATTATCAATGAGAGATTATCAATAGCCTTATATCTCGCTTTGATAAAAGGGAAACCCCTTTTTTTAGAAGGCGAAGCTGGTGTAGGGAAAACTGAAATTGCGAAAACCCTATCATCGATTCTTAAAACTCCCTTGATTAGACTTCAATGTTACGAAGGACTTGACATAAGTCAGTCTTCTTATGAATGGAATTACGGTAAGCAGCTAATTTCTATTCAATCCACTAGTGATAAAAACATGGATCTCTTTTCTGAAGATTTCTTAATAGAAAGGCCTTTATTAAAAGCCCTGAGACAAAAACCTAGTGAGAGAGCTGTCCTTTTAATCGATGAACTAGATAGAGCGGATGAAGCTTTTGAAGCCTATTTGCTTGAGTTTCTGTCAGACTGGCAAATTACAATTCCAGAGATAGGGTCTGTAGTTGCCAAAGAGCCCCCAATCGTAATAATTACTTCTAATCGAACGAGAGAGGTACATGATGCACTCAAAAGAAGATGCTATTATAGCTGGGTAGATTATCCTGATAAGCAAACAGAGTTGGAAATTTTAAAGAAGAGGGTTCCACACACTAAACCCACACTTCAATCAGAGCTGATAAATTTTGTGCAACACTTAAGAGAGAAAGATTTATATAAAGCACCTGGCATTGCCGAAACTATCGATTGGGCTGAAGCGTTGGTTGAACTAAATTGTGTAGCCCTTGACCCTCAGACTATCGACTCGACGATTGGCGTTCTTTTGAAGTACCAAGACGACATTGCGAAAATTCAGGGATCTGAGGCATCAAAAATACTTAATGATGTTAAAATTGCTGTAGTTACGCAGAGATAAAAATTGGGGAATTAATGAACACTCTAGACGGCAAGTTACCGGAAAATATTTTACTTTTTACGCGGTTGTTAAGAGCGTCTGGAATAAGAATAGGTTCAGAAGGTGTCACTGATTCTATTGAAGCAATTCAAAGTGTTGGGTTGAGATCTAGAGGAGAGTTTTACTTTTCTTTACTAACGTGTCTCACAAAAAAGAAAGAGGATGAAATCATCTTCAGGCAAGCATTTGATTTATTTTGGCAAAACCCAAAGTTTCAAGAAAAACAACGAAATATGCTTCTGCCTAGAACGCGAGTCAGTGAAAACAACGAGGAAAAAACAGAGCTTGCTAAGAGAATTAAAGAAAATTTACCAAAGACCGATAAAATAAAAAAATTGGACCAAATCGAAGACAATGTAATTTTTGATACATCTGGATCTGCTTCTGATACCCAGTTAAAAAAATCAAGGGACTTTGGAACAATGTCAAAAGCGGAGCTTCAAAAAGCCACTGACGTAATTCGAGATTTGTCAATATATCTACCTCAAAAACCATATCGTCGGTTTGCCCCGAGAAAATTGGGATCAGAATTATCCGTTCGTCATGGATTGAAAGAGAGTGCCAGGAATTTCGGGATGATACTACCAAAATTAATGAAAAGAAAAGAAAAAGAGCGCCCAATTTTTTTCTTGATTGATATTTCTGGCTCTATGGAAAATTATTCAAAAACACTTATACATTTTGTGCACAATCTTATGCAAAGACATAGAAACTGCTTTGCTTTTCTCTTTGGGACAAAGCTGACAAACATAACCCACTTGCTAAAAAACAGGGATATTGATGATGCTTTACAAAAAATATCTAAAGTTACTGATGACTGGGCAGGAGGAACTCGTATCCGAGACAGTATATTTGAATTTAATAAGACTTGGGTAAGACGAACTCCCACCTCGGGCTCTCTTGTACTTTTTATAAGTGACGGTCTTGATAAAAACCATCAAAGTGATTTGCTAGTTCAAATGGAAAGGCTTAAGAAAAACTGTAAACATCTTGTGTGGCTAAACCCTCTTCTTCGATATAAGAAGTTTTTACCAAAGAGTGTTTCAATAAAAAGAATTTTAAAAAATGTTGATGCCTTACTTCCCATACATTCATTAGAAAGTATTGAAAACTTGACATTATATCTTGCTCGAAACAAAAGGGGAGAGTCAGATACTTTAAACTGGAGATCACGAATAATGGATAGAGAGAGGGAGCTTACAAGTTGAGGGTTTCAGATATAGATATCGACGTAATTAATACAGCACACATTTGGGATAAGGAGAAGAGAGATTTCTCTCTCGCTGTTGTAGTAAAAACATGGGGTTCATCACCTAGGCAAGTTGGTAGCATGATGCTTATTAGAGAAGATGGCCATATTGTTGGATCTGTATCAGGGGGTTGTGTAGAAGGTTCGGTGATTTTCAGCGCTAAAAAAATTCTTGCTGAAAGCTCAGCCGAGATATTAGATTTCGGTGTTGCAGATCAAGACGCTTGGTCGGTTGGACTGTCGTGTGGAGGTAGGATCTCAGTCTTTGTTTGTCCACGAAAAAAAATACAAGCTAGTTTGTTTGAAAAACTTAATTCGGCAAATGTGAATAGAGAAATGTTCCAAATAGAATGTGATTTTCGCCGTGGAGAAATCTTTGAAAGTAAAAGTTTAAACTCAAATGAACATTGCCTTCCATTAAAGTTGATACCCAAACCAAGATTATTTATAGTTGGAGCTGTTCACATTACCCAATATTTAATACGAATGGCTAAGGAAGCTGGGTTTGAAGCTGTTTTGATTGATCCACGAAGCCACTTCGCAACAAGTGAACGTTTTCCAAATATTGAGATTATAAATGACTGGCCAGATGACGCGCTCAAGAAATTTCGGTTAAATGAGAATGATTGCTTGGTAACTTTAACCCATGATCCAAAAATTGATGACCCTGCATTACTTATTGCATTAAAAAGTCCCTTATTTTCGATATCTTGTTTGGGAAGTAAGAAGACCCATGCCAGTAGAAGGGCTCGATTGCAGAAAGAGGGAATTAGTGAGGAACAGCTTAGTCGAATAAATGGGCCTGCAGGCCTAGATA
>CACGWW010000001.1:185000-431212 GCA_902576905.1 uncultured Alphaproteobacteria bacterium
ATGCTTATAATTTCTTCTATATCATTTATCTTTAGAGAGTTAAAAGTTACTATGTCATCAAGCCTATTTAAAAACTCAGGTTTAAACCAACTTTTAACATGCTTCATAACATTTTGCTCAATAATTTTTGGCTTGTTATCTACAAGTTTAATGAATTCCTCTGCGCCGAGATTAGAAGTCAATATAATTATTGAATTGGCGAACGAAACATTTCGTCCGTGGGCATCTGTTAAATTACCCTCGTCTAGAACTTGTAGCAATAAATTGAGCACATCATTATGTGCCTTCTCTACCTCATCAAATAGAACTACTTGATATGGTTTTCTCCTTATGGCTTCAGTTAGAGCGCCTCCTTCTTCAAAACCAACGTATCCAGGCGGTGAACCAATTAGCCTAGCAACAGAATGTTTTTCCATATATTCAGACATATCTATCCTAGTCATCGCCTCTCTATCTTGGAATAAAAATTCAGATAACGCTTTACTTAATTCCGTCTTTCCAACACCGGATGGTCCTAAAAATAAAAAAGACGCAAGAGGTCTTTTTACGTCTGACAAACCTGCCTTTGCACGTCTAATTGCTTTCGACACGCTTTCAACCGGTTCCCTTTGTCCAATAACTTTTTGTGAAAGCAACTCTTCCATATCCATTAATTTGGACTTCTCACTTCCTAAGAGCTTTTCAACGGGTATGCCAGACCACTTTGCTACGACATTTGCTATATGATCCTCTGACACTCTTTCAGGGTTAATTTGCTTCGCGTTCAGGGATCGTTTTTCGGCCTCCTCAATCTCCATTTCTAATTTAGGAATTACAGAGTAAGTCAACTCTCCCGCGCGTTGAAGATCTCCATTTCTTTTCGATTCCTCCAGCTCTGACTTAAATTTTTCAAGCATTTCTTTATTCGAGCTAAGATCCTTTACATTTACTATTTCCGTTTTCCACTGTTCATTTAATTTGTTTGATCTTTGTGAAAGGATCTTTATGTCATTAATCAATTCTGTAAGCCTAGCCCTCGACTCAAAATCGCTCTCTTTTTTAAGTGCCTCACGTTCAATTTCTTTCTGGAGAATCTCTCGCTCCAAATCCTCCAATTCTATTGGCTTGCTACCCAATTCCATTTTAAGCTTGGCGGCAGCCTCGTCTACCAAGTCAATAGCTTTATCGGGCAAAAATCGATCAGTGATATAACGATCAGACATTTTAACTGCAGCTGTCAAGGCGCTGTCGCTTATTGAAACACCATGATGCACTTCATATTTGTCTTTTATGCCTCTTAATATCGATAAACACTCTTTTGTATTGGGTGGGGTTATCATAACCGGCTGAAACCTTCTGGCCAATGCCGCATCCTTTTCTATATATTTTCTATGCTCATCCAGCGTTGTTGCTCCTATGCATCTTAAACTTCCTCTTGCTAATGCCGGTTTCAGAAGGTTTGAAGCGTCCATCGAGCCTTCTGACTTTCCTGCCCCCACTAGAAGGTGAACTTCATCGATAAAGAGTATAATTTCTCCTTTACTCCTCTCAATGGCTTGGAGGACACTCTTTAATCTCTCCTCAAATTCTCCTCTATATTTTGCACCAGCTACTAAAGACCCCATGTCAAGGGAAAGAAGTTTTTTGTTCAATAAGACTTCTGGAACATCTTCTCTAACTATTCGAAGTGCGAGCCCTTCAGCGATTGCAGTTTTCCCAACTCCAGGAAAACCAATTAAAATTGGGTTATTTTTAGTTCTTCTACTCAAAACTTGAATAGTCCTACGGATCTCTTCATCTCTGCCAATAATAGGGTCAATACTCCCCTCGGAGGCTCTGTTCGTTAGGTTTACAGTGTAATCATCTAGAATATTATCACCTTCTTGGTGACTCTGGCTTTCAATCTTAGACCCTTTTCTTTCTGTAGTTACTAACTCCTCTAGCTGATTAATATTTTTCATTTTGTTGACTAGTTTTTTGGAGATTTCACTTTTACCCAAAACAATTCCTAAAAATAGGGCCTCTAGACCAATAAACTTGTCACCAAACCTTTGTGCATAAACCTCTGCATTCTTTATTGACTCAGACAGGTTTGCATCTATGAAGAGGTTCTTATGTCCTTCAACTCGTGGGATGGAAATTAATATTTTGTCAGTCTCTTGTATGACCCAATAATAGTTTCCACCTACTAACTCAATTAGCTTTCTAAACCTCTCTTTATTATTTAGTAAAATAGCTTTCATTACATGAGCTGTAGTAATCGTCTGATGGTCTAGCGCTCTAGCACTTTCCATAGCCTCGACCATTGTTTCTTTTGCTTTATCAGTATATTGTTCTAATTCCATACTACTAAAATTCCCTTCTGTACCTCTTATAAATGTGGTCTTATTCTTGATATACAACCGTAAGATTGGTATTTTTCGAAGAATGAACAACAAAGATAAAATAATTGTAGCTTTAGATTTCGAAAGTTGCGATGAGGCACTGGCACTTGTTGAAAGCTTAGATGGATACGCAAATTTTTTCAAAATTGGATTAGGTTTGATTGGTAGGGGCGGCCTAGAGCTTGCTTGTGAGTTGAAAAAACGAGGCCTTCATGTTTTTTTGGACTTAAAATTATTCGATATCTCAAATACTATAAAAAACGCAGTGAGTGGGCTAAGTGAGGCTAAATTTGATTTTTTAACGGTTCAAGGAGACCCACAAGTTATCAAAGCCGCAGTGGAAGGCCGAGGAACAAGTATTACCAAAATACTCGCGGTTACATTTCTAACAAGTCTAAACAGGAAAGATTTAGATCAAAACTTAATCATACCTGGAGAAATTCAGACTCTAGTTTGTAGTAGAGCTGAAAAAGCAATCTTAGCAGGAGCAGACGGTGTAATTGCTTCACCTCAGGAATTATCAACAATTAGGGAAAATCCTCTATGTATGAAAAAGATTATTGTTACCCCAGGTATAAGACCAACCAACTCCGCCGTCAATGATCAGAAACGTGTCGCGACACCTTATGACGCCCTTAAAATGGGAGCTTCACATCTGGTTATTGGAAGACCTATCTACCAGGCAAAGGATCCCGTTGCTGCGTATGAAGAAATAAAAATACAGATTTTGAATAACTAATCCGCAAAACGCTTAATAAACTCTTCAATTACATCTATGAGTCTTTTTTGGGTTTTTGCGAATTCACTGTTTTTTATTTGCTGTTTTTCATGACTGTAAAGTGATCGCAAAATCTCAATCTGCACAACGTGTATATTATTTGGGGGACTTGCATAATTTCTAGTGATAAATCCCCCGGAGAAAGGATTGTTTAGTCTGACTTTAAATCCCGCCTCTATTAATAAAGTCTTCAACTCAACTACAATTTCATGTTCACAAGAGCGACCAAAACAATCGCCAAGGACAACCTCCACTGGATCTTTTATACTAGCTATATTTACTGAGCTCATAGGCATTGAGTGACAATCTAAAAGTATAACTTTTTTAAATAAGGCCTCTGTTTGTTTTATCAGTGATTTTAGCTTGTCATGATATGGGAAGTAGAAACCTTGAAGTCTTTCATTGGCATCGTCAATTGAAAGTCTGTGATTGTAAATTGGCCTTTGGTCCGCAACGACACGTGGTATCACTCCTAGTCCTGCTGATACCTTAAGTGTATCTTTATATGCTATAAGATCTTCTATTAATAATGGATCCAACTCTTCACAATCTCTATTTAGATCAATAAATGACCTTGGAAATTTTGCTGAAAGCAATAGTGACCCTAAGTCGACCACTGGAGAAAAAAGCTGGTCCACAAACAGATCCTCTGATGATCTTAAAGTACGTAATGGTAAATCAGTAAGTTGCATAAATTTATCGGTGTAAATATTGCCGCTATGAGGTGAGTTGAATAGTACGCAATTTGTTTGATTTAGAGGTAATGAGAGTTTATATGGCTGCATATCATGAACAAAAAAGATCTGGTTTGATTAATTTAAACCTTGACCCTTCTTAGACTTTTTATATAGAAAAAACAATAGGGGCGTATAGCTCAGCGGGAGAGCACTTCGTTGACATCGAAGGGGTCACTGGTTCAATCCCAGTTACGCCCACCAAAAAAAAATGTTGTTTTTTTGTGAATTATCTTTAGAAGATCAATTTCGGAGACAAAAATGAAAATAAGAAACTCATTGAGATCATTGAAACAACGCCATAGAAATTGCCGTGTAGTAAAGCGACGAGGCAAGGTCTATGTGATAAACAAAGTGCAACGCAGGTTTAAGGCTCGACAAGGCTGACTACAAGATTTCAATAGATGAACCTGAATAATTGTAACAACTTTAAAGACTTTAGAGAGCTTGCCAAAAGAAGGTTACCCAGACCTATATTCGATTATATAGATGGCGCCGCAGATGATGAGCTCACATATGCTAGAAATACCGAGAGTTTCAACTCAGTGTCATTAATACCTAACGTATTAAGGTCTGTAAAAGATGTTGATATGTCCACAACGATATTTGGCAAGAAAATTTCTATGCCAGTATATTGCTCTCCAACAGCTGTTCAGAGACTTTTTCATTACCAAGGAGAAAGGGCAGTTGCTAAAGCTGCAAATAAACTTAATACAATGTTTGGCGTATCCTCTTTAAGCACGGTAAGTGTTGATGAAATATCATCAATATCAGAGTGCCCAAAAATGTTTCAGTTTTATTTTCACAAGGACCGTGGTTTAAACAAATATATGCTAGAAAGAGCAAAAAAAGCCAAATTCGATGTATTGGCATTGACTGTTGATACAATTACGGGAGGGAATAGAGAAAGAGACTTGAAAACAGGATTCACTATTCCTCCAAAACTTAACTTTAACAGCATGCTTAGCTTCGCATTAAAGCCTTCATGGTTATTCAATTTTCTCACCTCGCCAGCATTTGAACTGCCACACCTTCAGAACCATGTTGACGAAGGAACTAGTGCCGTAACATCTATTGGCTCTTATTTTTCAAACATGCTAGACCAGACGATGAGCTGGAAAGATGCCGAACAGCTGAGAGCAAATTGGGATGGGCCTTTTGCTCTTAAAGGAATCGTTAGTGTTGAGGATGCAAAAAAAGCCGTGGATATAGGATGCGATGGGGTTATAGTATCAAATCATGGTGGAAGACAATTAGATGGCGCTGTATCTCCATTCGATCAGTTGGCAAGAATTGTTGACGCTGTTGGCGACAAAACGGACGTTATCTGTGAAGGAGGTATTCAAAGAGGGACACATGTACTCAAAGCTCTATCCTTAGGAGCGAAAGCTTGTGCAGGAGGTCGTCTATATTTATATGCGTTGGCAGCTGCTGGACAAAAGGGTGTGGAAAGAGCACTATCTAACCTTCGAACCGAGATAGAAAGAGACATGAAACTTATGGGAGTCACACGTATCGATCAACTTTCAAGAGGAAATTTAAACTTCAATTGATATATGCAACCAAGTGAATTTGAAAAGAACGTAGCAAAACATATAAAGGGCAGCAAACCAGCACCAGTTCACTTATGGAATCCACCTTTTTGTGGAAACCTCGAAATTCACGTTGATTCAAATGGACGTTGGTATTATCAAAAGTCAGAGATAAAACGAGAAAGACTAATTAAGCTTTTCGCAAATATTTTAAAAAGAGAAAAAGACAAATATTACTTGGTGACACCAGTTGAGAAAGTTGGAATTACAGTTGAAGATGTACCATTTATAGCTACTGATATTGATATAATTAATAAAGGAAAAATAGCGCTTTTTAAATTTACAACTAACATAGGAGACTTTACCTATTTAGAGGAAAATAATCAGTTCAAAATCTTATTCAAAAAGTTCGATAATGAGCCTCAACCATACGTAAATGTGAGAACCAACCTATTTGCTAAAATTGACAGAAAAAGCTTTTACCGGCTAATTGATTTTTGTACCGAGACAACCTATAGGGGCGAAAATTGGTTTGGGTTTCATTCCAATGATATATTTTTTCCTCTAATAAAGTCCCAACGACTGTATTAATTTTTAAAATCCAGATCAAAATCTTTAAGAACAGAGTGATAAAGAGACTTTTTAAAAGGTACTATAGATTTAAGCATATCAGTTTTTTTTGACCATTTCCAATCTGAAAACTCTTGGCATTTTGTATGTATGTTTATGTCTTTATCAGCTCCATTAAATCGGAATAAAAACCACTTTTGACTTTGACCTCTGAATTTTCCTCCCCAAAACTTACCTTGTATTTCCTTTGGTAAGTCATAGCGATACCAAATCTTAGATTGTTTAAGAAGAGACACTTTGCACTTTTCTATACCTGTCTCCTCAAACATTTCTCGATAGGCCGCTTCTAAAGGAATTTCATTGTCGTCAATACCTCCTTGCGGCATTTGCCATGCCTTAGTGCTATCTAGCCGGCGACCCGTGAAAATTTTTGATTGATCATTTATAATCACTAAACCAACGCCTAAACGGTATGGAAGAGTATTAATCATTCTTTTGAGGAATAGACTGATAGGGCTTCTATCAAATCAATCGCATGAGCTAATTGGTTATCCTTATTTCTTCTCTTAGTTGTTACTTGAAAACTCATCTCCTCTTTTCTCAGCATCTCTTTTTCAGCTTCTGTTAAGCTATCATTACTTAGAGCGCCCTCCAGGTCAGCTTCTGAAAACGTTTTCCTGTTTTCCTCTTCACTCTTCTCAACTCTTTTGAACTCTAAGAAAACATCGGGCGTCACCCCGAGTGCCTGAATAGACCTACCTGATGGCGTATAATATCTCGCCGTAGTAAGTCTAATACCACCATTTTGGCCCATTGGAAGCACTGACTGAACTGAACCCTTTCCAAAACTCTTAGTTCCCAAAACAATAGCTCTGTGATGATCTTGAAGGGCTCCTGCAACAATCTCTGATGCTGACGCTGAGCCTGCATTTATGAGAATAACAAGAGGTTTTCCTTCTGCAATGTCACCTTTGGAAGCTTTATAACGCTCTCCTTTACCCTCTCTATCTCTCGTTGACACAATCTCTCCTTGGTCTAAGAAAAGATCTGTAACGGATATAGCTTCAGACAGCAAACCTCCTGGGTTATTTCTCAAATCTAGTACAAACCCTTTTGGTTCCGCTTCACCTAATTTTTCAACTGCCTTTTTCATGCCCTCATCAAGGTTTGGAATAGTTTGTTCATTGAAGGTAGTTACTCTCATAATTACAATGTCATTCTCTGTTGTTACCTTTGCCGCCGTTAGTTTGATTACGGCTCTTGTTACTAGAACTTCAATTGGATCTTCTAAACCTTCTCTAACGATGGTTAACTTAACAGATGAACCGACTGGACCACGCATTATATCAACGGCTTCAGATAAAGTTAGACCGAGCATAGGCTTGTCATCCACAAATGTGATAAAGTCACCAGCTAACACCCCTGCTTTAAAGGCTGGTGTATCGTCCATAGGTGATACCACTTTTACAAAACCATCTTGTTGAGTAACTTCAATTCCTAAACCTCCAAAGGATCCTTTGGTATCAACTTGCATATCATCGTAACTTTTTGGTGCTAAAAAGCCTGAGTGAGGGTCCAGAGAAGACAACATTCCGTTTATTGCAGCCTCTATTAATTCCTTGCTTCTTACTTCTTCGACATATTTGGACTTTATTAGATCGAAAACTTGACCAAAAAGATCTAGTTGCTCATAGGTCTCCTTTTTATTTTCTTTGGAGAGGACGGGATTAAGAGTGAAAAAGCTTAAAGAAAATAAAATAATTACTAGATACTTACTAATTGAATTTGACATTATTAATCTTCTCTTTTCTATATCATTAAATAAAATGAACTCACAACAGTTCGCACTGTTGTTTTACTTGAGTTAATTAGATAAATCAAATAATCAATCCTACCACTGAAGAAGTGATTTGCCAGTCATTTGCTTAGGCTTGTCTTTGCCTAATAACTCCAAGATTGTTGGAGCTATGTCTATTAACGAGCCTGAACTTATACTTACTTTTTCCCTATCACTATATAGAATGCAAGGAACAGGATTTAGTGTATGGTAGGTGTGGGGATTTTCTGTGTCTCCAATATACATTTGTTCGCAGTTTCCATGATCAGAAATTATCAATGCTTCCCCACCAAGCGAGTCCAAACAAGTACATATTTTACCCAACATTTCGTCTACAGTTTCAACTGCTACTCTTGCTGCTCTCAAACTCCCTGTATGTCCTACCATGTCAGGGTTAGCAAAATTCACGATAAGCAAATCGAAAGAATTTCTTTCCAGTGCAGATATTAGATTGTTACACACTTTTTCTGCTGACATTTGTGGTTTTTGTTCATAGCCGTTAACTTGTGGACTTGGTACCAAAGATCTTTCTTCACCCTCGTATTCGTATTCGCTTCCACCATTTAAAAAATATGTGACATGTGGATATTTTTCTGTCTCTGCTATTCGAAATTGCTTGAGACCTTTTCGACTTACCCACTCTCCAAGGCCATTTTTTACCTCTTGCTTTTCAAAAAGCACATTAAATTTTTGCTTGAAATCATTATCATACTCAATCATACCAACCGCTTTATTAAACATTTTTCCATTAGGACGTGAAAAACTTATAAAATTCTTATCGGTCAGTGCGTGTAAGATTTGTCTTGCTCGGTCAGCTCGAAAATTACAGAAAATCAGACTATCCTCTATCCCTTTTATGCCCCTGTACTCACTAAATATTAACGGCTCTATAAATTCATCTGTCACTCCCTTGTCATGAGAATCCTTAATTGCTTTTAATGGATCCATATAATTCTTGCCTACACCATTTGCAATTGCCTCATAGGCTTTCTGAGTTCTATCCCAACGTTTATCTCTATCCATTGAATAATATCGCCCCATCAGTGTTGCAATGCTTACATTTGGGGGAAGTTCGGAGATCAAGTTTTTCAGGTCGTTAAGACTAGTTTTTGTTTCAACATCTCTACCATCAGAAAATAAATGCAAGTTGACCTTTGAACTTTTTTTTGAGGCGACCTTCATCAAACTTTTAAGGTGCCTAGAGTGTCCATGCACACCTCCATCCGAGATCAGTCCAGCAATATGAGTTTCACCTCCACTTAACTTTGTATCCGATAGTATTTCTAATAAATCATCATTGTTAATCAAAGCCCCACTAGAAATCGCATCATCTATCCTTGGCAACATACTTTGAATTATTCTTCCTGCACCTATATGCATGTGACCAACTTCAGAATTTCCCATTTGATTTTCGGGCAGACCAACTTCTTTACCAAATGTTGTTAAAGTACTATTAGGATAATCTTTGAGAAGTCGGTCTATATTTGGTGTGCTTGCCAAGAATACTGCATTCCCTCTTTTTTTTTCTCTTAATCCGAACCCATCAAGGATACACAAAACAATAGATTTCTTTTTAACCTTATACATAGGAGCCTCAAGCCTTATGGTAAGGATGTCTATTTATGATACATTTTGCTCTGTAAAGCTGTTCAACCAGGATCAGTCTAGCAATTTTGTGAGGAAAGACCATTTTGGAAACTGACAAAATCTTTTTAGCTTTTGAGGTCAGCAGTTTTGGAAATCCCTCTGATCCTCCAACAATAAAAGAAATCTGATTAATACCCTTCTCTGAAAATGTATTTAAGAGTTTTGCAAAACCCTCCGAGTCAAGATGTTCGCCACTTTTATCAAGTAACACCATCGTCTCCTTGCCATCCAACATTTGAGACACTTTTGTGTTAAATATTACTTCCAACTCGTTTGACTCTGATATCTCTAAAGAATTCAAGAAATCGTTATTAAATTGCTTATTAAACCGTGTCACATAATCTGATATTAGTTCAAGTTCCGGTCCTTTTTTTATCTTACCATGTGCAACTATAATTATTTTCATTTTTATAAAACTAACTCGAGATATGCGTGAGATGCCCTTTCCACATTTTTTCTATCTGGTAATACTCTCTTACCTCTGGTTTGAAGATATGAACAATCACTACTCCAAAATCTAGCAAAACCCAGTCTGCATTCTCCTTTCCCTCTACTTTGCAGTTAATGCGGAACAAACCTTTAACACCTTCTTGTACCCTCTCGGCTAAGGCAATAACTTGTCTATTAGAAGATCCAGAAGCAATTAATATTTTATCAAATTCAGTAAAGCTTTGATCTACCTTAATTTCAGTGATATCGACTGCTTTGTTTTCGTCCAAAGTTTTTTTTATATAGCTAAGTAGATCTTTGGAAGCATCCTTATCATGTATTTTGGGATTTAATCCTTTTTCTTTCTCTTTATTTTTCAGCTTTTTCTCCTTTTGACTCTATGTCATCAAAATTAAATTTCTAAATTAAGGACATTGTTCAATACAGTTTTAAAGAATTCATTCTCTTTTACTTCGTTAATGTAGTATGCATTAGGTATACGGTCAGTTACATTCCACCAATCCACAACTGTCATGCCCCTTGTTAATTCTGAATTTACTTCAACCTCAACATTAACTAGCCTTCCATTATATATTTCCGGATTAAGTAAGTACACTATCACATTTGGATCATGTAAAGGACCACCTTGGCTCCCATATTTTTCTACATCATATCTTTCAAAAAAATCTAAAAGCTTAGCGGCTTGTATAGCACTATTCTTTCCCGACTTACGCAATTTCTCAAGAAAATTTCTTTGGACCAGTGTTTTATGTGTAACGTCTAACGGAAGCATTGTTATCTTTAGTCCACTTTCCAAAACTATCTTTGCTGCCTCTGGGTCTACGTAAATATTGAATTCTGCTGCAGGAGTAATATTCCCACCCTCAAAAAAGCCCCCTCCCATTAATACAATCTCCTCTATGGACTCCGTCAAAACAGAGTCTTTTTTGAGCGCCTTTGCTACATTTGTCAGCGGACCAAGAGCACAAATGGTAATTTTTTCATCTCTATATTTTTCTGTGCACTCAATTATAAAGTCCACTGCATCTGTCCGCTCAAGTTCCTTTTTTTTTACCGATAGATCGGTTCCATCAAGTCCTGTTTTTCCATGCACATGCTCAGCAGTTATTAATTTTCTTTTCAGTGGAGCTGGACTACCTCTAAACACCGGGACACTCGAAAACCCGCTTAGTTCGCATATTTTGAGTGCATTTACAGAAGTCAAGTCTAAAGGAACATTCCCTGCCACACACGTAACGCCCAAGACATTTAAATCTTTTTTAGCACCAAAAGCAGTCATCATTGCTAACGCATCATCTTGACCAGGATCGGTATCAATTATTATTTTTCTCAAATCAATTGTTCCAAACTGCAGGAAATTTCCCCTAAGATCTTACTTCTTGTTCATATTTATTAGCAACTTGCTTGGCTAATTCGCCGACCTCGAAGTTAAATCGATCTATTTGTCCAACCGGTGTTACCTCGGCTGCCGTACCAGTTAACCAGCACTGCTCAAAACCTTCCAACTCAGAGAGTTCGATATGTCTCTCAATAACTTCGACCCCAGCCTTTTCAAGAATTCCAATAACTGTTTGTCTAGTGATCCCATTTAAAAAGCAATCTGGCTTCGGAGTGTGTACTTTATTGTCTTTCACAAAAAATATATTTGCACCCGTTGCTTCTGCTACGTAACCTCTATAGTCCAACATCAACGAGTCAGAGCACCCCTTAGCCTCCGCTGCATGCTTGGACATTGTACAAATCATATACAGTCCAGACGCTTTTGCGAAGCAAGGTATAGTCTCTGGACTTGGCCTTTTCCAATCTGAAATATCAAGCTTTGCGCCTTTCATTTTGGCGTCTCCATAATAAGCTCCCCATTCCCATGACGCAACTGCGACCCTAACAGGGTTTCTAGAAGACGCTACGCCCATATCGGGACCGGACCCCCGCCATGCCACAGCTCGTACATACGCATCTTTTTGTCGATTTGCGTTAAGGACTTGGCTTTTGGCTATTTCAAGTTCTTCAGCACTGTAAGGGACTTCCATATCAACATATTCTGCAGACTTTCTCAACCTAACCGAATGCTCGTAACTTTTATATATTTTGCCACCGTAAGCTCTTTCACCTTCAAATACAGATGAACCATAATGAAGGGCATGAGTTAGCAAGTGGAATTTCGCTTCTTCCCATTCCACTAGCTCCCCATCAATCCAAATTTTTCCCTTTAAATTTTCATAAGAATCAACCATTGAAAGTTACCTCACTATTTTACTTAACACTGCATACCGAAATTTTCTTAATTTTTCCAGAATTTGATTCTGGGACAATGTAAACTTTTCTGTGCATTGAGTGTATTATAGTGATATTGGTAAAAAGATAAAGACACTCCAAGTGAAACGAAGGAGGATTAATATGCCTCAAAATAAAGCACATTTATTGCTCGTTGATGATGATAAACGTATTTTATCCTTACTAAGTGCTTATTTGAGCAAAAATGAGTTTCTAATATCAAGTGCACGGAATTCTACAGAGGCAAGATGTCTTTTAGATTACTTTGAATTTGATTTATTGGTGATAGACATAATGATGCCAGGAGAGAGTGGCCTTGATTTGTTGGAGAGCATTAGGAAACAAAAAAGTGTCCCAGCTATTTTTCTATCGGCAAAAGGAGAGTCCAAAGACAAAATTTCTGGTCTAGAAATAGGTGCCGATGATTATCTGTCGAAACCCTTTGAGCCAAAAGAACTCTTGCTTAGATTGGAAAGATTATTGATAAGAAATGAGAGGGAAGGTTATAAGAAGTCTGGCAAGAGTATTGAGATTGGAAATAAAATCTTTGACTTGCAAAGACTTGAGCTCCACCACGAAAACCATTTAATAAAGCTAACGAACCTTGAAGCTAGCCTATTAAATTTATTTGCGCTTAATCCCGAAAAAATAATTAGTAGGAAAATGGTCATCGATAGCTTAGATCTAAGTCAGGGAAGACTAGATCTAAATGAAAGAAATGTTGATGTACAAATTACAAGACTACGCAAAAAAATAGAACCAAACCCAACAAACCCACGGCATCTAAAGACAATTAGAGGCAGAGGGTATCGCTTTCTTCCTTAAATTAGTATCATTTTTCTCTACTGGCTCCCCAAATATGCTCGGCAAGCACATACCCACGCATATTTTTTATTCGGATGAAACACCATAAACCCTCACATTTGATTAACTTTCCAATCACTTCTCTTTTCAGAATTGCTTTACCTAAAGAGTCAAAACCTGCTTTGTTTCTTAAAAGAGTTTCTTCCTTGTTTACGATAATATATCTTGATCCAGAAAGTAGATCTTTATAGATCCAGCCTGTATAGCCTTCAAAATCAGTTACTTTTCTCCAGTGACCAAACTCACTCACAATCATAACTGGCAAGTGTTTTCTTTGGTAAACCCAATCAATTTTATAATCTAAACTGGGTCCTCTTCTTAAATTTACTTTATTGCCTTTAAGAGATACATACCTAGGTAGTGGAAGCCCTGTTTTTTTGCTAATTGTAGACGCGCTACTTGCAGACATAACGTTGACTATGAGAAATAAATTAATTAACAGTATTATAAGAAATATTTTTGAAAACGTTTTGATATTAGATAAAATATCTCTATTAATTGTTATATACATAATAAAAAAAATACCAAAAAAGATCACATAATCAACATCAATGAAAAAACCCAAAGTGATAATTACGAGGAGGTTGCAAGACCGGGTCGAGAAGAGAATGAAAGAGCTATTCAATGTTGATCTCTCTAGTGCAGAATATCCCATAAGTAAGCAAGAACTATTATCAGCTGTAAAAGATGCAGAAATTCTTGTGCCCACTATTGGTGATAAAATAGATGCTAGTATTTTGAGTGCAGCAAGTTCTAAACTAAAGCTGATTGCAAACTATGGAGCAGGCTATGATCATATTGATATAAAAACTGCTTTACAAAGAGGTATCATTGTTACCAACACCCCTAGTGTTTTAACCACTGACACAGCTGATATGACAATGGCGCTGATTTTGGCAATTCCTAGAAAATTAAGAGAAGGTCACGAAGAGATGCAGTCTGGCAACTGGAAAGGCTGGAGCCCATCCGCGATGATTGGGATGAGGATTACAGGAAAAAAACTGGGGATTCTAGGAATGGGTAGAATTGGCCAGGCAATTGCAAAGAGAGCAAGAGCTTTTGATCTGAATATAAACTACCATAACAGGAGACGCCTACACAAAAACATTGAAAAAAGCTTATCAGCAACATACTGGGAAAATTTAGAAGAAATGCTTTCAGCTGTTGATATTTTAGTTGTTAGCGCATCACTAAATTCATCTTCTCTTTATTTGCTAAATGCGAAATGTCTTGGGAAAATGAAGCGTAGCGCATATTTAGTAAATATTTCTAGAGGAGAGATCATAGATCAGAAAGCTTTAGTAAGACAACTGAAAGATGGCCGATTGGGAGGAGCTGGACTAGATGTTTATGATAGCGAAGAAGTAATAGGTTCTGACTTTAAAAGTTTGAAAAACGTTTTCCTTTTGCCTCATATGGGTTCTTCAACATTAGAAGGGAGAATAGAGATGGGAGAAAAAGTGATAATTAATATAAAAACATATTTGGATGGTCACCGCCCTCCTGATCAAATAGTTCCAAGTATGCTGTAACTAAACAACGTTTTGACACGCACTACAATTTTCATTTTTTTTTGTATATAAAATCTCTGTCGCCCCGTTTAAAGTATCACAAATTAGAATCTTGTTTGTTAGCAGTTGCCCTGTCTCGCATATGAGCTTAATTGTCTCTGCTACCATGAGGGTTCCGACCAAAGAGGTAGTTACGCCCAGAACACCCTCTGAGCTACAATCAAAAAAAGAAGACCTTGTTTCGGAACTTGCAAAGACGCAATCAAAGCAAGCACTATTATTATAAACAAACAAACTCACAAGACCTTCCCAACCAGATACCCCTCCGAATATGAGGGGTTTACGTTCCTCAACGCAGTACTTATTAATGAGCTTTCTAGTCTCAACATTGTCAGTACCATCCAAAACAACATCGTATTCACCAATTATTTTTGTAGTACCGTCTCCACTTAAAAAAAAATTATACTCAGTTATTTCAACATTCTTATTCAGTTTTTTAACAAAATTTGATGCAACACTAACTTTCTTTTTCCCAATATCTTCATATTTATAAATTGTCTGTCTCTGTAAATTAGATAGTGCGACAGTATCTTGATCAACTAGGCCAATTTTACCAATTCCTGCGGCTGCTAAATGTTGAAGAACAGTTGAGCCTATTCCCCCTAAACCAATAAGAAGTACTTTAGCTTGCCCCAATTTTTTCTGCCCTTGACCACCAATATTCTTTATTAAAATATGCCTCTTATAGCGTTCAAAATATTCATTATCTATTTGACTATCCATTTATAAATTCTCAACAATTTAACCGTATATGAAATTTTCCGAAAATGACAAAGTTTATTTAACCCTTACCAAATGAAAAATTCTAACTTGAAAATTCGTCAACTATTTTTTTACAAATTAGCTTTGCGATCCCTTCTTTACTCTGTCTCGCAAATTTAATTTCTTCGTTTTTTTTTATTATAATCACTTCATTCTCCCCGCCACCCATATTATTACTTTCAGCAGTTACTTTATTAGCCACAATCCAATCACATCCTTTGTTTTTTAACTTCAATCTAGCATTAGTTAGCAAATCATTAGTCTCAGCTGCAAAGCCAATAACCAGATTGGGCCTATTTTCAGCGACGCATATGTTTTTTAAAATATCTGGATTCTCTACTAATTCCAAAATTTGTGGTTTACCTGTCGAGCTTTTTTTAATTTTTGTTTTTGCCTTCTCTTTTGGTCGCCAATCGCTAACTGCGGCTGCACATATTGCAATATCAAATGGTCCAGTTGCAATAACAGCGTCATTCATCTGCACAGCACTTTCCACTCTAATAACCTTACTTAAGCCAGCCAGCTCCAGATTTACCGGACCTATTACCAACGTAACGTCCGCATCAAGCTTCTGCAGACACTTTGCAATCTCAGCTCCCTGTTTGCCAGAGCTTCTATTTCCGATGAACCTTATATCATCTAAGTATTCATGAGTAGGCCCAGCTGTAACTAGAATTTTTTTTGATTTCAGCACTTATTACTGCTTTGAAACAAGGATTGAAAAATTTGTTGAGGTTCCATCATTCGACCCATACCAAACTCGCCGCAGGCCATTTCACCCTCGGTAGGACCCAAAAATTCAAATCCATTTGATATCAAAGTATCAATATTTTTTTGAAATAATTTATTTTCCCACATTCTAACATTCATTGAGGGAGCAAAAACTATCTGCTTGGTGGTTGCCATCAATAGTGTTTGTGCAAGATCAGCTGCTAGTCCATTAGCGACGGACGAAATGATGTTTGCGGTTGCTGGAGCCACCAAAATTAAATCGGGCCATCTTGCTAATTCTATATGACCCATTTTCATCTCTTGTTCACGATCTTCAAGGCTCGTTCTCAATGGGTTGCCAGATAGGTACTCTACAGACGCAGACGTGATAAACGTCATGGCACTTTCAGTAGCAATACATTTTACTTGCTTACCAGCTTTTTTAAAAAGCCGTATCAACTCTAACGACTTGTAGGCGGCTATCCCGCCTGATATTACCAATAATATTTTGTCCATCTTCTCGCTTTTACAGTTTTTAGACTAAGTTAAGCGGAAAATTTCTAGTATTCAATCTTTTGTATCTAAATAATTGAAGCCGATCTAATACCTTTACGGGTCTCAAAGTGCTTTCTAAGCTTCTTTAAAGCCTCAGCTTCCAATTGTCGTACTCTTTCTTTGGATACCCCCAATTCGCCACCGATTGAGTCTAACGTCCTAGGTTTATCACGGAGTTTACGCTCTACGACAATCGTTTTTTCCCTCTCATTTAGTGTTTCTATCGCTTCCGCGATCCAGGATCTTACTGTTCCATCATCCCTGTTTTTTTCAACTCTATGAGCTCCATAAGAATTTTCATCTTCAATGGTCTCAATCCACTCTCTACCTTCTTCTCCCTGTTGGAGAGAGTTTAAAGAAAAGTCACCTCCTGATAGTCTCGTATCCATCATTTCTACGTCTCTGAGGGATACTCCCATCTTTTCTGCGACCATTTTGTTCAGAGAGCCATAGTCCACAGAAGCACCTGAGCCATCGAATTCACGTTCTATTTGAGATCTAACACGCTTTAAATTGAAGAACAGGGACTTTTGTGAAGCGGTTGAACCCGTCCTTACCAATGACCAATTTCTGAGTACGAAGTCTTGAATAGAAGCTTTAATCCACCAAGTAGCATAGGTAGAAAAGCGCACACCTCTCTCAGGATCGAATTTTTCAGCCGCTTTCATTAGCCCTATTCCGGCCTCTTGAATTAATTCGTTGGTATCTACACCGTATTTTACATATTTAGATGCCATAGAGACCGCCAACCTCATGTATGCATTTACTAGCCTATGCAACGATTTCTCGCATCCATGGCGATGCCAACTTCTTGCTAGTTCGAGCTCTACATCTGGTTCTAACATTTCGGCCTTCATTGCCTTGGATGTTAACGATTGATAAATAGATTTAGAATTAGTCATGATTGATATCCTCTCGTATAGCTAAAATAGAGGTAACTTACATAATTTTGAATAGCACAAGATGCATATCATTCATGCGTTTTTAGCATATCGCCACTTTTCATGGTTTTTAATAACCTGCAATAGCACCTCCTACCATGTCGAGGTCAGCACCTAAACCGCTTATTGCGCCACCAACAGTACCGCAACTAGGGAGACAAAGAATGGTAAAAAACAAACCACACAATACTATTTTTTTCATTTTTTACTCCTATTTTTTGTTCAAATAAATTTTATTTTTTTCGAGCCTTCGTCATCTAATATTTTTTCACCCTCAGGCAAATGTGCTTTTTCTCTAGTGTCAGATTGAGATAACTCCTCAAACTCAAAACGCTCGATGTTAAATACCCGCTTAGATGCCTTTTTTGCTGAAATTTTTATTTCGTCAACATCTTTTGAAGCTAGCGTAAAGTGTTTATCTAAATTGATAATTCGTCCCTCCAATCGTAGCATATCTTTATACAGCAAGTCTAACTCCGCTCTAATGCGACTAGTGTGACGACGCAATCTTTCATCTTTTAAGATAGCCCTCATAGTATTTAATGTTGCCATCAAAGTGGTAGGTGAAACAATCCAAACACGTGACTCAAATCCTTCATTTACTAAATTCGAAAAATTTGCGTGAAGCTCAGCATAAATTGCCTCAGATGGTAAAAACAATATGGCTCCATCTGCAGTCTCTCCCTCAATAATATATTTTTCAGAAATGTCTTTTATATGAGTTTTTATTGAACCCTGAAATAATTGAATATTTCTGCTTTTATCAACTTCGTTTGTGTTCGATATCATAGCGTTATATGCCTCTAGAGGAAACTTGCTATCAATAACTATGTTGCCTTGAGGCTCTGGGAGATAAATAATGCAGTCAGCCCGTTTACCGTTAGACAAAGTAAATTGAAAATCATAAGCATCTGATGGAAGAGCTTTTCTAACAATATCCTTCAGCTGGATTTCACCAAAAACACCTCTGGCCTGCTTATTGGACAAAATTTCCTGCAAACCCAACACCTCTCCTGACAATTTTTCTATATTTGTTTGCGCTTTATCTATAGTTTGCAGTCTCTGCTGCAACTCCCCTAATGTCTGTGCAGTTTTTATAGAACTTCCCGACAGCGAAGAGGAAATTGATTTCTGTATCTCCTCTAACCTACTCTCAACATGCTTAATAATCGCTGCCTGCGAAGTGGTTTGTGTATCTGTGATTACCTTTATACTGCCTACAATCTGCTGTTGATTCACCGATAAATCTCTTAAAGCCTCTTTAAGGGCCTCACTTTTATCTAGCTCATCCTTATCCGAATATCGAAACTGCCTAAATACTAAAAAACCAGCTAAAAAAAATAGAGCGCTCGATAACACAATATATAATAGTGGGTCAGTACTACTCATTACGTACGCCCGAATAGCTTATTTATTTTCTCTAAGTCCAATTTTAAATAAGTAGGTCTGCCATGGTTACATTGATCACTATTCGGCGTATTTTCCATTTCTCTCAGTAGAGTATCCATTTCCTCGTATTTAAGTATTCTGCCTGACCTTACTGACCCATGACACGCCATACTAGAAAAAACTTTATCAATTTTGTTTTCTAAACTCTCAGGAGAATCAAAATTTTCCAAATCATCCAAGAGATCAATAAGCAGTGTTTTTGGGCAAATATCTCCCAACACTGCAGGTATTCCTCTTATACATATCGATGCTGGCCCAAACCTCTCTATTTCTAAACCTAATTGCTTCATAATGCTCTTTTTTTCAATGATGGCATCCACTTCAACACTAGTAAATTCTACTATTTGAGGAACTAATAACTCTTGGATCGCTATCCCTTGATCATATTTCTGTGCCTTGAGTTTTTCGTACAGAATTCTTTCATGTGCTGCATGCTGATCAACTATAACTAACTCGTTATCATTCTGAGCAACTATAAAATTCTTAAATAAATGTGCTTTAGGTGTACCTAGTCTATTATTGTCGGGGCTTTGCGCGTGTTTAATCTTTTGAGTACTATCATCTTTTGGATTAACTCTGGTAGCTAAATTCAGTGTTTCTCCAAGATCAAGGCTTTCTCTCCTATCGCTAGAAAAATCAATTCTCTTATGATTTTGAAAACTCGAATCTTTTCTGAAATAAGAGTAGGCCTGTTTGCTTAAGTGGCTTCTTGCACTAAATCTCTCGACATTCAGACTATTGCGTACCGCAGTTTTAAGACATGTTCTAATAAGATCGGGTTTTTTAAACTTGATTTCCATTTTTGAAGGGTGGACGTTTACATCTATTTCTTCACTCGGAACATTGAGAAAAAGTATCGCGGAGGGGAAACCGCTCTTTTCCAATAGATCCCCATACGCTAATCTTATAAAGCTAAGCAGGGACCGGTCTCTTACAAACCGCCCATTTACAAAAAAATAGCACCCATTAGCTTTTCCAGAGATAAAAGTGGGAGATCCGATATAGCCTGTAACTTTTACAGTTTTACTTTCGTAGTCGACTTGCTGGGAGTTGTCCATAAATGAATTTTTAAGCACCTCTTGTATTCTTTTGCTCAACCCATTAGAGCCTGTGTATTTTTCCAGCCGTAGAATTTCTCTTGGGTTTTCTTCACCTTTAATTTCAAAAAGCCTAAAGCTAATCTCTGGGTGTGATAATGCTAATTTCTTCACAACCTCTAGAATAGAAATTCCTTCTGCTCTGTCGGATTTCAAAAATTTTAATCGAGCCGGAATAGATTTAAAAAGGTTTTTGATTTCTATAAGAGTACCTTCAAGATATTGCGAGGGCTTAATCTGTTTCAATTCTCCATATCTACTGGACATCTCAAAAGTCTCACTCGCTTCGATAAACTTTGATTTTATTGTTAACTCAGAGACTGACCCGATAGAGGCCAGCGCTTCTCCCCTGAACCCCAGACTATTTATGGTTATCAGATCACCAATCGTACGTATTTTAGAGGTTGCATGCCTCGATACAGCTAATGACAAGTCCTCTTTATTAATTCCATAGCCATTATCTCTTACGCTTAAAAAAGATTTTCCACCATTTGAATAAACTATTTCTATTAAGTTTGCTCCAGCGTCTATTGAGTTTTCTACTAACTCTTTCAAAGCTGAACTAGGTCTTTCAATAACTTCACCAGCAGCGATTTGGTTGCTGGTATGGATATCGAGTTGCCGTATCCGACTAGGCTGTAAACTTTTAGAAGATAACCCAAGGTTCTCTAGGTTCATATGTTTTTATCCACAATATTTAGTATGTTATAAAAATAGCATACTATTATTAGTACATCAAAGAAGATTCGGCAACCAATCTAGTTATGTTTTTCGTCGTACTTGAAAATTAATAGCCCTATTAGCCCAATAAATATAAATACGTCGGCTAAATTAAAAGAATAAGGGTTCCTAATTCCGCAACAGGTAACATTTACGAAATCAGCAACTGCTCCATATAGAAGTCGATCTATCGCATTACCCAAGGCACCTCCAATAACTAAGGACGCTAGTATTTGAATTAGAAGACTTGTCGAATTTCTTAACCAGATAAAAAACACTACAGAGATAGCAATCGAAATCCCGGTCAAAATGTACGCTTGAACAGGACTATCACCCTCAAAAAGACCAAAATTTATACCCTTGTTCCAGGCTATGTAGAAATTAATAAACTGATTGTTAAGGTTTAGATAAAGTTTTTGTGCTAATTCCAAATAGAAAACCACAAACCATTTAGACACTTGGTCTAAAGCCAGGAAGACAAATGAAAACAATAGAATTTTGTACATTCCTATATTGATAACGCGCTGCTGTAACAAAGGCCACAAATAAAAATTAAATGTCAGAAAAGCAGCTTTTTATCCTTGAATAGAAACGAATAGCATTGTAACCCTTTATGTGGACAGGTGGCCGAGTGGTTTAAGGCGCTCCCCTGCTAAGGGAGTGAGGGGGAAACTCCTCCGTGGGTTCGAATCCCATCCTGTCCGCCATTAAATAACCATAAACCATTGATAAATATACCTATTGTATAGTATTATTGTCTTTTACCAACACGCTACCCACAATAAGGTAAATAAATTAGCATGATTTTAAGCTTTTTCGAATTTACAGGTACCCCACCTACCCAGTACCCCCAAAGACTTGTATTCGTCAGCGCACTATATGTACTGAAAAATGCTCAAAGGATGACCTACAATGTTAACAGCTAAACAAGAAAACTTCATTGAACTCCTCGCTGAAGGGACCAGTCAGTCTTCAGCGTATAGAGGAGCTTATGATACCCAAAATATGTCCGATAAGACTGTCTGGGAGGAAGCCTCAAGGCTCAGGAGACACCCCAAGGTCAGTACAAGGATTTTAGAGCTAGAGAAGGAAAAGGCGGCTAGACGACGCTTACAAGCGGTCTCTCGAGAAGAGAGAGTGCTTAATGAATTAGAGAGGATAGCCTTTGGTGATGGACATGTATCAGGGAAGTTAAAGGCAATGGAATTACTTGGTAAACATATTGGATTTTTCAACCCTAAAAAGGTACCTGAAGTCGAAAGAACTTCAAAAGATTTACTCACTGAAATTCAGGGAAGAATCGGGTCAATCCTAAAATAACTTCTTATATTCCAGAGTTGCTGAATACTCTGAGCCTCTGTCTGAGGCTTTGCCCTTGGTTAAAAAAGCAATCTCAGAGCTGTAGGAGCTTTTATAAGTAAATCCCAAGCCTAATTCGGCATGACCATTAAGCCTCCGGTCAGAATTTGTGGTAAAGCTTGTTGTCTTACCTGAGAAATTTTGCTCAATCTCTGGCTTGAGAATATTGTAAGATGTATGAAGACCTGCTGATACAAAGGGAATAAAAGAGTTGAGATTATCATTCTTATCTCCCCAGGACATAGTGTTACTGATACCAGCTCTTGCTATTAAGTTAGTCGCTCCTTTTACTGTCAAGTTCAGTGAGTTAGCGCCTGTTTCGGTAAAGCCATCCTGGTATCCAGCGGTAATCCCTGTATGAAGCGTCAGCGCACTAGAAGCGCCAAAAGCATCGCTAGACGGATAATCATAGTCAGCACTATAATCGATTGCATATGCATTATAATTCGCCTTTGCGGTTCTTGATATTGCTCCGAAGCTTATTGTTCGTTGTGAATCTACGAGATTGAATATGAGAGAGAGGTTTGACGTTAGCCTATTGCCATTATCCTGTTTCTCTGACTTATAATTGGAAATACCCATCGAGGTATAAGTGCTTTTACCTTCAGAATTTTTACTTGTGTTCGTGCCGCCTTGCAACGTAATAGCAACACCCTGTGTTCCAATACCTCCTCCAAAGTCGTAACCGACGGTAGTTCCGTAATAACTATAGTCCGAACCGTTTATTCCCAAATTATCTAATTTTTTTTGTTCTCCCGTTGCACCATATCCTCTGACCCACCAACCGGATGCTCCGAGGCTGACCCATGACCTTTCATCATCAGAAATCTCTGTATCGCCTTCACCTCTAGAGGATACTAAGTTTTGTCGCACTATACTATTAACTGAAGCAATTTGCTGTTGGTTTGCATGAGCAATAGAATTACCCCCATTAAAATCCAAACTCTCAACAGCTGCATCGTAATTGGTGCCGGTTAAAGCATTAAGTGCCGTAAGAACGGTGCTTAAGTCACCAGACGCCCCAGTAGTCAAATCATTAACATAGCTTGTGATTGAATCCAGATTTTGATTTTCGGCCGCCACACAATTAGACAGTGAAAATGTTATTGATGTTGCGCCATAGGTTGGGGTAGCTGTAGCTCCGGAACACTTAAGTATAGAAACTGTAGAGAATATTCCAGAAACACTCGAACCCGTAATGATTGTGAAGCTCTGCCCATCTGTGTAAGTTCCTGCTGATGGACTAATACGTAATGTACCTCCTGCTGTAACAGCACCGGTTGCTACAATTTTATCATTATTGCCAGCCGTATCAATTTCAATAACCAAAACAGAGCCGGAATTTAAGGTAACCGCTCCCGATACATTTAGAGTACCAATTGAGTTACCTGGTTCTAAATTACCATCACTCACAATGGCTCCAACAGTTCCCGTTCCACCCAGAGTTGCCCCAGAGGAGATTTTTGCTGTTGAGCTGCTGGACGTACCGTTAACATAAAGCTTTCCCTGCTTTACGGCAGTTGCTCCTGAGGAACTATTTGTTCCAGTGTAGGTCACTGTATTTGTTCCTACTTTGATCATATTGGCTGTAGGGTCTCCAATCGAAGTTGATATAGTTTCATTTGAATCATCATCTCCAACCACCAAAACAGCCATTGGAAACATCATCATGTCATTAACAGAAAACGTACCCAATGAAGAACCGTCGCTTAGAGAAACTATTCTAAAGGTTGTACCACTTTCCTGAACGTACATTCTTTGATCGTTTGGCGCTATCTGAACACTATAATTACTTATACCTGATACAACATTGCCGCTGCTTATTGCTGTAAGCACTCCTGTCGATTTATTAATTGAAACTAACTCATAGCCTCCGCCTGAGCCGCTTTTTAGGCCATAAAGAACACCGTTTAGATGATCATGTCTAATTGCTGCAACTTGAGATGCTAGTGATAAAACTTTTTCTTCGCCTCCCGCTAAATCCATAACATAGATTTTATTGTTGCTTAAATCTAATCGATAATATTTTCTGTTTGGACTATCGACCGCACTTATTGCTGCAGAATTCCAGCTTGTTTGAGCGGTAGCAAAATTATCTAATAACAGGCTAGATTGCCCCGTCGCTGGATCGATGCTTAAAAGATCATTTTGTGAATTATCTCCTTTATACACTAATAGCTTGTTCGTAAAACTGTCGTATCCAACAATAGAATGAGAAGTCAATCCTAGGCTTGTTACTGCACCGTTACTTTTTGAGATTGATACGATATCGCTTCCACCACTGGTTGTTATTCTGGCAAAAACTTTACCTGTAATTGGGTCCGAATCTGATCCATAATCTTGCATTGGCCAGCCTGAGTAACTTGGTATCGTTATAGGATTCTGAATATGACTGAATGAACCGTCAGTGGGATTTATTGTTCCAAAACTTCGAGTATCTGGGGTGCCACCTGAAACTACTTTCGTTCCGTATATAGTGTTGTCCTGACTTAAGACAGGGAAAAGTGGAGCGAGAAAGAACAAAAAAATAAAAATGATTCTTCTAAACATCCTACTACCCTAAATAATTTTTTCATAAAAGTTTAGCATTTTTGGTAATTTAAAAAAGGCTTAAAGCTAATTAATAAATAATGGTTTAACCTTTCTCTTTATGACAACCCAAATACCTTATACCTATGGTAGATATATATAGTGTACCCCATGTGATACCTATGATTAGCCAATTTTACTAAAACAGTCTCTCTCGTGGTACTAACAACTGATGTAATTATCCAAATTAAGCACATGGGTATCTGTATTGGTACCATAAGTTTTCAATTTGGTACTGGGATTCAATTTAAAGTTTTTCCACTTCCCTGACGCAACGTGCTTTCCTATTGGGAGATGGGTCAGAGCCCACTCCCTAGCTAACTTCTTACGACAATTAAAACTTGAAGGAACAATGCATTCTATTAAACCGACATCTTCTAATTGCTTAAAAGCTCTTTGAGCTGTCATTTTACTCATGTTGCACTCAATTGCTGCTTCTCGACATCCAAAGGGTATATGGCCATTGTTACTTCCATTATGTCGTCGTAATATTCTTATATAAACATATACCGCATCAGCGGATAAGGACCTGAAGGCATCAGAATCCAGTATTGCAAACGGTAGCATTGCAAATCGGCCAGAGGCTCTACCTTTTTGCTTTAGATATTTTTCCATTCATTTATCACCCTCGCTATGGATATTTACTTGGCTCGTTTGATTTGCACGCTCTTGCATCCAATTATCTATGGTTTTTTCAAGCCAACCATTTGCTCTTCCATTTGGAACCAACTTAAATGGTTCTGGGAAACGCCCTTCTTTAATGAGTGCATGAATTGTAGAACGAGCGTATCCGACTTTTGATGTAAGCTCCTTCATTCTTATTAACCTTAATGATGATCCTTGCTCTGTCATGTCTTAAAAACTCCTTTTTCGTTCAATAAGGGCATAATAGACAAAGGAGAAACTTTTACCTAAGGACTTAAATCCAGATTTTATTCCGGTTGCATACCAAACAACTCAGTCCCTATTTTTTTATAATCGTTATAATTGCGGATTAAACTCGATTCAGCTGGCAAATCGGGCAACAACTTCTTTACCTGACTCACCGCTTTGGTTATGGAATACCCTAATCCGTCTTGATCCTCTGGGAGAACCGCAGATGCAATCCATGTCATAGCATATGCTTTTTGTATCTTCGTTTTGCGTGAATACTCTCCTTTTCGTTCCCCTCTTTTAGCTTTCACGCGTAAAGCAATGTTTGCATCTTTACCAGAAGCTATTTCTTTTAGTGCAGACTTTAAGAACTCTATGTCTTCATTAGAATTTGGTAAGTTTTCTAAAAGATTAACTAGTTTTCTAAGTCTGGCTTGTCCCTTACGTACACTCATATTTCTTGAACTCCTCTTGTAATATTTAAATTGATGTATTGTTCCCATAAAACCATCAGCTCTCTTCGACGCTCAAGCTGATCACCACGCCTATAGGCAGCTTCGGTTTTATTTTTAATTTTATGAGATAAAGCCAGGTCAACTGTTTCAATAGGAAATTGAGCTTCCTCTGTTGCCCAGTCTGTAAAGGTACTACGAAAGCCATGAGGGGTAACATTCGTTATATGCATCTTTTTAACCAATGCTCGAAATGCATTATTACTTAAACCTGTATTATGCTTAAGTCCTGGGAATACATATTCAATAGGATTCCTATTGGATTTAATACTGTTAAGAATTTCTATGGCTCTTGAGCTGAGGGGTACTCGATGCTCTATTGAACCCTTCATACGATCAGCAGAGATAGTCCAAACTTGTTCCTTAATATCTATTTCACCCCACTTTGCACCAGTGACCTCGCTAGTACGAGAAGCGGTAAGGATTGCGAATTCAAATGCCAATGGAGAAAACCCAGCCCTATTCCTTAATTTTTCTATGAAAGCAGCAATCTGTTTGTAGGGTAAAGCAGGATGGTGACGAACTCTTTTTACTTTGGATGTTTTAGGGAGAATCTTGTCTAGATGCCCTCTAAGTCGAGCAGGGTTCTCACCAGTTACATAGCTTCTAGCCTTAGCGTAATCCCAAATTGTCTCTATGCGTTGACGAACCCGACTTGCTGTTTCTGCTTTTGATACCCATATTGGCTCTAAGACTTTTAAAATCAAATCGGTGGATATCGCTAATATTGGTAAATCACCCAATAATGGGAATGCATATGTGTTAAGTGTATTGTTCCATTGCTGTGCGTGTTTTGCATTTTTCCATTCGTGTGACTTTGAGGCGATACATGCCTTTGATATTTCATTAAATGTCAGATTGCGTGCTTGAGCAAGTTGGAGTCTACTATTATTAGCTATACGTTCTTCAATAGGGTCTTTGCCCTCGAGCACCAGTTTTTTACTGTCCTGTGCCCATTGTCGCGCCTGTGCGAGGTCAACAAACTTATGAGAACCTAAACCCATCTCCCTCTGTTTTTTTGTAACCGGGCTTTTATATCTAAACAGCCACGATTTAGTACCTTGGTTTGATACTTGAAGATACAAGCTATCTCCACATCTGTGGTAACCTTTTGTTGTTACCGATTGAACACTTTTTGCTGAACTTAGGAATGGCATTATTTATTTCTTACCCACAATTCTACCCACAATAGAGTATCAGATTTTAGTGTAAATCTCTAGACTTTACTGGACACAGAATACCAAAATATCCAATAAAATATGGATAAAATAGTATTTCTTTAGACTGCATTAGATTTAGGTTTGGAAGACATCCTGTCCGCCATAGCTCATTCCAATTTGTGTCACCATGTTCCATTTCCCCTTCTGGGGTTGGGTTTGGCTTGCAAAGTCTCTGAAACGCCCTTTCACTGAAAGTCGAGGTTATCCGCAACAATTTGTAGGTAATTTTGTAGGAAAGGACATCCCATGCCGCTCACGCACAACACCCTCATGACGCTCCCCCTGAATAAAATGATAGCGGACACCAATGGTCTGTATTCCAAGCGCACAGGACCCCAAAAAGGTACCTGGACCTTTCGCTATATGCGCCATGGGCGTGCACGCACCATGAGCCTTGGCCCCTACCCTGTGCTCTCCTTGGCAGACGCGCGCAAGAAACTCCTCCAAAATCGTCTGCTCTTATCTGAGGGCTATGATCCCTTAGGGGAACGCCAGAAAGACCAATGCAAAATGGGGTATGCAAAAGGCATTCGTTTTTCAGATGTGGCAAAAGAATGTATTGAGACGCGAAAGTCCAGTTGGACGAATACGAAACACGCTTTTGATTGGTATTCCTCTCTCCAGCGCATGGCATTCCCTATATTGGATAAAAAACCTTTAGCTGCCATTGATGAAGATGACATTACCGCACTTCTGACGCCTCTCTGGCAGACCAAACGCGAAACCGCCAAAAAACTCCAGGGGCGTATTAAAATCGTCTTTGCCTTTGCCAAGTTTAAAAAACTCTATCACCGCCCCAACCCTGCCCTCTGGCAAGACCATCTCTCCATTTATTTTGGTGGGTTACGCAACACACATAGAATCAACCATCTGCGCTCTCTTAATTATCATCTGGTGCCCGCTTTTTTTAAAGAGCTCCAAAAGGTGGAGAGTATGGTAGGAAAGCTCTTGCAATTCTCCATTCTAACCACTGTCAGACCCACAGAGGCGCGTTTGGCACAACTCCATGAATTTGATCTCGATAAGGGTATCTGGAATGTGCCCTGGCAACGCATGAAAGCGCGTCACCCCCATACCGTTCCTTTATCCCCGCAAGTCATTGACCTTATTAATGCTGTAGCCCGCACACATAATTACCCCTATGTGTTTCATGGGCGTGATGTCGATAAAGCGCTCTCTAATAATGCAGCACTGGTGTTTTTAAAACGCGAATTCCCTCATATTAATTCAACTGTGCATGGGTTCCGCTCCAGTTTTCGTGTGTGGGCCGCTGAAGAGCACCCAGGCTCCTATGAGCTAGCAGAGAAGTGTTTGGCCCATCAAACTAATAGGCGTGTAGAAGGCGCGTATCAACGCTCTCCTTTGACAGAGGCCAGACGTCCTTTAATGACGCAATGGGCGGATTATGTTAGCCCGTTAACACCATAAAAATAAGAGAAAATCATTGTTTTAATAGGTATAATAGAGTATACTTTTAAACGAACCAACGGGTTAATATCTTGCTGGGCATCTGCCTTGCGCATAGCACTCACAACAGTGGGTCTAACGTAACGGATGCACCATGGAACACTCAGATAACATATGTAAAAAAGAAGCCGCACGGCTGTTAAAAATCAGTACCTCTAGTTTCTATCGATTGATACAAAAAGGAGAACTCAAACCACCCTTTCCTATTGGCGGACGCTCGTTTTATAAGCGCTCAGAAATACTCGCCTATAACGAAGCGCAACAACAAAAACGAGGGTTCCAAAAACAGCGATCTGGCCTTAGTAATGTCAAGAAAACTCAATAAACGTCAATTATTGGCCACGCATCTCTTGGCGACTGGGCACTCCGCTAAGGAAACGGCAAATCAGATAGGCATTCGGCAAGAGACAATATCACGATGGAAAAAATGCGATGTTTTTATCAACCAACTGAATACGCTCCATGTTGAAATCCTTGAAACAATACTAATGAAACAAGCAGGGATGATCCAGGTAGCACACGATACCCTGTTCGCAGCTCTTAATGACAACACTCTTGCCCTTTCCATTCGTGCATCGCTCTCATTACGTCTATTGGGGCTCTTTAATGGAATGCATCCTATTGATAACAGGCTAAGAGAGTCACATACCTTATTGAAGCAGCAAAATGGAGGTAGCAACGGACGCCCTGATTTATTTTATATAATTATTCAATATCTAACCCACCTCGATAGAGTTGATTCTAATTTATCGTATGCAAATTATCGCAAAGAAATTAAAGGCCTCCTGAGTGATCTATATAAAAACCTGCAAGAGGCCCTTAAAGAGCCTTAAAATGCCTACCTAATTACTAGACCTAAAATAAAACGCAGACCCTATGACCTATCATTAGATAGAGTTAAGAGCGACTTTAAAAACCTGGTTAGTGCTAGCAACCCCTTGGCAACATACTTTGCTTACTTTACCTATAAACCCAACATTGAAAAAATTGTCCAAAACTTTGCCACTACGGGTAAAGTGGATGGAAGTTTTGAGAAACAGATGTAACAAATAAACCTAGTCTCTTGTCTCAAAAATCTACAAATCGTCTATTCTTTATCTGAGTTTTAGAGGTTTTGATTTGTTTTTGTTTTTGCAATTGTATGAATATTTGTGGGTAGAGAGATTATCTGGTCAAATACCCTGAGGACAGCTGAGCACTTTCCTGAAACCCTGGCCTCTGTTCTAATTTACAAAACCAGATGAATGCATATTTGTACGTTTTAATGTCGATACCAACTCTATCTGCAGTCCTTAAAGTATGAAACCCAGTTATATCTGCCACGGTCAATTTATTACAAACCAAAAAATCTAATGACTGTAAGTGGGCATCCAGACGTGTTAAGAGAGTTTTTGCTGACTCAATTGCCCAGTTTGTAACAGCAGGATTTTGTTGAAAATCAGTTCTTGTGCCTGGTATCACAGCACCTTTAAACATCTCGAATTTGTTTCTAGCGCCGTGAAATAGTGGTAGGTAACCGTCGTTTTCAAGCCTACGATTCCACATTTCAATCAATGCTTTTTCCTTCGTATTTTCTCCAAACAACTTTATTTCTGAATTACTTATTTGCTCCAAGTAGTGGCAAATTGCTAGGGTCTCAGAAATAACTGTTCCGTCATCTAGTTCTAGAAATGGAATGCAGTTAAAGGGGTTCATGGTTTTAAAGGGTTCTTTAAAGTGCTCACCTTCCATTATGTTTAATTGTACAGTCTCGACTTGTATATTTGTTTCCCTCAAAAATTTTTCAACTCTTTTAGAAGAAGGCGCAGCGTCAAATTGATATAACTTCATTTTTTCTTTTCCCTAAATAAGCTTCACAATTCTACTTTCTAATTACTTGGTAGCCAATACATAATTAAGACATGCTTTGTAAGAATTTTTTTGCCCATTAACCTCATTTAAGGCTAAATTTGTGGGTTAGAATATAATTCTTCAACTCGAATTTGAGAACTTTGCCTGTGCCACCTCTTGGAAGCTCGGCGACTTCAATCATATACACTGGCCACTTAAATTTAGCTAATTTGCCCTCAAGAAAACCCCATATTCTTTCAACATTAAGCACACTACCTTCTTTAATCTTTATAAAAGCACAACCTACTTCTCCCCATTTCTCATCAGAAACCCCAATAATTGCAACCTCTATAGACTCATTCATCTTATTAAATTCGTCCTCAACCTCAGCTGGATAAACGTTCTCGCCACCCGATATATACATATCCTTAATCCGATCTTTGATATAAATAAATTGTTGGTCGTCAATTTTACCAATGTCTCCAGTTTTGAACCACTCGCCATCAAATGAGGTCTCATTTGCGTTCTTGTTATTCCAATATCCTGGTGTGACTGTGGCAGAGAGGCACTCCACTAGACAAAACTGATAAAAACTTTGATCAAAATGCATACTTTTAAAAACTCTATGCTTAATTTTACGATTTGTGGGGGATTGATTTTGTCGAGTTGACATCGTCTGATGTAAGCAAATTTAGCATTCTGGGCGATTAAGTACAAAATCTGTACTAATACACCTTTAATTTGAAAATTTTATCTGTTACAAATACATGGTTTTTACAGGAGAAATAATATGAATTTTATCGCAGCACCAATGCCAGCTAATGAAAGTAGAAGGCAAGAAGCAGTTGAGCGGTTGAAAATAAAGGGCACAGATCAACACGACGTTATGATTGTGTATAGTGAAATGGCACAAGAATTAACTGGGTTTGCAGCAGTTGCAGCAACTCTATTTGATGCTGATAGCCAATATTCACTCGCATCCTGCAATTTCCCTGGGAAAAGTGGCGATATATTGATGGATAGAGCACAAAGTATATGCTCTTACACTCTACTCAGTAGCGAACCTACTTTAATTCCTGACACAGTGTCTGATGAAAGAACAGCTAATCATCCCGCAGTTACGTCAGGGATGTGTGGATCATATGCAGGCTTTCCAATCATAAATAAAGATAATTATGCTCTTGGTAGTTTTTGCTTAGTCCATCCAGAAAAGAAGAAGTTGACTGAAGAGCAAATTGTGTTAATCCAAAAACTAGTAGCCCGCCTTGCTCATCAATTAGATACGCAGAGTGAGCAGAGAGAAATAACTTCAAATAAAATGCAAGATGCAATTAATGAATTTTCTAAAGTTGCCCCAAATGCATCTTTAAGCGATTTTAAGTATTTTATAAGTTTATGCAGCGACAAAGAGGTATCTTCACCGTTATTAGTAAACTTAATAAATTTAGGGTTATGCATTGTTGAAGACTCTAAGACTTCATTGACGCAAAAAGGAAGGGAGACCCAACAAAAAATGGGTTTGCAAACTCAAATTCTTCAAAAAATGAAAGTTGAAGGAGACGCAGCTAATAATATGGTTAACGATATGTTATCACAGTTGGGAGAAATATAATGTATGCCAAAGTCTACCAGTATAAATTCCCTGGCATAAGTGAAGCTAAAGTCGCCGCCGCATATTGCTCAGACAAATTAGGTCAAAAAATCGATGAACATAATTTTCACGGTCTGGGTATATTAATAAGTCAGGAAGGAGACTTAACTATTTTAATAAAGTTTGATGACGTAGCAAAATTGAAAGCATTTGATAAGGCTGCAGATCAATTTGTTCACGATCTTAAAACTTCATTTGTCTTTAAAGAAAATAAATATGCAGGGATATATGTTTATAACTTTGAAAAAGAAGCCACAATAAATGAGATTAAACTAACTGGCCCCGCAAAAGTATCAAATTAATTTAAAGTGTTTTAAGTGAGAGCATAAAAATTATTGCCTATTGCTTATTAAGCCTTAAAGCGAACTGTGGCAGAGAGGCACTCTCCAACACAAAAAAGAGAGATTTTTCAACCCCTCTTTCTTTAAGATATTCCCAAACTTTACTTTTTTAACTTTCAGTAGACTGAGTTTTACTCATGCCAAAACGATATGGTATTGAGGGCTCGTATTTGGTTAGAGAGCTTGGGCTTTTAGAACGCTATCTCTGTCGCTCGACCGCTAAGGTGTAAAAGGTGTCTACTTCCCACAATTCACCAAATGTCTATGGTTCAACTTTATTCTCAGCAAAATATTCTATCACTTTTCTAAAATCTTTAGGATGCATTGAAAAACATCTTCCCCCAAACTTTTGTATTTTATATTTCCCTTCTTCAAGAGGCCCTTCCGTGGGATCCTGAACCTCACCAGTTAACGCTGAGTCCCAATAAAGCTCATAAATCTTATTAAATGTAACTTCCTTGACTTTCTGCTCTCCCTTTTCTTTTCCAAGAGACTCTGCTCCTAATGCAAAAACCCAAGGGTCATCATGCCTTGATGAACAACTGATATGATGACTACCTTTTAGATAGTTTGATCCTCCAGTAAAATATGAATCTTGTGGCTGACCATACCTCCAAAACTTAGGAAAACCTGTCTCCACTGACTTCAAAAGGATTTCCTTCACCTGCTCGGTCATCTTCCATTTTCTTGCAATATAGGTTCGCCCATCTTGGGTGATACGTGTCCCTAAAAACTTGCCCTGCTTAGTTTCGACTTCTTCAAATAACGCATCAGCCTCTTCTATCTTCCAAGTTCTTAAAACAGTTAGATCATCACTAATATGTTCAGGTACGGTTACAGACTCCTCTACACTTGGAGCAAGAGTTTCTTCATGCTTCTTCTTTTCTCTATACTCCTTTAGGTAAGACTGGATCTTTAAAAGTAACTCAGGGTCCATATTTAGAAGTTCGTCATCTGATATATCAATACCCATAAGATTCTCCAAAACACTTAGATTTTTCTCAGATTGTACAATATCGTTATTTATTTGCATAATTATTTACCTTTCTTAATATTATCTAAAATTAATCTTAGTACGAATCCACAAAAATATTAATATAAAGTATAATCTTTATATAATCAAATTATTATCTAGTAATTATCTAATAAAATATAAATACTATCATTAGCTTTAAGAGCTATCTCTTTGTATGCCAATTTGTGGGTAGAGAGATTATCTGGTAAAAATTAGTCAAAATAACAAAGGCTTACAGAGGAGTGTGGTAGAGGGCCTGTCCGCCATATACCATTCCACTTACTTTAAATTTAATCAATTGCTTAGGTTTATTTGAACTAATCTATCCCCCCAAATAGGTATGAATTCACACCAAAAAAGAAATAATATTTACCTTAGATAAAGGGGTTGGTCAAACCTCTCGACCTTCTTGGAGCAATTGATTTTGGTCACATAATTTTTAAAAATGCATAAGTAATATTTTTTAATTGAATTCCTTACATTTGCTTGAAAAGTTATTTAAACTATTGCGATCTTGTAGTTTAAAAAAATCTTACGTAGAAGGTAAACATGGATAAAATCAAAAGATTACGTGATAAAATGGAGGAACAAGAGGTCGATTTAATAGTTTTAGCGCCCGGTGCAAATCTCAATTGGCTCATTGGAGTGAACCCGCATGCGGATGAGCGCCCACTTTTATTTTTTCTAACCCTCTCCGATTCTGCTTTTTTAATGCCTGAACTTGAGGCAAAAAGTGCACGACAACATACTGATATTGAATTTTATAATTGGTCAGATGCATCTGGCCCATTAACGGCAGTTGATAGCGTGCTTTCGGATATGAAAAGCCATTCTTTTAGAACCTTTGTTATTGATGATACTATGCGTGCCGATCATGCAGCAATTATCCAAGATAAACTGAAAAATCTAAAGAGGTTATTTACATCATCAACTATTGGGGTTTTAAGAATGCAAAAGGATACTGGTGAGCAGAAGATTTTGCGGATAAATGCGCATCAAGCCGATCTAGCTATGCAGAGGGCCTGGGAAATAATAAAGCCAGGACTTTCCGAAGAAGATATAGCCTTAGCTATACAAAATAGTTTCTCCGATCAAGGAGCATCACCACAGTTTTCTATCGTTGCGTCAGGTGAAAATAGTGCGTTCCCTCATCATCAAACAGGATCTAGAAAATTAAAAGAGGGAGATGCAATCGTTATTGATCTGGGTGGAAGATTTGAAAGGTATACATCTGATATAACTCGAATGTCGACCATAGGGAATCCTCACAAAGATTATGCTTTGGTCCATCAAATTGTTGAAGACGCAATTTGTGCAGCTTTGAAAGCGGCCATTCCTGGGGAAATTGCCAAAAATATAGACAAAGCAGCTCGAGAGGCTATTGAAAAAGAAGGTTTTGGAAAATATTTTGTTCATAGAACTGGCCATGGACTAGGTACTGAAATCCATGAGGCACCCTTTATAACATCATCTTCGGAAACTATTTTAGAGCCAGGAATGGTTTTCTCCATTGAACCAGGCATTTATATGCCAGGCAAATTTGGAGTGAGGCTTGAAGAAATTGTTATATTACACGATGATGGACCAGAGATACTTTCAAAAATTCCCCGTGAATTAAAAGTCATCAATCATTCATAAATTAAATTTATTAGTCATTGTCACCCAAATACCAGTATAGATTTGTCATCAATAGAAGAGCATCTCTAAGTAATTTGATTGGTAAATGTTCATTAGGAGCATGTTGCGAACACTCCTTATATGAGTGTGGTATCCAAATTGTTGGAACGTTTAGAACGTCAGTAAAGCAATTATTCGGAAGGGAGCCAGCTAGGTTTGGGATCACATGAATTTTATCTCCGTGAAATTCCTCTAAAATGCCCTCAACTTTTTCCAACCAAATATTATTCAAATTAGTTCTTGTTGCTTCGAAATTTATGGCGTTATCCGTGATAATTTTTATATCTTCAAAACCATGTCGATCAAGATGGTCTCGTAGAGAGGAAATGATCTTGTCTGCATCAGTTCCGACAACAAATCTCAGCTGACATAATGCGTTTGCCGAAGGTTGAATTGCATTTACGGGTATATTAATATCGCCTGAACCCAGAGCAAGAATAGAAAATGAGTTCCATCCAAATAGTTTTTCATTTGCAGACAGTTTAGGTTCCCCCCAATTTTCATCAATTTCTAAGGTTTCAGAAATAGTGGAAGGTAACAATTTCAAACGATCACGCACTTCTGCTGTAAGAGAAGTTGGTTTCCAATTCTCTATTAAAATTTTTCCATTTTTATCCGCAATAACACTCAACGCATGTGATAACCTGACGCCAGGATCTCTTAAAACGCCCCCCCAATTTCCTGAATGATGGGCACCCTCGCGGTATTTAACTTCAAGTTCAAAGTTTATTGCTCCTCTTGAACCCAGAAACAAGGTCGGCACATCAATGGCGACCCTAGGACCATCTGAAGCAATTAAGACATCAGATTTCAGATAGTCTTTGTGCTGCTCGCAAAGTTCAAATAGCCCTGGCGAACCAATTTCTTCACCCATTTCAAAAATAACTTTTAGATTAAACCCAAGTTTTTTGCGCGTTTTTAAAATAGAACGCAGCGCTAGTAAATTTATCAGGTGTTGACCTTTGTTATCGGCGACGCCTCTGCCATAAATTTTTTCGCCAATGATTTTTAATTCATTCGGGCATATTCCATCATTCCACTGCCCTTGTTGTAACGGGACTGTATCCCCATGTCCGTATAGAAGTATTGTTTTTAATTTAGGTGACTCTATTCTCGTTCCAATTAAAAACGGTGGGCAATTTTTAATAGGGTTATCAATAATTTTTGTTTGGATACCCAACTCCACCAAAATTCCTAAGAGTCCTTTAGAGTAGTAATTCGTCAAGTCATCGTTAGACATAGAATTTTTACTATCTGTGACGAGGCTTACTAAGCTAGATAGCTTTGTAATAAATTCACCATCAGAGAATAAATTTTCAGATTTTTCTAGGGCTCGATCGAGTAAAGTCATTAAAAAGCTTTGTTAAATACAGACATATTAAAGTTAACTTTGCGACAGTTAAAAAAAAAACTATAGACACTAAAACCTAACAAGCCTAGCCTTTTTATTATTATGATTTTTAGGAGGTAAATATGAACTTTTTTAATTTAGCAAAGCTGTTTTCAGTTGCCCTTATCGCGGCAACGGCTGCAAATGCTGAAAACGTCCTTCGTTGGACAAGCCAAGGAGACGCATTGACTATGGACCCTCATTCCCAAAATGAGAGTCCGACAATTGCATTCAATGGACAAATATACGAGGCACTAGTTGCTCGTGATATTGAAATGAACCTTGTTCCAGAATTAGCAGAAAGCTGGACAGCTTCACCAGATGGGTGGACCTTCAAACTACGTCAAGGAGTGAAATTTCATGATGGTGCTAACTTTACAGCAGAAGACGTTGTTTTTTCATTCAATAGAGCGCTTGAAGAGTCTTCTGATTATAAAGAGCAAGTAAAAACTGTTGCTAAAATTGAAGTGATTGATGACTTTACAGTGAAACTCGTTACTGATGGAGCAAATCCAATTCTTCCCAACACACTAACAAATGTATACATTATGGATAGTGGTTGGGCAAAAGCTAATGGAGTTGAAAAACCACAGGATTTTGCGGCAGAAGAAGAAACGTTTTCTGTACGAAATTCTAATGGAACTGGACCATTTATGCTTACAAGTAGAGCACCAGAAGAGCTTTCCGTGCTTACCCGTAATTCAAATTGGTGGGGAAACTCTATGTTTCCTGGAAATGTTGATCGCATAGAGTACAGACCGATTAAAAATGCTGCAACCCGCGTTGCTGCATTATTATCTGGTGAAGTAGATTTCGTATTGGATGCTCCTTTACAGGATTTAAAGCGAATTGAAGCTACAGATGGTCTAACGACAAAAACTGTTGCGCAAGTTCGTTCTATTTTCTTTGGTATGGACCAAGGCGTCGATGAATTACGAAGTTCAAACATCAAAGGAAAAAATCCGTTTAGAGATATAAGAGTTAGAGAAGCATTCAATCTTGCAATAGATAAAGATGCCATTCAGAGAGTTGTTATGGACGGATTATCATTTCCTACCGGTATTATTACACCGCCAGGTGTGTTAGGAAATACCCCTGAACTCGATAAGCAGTACGGTTTCGATTTAGGCAAAGCTAAAAGCTTAATGGAACAAGCAGGTTATGCAGATGGGTTTGAAATTCAGCTCGATTGTCCAAATAACCGCTATAATAACGATGAAAAAATCTGTCAAGCCGCTGTTGCGATGTTAGCGAAAATTGGAGTTAAAGTGAACCTAGACGCTATACCAAAAGCACAGCACTTCCCAAAGATTCAAAAAAGAACCTCCGACTTTTACATGTTAGGATGGGGTGTGTCCACGTTAGATAGCCACTACGTTTTCTCCTACCTGTTTGACGGAGAGGGATCATGGAACGGTATTGGTTACAATAATGCTAGAGTAAATGAAATTACCAAGCTGATTGAGACAGAAACTGATATTCCAAAGCGTACGGCTCTAATAGATGAAGCTTGGCAAATAATTAAAAAAGAGATGCCATATCTGCCTATTCACCACCAGGTACTTGGCTGGAGCATGAAAGATAATGTTGATGTGCCAATTGCTGCGGACGACCATTTAAGACCACGCTATGTAGTCTTCAAATAAAATTATCAATATTAGGGGTGCCCTTTTTATGGCACCCCTTTTATAAAAAGGTCTCATGTTTTATTTTATTCTTAATCGGTTAGCCCAGGCTCTTTTGGTAATGGCAGTTGTTTCAGCCATCAGCTTTTCGTTGTTTAATTTTGTTGGCGATCCCGTTAATAATATGGTTGGGCAAGACGCAACCAGAGAACAAAGAATTGAAATTAGGCAACAACTTGGATTAGATGATCCAATTCTGGTACAATATCAGAGGTTTATGCTTAATGTTGTAAAAGGGGATTTTGGACTTTCATACCGAATTAAACAGCCAGTAAGTCAATTAATATTAGAGAGGCTGCCAGCAACACTAGAGTTGGTTTTTGCTTCAGCCGTCATCGCTGTGTTCATAGGGATCGTTCTTGGTGTATATACAGGTATCCGACGTTATTCTTGGGTAAGTAAGATAATAATGAGCGTTAGTCTAATAGGTGTAAGCTTACCGACCTTCATCATCGGTATAGGTCTGATTTATCTTTTCGCGGTGTATCTACGATGGTTGCCTTCTTCTGGTAGAGCGGGAGTAATTGAACTAGGTGGGTGGAAAACATCCTTACTCACTGTCGATGGATGGAGGTCAATAATTTTACCGGCAGTCACATTGTCGCTTTTCCAGCTCACAATGATTTTGAGGCTTGTTAGAGCAGAAATGCTGGAAGTGATGAGATCAGATTATATAAAGTTTGCGAGAGCTCGGGGGTTAGCGAACAGAGCTATTCATTTCGGGCATGCTCTGCGTAACACACTTGTTCCTGTAATAACAATAATTGGCTTAAATATCGGGGGACTTATAGCCTATTCCGTTATCACGGAAACGGTTTTTCAGTGGCCAGGAACTGGTTTGATGTTTATCCAAGCAGTAGATTTTGTGGACGTGCCTATAATGGCAGCCTATTTAATTTTCGTTGCTTTGCTTTTTGTTGTGATAAATCTTATAGTCGACATTCTTTACTTTATTGTTGACCCCCGGATAAGACGCGGAGGATCATAAATTGGAAAAATTAGACCAATTAAAATCTCGTTGGAAGCGATTTCTAGACAATGATATTGTCTATTCTTTTTTTACTACGCCAGGAGCTATAATAGCAGCATGCATCACTTTTATAGCGATTACCGCTGCTTTTGCAGCACCTTTAATTGCACCATATAATCCGTTTGATCCTGCACAGATTTCTTTATGGGATGGGAAACTTCCTCCAGCCTGGGCAGATGGAGGATCGTCTGCATACCTTCTTGGAACGGACAATCAAGGACGTGACATGCTTTCGACCATTCTTTACGGTGGACGCATTTCAATTCTTGTTGGCATAGCAGCTGTTTTTTTAGGAATGTTGCTAGGAGTAACCTTAGGGGTGATTTCAGGATATTTTGGAGGCTTTACAGACACAATTATTATGCGAATAGCGGATGTGCAACTTACTATCCCGGGGATTTTAGTTGCAATACTCATTAATGGGATTGGTAGAGCAGCCCTGCCTCTAGAATTACGCGAGGAGTTTGCAATCTATGTTGTGATTGTCGCTATTGGGCTTACAGATTGGCCTCAGTTTGCAAGAGTTGCACGAGGCGCTACACTTGTGGAGGCTGAAAAAGAATATGTTCAGGCAGCTAAGCTCATTGGATTGCCAAAATTTACAATAATTCTGCGACATATTTTACCAAATACACTTCGCCCTGTCCTCGTTATCGCCACTATCGGTCTCGCACTTGCGATTATTGCGGAGGCAACTTTAAGTTTTCTTGGCCAAGGTATACCACCAACCACACCATCGCTAGGTACCCTTATAAGGGTAGGAAATGAATTCCTTTTCTCTGGACTTTGGTGGATTACTCTTTTTCCAGCTATTGCTCTAATAATATTGGTTTTTTCTGTTAATTTATTAGGGGACTGGATGCGAGATGCACTCAATCCAAAATTACGATGACCAATCTTCTTGAAATCAATAATCTCAGTGTAGATTTCCCTTCACGCAGAGGGCAAGTCTCAGCTGTAAATAAGGTCTCACTTGCGGTCGCTAAGGGTGAGGTCCTAGGTTTGGTAGGAGAAAGCGGTGCTGGCAAGTCAACTGTAGGCAATTCTGTTATAAATCTTTTAGAACCCCCCGGTATTATTTCAGGAGGTGAAATTATTTTTGATGGAACACGAATAGATCAATTATCTAACGAGGAAATGAGAAAGTTAAGAGGAACAAAAATAGGTACTATTTTTCAAGATCCTCAGACTTCATTAAACCCACTCATGACTATTGGCAAACAGTTATCAGAAACACTTATTGAAACTTTGAAAATTTCTGGAGCATCCGCTCGAGAGAAATCAATTGAGCTACTTGACTCAGTTGGCATCCCAGATCCTGAACCACGTTTAAACGCCTACCCTCATCAATTTTCCGGCGGAATGCGGCAACGAGTTGTTATTGCTCTTGCGTTGGCAGGTGACCCTGACTTAATAATTGCAGATGAACCTACTACTGCGTTAGATGTATCGATCCAAAAACAAATTTTGGATCTAATGAAATCGCTGTGTAAGCAGCGCAACTTAGGGGTTATAATTGTAACTCACGATATAGGAGTTATAGCAGAGATCGCTGATCGGGTCGCGGTAATGTATAACGGACAACTTGTTGAGCAGGGAGAAGTAACTCAGGTTCTTCAAAAGCCAAAACATGACTATACAAAAAGTTTAATATCTGCAGTACCTAGTGGAGATCAAAAGCTTCATCGGTTTACTGTTGTTGACTACATTGATGGATCAACAGAAAAAGTTACTCTCGAAAATGTAAGCGATCACTGGCTTTCAAGAAATAAACCCTCCAATACCCATGATATAGCTGTTTCCGTAAAAAATTTATCAATTGAATTTTCTATTCGGAAGGCTTTATTTCGCAAAAATCGTATTTCATTAAAAGCTGTGGATGATGTATCGATTGAGATAAAGACAGGTGAAAGTTTTGGATTAGTAGGAGAGAGCGGGTCAGGAAAAAGCACTCTCGCCCGTCTAATTGCAGGATTATATACACCAAAATCAGGTGATATTGATATATTCGGCCATAACGTTTTGCAGAAAACCAAAAAAACTAAAACCTCTCTAATAAGGAGAAAAATGCAAATGATTTTTCAAGATCCATATTCTTCTCTAAATTCTAGGATGACCGTTGAAGATATAGTATCTGAACCAATTCGTTTTCATCGATCAACTAGAAATCAAAGTGAAACAGCCGTAGTTGTACGAGATTTGATCTCTTTTGTTGGCATGCCAAGCACCTCTCTTAGAAAATACCCACATGAGTTTTCTGGTGGTCAGAGACAAAGGATTTCAATCGCTAGAGCACTTGCATCAAGACCAGAAATCCTTATTTGTGATGAGCCAACCTCAGCATTAGACGTCTCAGTGCAAGCTAACATATTAAATTTATTAAAAGATTTACAAGAGGAATTAACTCTTACAATGCTATTTATTTCGCACGATTTACCTGTAATCAGACAAATGTGTGATCGAGTTGCCGTGATGCAAAATGGTCGAATATGTGAAATAGCAGAAACAGATACGCTATTTGACCACCCGAATCATGAATATAGCAAACATCTTTTGGGCTTAATGCCCAGAATGGATTTATTTCGACTTTAAACGAAAATTTTTAGAGGATTTTTGAGCTTAATAAGAGGTAAAAAGGATATGTGGGTAAAGAGATTATCTGGTAAAATATGTTCAAGATAACAATGGTTTACAGAAGAGTATGGCAGAGGGTCAATCCATAACCGTTAAGCTATCTGTAAAGACTTTAATCCGTTATAAAATAAATAATGTTTTCAATGTGCTGATTTGATACAGCAGAAATCATTTCTATCAGTTTTTTTGGCATACAAGGGCTATAAATGTCCCAACTAAAGAAGCACCCAAGTGTCCCTGCCACAGTATAGATACGGGCAGTATTGCAGAGAACGCATAAAAATATAAAATATGCGCAAAGATAAAAATTAATAAAACATACATCATCTGATTAACTGAACGCTTCCTCCTTAATCTTTTTATCAATTCTTCACTCAGAACAAACGCTAATAAACCAAAAGATGCACAGTTAGCTCCTATCAACGGCACTGGACTAGTGGGTTCGAGGAAATAGTAAAAAGTTGCCCCACCAAGAATGGATAGAAAAAATATCAAAAATGTTAGGTTGTCTTTTCCTAACTTTCTCAGAATTTTTCCTAGCAAAAACAGAGCTATAACATTTATTAATAAGTGGATTGCGTTCGAATGAATAAATCCATAAGAAATAAACATGAGATATTTTTGGAAAAAAAATACCTCTTTGTATGGACGTGTCAAATCCAATGGAGCGAATGAGAAATAAAAGACAGCGCTTTGCCTATAGCTAGGTCCCAAGACAAGTAACAATATTTCAATAGCGGTGATCACTAATATAAAGAGCGATGTGCGTTGTGATAGGGTCATAGAGTAGTAATTCTAAAATAATTTGGACAGATTAGGTCGAGAAGATAAAATAATTTTTTTCAAGTTACAATTTGACGCAAATTTTCCGCATTATTTAGATATCTAATCTGCATTTTTTTCAATTGAAACCTTTAAGACTAACAATATTTCTTGGCTTCGATAATTGAAAGGAAATTGAATGAAAAAATTTAGTATAGTCTTATTTTTTGTAGCGTCATTATTTACTGGCCTTACCAGCATTGGACACGCAGGAGGGCATTTGCCTGATTTAGTTGAAACAGCTGTAAAAGGTGGAAAGTTCAAAACTTTGGTAACTGCAGTAGAGGCTGCTGGTCTTGTAGAGACATTGAAAGGCAAAGGTCCATTTACAGTGTTTGCACCAACAGATGAGGCATTTGCAAAGATAGACTCAGCAACACTGAATGATCTATTAAAACCAGAAAATAAGGAAAAGCTTATTGCAATTTTAACTTATCATGTTGTAGCAGGTAAGGTTATGTCGTCTGATATAAAAGGCGATATGGAGGCGCCAACAGTAAACGGCAAGTCTCTCTCGATAAAGTTAATGAGCGGAAAAGTAATGATAAATGATGCCGCTGTAGTAGTACCAGATGTCAATGCAGACAATGGAGTGATACACATCATTGATACAGTTTTGCTTCCATAGTCATTTATGGCTTGATCAACTTAGGTTGATCAAGCCAATTTTCACAAAACAATTTGAATTTGTCTAAAGATTTGTAGGTGGCTAGATTATCTGGTAAAATATAGACGTGATAACATAGGCTTATAGAGGAACGTGACAGAGGGCCTATCCGCCATGATACAAGAATCTACAAAAGCCGCTCTTTCTATGAGTGGAAGAAAAAACAAACGTTTTATTTAAGTGATTTGGCTAGAGAGTATAAATATAAGGTAGAAAAATCGTTTATTGATTTTAATGGCCATCTAGCAGAATTTGGTTATTACTATTATGGTGTCAATGGGTTAAGAAAACTTTGTGAAGATAAAGGCTGCACTCCAAAGCTTTACGAAGAACTGGAGATTGGTCCCATTACCTTTCAAACAACAGTATCTTTTAAAAGGGAGGTTCGAGAGAACTCAATGATTATTGTAAATCCGAGAATTACTTCAATGTCAGAAGATTGCAAAAAGTGGTCTAGTCAATCTGATATTATGAATGAAAGGCGGGAACTTTGCGCTTCAATCGTCAGTAATGGAGCATTCATGGACCACGTGAGCAGAAAGGTGGCCCCGCCTCCAAAAGAATTACAAGAAAAATGGAAATTATTATTAGAAATCGACTAAAAAATCTCCGACCTTTTATGTAAACCAAAAATAACAAAGTATACAAAATATTTTAATACAGAGAGCCTTCTTCCCAGACATAGTTGCGTAAAATATAAAACACTTGCGGGTGAAAAATTATTCTTGAATAATCTACACCAATAATTAATTAGTATGGGCATTGGGAAGATAAACAGGAATCTTCGCCCCTGTTTGTTTAGATAGTGCGTTTATAATCGGAAAGGAAAAACCAGATGAATATTTTGTCTGACATTGGAGAAAGTTCTAATTACCTTGAGGAGATTTATAAAGATCTTCATTCTCATCCAGAGCTTGGTTTCGAAGAAGAGAGAACATCAAAAATTGTGCAAAAGAAATTGAAGGAATACGGAGTCGACGAAATACATACGGAGATCGGGAAAACCGGTGTAGTTGGCATAATTAGAGGTAATGATGGTGGAGGAAATAGGAGAATAGGCTTAAGAGCTGATATGGACGCTCTTCCAATTCAAGAAGATACGGGGCTTTCCTTTGCATCGAAAATTGATGGAAAAATGCACGCATGCGGTCATGATGCACATACAACCATGCTTCTAGGCGCGGCAAAGTATTTGGCAAAAACCAGAAATTTTAGTGGGACAGCAATTTTAATATTCCAACCAGCAGAGGAAGGTCAGGGCGGTGCAACAAAAATGCTCAATGATGGATTATTCAAAAAATTTCCATGTGATGAGATATATGGCATACATAACGATCCTAATGGAAAAAACGGAGAGATAGGTATTTGTAAGGGTAAAGCTATGGCAGGCGCGGCTATTTTTGAAATTAATATTAACGGGATAGGTAGTCACGCTGCGATGCCTCATCAATCAAAAGATCCGATCATCATCGCGCATGAGCTTATTACCCAACTTCAAAGCATTATAAGTCGAAATGTTCCTCCTTTAGAAACAATAGTTTTATCAGTAACAAAAATTCACGCAGGATCTGCCTTCAACGTCATACCAAATAACTGTGCTATTGCTGGAACTATTAGATATTTCTCAGATGAGGTATATGCAATGGTTGAAGCGCGTTTTAAAAATATATGTAAGGGTTTAGAATTAAGTAATGGAGTAGAAATCCAGCTGAACATCAAAAAGCTTTTTGATGTTTTAGTTAACGATGATGAAATATCCGATCATTATATGGATGCTGCTGAAAAAATTGTTGGACAAAAAAACATTGAGAGAAATCGGCTACCAGCTACTGGCTCAGAAGATTTTGCCGATATGTTACGGTATGTTAAGGGTGCATATTGCTTCATTAGCCATTCTGGGAAAGCTCCTCTTCATAGTCCTCACTTTACTCTCGATACTAGCATACTTCCAATTGGGGCGTCAGTATTAGCCAAAGTAGTTGAAGACAGATTGGTAAAAAGCTAAATACGGAAACCTAGCTTAGTGAGCAGTATAGGTTGAGGAGACTAGGTAGAAAGATCTTGAAGATATTGATCTATAAGAAAATCATTTCATTATAAGGCATCAGAAATTTATAATAATTTGATAGGCTAACTAAAATGGTACAACTTCTAAAATTAAAACTTGAAAATGCATCATTGGATAAAATTGCAGAGTTAGCATTAAAGGCAATTGGGCCAAATGCTTCGGCAAAAAAAAACATAGATGTTAAAGATGTTTCTGGAAATAGCGGCGCTAAAACGTATGTCTGTTCCCTCCACGAGGTTCCAAAGTGCATAGTCAAAGTTAGTAGTTCTAAAAGCATTATGAGTTCACAACCAATAACGCAAAAGAGAGTGTCGCTAGCTACCGAAGTTCTTCGACATCAAAAACTTGCTCCTCCAATTATATTAAAAGGAACTGACTTCCATATTGAGCGCTCAGCTGGAATTTCTGTAATGCAGGATTTCTTTCATTTTAATGAAGAGTTAGCGCCACCTGATAAAATAGCTGAAGTTTTAGCAAAATTGCACTCAGCACCAACTAACTGGTATGATCAATTGAGAGCTGAATTTGTAGATGGAGACAAATTTTTGTCTTCGGCTTTACATTCGGTTCCACCTCACGCCCCATTTTGGTGTTTGCCATGGTCCGGGATTGATACGAAAATGCCGGTACTTGGAGTAGGCAACCCAGATCCGAGCATTGCAAAAAGAATTTTTGAACTCGGTGTAAAAACTGGAGTTTATGAAAAAGTGATACAGTGTGATGCCTTTTCCCCTGTTTCGGAAGCCGCAAGACGGCAGGTCGTCGTTCATAATGATTTTAAGCCAGATAACATATTATATAATCCTGACTCCAAAGAGCTTACGGTAATAGACTATGATCTGGTTCAAGTCGGAGCGGCAGTAATGGATTTTGGATTGCCATACATGATGTGGCTAGGGTCGAGGTTTACAGATTTTAAATATAGACGAGATTTTATAAAATCATATCTTCATCATTCTAGCCTTCCAACAGACGAAAAGAGTGTTAGAGATATGATGCTTGATTGTGAAATAAATACTATCGTGGCATTTCCTGGACTATTAGCAAATATTTATGATGCTGAAATTCCTCTCCTTCGTGGGGTTGATCACCCTACAGCTAAATCAGGATATATAGCCCAGTCTTCTAAAGCTTCTCCTACAGGATTGGAACTTATAGACCTTCTGGCTGAAGCTGTTTTAAAAGTAAAATCAAACGCAGATTTAATCACCTCTAGTCTTGAGCAAGGGCTAGTGGTAACGATTTTCAAGAATAATGGCTTGGGATCAAATTTGCTTTATTCTTGGCTTAAAGAAATGCAAGAAAACAATATGCTTCGGCTTTTTGGCATCGCGGAGACTGATGGGGCTGAACTATTTATCTCAGATCACGCAAGAAAGAAAAAATAGACTAGTATATTTTTGATTGTAAATTAAAAAATGATATCATATTTCGACTAAATTATTTATTCGCTGATACGTAATTGAGGCACGCCTTATACGTAATTTCGTTGCCATTTTGTCGTTGTTCACATAGTTGAATTATTTCATTTTTTATCATTGAGATTTTTGCGCTTGATAAATTTTCCTCTGATAAAATTCTTGCTCTTGGACCAATCCCCATGAGAAGTTCAGCATCTTGCTCAGCGCTATCTTTAGTTGAGATAGATGTATAAACCTTATGTATATTGATATTTTTAAATCCAGCTGATTCTAAGACGTCGTTAATATACTCAGGGTCGCTGAATGCAAAGGGTCCTGGGTCTTTTGTTACCTCTGGAAGGACTTTTTGAGTATATTTAGTGATAATATCCATACCTTCAATTATAAACTCATTCTCCATCATATCTGTCCAACACACAAAATTTAGAGAACCACTTGTCTTCAAAGAACCATAAATATTTTTGAAGGCTTCTAAGGGACTTTCGAAAAACATTACACCAAATCGAGATATAACTTTATCAAAGTAATTTTCATTAAAAGAAAAATTCTGAGCATCACAATGCACAAATGTCATTGTATCGATATCTGAAAATTTACTTTTTGCATGATTAAGCAAGGTGTTCGAAATATCCGCTCCAACAACATGTCCAGCATCGGCCAATAATTTTGATACTCGAAAAGTTGTATCACCACCTCCGCACCCGATATCTAAAACCTTATCCGATCCCTTTATTTTCACTCTCGAAAAAAGTTCGTCAGTTAGTATTGATAATCGCTCATTTAGTGCATCCTCATTTTTGACCCACTTAGGCCCGGATTTTTCGTTCCAGTATTCGGATTGTTCCACGTTGATAATTTTTTGTTTCATATCGTGACCGTCTTTAAAGGTTTCTGTATCCAGATATAGCTATCTGCTTCCTGTGTGGGAATAACCCTAAGTGGCTCACAATCTTTTTCTACTTCTTTAGGTTGTAATCCAACCCATTTTCTGACTTCACCTGATCTAAAACAAAACTCACTATTATGGTATGGGCATAAGATAGTGCCTTCATCTGTTATCTGACCTATGTCCAATGGTAAATTCATATGGGGACATATATTCTCAATAGCAAAGATGCCTTCCTGATTTATAAGAAGAAATTCTTTTCCATCATATTCAAACTTTTTCTTTTCTCCGACATCGAGCTCGCTAATTGGCAAAGTCCTTATCCAAGTATTGCCATCAATCTCTTTTATTTTAATATCAGAGTGATCTATTAGCTTATCTTTATTTAGACCGCTAACCTCATGCAGGGTGATTAAGTTACTAGATCCCCTTAATTTTAATCTCACAAAATTTCTTACATCAACAGCATCTTTAATTCTTTCATAAGCAACATCGGAAATAAGAAAACGTGTTCCCGCCTCTTTATTTATAGCTTCAATTCTACTGGCGATGTTTACAGTGTCTCCAATTATGGTAAATTTTTTGTCTTCGCCAAAACCAACAGAACCTAGAATGGCTTCACCATAATGAACACCTATTCGTATATCAAAATCTCTACCGTAAGCTTGAGACAGATAATCCTTAAACTCGTCCATAGCTTGTAGCATTTCTAACGCTGTATTTGCTGCTCTAAGTGTCTGTTGTCTTGAGTCTTTGAGACCAAAGATAGCCAGAATAGCATCTCCAATATAATTATTTATCTCCCCACCATTTTTAATGATGATTTCGCGCATTATAGAGATGTATCTATTTAAAATGAATATCACATCATAAGCAGCAAGCGCCTCAGAAAAAGGGGTAAAACCCTTAATATCGACAAACATCACCGTCAGATTTCTTATAGTACCGACGGACTCTAGTTTCGTATCGGACAATTTATTTGAATTACTCAAATCCCTCTTGTCAAGCAGAAGTCTTCTGTACGAAACAGGTCCACTTATTGTGGTTTGGCAGGCAAGTCTTATATTTTCCGGAAAGGAAAGCTTATCCGATAGCTTTCTCTCAGCATCTGACCTGGGAGAACAATTTTCTAATCCTTCTGTAATTTCAACTCTGCAAGTCGAGCATTTTCCAGTACCTCCGCAAGCACTTAAGTGAGATATATTGTTTCTTATTGATGCTGTGAGTATTGTTTCATTTACACCTACCTCTATTTTTTTCTTGTCAGGTTGTACTATTGCTGAAAAGAGATCTTCATCATTATAACTTTTTTCTTGTTTATTATGACTTCCATCACAGAAAGGTCTGTTTTTTGTCATTTTACATGTGCAGAAATATTTCGTTTCTGATTTTTCTGCTACATATTTTAAGGGTGTGAATTCACTGCCCGCATGACTGCCATCACAAAAAGGCTGGTTTTTACTCTTTCCACAACTACACCAAAAGTAGCTTTTATCTTTCTCGACGTCATGAGGTATAGGTTTAAATTCCACGATTTTTGCATCCTCGAGGATTGTATCTAATTTATTGTGGCTGCCATCACAGAAAGGTTTTTTTTGTGTTTTTTTACATGTGCAGAAATATTTCGTCTCTGTTTTTTCCGCTACATAATTTAAGGGTGCGAATTCACTGCCCGCATGACTGCCATCACAAAAAGGCTGGTTTTTACTTCTTCCACAGCTACACCAGAAGTAGCTTTTATCTTTCTCGACGTCATGAGGTATAGGTTTAAATTTCATAATTTATCAATCCTTAGATCCTGCCTAATCTCTTTTTACCTTTTTGACAACAATTCTGTATCGCGAATCAAATGCTTTTTTTTCAGAATTAACTATTAAATACTTAACCTGACCGGAATTAATTGAAAATCTTATATTCGTTCCCAGAAATTTACGATATTCCACATCGTCCCTGATAGTTAGCGTGTATCGACCTTGGATTAACCTTTTCTTGATAATCTGATTTTCTCCTAGCATCCCCAAGACTTTACCATTCAAAATAACTGTAAAACGGCCAAACATGCCCGGTATTCCAGTGGAACGGCCAAGTACAAGTGTACCGTGATCAGAGGCTTTGGAAGCAACATTTAATACCTGGGGAGAGGCTCCAACATCGCACGAGACCAAAAGAAAAATCAGCGTGAATATTTGAAACAGCCTTACCATTTCTCTAATATAGTTTTTTGCCAAGAAAAGAAAAAGTTCACTAATTGTATAACAGTTAATAAAGCCTATTTAGGCGAATTTTCATCAGGAATTTTGTAAAAAAATAATTTTCAATTTTTCACTCGCACCGCTATCTAGATCAGCACTGACGAGGATGAGATATTATTTCTTGGATAATCCGCTGGGATCATATTGGTCAGAAATCTCTTCCGGTAAATGTTTGCTACCTGTTGGATCATCGAAAAAATTGAAGAAAGCTAAAATGATTACCAGAACAATAAAAATATAGGCAACCCACTTCATGAAACTTAAAAACATTCCATAAGCCTCCTGCGCCTGTTTTAAAGCGGCTTCTTTAACGTCTTTGTCGTCCATGATATCCCCTAAGATCGCTTTTTTATGAGTAGTGAGTAGCCCACCCTATAAAAAAAAGTTATTTTTTTGTCTTAATCTGACTTCTTTTTTTATTAATTCTCACGCACCTTGGATTTTTTTGGTTTCTTAATCCACAGTCTAGAGCAAGCGTGATTGTGAGCAGAGTTGTTACAAATAAAATCATGAATCTCAGATAGGGTTCTATTTTGCTTTGACAAGGATAAAATTTTTGTGAAAAAGATGGTGGACTGTGCCGTTAGAAATATTTCTTCTAATAAAGAAAATTAAAGGCGCTAATTACAACTATTCCTTCGTTGCACTATTAATTCGTCATTTTAGCTTTTTTGTAGTAATACCTTAAACAGAGTTCATTGTCGCTTGATCGATAGGAAACAATATTTATTAATTCCCACCCAGCATTTCCCAGATGGGCCAAATCGTCATGCTCCAATTTATTTGGAAATCCATCCTCTATTTGACTTTCATCAAACTTAAAGTCCTTCACATAATATTCCCACTGCATAAGTTTTTTTCCTTTAAAACATTTGACTGATGTTTGTTTAAGTTACGGTTTAATTCGGTTATTTAAATGATCCTTAACTCATTACGAATGTAGCTTCGCACCCTTTGTAACTTTGTCGACTGTTTTTTTCTCTTCCCTAAGAGCTAGGCCCACTAACGGAAGATCCTCACTAGAATAATTTTTAACCGTACCCCGATTAGCCTCATCATGCCCTGTCGAAAACATGTCCTCTATATAAATGGAACAGCTTAGAGATCTTCCCAATATTCTATTATGGATTTTTTTTAAAACTAATAAATCAGCTTCCAAAACAACCACTGGTTGTATATTTAATGCAAGATATTCATATTTTGATTTATCAATATATTTTTCACCAATCAAAGAGCTCGTCTGACCGACGATACCGCTCGTCAAAAATGACGTAACATTAAGTTTTTGCCAAGTCTTTAAAGATGAAAGAAGTACTATGGCTATTTTAGTATCAAACACTTTTGATTGCTCCACTCTTAAATTGTTCGAGCCCTATAGGCTCATAAATAATATCTAATAACCAGATAATAGTAATCAAAGTATATTTTATTTTAAAGTTAATAGAATAAATTTTTACGCATTCTAAGGCTCAATCTTTTGCTTCTACCGTAGCATTTTTGAACTACTCGTGTTAGGCTATTAGAAGTAAATTTCGGAGGAAAAAATGATAGATGCATTCAATGGACCAATATTCTTAATTCTTTTTATTATTAACTTTTTAGGGGGAGCATATTACGCATACCAGGCGCTTTTTACATCAGAAAAGTTTTGCGACCAATATGGTATACACCACTCCGCAATATTACCGCTCAGGCTGGCAGGCTCTTTGATAGCAGCATACGTTCTTATTTCACTTTATATACTATTCCGGGAGAATGGCCCTCAGGGAACATGGCCCATATTTGTATTTGGTTTTTTACAAAGTTTGATTTTTACATACTTCGGTTATGTGACCGTAAAGTTTTCTGAAGCTGCTAAAATGGATGGCGTTAAATATACGGCTGAAGGATATATAGCTCCGGCTGGTTTCACAATATTGAACGCAGTTCTAATCTATGGATTGAGTGACAAAATATATTTTTAGAGATTATCTTAGGTTATTGATGAGAAATCTAGTTTGACTTATAGGATTTGCTTACTCGCTCGGACCGAGTCCGGTAACACAGGAAGTGGCCCAATTCAAGTTTAATATTAAAACTTATAGGCTTTACAAGGGTTATCTTCGTGTTACGCTGAATTAGTTGTATAGTTGATATTGGAAAACGCATTTGTTTAAGTTACGTAACCAAGAATTGATCATTTTGATAATTACCGTCGTTATCTTTGCTGGCTTTTCAGTTTTTCTAGATAATTTTTTTTCTACTGGAAATCTTTTAACATTGATGAGAAGTGTTTCGATTTTAGGGATACTAAGCATAGCAATGGCCGTAGTAGTAATTTCCAAGGGAATAGACCTTTCATTAATTGCAACGCTTGCGGTAGGCACAGCATTAGCTTCCGTCTTGAGTTCAGGGGACGTTTTACCCGCGATCGATCTACCATTTATATACGCCGTAATACTTGGTTTTATTTTTACAGCGACTTTGTGTGCGATAACTGGTATTTTAGTTGCTTATTGGGATATGGCTTCAGTATTTGTAACATTGGCAATGGCTGGTGTAATTTATGGTCTTGGAAGAACACTCTTTATACAAGATGAACGGAACTACTTACCAGAAGACGCTGCTTGGCTGGAATTTTTGGGGAGAGGTCAATTATTCGGAGTACCTATGCCCATTATTTGTTTTTTAATATTGGCAATCATAATGCACCTTCTGCTTACCAAAACTACTTTTGGTAAATTCGTTTATTCAATTGGTGACAGTGGACTTGCAGCTAGAACAGCTGGAGTTCCCGTTAGACCAATACTTGTAATGATTTTTATCTTAGCAGGCACAGTGGCGTATTTTGCTGGATTGCTTACTGCCGGAGCGATTAGTGCAATTAGCACACGAATAGTGGCAAGCTCATTGATTTACGATGTGCTCTTGGTTGTTGTAGTTGGCGGCATCGGACTTTCGGGTGGAAAGGGTGGAATGCATAATGTTATCTTAGGAACTCTTTTAATTGGAACACTACTCAACGGAATGGTAATTTTGGATATATCTTTTATTGTTCAAAATTTGATTAAAGGAATAATTCTACTGCTAGCTATTATGACCGATACACTATTAAATCCAAGAGACGAACAAACGACGCAACAAGGTGATATTTGAGAATAGACTATAGTTTTAAACAAAGGAGGAAAATATGAAATTTAAAGCTTTAAAATTGATCATTGCAGTGGTAGCTCTATTGCTACCTCTAAATGCTTACGCAGAAAAGATGGGAATTGCAGACCCCGCAAGAGATAAATATTATTCTGCTCTAGAAGGAAAAAAAGTAGCTTTCGTACCCTTAGCTATGGGTTTTGACTTAACTGAAGGCTGGTATGCAGGCATGAAAAAAGCTCTGGAGCCTTTGGGCATCGAGATGATTTTGAGAGACCCTAATTGGAGCGCTGATGCCGGATCAAAAGCTATTTCATCACTAATTTCAGAAAAACCAGATGCGATTGTAGTGCACAATCCAGATGTTCAAACTTATGCAAAACTCCTTAGAAAAGCTGAGAAAGCAGGAATACATGTCGTTCAGGTTAATATGAAATCAGCTTTCCCTACCGATGCATTTGTTGGTGCCGACTGGGTTGAAATTGGGGAATTGGTAACGCAAAAGGTAATTGATCAATGTGGTGCTGGTACTTCACAAAAAATCGCTATTGTACAAGGAGTGTTAACAGCCGCCGCAAGCGCTTACCAACTTAGAGGCGTTTCAAATATACTCGAAAAAAACCCAAATATTAAAGTTGTATCAAACCAAGCAGCTGACTGGGACTCCACAAAAGCACGCGCAATTACAGAGACAACGCTTCAACAACATCCAGACCTATGTGGAATTGTAGGCTTTTGGGATGGGATGGATATTGGTACAGGTGCAGCTGTAAAGGAAGCCGGAATGGATGAAAAAGTATTTCTTGCTACTTCCGGTGGCGGAGGAAAGAATGGTTGCGATAATTTGAAAAACGATATTTTTGATGTTTTTGTAAGCTATGATGTTCCGGGGCAAGCTAGAGATTTATCGAATGTTGTGAAGAGTTTGCTTCAATCAGGAAATAAGGCTGGAAAAGCTGGAAAGGTATCTTTATTCACCCAACTCCAGACACTGACCAAGGATAATATGGCTTCTTACATGGGGTCGGGCGCATGCTGGACAGTCGAGAGTTTAGCTTCCAATTAATACTTAAATATTTTCTCGAGCCAAAATTTTTGGCTCGAGAACTTTACTCTTTTTAAATAGGTAATCATGAGTACATTACGACAAAGGTTTTTGACTGCGAGATATAATATTTTCCCTGATCATGTATTTGGAGAAATACTCGCCAAACGTTGGGCAGATAATGCTATACCATTTTTGACACTTCTTTTTGTTGGGGTTGGCCTTCTCTTTATTTTACCAGGGTTCTACACTGGTTATAATCTCACGGAATATGGCAGACAATATGCTGAACTAGGTTTAATTGTACTTGGGATGACTATTGTGATGATGGGCGGCGGCTTAGACCTCTCAGTTGGATCAATATTTGCTATCGCTAACTTGGTAGCTCTTTACTGTGTGCATGTTTTAAGTTTAGATCCCATTCTCACTTTACTAATTACGATGGGTGTGGGTGCCGCTTGTGGTGCATTTAATGGGTTTTTCATTGGCATAATTGGAATGCGCGCATTCCTAACAACACTTGTCACGCTTATAATATACAGATCTATCGTTGATCTTCTTCTACTTGAATATGCCTTGGATATTTCTTCGGTTTTTCCAGACTCTGAGTTGTGGGAATATATAGGGGATGGAGATACATATGGCATACCTTTTGTTTTGGTTGCTACGGCGATTGTTTTTATAGTAGGTCACTTGCTAATAAGCCGAATGAAGCCTGGTTGGCATTTAACAGCTGTCGGTGGTTCGCGACGATCCGCCTATAATGCCGGCATTAAAGTAAAGCAGACAATATTTTTTTCCTACGTTACGTGCGGTATTTTATGTTCTGCTGCTGGCTTTATGTATGCCGCAAGAATGGCAAGCACTGGAGCAGAAACCGGCAAGGGATTAGAACTTACAATACTTACAGCAGCTGTTTTAGGTGGCGTAAGTTTGGGGGGCGGACGAGGCTCTGTTCCTAAGGCAATCTTCGGATCACTAATTGTATTATTGCTACTGAATGGGTTGCTACAATTTGGGATTCAAGGAGGCGCCATTCAGCTGATATTCGGGATCATTTTATTACTCACAATATTGATAGATGTTCGATGGGTTAAGAACCGGTTTAGACTATTAAATAAAGTTTATGTTTCTCCCACTTACTTTAAATTGCCTGCCCCAGCTTCCATTGAAGCGAAAAGTGACTCAGCATATGCAGTAAATGACAAATTGAAAGACGTGAGTGTTATAGGACTTGGTAAGGTTGAGGGACCCGAGGATGTTATACTGGACGATGATGATAACCTATATGCTGGAAGTAGACATGGCGACATAGTCCGATTCTATGGAAAAAACCATGAGAAAATGGAGGTTTTTGCACATGTCGGTGGCCACCCTTTAGGGCTAGCATGGGACAAAGATTACAATCTTGTAGCATGTATCCCTGATATGGGTGTCATTTCAATTTCGCAAGACAGAAAAGTATCCAAGATTACCGATGAAACTAATCGAAGTCTTACATCGGTAATTGATGATAGGAGGCTTAGTCTGGCAGATGACTTAGATATAGCCCCAGATGGAAGAATATTTTTCTCAGAAGCAACAATTAGGTATCGTCTAAAAGATTGGCCGATGGACTGTGTGGAGAGCAGAGGAAACGGTCGTATTATTTGTTATGACCCAAAAACAAATAAGACAAAAACCATCATTCGCAACCTAAAGTTTGCTAACGGTGTCTGCGTCACCAAAGACTGTCAATCAATTTTGTTTGCCGAAACCTTTGGAATGAAAGTAAGCAGATATTGGTTTGAAGGGCCTAAAAAAGGAACTACCGAGGTTATTATGGATAATATTCCAGGCTATCCAGATAATATTAATCGAGCCTCAGATGGTAATTATTGGCTTGCCCTAGTTGGGATGAGAGGGCCCGCATTAGATTTAGCGCTTACCCTTCCTGACTTTAGGAAGAGAATGTCAAGGCGTATTAATACATCCAACTGGTTGTTTCCTAATATAAATACCGGGTGCGTTATAAAGATTACAGAGAACGGAGAAGTATTAGAATCTCTTTGGGATCTAAAAGCAAGAAATCATCCAATGGTAACGTCCATGAAAGAGCATAAAGGCCATCTTTATTTAGGTGGAATACAAAATAATAGAATTGGCAAATACAAAATACCTGACGCTAATAAAAACTGGAGTGGGTTTCAAGATTATTGGGGTGGCAAATAAAGTGTTAAATTTTGTAAAAGATCGTATAGATTATTTTTTTGGCAGGGGGAAGCACAGCATATTCGTGCCCGTTATGGACGGAGCTCTGAAACCAAACGAGTTTTTAGATAACGTTAAGGTAATACATAAAGAAGAGGATATTGATAACCTAGTAATAAATCGATCGACAATTTTATTTACTGGAAAATCATCTCTTTTTTCAATGACGTCAATGAAAAAGCCAAAAAAGATTAAATCGTTTTCTAGCTATATTACAGCGATGGCTCTTAACTCAGCTGGTTCTAAGATTGCTGTGGCTCTTGCAGATGAAAAAGTTGTTATTTTAAACTCTAAAACACTTAAAGAGGTATTCACATTCAAAGAGAAGTGTGTAACTTCTATGTGCTTCCAACAGGATACTCTCGTTTACACCACAGGATCACAAAATTTTTCAGCAACCCAGTGGCAACATGACCTACTATCTAACGGGTCCAGTGGAACAGTTTCAGCAAATCAATTAGATGGGTCCGATTCAAAGGTAATTTTGACTGAACTTGCTTGGCCGACAGGTCTAACATTTACTGAAGACTCAACTTTTTGCATTTCAGAATCGTGGAAGCACCGTATTACGTTTCATAAACTTAATAATGACTTATCTGTAGCAACAAAACTTGACAAAGAAATAAACAAGCTTCCTGCTTATCCCGGTAAGAGCTTCTTCAATACCAAAAATCAAGAGCTTCTAGTTTGCTTTTTTGCTCCTAGAAATCAGTTGGTTGAATTCATCTTAACTGAGGAAGAATACAAGAGTCGAATGATGGCAGAAATTGATCCAAGTCTTTGGGTCTCTCCCACCTACAGAAGTGGAAAGCATATTAGGGAACCTCTTCAGCAGTCGGGAATAAAAACAATGGGTTATCTCAAGCCTTGGGCTCCAGCATTTTCATATGGCCTGATAGTAAGATTTGACGAAGATCTAATACCACTTGCAAGTTATCACAGTCGTACCAACGGAAATTTTCATGGTACTACCAGCGTCGTTGTCGATAAGCAGCAGAACATATTGGTGACATCAAGAGGGGATGGAAAATTAGGAGGATGGAAATAAGTGACCGACATTTTTCAAATCATTGATGGAACAAAAGAGTTTCATGGGGTAAAGGCAATAAAAAATGTCAACTTCACTCTTCTTAAAGGTGAGATACATTCTCTTCTTGGAGAGAATGGGGCTGGAAAATCGACCATGACAAAGGTAGCGGCCGGAGTTTACCAGCTATCTTCTGGATCATTCATCTATGAAGGAAAAGAAACAACATTTCTAACTCCCTCGGAGGCCTTAAAAAATGGTGTTGTAATGGTGTTTCAAGAAAATAGCTTAGTACCAAACATGACTGTTTCTCAGAATATTTATTTAGGCGCAGAAAACTTTTTTAACAGCTTGGCAAAATTAAACATCAAAGCAAGTAGATTTCTGCAGTCGCTAAATTTCAACGTTGACCCAAACCTATTAGTATCACAATTGGGTGCGGCGCAGAAACAGATGGTCGAAATCGCAAGAGCGGTTCACCATAATGCGAAAGTAATTATTTTTGATGAGCCAACGGCCACCTTGACGCCAGAAGAGAAACACCATTTTTTTGGTTTAATGCAGAGGCTAAAAAAAGAGGGAGTGTCTATAGTTTTTATTTCACATGCGTTAGAGGAAGCTTTGGAACATTCCGACAGAATAACAGTTTTACGTGACGGTGAACTTATAGAGACAGACAAAGCAAGAAAATTTAACAGAGAAAGAATTGTTAAGGCAATGATAGGTAGAGATTTAACAGACTCGGCCTATGCCTCAAAAAAAACTACAACTAAAAAGCCACGTAAAAGAGGAAAGAAAACACTTGAGGTTGAAAATTTATCTATGGGATCGATGGTTAAAAACTCGACTTTTTCAGCCTACTCAGGTCAAATTACTGGTGTCTTTGGCTTAGTTGGTTCAGGGCGAACCGAAATGATGAAGGTAGTATCTGGAGTATATAAAAGAAACATCTTTCATGGCGGGAATATACTTCTAGATGGTAAATATGTTAGATATCTTGTTCCCAGAACAGCAGTTAATGATGGTATCATATATGTAACTGAAGACAGAAAAAGTGAAGGTTTTTTTGAAAACTTTGGTATAAGTCAAAACATACAATTAGGCAAAATGGTGGCGGAAGATAAGCTTTGGAATACTGTAAGCTTGTCTGAAGCTAAGAGTCTGGCAGACTACTGGATAGAGCGACTAAACATTAAAACAAAAGATATCAATTCACCTGTAGTTGAATTGTCAGGGGGCAACCAACAAAAAGTAGTGATTGCAAAAGGATTAGTTCAAAAACCTAAGGTTGTAATTTTTGATGAACCAACTCGCGGGGTTGATGTAGGGGCCATCAAGGAGATACATGACTTTATAAAGTCTTTAGCTGATGAAGGTATTACCGTTATAGTTGTTTCATCTTATTTGCCTGAGGTTATGTCGATTTCAGATAGAATTTTAGTTGCTAGACTTGGCCAAATTGTTGAAGAATTTGAAATAGAAGATGCGTCTGAAGAAAAAATTATTTATGCAGCGGTACATTAAAATTTTGAAATAGCTTTGGGTTTTTATAGATGACTTTAACTGAAAAAAAGAAATCTCAAAATAAGCATCTACCTCTAGAGGGTGTGGTTGTACTCGATATAACCCGAGTAGTCGCTGGCCCCTACAGTGCGATGATTCTTGCAGATTTAGGAGCTACAGTTATAAAAATTGAAAATCCTGGAGACCCTGATTACACAAGAAACTTCCCACCTTTTACAAAGTCGGATAAGGAAAGTGCCTTCTTTGCCCAGTATAATAGAAATAAATTAGGCATGACCCTCGATCTAAAAACTGCAGAAGGTAAAAAAATCTTAAAGCAATTGGTAAAAAAAGCAGATATTTTGATTGAGAATTTTCGACCCGGAGCAATGAATGGCCTCGGTTTGGGATACAAAGATCTTAAAAAAGAAAACCCCGCACTGGTATACACTTCAATAAGTGGTTTTGGTCAGACGGGACCAAAGTCGTCAAGACCAAGTTTTGATAATACTGGACAGGCTGAAAGTGGTCTTTGGTCTATGAATGGTTATCCTGACAGGCCGCCGGTAAGGGTGGGCACCATCATTGGCGATTTGGCTGCCTGTTTTTTTGGGACAATAGGGACTGTTGTGGCGCTTAGAGAGGCAGAAAAAACAGGAAGAGGACAATTAGTTGATGTAGCTCAAGTTGACTCCACTCTATGTTTAACCGAAAGCGCGCTTCTTCGTTATTCTGTCGATGGAGTAGAGGCCACCCCTACAGGAAATGATCACGCTTTTGTCCGACCATATGAACAATTTTCCTGTAAGGATGGGTTCGTATTTTTTGGGGGATATAATGATAAACAGTGGCGAGAAACGCTCAAAGTTTTTAATTGTGATGATTTGGCGTCAGATCCTGAAATTGATACAATGCACAAGCGTTTCAATAAGGAAGTGTATGACAGACGCATAAAGCCTCTCATTAATGGATGGTTTTCCAGATACACTAAGGCCGAGCTTGAAACTATGCTTGCCGATAAAGTTCCGTTAAGCCCAATCAAGGGAATTGGTGAAGTTGTTTCTGATCCTCAATTAATAGACCGCAAAATGATTCTTGATATGCCTGTACTAAACGAGGTTGTTAAAGTCTTTGGCAATCCAATAAAGCTTTCGAATATGGCCGAAACCGAAATTAGAAGAGCACCAAAGCTTGGAGAAGATAATATAGCTATTTTAAAAGAAATGCTTGGATTGAATAATGAACAAATAGAGGCACTTAGGGACTCCGGAGCGATTTGACAACAGCTTAGCTGGTTAATGTTTTGAGAATTATTAATCTTCCTATCTGATTAAAAATTTAGTTTTCGTTCTCAAAAAAAAGATTAAAATTGGATACATTAGCACTTGGAGATTAAGACATGAAAGATGGAATTACTGATTTAGAAAAAAAAATTCCCTCCAATGAGGAACATGAGAATTTTCAAACTTTTGAAAAAATTGTTAACCGAGAAACAACAAAAGCTGATGCGCCGCTTGCTATAGAAATTAAGAATAATATTCCAATTTATTCTGGGCAGTTAGTCAGAGACTGTGCAAATTTATTTGAGAGAAAACAGGAATTACTAACTGAGTGGTCTAGCGTATTCGAAAGCGGTCCGGGAATAATTGCGATTTCAAATGCTATTGAAAATACTTCTGTGGTCGACATAGCAACGACTAATTTTGAAGAAATAATAAACTCTGAAAAATTAAATGGGAATGTAGGCGATCACTTTGCTAAACCAGGAGCGAACGATAGAATATGGAATTCACTCCAAAAGCACTGTATGAAGGACCCACAAAACTTTATAGATTACTATTGCTCAGAAGCCATCGCGTTAGCTTCAGAAGCTTGGCTCGGCCCCAATTACCAAGTAACGGCACAAGTCAATAGAGTGAATCCTGGTGGAAAAGCTCAAAATGCTCATAGAGACTATCACTTAGGATTTATGTCAGGTGAACAATCTGCCAGTTGGCCTCTACATGTACATGCAATGTCACCTTACCTTACACTTCAAGGCGCAATTGCGCACTGCGACATGAGTATTGAAAGTGGGCCTACGCTCTTACTACCGTACTCCCAATTATATAGAAGGGGCTATATTGACTTTTCTAATGAGAAGTATCAAAAATTCTTCGATAAAAATGCTGTTCAGATTGAAATGACAAAGGGAGATGCTGTGTTCTTTAATCCTGCTGTTATGCATGGAGCAGGAAATAATAAAACTAAATCAGTAAAAAGAATGGCCAATCTACTCCAAATATCATCAGCATTTGGAAGAGCAATGGAAACCATTGATAGGAAAACTATGGCTAAGACACTATACCCTCGGTTATTAGAATTAGTTATGAAAAAAAAGATGCCTTTCAGGCTAATCGAAAATGTTGTGGGGGGCAAGTTCGGAGGGCTATTCATTTCCAACGAATTTAGATCTGGATCCTCCCATAGACGGAATGGCGCCAAAAACCCAAGCTATGATTATCATTGAGTCATTAAAAGCTGAAAAAGAACCAACTTTTGTCTTTGAAGAATTGGATTTACTTGATATTCGACAATCTTCGTAAAGAGATTTTGATAATATGAAGCGAATAAAATTTGCAATTTTAGGAATGGGCAGAATTGGTAAAGTTCACGCTGATACAATTCAAGCAAACTCCAACGCTGAGCTTGCTGCTATACACGATCCAATAAATAATGAAATTAATAGACTTCAAAAAAGGTATTCGTGTCAACAAATGTCACTTGATGACATTACTAATAATGATCAAATTAAGGGTATTCTTATCTGCACTCCCACTGATACACATGTCGATCTTATAAAAAGATTTCTTTATACTAAAAAAGCTGTGTTCTGCGAAAAACCTCTTGATCTAAATTTAAGAAAAGTTAAGAAACTCGTTCAATTAGTTAGCGAATCCAAATCTCAAGTAATGCTCGGGTTTAATAGAAGATTTGACCCTCATTTCGCAAAATTGAAAGCACATTTAACCAAAAAAGAGATTGGGGTTATTGAGCAAATCACCATAACATCAAGAGACCCAAATCCGCCAACAATTGAATATATTAAACAATCTGGTGGTATATTTAAAGATATGGCTATCCATGATCTCGATATGGCTGTCTTCTTAGCTGATGAGAAAATACATTCTATCACCGCTTTAGGATCCAATTTTGTAAGCAAAAAAATTGAGCAAGCCGGTGATTACGATACTGCCACTATTTTAATGAGAACCATTTCTGGAAAGCAGATTTCAATAATTAACTCACGAAGGGCGACATATGGTTATGATCAAAGAGTCGAGGTTCATGGGTCGAAAGGAAGTTTAAAAGTTAACAATCCCACTCTCTCGGAGATAGAACTAGCAAAGGAAGCTGGAACAACTAAAGATAGGTTGCACCACTTTTTTATGACAAGGTACATAGACGCTTACAAAAATCAAATCGACTACTTTGTTGACTGTATAAAAAAACGGTCAATGCCTAAACCTGACAGTTATGATGGTTATTACGCACTGTACTTAGCCGAAAATGCTCTTAAATCTGCTAAAACAGGTAGAACAGTTTATTTGAGCTGATGTTAACTAAATCTTAATCCACTTTCCACTAAGTGCTGATCTATCTACAGCGTCCATTACTTTTTCTATTTCATATCCTGATTCAAAATTGGGCCAAGTCTCAGTATCGTGCTCTATTGCGAACAGGAGCATCTGTAGTTCACACATCTTGACATCCATAAATCCTAAACTGTGACCTCCATTAGGCAGAAAGGATTTATAAAAAGGATGATCAGGACCCGTTAAAATTGTTCTAAAGCCATCGGTGCTTTTCTTTTTTTGTCGTGTAAATAGTTTGATCTCGTTTAGTCTTTCCTGATCAAATATTATGGTGCCCTCGGTTCCATGTACCTCCCATGTAAGTCCACATTTTTTACCCCAAGTAACGCGACTGGCTCCGATATGCCCATGTACCCCATTTTGGAAATGAATAAGAGCAGAGATCATGTCATCGTTATCAACGGTCTTAGTTTGTTTTCTATTAGTTGGATCCTTTCTTTTTAGGTGTACAATATTTATATCCCCTACTACTTTAGATATTGTCGATCCAACTAAAAAGTGCGCCACGCTTATAACGTGACTCAATATATCTCCATTTGCACCAGTACCAGACGCTTTTCTCGACATACGCCACGACCATGGTCTTTTTTTATCGGCCTCATTATCAACATCATAACGACAGAAAAAACCGGCAACGTCGCCAATGACACCAGTTTCTATTAACTCTCGTGCATGTAATACTGCTGGATTTTTTGTATAGTTGTAACCAATAATTGTTTTGCCTTTGCTCTTCTTAGATGCTGCAAACATTTTCTTGCTATCGGGGAGATTACTAGACATAGGTTTTTCACACCACACACTTTTTCCCAACTTTAAAGCTGCAATCGCAATCTCGGCATGCGTGTCGTTCGGTGTGCAAACAGAAACTAGTTTTACTTCTGGATCGTTAACGACGTCTTGCCAGCTACTTGTATACCGTGAAAAGCCAAGGTCTGTTGCTCTTTGGCTGGCTCTCTTGGGGCTCAAGTCACAAACTATCTCTAGTCTTGGCCTCAATCCTGTTCCAAAAACTGAAGCAGATCCACTGTAGGCAACTGAATGGGCTTTCCCCATAAAGCCCGTACCGATAACTCCTACACCAATACCTTTCATATGACTCTCCTAAGCAAATGACTAATAATTATTTTTTAGTGCGCTCCAAAAACATTTGTTTCCAATCTTGTGTCAAAATTTTATTACATTTCTTTTATAAGCACCACTTTTGATATTGATTTTGCGTTAATTTAATATTTAACTGTTCAAGGGACTGGATTCTCCAAGATTCTTGTCTTGTTAAATATAAATGGAGGAAAATTATTCATGAAAAAATTATTAGTTACATTGATAGCGCTAGTTCTATCAACTGGTGTTTCTTTTGGTGCAGATCATAAAGCAAACATAATCGTGGTAACTCACGGATCTGATACAGACGCCTTTTGGGGAGTTGTTAGAAATGGAGTTGAGGCTGCAAAAGCAGACACCGGTGCTGATGTTCAATACAGAAACCCACCAACTGGAGACTTAAACGAAATGGCATCTTTGATTGAAGCTGCTATTGCTCAGAAGCCAGATGGTATTGTCGTGTCAATACCTGCACCAGATATTTTAGGTGGACCAATTAAGGCAGCTGTTGCAGCAGGAATTCCAGTTATATCAATGAATTCTGGAGCCGGCGTTTCAAAAAGCTTAGGTGCTGTAATGCACGTTGGACAACCTGAATATGAAGCTGGTCTAGGTGGCGGCGAAAAAAGCAAAGGGTTGGGTGGAAAGAACTCAGTTTGCTTTAACCACGAGCCAATGAATACAGCTCTTAAAGATAGATGCCAAGGTTTTGCTGACGGTATGGGTGAGAAGCTAAATATGGTTGAGGTTTCATCAGATTTCGATGATATCAAAAACACCGTTATCGCACATATGTCTTCCAATCCAGATACAGGAGCTATAATGGCCGTTGGTCCTACTGGTTGTGATCCAACTATAGCTGCTCTTAAGGAAATGGGTAAAGCTGGAAAAGTCGTTTTAGGTTGTTTTGACCTCGGTCCAGCAATTGTGGATGGAATAATTGACGGTACAGTTAACTACGCCATCGACCAGCAGCAATTTTTGCAAGGCTATGTACCAGTGGTAGTACTACATCTAAATCATAGAAATGGTACTCTTCCAGGTAATTCAATTAACTCAGGTCCAGGTTTTGTGACAAAGGGAAATGTTGAATTAGTGAAGAAACTAGCAGGAAAAGAAAGATAAGAAGTATACCTCTTTCTTATTTATAACGGTCTGGCAAATCATAGCGATTTGCCAGACTTATTTTAGGGGGACAAATGGCATCTGATGAACGCATACGAGATATCGGATTAATCAGAAGATCTATATCTAGACCAGAGTTAGGGTCTGTTTTTGGTTTAATAATAATTGTCATTACTTTTATGACGCTTACCTCAATCAGTGGCACCTTTGGAGCAATGTGGCTAAATCCAATTGGAATCCAGGCATGGGTTGAGCTAGCAGCGTTTGTGGGCATCTTAGCTATCGGTGCCTCTCTTTTGATGATAGCAGGAGAGTTTGATCTCAGCATGGGAGCAAATATTGCTTTAGCTGGACATAGCTTTGCCATTTTTCTTTTATTTGGAGTGCCTATTGAGTTGGCGATCATTTTAACCTTTATAGAGCTGGCTTTTTTAGGATTTATCATTGGAGTAATTGTTGTTAGAACGGGACTTCCCAGCTTTATCGTAACTCTGGCATTTTGGTTTGCTAGTAGAGGGTTCGCAGTTTTTCTTAGCCAAACGTTTTTCAATCAATCTAGATTATCTGTGAAGGCAAATCTAAAACCACCTCCAGGAGGTGGAGAGGATCCTACACTGATTGATAACATTTTCGCATTCGACAAGGCTTTTGGGGTTCCCTTCGATGCCGAAGTTTATTACTTTATCATTCTTGTATTCATAGTTGCTTTCATTACCAATCGAACACCATATGGAAATTGGATCTATGCGTCTGGAGGTGACCCAGTGGCTGCAAGAGCTGTTGGTGTTCCAGTAGCAAGGGTGAAAATTAGCTTATTTATGATCTCGACCTCTCTTGCCTGTCTCTTAGGTATTTTAACCGTAATGACATCTGGTGCATCAGATCCCAAAGCAGGAGATTTTCGTGAACTACATGCAATTGCAGCGGCGGTTATTGGCGGCTGTGCATTAACCGGCGGTTACGGCTCTGTCGTTGGAGCAGTTCTTGGGGCATTAATTTTTGCAATCGCAAGCCGAGGAATAAACTTTGTACCTTTTATCGACAATAACCTTTTTAGGGTGATGCTAGGAATGCTAATTTTAGGATCTGCTCTTTTAAACCAATTTTTGAGAGACAGGATAGTGAAAGGCTAAAGAGACTATGATCCCATCAATTGAATTTAGGGGTGTATCGAAGTTTTTTGGTAACATAATAGCGCTGAAGGATATATCATTTAAGGTTTTTAAGGGTGAGATAACGGCTTTATTGGGTGATAATGGTGCAGGTAAATCAACACTAATAAAACTGTTATCTGGGGTCCACATGCCTAGTGAGGGCGAAATACTGCTGAGCGGTGAGCCAGTGAATTTTAAGTCACCAAGACAGGCTGTGTCTGCTGGTATCGGTACGGTGTATCAGGACTTGGCGTTACAACCTTTGATGAGTGTGACTAGAAATTTCTTTCTAGGTAGAGAGATTACCAAAGGCTTATTTTTAAATATGCCTCTGATGAATACCATCACAAAAAAGGAAATGGCGAAACTGGGTATTGATGTAGCGGACCCAACACAACCGATAGGAACTATGTCAGGTGGTCAAAGACAGACACTAGCGATCGCTAGAGCTATTTATTTTGGAGCCAATGTTCTTATTCTGGATGAGCCAACTTCGGCCCTCGGACAAAAACAGCAGTTAGAAGTTTTAAGAACTATAAAAAAAGTAAAAGAGTTAGGTGACATAGCGATAATATTCATAACCCATAATGATATGCATGCTAAGCTTTTGGGAGATCGTTTTGCTTTTCTGAACAGAGGAAAAGTTTTGGCCGAGGGATCAAGAGACGAAATTGATATGAATAACCTTAGACCCTTGATGGCAGGTGGTGCAGAGTTAGAGAAACTTGAAACAGAATTCTCTGGAAGATAGCAGTGATTTAAAAGGGGAAAACATCAGCTTTTTGAAAGGCTTAAAAGTAAAATGGTTAATCAAAAAAATGATCTTGATGTAATAACAATTGGACGATCTTCAGTAGATTTATATGGAGGGCAAGTTGGAGGACGACTGGAAGACATGACGTCGTTCCAAAAATACATTGGGGGTAGTCCTACTAACATTAGCATCGGAGCATCAAGATTAGGTTTGAGATCTGCAGTCATTACAAGAGTAGGTGATGAGCATTTCGGGCGATTTATTACTGAGCAATTAACTAGAGAGGGTGTAAACACAGAGGGAATTATTATTGATAAGGAACGTTTGTCCGCTCTCGCTATTTTAGGAATTCGCGATAAGGAACAATTCCCTCTATTATTTTACCGTGAGAATTGTGCTGATATGGGCCTCACAAAGAATGAAATTGATCCAGATTTTATTAAACGCTCAAAATGTGTTGTTGTAACCGGTACCCACTTTAGCTCGAAGCAAGTATCAGAAGCTTCGTTCCAAGCAATTAACTATGCAAAAAGTAATAATGTGCTTGTTGGGTTTGATATTGATTATCGTCCAAACCTCTGGTCCTTAGGCGGTCATGGTGATGGTGAGAGCAGGTTCGAAGAAAGTAAGGTCGTAACAAGTCATGTTCAAAAAATCATAAGCCACTGTGATCTTATTGTAGGAACGGAAGAAGAATGGCATATAGCAGGAGGAACTCAAGACACATTAAAAGCGCTTCGAATCTGTCGTGAACTAACACAAGCTATAATAGTCTGTAAAAGGGGCGCCATGGGGTGCACCGTTTTCCCCGATGCTATAATTAACTGGGATTCAGGTATTTCTGTAAAAGTTAATAAAATTGAGATATTTAATGTCCTGGGTGCTGGTGATGGCTTTATGGCAGGTTTTTTATATGGTTGGTTAAATGACCAGTCGTTGGAATTATGTGCGAAGTATGCCAATGCATGTGGTGCTTTAGCAGTCTCTAGACATGGATGTGCACCAGCTTATCCATCTAAAATAGAGTTAGAACACTACCTCAAAAATGGTAGCCAGTACTTTTCTTTAAGACAAGATACATTTCTTGAACAACTGCATTGGAGTACAAATCGAAGAAAGAGTTTTGATAACCTTTTTACTTTGGCAATAGATCACAGAGTGCAATTTAAAAAGCTGGCAGAGGAAAATGAAAAACAAAAAGAGGATATCGCTGTTTTCAAATCAATGGCATTAGAGGCCTGTTTGGAGGCGCAAAAAACTGAGCGAGAAAATGTAGGTATCCTTTTAGATGAAGAATATGCAGAAAGCTCTTTGCATGCCGCGTCTGATCATGACATATGGATTGGTAGACCAATTGAAAAGGCAGGTGTATTTCCTTTAGAATTAACTGAGGAGCCTGATATAGGATCACGACTGGCAAACTGGCCAGTTAATCATTGTGTGAAAGTCTTGGCACCCTTAAGAAATGATGATCCAAAAGACATCTATGAACATCAAGTAAAACTTTTAAGTCGATTAGCGCAAGCGTGTAGGCTTACTAACCATGAACTATTATTGGAGATTATTACAAAAAGAAATGACAAAGCTAGCTCTCCTGAGCAGATCCTATCTCTTATGCAGGAGTTGTATGAAGAGAATATTTATCCCGATTGGTGGAAACTAGAGCCTATTGAAAATGTCGAGTTTTGGTCAAAAGCCAATGATATCGTACAGCAGTTTGATCCATATGCCCAAGGAATAATCGTTTTGGGCATGGATGCGCCCTCAGATAAATTGGCCTCAGTTTTTGATCTATGTAAAAATTATAAACACGTAAAGGGGTTTGCAGTGGGACGGTCGATATTTTTTGATACAGCCAGAAAGTGGTTTGGAAATAAAATAACTAATCAACAAGCAAAGGATGAGATGTTTAAAAAATTTACTACGCTTATAAAGTTATGGAAGAGGAAAAATTAAAAATGAAAACAGTTAAATTAACTGCAGCGCAGGCTCTGGTAAAGTGGATGATTGCCCAGAAGATTGAACAATTTGATGGATCGTTTGAAATGGCTTTCAAAGGTGTGTGGGGAATATTTGGTCACGGTAACGTTGCTGGCATAGGTGAGGCTTTAGAAAAGCATAAATCCGAACTTCCGACTTATAGAGGGCATAACGAGCAAGGCATGGCCCATGCGGCATTAGCATATACAAAAGAGATGCGAAGGAGAAGGTTTATGGCCGTCACATCATCTATTGGTCCTGGAGCAACCAACCTAGTAACAGCAGCGGCATTAGCTCACGTTAATAGGCTACCAATTCTTTTACTACCAGGTGATATCTTTGCTGACAGACGCCCTGACCCAGTACTTCAACAGGTTGAAGATTTTGAGGACGGAACTGTATCTGCTAATGATTGCTTCAGACCGGTCAGCAGATATTTTGATCGAATAACTAGGCCCGAACAATTACTCAATGCGTTACCAAAAGCCATGTCTATTCTTACTGACCCAGCTATGGCTGGCCCTGTAACTCTTGCGTTTTGTCAAGATGTCCAAGCCGAAGCCTATAATTATCCAGAATCTTTTTTTGAAATTGTTCACTGGAATGTCAGAAGAATTCAACCAGACCGAAGAGAGATAGAGAGGTTGGCTAACTCACTAAAAAAGTCAAAAAAACCTGTAGTAATCGCTGGTGGAGGAGTAAAATATAGCGATGCGCAAAACGAACTAAAGAAATTTTTAGATCTAACTAAAATACCACTAGTGGCAACACAAGCTGGAAAATCAGTCTTGGTAGAAAAAGATGAGCAGAACCTCGGATCTATCGGAGTGACAGGTTCTAGTTCAGCCAATGCAATTATATCAGGTGCAGATCTCGTTATTTCCGTAGGAAGTCGGTTGCAAGATTTTACTACAGGCTCCAACGGACTAATAAAGGCTCCGGTATATTCCATAAATGTTCAGGCACATGATCTAACTAAACACAAGTCCATACCTGTTCTGGGGGATGCTAAGGAGACACTCCAATTGCTGAGAGCGCAAAGCATAAATTATAAGGTTAGTGCAGACTATATCGCGCATTATTCTCGAGCAAAGTCGAATTGGACAAAAGACGTAGACAAAGTAACTTCTACTAGTTTAACGAACAGTCTACCTGCCGACAGTCAAGTAATCGGAGCAGTAAACCGAAGTGTGCCAGAAAACACAATCGTAATAGGCGCGGCAGGGTCAATGCCAGGAGAACTACATAAACTCTGGAGAGTTTTAGATCAAGATACGTATCATATGGAATATGGGTATTCTTGTATGGGATATGAGGTTTCAGCTGGTATTGGAGTAAATCTCGCTGCACCTAATAGACCAAATGTAATTTTTGCAGGCGATGGCTCTTACCTAATGATGAATTCGGAACTCGCTACCGCCGCAATGATGGGCGTTTCAATGACTCTCATCCTCACAAATAATAGAGGTTATGGTTGTATTAATCGCTTACAAAAAGCTTCTGGGGGGACCGAGTTTAACAATCTGTTTTCAGACTCTAAATTCGAGAATCAGATAGAAATTGATTACGTTTCTCATGCAAAATCTATGGGAGCTGAAGCCACTCATGTGTCCGACATAACTGAATTGGAGAGAGAGGTTAAAAGCGCAATTTCAAAAAAGGGCGTCAATGTTATAGTGATAGATACAGATCCAAATATAAGTACTGAGGAAGGAGGTGCTTGGTGGGATGTGGCCATTCCAGAAACTTTCATAGATAATAGCAAATCAGATCTTTCAAAGAAGTATTTAGTGGCTAGAGCAATACAAGACAAAGGATCCAAATAGTGAGCAAGCTCCTAATTAATCCAGATTTGAAATCTATGAGATTACATAACATCACTCCTTCGAGTGCTGGCTGGAAATATGTTGGATTAGAGGTTTATAAAGCTGTTAAAGGAAATAAGTTCTCTAGAAATGGTGACTCACGGGAGGTCTGCGTTGTGTTATTAAGTGGAGAAATAAACTTTTTTTTAAATGGAGAAGAAGTTGGGAACTTTAAAGGCAGAAGTTCAGTTTTTGATAACGAGGCACCTTTTGCGTTTTACTGTCCAGCCAATCATAGCTTTGAAATAAATACACTTACAGATTGTGAGTTTGCTTATTGCACCGCACCCGGCTTAACTCAGGATCAGGAATTTCGCGTAATTATACCAGAGAAAATGGAAAAAGAAAAAAGGGGGGAAGGTTCCAACACTAGATATGTTTGCAACATACTTCCAGAAACTGAGCCAGCTGATAGCTTATTAGTAGTTGAGGTTATTACTCCATCAGGAAACTGGTCCTCCTATCCGCCTCACAAACATGATCAGGACAATTTACCAACAGAGTCCTATCTTGAAGAAACGTACTATCATAGAATAGATCCTTCGCAAGGATACGTAACCCAACGCGTATACACGGACGATTTGAGTATTAATGAATCCATGTCGCCCTCTGATAAAAGTGTCGTACTAGTTCCGGCTGGCTATCATCCAGTTGGTGTCCCACATGGGTATAAAAGTTATTATTTAAATGTAATGGCAGGTCCCAAGAGAGTTTGGAAGTTTAAAAACGATCCAAATCATGATTGGATAGTGAATAAATAGATTGTTTTAAAGAAAGTGAGTTGTATATGGAGGTAAAGCTTGGTATGTCACCAATCTCATGGACTAATGATGATTTACCTGAACTTGGAGGTGATACGAGTTTAGAAACATGCTTAAAAGAAACACGATTGGCTGGATTTTCAGGTACTGAGCTGGGTGGAAAATTTCCAAAGACCCCTTCTAGCCTTAAAGAAGTTTTAGAAGAGCATGAATTAAAGCTTATTTCCGGTTGGTATTCTGGCACAATGCTAAATAATAATCTAAAAGACGAAAAAATTAAACTAGATGAAACTTTAAATTTATTTGCCGAAGTTGGTGCGAGCGTTTTAGTTTATGGTGAAACGTTCAATACAGTTCAAAACAAAAAGAATATACCCTTGAATTCGAGGCCGAGATTATCCGAATTTGATATTAAGCAATACGGCCAAGATTTAGGTGATCTAGCCGATTATTGCTTAGACAAAGGCGTACCATTGACCTTTCATCACCATATGGGTACAGCCGTAGAGACACAAAATGAGATCGAGCAATTAATGAATAGCACTAGAGACTCAGTTGGTCTTCTTCTAGACACAGGACATCTTCTATTTGCCGACGGTGATTATGATAAAATTATTTCTAATTATGGGGATAGAATAAATCATATTCATACAAAAGATATTAGAAAGGACGTTTTCAACAATGTGGATAAAAGTAAAGATAGCTTTTTAGACTGTGTATTGGATGGCGTGTTTACAGTGCCAGGAGATGGTTGCATTGATTATCGAAAATTTATCAAACGGCTTAAAGATATTAGATACAAAGGTTGGATAGTGATTGAAGCAGAGCAAGATCCTCTGAAAGCCAATCCATTTGAGTACGCAAAAAAGGGTTTCAATACCTTAGTTTCCTACTTAGAAGAATATGATTTTAAGATAGTTTCCTAAGTTTAATGACCATCGAATTACCCATAAAATTAAAACAACGAATGGCAAAGGGTAAATTTGTAATTGTAGGAAGAGCTGGAATGGACCTTTACCCTAAACCAGCCAATAAACAAACGAGTGAAGCTGGTACATTTATCTCTGATTTGGGGGGATCTGCTGCAAACATTGCTGTTTCTATTTCCAAACTCGGAGGTCGTTCTAAAATTATAACTGTGGTCTCAGACGATGAAATTGGTGATTTTGTTTGGAAAAAATTAGAAGAGCATAAAGTAGATACCTCACTAGTAACCAAGTCTCAAAATAATAATGCTCGTACATCACTTGCAATAGCAGAGATAAGAGAAGAGCCAAAGGTCGTTATCTATCGTAATAATGCCGCTGATCTTTTGATAGATAAACAAAATATTGATAACTTAAATCTAGAGAATTATGCCGGTATTGTGATCACTGGAACTGCGCTTTCGGATGAACCATCGAGATCGACAATAAACCTACTTATCGAAAAATCAAAAAATGCAAAATGCCCAGTTATATTCGACGTTGATTACAGAGCAAATGCTTGGACTTCAATATCATTGGCATCCGCTGAACTTCGAGGAGTTGCAAAAATAGCTGATATGTGTGTTGGCAATAGAGAAGAGTTTGAAATAATGTTTGAACAAACGGATTTACGAAAGGTCAGTGCTAATTTTAAACCAAACCAAATAGTGTTATTCAAAAAAGGAGCTGATGGTTGTGACATTATTTTAGATGGTGAAACGGAGTCATATACCGTGTTTAAAGTGAAAGCAAAGAAACCATACGGAGCTGGTGATGCGTTCTTAGGTACAATTCTTCACTCACTCTCAAATGGATTAAGTTTAGAATCAGCTATAAAAAGAGGTAACGCGTCTGCAGCTATTGTCGTTTCGAAAGAAGGATGCGCATCGGCAATGCCCAATCTTAACCAGCTAATTGAATTTATCGAGACACATTAGGAGTATAAATTGCACATACCGCCCCATGACAATGATAATAGACCCATAATTGATATAAACGATGCAAAAGTTCCATACGCTTTTTTCAATAGGGTTACTTTAAATAGAGATGAAGAATTTGTATACGAATTAAAAGAGTATGAGAGCTGCATTGTCCCTGTGACAGGGAGTATTATTGTGAATGTCTATTCTTTGGACGAACGTTTAATAGGTAATCGGATGAATAACGTTTGGGACGGAGAGCCTGAGGGGGTATATGTGCCAACGGGTTTAACCGCAAAAATAAAATGTGCCTGTGACCAAGCGGAAATTTTTATTGCGGGAGCCAAGTATTCAGAGCAATTACGGCCATTCTATATTATGGGAGAAGACGTGGATGTAGTTCAATATGGTTCTGACGACACCAAAACTCATAGAAAAATTAAACATATCTTAGGACAAAAACAAAATGGAAAAGTTGGTCGCCTATTAGTTTCTGAGCTTTTTACTGTCGGTAAAGGTGGATGGTCAGGGTTTCCACCCCACAAACACGATACTGATAGAGATGGTGAAACACACCATGATGAAGTCTACAACTTTAGATTCGATCCTAAGGAAGGATTTGCTCTTCAATTATTGCAAGGAGAAAATAAAAAGGTTGGAGATGCGCATCATATAGTGGATGGATCAACTTTTGTAATTGATAAGGGGTATCATCCTTGTGTGGTCGCTCCAGGTTATCAGATGTACTATTTCACAATTTTAGCCGGTAAATCTCAGAGATCTTTAGTTCAATATTTTCAACCTGAATATAGCTGGCAAGTCGAAACTATACCTGGCATTAAAGATATGATAGCCAAATTTAAATGACCTTATCTACACTTAGCCAAGAGCTTCATGTTGCTAGAAGCAAGAGGTACGCACTTGCAGGTTTAGTTATACTGGGATGGGAAGATGCAAAATATTATGTAAAGGCAGCAGAAGAAATTAACTGCCCAATTATCTTGCAAGTTGGACCAAATTGCCGCGAAAACACTCCTATAGAAATAATGGGGCCGATGTTAAGAAAACTTGCAGAAGATGCATCAAATAATATCGTAACTCTATTGGACCACTCTACTAATTTAAAAGAGTGCGAAAGAGCTCTAGATAATGGCTTTTCATCAATTATGTTTGATGGGTCAAACATGGAACTTAATGAAAATATTGACATGACATGCAAAGCCGTGGAGCTTGCAAAAAATTATGGAGCATCTGTAGAGGCAGAGCTGGGAGTTGTTGGTTACGATCAAGGGATAAAATCTAAGTTTACTGAACCGAAACTTGCACAAAAATTTTATGCAGCTACGAAGGTAGATGCTTTAGCAATTTCTGTTGGAAACACTCATCTCGAACAGGAGAAGGCAACAGAAGTCGATACCAAACTAGTCTCTCAAATTGAAAAATTTGTAAAGTGCCCACTCGTTATTCATGGCGGGTCCGGTATAAAGACCACCCAACTTCATTGGTTAGCAAAAAATACTGCCATTTGCAAAATTAATATAGGAACACAATTAAGACAGGTTTTTGGAGAAAATCTGAGGGAATACTTATTAAATAACCCAACTATTTTTGATAGGATTGAAATTCTTTCTCACGTATATGAGAAGATAATACCTACCACAAAGAAAATAATCTTGAATCTAAGGCCAGATAAATAACTTTACAAAATAAGGGCATTTATTTAATTCAAGATCCTTTCACAGTCTGTATCTTTGAGTAAGTTAAGTACTTTTGTTTGATGTTTGTCACCAAGACTTCTGAACTCTTCACGAATCCATTTTAAACATTTTACTTGATAGGGAAATGTTCTTTGTTCCCACTCACTACCTAAAATTTCTGTACTCCATTTTTCTTCACCACTATTAAAAGCTTCTTCGTTCTTAAGCATAGTTGGGACATATGTCTTTCCAACTTCACGGAAGATATTTTTAACAGTTTCGGGAAGCTTTGAGTCACTGATCCAATCTTCGCTATCAGGTTCTAATCCAGACAGGTCTTCAGTTTTTCCTACCCATGCCATAGTCCGCATTGAGTTTTTCTCAATTATAGAGCGAGGTGTGGGATCAAATCCTACCAGCTGGCTTAACTGTCCAAAGAAAGCAAAATCTGCAGAAGATGGACGGGATCCAAGCAAAAAGGGGAAGTTAATGAAATGGTTCTCCAATATGCTTATAATTTTTTTGAAACATTGGTCTATGAGAGGCGCTGTTTTTTTGTTCGATCCTACAACCCAAACCCTTCCAAGTTGGCGTTGTGCTATTTTTTCTTTTTTTATGACTAAGTTCCTCGTTTGTAAGTGTGGAGTTTGCATACAGAGGTAACAGCGTACCCGCATTGTCAATGTCCTTGTCATCATACCATCTGTAATGAAACATAAATTTTGTTCCCCACTCATCACCATAATCTTCAAGTAAGTAATTTAAAAACCTCAAAACTGGGTTTGAGGGGATAGTGCTGCGGCTCATGAATTTGCTCTCTAGCTTTCTAATGATAGGGGTTGAGTCAGTAACTGCCGTAATTTTCTTTTCAGAATTTTCAAATAAGAATGTTGGGTGTAAAACTGGCTTAGGTTTTTCAATATTGTTCCGGTCTAAATATTCGTCTGGCTCTCCCCAGATAATTTTATACGGGATATGCTTATACCTTAATAAGGCAACCATCTTTCGTGTGTAGGGTGATCCGTTGTTACCAATTAATTTTATGGGTGCTTTGATGATCATAAAATTTTTCCTTTGTGTAAAATATGTATCTTACTAACCTAATTTTGGTGAAATAAATTTATGTTAGCTTTTTCAATTTTTTGATTGAGATTAGAATACCGTAAATTTAAAAAAACTTTTTTAAGTGCTTCTCGTAATACTCTTTTGCTCCCAATTAAGCAGACATTTTGCTTCCCTCTTGTGATTGCCGTATATATCAATTTCCTTGTAAGCATTATGCGATGATCATCCACTATTGGCATCACAACGTTTGGGTATTCAGAGCCTTGACTCTTATGAACCGTTATAGCATACGCTAAATCTAAATAATCTATTTTATTGTTATGAAAGAGTTTCATTTCTCCATCAAACTCCACTCTAATATTTTTTCCAACTTTATTTACAACGTAACCAATATCGCCATTTCTAACATCAATATCATAATCATTTTGTGTACATATCACCTTATCCCCTGCACAAAATTGTATTTCTTTTTCACCCTCCATTTTTGAAAAAACCTTTTCACCATTAGGGTTATATTTTTTTTGCATAATTGAATTTAAATTTATAAGACCACTAGAATAACGGCGCATTGGGGAAAGAATTTGTGTTTTTTCAAAATCTATACTGCCGTTTTTATTCCCGGTAAAAAAATCAACTACTTCAATAATTTTTTCGACAACTTGACCCTTGTCAACTTCTACAAATGAAAAGCCTGAGCTAGAAAAATCTGAAGAGAATTCTATTAACTCGCCTTTATTTATTGCTCTAGCTACTTTTGGGATCACGCTATCAATGCCTTGTCGAAATTGCTTTGATAATCTGCTAACAACAATTTTTTTTGATCTTATTAAATCTAAAAATGGTTGCCCTGCACCGACAGGAGGTAGTTGGTCAACGTCTCCAATTAAAATAAGTTGTGACCTTAAAGGTAGCATTTTGACCAAATCATTGAATAAATTTATATCGATCATGGAGGATTCATCCACAATCAAAGTATCAAACTCAATTTCCTTTGCTGATGAATCTATCATCGCTTTTAGCATGTGAATTGTCGATGGTTGAAATTTTTTTAATGCTTGATTTTCTGCTATTCGTTTTGCCGCTCGTCCCGTCGGAGCACAGATACGAATTGTCTTTCTAAAGCCGTTGACTAAAACTTGAGCGAGGCCTTCTATAATTCTTGTTTTACCTGTTCCTGGGCCACCAGTAATAATCGAAACTCCTGCTTCTAATGAATTTTGGATTGCTTGCACTTGTTCTTCTGATAAAGGATTGGTGGCATTTTTGTTAGCCGAAAACTGCTTGCCCTTTATTGGTTTGAAATTATCTTTTATCAAACAGATCTGTTGAGCAATATCATTGTCTCGTTCACATGCTTCTATGGTTTCTAAAAAATTTTTATCTTGCACTTTAAAATTATTAAATAAATGCTCATGGCTGTTAATAGCCGTTTGAATTGTTTCAATGTCATTTTTTGTTATTTCTTGAGTTCTCAGTAAAACCCTTTCTAAAGGCCCACAGGTATTGCCACGTTCGGCTTCACTTTGCATCAGTGCATGTCTCGTAGCAGCAACTATTTTTTGATCTAAAGAAACTTCAATTCCAAAAATGGAAATAATACTCTCTATCTTATCGAAGCTGAGTCTAGGAATTTTTTGAAGCACCATATATGGATCTTTATGTATTTCAGCAAAAAACTTATTCCCAAACTCTTCTTTAACAAATTTCTTTTGTGTATATGAAAAGCCAATTTGTGAAAATAATATTTCAAACCCTGAGTTTTCATAATCTAGATCCCATCCTCCTAATAAAGCTTCGGAAAGTTTCTTTGACGTTTTTTCTTCAAGTATGTTTACATTGCGCTCATGTAAATACTTGATAACTGTCATCCCAATATTCTGCGCTATGGTATCAGCATTCTTTGGTCCAATACCCTGAAAGTTTTTATTAGACAAATATTTCTTTAGCCCCTCTATTGGTTCTTCTTTTAAAATTATTTGAGTTCCCAAGGGCACGTCATCTTTATTCAAAGGCACAAAATAAAAACCATCACGAGAGGTTGCAGTGTTTTCTGCTACAACGCTCTCACAATTTAAAGGCTCTGGATTACCATCAAAATAGCTTATTACAGCAATCAATGCGCCTACTCCATTTTTGTTAATAATTTTGCTACTTACAACCGCTTACCAGACAAATTTACTATACACAAATTAGCCATTTGCGATATATTTGATTAATAGTTCTTTATATAAACTTCTATGAGAGCAAAATCATTAACACCATAAATAGAAAAATAGCAGTTATTTTTGCCACTGACGTCGTTGGTTATAGCAAGCATATGGAAAAAAATGAGAATGAGTCAGTAAAAACTCTTCGCGCGTGCGAAAATATTCTTAAAGATCTGTTCAAAAAATATGAAGGGCGTCTCTTTAATTCTGGTGGCGACTCTTTCTTTGCCGAATTCCCTAGTGCCGTATCAGCTGTTGAATGCGCATCTGAATTCCAAGGACGTCTAAGAGAATTTTACTCTCAGAATAATCTTCCAATTAAGTTGCAATTTCGAGTTGGAATACATATGGGTGACGTAATAAAAGAGAAGCGAAATCTTCTTGGAGATGGCGTTAATATTGCAGCAAGACTAGAGGCCTTGGCTCAACCTTCAGGAGTAACGATTTCCAAGTCAATATTTGATTTAGTTAAAGGAAAAGTAAATTTACCCTTCAATGATCTTGGTTTACAAAAAGTCAAAGAAAATGAATTTCACGCCTATGATATTCTTTTGAGTAAATCGCAAAAACGAACTCTAAGAACATTTTCAAATCCGATACTACGAAATTTAGGTATTGTAGCCTCTGTATTCGCAGTAGTAGTTATTGGAATTATTTTGTATCTCCAATCAGATACAAAACCAGTAAGCAAAATTCAAATGATGCCAACGGATAAACCCTCAGTTTTGGTCATTCCATTTGAAAATCAAACTGGGAAATCTGATAATGACTTCATAGGATTTGGAATAACAAGTAATATTATCTCTACCTTATCAATTAATGACTCAATATTGGTATCTTCCTCTAGCACTGGTAAATATGTTCAAGAGAAAAATTTTTCTGATAGCGAGATATTAGAAAACTATGGCATTCAATATCTTTTAAGAGGAGATGTTCAGGGTGCTGAAGGAACCTATCGCGTTTCCTTACAAATGACTGATCTCAAAAAGAGTGAGGTTGTATGGTCAAAACTTTTTGACTTTAAGGAGTTAAAGGAACTTTTTCCTGTTCAAGAAAAGATAAGTATAGCCATTTTGGAGCAGATGAGAGTTAAGACAAGCGGATCACAGTTAACCCAGAAAAATTATTTCACTAACCCAGAGGCGTATAGACATTTTCTCAATGCATGGGCTGCTTTTGACCTTAAAACGGTGGAGGGAAGTGAAAAAGCCGAAAAGCTATGGAAAAAGGCCATAGAGCTAGATCCAAACCACCGACGATTAAATTTTATGATGGCATGGGTTCATTGGAGAAAAGTCACTATGAGAATGTCTGATGATCCCAAAAGAGATATGGAAAAGGCCTATTCTATTGCATTAAATACAATTGATGAGTTTCCTGATTGGGCAACGCCTAAAACTTTAGCAGGCATGATCGAATTATTTTTAAAAAAGTATGACAAAGCCTGTAGTAGAATACCCACATTGATAAAGGAAGTAAAAGATCTTTCAGATTTAGCCACAGCCAATATAGTTATTCACTCCTGTGGTAATCTAGGAGAAGCAATAGAAAACTATGAAAAAATAATGTTGTCGAATCCCCACCATGCGGCATGGATATTTTATATGTACAATCACGCTTTAATTGAAAATAAACAATATGAGAAATCTGAGAGCTTCGCTCTTATGAAATTAAATGAAAAGCATAATTGGAGTGGGGTTGACCAAACATTATATTTGCAGCTTGCTTATCTGTACGAGTTGAAGGGAAGTAAGAAGAAAGCAAAAAAAATGTTCGAGCTACATAAAGCCATCGACGGAAAGGGTAAAACAGGTGAGATTATTCATAAAGAATATATTACTGCGCGTGATAAAACATATCTAAACGAGTTAATATCTGCCCTCAAACCTTATGGGCTAACGGAAAAATAAAAATACACTTTTACAAGCATACATCTTGTAATTTTTTTTTTAGTACCCATCTGAAAAATGTAGACGCCTAATGGGGTCTACTCACATAAATCTTGCTTAATAAAGGAGATAATAATGAATAGTTTAAGCACACTAAGAAGTGCCTTACAGGCATTTGACACTAATACATTTTCACCCTTTGCCGTTGGTTTTGATAAGACGTTTGATCGCCTTTGGGATTACGCAGCGCACCAGAGTGACACTAATGTGGGGTTTCCCCATTATAACATCGTGCAACACGATGATTATAAGTACACAATTGAAATGGCATTAGCCGGCTACAATAAATCTGATATAGACGTTGAACTAGCGGACGGCGTTTTGACAATCAAATCAATGAAAACAGTTGAAGAGAGCGACAAAAAAGTCTATCGAGGTATCGCTTCCAGAAATTTTACTCGTAAATTCACTTTAGCCGACGACATAATCGTTAAAGACGGGGCTTTAAAAGACGGAATGCTCTCAATTGAATTAGAGAGAGTAGTTCCAGAAGAAAAGAAGCCGCGTCTTATAAAAATTAAATAAAATAAACAGGGAGGGGGTAACAGCCCTCTCCCACTTTTAAAGTTATAAAACTTCCTTCGCAAAATTTGCAACTTTGTTCCAGTCAGTAAACTCATACGTCTGGCTAGTATCTGTTGGACCTTTTGTTATAAGCATAATAAATCGAATAATTAGGCGATCTAAAAACCTGTAACTAGGATAGTCAATCCTTCCTGCAAAAACTGCTAATTTATCCGGTTGCCACCCCGATAATTCTAAGAATTTTTTCATATAAGGATTAGTATTTGGTTGGTTTTTTTCCTTTTTTCTAGCAACAACATTTACTGTGAAAAACGCAGTGGATTTTTTTTGTAGCTCATCTCTGTTTACTTTAACAAACTCATATACTAGCGGATTATGTTTTCCATATCTAATGCTGGCTCCAATCACTATTTTTGAGTATTGAGCCAAATCAATCTCGGGAGCGTTTTCTATTCCACATAGAGTTATTTCCGATTTTCTCTTTGAGAAATCAATTATTCGGTCACAAATCCTTTTTGTTTGCCCATCCGTAGTAGAATATATAATGAGGGTTTTTTTTCATTTATGACAAATTTTCTATCATGTTCGAAAATATTTTATCATTTTTTTTTTTTATGTGAAATTTTTGTCATATTTTTTTTAAAAATAATTGCTATAATAGTACATTATTTGAACTAAAAAAGGAGGGACCAATGAACATAGTATCTATTAGAGAAGTAACACCTGACGTAGGTAAAGAAAAATTAGCTGAGCTCAGATTTAAGAGAGGAAGCGAAATACTTGCCAAGCATGGAGCAACAACTCGCTTGTGGAAAGTGATTGTTGGGCAGGGTGTTGGTGATTTAGTCCTTATGAGTATGTATGAGTCATTTTCAAAGGGCGCGACAGCTTTCCAAAGTTTTTCTGGAGACTCTGACATGGCTGCACTCATGGATGAACGCTCAGCGAGCCCCGCAGGAGAACTAAGAGGTCCGAACCTTTTTAGGATGGCTTATGGAGCTCCTACCAATCCTCCGAGACCAATACTTGTTCAACGCATGTATCACATGCCTCGAAAAAATCTTTCGAAGGCTCTTGAACTTGCACCTGAAATGGATGCGCTTACGAAAAGTCTTGATGTTTCAATGGGAGTTGGTGTGCCTATGTTGGCCTCAGACCATGAGATGATGGGCGTGGTTTATCGATTTAACTCGCTAGAACATTGGGGGACATCAGTAGACGCAATGTCACAAAACCCAGATTTTGCCGCTCTAGTTGAAAAAGCTAACGATTTAGGAGCGCTTAAATCTTCACGCATGTTGATGCATATTTAAAAGCGATTTCGCAGACGGGTGGACTTTTTGTCTATCCGTCTGCCTATAGAACCAAATAAACTATTTTAATTTTATAAGAACACTACCCTTTCTACCAGGAGTTAATGTAGCATCATGAGATAATGCACATTCCTCAAGGTTAAAAACACCACCAACCGCCATCTTAAGAGCACCGTCTGAATGAGCATCATGTAACGCTTGTATAGCAATATCTCGGTCTTGCTTAGGCAAAATATAAATCAGTGCAATATTAATCTTTAAAGCCTTGAAAAGGTAGGGTCCAAAAGGAAATGTAGGGTTCATATTTTTTGCACCCCCATACAGAGAAATCTCTCCATTTTGTCTGACAATCTTGTGCAAGAGATTTACATTCTCCCCAAATTCCACTTCTATAGCTCGGTCAACTCCTGCAGGACATATGTCTAAAATCTTTTTGGATAAATTGGGATCTCTATAATCAAATACATGGTCTGCACCCGCATCTCTAATGTGCTCGAACCCGTTTTCAGATCCAGAGGCGATTACATTTGCACCAGACCACCTGGCCAATTGTATGCACGTATGTCCTACTGCCCCCGCTCCTCCAGATACAAACACTGTTTTCCCTTTAAGTGGTCCATCTCCCAGCGTGCAATACGAAGCAGTTAGTCCAGGAATTCCCAAACAAGCACCCGTTTCAAAAGACATATCACCTGGCATTTCGACAGCTTGAGTACTTGGAACCGTAATATACTCTGCTGCAGTTCCGTTTGGTCGTTGCCATTGACCGTTCCAAATCCACACTCTTTGTCCAATTCGACTTTCTTGAACGCCCTCTCCAACAGCACTGATAACCCCAGAGCCATCGGAGTTTGGAACGATCTGCCCAAACTGTGGTTTAGTAACTCCAGGCCGATTTCCTGCTCTTGACTTTGCATCTGATGGGTTGGAACCAGAGAATTGGAGGGAAACTTGTACCTCACCTTTACCTGGTTTTGGAATCGGTAGTTCTTTTAATTTTAAAACATCAGTAGATATACCGAATTCACTATAGGTTATTGCTTTCATCATACTCGTGCCCATCTTTAATATTCCTATTCTTCTCTTTATGTTTAAATTAGTAGCAGAGGATTTGCCTCAGGTGATTTGAATATACTACATGATTAAGTGAATTGTAATTTGATTGTACTAAAAAATGAAAAGCTGGGCATTATTAGAAACTGAAATTAATTCTCAATACTCAAAAAGGTTTGAAAAGTTTGGGCCTACAGCTAAAGGAGTTTTTTTGGGCTTCAACTGCGCGTCAAGAAAAACGATTTGATCTAATCCTCGAGGAAATTCAAAAAATTTCAAGAAACCATATTGTGTTGGAAATTGCTGATATTGGTTGTGGATACGGTTCCTTCGCTGATTATCTAAATAGAAACCATAATAGAATTAAGTTTAACTATGAGGGATTTGATATTAATTCAAAGTTTATAAAACATTGTCGTAGTAAGTTTACGGAGGCGAATCTTAGATTCATAATCGATAGCAAACCATCATCAAAAAAGGACTTTGTAACTATGTCTGGTACTTATAACCTAGCTACAACAAAAAACGTTTCATTATGGGAACAGTATCTATTTAGTTGCCTATCTGAATGCTGGTCCTACACAAAAACTGCTATGATTTTTAACTTACAAACATCAAAAACAAGCAAAATTTCGTCACAAAATATTTATTACGCAAATGCGTCAAAAGTTATCGATTTTTGCGTATCAAAGTTAGGTCCAACTCGAGTTGTGAGAGATAGTAGTCTAGAAAATGATACAACCTTTACGGTTGTAAGATAAAAACTTTCTTATTCTTTTTCAGTTTCAAAAAGCAGTGATAGTTGTCTGATATTTTCTTCTCCGCTTTGATCCATTAGGGTAGTTGGATAATCACCCGTAAAACAGTGATCCGTGTAACTTGGGCTTTGGGGATCTCTTCCATCTTTATGACCCATTGCACGGTATAGACCATCAATGGATAAGTATGCTATACTATCAACGTCTAACATATCCCTTATTTCATCTAGTTTGTTATTTGCCGCTAGTAAATTTTCTTTTACAGGCGTGTCAATCCCATAATAATCTGGATACTTTATAGGCGGTGCAGCTATACGCATATGTACCTCACGGGCTCCTGCATCCCGCATCATTCTAACAATTTTTATAGATGTAGTACCTCTAACTAGTGAATCATCAACTAATATTACCTTTTTCCCATCAACTAAAATCTTATTAGCGTTATGCTTGAGTTTGACAGAGAATGCTCTTATAGACTGCTGGGGTTCGATAAATGTTCGACCAACATAGTGGTTTCTAATAATACCGGTTTCAAAAGGTATCTCGGACTGTTCTGCATAGCCTATCGCAGCCGGCACCCCACTGTCTGGGACAGGAATAACCATATCAGCCTGTATAAAAGACTCCTTGGCCAGTTCTTTACCAAAGCCTTTCCGACATTCGTATACACTTAATCCTCCTACGATACTGTCGGGTCTTGAGAAATAAATATACTCGAAAATGCATGGCCTTGGTTTGACTTGTGGAAAGGGTTTAATACTCTCGATAGTATTGTCAGTAATTACCACAATCTCACCATTTTCCACCTCTCTAATAAACTTTGCACCAATAATGTCTAAGGCGCAGGTTTCTGAAGTCAGTATATAGTTTCCGTCTAATTGACCAAGCACCAGCGGCCTAATTCCCAACGGATCTCTTACTCCAATTAATTTTTTGTTTGTTAATGCAACTAAAGCGTAGGCACCTTCAATCTGAGAAAGTGCATCGATAAATCTTGAAATTGTATTACCTTTTTTTGATCGGGCTACCAATTGAAGGATTGTTTCCGTGTCCGATGTCGATTGAAAAATGGCACCTTCTTTTTTCAACTCATGTCGTAACGTGAGGCCATTTGTAAGGTTTCCATTATGAGCTATTGCAAAGCCTCCAACTGTAAGATCAGCAAAGAGAGGTTGCACATTTCTAAGAACCGTACCTCCAGTAGTTGAATACCGAACATGGCCAATCGCTGTATTTCCAGAAAGCCTATCTATAACGCTTTGTTTCGTAAAATGTTCACTTACTAAGCCTATTCTTCTTTCTGCATGGAAATGGTTTTTATCAAACGTAACAATTCCCGCGGACTCCTGCCCTCTGTGCTGGAGGGCGTGTAATCCAAGCGTCGTTATTGCAGCTGCATCATCGTGCCCATATATCCCAAAGACACCACATTCGTCTTTTGGCCGATCATCGTCAAGCTGATGGTACACATATCCTCCATTTTTAGTAACTTTGTTACCTTAACACAATGAGCTTAAAGAAAAATCACTTAAATTAGAGGTATTATTAATTTTCCTTTACAACGCGTTTTTTTAGTTCTAATCGAGAACTTAAGAAGGAATTTATGATGTCGTCACCAGCTGTCTCGAAAAAACAAAAAAAAAATAAAAATTTTTTACTGATCGTTGTAGCAGCATCCTGTCTAGTTGCAGCAATGTTTGGGAGCCGAAACTCACTCTCACTTACAATTGAGGGTATTGATCAATCTCAAACGCTAAATTATCTACAAATCAGTTTCGCATTTGCGCTTGGCCAGCTAGTGGTAGGCGCTATATCGCCATTTGCTGGAATGATAGCAGACAAATATGGGTCTGGTAAAACTTTAACTGTGGGTATTTTACTGGGTCTTTTAGGTATTATCTTAATACCTTATTCCACTACGGCATTTACTTTATCAATTTCACTAGGTGTTATTTCTTCTATCGGATTAGGTGTTGCTGGACTTCCTGTAGTGCTTGCCTCCGTAAATAGACTTATTCCCCAAAATAAAGTTGGAATGGCATTTGGTTTGGTAAACGCTGGTCAATCGTTAGGGCAACTAATTTTAGCTCCACTCGCGGGATTTATAATTGTAAATTTTGGTTGGATTTTGTGTATTTTATTTTTATGCACAGTTTTATTATTGGTATTGCCTTTTTCTTTCACTCTTAGATCAAGGACAGATACGAAACAGCCTAGTAGTGTTCAAACAAAAAGCTTATCAGAGACACTGAGAATTGCCTTTAATACTCCAAGCTATATTTATTTGGTTGTAGGTTTCTTCGTGTGTGGATTTCATGTTGCCTTTATAGCTACCCATATGCCAGGTGTCATTCAGGTTTGTGGGTTACCACCGACAGTCTCTGGCTGGTCGTTAGGCCTTATTGGTCTTTTCAATATTGTAGGAAGTATATTTGCTGGTTGGTATATATCAAAAAGGAGCATGCGAATTTTTCTTGCTTATACGTATTTTGCTCGATGCATAATTGTACTTTTATTTCTTGCATCACCTAAAGACCTAATATCCATTATTTTGTTTTCTGCCGCCTTAGGGCTAACCTATTTTTCTGTTATTCCGGCAACTGCTGGGTTGGTAGGAAAAATGTTCGGTCCACAATTCATGGCAACACTTTTTGGCTTCGCTCTCTTTTCGCATCAGATTGGTGGCTTTCTTGGGGCATATCTTGGAGGATACTTTTTTCAGTGTTACAGGAGATTATACTACTGTTTGGCTTCTTGATGCAGCTCTTGCAGTTTTTGCTGCTCTTATTCACCTGCCTATAAAAGAGAAGCTAGTCTATTCGGAAGTAACTTAATCTTTATATAAATTGTCAAGTCAAGATCCCATCGAGATAGCCTTTCATGAATTTTTGAAAATCATCTTTATTATATAAATTCATCAAGTGTTTGTGTGACTTTGGAAAATCTTTCTCAAAATTTTTTGATATAATCTCATATCCCTGTTCGTTAATAATGGTCCGGCGGTCTCGTTCTCTCAAAAATTGTGCCACGTCACAGACAAAAGAGATATCAGCTATCGTCAAATAGGATCCAGAGATAAACTTTCCTGTTGAAAGGGCATTTTCTATACCTCCAATATAGAATGAATAGGCTGCTTTCATCCTGTTATAGAACTGATCATTTAATGACTTTAATTCTAAAACATATACCTGAAATTCTCTTGAAAAGACGAGATTTGCATCAAGAAAACTGTCTATTCGGGATTGTAGATAGGGATCATTATCTCCATAAAGTGATGTAACATTTGAACTACGAGCCACTGCGCGCATTATACTATTCGACTCAAAGATACCTATTGACCCATCGTTATTGAAACCGGCGGGCACCGTACCAAAGGGATGCTTTTCAAGAAAGCTATCCGTTTTGTAAAGACTACCTTTAAATCCTCTTTTACCCTGTCTTTCAAAGTGCTTTATGTCATCAAGTTCTAAATTACTTAGCTTCTCGGCATCAAAGTCCCATAACCAATCAACTAAATTTTTTGGTTTATCACCCAAGACCTTTACTTTAACACGACCAAGTCTTCCAGTGATTAGGGACTTCCATACCCTTGGATTTGGTAGGTAAGAGAATATTCTGATTTTTTCGCTCATTTATTTTCTACATGACTTTAATTTTTTGGTTGAGAACTAGGTCTCATCTCTACTTTTTTGTAAGAATTGATCCCAGCTCACGTTTAGTTTTCTCAAATACCTCAACCGACTGTTTAGAAATTTTCCCAATATTTTTGACGTCATCGAGCCGTCGGTCCAAAAAATACTCCGACTCTCCAATCGTTCGGTTCTCCTTTGCAAGCCAGTGCGCTAAAGTGGAAGAATATACTCCCGACAAAATAAGTCTTTTTGAGTAAAATGTTCCTCCACTTGATGTATCGCCTGCTATTTCCCAAATTTTATTAGATGTTTTCATTACTTGGGTTAATGCATCATAGGCATTTCTTGGCTGCGCCATAAAAAACAAAGACGTTTTGATGATACTTTTGTAATTTTCAGATGCTTTTAACCTTGATAAAATAAGCGTCTTTACAGTATCGGTGGTTCCCAAATCTTTATTGTTTTCGGCATTAAATATTACATACATATCCTCATCTAATTTATCATTGAATGTACTGATGATATTAGAAATTTTATTGTCAAAAAGAGTCTGTAATTCTTTTTTATTGGAATTTTTTGCTTTTTTGGCAGTTTTTGCAGCTTCATATAAAGCATTCCATGTCCACCCGAGGTTTGGAACTTGGTCGAGCATTTTCATCATTAAATTTTTTTTAAGACTAATTTCCATAATGTGTGCGTAAATTAGGATTCTAGTAGTTGATTACAATATAACTTAATTCTCTCTGCCTAAATTAAAAATAATTTTTTATCCATCTTTTTTGTGTGCAAATATCAAGAATAAAGACAGAAAACAAAGTGTTACAATAAAACCAGAGAATTCCTGTAACGACAAATACTGGCTAAGAATTAAAAGTGCTATAATCGTTGCAAAAAGAGGTTCTGTTAAAGCTAAAACAGAGGCGGTTGTTATACCGATAGCCTTCGAGCCAATAAAAAAGAGAACATAACTTAAGACATAAAATATGCCATTACCTAGTATACCTAGCCAACCATAGTTATTGGTAGGAAGCGAAAGATCCACAGGTATCAATAATATATATATTATTAACGCAACCACACTGAAAAAACTCAACTGTAAGTTTATCGTAACAGAGCCTATCTCATCCACTAACTTCCCTGTGAAGTATATAAATGCGATAAATAATAAGAGACCTATAATACTGATAAATATACCGTAGAGACTTGTCCCTGATGGTTCATCTAAAATTAGGATGCCAAGACCTAATAGAACACCTATAATACTAAACCATTGAGTGCGTGATAAATGTTCTTCTCCTTTAATTGTTGTAATAAGGGCTACCCCGATGGGAAACAGATAAATAATCATTAAGACAAGAGCGATGCTAATGTAACCAATAGCATAGTATGTTGATGCGATTAAACAAACTGAAATAATACTGACAAATATCAATATAGGAACTTTTTTTCTATCTACAAAAATAGGTTCCCGCAGACCATATGTTAAAGGAGCTAGAATTATCAATCCTATAAGACATCTGGACATTAGCAAGACCATTAGAGATACGCCACTATCCAAAGCAATTTTTGCCGACGTCGGAACGAAGGCAAAAAAGAATGACGACAATAATACAATTGCTATTCCATTCCATCGCTTATTTAGTAACTTAATCATTATAATTTTAGTGGTTAGTTTAACTACTAGTAAAGTACAAAATGCGGTTTGTATAATTGTTTGTTGTTTACGTCCGCTCTGTTTAAACTCTACACTTAAACAATTATAGTGATACTTCTGAGAGCTCATGAAAGAAAATATTGTTTACATAGTGAATCCGAAATCAGGAAAGCTATCTAAGACAAAAAAAATCCGCATAATTGAAAATATAGATCCTAGTACCAAACCAGAAATAGTTTTTTCACAGTCCTTAGAAGATGCTGGCAAAAAGGCTCAGGAGTTTATGTTGAAGAAATATTTAGTCGTGGCCTGTGGAGGTGATGGCTTTATTAATACAATTGCCCAAAAAGCAATAGATTACGCTTGTAATATCGCCCTTCTTCCGTTTGGAAGAGGTAACGACTTTGCTAGATCTCTTGATCTCAATACACTGGAAAAGGCTATTGATGCAATAAGGGGTCGCAACTTTAAGTCAGTTAGATATTTAAACGTTGTCTTTTCGGATAATAACCGGATCTCGCTTACGAATGCTGGGGTTGGATTATTAAGTGAGGCTTCATTTCGTGCTTCACAGATTTCTGTTCTTAAAGGGGCACTATTATATGCATCTGCTGCATTAATAAGCTTCATTAACTTAAAAACACATAAATATGTTGTTACCACTGAGTCCCAAAAAATGGAGATGAACAACCTTATATTAGCAGGGGCTGCGTCAGAATATACCGGCGGTGGGATGTATATTGCTCCCGATGCAAAAAAGTTCCGAGACAAATTAAACTTATTGTTTGCAAAGAAACTTAGTCGACTTCAAGCCGTAAAATTATTAATTATGGTCTTCTCTGGAAGGCATATATTCCATCATGCAGTGACAAATACTCACGTTCGGAGCGTAAAAATAGAAAGTCTCACCTCAGATAAGTGGAGCTGGATTGTCTCTGGAGATGGAGAATACTTAGGGGAATTACCTGTAACAATTCATTTAGGCAAAAAGGCACTAAAAATCGCCCGTTAATGTGAATATGTGAATAAGATAGTATTTATATTATACTAAGCATCAAAATCACCATATTTTTCACTATCAATAATATCTGGATGACCATTTTTAACTTTTGGTTGAAAGATAGTTCCAGAAGCTCCATAAATGTAGACATTTCCTGCTTGCAAATTTGGCTGAACGGGTTTTCGGTTTTCATCCAAGACATCGATTACCACTTTTTTAACGATACTTTTAGCCCTGAATATCATGCAAATATACACATCTCCATCCTCTTCTACAAAAATGACATTTGAAGCACTTGCTTCTTGGGTGATTTGTTTCTCCAAAATGGTTAAAAATTTTTTTCTTTTGGCAATGGTTGTTAAATATTTTTTTGCCATAAAATACCAGTTTATTTCTACCAATCGACCAAGTAACTTTTCTCTTTCAATAAGTAATTCATTTTCTGACATTATTTCATACTCTTCATAGTCCAGTGATTTACATAACTTACAACCAGTGCTGCAAACAAAAAATAAAACCCTTTCAATAGACTGACCTCAAAGAAATAGGACAATTGAGAGGAAAAGAGAAGAAAGCTTATTAGGAATACGTCAACCATAGCCAATTTATGTAAATTTAAATTTTTCAGTCTAGTAAATGGTACGAAATTCGTACAAAGCCTCATAAAAGGGATCAAAATACCAAAAGCTAAAATCGTTCCACCAAGCAGAAAATTTTGTTGGTCAAATAGAGCAATTATTAAGTTATAAATTGAAAACTCTTCCTTAAAAATCCAGAATTCCTGTATCCTTGCGAAAGGAGAAAATATTCCAAAAAAAAGAAGTATAGCCTCAACGGCTGAAAGGATAATTGTTATTAACAAATAGGGCCGACCCTTAAATAATTTATGATATAGTCTTAATGAATAAATTAACTTTATTAGTAACGCAACTGCTTCGTTCGTTGTTTGGGCTGAACTTAAAATTAGGAGACACCCCATGGAGAAATCTTTCCCCAAACTGGATCTCGTGTATTTTAAAATGCGCGCGTTTACAGAATCTATACAAATGCAATTATGCTACGGAAACGTTCCCTATACCTATCATATGGCGTGGGAATATTTTGAGAAATCTTGGCCGGAAATGAAAAAAGAAATTGGGTTTGGTCAGCTACCTGTTCTTATTATAGATAACCAAACCACAATTTGGCAAAGTGGCTCAATAATGCGATATACAGCTAAACTAGCGAATACCCTTCCTGCGAATGAGAAAGACCGAGCAATAGCTGACGCTATATTTGAGTCAAGCCAAGAGCTATTCCAACCCCTCAACGCGACAATAAACTTTAAGACGGGAGAGGAATATGAAGATCTCAAGAAGACAATTTTATCCGGTTTTGAGCCAAAGATATTTTATTTCAATAAATATTTAGAAAGCGACAAAAGAGGTCCATTTTTTTCTGGGAGAGAATCCTTCATACTGTGATTTCGGGGTATACCATCAATTATCAATGATTCGAGTTCTTGAGCCCACTATCTTCGATGATTGGCCCAAAATAGTGAGCTTTTTTAATGCAACAGAAAATCTTAGTGGCGTATCCGAATATCTAAATAGCCGGCCCGAACTAGTTGGAATTAAAGAAGAGCCAAAGCTCATTCTTAAAGGTAAAGCTGTGCCGACAGGGATGATGCCAGATTAGTAGTTTGGAGTTTAAAAATTTTTTAAAACTAAATCTTTTCCAGTTTACACCAATCGGCTATGAATAAAGCTATTGTCTTTGTAATTTTCCTAACGGAACTCAAGCTTACTCTTTCATCGAAACCATGAATGTTTTCTGAATATGGCCCATATACTAGGCAGGGGCAATCCCCATATACCATAAACACCCTTGCATCCAGGTATGCAGGACTAATAAAGCTCTTCATATCTCCTTCGTAAGCAAGAAAATGTGCCTCACCTAATACTTTCTCAGCATCCGTACCCTCTTCTAAAACATAGCCTTTTGCAAAAAATCCATTCCACTCAATTTGAGGAGGATTATTTGAGAGAAAGGCATCATTCAATGAAGCTTCTCTAATGCATTTTTCTATTTCTAATGATTTCTCCTTTGGGTCCCAATCAGGAAAAATTGAAATCCGACAGTCAAACTCACACCAAGATGGGACAGAGGAGGCCCAGTCACCTCCCTTAATTTTACCAACATTAAAATTTATAGGGTGTTCAGTATCTTCATAATATTTAAAATTTGTCTTTTCTGCATTCCACGCCTCCTCAAGTTTTCTTAATGCTTTTATTATTGGAAAGCATGCTTCAATTGCATTTTGACCAGATCCTGCTTCTCTTACATGCACAGGCAAACCTTTTACACTTACCTTAAACCATAAAACACCAACATTTCCTCTAACTAATTTATCATCTACCGGTTCTGGAATGATTGCAGCTTCAGCATTATATCCTCTTACCAAACATGCTAGCGCACCATTTCCTGTACATTCTTCCTCTACTACCGACTGAATATGAACACGTGCAGCCGGTTGGTAACCTAGGTTTCTTATGGCATCCATAGCAAATATGTTTGCAACGATGCCCGCTTTCATATCTGCACCTCCCCTACCGTACATCCAATCGCCTTCAATCGCTGGATCAAAGGGGTTGCGTGACCACATTTCATAAGGTCCCTCTGGAACCACATCAATATGCCCATTAAGTATAAGAGATCTGCCGATCTCTTTTTGAGGTCTATGGGTGCCAACTATATTTATTGCATTTGAATAATCTACCTTTACTGGTGAAAATCCTGGGTGATCTTTAATGTCTTCCACATTTACCGTCCACCTATCAAGTGCATAATCTCGCTTTGTCAATTCATCAAAGAGAAAATCTTGAGCTGTATGCTCTTGGCCACGTAAAGAAGGAAATCTAGTTAATTTTTGAGTGAACTTTATTTGATCATCAAAAAGTTTATCAACTTCATTGTTTATTCTTTCGGAAAGCTCTTTTTCAATCATTAAAATAAGGTATCCCTGTGACCTTTTTTTATACTAAACTATAACATTAATAATTGCATCTCAGTTTTAGTAAGGAACATAAATTGTCTACTATCAATATTGAAGAAAGCTGGAGAAAGCGGCTGATTGATGAGTTCAAAAAACCTTACATGCGACAGTTAAGTGATTTCTTGAAGACGGAAAAAAAGGTGGGAAAGGAAATTTTTCCAATAGGATCAGAAATCTTTTCGGCGTTTAACTTTACTCCATTTGAAAAGGTAAAGGTCGTAATTTTAGGCCAAGACCCCTACCATGGGAGGGGACAAGCGCACGGTCTAAGTTTCTCCGTAAAAGATGGTGTTCAACCGCCCCCATCTCTAGAAAATATCTTCAAAGAGTTAAAATCAGATATCGGCTTAGCCCGACCTAAGTCAGGAAGCCTTGAAAAGTGGGCGAAAGAAGGTGTTTTGCTGTTAAATACTGTATTGACCGTTGAAAAGAGTAAACCAGCATCCCATCAGAATAAGGGCTGGGAAATCTTTACTGACAAAGTACTTTCTTTATTAAATGAAGAAAAAACAAATTTGGTGTATATTTTATGGGGAAAAAAGGCCCAGGAAAAAGGAACCTTTTTAAACGGGGATGCAAATCTAATTATAAAAAGTGCTCACCCTTCACCATATTCAGCTGCAAATGGATTTTTTGGTTCAAAACCATTTTCAAAAACAAACGAATATTTAGATGACAATGGTCTTTCTTTTATTAATTGGGAACTGTGAATAGTTATTAAGATATTAATGTATAGTTGGTATAATAGAAGTGAAAATAATTTAGGAGATAAAAATGAAAGTAATAGCCTTAGCAAAATATAATGAGTCAGCATGGAAGGGTATGATTGGAAGCAGTTATGCTGAAAGAAGAAAAGTAATGGAAGCTGTTGTGACTAGCGCAGGCGCAACACTTACAGATATGATGTTCACTCGTGGTCAATACGATATCGTAGTCACCTTCGAAGTTCCATCCGAAGATGTTGCTTTAGGCGCGGCCATTGCCGTTAATGCTAGCGGTGCAATCAAAGAACTCGTAACGCTCAGCGAGATTGACATAGATAGCGCTCTCAAGACGGCGAAGAGTGTTGCTAGTGCCTACTCTCCTCCAGGAACCTGATTACAGGCTCTATGACCAATCCTGTATTTCTGGATAAAACCGTTTTCTCCACTCCAAGACTTTTGGATTCATAACTTTCATCCAAAATTGTGGGATTAAACTCATAAGCACCATCAAAGGATAGCCAAAAGGTAACTGAGGCGCATCGCCTGCATCATATGATTGGAGATGTTGATATTTCTTGTTTGGTCTCGCGTGGTGGTCAGAGTGCTTTTGAAGATTAATTAGCAAAAGATTACTCGCGAGGTCGTTAGCATTCCAGCTATGATGCGGGCGAGTAGGCTCAAACTTTCCATTGTCTAACTTCTGTCTAACAAGACCGTAGTGCTCGATGTAATTTACGACTTCCAAATGTAGTACCGCAACTAAAGCTTGTATGAAAAAACATATAGCGCCGAGCATTCCACCGATTAGGGTAGCTAGCAATAGAAAGAAAAGCATGAGCCCAAAATAAATAAAAAAAGGATTTTGAAAATCCCAAAAAGGCAAGTTTTTTTTCTGCAATAGCTCCTTTTCTGTGTTCCAAGAAGACAACAAACATTCGGGAATAACACGGATAAAAAATTTATAAAAGTTTTCCCCATATCTTGCAGTGACCGCATCTTTGCGTGTTCCAACGTGCCGGTGATGAACGAGAACATGTTCCGTTCTAAAGTGGCCATACAACGACATCCCCATTAAAAGATCTGATAAAAATCTCTCAATCCTTGTTTTTTGATGCATAAGCTCATGTGCGAATACAATGCCGACTGCTCCTGATATTATGCCTTGAACTATCATAAGAAAAAATGCTTCCGTACCGCTGAGATGGTCAAACATAAATATTGCCATTAAACTGCCAAAGATCAAAAAGAACTGCATGGGAACCCAACCATAAAGAATATATTTATATCGATCCTCCGATCCAGCACTATTCTCGGTGGGCTTAATTAGCTTTTTTCCTATCAAAGCATCAAAAAATGTAATCACTACGTACCCAAATATAGGCACAAGAAGTATTGTCCATCCCCCGAATATCCACGAGATTATCATTAATGGTGCAAATATATACGGGAGACCGAACTGAAAAGCCGGCGTTATTTCGCTCGTGAAGTTTTCTGTAGCAGTGCTGTTCATCTATCCCCCTCCATAGAGATAAAAAGTATTTAGTTAATTTCAAGGATCATAGTTATACTTTAATTTGAAGATAATTTCTATTAGTTTTACATTTGAACTAAAAAAGGAGCAAAGATGAGCACAGTAATGAAAAAATCATTTAAGTTAAGTTGCTGATGTCTAATAATTCAATTGATTTTTACATCGACATAAAAAGTCCCTATGCCTACTTGGCTTTAGACCCTGCGATAAAGATATTTGGTCAACTGGGATTACAGTGGAATTTATTGCCATACACTCTGGATATTGCTGACTATTTAGGAAGCGCAACGGTCAATAACCAAGGGAAGATAATCTCTTCAAATAGAACAGCACATCAGTGGCGCAGAGTTAAATATTCCTACATGGATTGCAGAAGGATGGCTAATCTACAAGGGAAAACAATTTTAGGTACTCAAAAAATTTGGGATAGCTCATTATTTTCTATGGCTCATTTATGGGTCAAAGAAAAATCGGAAAAAACTTTGTTGCCTTTTTTGCGCGAGTCTTTCCAATTGTTTTGGAAGAGAGAGCTAGACATAGGAAATGAAAAAGTGCTTTTAAATTTAATCGACAAATTTCAACTTGATAGCACTGATTTCATATCTTGGAAGAGCAACAATCAAAACTGTGTGACCTCTTTAATGGATACCGCACTATCTATGGGAATATTTGGGGTGCCAACCTTTGTCTTTGAAGAAGAAATATTTTGGGGAAGCGAAAATTTAGCTCTTATTAGTGCAAAGGTTACGGGAGATTACTCAGCTTTAACTTAAGTTTTTTTAAATCCTTTTTTTGTGGCCTAAGTCTCTTATTGATGCGAAGAGGACGAACCAATAAAATCTAATTTTTGCGTAGATGCCTTTTCGTGATTTGAGCAAATCGTATTTTTCTAGTCCACATTTTGTTTTTATAAAATAATTCATAAAAGTTGCATTCATTATTTATTTTCGTAAAGTTCACGTTCATACATTTCTATAATGTCGTTTTCTTTTTTTATTTCACAATTTAATCCTGTCTGATCTTCAATCATTTCATAAAGCGTGGGTATGGGTCTTGTATCAGGCCAGCTTTCAGGCTTCCATAGACTTGATCGAAGTAGTGCTTTGCCGCAATGCAGAAATATTTTTTTGGTTTAATAACTGTAACTGTCTTTGGCAAATTGGATTTTAATTTATGTTTTTCAAAAACTTTTGGCTCATTTGATACCGTAGCTTTCCCTTGAACTCTAAGTGTTTCTGCTACCTTTGGAATGAAAAATATTAGGGATACTGTTGCGTTTTTAGAAATATTTAGAAGCCCGTCAATCCTATTGTTTCGAGATCTGTCAGCTATTTCGATGCGATCATCAGATATCACTTTAACAAAACCTTTTGGATCACCTTTGGGTGAGAGATCAATATCTTCACCGTCAAAAGTCCCCATGACCAGAAAATTTGATGCATTTATGAAACTGACACTATGTGGATCCAAGCTTTTCATAATCTTCGCAGATGCTTTCTCAGTAGCAGGACCATAAAGATTTCTTAATTGAATTTCATCCATCGTGCATCTTTTGTAGTTGAAACAGTTTGATAATAAACTATTTTGAAGTAAGCAATACAAAAAACAAGAGGTATGAAAAATGAGCGTCGAACTTTATTATGTCTGTCTATATGGACTTCTAATCATAGCAACTACACTTGTCCAACAGCTCACCAGCTTGGCAAACGTTGGAATTATGCCCGTGTTTAGTAGTCGAGAAGGCGTAAATTTTTCAGGTATGACCGGACGATTAGAGCGTGCTATTTTAAATTGTGTGATAGCATTCGCAATGATAGGTCCAGCAATCCTCGCACTTGCAATGACCGAAACCAGCAGTGCAAATACTAAACTGGCTGTTCAAGTTTTCTTTTGGTCACGCATCGTTTATGTAATCGCATACGGATTCAATATCATTGGATTAAGATCTGCAGGTTGGGTTGCGAGTTTATTAAGCATCCTCTATTTGTATTGGTCAGCAATGTCGATCAGCTAACTTTTGGAAATGGACAACAATCTTATTAGAAAATAGAGAGCTTTATGGAAGCTATAGATCAGCTGATCAATTACAATAGAACGACTGGTTTACTCCAATCCGTAGCGGGTAGAAATGCTTGGGATCAGGAGACAATGATGCCATCTAAGAGTGGAAATTCTCGAGCGATGGAGATGGGTGCACTTGAAGAAGTTATCCACGATAGAAAAAAAAATTCAATAGTCAGAAAGTTATTGGAACAAGCCGAACCTAAAACACCTTTTCAAAAAAGAGCTTACACACTAATAAAGAGAGCCTTTGACAGAGCAGAAGCTATACCAAGCAAACTCGCATCGGATTTGGCTGCAACCACATCCTTAGCTCAAATGGCCTGGCAAAAAGCTAGACAAAATAACGATTTTTCTGAGTTTTCACCTCACTTAAAGAAGGTAATTGATTTAAAAAGAGAAGAGGCTTCCCTTCTATCTCCCAGTGGAGATTTATACGATGGGTTAATAAATGATTACGAATTTGGAATGACAAAAAAAGAGACCTCGAGTATTTTTGAAGAAATGAAGCCAAGACTTTTAGATTTGCGGCAGAGAATAAGTGAAGCAAAACTTTTCAAACCTGTATTAGAAGGTGACTTCAATACTGAAAAACAATTAAAACTCGCCCATGAAATAGCAAAGACATTTTTCTATGACTTTGATAGAGGAAGGATTGATATTGTAGCGCATCCTTTTTGTTCAGGTGGTGGGGATGATGTACGAATTACTACCCGAGTCGATAATAATGACCCATTTAACTGTTTATACAGTACTATTCACGAAGTGGGGCACGCTTGCTATGAACAAAACGTCTCTTCAGACTTTTTACACTCGCCTCTCGGTTCTGGCGTATCTTTAGGCATTCACGAAAGTCAGTCTAGGATATTTGAGAACCAAATAGGGAGATCTAGGCAATTTACTAGGTGGCTGTTTAAGAAAATGAAAAGCTATTTTGGAGAATTTGGCATTAGAGATGAAGAAGAATTCTACCGTTTGGTTAATAAGGTTGAAACCGGTTTTATTAGAACTGAAGCAGACGAAGTTCACTACAATCTACATATTATGCTTCGCTTTGAGCTCGAATTAGAGGTAATTGGAAAAAATTTGGAAGTTCCGGATTTGCCCGAGGCCTGGAATGCAAAATTCAAGGAATATTTTGACCGTGACGTTGAAAAAGCCTCTGATGGAATTCTCCAGGACGTGCATTGGTCAATCGGTGCATTTGGGTATTTTCCAACCTACACTTTAGGTAACTTAAATGCCGGTTGTTTATTTGAAAAGATGCAAAAAGATATTCCTGGTCTTGCAGACGGATTTGAGAAGGGTGATATGTCATTAGCAACCACTTGGTTAGCAGAGAACATACATCAGCATGGAAGCCTATACGAGCCTGCTGACCTGATCAAAAAAGCTACAGGAAAGGCTTTTACGCCTGAGCCCTTTTTGAATTATTTAGATGAAAAGTTTTCCGATATATACGAGGTCTAATCTCTAAAATTTATAAATTGTAAAGGAAGAGGTAAATCGAGCTTTTTTGCTAACGAAATAACTTCCTGAAGACTATCTTTCTTTTGCCCTGAAACCCTAAGCTCATTACCTTGTATTTTTACCTGCACTTTTAACTTACTCTGCTTGACAGAAGAAATAATTTTCTTTGATGTGTCTTGTTCAATCCCCTCAAGCAAATCATAGTTTTGCCTTACTCGATTACCTGAAGCGCTTTCCGTTGATTTAACTTTGAGAGCTTTGGGGTCTATACCTCTTTTAACAAAATGGCCTATTAAAAGTTCGTTAACTTGCTTTGCTTTCAAGTCATCTTCTGTTTCTACAGTTAACGAGTTCTCATTTCTCTCAATATCGGTCTTCGAACCTTTAAAATCATATCGCTGGTTGATCTCTTTACTAGCATTAAAAATCGCATTCTCAACTTCCTGCATATCCAATTTACTAACAATATCAAAACTAGGCATTTCCTCTAAACTCCCTTGACCATAAAAAATTGCTTTGTTGTCATTTTACAATAAATAAACCCTAAATTTAACTCATATTTAGATTCAGAAAAATTACAATATTTTTAAGTCTCACAATGATGTATGATAAAAACTTCGAGTAGAGCCGGATAATTTATAATGGAAAAGCAAAATAAAAAATCAGAGCCTAGCTTTTATGTAAATTTTAAGAAAGTTTACGCACGTAATATAGACAGCAATATAAGCTTGCTAAATTTTTTGAGGCATAATTGTAAATTTACTGGGACAAAAGAGGGGTGCTCAGAGGGAGACTGTGGCGCATGCTCTGTGTTGATTTTTGATGAAAAAGGATCCTTAGCGCCAGTAAACGCTTGTATTTTAAAGGTGGGACAAATAATTGATAAAAATATAGTAACAATTGAAGGTGCTAGCAAATTAAGCTCTGCTGACCCTTTAATTCAAGCACTAAACTCCGAGGCGGCGTCGCAATGTGGGTTTTGCACACCTGGCTTTGTAATGGCAGCGCTTGCATTAAAAGAAAAACATAAAAGCCCTTCTGAGAGAGTTATCCATGACTCTCTATCTGGAAACTTATGTCGCTGTACAGGGTATAGACCAATAGTGAACGGGATCCAATCTCTCAAAGAAAAAATAAAGTTTCCAATGCCCATAAATAGTAAAGGCTCAAAATTAAAGACCGCAATTTTTGGAAAGACAACTTACATCTACCCAGACTCTAAAAAAGAACTAATTGAATTCATATCAAAGGAAAAAAATTATACTGTTTTGTCTGGAGGCACAGACTGGAACCTTGAAGCGGAAGACTCCAATTTTAAAGAACAGAAAATATTATTTCTGAATAATATTAAAGAAATGTCTACAATTAAGACCAAGACTTCATCTTTTGAAATAGGCGCTTGTGTTACACTATCTAAATTCGAAGAGTTATGCCGTGAATTTTTCTCCCCCTTTCTGGATACGATTATTAGATTTGGTTCTCCACAGATTAGAACAGCCGCAACAGTTGGAGGGAATCTTGGGACATCGAGCCCTATTGGTGACCTAGCTCCCCTATTTTTCGTATTGGAGGCTGAGTTGTCTCTACTCGGTCCAAAAGGAGAAAGAACTATTCCGATTAAAGATTTTTTTAGGGGATATAGAAAAAATGCTCTAAAACGCAATGAGCTTATATACAAGGTTAAGGTACCAAAAACAAAAAAGGAAGATTCAATTTTTTCTTGGAAGCTATCAAAAAGGTATGATCAAGATATATCAACTTTATCGCTGGCAGCCAAATTTAAGATGGATAAAAACCACACTATAGAAAATATTATTTTATCTGCAGGGGGCGTAGGACCCACGCCTTTATTATTAGATAAAACGAGTAAATTATTAAAGGATAGTAATCTACGCTTTAACCAAAACTCTCTAATAACTGCTTTAAGTCATGATATTTCTCCAATAAGTGATCTTAGAGGGACAGCAAATTATCGATCGGCTGCAATGGTTGGATTGATAAAAAAAATGCAAAGATCCGTCATAAGTGGTGAGAAACAACATTCGATAATGAGTATTTGATGGCATTAGATAACAAAAATAATATTTCAGTTGGAAAGTCGCACTACCAAGACTCGTCTTTTAGACAACTTACGGGAAGAGCCGAGTACATAGACGATATTCCATTGTCAGAAAATACTTTGCATGGAGCTCTTATCCTCTCAGAAATACCATCTGGTATGATAACTTCTATTGAGACCGAAAAAGCAAAAAAATTTGATCCAAGCATTACAGTTATCACAGCAAAAGACATACCTGGTAGGAATGATATAGCGCCTATTTTTACAGATGAGCCAATTTTTGCAGAAAAAGAGGTGACTTATGTAGGCCAACCCATCGGGCTCATCGTTGCTTCATCAATGGAGAGAGCAAGGGCAGCCGTAAATGAAGTGCAGATTGTCTATAAAAAAGATAAAACACCGATATTAGACTTGGATTTAGCATTCAAGAAAAAAAACTTCTTTTTAAAACCAATTCACTTTGAGAGAGGTAACGCAAACGAACAGATTAAGCAGGCACCCCATAAACTTGAGGGTTCATTTTCTATGGGAGGTCAAGATCACTTTTATTTGGAGACACATATTGCTCTTGCCATTCCGCATGAAAACTCTGAGTTCACAATCTGGTCAAGCACACAACACCCAACTGAAGTCCAGCATGGTGTATCCAACGTTTTAAATATTCCAGCGGCCAAGATCTCTAGTAAGGTCAGGAGACTTGGCGGTGGCTTTGGAGGTAAAGAAAGCCAGTCAACAATATACGCCGCCATAGCAGCTTTAGGAGCATACATTTTGGATAAGCCTGTTAAGCTTCGTCTTAATCGCAAAGATGACATGGCATCATCAGGAAAACGTCATGACTTTGAAGTTAAATACTCCGTAGGTTTCAACAAAAAAGGAAAAATTAAGGGATTAGATATAACATTACTTAGCAATGCAGGTAATGTCTGCGATCTGTCAGCTCCTGTAATGTCGAGGGCATTGACCCATCTAGATAATTGTTACTCTTTTAAAGATTTTACCGCGCGAGGCTATATATGTAAAACAAACACCGTTTCTAACACAGCGTTTAGAGGCTTTGGTGGCCCTCAAGGAATGCTTGCAATTGAGACTATTCTTGAAAGAGTTTCTCGATTTCTAGAAATCGATTTAGATGCACTTAGACATGAAAATTATTATTCCCTTAAAAATGGAATTAAAACACCGTATGGGCAAATAGTTAAAAATATTAAAATTGAGAAATTGATAAATGAGATGGAAACTTTCGCAGGTCTAGAAAAAAGAAAGCTTCTTGTAGAAAAATTTAACACATCGCAAATTAATAAAAATCAACCTTACAGAAAAGGAATTGCCTTCATGCCTGCCAAGTTTGGGATATCTTTTAATAAAGTATCCTTAAATCAAGCAGGTGCTCTAGTCCATGTATACACAGATGGTTCGGTGAGACTCAATCATGGAGGAACAGAGATGGGACAAGGCCTATTTATTAAGGTGGCTCAGGTTGTCTCAGAATGTTTCAACATTCCTATCGACTATGTACATATTTCTGGAACAAATACGGATGAGGTCCCAAACACCTCAGCTACAGCTGCATCGTCTGGCTCCGATATTAATGGTATGGCTGCGTGGAAAGCAGCTACTGTTATTAAACAGAGAATGCTTAAACACGCAAGCAAAGTTTTTCAAAAGCCACCCTCTTCCATTGAATTTAAGAACGGTCTGATATTAAGCGGAAATAAAAGCATGACCTTTAAGGAATTAGCGTTTTCCTGCTGGGAAAATCGCATATCTCTTTCGTCAACGGGCTTTTATAAAACACCAAAAATCTCATGGGATCAGGAAAAATTTAAGGGAAGCCCCTATTTTTATTTTACATGGGGAGCAGCAGTATCCGAAGCCATTATAGATATTGATACAGGAGAAAGTCGAATACTTAGGGCAGACATCATTCAAGACTGTGGAACCTCTCTCAACCCCCTAATTGATAGAGGGCAGATAGAAGGAGGTTTCATCCAGGGTATAGGATGGCTAACATGTGAAGAGCTATATTTTAATTCAGAAGGCAAACTTTTAACTCTTGGCCCCTCAACGTATAAAATACCTGGAAGCCGAGATGTACCACCTGAATTTAATATTAAGCTATTAGAGAATACTCCTAATGAAGAGAAGACAATATTTAGATCTAAAGCTGTCGGTGAGCCCCCTTTATTACTATCGATTTCTCACTTTTTGGCTTTGAAAAATGCCGTCTCAATGGCTAGCGAAACATCAAATGCAGATTTATTAAATGCTCCCGCGACACCTTCAAAAATTTTAGCTGCGGTGCATAATGATCACTCTATGTAAATCTCATTACCATTGCGTTGAAAAAAAACCTCTCTTAAATTTTCTTTGCCTGCATCCAATGCTGATGACCTATCGATAACCAAAAAATCTTGAGCTGTATTAACGAGAAGTGGAAAATGCCAAACTTTTGGATTGTAATTTATACCTACATCACCTGGCACTTCGAAATACTTGATCGAAGAAAGATCTGGGGATCCGTCCTTATCATTTGCCACGACTACTTGCCAATCTATTTTTTGTATTGGCATAAAAGCTTGAGACGCCAGAGGGTGCATCTCCAGATAATCAATTTTTATCGGTCTTTTTCTAGGAGTAGCAGAAAATATTGAAATGATTGGATTAGCTTTTCTGTCAAGTAATTGTACTGTCGCTACCTCATCAAACCTCTCACAATATCCCTGATTTATCAGAAATTTATTATTTTCCATCCCTTTTGAAATTACATCACCAAAAGGTTCAAATAACTTCTGGCTTACGGTCAGCTTTTCTAAATTAAAATGCATTTTAGCTTATTGGTTGACCAAAAATTCGAAATCTCGAAACTCCCCCATCAGGATAGATGTTTAACCTCACGTGGGAGACCGTTTTTTCGTGTAAGAAATCATTTTTTCCAAAGTTATGAATAAAGTCTGGTTTGCATTTTTTCTCATCTAAAAAAAATTCCCAGTTACTAGAAGCTTCAAATGCTTTTATTTTGTCTTTTTCATTTTTTAAATCAATTGTTTGAATTGAAGCTCTATCTGGAAAATTACCCTTGAAGTGACAGGTATCTATTTCTACATTCGAAATCAGCCCAGGTGTTCCTAATTCAATGATTATAAAATCATTTCCAGGGACACGCCTACGCCGAGTCTCCCACCCGTCACCCATTGTAGTTCCTCTACCTTCAGACAGGAGAGCGTTTACGTTGCCATAGTGTGCGTTATTATACCCAACGATTTTGCCTCCATTTTTTAATGCAGATAATTCTAAATCTTTAGACAGATCCTGAGAAAAGGGAATAAGATCTCCAAAAAGTCTAAGCCGCGCTACGCCTCCATCTGGGAAAATATTTAATCTTACATAGGTTACATTTTGATTTTTTAGGAGCTTAAATTCATTAATGTGATCTCCTTTCAAAATCTGTTTTTCAAGAAGTGTGTGCCAGTCTAAAGATCCTCCTTCATAACTATGGTTAGATGAGAAATCTAGCGAGGCAGCTGGCGGATAGTTCCCAGTAAAATGACTAGTATCAATTATTACATCCTCTATAGAACATCTGCCTCCTAAGCCAATTATAGCCCAGTCGTTTCCCTCTACTCTTTTTCTACGGCTTTCCCAACCATCCATCCATTTTCCATGATCATCATATTTATCGTCAATGAAAATGGGGTCAGAGTCATTTAACATTCGATCACATTTTGCAAAAAAGTCGTCAGACACATCAATGATTTTTGCCCCTGCTTTCGGTGATGCCAAATTAACCTTTTTTGACATTATTAATTTGTCTTCATTTTTCATGTGGTAGCACCTTTCTCCAATGCCTCGCAATTCCTATTCTAGTTGTAAACCAGACATCGCTGAATGACTGAATGTAATCAACAAACTTTTTTAGTGCCGGGAACCTTCCCGGTTTTCCAATTATACGGCAATGAAGTCCAATGTTCATAATCTTAGAACCTTCATGTCTTTCTTCGTATAGACAGTCAAAACTATCCTTAAGATAATTAAAAAAATGCTCGCCATTATGAAATCCTTGTGGAGTTAGAAATCTCATGTCATTAGTATCAAGAGTGTAAGGTATAATTAAGTGCGGTTTTTTTTGTCATTTTAGACCAAAATGGTAAGTCATCACTATAGTCATCTGAGTCATAAAGAAAGCCTCCTTCTTCACAAACCAAATCTCTTGTATTCTCTGAGGTACGACCTGTGTACCAACCCATAGGTCTTTCTCCACAAATTCTTTTTTGAATCTCTATTGCTTTTTGCATGTGCTCTTTTTCAGTGGCTCTGGGCACATCTTTGTAATTTATCCATCTTAGTCCATGGGAACAAATCTCATGATTATCTTTTAAAATTTGATCTACAATTCTTGGATTCTCTTCCAAAGCTTGTGCTACAGCAAAAATTGTTATCGGAATTTGTCTTTCTCTGAAGAGTTTTAAAATTCGCCAAACTCCGGCTCTAGTACCATATTCATATAAACTTTCCATCGACATATGTCGTTGACCAAAAAATGGCTCGGCACCTATGATCTCTGAAAGGAAAGTCTCGGAATGCTTATCTCCATAGATGATTGAATTTTCACCACCTTCTTCTAAGTTCAAAACAAATTGAACCGCCAACTTTCTACCCCCTGGCCAGCTAAAGTGGGGAATTTCGCCATGGTAACCTTCTAGATCTCTGAGTTTTGTTTCCATGTTTCACTTCTCTTCTCTTAATATTTCCTCAATCTTATGAAAAAGGTTTGCGTACAATAATCGCTCTTTGTCTTCTAAAAAAGTAATGTTGCCAGGTGGCATCGCCCTTGATGCTGCAACCTGCTTATAAATAGTTTCATAGTTATTAATCAAGTGACTGAATTCGCTCAAATAAACCCCCTTAGGAGGTTTTTTCATTCCTTCCCAAGATGGCTCCATAATATGGCAAGTGGAACATTTATAAGCCGTCACTTCCATTATATTTCCTTTGAATTCTTTTGAAAACGAGCCTTCGATTAGGCTTAGTTTTTCTGGCGTTAGTTGATCCAACCTGGGTTCGTCAACTTCAGACAACATTAGAGAACCCCATGATAGGATTACAATTGGAACAGCAACCCAATATGGGGTCCTATTACCAGCGTGTCTCTCATTAAAAAAATGTCTAACAAGGCCTCCTATAATAATGGTCAATACAATTATTACCCAAGAATAGGAGGTAGCATAGGCGGTAGGATAATGATTTCCGATCATTATAAAGATTACAGGAAGGGTCAAATAGTTGTTGTGAAGAGATCTTTGTTTTGCACGGCTACCAAATTCAGGGTTGGGTGTCTTCTTGGCGATTAATTGTGCTACAACTTTTTTCTGACCTGGAATAATTACCATCAGAACATTTGCTACCATTATCGTACCAAGAGTTACTCCCATCTGCATAAAAGCCCCTCTCGAACTTAGTAATGAATAGGATGCCCAAGACAAAAATGCAAAAAATATTAATAGTACGATTGACAATACTAAATTAGATTTGCCAACCAGCAATCTGCATATTAGATCGTATATCACCCATCCAAATATAACTCCGGCTATTGATATTAAAACAGCAGCAGTTTTGGATAATTCAATTTTTTCATAATCAATTAGATATAGTTCAGCACCAAGATAGTATACGAGTATGAATAGCGCTGCACCGGTAATCCATGTAGCATAAGCCTCCCACTTAAACCAAGTTAAGTGATCGGGTAGATGATTTGGAGCCACGAGATATTTTACCAAATTATAAAAACCACCTCCATGAACTTGCCAAGCCTCTCCATGTGCCTCTTTAGGCAATGAGGGTGATTTTCTTAGACTTAGGTCGAGCGCAATAAAATAAAAGCTAGATCCTATCCATGCAATTCCAGCAATTACGTGAAACCATCGAACCATAAATTCTATCCACTCAAGATAATCAAAATTCATGCTTAACTACCTCGATAGGTACTGTAGCCGAACTTAGATAGTAACAGAGGGACATGATAGTGTTGCTTTAAGTCATTAATTTGAAAGCAGATAGAAATATTATCAAAAAATAAATCCATTTCTTTGACTTTATGTTTTGCCACCAAATATTTTCCAGCATGAAATACCATTTCATACCATCCTTCTCGAATATTAGACTTATCAAATATTGGCTTATTTAATCTTCCATCAGAATTGGTTACAAAATTAGCAATCAATTCTTTCCTGTCTGACTGCGTAGTATAAAAACTAATTTCAAGTGCATCCGCAGGTTTTCCTAGCGTCAAATCTAAAACATGTGTGGTAAGACCTGTCATTTATTAAAAGCTTTTTTTTTGTCGTAAATACATGGTAACTATAACGAGACAAAAAACAACCAAAGAAAAGGCAAACTTTGGAGCAAGAAAAATTCATTAGGCATTATGGCAGTTTGTATGAAAATTCACCTCATATAGCGCTTGCAATATACGAGCACCAGCTTTTGGATAGGATGTCACCCTTGGAAATACTGAGCTTAATGAAGGATTACGTAACCAAGATGGATCATTCATCCAAAATGAAACTAATTTTAGAACATCCGGAATTAGGTATTAAGAAGGGACAACAGAACAACCTAACAGCCCATTCAAAGAATGAACAAACCCGGGCTGGTCTAGATAATCTTTCTGGAAGTGAATATAATCTATTGAGCAGGTTAAACAAAGACTACATGAATAAATTCAAATTTCCTTTTATTATCGCTGTTTCAGGCTTAAACAAAGAAGAAGTATTTAGAAATATTCAGGCGAGGCTACAAAATACTGTTGAAACGGAGTTTGATACAGCTATAGAGGAGATACACAAAATCGCAGAAATAAGGCTGAAAAATCAGCAGTAAGGTTATTTAATTTTTTTACCAGCAATAAATACCGAGTCTATCGCTCGATCATCTCCTAAGGTCTGAAGGATGAATAGTTCTTCTCCAATTGTTGTACATTTTTCCATTCTATGTCTCATTAAAGGAGTACTTTTACTGTTTAAAACTATCAAATCAGCATAGTTTCCTGTCTTGATTGTTCCGATTTGATGCTGAAGTCCTAGACACTCTGCATTACCCATGGTTGACCAAAAGTATGAAGCTAGGGGATTTAGGCTATAGTTTCCCAATTGCTGAATTTTGTACGCTTCGTCCAGCGTTCTTAACATTGAGAAGGATGTGCCGCCTCCTACATCTGTCGCTATTGCGGTTCTTACTCCTTTTTCTTCTAACTCTCTAAATTTAAATAGCCCACTTCCAAGAAATAGGTTTGATGTTGGGCAATGGACAGCAATAGACTTTGTTTCTTTCATTCTCTCAATCTCGTTCATTTCCAAGTGAATAGAATGAGCTAATAATGTTTTGTTCGAGAGCAACTTATATTTGTCATAGATAGATAAGTAATCTTTTTGATCTGGAAATAGTTCCAGTGTTGTTTTTATTTCGTCGATATTTTCAGATAGATGCGTTTGCACATAACATGATTGATTTTCAGTACATAAGGTTTGAGAAACTTCCATCAACTCAGGAGTGGAGGTTATTGCAAATCTAGGTGTTATAGCATATTTGCAACGGCTGACATTATGCCACCTACTAATTATCTCTTTGCTACTTAAATAGCTTTTATCTGCTTTCTCTAGAACTGTATCAGGTGCATTTCTATCCATCAACACGTTACCAGCAATAACACACATGTTTCTTCTATGCGCTTCCTGAAATAGATATTCTACTGAATTAGGGTGCACTGATCCAAATGAAACGGAAGTTGTAATACCATTATGATTTAATAAATCTAAAAATATTTTTGACTCTCTTTCACAATGATTATCATCAATAAATAAGCTTTCGTTTGGGAAAGTATATTTATTCAGCCATTCAAGTAATTTTGTTCCATATGAAGCGATTACCTGTGTTTGGGGGAAATGATTGTGTAGATCTATGAACCCAGGAAAGATTATTTTAGATCCAAAATCTACTGTTTCGGTATTCTCGTATTTCTTACTAAGTTTGGAATAATCGTCAACTTCAATGATAATTCCCTTATCATCAAATGCTACTCCTCCTTTTTCTAGATAGATGTAGCTACCAGTATCACTAATATCTTCTGGTTTCCTTAAAAACGAAAAAATTCTTCCTTTAAATATTTTCATTTTTTACCAAATCTCCAAAAAAAAGGCCCTTGAGAGGGCCTTTTTCCAATATCAAATTTACCTTATTGCGGGATGTCACCCTCAATACCTTCAACATAGAAGTTCATGCCTAGTAAAGTACCCATATCAGCTGTTTCGCCAGCTTTTAGCCATGGCGAACCATCTTGCTTGTTGATTGGACCTGTAAAGGAATGAAGTGTTCCTGAAGCAATACCATCTCTTATTTCCATGGCCTCTTTCTTTACACTGTCTGGAATCTTATCGGAAAGAGGTCCAATAATGACCATGCCCGCTCCAATTCCATCGAAAGTTTGCTCAGCACCCTTCCAAGTTCCGTCCATACCCTGTTTAACCTTTTTTACATAATATGGAGCCCATCCATTGATAATAGCCGTCAAATGAGCATTAGGACCAAAGGCACTCATATCGGATGCCTGACCAAAGGCATACACACCCGCTTCTTCAGCGACGGTCATTATAGCAGAACTATCAACGTGCTGTAATATGACGTCTGCACCCTGGGAAATTAAGGTTTTTGCGGCATCAGCCTCTTTAGCAGGGTCATACCATGTGAAAATCCAGATAACTTTGAATTCCACATTTGGATTAGCTTTCTTTGCGGCAAGATAAGCAGAATTTATTCCTCTAACAACCTCAGGAATGGGATATGATGCGACATATCCAATTGTATTGGATTTGGTCATCTTTCCTGCAATATGTCCTGCCACTGTTCTGCCTTCATAGAATCTCGCACTATAAGTTGAGACATTATCGGCAGTCATATATCCAGTGGCATGTTCAAATTTTACATTTGGAAACTTCTTTGCAACATTTAGCACGGGTTCCATGTAACCAAAAGACGTAGCAAAAATCATATCTGCCCCAGAGAGAGCCATTTGGGTCATTACGCGTTCAGCGTCAGCACTTTCTGGAACATTTTCTTGGAAGACTGTTTCTACTTTATCTCCGAAAGCCTCATCCACAGCTTTTCTCCCAACGTCATGTTGATAATTCCAACCGTGGTCCCCTGGAGGACCAATATATATAAAGCCTACTTTATAATCCGCCGCAATAGCGATACTTGAAGTAATCACCATTGATATGAATAAACAAGAAGCTGAAAAATATTTCAAAAATTGTCTCATATTCTCTCCATTTTTAAATAAGTTTTATGTTATCGTCACAAACGATCTACCTAAACATCCCGGAGCTCCCCTATTCCCGCGGAATCGACTCATTGATATTACCACTAAAGCTAATATCGTTGCAAGATATGGAGCCATAGATAATAACGCGATGTTTATATTTACCCCAATTGCTTGCAAGTTTAGCTGAAGAATTGTTATACCGCCGAAAATATAGGCTCCTATAAGTAACGGAAAGGGTCTCCATCCCGAAAATACAACGAGAGCAAGGGCAATCCAGCCTGCCCCAGCCGTCATTCCCTCTGTCCATTGTGGAACTCTCACGAGTGATAGATATCCTCCTCCAACTCCGGCCATCGCTCCACCAAAAGTAATAGCCAAAAACCGGATAGTTACTACTCTGTAACCCAATGAATGTGCTACATCATGATCTTCCCCTACTGATCTGAGGATAAGCCCTGCTCTCATACGATTAAGAAAGTACCAAATCACTAGCACAGATATTAGCGATAGATAAACTATCAAATCATGTTGGAAAAACATTGTTCCGAGTATTGGGATTTCACTTATAAATGGAATTGAAATGGTTGAAATTTGTGGTGATTTTATACCAGTGTAAGGGTGACCCATCAGAGCTGCTATTCCCAGCCCAAAAATAGTTAAGGCTAGGCCTGACGCCACCTGATTAGCCTGCATTATCAAAATAATAAATGCGAATAGTAGAGAAAGAAGTGCTCCCGCCATTGCAGCCGCCATCATCCCAATATAGGCAGACCCAGTTTCTACTCCAACTATAAAACCGGTTACCGCACCTATTATCATCATTCCTTCGACACCGAGGTTCAAGACACCTGATTTTTCAACAATCAACTCCCCAAGAGCAGCTAGAACAAGCGGTGTTGAGGCCACGATTAGGCTAGCAACCAAGACAGCGAAATTAATTTCCGAAAGATCCATTTACTTATTTCCTTTGAGTTTTATTTTGTAATGAACAAAGAGATCAAATGAGAGCAAGAAAAATAATAGCATTCCCTGGAAAACCTGGATTGCAGCAGCTGGTAAATTAAGCATGAATTGCGTAAGCTCTCCCCCAACATAAGTTAGTGCCATAACTATACCAGCGAAAAAAATGCCAATAGGGTTTAGCCTGCCAAGAAATGCTACTATTATAGCCGTGAATCCGTAGCCGACATTAAAGTCAATGTTGATCTGTCCCGCAGGTCCAGCTACTTCCATTATTCCAGCCAAACCAGCTAAACTTCCAGACAAAGTTAAACAAAGAAAGATGAGCTTGTTAGGGTTATCGCCAGAAAAACCTGACGCTTTTGGGGAGTTTCCCAGTAGCTTTATTTTGAACCCCAGGCTGTGCCGAAATAATAGCACGTAGAAAAAAATGACCATCAATAAAGAAAGTAGCACTCCCAGATGTATTCCAGTTCCCGCAATAATCTCAGCGTTTGAGGCTGATGTGTATTGGTTCAAATTACGAGAACCAGGAAACCCAGCACCATCCGGATTTCTTAAAAATCCCAATGATGCAAGAGCTAGAATTTGCTCCGCTACATATACTAACATTAGAGAAACTAGTATCTCGTTGACTTGGAACTTGACTTTCAAAAAAGCTGGAATCATTGACCATAAAAATCCTCCTATGACACCGATTAGTATCATTGCAGGAAAAATAACAATACTTTCCAACGGATAAAAAGAAAGTGCAAATGATGCACCAAATATGGCTCCCATAATGTACTGACCCTCTGCTCCTATATTCCAGACATTTGCTTTGAAGCCAACAGAGAGACCAAGCGCGATCAAAATCAAAGGAGCCCCTTTTATAAAAATTTGTGGAATAGAGTATGTTGAAAATGTTTCGCTCATTAAAGGATCCCAAAATATCATTTTTATAGCGGCAAAGGGATCTACTCCTAAAAAATAAAATAGTATTCCTCCAACTATCATCGTAAGCCCAACGGAAAATAATGGGCCTAGCAAAGAAAGAACCGGAGAAACATTTTCTCTCGGAATTAGCTTAAACATAAAGCATACCTCTAATCACTTATACCACCCATTATTGCACCGATTTCATCTGTTTTTATATCCATAGTGTTGGTCGGTATTGAAAGATTCCCATTTGTCAAAAAAGCAACCTTATTTGATATTTCAAGGATCTCATCCAAGTCTTGGCTTATTAAAATAATAGCAGCACCTGTATTTGCTATATCAACAATTGCCTGTCTTATATTTGCCGCTGAGAGAGCATCTACACCCCATGTAGGTTGGTTTACTATGAATAAGGAAGGTTTTTGCCCAATCTCTCTTCCAACAACAAACTTCTGGAGATTACCACCAGACAGTGAAGAAGCAAGCGCACTTACACCAGTGGTCTTTACGTTAAATTTCTCAATTATTTCATTCGTATATGCATTTAATTCACCAAAATCGATAAAACCCATTTTCTTTTGAAAGCGTTTTTTTGGGTCTGTTATAAGGCTATTATCCAATAAATTGAGATTTCCAACGGCCGCATGTCCAAGTCTTTCTTCGGGAGCAAAAGCCAACCCAATTTCTCGCCTTTCTCGAGGATTGAGCATTTCAATATCATTATCCATATATTTGATCGAAACATTCCGATCTTTTTTCTCTCCCGTGAGAATTTGCATTAGCTCTTCTTGTCCATTACCCGCAACTCCTCCAATGCCTAGAATTTCAGACTGATTAACTGCAAGATCAATATTTTTTAATGTCACTCCAAACTGTGTATCAGGTTTAACTTCATTTATTTTTACCGAAAGAACTTTGTTACTTTTATTTGTTGCCACTGGACGTTTAGGTTCGAATAATGATTGGCCAACCATTATCTCTCCGAGCTCTCTTGGTGTCATTTTTTTTGGATCATACTCGCCAACTATTGCGCCTTTTCTAAGAACAGATGCTGTGTCACATAAATCGGCAATTTCCTTTAACTTGTGTGATATGTAAAGAATAGAAGTACCTTCACTAGCCAATTTTTTCAAAGTCTTAAATAAGCTCTCACATTCAAATGGTGTGAGAACCGATGTTGGTTCGTCCATGATCAACAGCTTGGGCTTTTGTATCAAAGCACGGATAATTTCAACTCTTTGCCGTTCTCCAGCTGATAAATCTCCTATGAAAGAGGATAAATTTACTTCTAGGCCATAACTTTCAGATAACGTTATTACACTCGCATGGAGTTCCTTTTCTCCAAGCTCCTTATCTAATCCCACTACTATATTTTCAAAGGCCGTCAGAGGTTCAAATAACGAAAAGTGTTGAAATACCATACCAACGCCTAAGGCTCTTGCATCCTTTGGACTCTTTGGGGAATATTCCTTATCTGAAAACGTCATACTACCGGTATCTGGCTGAAGTAACCCATAGATGATTTTTACAAGCGTAGATTTTCCAGCTCCGTTTTCGCCTAATAATGCATGGATTTGGGAAGTTCTTACATTTATAGAAATGTCGTTATTTGCCCTAACGTTTCCAAATTCCTTATTTATTGCTCTGCACTGGAATAAAGTATTTTCAATTTTATTATTCAACTTGCGTGTCTTTTAATTAGTTGGATTTAAGTAGTGTAGGAACTTTGTCACAGTTTAACCACTGAAAAACTACCGAGGCGTTAATATATTGCCTTGGATACTTAATTAGCATATCTTGTGTCTAGTACTCTATCAACAACAATATAAGGAGAAATTGATGAGTAATTCAAATATAAATAGTCAATACGCAGATCCAAATATGACACCACCATTAGGAGAAGCTAGCGCCTTGGGACTTCAACACGTCCTTGCTATGTTTGCTTCTAATGTTACTCCATCGGTAATAGTGGCTGGTGCTGCAGGATTGGCATTTGGAGGAGCAGAGCAGATCTATTTAATTCAAATGGCTATGCTTTTTGCCGGTATAGCAACACTATTTCAAACAGTCGGTTTTGGACCAGTGGGTGCAAGGCTACCTATCATGCAAGGAACTAGCTTTGCTTTTGTGGGCGTATTAGCAGGTATTGCCGCAACCCAAGGTCTATCCGTTGCATTAACATCCTGTATAATAGGAGGTGTAATTCACTTTCTACTTGGTGCTGTAATTAAAGACATCAGGTGGCTATTTCCACCACTAGTTACGGGGCTAGTTATCCTAGCAATTGGCCTTTATTTAATTCCAGTTGCAATCAAGTATGCCGCTGGAGGCGCCGCAAAATTCCAAATGGAAGCGGAAAGCTTTGGCTCTCTAATGCATTGGAGTGTAGCAGGTGCTGTTGTAATTGTCGCATTGATATGTAAGTTTTTTGGGAAAGGCTTAATATCGAATGCGGCTGTATTAATTGGTATAATAGCTGGTTACATCCTTGCCTTTGCGCAAGGAATGGTCAACTTTGCACCCGTAGCTAAAGCGAGTTGGTTTTCCGGCCTCACACCATTACCTTATGGCTTTGAATTCAGTCTCGGTGCTGTAATCGCAGTTACATTGGTTTGTATCGTTTCTGCGATAGAGACAGTCGGAGACACATCAGCAACTACAAAGGCTGGGGCAGGTAGAGAAGCAACCGATAAAGAAATTTCAGGTGCAACATATGCCGATGGACTGGGTAGCGCTGTAGCGGGAGTTTTTGGAGGGTTACCAAATACCTCATTTAGCCAAAACGTCGGTATAGTAGGTATGACAGGGGTTATGTCTCGTCATGTAGTGACAATTGGAGCAATAGTTTTGGTTGTCTGTGGCCTGATTCCAAAAATAGGTGCAATTATAGCCTCTATGCCACTTCCAGTATTAGGCGGCGGTGTTATAGTTATGTTCGGAATGGTGGCAGCAGCCGGCCTAAATGTATTAAGTGAAGTTAAACTTAATAGAAGAAATATGGTTATAATCGCTGTTTCATTGGCTGTAGGGTTAGGCTTGAATTTAGTACCTTCCGCGGTTCAATATCTTCCAGGTGTAGTAAAAGTGTTAGCTACTTCAGCTGTCGCACCAACAGCTATAGTCGCAGTCATACTTAATTTAGTTTTACCAGAGGAAGACTAAAATCGAAAAATAAGGGCAGTAGTAAATACTGCCCTTATTACTTAAAAAAATGGCTTAGATACTAGCTGATCATTGCTTCCATCGAGCACTTTCATATCCTTTACCACTGTTAGCTATAATAGAATTTTCATGGGCCTCCAGTAAAAAATCTAAGTTTAAATCGCAGTTTTTGTAGCCTTCGCTAATCACATTGAAATACTTTCTAGATGGTGGAGCAATGCCATATTTTCCAACCATAATATAGGTCATTGCTGTCACCTGAGTGGCATCTAATATGACATTTAATTCCTTCTTATCGTATAACTGTGGATAGTCTTCATAAATATCCAGAGCTTTTTCACACTCCTCAGTGATTTGAAAAACTCCTACAGGTACATGTTTACCTAAATCTTTTTCAATAGTAGCGACCGACTTAAATATTAGTCTCCAGTCTTTCAGCATTGTATTTCCCAGATATCTTGCATCGGGGCACCTGTCCGCCATTTGTCGATGGTTTAAATTCGATCCGTATGCCAAATATATTTTTGTCAACTATTTCTCCTAATGAAGACATTTATTGGTCTATCATGAATAGGAAATTACGAGTAGTATTATTACCAACTAATAGTATTTATTGTTATAAAGGGAGTTCTCTAATGGTTGACCAGATGTGGGGTTTATTCCTATATTCTGTAGTAAGTGGCATTGGGTTCGATGTATCGCATTCTATTAGTGATCTGAATCGATCCTATCTAACAAAAAATGCATGTGTTGAAGCTGCAAAATCACTGAATAAAAAACCGAATCGTGATAAACAAATTGGGCTTGATAACGGTGTTAGCCTCCGTTACGTCTGTCTACTAAAGCCTAGCAAGGATCCTACTACTTAGAAAATTTACTGTAAGAAAAAAAGCAATTTTTTAGATTTTTCAATGAGATAGTGCCTGTGGATAAAATTGTTGATAAAAAAGCTATTGACTTGACCAGTTAAATTAAAGCCTTTTTTTGAGTTTGACTGAGAATCAGTAGCAAATTTCTAAGTTATTGATTTAAAGCACTTTTTTTATCTTTTATGTCTTTTTGTGAGGATTATTTTTTAAAAATATCTTTTTGAGCACGATTCTAAACCGTCGTGGACAAAACGAATCAAACATAAAAGTTTTCTTTTATTATTATAGTTGATAATTCGGTGTTGACAGTGATATTTTTTTCTCGTCATCAGTCATTTCTTCAGGAATTTCTTCAAAAAGGGGTGAAGACAGATACCTTTCTCCAGTATCAGGCAACATACACAAAATACTTGAGTCAGGTGGGGCATCTTTTGCAACTTCCATAGCAATTGCAAATGTTGAACCTCCCGATATTCCTGTAATAATTCCTTCCGCTCGCGCTAATCTTTTTGCCCATGTAATTCCTTGCTCACCGGAAACGGGAAGCAACTTGTCAAAATAGTTATTATCTATGGCCTCCTGCAGAACAAATGGTATAAAATCTGGTGTCCACCCCTGGATCAAATGGGGATTCCAAGAAGAGTGACTTGTAGCTGGTGTATTGTCGGAATGTCTATCTTGCTTCAATTCACTCCCAATCAAAGCTGCGTTTTCCGGCTCGGTTAAAATTATTTTGGTTCCAGGACTTTTTTCTCTTAATACCCGTCCCACACCGGAAACAGTTCCTCCAGTACCATACCCACTAACCCAATAATCCAATCCAACATCCGAGAAGTCGTTCAAAATCTCTTGTGCTGTGGTATTTTGATGTATTTCTGCATTTGCTTCTGTTTCAAATTGTTGTGCAAAAAACCATCCATTTTTTTCGGCCAGCTCTTTTGCCTTATTATACATTCCAAAACCCTTTTCGGCTCTGGGCGTCAAAACAACTTTGGCACCCAAATATCTCATAATTTTCCTTCGCTCTATCGAAAAACTGTCTGCCATAGTCACGACAAGCGGATAGCCCCTAGCCGCACACACCATTGCTAATCCGATACCCGTGTTGCCACTTGTTGCTTCGACTACTGTTTGGCCTGGCTTGAGCAAGCCTTTTTGCTCAGCATTTTCTATAATACTTATTGCTAGACGGTCCTTGACTGAACTGGCGGGATTAAAAAACTCAGCTTTGACATACATATTTACATGCTTGGGTGCTAGAGTATTTATTCTTATGCAAGGCGTATCCCCTATAGTTTCTGTTACGCTCTCATAAAGCTTGCTTTTTCCTTTAGTTGTTCGCTTTTCCAATTTTTCCTCCGTTTGATATTATCTTTCGTCAATTACTCTTACAGCCTTTCCTTCCGACCTTGGCACCGAGCCTTTTTTTCCAACATTTACCTCAATGCTTAACCCCATGATGTCCTTTACACGTTTTTTCAGGTTAGCAGACAAATTTTCCACATAGGATTGTTCCACATCTTCTGACTTGTAGTGCTCAGTATACACTATCATCTTGTCCATCCTTCCATCCTTAATCAGTTTAATTTGAAAATGAGGGGATAAACTATCTATTTTTAATAATTGTTCCTCAATTTGCGTGGGGAAAATATTTACTCCTCTAATTATCATCATATCATCGCTACGGCCGGTTATTTTTTCCATCCTGCGCATAGACCGCGCGGTACCCTTCATCAATTTTGTTAAATCCTTGGTCCTGTATCTAATTATAGGAAAGGCCTCTTTACACAAAGATGTAAAAACCAACTCACCTTTCTCCCCATCCTCTAAAACATTTTCAGTTTCCACATTGATTATCTCTGGATAAAAATAATCTTCCCAAACGTGTAAACCGTCTTTTGACTCAACACACTCATTAGCCACTCCCGGTCCAAGTACCTCTGATAGTCCATAAATATCGACTGCATGCATATCAAATTGCGACTCAATCTCGCGACGCATAGAGTTTGTCCAAGGCTCAGCTCCGAAAATACCAACTTCCAATGAAGATTTCTTAGGGTCTAAACCCTGTGCTTTGAATTCATCTAAAATAGATAGAATGTAAGAGGGTGTAACGGTTATAGCTTTAGGCATAAAATCGTTGATCAGCTGTACTTGTCTTGCTGTCATACCACCAGAAACTGGGATAACCGTTAATCCCATTTTTTCAGCCCCTCCATGCAAGCCCAGGCCACCAGTAAACAGCCCATAACCATATGCATTATGAAGCATATCTCCCTTTTTCATGCCCGAGGCACGTAGACATCGCTCAATTAAGTGCTCCCACATTTCCAAATCATTTTTCGTGTAAGCAACAACTGTCGGTTTTCCTGTGGTGCCGGATGAAGCATGTATTCTAGCAATATCCTTTAATTTGTGTGCAAACATATTAAATGGATAGTTCTTTCTAAGATCTTCTTTTGTTGTAAATGGGAATAGCTTTATATCCTCCAAATATTTCAAATCACTAGGATGAATTCCGATTTCATCGTATTTTTTTTTGTAAAATGCAACGTTCTTATAGGCGTGATAGACAGACCACTTTAATCTAACAAGTTGTAGGGCTTTTATTTCGTCAATAGATGCAATCTCGATTGGTTCCAATTCGTGTTTTTTTGGAGTTAAATCCCTCATTCATTTATTCCTTAAAGTTTTGCCCACCGATCGTTCTTGAAAGTCCTCTGAACTCGGCTATTTTCTGTTTCTTGTTATTAAAAACGGAAACATCATAAATCCCTGATCGGCCAGTTCGACTAACCTCTCTAGCCTTTGCTATCAGCTTTTCACCTTTTTGCGCGGGCGCTATAAAAGTAATCATATTATTTTGGGCAACTGCCGCTTGATTATAGCTGTTACAGGCAAACGCAAAAGCACTGTCTGCAAGGGTAAAAATAAATCCTCCGTGGCAAATGTCGTGCCCATTGAGGTGTTTCTGCTTTACAATTAAACTTAAATCAGCTTTTCCAGGGGCTATGCTTTCTATTTTTATTCCAATTCCCTTAGAAGCTTTATCTTTCTTCCACATTGTCTCTGCAGATTTTTTTGCTCGTTCTAAAGGCGTCATACCACCATTCCATTGTATCGAAAATTGGACTTGCGTTAGATTAACATTAGATAAAATGTTAACACAATTTTTTTTGGTATTATTTTCTGGTTGGTATTGAAGAGCACCCTTTTTTAACATATAAAATATTTATAATTAACTATATGTAAATGATAGGCAGATATTATGGCTAAAGAACATAACGAAAAAATAGCTTCTTTAAAAGAATTTCAGGAAAAAATCGATCGAGATGAAAAAATAGAGCCAAAAGACATTATGCCTGAAGCCTACAGAAAAACATTGATCAGACAAATAGGACAACACGCGCATTCAGAGGTTGTGGGTATGCTTCCAGAGGGAAACTGGATCACTCGAGCCCCTACACTTAGAAGAAAGTTATCGCTTTTAGCGAAAGTGCAAGACGAAGCAGGTCATGGACTATACCTTTATTGCGCTGCCGAGACTCTTGGAAAATCAAGAATGGAAATGACCCAAGAGCTTTTATCCGGAAAAGCAAAATACTCATCAATCTTTAATTACCCTACTCCTACATGGGCTGATATTGGTGCCATTGGGTGGCTTGTCGACGGTGCAGCAATAATGAACCAAATTCCCCTTTGCCGATGTTCATATGGTCCGTACGCGCGAGCAATGATAAGGATATGCAAGGAAGAAAGTTTCCACCAACGGCAAGGATATGAAATAATGCTTACCCTAGCTAAAGGAACGAAAGCACAGAAAGAAATGGCACAGAGAGCCTTGAACAGATGGTGGTGGCCAAGTGTTATGATGTTTGGGCCCAGCGATGCTGATAGTCCTAACACTGAAAATTCTGTAAAATGGAAAATAAAGAGATACACAAACGATGAGCTACGGCAGAAATTCGTGGATGCTATCGTTCCTCAGGCCGAAAAAATCGGCCTTACCGTTCCCGATAAAGATTTGAAGTGGGATAAAAAAAGAAATAATGGCCAAGGTGGCTATGCATATGGAGAAATAAATTGGGACGAGTTTTGGAGAGTAGTAAGAGGGGATGGTCCGATGAACAATGAAAGGATATCTGCCAAACAAAAAGCTTGGAACGAAGGTAGCTGGGTAAGAGCTGCAGCACATGCACATGCTTTAAAGAAACAAGTTGCCTTACAGGCTGCTGAATAAATTGGTTAGTGAGGAAAAAGAAACTATCCTCTGGGAGGTATTTATCCAGCCAAAAAATGGCCTGTCACATCGTCACTGTGGATCAATTCATGCTCCAGACCGCGAAATGGCAATATTATCTGCGAGGAACGTATACAGTCGTAGGGGAGAGGGACAGTCAATTTGGGTGGTAAGATCTATTGACATAGTATCTTCTGATCCTGATGAGAAAGAGGAAACTTTTAGTTCTGACGATAAAATTTATCGCCATCCCACTTTTTATGATGTTCCAGATGATGTAGGTCACATGTAATGAAAAGTAATATGGCCGATATGGTTTTTGAAGGTCTACTGAGAATAGCTGATGACAATCTAATATTAGGCCATAGAACATCAGAATGGTGTGGACATGCCCCCACGCTCGAAGAAGATCTTGCACTGCCAAATATCGCTCTGGACTTAATTGGACACGCGCAAACATTGTACTGCTTGGCGTGTGAAATAAATTCAAGATATAAAAATGAGGATCAATTAGCGTTCCTGCGACTCGAGCATGAATATAAAAATTTATTGCTTGTTGAGCAGGAAAACGGCGATTTTGGAAATACTGTCTTACGCCTTTTCTATTTTTCTACCTTTATGAAATATTTTTGGGAGAAAGTGAAAATTGAATGTTGCTATACAAAGCTAAAGGAATTCTCGGAGAAGGCATTTTTGGAAACTTCCTATCATTCAAAATACGCGTCTCAATGGGTTGTCACGCTGGGCGATGGCACAGATGAAAGCAATTTAAAAATGTCTAACGCTATTGCAAACTTAGAACCTTTCTTAGGAGAACTTTTTAATAATGACGATTTTACTGAAATGTGCTCGCAAAATGATTTCCTTCCCGAACCAACATCAATATTTGACAGTTGGAAAAATGAAGTTAAGGGTATTCTACAAAAAGGGAATTTAAATTTTCCAGACATTATTTTAAAAAAAAGAGGTGGACGGAAAGGTGAACATAGTGAGGCATTTGGTTACTTACTTTCAGACCTACAATATATGCAAAGAGCGTATCCAAACTCAAGTTGGTGAATATGGAAAAAGGCACTGAAAAAGCATGGGATGTCTTAAAAGACTTGACCGATCCTGAATTACCCTTCCTAACATTAGACGATTTGGGAGTAATCAGAGAAATTAAGCGCAACGACAAAAACCATGTGGTTACTATTGCTCCAACCTATATTGGATGCCCAGCTATTTCAGTCATTGAGGAAAAGATTGCCAGTGAATTAAAAAAGATAGGTATATCAGCCATAATTGAAAAGTCATTTTCGCCACCATGGAGCTCAGATTGGATTTCTGAAAATGGGAGGAAAAAAATGGAGAAGTTTGGAATCTCACCCCCACACCCTAGGAAGGCAGATACTGTTGGTGAACCCTTATTAAAAGATGTCAAGTGTCCACAATGTACATCTTATAGAACCGAAAAGGTATCTGAATTTGGCTCAACAGCATGCAAGTCACTATATAGATGCTTGGATTGCAAAGAACCCTTTGATCATTTTAAGTGTGTTTAAATGGTCAAACAAACATTTTACGATCTTAAAATAAACTCAATCAAGAGAGAGACAGCGGGCAGCAGTAGAATAAAATTTAGTCTACCCAACTCTCTGCATGAGAAATTTGATCATAAACCTGGTCAATATATCAGTGTCAGATTCAATATGAAAAAAGACGACCACACTAGAACCTATTCCATCAGTTCTGAACCCAATAAAAACTTTATTGAGATAGGCGTCAAACATATAAAAAATGGTATGTTTTCAGAATTTCTTAAAACAAAAAAAATAGAGGATGTAGTCCAAATATCTAACCCAGATGGTAGTTTTGTTGTTAATAGCGAAAACGCAAATCATCTCCTACTCATAGCGGCTGGATCAGGGATTACTCCAATTATGTCTATCTTAAAGTCTACACTAAGAAGAAATAACAAATCGAGAATAACACTTTTATACTCAAATAAAACGTACGCCGATATGATGTACAAAACAGAAATACAGGATATAAAAGATAAGTATCTTGATAGGTTTTTAATTTTTAACTTTTTTTCAAGAGAGATCCAGAGCACAGAATTTCTGAATGGACGAATAACACAAGATAAAATAGCTTATTTGAGCGAAGCAAATCTTATTGATCTGGAAGATTTAGATCAATGTTTTATTTGTGGACCATTAGATATGACTGAACGCTTGCAATCATATTTAAAAGACAAGGGAGTGGCAGAAAAAAAAATTACGACTGAATTATTTTTTGTGGCTAAGGATAAAAATATAGAAGATATTTCCCAAAATTTAGATACTGGGGAGAGTAAAATAGAGCTCCTAATAGACGGAAGTAAAAAATCTTTTCTTATGAGTAAGAATGACGATTTTATAGATAAAGCTAACCAAAATGGAATTAATGTGCCTTATTCTTGTAAAAACGGCATGTGCGCAACTTGTAGATGCAAAGTAAGTTCTGGTGAAGCAAGAATGAAAAAGAACTACTCTTTGGAAGAATGGGAAATAAAAAAAGGATTTGTGTTGTCGTGCCAATTAGAACCAATAGACAAAGAAATATCTCTTGATTTTGACATCATATAAATGACAAATTAAACCCTCTAATCATTACTTAAATTTATTTTCTCAATTACTTGCGTTTTATAAGATATCACTGTTAATATTCTATTTATCAGGGGGATATGATGAGCGAATTACCTTCACAAGCAAGAGTGGTTATAATAGGTGGTGGCGTTGTAGGGGTATCTTGTGCCTATCATTTAGCAAAAGCTGGTTGGACCGATTGTGTTTTGCTTGAGAAAAATGAGCTTACAGCTGGCTCAACATGGCATGCAGCCGGCAATGTTCCCACATTTTCCACCAGCTGGTCCATTATGAATATGCAACGATATTCTACAGAATTATACAGTAACCTTGGTGACGAAGTTGATTATCCAATGAATTATAATGTCACAGGGTCGATAAGATTAGGGCATAGTAAAGAGAGAATACAGGAATTTCAAAGAGCCAAAGGAATGGGGCTCTATCAAGGAATGAACATAGAGATTTTGGATAATAACGAAATCAAGAAGTTGTATCCTTTTATAGAAACACATGAAATACAAGGCGCTCTATATGATCCTGCAGATGGCGATATTGATCCTGCCCAGTTGACGCAAGCCTTAGCAAAAGGAGCAAGACAGCTTGGTGTTAAAATTGTTCGGTTTTGCTCAGCTGAAGGTATTAACAAAGAAAATGATATGTGGGAATTAATCACTGAGAAAGGCTCCATCTCAGCAGAAATAATAGTTAACGCTGCTGGATATTATGCCCAGAGAGTTAGTGAATGGTTCATCCCTTTCGGTGGCCGAAGAATTCCCATGGTTTCGATGAGTCACCAATATGTAATTTCTGAACAAGTAGAAGAACTCGAGAAATGGACGGCAAATACTGGTCACAAACTGCCTTTATTACGAGACGTAGATTCCTCTTACTATTTAAGACAAGAAAAAAATGGTTTTAATCTTGGACCTTATGAAAAAAATTGTCGAGCTCATTGGTGTACAAAAGATGATCCCCTTCCCGAAGACTTCAGCTTTCAGCTATACCCAGATGACCTTGAGAGATTGGAATGGTACGTGGAAGACGCGATGAAAAGAGTCCCTCTTCTTGCTAAAGCGGGGGTATCAAAAGTAATAAACGGACCAATTCCGTATACTCCGGATGGGAATCCACTTATAGGCCCTATGCCAGGCGTGAGAAATGCATTCGAAGCCTGTGTGTTTACTTTTGGCATTGCCCAAGGTGGAGGAGCGGGCAAGGTCTTGGCAGAATGGATTACAGAGGGAACAACTGAATGGGATATGTGGTCCTGTGACCCCAGACGTTTTACCGATTTTACTGACCAAGAATATTGTATTGAAAAAGGCAAGGAAATTTATGGTCATGAGTATGGGATGCATTTTCCTCATATGCGATGGCCCGCAGCTCCTGATAGACGTTTGTCTCCAATTCATGCAAAAATTCTGGGCTTAGGCGGTCAGATGGGTTGCTATAATGGATGGGAAAGAGCCAATTGGTTCGCAAAAGAAGGTGATGATATTTCTATAGCATCGGCTCAAACATGGGAAAGAAATGGCCCATGGGAAAAAAGGGTGAAAGAAGAATGCGAAGCGGTAAGAGATGGCGTAGGGGTTTTAGATCTACCTGGGTTTTCTCGCTTTGAATTAAAAGGAAAAAATTGTCAAGATTTTCTAAGTAGGCTGATTGTAGGCAATCTACCATCCACAGGCAGGATTAGCCTTTCCTACTTTAGCGATCACAGAGGAAGAATACTCACGGAAATGTCTATCATGAAACATTCTAATGAGCATTTTACTTTAATAACTGCTGCAGCTGCGCAATGGCATGACTATGAATTATTATTGAGGTCGATAGACCCAAATAGTGACATTACCCTTGAAGATAAAAGCCAGGAAGTTGGAACTCTAATTGTGACAGGACCCAAAAGTCGAGATTTATTTAATAAGATTGTAGATGCTGATCTTTATCTTCCCTGGTTGTCACACCAAAAAGCTTTCATAAATAAAATGCCGGTAGTTATGGCTAGGGTATCATTCGCTGGGGAACTAGGGTGGGAAGTTCACGTTCAGAACAAGTATCTAAATCCTATTTATGATCAAATACTGTCTCTAGGCGCTAAGCCTTTTGGGATGTTTGCATTGAATTCACTTAGAATAGAAAAGGGGTATAGAGCTTGGAAGGGAGACCTATCCAGTGATTACTCAATCCTTGAAGGAGGACTAGAAAGATTTGTAAAGTTTGACAAAGATATTGATTTTATTGGCAAGCCAGCACTGCTTAAGGAAAAGCAAGAAGGTAGCAAAAAAAGCTTTGTAACTTTAAAGGTAAAAGCGAACGGTTTTGATGCTCCTTACATGTCCACCCTTTGGCATGACGACAAAATTGTTGGAGAAACCACTTCCGGCGCATGGGGATACAGAGTAAACCATTCTATAGCCTTAGGTATGCTTCGCACAGATCTTTGTGATCCAGGAACTCAGATTGAAGTGGAGATCTATGGGGAAAGATTTGATGCAACCGTTCAAGACAACAAACCTCTCTGGGATCCTGATAATAAAAGACTTAGACAATGACCATACCAGCAGAGGCAAGAATTGTCATTATTGGTGGCGGTATATCAGGGTGCTCACTTGCCTATCACCTTGCAAAAATAGGTTGGAAAGACATCATTCTTTTGGAAAGAAAAAAACTGACCTCGGGAACCACATGGCATGCAGCAGGGCTTATAGGCCAACTAAGACCAAACTTAAATATGACACGTTTGGCAAAATATTCCGCAGATCTTTATGTGAACCTGGAAAAAGAAACAGGCATTTCTACTGGTGTAAAACAAAATGGATCTTTAACAGTGGCGCTTACAGAGCACCGTCACGAAGAAATTCTCAGACAAGCCTCGATGGCCAAGGCGTTTGATGTAGAAGTCAATGAGATTTCCATCTCTGAGTTGAAATCGTTTCATCCATTTTTAAATGTTGATGGTGTCAAGGGCGCCGTCCATCTTCCACTAGATGGTCAAGGTGATCCTGCAAATATCGCCATGGCTTTAGCAAAAGGGGCGCGAGATTTAGGAGTAAAAATTTTTGAGGATACAAAAGTAACTGGATTAAACACTCATAATAATTCTGTTAGTGGTGTTCACTGGGAGAATGAAAGTGGTAAAGGGCTTATCAAAACAGAAAATGCTGCAAATTGTGCGGGCATGTGGGCAAGAGATTTTGCTGAAAGCCATGGTGTTACGGTTCCGCTTCATGCCTGTGAACATTTTTACATTGTTACAGAGCCAGTAAAAAATCTAAGTACGTTACCCGTTTTAAGAATGCCTGACGAACAAACCTATTATAAGGAGGATGCGGGTAAATTTTTAGTTGGCGCCTTCGAACTGCAAGCAAAACCATGGGGAATGAATGGAATTGATGAAAATTTCTGCTTCGATCAACTTCCAGAAGATTTAGACCATTTTGAACCTATATTGGAAAAGGCAATAAAAAGAATACCAATATTAGAAAAATACGGCATTCAAACATTTTTCAACGGGCCAGAGAGTTTTACACCCGATGACAAGTATTATTTAGGGGAAGCTCCTGAACTTAAAGGATTTTGGGTTGCAGCAGGATATAATTCAATTGGCATAGTCTCTTCGGGTGGCGCAGGGATGGCCTTAGCGCAGTGGATTGACCAGGGCTCCCCACCGTTTGACCTGTGGGACGTGGATATAAGAAGGGCCCAGCCCTTTCAAAGAAATCGCCTTTATTTGAAAGATCGGGTAAAGGAGTCGTTAGGATTATTATATGCAGATCATTTTCCTTATAGACAGGTTGAAACATCTCGAGGGGTCAGAAGATCGCCATTACATGAACATCTAAAAAAGGAAAATGCCATATTCGGCGAACTTGCAGGATGGGAAAGAGCCAACTGGTTTGCAATTGGAAAACAGGAAAAAAAATATATCTATGATTGGAAGAAACAGAACTGGTTTGAAAACCATAGGCTAGAGCATTTAGCGATTAGAAATAATGTTGGGCTGATCGATATGAGTAGTTTTGGAAAAATAAGGGTCGAAGGGGCGGATGCCCTGTTGTTTTGCCAAAAGATTTGCGGAAATAACGTCGACGTAGATATTGGGAAGATAGTATATACTCAGATGCTTAACTCAAGTGGTGGTATTGAAAGTGACCTTACTGTAACTCGTTTAAAGCATAATTGTTTTTTATTTGTTGTGCCTGCTGCTACTCTCGTTCGAGATTTAAGTTGGCTAAACCGCCATAGAGAAAACTTTAATGTCGTAGTGACTGATGTTACTTCATCAGAAGCTGTTTTAGTATTGATGGGACCAAATTCAAGAAAGCTATTAGAAGAAATATCACCGAATAAATTTGATAACAATAATCATTCATTTGGCTCAGCTAAAGAGATTGAAATAGGGTATGGATTGGCTAGAGCGCATCGAATTAGCTACGTTGGAGAATTGGGTTGGGAATTGTATGTAAGCTCAGATCAGGCTTGTCACGTTTTCGAAGTGATCCGAGAGGTAGGAAAAAAACATGACCTTAGGCTATGTGGCCTCCATAGTTTAGATAGCTGCAGAATTGAGAAGGCTTACCGCCATTTTGGCCATGATATTACCGATGAAGATCATGTATTGGAAGCTGGGCTTGGTTTCGCAGTACAAACGAAAAAGGACGATTTTATTGGTAAAGAAGCAGTTATAAGAAAAAACAACCAGGGTCTTGAAAAATATCTCTACCAATTTCAACTTGAAGATCCGGAGTTGCTACTGTTCCATAATGAGCCGATTTACCGGGATGGTGAGCTTGTTTCATACCTAACTTCAGGTAACTACGGTCATTTTTTAGGATCAGCTATTGGCATGGGCTATATTCCACTAAAGGAAGACACCATAAAATCAGTCGAGACCTCAGACTTTCATATTGAAATAGCAGGGACGATGGCTAAGGCAAAAATATCATCTAAACCATTGTATGACCCGAGCTCTGAGAAGATTAGAATGTAACTTTTTTGGCATTTTTCTGGGAGGCAGAAATGAAGAGACTTGAACGAAGAGGAAGAGACTCAAAAATAGCGCTAAGAGCGGCTCCTATATCTGAAGAAATAAATCCAATAAAGCCAGGACTGATTGGTGGCAGTTACAAGCCTTTAAGTGACCCAGATATAAGGAAATTATATAACTTAGCTCTTGATACATTATCCAAAATCGGGATAGGCCTAGCACCAAAGAGCGGAATAAATCATATGACAAAAGCTGGCGCAGTATTAGGAGACGATGGAAGACTTAGGTTTTCTAAATCTCTTGTTGAAGACATGATTGCCTTGTCCTCTAAAGACTTGACGCTATTTGGACGAGAAGAAAAATTCGATATGCACTTGTCTGGGAAAAAGGTTTTTTTTGGCACTGCGGGAGCAGCCGTTCATGTGGTCGATGTGGAAAAGAAAGAATACAGAGACTCAACAGTTCAAGACTTATATCACGCAGCTCAGATAACTCAGGAATTAGATAACATACATTTTTTCCAACGGGTGATGGTAGCAAGAGATATAACCGACAACTATGAAATGGATCTCAACACGCTTTACGCTTGTTGCGGAGGCACTACAAAGCATGTTGGAACTAGTTTTTCTGAACCGCACCATGTTAAGGGCTGTATGGATTTGCTACATATGATAGCTGGTGGGGAAAAGCAATGGCGGGCAAGGCCTTTTGTTTCCAATTCAAACTGCTTTGTGGTTCCCCCAATGAAATTTGCAACGGAGAGTTGTGAAACAATGGAAAAATGTATTGAAGGCGGGATGCCTATTCTTTTACTCTCCGCTGGCCAAGCTGGAGCAACGGCACCAGCACCTATTGCTCTAGCAATTGTTCAAGCAGTTGCAGAATGTTTAGCTGGAATTGTTTACGTAAATTCAGTAAAGCCTGGACACCCCTGCATTTTCGGGACTTGGCCCTTTGTTTCCGATTTGCGAACAGGTGCAATGTCAGGAGGGTCGGGTGAGCAGGCTCTTTTAACAGCTGGCTGTGCTCAAATGCATCATTTTCTTGGCTTGCCTGGAGGTGCCGCTTCTGGAATAGCAGACTCAAAGTTACCAGATATGCAGGCTGGTTGGGAGCAAGGTATTTCTAACACTCTTGCTGGACTTGCAGGCTTAAATCTTTGCTATGAGTCTGTAGGAATGCATGCTTCCCTTTTAGGTTTTTCATTAGAATCATTGATACTAGGCAACGATATACTTGGACAGGTACAACGATGCATCAAGGGAATCGATGTTAACGATGATATCGTAAATATTGATGTTATAAGGTCCGTTTGTATTGATGGACCAGAGCATTATTTGGGGCATCAACAAACATTAGATTTAATGCAAATTGAATATATTTATCCTGATCTTGCAGATAGAACGAGTCCTAAGGAATGGCAAGAAAACAATAAACCGGATATAATGAAAAAAACAATAGAACGAAAAAAAACAATTCTCACAAGAAGAAATAATATACCTCTTTTTGATAATGAAATTGAGAGGGGAATAAGAGAAAAATTTAAAATTTATGTATAAAAACCTCTTTATTACCTTTCTTCTTACTTTTCTAATTTCTTGTTCTTCAAACCTTAACCGTGAGATCATAAGACTGGACCCAACTAACGAAAATTACCATACGCCAGGATGTAGAGAAATTAGAAAAAAAATACTGGATCAAAAAAGTGATCCTAGTGAAAGCGTAGCGCGTGGTGCTTTGTCGACCTATTTTTTGGGAGCAATAAGTCTACCTGCTTTGGGTTTTTTGGAGATAAACTCAGAGGAATATAAGAAGAGTCTAATAGCTGAACTTAAAAGAAACTGTTATTAGTAGAATATAAATTTTAAAAAGGAGTAACGTTTGATTGATACAAAACAAATCCGGGAGTCTGTAGCTACGATTTGCCAGAAATATGGAGAAGAATATTGGCGTAATTTAGATAAGAAAAAAGAATACCCTACAGACTTTGTTAAGGAAATGACGACAAGCGGGTTCTTAAATATACTTATTCCTCAAGAATATGGTGGTGCTGGACTGGGATTAAAAGAAGCTTGTATTGTTTTGGAAGAACTTAGTCTTCAAGGTGCACATGCTGGTGCGTGTCATGCTCAGATGTACGTTATGGGCACTCTTCTAAGACATGGGTCGGATAAACAAAAAAAAGCATATCTTCCAAAAATATCTTCTGGTGAGCTAAGGCTTCAGAGCTTTGCCGTAACAGAGCCAAACTCAGGAACGGATACAACTAGTATCAAAACCATGGCAAAAAAAACTAATGATGGCTGGATTATCAATGGGCAAAAAGTCTGGATTAGTCGAGTGGAACACTCTGACTTAATGATCCTTCTTGCACGAACTAAACCACAGGGAGCTCTCCCCAAAAAGACTGACGGATTTTCCGTTTTCCTTATTGATATTGAACAAGCTAAGGAAAGTGGCCTTAAAATAGTGAAGATTGACTCTATGATTAACCATCACTCCTGCGAATTATTTTTTGATGATGTTTTCATTCCGGATGAAAGCATAATAGGTGAAGAAGACAAGGGCTTCCGAGCAATTATGGATGGTATGAATGCCGAAAGAATTCTTATAGCATCAGAGTGTATCGGAGATGGTAAGTATTTTATAGAAAAGTCTGTTAACTACGCCAAAACTAGAAAAATTTTTAATAGAGAGATTGGCATGAACCAGGGAATTCAATTTCCAATCGCAGAGTGCTACTCACAAATTGAAGCCGCATCACTAATGGTCGATAAAGCTGCAACGCTTTTCGACGAGGGTAAAAAATGTGGTGCAGAGGCTAATATGGCAAAAATGTTGGCGGCCGATGCTAGTTGGAAAGCAGGCACTACGGCTATGGAGACATTTGGTGGCTTTGGCTTTAGTAAAGAATACGACATTGAAAGAAAGTTCAGAGAAACGCGTCTTTATCAAACGGCTCCCGTATCGAGGAACTTAATACTTAGCTATATTGCTGAACATGTTTTAAATCTTCCAAGAAGCTTTTGAAATGAATTTACCACTTGATGGAATATTAGTGGTATCTATGGAACAAGCTGTGGCTGGACCTTTTTGCTCTAATAGACTTAAACAATCAGGCGCCCGGGTGATTAAGATTGAGAGAAAAGATGGTGGAGATTTTGCTCGGGGTTATGACACAGCCGCTGAAGGAGAAAGCTCATATTTCATATGGCTGAATCAAGGTAAAGAAAGTATTGCTCTGGACCTAAAGACAAAGATTGATAGACACATATTCTTAAATATGATTGCTAAAGCAGATATTTTTATTCAGAATTTCTCTCCGACAACTGTAACTAAATTGAGCATAGATAGCTCCAGTTTGAAATCTTATAACCCAAGACTTATCTGTTGCGATATATCTGGTTATGGAGAGGCTCCGGAAATGATGAAAAAAAAATCTTATGATTTACTAATTCAAGCAGAAAGTGGCCTTATAGATGTCTCTGGATCACCAGAAGGACTTGGTAGGATAGGGGTCTCGATTTGCGATATTGGCGCAGGAATGGCAGCACATGCAGGCATTTTAGAAGCTTTATTATTGAGAGAACGTTTTAATAAAGTTAAGGATGTTAAGATATCCCTTTTTGATGTTGCTGCTGACTGGATGACTGTTCCATATATTCATAGCAAATATGGAGGGGCTGCTCCCAAAAGGGTTGGTCTAAAGCATCCTTCTATCGCACCTTATGGTGCTTTCCGGTGCTCGGAAAATACTAGCTTCATCATTTCAATTCAGAACGAATCGGAGTGGAAAAGATTTTGTGTAGAGGTTCTTAAATCACCTGCTTTGGCAAAAGAGAATAAGTTTTCTAGCAATACACTCAGAGTAAAGAATAGGGATTTATTAGATGAAACAATTCAGTCTATTTTATCTTCGCTTACCGATGAAACATTAAAAAATAGGCTTGAAGAAGCATCAATTGCGTATGGAAGACTAAATACTGTTAAGGATCTGGAAAGGCATTTGGCATTGAAAAAAATAAGGGTAAGAAATTCACTCGATGAAAGTTTAACTATTCCCTCTCCACCCCTAATTTGGGAGGAATCAGAAAAAAAAGCGCCAAAATTTAACCAACATAATGAGCAATTGAGAACAGAATTCAATGACACAAAAAAATAAACATATTTTTGTTTTTGGAATTTTTGCGGTGGATTTATCTTTCTATGTTGATAAGAGAGTAAAACCCGGGGAAACCATTATTGCAAAAAGTTCGAACATAGGCCCTGGCGGCAAAGCCTCTAATCAAGCAATATCAGCAAGAAAACTTGGAGCGCACACCACATTAATTACTCGATTAGGGAATGACAATTTTAATAGATATGCAAATGATATTTGGAGAAAAGAAAAACTCTTTGCGAGTGCAAAAATTGACAAAAATTTTCCTACCGGTATGGCAGGAATATTTATCGATAATAAAACTGGTGAAAATAGTGTAATTGTTGATCCTGGAGCGTCAGCCCAACTGAGTATAGATGACTTTTATTCGCAAAAATCTAAAATGAAAAAAGGAGACATTTTTTTAACTCAATTTGAACAGTCATCTGATACTACATTTGCAGTTTTAAAAGAAGCCAGAGAATTGGGCATGATTACAATTTTTAACCCAGCCCCATTTGGAAAAATTAGTAGGAAAGCTTACCAGTTTTGTGAAATTATTACTCCCAATGAAACAGAAGCTGAGCAAATAACAAATATCTCTTTAAAAGGCAAAAGAGACGTTGAAAAGGCTATAAATAAAATCAGAGACCTGGGAGTTGAAAAAGTAATTATTACACTTGGAAAAAAAGGCGCTGCATTTTTTGATGGAGGGAAAATTTCGTTTTGCCCAGGCAACAATTTTGGAAAAGTAGTTGATACAACAGGTGCTGGCGATTGTTTCAATGGTGCTCTAGCAAGCGCATTGTCTTTTGGAAAAGGTTTGGGGCAATCAGTAGAATTTTCTTGTGCAGCAGCAGGTCTCAGTGTTTTAAAGAAAGGAACAGCTCAGTCAAGTCCGACTAGAGTTGAACTAAATAAGGCTCTGAAAGCTACTTAAGATTATACCTATGGGATAATTGATTTATGGAAATTGGTATTTCAATAACATTTACTTTTTTTGACTTAAGCGACTTGGCAAAAATTTGAGAAAAATCTTCTACTCCCTTTACTCTATAGGCATCAGCACCCATAGCTTTACATAGCTTAATAAAGTCAGGGTTTTTCAAATCTGTAGCAATTTTTCGCCCTGGATAATCTCTCTCCTGATGCATTCTTATTGTTGCATAACTACTATTATTAATTAGTAAAATAATAATTTTTGCACCATAATGAATAGCCGTAGAGATTTCCTGGCTAGACATCATAAAGCCTCCATCACCTACACAACAGAGAACAGCTTTTTCTGGATTTGACAGTGCTGAAGAGACCGCTGCTGGAATGGCATATCCCATAGAACCACAGGTAGATGCTATCTGCCTCCGGTTTCTTCCGAAGCTTAAAAACCTTTGTGGCCACGCTGCGTTATTTCCAGCATCTAGGGTTATAATAGAATTAGAGGGGAATTTTTTTTCAACTATTTCAAAAATTTTACTCAGATTATTAAGGTTTCTATTTTTTTGTGGCTTAGAGTCCTCTAAGTAGTTTTTGTTTAACTCATTTCTCCATTCTTTCCATCGATCGGAATTATCCAGAGTGAGTTTTTCTAGCTTATCGCAGCACTCATTCACTCCAACGTTTATGCATACATTGGCGTTAAAAACCTTATTCAACTCATTTGGGTCTACATGAATATGCATTATATTTTTTGAAATATCCTGAGGGCTTATAATGCTATATCCTTGAGTTGTCATTTCACCTAGCCTAGCTCCTAATACAATGATTAGGTCACTGTTTTTGGTGCTGTCTATAAGGTTTGAGGATACTGATGTACCAAAGCTTCCTGCAAAATTCTCGTTTTTATGATCAAATAAATCCTGTCTGCGAAAAGATGTTGCTACTGGAATATTATTTTCATTAATAAAATTATGAAATTTAGAACACGAACTATTGGTCCAACCCGAGCCACCAATTATAAAAAGAGGTTTTTTTGATTTATTTAAATTTTTAATTAAACCGCTTAATCCCTTTGAGGGCATTTCACCTCTAAGAACTGGAGTTAAAATAGGAGTTTTTACTTTTGAAATTTGAGAAAGTATATCTTCTGGGGTAACCAACACCACTGGTCCAGGTCTTCCGGACGTGGCCAGACTAAAAGCCCTATTCATGTATTCCGGAACCCTATCTGGATCACTAATTTCTCCTACCCACTTTGATATTGGTCCAAAAAAGTTCTTGAAGTCTACTTCTTGAAAAGCCTCTCTGTCTTTAACAGCTCTTGCAACATCTCCTACTATCAATATCATTGGAGTGCTGTCCTGATGAGCAATATGTACACCTACAGAGGCATGACAGGCTCCAGGCCCTCTTGTGACCAAGGCAACTCCTGGTTTTCCGGTAATCTTACCATAGCTTTCAGCCATATTAGCTGCCCCGGCTTCATGACGTGCATTGATAACTTTTATACTTTTCTTTTTGTCGAAAAGAGCATCCAGAGCGCCCAAATAGCTTTCACCGGGCACACAAAATACGTATTTAACCTCATTCGCATCAAGGCTTTCTGCGATTAATTGGCCGCCTGTCTTTGGCATTTCCTACTACAACAATAATTAAAATCCAATACTAGGCTAATCTTTTGGTTCGGGTAAAGGTTTTAATTTGTTAAGTTCGGGCAAAAGTAATCTTTCTTCTTCATTTTTTGGTTCAAAATAACTGCCCAAAATAGTTTTTCTTTTCTTAAGAGCATGGAGCTTCACTAGCTTAACATATTTATCGTAAACAGCATCTACCTTATTCCTCGAGTTATTCATGGTAACACCATCTATAAATTCATTTTCCAGTGCTGCTTTTAGTCTCTGAGACGTGTTTCCTCTAATCTTTGTCAAACTGCTTATTGCAGATCTACTCATACCAGCTACTTGGTCTTCCATCGCTGTCAAATCGTCTAAAGTTGGCTTAGGTACAACAACAGTAATTAATTGTTGTTGTGCATCCGCTTTAACATTTTTTAAACCGCTTTCTTTTATCTCAGCGACAATCAAAGGGATATGATCCCTATTAAATACAAGAAGTTCTAAGGTTCTAGGCGCTTTACCAGCATAAATTTTACTCAAATCGGCTACACGTCTAGGTTTTTTATCAATCATTACCTTCATGCCAAATAGAGCATTCTTAAACCCTTCGCTAGAACCAACGTCTTTTATTAAAGTACCGAAACTAATTATATAGTTTTCCATATTCGCTAGCGCCTCCGCGGAATATGAGTCTTCGAAAACTTCAGCCATTTCTTCCCCCTTATTGACTTTTTCTTATTTATTTCAAAAATTTGAAGCCTTTACTCTTTTTATGATACACTAGAGCGAGCAAATTTCAAAACTTCTAAACTAATAGATATAAGCGTCGATTTTATAATCAACCAATATTTTAGAGAGAGTAACAAAAAGTAATGAAAAAGTTGTTGTTTTTATACGTCCTTTTAATGTTTCCTGTTATTTCCTTGGCCGAGGGACGCATGTATGAAAATAAGAAAGAACCACACTGCACGCTCTGGGACACGATGAGGCTTAAGTGGCCACAAACAATAATGGGAAGAGAAAAGATTAAGTGCCGTAGACGAGCCGCACTCTCTAACACAACTCCAGTAACATGCAGGTTTAAAAGTTGGAAATGGAATGACGATGACCCAACTCAGAGAATGTGTACTTATGTGAAGGCAGGATCGAGAATGGATCCACCCGAAGTTACTATTGTTATTGAAGACAAAGGTGCTTGTCCAAGAGAATATAAATGTGCTCGTAACAAATAATATTTTTTTAAATTTTATTTCGCAAAAATTTTGTTTTTTAACTGCTTTTTAGATTACTATCAACAACATGAAGAATACAAATTCAACATACCCAAATGAAGTGATTTTTGTAAGACAACAGAATTCATTTAATCTGCCAAAAGAAGAAACTGAGTACTTAGTAGAGAAAAGAAATGATTTTGACGAAATAGAGAAGCTTGTAAGATTTTTTCCTGTTAAAGATGGCACTATTGAGCTTAAAATTGTATCGCCCGAATACTCTAAGTCATACAAACACGGTGATATCTATAGCATAAGCAAAAAAAAATCTGCAGGATTCAGTGAAGTCGAGCAAATTGTTGGCACAGGTATAATTCTCAATAATATTTACAAAAAAAATAAAGATTCCTTTTCAATACTCGGTTCAAGAGAATATTCGGATAAGATAAATGTCGCCATCCATTGTTTAAAAAGAGATAGCAAACAAATATCTAGCAGAGAAAAATCAGTTCTCGGAAGTTATACTCAGGGAGATTTAAACTTTGATGATTTGAGAGGTAGCGGTTTTTTTTCTCTGTCTTGTGGCAAAGCGAGCGACAATCTGGATTATAATTTTGGGGAAGAGTTCTATTTAGAGGTATATCTAGACGATGACACGTTTAGAGATCTACTTAGCAAGATTTATCATACTGAGTTTGAGGCTATTATTGTTAGATGTAACCTTGGTAATTTAAAAGGTGTATATGCGGAAAAACCTACCGGGATATATACCGAAAATGGGTTTATAACCGACGGGCAGGCCTACAAACTCCTATATGAAAAAGCGGACGTCTCCAATTATACAGAGATGCCTGATTACTTTGGATCTGTGGGCTCCATCTCAAAAGGCAATCCATTTATAGTCGATGTATACTATGCAAGCAAAGATTTAAAAAAACCCAAACCGAATAAAGCTAGGCAGACTCTCAAAGAACATAAACAAACTTTGGAAACGCTAAAGTTTGTTGGCTCCAATAATAAAGTGAATATCATAGTATTATATATTCTGATGTTCTCGACGCTCTTATATCTTGCTGTTCAGTTTTTTGAATGAAAGAAACCATTTAACTGATTTTGTAGTAACAAAATCGGGATAAGTCCGATAATTATAATGAAGAATGCTGGAAATGATGCCTCGATCATTAATTCGTCATGCGCGAATTGGTATGTATAAGTTGCGAGTGTTTCAAAGTTAAAAGGTCTTAGTATCAATGTCATTGGTAGCTCTTTAACTATATCTACAAAAGTCAAAATCGCAGTAGCGATGATCGATGTCCTTATAAGGGGAAGAGTAATTTTATATGATGTAGATATTGAGGAATAACCCAAACTTTTTGATGCATCAAATAAATTTGAGGGAATTCTAGAGTATCCTGAAATTACTCCTCCATAGGGAACAGCATAAAACCTTACTGTTAATGCGAATATAACTCCATATATCGTTCCTCCTAAAAAGACTATATTTCCAGTAAATTTATCTAAAAACCCAAAAAAAATAACTACACCTATAGCGAGCATAGTTCCAGGGAGAGCATATCCTGTAGCAGCAATACTGTAGATAATAACTAAAGCACGATTTTTAGAAAAATACGCGCTAGAAGCTGAGAAAAAAGCAAGCAATATAATAATTAATGTGGCGGTTAAACCTATAAAAATAGTGTTTAGCAGTACAGGAAAAATTACAAAAAAACTATCAGGTTTTAGCCCTATAAAAACGTTATTTATCAATATAATTATTGGAACTATAAAACCAACTGAAATTGGCACTAAACAAAAGCAAATTGCAAATAGTGCTTTTTTCAAACTCAACTCTTTTGGTGAAATATTATTAAGTCTTTTAGAGGTATCATTATATTTTTGGCTAGATCTTGCCTTTCTTTCTAGAACAAGCAAAATGATTATAAAGACGAAGGTTACTATCGCTATTTGAGATGCTGCAGATATACTGTTCATCCCAATCCAAACATTAAACATTCCCAGAGTTAGCGTTTGAACAGAGAAATATTCGACTGTTCCAAAATCTGACAGTACTTCCATTGCAACAAGGGCAAGACCTGCCACAATATATGGTCTGCATAAGGGCAAGCCAACGGCAAAAAATTTATTTCGGCCATAAAGCGCTGCAGTCTCATACAAGCTTCTGGGAGAGTTATTAAAACCTGTTCGTGCTAAAATATAAATATATGGGTAGAGTACAAAACCCATTACAAAAATAGCACCCATTACCGATCTTATTTCAGGAAAATAATAGTCAGCTGCCGAGTTGAAACCAAAGATATGTCTTATAAATCCTTGTGCCGGTCCTGCGTACTCTAAGAAATCGGTATAGACATAAGCAATAATATAAGCCGGACAAGCTAGAGGTAATATTAAAGCCCATTCTATTACTTTTTTACCAAAAAAAGAGTAGTAAGTAACAATCCAGGCCGTTGAAATACCTAAACCACCCGCTAGAGTTAATACTCCTACGAATAGCAATAAAGTATTCATTACGTATATAGGCAATACTGTGTTTACAAGGTGGACCCACAGATCTTGGTTACTTTCGAAAGCTGTCAGAATTAAACCCAATATGGGACCAATTAAAAGGATAGATAGAAAAACAGCAGGAGAGTTTCTCAGTATACCTTTATTTATTGCCCAAAAGTTCGGTTGAAATATTGCAGAATTACTTAAAATTTTACCAACCCACCTTATCTATAATTTTTTGAGCTTCATAAGCTTTTAGGGCAATTGAGATGATAGGTAACCTGTCAGACTTAAAACTTCCCCAACTTTTTAGTTCTTCAGTAGTTTCAACATTTGGGTTCACCGGGTATTCAAAATTAATTTCTCCATACATTTTCTGAGAGTCCGCCTTTGATAAGAACTCTAATAAGGCCACCGCTTCTTTTTTATTTTTTGAATATTTAGCAACTCCTCCCCCAGATATATTTACATGTGCTCCCCTATCCTCCGCACCTTGATTCGGAAAAATTAAACGAACACTTTTTGCCCATTCCCTTTGGATTTGGTCTTCAGAATATTTTAATTTACCAAAATAGTAGTTATTAATTATTGATATATCACACAGGCCTTCAAAGATCGCCTTTACTTGCGCTCTATCATTTCCTTGAGGCCTTCTAGCTAGATTACCTACGAATTTTTTTGCCCATTCCTCTGCTGCTTTCTCTCCCAGAGATAAAATAAGCGAAGCCATTAGTGCTCTATTATATACATGGCTTCCTGGTCGGGAACACACCCTGCCTTTCCATTGTTCGTCGGCTAAGTCCTCAATTTTTTTAATTTGCCCCTCTTTTACTCTGTCCTTGGACGTAACTATAATTCGTGATCGTTTTGATAAGGCAAACCACTTGTTTTCGGGACTCTTTAAATTCTGGGGAATGTTCCTATTCAGGATATCCGAATTTACTGATGCGAGGAGATCGAGATCATCATATATATATAAGCGCCCAATATCTACCGTCAAAATGACATCAGCAGGACTATTCTTACCCTCTGCTTTCAGTCGTTGAGCTAATCCTTTCGTTGCATATACTACGTTAGTCCTTATTCCCGTTTCTTCGGTGAATTTTTCCAAAAAAGGATTGATGAGAAAGGGTTGGCGATGAGAGTAAATATTTACTTCAGCACCAATTACCGTAGTAAACGATAGAAATAAAAACGTTATAACTGACAGCGGATAGAAGTTCATTAGGATTGCTCCTTTTATATTTTAAAAATTTTATTCAGCGATTTAAAACTGGAGAGACTTTCTGCGGCAATATCTGAAATTTCTTTCATTGGTTTTAAATATAATTCCGTTATTGATGTAGGATCGAAGTCATTATCTTCAACTCCTAATATAAGATTATCAATATCCTCGGAGTGATGAAGAGATCCAAATATCCAATCCCAGATCGCCAAAGCAGCTCCAAAGTTTTTATCGTAATGTCTTTCATCCAAAGAATGATGAAGTTGATGTTGAGCTGGTGAAATGAGAATTTTTTCTAACCAAACCCAATATTTGATATCTATATGGGAATGTCTTAAATTTGATCCAGCAACGTGAAAAGAAAATACTAAGAAGTTGACGCCTAAAATAGTTACTAAATCAACCTTATCACCAAAAATGAAAAAGAACGTGGAAATCACTGTACCTTGAGAAAATGCTCCTCTGAAGGAAAATAGAATTCCCTCAAGAGGGTGTGTTCTGTACACTGTGATTGGATTCAAGGTCTCAGCCGAATGATGAACTTTATGAAGAGCCCACAAAACGGGCCACTTATGCATCCATCTGTGTACCCAGTATTTTGTGAAGTCGTCAAAAGTGAAGAAAACGAAAGTAAATAGAATAGCTACTACAATAGCCGGGGTATCATTTAACAAAGAAATAAGCCCACTTAACGGTATTGATAAAAGAGAATAGTAAAAAAATGTTGCAACAGCTAACTGAGTCAAAAGATAAGGAGATAATACCAACATGAGAACTCTATTGATTAAAAACATTTTGTAATCCGAGATTGCAGAACCTGATAAGAGAATTTTCTTATCGAACACTTTAAAAAGCGCTGATTTCAACCCCTTTTTTTTAAAAAATACCAGCCACAAAAGAGCTATTACAATAGATAAACCAAGATACCCAAGGAAAATTCTTTTTTTTGGATCAACAAAGTGATGGAAAATATCGCCAATATATTCTAACATTTTATTTCTATCTTATATAGGGCATTTTTAAGGTATTTAGGAGCCTTCCCGCGTGACTGGGAAATCCGGGGGAAAGCTGGAGAAGGAAAGCTCTTTTAGTCGTTTTCTGCACTATCGGAGCTTCCTACCTTTGACGCCAAAGAGGACATATCTGCTAACATGTCGTTTCCTTTTGCTTTGACACCAAACTTTTCGACCATCAGCTTTTGGATCTTAAGCATGTGTAGCTTAAACTCACCCCAAGACTGAGCTTCCTCTTTGATGTAGTTTCCCGCAGAATCTACACCTGTTACTTGAGAAGCATTCATTAGAACTGGCCCCATACCTGTAAGCCTGTTTAGCTTCACGGCTGTTTCACCCAAGTTTGATTTACCCGTCTGAAGAGCTAGTGCAAAACCTTTCAATTCTCCCCAATGCTTCGCATAGGTGGAGAAGGCTTTATCTGAGTAATTTTCTTCAAGCTTTACGATATCCTTATAAACGGAACCTGCATACTTAAAAACAGACTCGGCAATAACCTTTTCCCAATTTGCATTAATTACAGCAATGTGACCTTGCAGTGCAGCTTTTTCAGATGATGAAAGCTTTTCACCTTTTGCTCCTGCAATTATCTTTCTACCGTCTAAAAAAGCCTGAGTAACTGTATTATAATAATTTGTCTTACCACCTTTATCAAAGCTTGATGCATAGTACGCGTGCGCAAAATTGTACTCGCTCTTGAGATCTACTACACCGTCTTTGTTTTGGTCCACGGCAGCCATATCCTTCATCTTAGTGATATCGCAGTTTTGCTTTGCACTAAGACCGAGCCCATGTGAGACGGCACCCCATTAACCAAATGCTTCATCCCAAGCATGCTCTTTATAGGTGTAATAAGCTCCGTCCTTATATGGCTTATCATTTGTCTTTGAGCCAGGAGCCATCTTTTCATCTAGATAATTATCAACTGCTTGGTTATAAAACACAGCGCCCATTGCAAACTTTGAAATCAATTGAGGATAGTTATAACCAGTAGCAGGGTCGAAACCTCCTTTTGTCTGAGCGGCTTTCCTAATCATAAACTCAATAACTTCTGGTCCGGTCATTTGACCAGGCCATCCATTTATAACGCCCTTATAAGTTTTACCAGACAGATTTTTACCTTTGCTGATTTGGTTTAACCATGTTTGCTTTATTCTAAAATCACCTTTTGTTTTGGGTGCAATAATATCAAGGTCTTCTTTACTTCCCTTGAAATACTTCATCATCTGAGCTTCGATTTCAGCAGCGTTAGATACTCCATTACCTTTCCCAGCTAGTTTTTTAAGAGAATCATGTAAAACATGTCTTGCTATTTGCCCTGAGTAAGAGACTGAGTTGGTCTTGTCACCAGTATAACCTTTCAGTGTAATTGGAAAGGTTGAATAAAAATGATGTGCTGCTACCTCCGTTACTACAAATACCGCAACAATCATAACTATAAGTTTTTTCATTATATAAATCCTTCAATTTTAATTCCGACTATCCCAGTCAGGATTAAAGGTGACTAATTTGCTCGGCTTTGTCAACAATTATTCTGACTAAAAAAGTAATGATTAAAAAAATTGGACTTATCTAGTCTTAGAAATATTTTTTTCTTGCAAATGATAATCACTATCAAGTAGAAGTTTTATAGAAAGTTTTAATTTGATTTATTCTATCAGAAAAAAGTATTTCATTGCCCTTTTACTGCTTGCTCTAACAGCACTGCCAGGGGAGTTGGGCGACCTTACACGAGCCTTGGTTACTGACGCATATGTTCAGGTGAGTGCTTTCGTAGCCATTACTCTATCCATCTTCTATTTATCAGAGCATAGATTTAATTTTAATACAGGAAATATTCTTCGAGAATCTTCAGCCTTTCAAATACCAATAGCTGCTATTCTTGGTGCAACGCCAGGGTGCGGCGGTGCCGTTATTGTGGTAGCGGCCTATACTTCGGGCAACGTGTCATTTGGAGCGGTTATAGCAACCCTAACCGCTACAATGGGAGACGCCGCATTTTTACTAATTGCGGTCAGACCGGACATTGCAATATTAGTTCTTCCTCTTACGTTACTTGCTGGAATTATCACAGGATATATCGCAGATAATTTTCTTACTTTTTCACATCAGGATAAGGCAGTAAATCTAAAAAGTGACGTTCCCATAATTGGTAAAAATAGAAAACGTGACATCATATTTACGTGTCTGATAATACCGGGTTTCGGTCTGGGAATTCTCCAAATACTTCAGTATGATCTTGAAGAGCTGTTTGGTATTTTCCCACAGATTATTGCAATAGTTGGAATGGTGACAAGCATTTTTATATGGTCTAACTCACAAATCAAAACCATGACTAACCCAAAAGACAAACCAATTGTTCGCGTAGCTGAAGAAACAAGTTTTATTGCTATCTGGGTTTTATCTGCTTATTTAGCCTACGATTATCTCGTTTATCTAACTCCGTTGGACTTGAACGTGATGTTTAAGACAATAGGAATACTGATTCCTTTACTTGCCATAATTATAGGGTTTATTCCTGGATGCGGACCCCAAATATTGGTAACAACTCTTTTTATAAATGGAATGATACCTTTTAGTGCTCTTTTAGGTAATGCTATATCAAACGATGGTGATGCATTGTTTCCTGCTATAGCGATCGCACCTAGAGCTGCCATACTCGCAACGATTTATTCGGCTATACCAGCTTTTGTAATGGCCTATACCTTATACTTTTTTTTCCCTTTATTCGGACAATAAAATCAATCTTCCGAAAGTGTCTTATTTACTTTCTTCCTCATCTGCTCGACTAATTTGGTGATATCTTCGGATATTGTCTCTGTTTTTTTTACCATCGCCATCAGTTTCTCCAAATCCTTAGATAATTCTTCACTTTGTTCGTTAGAATCAATGAGTCTCAAATGTGTTTTTCTTATCAAGGCAGAAATAACCTTGTTCTGTTGTAAAAAACTGTCTATTGATCTTGCTGGAAGGAATAAGGCATGAACTTCATGCTCACCGGCGATTGCCGTTACCGAACGTGGCTTTTTTAAAACAAGCGAGGCATCACCAAATATTTCATTCACACCCAGCCTATTAAGTTTTAGTCCACCTGATGTGTAAATATAAACATATCCCGACTTAATCAGATATGCACCTTCTGGGTTATCCCCTGCCTTGTAAATCTCTTCATTTGGCTGCCATATCACATGCTTTTCAGTTTTTTCCATTTGTTCCTACTCCACATATTCTTTAAGTTTTTTTTCATCAACAACTATAGGTTGGATGATGCCTCCAGCCCTTTCAAAAATATCAAGTACGTTTGGCAAAGCCAGCATATTTTCCCACACCTTATTTAGATTTGGAAAATCTTTTTCCAAAGGAATATCTGATGCAAGTGCATTTCTTATTTGAGGAATTAAAAAACAATCCGCATAAGAGACATTATCTCCAACACAATATTTTCCTGAAACATTTTTCAAAATTTCTTCTATGGCAGAAAACTCGCGATTGATAAAATGCTTCCTCAAGGGATGCTTAATCGGCTGTGCTTTTTTCATCCCCCACTCACCCATCGCTTGGATAATAAAAGGAATGTTTTGATAGGGTTGGGTGTCAGCGGCTACAATCCACTGAATTCTTCTCATCTCGGCTTTTAAATAGGGGTCCTCTGGAATTAATGGAGAGGGTTCACCCAAAAGATCGTCTATCAAATCTATAATAGCTCCTGTCTGGGTCATTTTTTTGCCATCCTCAAGCAAAAGTAGAGGCACTCTTCCTTCAGGGTTTAGAGCTTTATAATCATTGGTTTTTAACTTATTGTATTGTTCGTCATCACTGGGGATCGTCCAAACAGGTATTCCACGAGTATCAAAATCTATTCCAGTCTCAATTAGTTTAACTTTATTTTCAGGAACACCCCTGCAACTTAAAAAAATAAGAACGCGTAAAGAAGCACTACTAGATGAATGGTAATATAATTTCATTTTTAAAACCTCTTACAATATCAGTTTAGCCAAGGCCTCAGCCATTTCCGTTGGTATCGGAATCGACTTCCTGGCCTTGAGATCCATAGTAACGGCAACGGCACTTGCTAGAGCGACCGGCTTTCCAGTCTCAACATTAAATATCCAGTGCTTCCATACAAAAGTCTTATTAGACATAGATTGAATTCCTGACTTTATTTTTAAATGCGTACCTAAGGGAACATATTCAAAAAAATCAAACTTATATTCTAAAGCAGCACTTCCAACATTGGTCATACCATTTTCATCTATCGTGCCAGTATACGCTAACAAGTGCGGTGTTGAGTCCGATACAACACCCATGTAAGCAGACGGCTTAATCCTACTCAAATTATCGCATTGCCTGAGCAAAATTACCGATTCAAATGAATCAATCATATTTTTCTGAGAGGCTTGTGAGAGAGACATTAATTCTTCCTTGTGTAAAGATAATCCTCTTGGTTGACCGTAGCTTGGGATATCTACTCTCAATTCCTCAAATACTTTAGAAAAATTCTTTTTTATTTCCTCTGGAAGTTCACTCGTCCATACAAATTGGAAGTTGAAAGCAGCACAGGTTTGCTGTGTAATCGTTTCTATCATTTCTAAATAGAGTTTTACTTCGGTATCTCCAAGTTGAACTATTCCAAGTTTAAAAAAAAATGGAGCTCCTGGTTTTTGTTCCTTAAGAAAACGAATGTGGGCGCGGCCAAGAGAAAGATATGTATTTCCCAACTCGACTGGTTTCTCGTTAATCCCTAACTTGTTCCAAAGCACCACACATCCTTGAAGTGCTTTTTCAAAATAGAACTGGACATTCATATGGCCCATTTGATCTATTTCCCAAGATTGGACTGAGTTTCTGTAAACTGTTATCATTATATGTAAATAATTCCCTCTCTTGAGTTCAGTGATTACATTTTATCTCTTGTTGTACCAGACATTGTCCTGTAATTAGATCATAGAGTTTATTTATCATCAAAGGAATTAAATTGGAAGATTCTCAACCCACATTAGCCAACTGGCGGCTACCCCCATTTAATAGAGAAGCATTTTCTAAAGTAAGGGAAATAATCCCTACGGCTTCGATAAATTGGACCAAAGGACCAGATAAAAAAGTAAGTGAGTTTAAGAATAAAGAGCTTACCGTAAAAATAAGAGAAAACGAGCAAACATTGTTGGACGAGTTTTTAAGTCAAACAACAGTAGACGCTTTTCACATATCCCATAAAGGTAAAACTATATATACGTGGCATTCTGATTATTGTTCCTCCACAACTCCACATATTATCTTTTCTGTGTCAAAGTCACTAACGGCGTTACTTATCGGCTGCGTAATAGATGAAGGGTTATTAAGTGAAGAGACTTTGGTCTCCCATATTATTCCGGAAACAAAGGGAAGTGCTTTCGAAGATGCCTCAGTGCGAAATTTATTGGACATGAGCGTTTCTTCTAATTTCATAGAAGACTATGAAGCAATATCCGGTATTTTTCTTGATTACCGTCAATCAACCGGTTGGAACCCACAAGACATAGATGATACATCACATTTAAAATCATTTCTTTTGAGCTTGAAAAAAAATACGCACAAACATGGTGAAAAGTTTGAGTATCATTCAACAAACACCGACATGCTCGGAATTATAATAGAAAAATGCACTGGCAAAAAATATGCACAGTACTTTTTTGAAAAACTTATGAAACCTCTAGGTGCGCAAGACGATGCTTATGTGACACTGGACAGAATGGGTACGTCAAGATCCGCAGGAGGGGTATGCATATCGGCAAGCGATATAATGGGTATATGTGAAATGGTTCGATGCTATGGAAAAAATAGTCAGGGCAAGCAAGTATTTCCTGAAAACTGGATCAAAGATATACTAAATTCAGACTCTAATAAAAAATTCAGTCTTGATGGACATTATGACATTTTTCCTGAAGGGCTTTATAGATCAAAATGGTATAGGCCTTACACCTCAAGAAACCTTCTTTTTGGTCTCGGCATTCATGGCCAGTGGATTTGGATCGATTTTGATAAAGAACTTTCTTTTGTGTGCCTGAGTTCAGAGCCTAAACCCATTATGAAGAATAATATTGAGCAGATGTCTGATATTTTCAGTCAAATTACCAATCAATTGGTTTAACCCTAAGAAGGAATATCATTGAAATTAAATCTTGGAGGCATACCTCTTTTTTTGTGTGCCATATTATCATTTGTGTGCATGAATGCCCTAGCCAAGGGAATGGCTCTTCAATATCCCATAATTGAGGTGGTTTGGGCGCGATACCTCAGCCAAACAGTGCTAACAATATTGGTATTCAATAAAAATTTGAAAACAATTGTGAAAACACAGAGGTTAAAAATTCACCTTTTCAGATCGGCTCTACTTTTTGGAGCGACCATCTTTATTTTTGCCGGTTTTGCTAAATTATCTTTGGCTGCAACTATGGCGATTTTTCAAACCGCGCCATTATTAGTTGTTATTCTATCGGTAATTTTTCTAGGCGAAATAGTTGGGTTTAAAAGATGGTTAGGGGTTTTTGTTGGATTTGTCGGAGCATTAATTATTATACAACCAGGAACAGATACCTTTTTAATTGCGAGCATTTTTCCACTTCTATCAGCTTTATGCTATGCAGGTTATGCAGTTTCTACGCGTCACCTTGGTACAGATGAGGATCCTAGAACAAACTTCTTTTATACTGGCTTAGTAGGAACTATTGTCTCGACACTAATTTTATTTCCACATTTTCAAAAAATAGAGCTGTTCGATATTATTTATTTCACCCTATTAGGTACTCTTGGTGGCTTTGGTCATTACTGTCTAATTTTAGCACTCAGAAAATCTGAAGCATCTCTACTTGCTCCATTTTCCTATTTTGATTTAGTCTTCTCCGCTTGCCTTGGCATTATATTCTTTACAGAGTATCCAAGTCAAAGTTTGATACTTGGCGCTATGTTCATTGTTGGTGCTGGAATTTATACTTGGTATCGAGAAAGAGTACAGTCACGTGATCAAAGCGTCTGAGAGCGTGACCAATCCCAATATAATTCTCTTGCCAGCTTTGCTATTGAACCAACTTGGTAGTTCTTATCTTCGAACGCAGTTACAGGCATTATCTTGGTCATATTTCCTGTCATGAATACTTCATCAGCTTCTTCAAAGTCTTTGAAAGAAAGAACAGTTTCTGAAACTGATTTTCCATATTCTCTTAAATTTTTTATATGTCTTGCCCTAGTGATACCAGCCAAAAAGGTACCATTTGGGATCGGTGTTAATACTTCACCGTCTTTCACCATAAAGATATTGGCTGTTGCTGTCTCAGCAACATTGCCCGCTGCATCAGCAACTAAGGCATTTGTAAATCCTTTTGATCGTGCCTCAGCTAACATTCTTGCATTATTGGGATATAAACATCCCGCTTTTGCATTCACTACATTATCCTCTAGAACAGGTCTTCTAAATTTAGTTCTGCTGAGCGTCGCAGAAACGGTTGCTGAAGCCATTGGAATTTGCTCAAGACAGATTGAAAAAGCGGTACTATTTTCTTTTGGCAACACTAACGACTCGGCCCCATCAAGCGCCCAATACATTGGCCTTATATAAACCGATGTAGATTTATCGAAAGAGCTAAGCCCCTCTTTAATTATTTCCACCATCTCTTCAGGTTTAACAGAGGGATCAAGCATCATTGCCTTTGCTGAATTATTTACTCTCTCACAATGTAAAAGTAGGTCAGGCGTAGCACCTTCAAAAAAACGAGCTCCATCGAAGACACTTGATCCTAACCATGCCCCATGATCAGCAGCACGTAGAATATACTTATCTCCGTCATGCCATGTGCCATTAAAATATGTTTTTATATTTTCCCCGGAAGCCATTCTAACCTTACTTTGTTGCGCTACTTTAAAGGTAGCTCTATGGAAGTTGTTAGTAAACTAGATATTACTAAAATTATAAATAATATAGAAATCTCTGCATTGATTGATTTTCTCAATTTAATTGCGTGCGATAACTTATTTTTTTTAAGTTGTGGTACTAACCGGAACTTATTTAAGGCACCAATTCCTAGCAAAGTTGTTACAAAAAACAATTTAAATAAAAAGGCTTTTCCATAATCAGAAGTGACCAGCTGCTCTATACCACCAACTAAAATTGTCCCCAGCATTAATCCAGTTATTAGCAAGACCCCTATGTAATAGACAGCATAAACGCCAAATTGATGTGCTATTTGAAACAGGTTTTCCTCTTCGTTTTTTCCCTGAGTAGAGTAGCGGAGAGGTAAAAACGAGCCTACCCAAAAAGAAATAGCACCCAAGTGTAAGACAATCAGTAGCTGAGAGCCAAATCCATTTATTGTGGAATGCCCATATAATGAGAATGATGAAAGTATGAGAGCAAAGCCTAATATCCCTAGGATCGGTCTTTGGTTTTGAAAAAGAGATATCCATAATAATACAAATAAGAACCCAAAAAATAGTACTAAAACGGACTGACCAGCCTTCGACGACAAAGCTATATTAATCATCAAAGGATCAAACGCGCTTTGTAAATCTCCACCTATATTTCCCGCTGTCATTAACAATAGTAGAGGTGCTATGATAGACCCAATAAGCGATGATTTACGTACTAACTTGCAACAGTAAGCAAGTGTCGGTTGTGAAAGAAAAGATCTAAAATGGAAAATAAATAGGCCTGTCCCTACCGCAAGAAAAGAAAGAACATAGAGTAAAACTTTAACAAGAGGCGCAAGTATAGCCCAAATTTCCATTTTTTTATTTACCTTTAACTTCGAAAGTGAGGACGCCTTTTAAAACGTGGCCGTCCTCCCCCATAGCTCGCCAACGAACTTCGTAAGAGCCAAAATTAATCTTAGGTAACTTTATTGAGTGACTTTCGGACAAAACCAACGAAGGTTTATAATTTATTTCTATCAATTTCCCATCTGATTTTTTAAAAAGACCTTTTAATGATGATGACTTTTTATTGTTATTTTGTTCTTTTTGGAAAATCTCAAACTTTATTAGTTTAGCAGGAGATTTAAATAACATCTTATATTCGGTTGGAGCCTCTGTTAATGAAGCCCCATCCATTGGATTTGCTAGCTTTAGAGGCGAATGTGGGAACACCATTGTTGGCAAGAAGATTAGTATAAAAACTAATATGATTTTTTTTAACATACCTACCTCTGTTCTTTACTCATTGTATTGATTTTATCGTGTTGTAGTCTTACCTTTAAACTCCATGTACTTTTGATATATGATAGAGCTGCAACAATTTCTTGGTCGGACAAAAGGTTATTATATGCGGGCATATTATTTGGATATTCTTGCCCGATAATTTTCTCCAACCCATATTTGGTCATTAAGAAAAGATAATCATCTGGGTGATGCCATGTGTGACCACTTTCATCATGCGGAGGTGCCGGCATGTATCCGTCGGCGTCTGGTTGTCTCCATTGCTCTTGACCCTCTAGATTAACGCCATGGCATGACGCACAATTATTTTTATAAACCACCTTGCCCAGATCTACCAAATCCTGATCATCTGGCTTCAGAGAAATGTCAGCCCTGAGAGCCTCATCAAAAAATAGGCTTGGTGCAAAATAAAAAACACTCCCTAAAACAAAAAATACAAATATGATCGACACAGCAAATTTTTTCATTCTAATGACATGCTTTTCCTAAAGCTTTAAGTCGCCAGTAGTTATAGGGAAGAGGCGTTATAAAACCAACTATAAGCATTAATGGTATCACCCACCACGTCAATTTTGCGCCTCCAGTGGCAATAAAATCAGTCAAGTTCATAGCAGCCTCCATCGATATCATCGAAATTAAGGACATACCTATAGCTGTTTGAAAAGCCGCCTTTAGAGGCATTTGTCGAAACAAAATAAACGTTTCAAGTAAAATGGATGTGATTAAACCATTGATGATAGCTAGCGTCATAATTGCTAAAACTGGCCAAGCAATACCCATAAACTGAAAATATGCTATTGTTCCAAAATCTCCTATAGAACAGCCTAAAAGACACCACATTGTATTATAAGATGCCCTTCTCCAAGTATGCTTACAATACCAGTTTATATCGATTTTTTGGGCTAATTCTGACATCTTGACCTCTTTTTATTTTCAATATAATGTCTCCAGTTACTGGAATGTAAAGAGTTTATTTATGAATATTAGTCAGGCGGCAAAATTATCGGGACTATCTGTTAAAACAGTCAGGTATTACGCGGATATAAAGATGGTTGAACCCGCTAGAAACATTCAATCAGGTTATAGAAGCTACTCCAATGATGATGTGGCAAAATTAAACTTCATTGGGAAAGCGAGACGCTTTAATTTCAGCATTGAAGAATGTAGAGAGCTTCTTTCTTTATATCAGGATAAAAATAGATCTAGCAAAGAGGTAAAAAAACTGACCCTAGCCAAAATTGCTTCTATCGATGAAAAGCTTAAGGAGTTCCATTCTCTAAGAGACGAATTAAGTCACTTAGTTAATTGTTGTAATGGAGATGATAGACCATCGTGTCCCATTCTGGACGAGCTTTCAAAATAAATTCTTCGATTAAAATTGGAATATATTAATCTTTGGAATTATTGCAAAGACCTAGCAACAGCTACAAGACCCAGTTTGCTTTTTTGCTACCGCTTTCGTCTTTATTGCTTTTTTTACTTTAGTTTTATGAGCCTGATCCGCTTCTAACGCCTTTGCTTCTTTTGAAATTTTGTCTTCCAAATACTTATACAGTGACACAAACCCTAGTTTTGCCGCTTTCTTTTCTTCATACGGTTTTCGCCCACGAAGGTTTTCAATCCGCTCCAATATAAGTTCTTTTTGCATACCCGTCGGTAACAAAGATCAATACATTAATCAAGTTAAGCTTTAATGAGTAAAAATAGTCATTAACCAACCCACTTAAAAGTGGGTTGGTATTTTTTCTTTAGAAGCACTTAGCCAAGTTAGTTGCCAAGTTTCGAATGAGGTTTTCATATAGACTTGGGCCAGTTTCTAATTTAACGCCTAGTGGATCAATCACAGCTGTATTTGCGTTGGTCCCCTCAACAACCGCTTTAACTAGGCCCTGTTTGTATTGGGGTTCCGCAAGCACACACTCGACAGCTTCATCTACCACTCTTTTGCGTATCTCGGCAAGACGGGCGGGGCTTGGATCAGAAGCATCCCCTAATGATATAGCTCCGGAAGCACTAATACCAAAATCTTTCTCAAAATACTGATAAGCATCATGAAAAACGACAAATTTCTTCTCTCTTATTGGATCTAGTATGGAATTCACCTCAGATACTAATGCGTCAATATTATCTCTAGCCGATTTTGCATTTGAAAAATAAGTTGCAGCATTATCAGGGTCAACCTCCGACAATTTTGCTGCAATAGAATTCAACCATACCTTTGCAATTTTTGGTGATAACCAGGCATGAGGATCGTGCTCTCCGTGAGCATGGCCCTCGTGATCATCATGGTCATCATGATCATCGTGGTCGTCGTGGTCGTCATGCTTCTTCTTACCATGGTCGTGGTCATCATGATCATCGTGGTCGTCATGGTCTCCGTGATCGTGTGCTTCAAATAACGCTCCCTCGCGAAAACTGAGAAGTTCGATGCCATCAACGCCTAGAAGAGAGGTTATAGAGGCGTTTTTAGCTAAACTATCCAGACCATTTTCCAGCCACGGTGTAAGATCCTCTCCTATCCAAAAAACAACATCAGCATCTTCCAATGACTTTGCATTGGAAGGTTTAAGTTGATATTCGTGAGGCGACGCTCCTGCTGGCATAATCAAGTCTGGTTTACCCACACCTTCCATTATGCTGGAGACTAGTGAATGAACGGGCGCAATATCTACTGTAACCTTCGGCACATCTGCAACTAGCATACTGGTGCTTAATAGAAATGCGGACGTTGTTGAAAGAAATTTATTAGACATTTGGCTCTCCATGAGGTATCTATGTTAGTGTGTTATGTTATAACATGTAATGATATAACTTAACATCTGAGCAAAGTAAAGTTTAATTCTACAGAGCGCGTATTCGGATGAAAAAAAAGAAAAAAAACGAAAATTCTTCAAAGATATTTTTAGGTCATGACCATGGAGTTTGCTTTGGCGATGCGATAACACAGATCGAGGATTATTTCATCAAGAAAAAATTACAATTAACTCCTTTACGTCGAAAAGTTTTTGAAATTTTAATCGAGGACCATAAGCCACTAGGCGCTTACGAGATTCTTGAAAAGTTGGGGAAGACAGGGTTTTCATCATCTCCACCCATAGCCTATCGGGTTCTTGACTTTTTAATTGTACATGGATTTGTTCATAAAGTACAGGGTTTAAATGGCTTTATCGCCTGTTCGAACCCAAACCACTCGCATTTTCCTACTTTTGTTATCTGTCGAAAATGTGAGAAAGTAGCGGAGGTCAGTGAAGAGAAAAGTGGGCTTAAGCTTCCGAGCCCCGAAATATCAAATTTCAAAATTGAAAAAACCACTATTGAATTGACTGGAATTTGTAGCACTTGCGAAAATGCAGAGATTAGATAATGCTCATTGAGGTTCAGAGTCTAAATGTACATTATGGAAATAAAAAAGTATTAGAGAACATAAATCTTTCTGTTAGCAGTGGTGAAATTGTTACCATAGTTGGTCCAAATGGATCAGGAAAAACGACTCTTTTCAAGGCTATAATTGGCTCAGCGCCTATCACCTCTGGTAAAATAATTATGAGCCCGAGTGTAAAAGTAGGCTATGTTCCACAAGTTTTAAATGTTGACCGATCACTCCCTTTGACAGCCGAGCGATTTCTAAGTCTTGTGAATAATCGTAATGACCAAGGACTCTTGAGAGCCAAACAGTTTTTGGGCTCAGAAGATTATTTATCCACTCAGATAAGCAGCTTGTCGGGTGGTCAATTGCAACGCGTGCTTTTAGCACGTGCTTTATTGAATGACCCAGACGTTTTATTGCTCGACGAGGCTACACGCGGATTAGATCAACCGGGATCAGCGGAATTTTATAAAAAAATAGAGGAAGTTCGAGAGTCCTCTGGCTGCGCAGTACTGATGATAAGCCATGATTTGCATGTAGTTATGAGCGCATCAAATAGAGTAATTTGTCTTAATGGCCATATATGCTGCCAGGGTGAACCACAATCGGTCGCTTCATCACCAGAATATAGAGATCTTTTTGGTTCAAATATAGATGGTACTTTTGCTCTTTACCAACATAACCACAAAGAAAACAAAAGCAGGATAAGTCACAGTAATGCTTGATGACTTCATGGTTAGAGCCACTCTTGCTGGCGTTGGTGTTTCTCTGGCTGCCGCTCCTTTAGGTTGTTTTGTGGTATGGCGAAGAATGGCATACTTTGGTGAGGCAACAGCCCATGCCGCTCTCTTAGGTATATCATTGTCTTTAATGTTTGAATTTTCAGTATTTGCAGGAGCGTTGTTTGTATCCGTAATTATGGCTACAGCAGTTACAATTGGTCAAGGCCGGTCACTGTTTTTAGATACTCTTCTTGGGGTTGCGGGTCATTCATGTATGGCATTAGGTTTAATAATAGTTTCTTTCATCTCTGGGGTACGTATAGAGCTCATGGCCTATCTGATTGGGGATATTCTGGCTGTATCAAAAACAGACGTTTTATTGATTTGGTTCGGATTAGGACTCGTATTGCTTTTATTGATTTGGCGATGGTCAGCGCTTTTATTGTGCACTCTAAATGAAGATTTAGCAGCTGCAAGCGGCCTATATCCCAAAAGAGAAAACTTTGTTCTGACAATCGCCCTAGCAGTGGTTGTAGCCGTAGGCATAAAGGTTGTCGGCGTACTTCTTATTATCTCTCTGTTAATCATACCAGCCGCTTCTTCACGTTCACTTGGATCGACACCAGAGAAAATGGCTATATTTGCCTCCTTAATAGGAGCGTTATCGGCAATATTAGGCTTCAACGCTTCTTATGTTTTTGATACGCCAACGGGTCCATCAATTGTCTGTGTAGCATCGTTAATATTTCTATTTACTCTCACCTTTTCTCTGCTTACAGAGCACTTTCATCCCAGGATAAAAATAAAATAATTGAGATATGAGAAATGGATAAGTTTGCACCTAAACCAGTAACAGTAATAACAGGTTTTCTCGGAAGCGGCAAAACAACTTTGCTCTCTGCATTACTTAAAAAAGAAGAAATGAAGAATGTTGCTGTAATAATAAATGAATTTGGTGAAGTTGGACTAGACCATGCTTTGGTAGAACACAGCGATGAAAATATTGTGGAGCTACAAAATGGATGTATTTGCTGTACTATTCAAGGTGATCTGCAGAAAACAATGCTCGATTTGATCGATAAGATGTCGAGTGGAGACATCTCTTATTTTGATAAAGTCATAATAGAAACGACGGGACTTGCCGATCCTGTTCCCATTATTCACACTTTGATTAGCTCGATGGATTTGCAACGAATTTATACTCTTGATGGCGTTATCACAGTAGTTGATGCAACAAATGGAGAAAAAACATTAGATTTACAGCCAGAGGCAGTCAAACAAGCTGCGCTAGCCGAACGCATTATAATAAGTAAAATTGATCTGATAGAAAAAGATAAAGAAATATCTTTGGAAAATCGATTAAGAGCAATAAATCCTTCGACAAAAATTATCAAAAGTAGCTTTGGCAAAGTTTCAATTTCGGACTTAATTAATTTGGACGCATACGATCCTTTTAGCAAGTCTAGAGATGTAAAGGAATGGCTTGCTGCAGAGAGTATGGACTCTCATCACGACCATGATCATGACCACCATGTTAATGTAAATCGGCACGATGAAAATATTGAAGCGTTTTCTATGACTAGCGATAAGCCTGTCAACATGATGGCATTTGGTTTGTTTAAGGACTTGTTAATGGCACAAATGGGGCCAGATTTACTTAGATTAAAGGGAATAATTAATATTGAGGGTAGAGATCGCCCAGCAGTTATTCACGGTGTCCAGCATATTTTTCATCCTGTTCACTGGTTGGAAAAATGGCCCGACGGAGAGAGGCAAACAAAGCTCGTTTTTATCACAAGAAATGTAAAGAAAGAACAAATAGAGGGTTTTTTTAATGCGTTAATGGGGCTTGTAGGAGATAAAGGTATGCCTGAGGAAATTGCTGATTTGCCCTAATTTTTATAAATTAGCTCAGGGTTTTTGAGTTATGAAAGCCAAGTTATTCGCAGGCATATTATTAGTACTTAAATGAACCAATCCTGCTTCACGAAATAAATCCAACATATCTATGTCATTTTTGTATCCCAAGTCGGGGTCAGTATTAATTAAACTATGGTGAAACTCCATATCATTTTTACTAATTAGCTTTCCCTTACGCATAAAAGGTCCGTAAATAATTGAAAGTCCTTTAGGGGTTAGCGCCTTAGACACTTCCTTGACCAATATTTTTGTCTCCTCGAAGCTAATCAAATGTAATAAGTTTACTAGGAGAATGAGATCTTGGCCGTAATGATCAGCAGCCCAACCTTCCTCCGTTGCATCTAGCAGGCATGGAGGCTTCAGGTTTGTTAAATGATGGTCGTCACGCCAGCATCGAATACTTTTAATACGAGTTTCGTCTACGTCAGAGGGTTGCCAATTTAGAAGTGGCAAAGCAGCGGCAAGTTTTACAACATGCTGGCCAGTACCACTTGCTATCTCCAGTGCGTTTCCTGATTTGATCGCAGTATTTCTTACTAACTCTACAATATGTTCAGCGTTTCTAACGGCAGACGGTGCATTAAGGCGACCGTCTCCTTCAATATTTGTGACACAGGCAGACGTCGGAAGATTTTTTCGATGGTTCATTGTGGGATAATGTTACAAAACTAAAAAATCAACAACTAAAAAAACCAGATACTTAAGAGATCCAATCCGAGCAAGTAGACAGTAAAGAAAAGTATTTAAAAAAATAACGACCTCGTTGTAATTAAGGTCTTGTTTATAATGGTGAGCCCGACAGGGTTCGAACCTGTGACCCACTGATTAAAAGTCAGTTGCTCTACCAACTGAGCTACGGGCCCACACTTGAGTTTTATTATTTACTTACTATTTGGTCAAGTCTTCAATTATATTAAATGACGTTAAAACAAAATTAGGTTACTTATAGTTTAGAACATTATGGGGAAGTGATTGAAACTAAAATTCACCAAAATGCACGGTTGTGGAAATGATTTTGTAATTATTGATAATCGCAATCAAAAATTGGAACTAAATAATGATGAAATTAAACTGCTCTGTGACCGACATTATGGTATTGGATGTGATCAGCTTGTTGTTATAGATGATAACAATAAAAATAATGTCTCCGCTTATGCTCTTTTTTGGAATTCAGATGGCTCTGTTTCTGCTACTTGTGGAAATGCTACAAGGTGTATAGCTACCATCCTTTTTGCGGAGACCAGAACAGAAACACTTAATATTGAAACTCAAAATGGAATTATAGAGTGCCATAAAAAAAATAATGAGTTGATATCGGTTAATATTGGTCAACCAAAGATAGCTTGGGATGAAATACCGTTGTCTAAGAAAGTCTCAACTTTAAACCTTCCAATCGAAGGAGAGCCAACTGGAACAAACTTTGGCAACCCACATTGCACGTTTTTTGTTGATGACTTGAATAAAATAGATGTTCAAAGTAAAGGTCCCACTGTTGAGAATAATGCTTTGTTTCCCGAAAAAACAAACGTTCAATTCGTAAAAATCTTAGATAGAACTCATATCAAATTAAAGGTGTGGGAGCGTGGGTCAGGTATCACATTAGCATCTGGATCTTCCTCTTGTGCAGCAGTTGATGCAGGCATCAGAAGAGACCTACTTGACAATAGAGTTAAGGTAGAACTTGATGGAGGAACCGTGGAAGTAGAGAAAAAAGTGACGGGTGTGTGGTTGACTGGACCGACCAAGCATGTATTTTCTGGCATCTACAATTTGATTCGGAACTGAGTAGCAATGAAATTTAAAACTCTTGGATGCCGCCTAAATACGTTTGAGACTGAAACAATAAAATCAATAACAGAAAAGTTAGATTTTAAAAATCTTACTTTCGTTAATACCTGTTCAGTAACAAAAGAAGCCTCCAAGAATAGTAAGAAATATGTTCGCCAGCTTAAGAAATCCTCCCCGCACAATACCGTTATTGTTTCGGGATGTGATGCGCATATTGAAAAAGAAACCTACATGAAAATGCCTGAAGTCGATGTGGTTGTTGGAAATGACGTTAAACTCGATGAATCAATTTGGGGTGAAATTAAAAAAAGTGGGAGATCAGGTTTTTTGGGGGATTCGGTCAGGAAACTTAAAAAAGAGAAGACAAATATTCTTCCCAATTTCACAAAAAGGTCTAGAGCCTATTTGGAAATTCAAAATGGATGCAACCACTCTTGTACTTTTTGTATTATTCCTCAAGGCAGAGGTCTTTCAAAATCAGTTCCCATGGACACTATTTTAGAAAAAATACGTAATCTCGTTAATAAAGGATTTAAAGAAATCGTTTTAACAGGTGTCGACATTACGTGCTGGGGTTCAGATATCGCTGGAAATGATAAGCTTGGTGATTTAGTAAATAATATCTTAAATGAAACACCTGACTTACCTCGCCTGAGGCTTTCATCTTTAGATGTTAGTGAAATGGATGACAATCTCCTACATGTTTTTAAAACCAATAAACGGATGATGCCACATCTCCACCTTTCTCTGCAATCAGGTAACAACCTAATACTAAAACGAATGAAAAGAAGGCATTCCAGAGAGCAGGCAATTGATGTATGCAGAAACCTAAAGGCCGCCAGACCAGAGTTGACATTCGGTGCGGACCTAATTGCAGGCTTTCCTACAGAAAGCGATACAATGTTTTTAGATACTATTAAACTTGTCGATGAGTGCGATATAAGCTGGCTTCACATCTTTCCGTACTCTGGACGTCCAAACACTCCTGCTTGTCGCATGCCACAAGTCAATAAGCATGAAATATCTAAGCGTTCAAAGGCCCTTAGAGATCTAGCTCAGCAAAAAAGAATGCAGCATTTTGCAAAACTTAAAGAAAAGACGCTATCAGTTCTGATGGAGTCTGAATTCAAAGGACGGGCTGAAGATTTCACTGAAATTACTACGAGCACCCCTCTCAAAACAGGCGAAATTTATGCACTAGAGGTAGATAGTTATAGTGCTGATACCCTTATCGCAAGAGACTAGAGCGATAGACACAGATATTTCAACTCCAGATACTCCTCAATTCCATGGTGCGATCCCTCGCGACCAAGTCCAGACTGCTTAACTCCTCCAAAGGGTGCCACTTCTGTAGAGATTAATCCCGTATTTATGCCTACCATACCGTATTCCAAAGCTTCCGCTACTTTCCAAACACGCTTGAGATCTGATGCATAAAAGTACGAGGCCAGACCGAATATAGTATTATTAGCTTGTTCTATAACATCGTCTTCATCATTAAATCGGAATAAAGGTGCAACGGGCCCAAAAGTTTCTTCTTCCGCAATTAACATCGACTTATCAACATTAGTTAATACCGTTGGTTCAAAGAACGTGCCGCCAATGCTATGTCTCTTTCCACCGCATTGAGCTGTAGCTCCTTTATCTAAGGCATCTTTAATGTGCTCCTCAACCTTTTTGAGGGCTTCGTTCGTGATCAAAGGGCCAAGTGTGCTCGATGTAGCGAAACCGTCCCCTACCACCATCTTGGAAACGGCCTCTTCCAGCTTCTTCGCAAACATATCATACACTCCATCCTGAACGTAAATTCGATTTGCGCACACGCATGTTTGACCATTATTTCTGAATTTAGAAATTATTGCCCCCTCAACCGCCTTATCAATATCTGCATCATCAAATACAATAAATGGTGCGTTACCACCTAACTCCATTGACATCTTTAAAACTTGGTCTGCTCCTTGTTTTAGCAATTTTTTTCCAACTTCTGTTGATCCAGTAAAAGTTAGTTTTCGAATTTTATCATTTGAGCATAGTTCTTTGCCTATTTCGACTGGATCAGAAGTAGTCAGAACAGAGAATACTCCTTTTGGAATTCCTGCTTCTTCCGCAAGGTCGCAAAGGGCCAAAGCGGATAATGGAGTGTCTTCTGGAGCTTTTGCAACAAAACAGCAACCAGCAGCAAGTGCTGGGCCCAATTTTCTAGTAATCATCGCATTAGGAAAATTCCAAGGCGTTATAGCAGCTACAACACCCACTGGCTGCTTCAGCACTATTATTCTTTTATCTTCTTGGTGTCCGGGAATGGTTTCTCCGTAAATTCTTTTTCCTTCTTCGGCAAACCACTCAATAAAGCTAGCTCCGTAAGTAATTTCTCCCTTTGCTTCTGCCAACGGCTTTCCCATTTCAGCGGTAAGGATTGCAGCTAGATCATCGGCATTTTCTAGCATTAGTTTGCAGAACTTATTTAGAATTATACTTCTCTCTTTCGCGGTCTTTTTACTCCAACTGGGGAAAACTTCGTACGCAGCATCAATTGCAATTCGAGCATCGTTAACATCTAAATCGGGAACAGTTACTATTGAGTTTCCGTTAGAGGGGTTAACCACTTCAAAAGTTTTTCCACTTTTTGCATCTACCCAAGTACCATTAATGTATGCTTTATTTTTGAGAAGGTTTTTGTTTTTTAGCATAACACTGAGATTTGTTTGATCTAACATATTTACGATTCCACTTTCAATTTGTTCTTACTGTCATATAACCACTAAGTTATATAACATTACAAGTCCCTAGTTTGTCTTAGAGCTTCCGATAAAACCATCATACAACTGACTACAACATTTAAAGACCGTCCTTTGCCTGGCATCTCTATGGTGACAGCGTCATCTACCGATTCGTGGACATATTCAGGAACGCCGGCGCTTTCTCTACCTAGCATTAGTCTGTCATTTTTCTGAAATCTAAAATCTAAATAATTTTTTTTACTTTTCGTTGTCAGAAGAATCACTCTTGAACTCGGGTTTTCCTCTTGTTGCTGTTTCTTAAATGCTTGATAATCAATGAAAGTCCTAAAGTCCGCATGGTTAATATAGTCCATCGCGGTCCTCTTCAATTTCTTTTCAGAAAAAGCAAATCCACATGGCTCAATTATGTCCAATGGCACATCAAGACAAGCAGAAACCCTAAGAAGTGCTCCTAAATTTTGAGGTATATCTGGTTGAAAAATAGAAATTCTCATATATACACTATACATAAATTTTTAAAATATAGTGCGTCTTAAAGTCCAATAGACAATCTATTGAAAAATATTAAATTACCATATATAAGCTCTATGGAATACTGGGAAATTGAACGGAAATTACATGGAAGACAACAAAGAGAATAAAAAGGGAAATAGGCGTGATTTTCTTTATATTTCAACCGCTGCTGTTGGGGCGATAACGGTTGGAGCAGCAACATGGCCTCTAATCAACCAAATGAATCCTTCAGCTGACGTAGCGGCCCTGTCATCTATAGAAGTAGATGTAAATGATTTAGAGCCAGGATCACAGTTGACAGTAAAATGGTTGGGGAAACCCGTTTTTATCAGAAGGCGTACAGAAGAAGAAATTTCTGCTGCAAGAGAGGTGAACTTGGAAGATTTGCCTGATAAAAGCGCACAAAACGCTAATCTTAAAGACGGTGATGCATCGGATAAGTTCAGGACACTTGATGAAAACGGCGAATGGCTAGTGATGATGGGAGTATGTACGCATCTGGGTTGCGTCCCACTTGGTGATGCAGGAGATTTTGGAGGATGGTTTTGCCCCTGTCATGGATCTCATTACGACACAGCTGGTAGAATTAGAAGAGGACCGGCTCCCACAAATTTACCCATTCCTGTTGCATCGTTGTCCGATGACGGAATATTAAAACTAGGTTAAGAGACAAAGGAAAGAAAAATGGGCGGCATACCACACGATAAATATGAACCAAAAAAAGGATTTGAAACTTGGTTGGATAAGAGACTTCCTGTGGGGAGACTTGTTTATGACACCTTAATGATTCCAACTCCAAAGAATTTGAACTGGATGTGGATATGGGGGATAGTTCTAACCTTTTGTCTCGTCCTTCAAATAATCACCGGTATTATTTTAGTTATGCACTACACGCCCCATGTGGATCACGCCTTTGACAGTGTTGAGCACATAATGCGTGATGTGAACGGTGGATGGGCCATTAGGTACATTCATGCTAATGGCGCTTCACTGTTTTTTATAGCGGTGTATATGCACATATTTCGAGGATTATACTACGGTTCTTACAAGGAACCTCGCGAAGTTACCTGGATAATAGGAATGCTAATTTATTTGGCAATGATGGCAACAGCCTTTATGGGCTATGTACTTCCTTGGGGTCAAATGTCTTTTTGGGGAGCTACAGTTATCACGGGCTTATTTGGAGCTATTCCATTTGTGGGAGAGTCACTCCAGACTTGGTTACTAGGAGGTCCAGCAGTAGACAACGCAACTTTAACGCGATTTTTCAGCCTACATTACTTGCTACCATTTGTTATCCTTGGATTAGTTGCTACACATATATGGGCTTTTCATACTACTGGAAATAATAACCCAACCGGTGTAGAAGTTAGACGCGGATCCAAAGAAGAAGCAGAGAAAGATACCCTTCCATTTTTTCCTTATTTCGTGATGAAAGACCTTGTTGCACTTGCGATTATTTTGGCAATTTTCGCTGCTATCGTGGGATTTATTCCAAATTATCTTGGGCACCCAGATAACTATATTGAAGCTGATCCTCTTGTAACACCGGCCCACATTGTTCCGGAATGGTACTTTTTACCTTTCTATGCAATTCTTCGTGCTTTCACTGCTGATGTATGGATCGTTCAATTCACTTCATTCATATCGGGGGGAATAATCGACGCAAAATTTTTTGGAGTTCTCGCTATGTTTGGTGCAATTGCCGTTATGGCGCTTGCGCCATGGCTTGACACGTCTTCTGTTCGATCCGGAAGATATCGCCCTCAATTCAAGTGGTGGTTTGGTTTGTTAGTGTTAGATTTTTTTATTCTGACCTGGGTAGGTGCAAAACCTGCCGAGCAACCTTATTCCACAATATCACTTATCGGGTCCAGCTATTGGTTTGCTTACTTTTTAATAATACTTCCCTTACTAGGGATAACCGAAACCCCAGATGAGCAACCCAAAACAATTGAGGAAGATTGGAACAAGAAATTGGAGAAAAGTGAAAAAAAGGGAAGTTCACCTAACGGAGGTGTGTATGAACCTGCAGAATAAGACTTTCATAAGGGGCGCTATTTGTAACCTTGTCCTAGCAGCTCAGCTAATCTTTATAGGTCAAGCCTATTCCGCTGGACCAGTTGGAAAGATAGATAATGTCGATTTTTCATTTGAAGGAGTCTTTGGGACATATGATAAAAAGCAACTACAGCGTGGGCTTCAAGTCTTCACTGAGGTATGCGCAGGGTGTCATGGACTGACACATGTAGCATATCGTAATCTTGGGGATAAGGGAGGACCTGAACTACCTCCTGAGCAAGTCAAAGCGTATGCTGCTCAGTTTGATGTTTATGACCCTGACATTGATGATGATAGAAGTGCAGTACCTTCTGATTACTTTAGCGGATCAATGGTAGAAAATGCTCCCAATTTAAGCCTTATGGCTAAAGCGCGCGTGGGAGGGGCGGAATATATCGTATCGCTTTTGAAAAGTTACACTGAAGAAGAGAAAGAGCAAGCTGGCTCCGTTTTATATGGCAACAAATTGTATCCTGGTGGATGGATTGCTATGTCTCAGCCTCTTTGGGGTGACGATGTAGAATATATGGACGGGACTGAGGCTACTCTCCAGCAAGAAGCTGAAGATGTAGCGGCATTTTTAATGTGGGCGGCAGAGCCTAAGTTGAACGTGAGGAAGGAAACGGGCTTTAGGGCGGTACTACTCCTATTGCTTCTTTCTGTATTATTATATTTTACGAATAAAAAGCTTTGGGCACCACACAAGTACAAAAAAGTTTAATTTAGTAGGCAGCAAGCTTTTTTCATCTATTATTGATTTATTTACTGACAAAAATCTAAATAGAAAGATTGTTGGAAATGTCGATTAATTCATTTGGCCACTTGTTTAAAGTAACTACATGGGGGGAAAGCCATGGGAGTGCAATTGGAGCAACAATTGATGGGTGCCCGCCGGGCGTAGGACTTAGTGAAGCCGATATACAACCTTGGTTAGACAGAAGAAGGCCGGGCCAAAGCAAATATACGACCCAAAGAAAAGAATTAGATAAGGTTAAGATACTCTCAGGAACATTTGAAGGCGTAACCACAGGCACTCCAATTCAACTATTAATTGAAAATCAAGATCAAAGATCAAAGGACTATAGTGAAATTGCAAATACATTTAGACCAGGTCACGCAGACCTTACATATCACCTTAAATATGGAATAAGAGACTATAGAGGAGGCGGAAGATCTTCAGCAAGAGAAACAGCATCCAGAGTAGCGGCTGGAGGTATAGCTAGAAAGATACTAGCAGATATCGCTCCAGACATAAAGATAACAGGCTATCTGATCCGAATTGGAAAATTGGAAATTGATAGAGAAAATTTTTCTGAAACTATAATTAAAGAAAATGACTTTTGGTGTCCTGACAAAACTATGGTTCCAAATTGGGAGAAATATATAAAAGAACTTCGTAAAAGTGGTAATTCTGTTGGTGCAATGATTGAAATCATTGCTAAGGGTGTACCCGCAGGGCTGGGAGCGCCCTTATACGCAAAGATGGATTCAGATCTAGCAAGTGGTCTGATGTCCATAAATGCTGTGAAAGGTGTTGAGATAGGCATTGGTATGCAAGCTGCTGAGATTGAAGGAATAGAGAATGCTGATGAAATCTTTCTGGAGGACGAAAAAATCTCTTTTACATCCAATAATGCCGGAGGTGTTTTGGGTGGTATAACTTCGGGTCAGGATATTGTTACAAGATTTGCTGTCAAGCCGACGTCATCAATTTTAAGCGAGAGAAAGTCAATTACAAAATCAGGATCTTCAACCACAGTTTCGACACGAGGAAGACATGACCCGTGTGTAGGAATAAGAGCAGTGCCAGTAGGAGAAGCTATGGTAGCTTGTATTATTTTGGATCATTTTTTACTACATAGGGGCCAAATTGGGCCCAATTCTGGCACTATATTATAGCAATCAGCACTTTTTTAGATGTACGAAAATTTCCTGATTGCCTTTTTTTCCAGTAATATACGCTTTTCTGCACTTTACAAAATATAAGCTACTCTTTTCCAAGGATTTAAGGAAATGACCAAGTATTTTCTGAGTATCCGTCTCCTTTTTTACTATACCATTTTTTGAAATATTCTGTTTTCCAACTTCGAATTGAGGTTTATATAATAAAATAATATCCCCCTCTTTTTTCGCGACAAATTCTATATCTTTAATAATTTTTGATAATGAAATGAAGGCAACATCTACAACAACTAGGTCAAAGGAATCTTTTAGTCTTGATGAAATGTCTCTTATATCCGTTTGCTCTAATAAAGAAATCCGTGCATCACTTCTTAGACTTGAATGAAGCTGATCTGTTCCAACGTCAACTGATGTAATTTTTTCTGCTCCCTCATAAAGCAGAACTTGTGTAAAGCCTCCCGTGGACGAGCCTACATCCAAGGCCGTTTTCCCATCAACCTTCACCTCAAAAATTTTTAGAGCTTCAAACAATTTTTTTCCTGCTCGACTTACCCACTGCTGTTGTTCAACTATAGAAACACTTGATCCTGTTGTTATTTCTTTTGCAGGTTTGTTACATATTTTTCCATTTAGTAAAACAAATCCTTCCTTTATCAGCTCCTGGGCCCTATTTCTTGACCCTGCCAGACCCAATTCCATAATATGTTGATCTAATCTTATTTTCATTTATCTAAAAGTACTTCGTATGCTATCTTATTAATAGCATTGTCTTTTAAAGATTAAAAAATTTGGGAATATGATGATAGGTCAGCAACAAAAAGATCAGGCAGAAAATTGGTTCAAAAATTTAAGAGATAAAATTTGCGAAGAGTTTGAAATATTAGAAGAAGATCACTTAAAGTTGGCTCCCAAGAGTGATGTGGCAGCAAAAAAATTTGAGAGAAAGAGTACAATAAGAGAAACAGACGACAAAGAAGATGGCGGTGGGGGCGTCATGGCAACGCTTAAGGGTGGTCGAATATTTGAGAAAGTAGGCGTAAATGTTTCCGCAGTATATGGAAACCTTGCACCAGAAGCACAAAAGAGTATAACAGCTAGAAAAGCTATCCCCGAGCTCAAAGATGACCCCAGATTTTGGGCCTCAGGAATCAGCCTCGTAGCGCATATGCGAAATCCTCATACACCTGCCATACACCTTAATACAAGAATGTTTTGGACACCTCATGCGTGGTGGTTTGGAGGAGGTACCGACTTGAATCCTTCAATCGAAAATGACGATGACACAAATTTCTTTCATCAAACTCTGAAAAAGAAATGTGATAAGCATAATCAAAGTTACTACAAAAAGTTTAAGGAATGGGCTGATGAATATTTTTTCATACCACATAGAAAAGTTGCAAGAGGAGTAGGCGGAATATTTTTTGATGATCTCTGCACTGGTGACTGGGAAAAGGATTTTTCTTTCACTAGAGATGTTGGAGAAGCATTTCTTGAAGCTTATATACCAATAGTAAAAAAACACTATTTGAAAGGCTGGACACCACAGGATAAGAAAATCCAAGAACAAAAGAGGGGCCTTTACGCTGAATTTAACTTAGTTTACGACAGAGGCACAAAGTTTGGCTTACAGACAGGACACAATATAGATGCGGTATTAATGAGCTTACCTCCGACAGCAGAGTGGGTTTAGCTCAGCAAACTTAGTAACTTTTCCTTGGATGCTTTGAACCCAGAACCTATCCAAAATGTTTCCATTAGATCTACTTTTTCTTTAGTTGTATTTAAGTTTTTCGTCAAAGGATGAACATCTGAAAATTTTATCGGAAAAATTTTTCTAGATGCTTTTTTTATTTTCTCTATATCTTTGGTCGTTATGGTAAATCCTTCTTTGACTTCTCTTATTATGAGAAAATCTATGCTGGCTTTTTCACCCAATTTGTACCCCAAATAATCAAGATTATGGTCCAGACCCAATAGATTATTTAATTGATTGAAATATTTTTTTTCTTTTTTTATCAAAAGAGGGATAGAGGTTTTCATCTCGAGAGCTAATAATCTCCTTACCAAAGATGGTGTCAAATTAAACCTTTTCTCCAATTTTTCTAATTTAAGGAGTGCGGATTGAGAGTAATTTCCGAACAATTTTTTATAAAGGTCCACTTTATTCATGAGTTTCAAAGAAAAAGATGGAGACCTAGCAAGAAGTATTTTTCTAATCTCTGAAGCCACCCTTTCATAACTCAGGTCACTTATTCCATTTATATGCTTCTTGATAATCGGTAAATTGTTTGAAACGACATTTTCACCTTTTAAGTCTAAGACTGCAACAAACCGAAAGAATCTTAATATCCTTAAATAATCTTCTTTTATTCTAAACTCAGAATCACCTATAAAGTCTAACTTTATTTTATTTAAATCTTCTAAATTTCCTAATGGATCGATTATTTGCCCACTATAGGAACAATAGATAGCGTTAATAGTAAAGTCACGTCGTTTTGCATCCTCTTCAATATTTTCAACAAACTCAATATCAGCCGCCCTACCGAAAGTTCGGATGTCTTTCCTAAAAGATGTTATTTGGAAGTTTCTTTTTTTATTTCTAACTGTCAAGCAACCGTACTTTAGTGCTCTGTCATCAAACCTTATTTGGTTTTGATCAAAAATTTGTTTTAGTTGCTCAACGCTCAAAGAAGTAGTTAGGTCTATATCTTTAAATTTTCTATGCCCGAGTAATAAATCCCTAACTGCTCCTCCAACAATATAGCATTCCTTTCCTGATGAACTCAGTAGATGCATAAGTTCCTTTAGCTCTGAACCGAAAACCTTTTCTACATTCACTCTTTTCATATTATATCTCTAACTTGAGAAAATTTTTGAGAAATTATAAAGAATTCTTGCTGTCGCACCCCAAATATAATACGGCCCATAAGGAACCGCCAAAAATGATCTTGAATCTCCATTCCAAGTAAAAGAATGCTCCGAATACCTTTTACTATCCAATAAAAACTCAAGTGGTACTTTAAATACTTCGGAGACCTCCTCTGAGCTATTTATTTGAATTTCATATCCACTTACAATTCCAATAAACGGAAATATCCTGAAACCAGTAACTGTTTCATGTGATGGTAAAGAACCTATTAGAGATACATTTGGCGAGCTTAAACCGATTTCTTCAAAAGCTTCTCTTATCGCTGTAACGTCAAGACTTTTATCTTTATCATCAAACTTGCCTCCTGGAAAAGAAATTTGTCCCGAATGCTTTTTCATATTCGTTGAACGGCGAGTGAGAATAACTTGCCACATAGAATTTTCAAATTGTAAAGGAAGAAGGACTGAAGCGGGGTGTAAATTTATATTTGTTCTGTTTTGCTTAAGATGTACATCAAAAGTGGTATCCGCTTTTCTCGTAAAATTATTATGATAGTCAGTAGGATTGATAACACCTCTTATTTTTTCTATTAATTCTTCTTTTTTTGAAAAATCAACCTTCATAATAATCAGAAATTTGTTTTAGTGAAAACTGGAATTTTCGTCCACAGAATTGACAGTTAGCAGAAATTTTTTCCTTCTTATCACACATATCTTCTAACTGCGCTTTTGGATATTTAGATAAAGTATGGAGTAGTGTTTTTCGTTTGCAAGAGCATCCAAATTTTACTTTTGTCTCTTTAAATACTGTTAACGCACTGTTTTGAAAAATATTATCCAAAAATCGGTATTGATCAAACTCTTCACTCATTGAGTCTTTTGTTTGTTCAGTTATTCTTTCCTTTAAAATATTCCAGCTTTTGTCATCAATATATTTTTTATCATACTCGTCTGGCAATGCTTGCAACATAAACCCTGAGGCAATCCAATTTCTTCCATTTTTTTCACTGTGCTTCTTAGTTATATTTAAGTCGAAAAAAGTTTTAATTTGTTCTGACTGAAAAAAATAATTTTCGGCTGATTTTCTAAGGCTGCCCTCAATAATTGGGGTTATGCCCTGATATGGCTCCATGTTTTTCCCTTGATCAATAGTAATTGCGAATAATCCTGTATCGAGATTTAAATGCGTAGCTTCCGTATCATAATCTGCATATGCTCTTATATTTGCAGGCTTTCCCTGATCCTTTGGGGCATAGTAATCTGTTGCCAACAACTTGATACTCTCATTACCTCTTATCTGTAATGAAAGTCTCCATCTTATTTTAATCATCTCTCCTATTAAAATAGTAAGTAGTAGTGCTTCAAATAGAAGTTTGCAAACTTTATCAGGGAAGCGATGATGTTTTATTATATCAGAAGCTAACCTCTCTATGCGTGCAAAGCGACCTCTTAGATTTTTATCATCAATCTGAAAGGGTAAAATTGAGTCTAAAAAATTATTTTTCATATACTTCGTTTTTATTTGGCGTTTATTGATGTTTATTTAATATTAAATGCGAAAACAACAACAATTCGGTAGTAAGCATTGAAGCTGTTTGGTGAAAGAGTTAATTACAAAATTAAATACCAGAGAAGAGTTGGTGCCTATGGTATTATTTTGCAAAAGAATGACTTAATTTTAACAGAGCAAATAACTAAAGAGAATGGTATAGAGCTTCAATTACCTGGAGGGGGCTCGAATGAGAATGAGCCCCTCATTCGTGCTCTTTATCGAGAGGTAATAGAGGAAACAGGTTGGGGCATTAAAGTTCTCAAAAAAGAAGGGATATTCCAACGTTTTACGTACATGCCGGAATATAAAATTTGGGCCCATAAAATATGCCATATTTACCGATGTGCCGCAACGATGAGAAAAACAGAACACCTTGAGAAAAATCATCGCTCTGTAATTATGAACAAAAAAAATGCTTTGGAAAAAGTTGTGGATACTGGGTTCAAATATTTTATTCAAAACATTTAGCTAATTTATTAGAAGCTTTCTTAGGAGCTCTTTTGTTGGCCAACTGTCTGCTGAAAGTCCAAATTCTAATTGAACCGACCTAACAGCCTGTCTAGTCTTTGCACCTAATATTCCGTCTACTTTTCCAACATCATACCCTTTAGATCTTAGAACATTTTGTAATTTTATCATTGCTTCAATCTCTAAAATATCAGATGGGTTGTTATGCTTATATTTTTTTGCTCCACCAAGTCTTTTAGCTAAGTGAGCAGCTGTAACGGTATAGATGAAGCTATCGTTCCATTTCAAATAAACTTCAAAATTTTTAAATGCCAGAAATGCTGGACCATTCTTTCCCTGGGGCAATAAGAGCGTTGAATAAAGGTTTTTATCTATTTTCAATTTTTCTCCTCTTAATTTTAGGCCTAAGTTTTCCCAATCTTTAAGAGCTCTTCCTCTTCCAAATCCCGCTAATTCCCAATAAAAGTCTTTCGGTAATATCACTTCTTCTAACCAAGCCTCCCCCTTTTCCCAACCCATATGGTTTATCAAATTGGCTGCTGTTAAAATGGCATCTTCAGGCGTTTCCTTTAAAGAAATCTGGCCGTCCTTGTTACCGTCAATACCAAATTCCAAGATATCCTGCGGTAACATCTGAACTTGCCCTATTTCTCCTGCCCAAGCTCCTGTTGTATCGTAATCAATATCGCCACGCTCAATCAATTGCATTGCTGCAATGAATTCAGGCTGAAAGAGCTCGGGTCGTCTACAATCAAATGCCAGGGAAGCTAAGGAATTAAGAGTATTAAAATTTCCTTGAACGGCTCCAAAATCAGTCTCCATAGCCCAAAAAGCCGTAATCACTTCTTTTGGCACTCCATATATAGCTAAGGCTTTATTAAAAACAGTTTGATATTTTTTGAATTGTTTTTTCCCGTTTACCAATCTGTAATCATTTATTGCTCTTTTGGAGAAATCAAGGAAGCTCAATTTGAAACTTCTTTGTTTTCTATCAAGTTTAATAATAGCCGGGTTAAATTTTGCTCGTCTAATGGTTTTTTTTACTACTTCAGTACTTATACCGATACCAGTTGCATACCTTTCTGTTTCTTTTAAAAAAGAACTAAAATCCTCTCCACAATTAGTAAAAGTGTTGCCCAATACAACTGACGGCAAGCTAAATATCAGTAAAAAAATTAAATTTTTATGATTGGGTTTCATGTATTTAACTAACTCAAATTTAAAACATTTAACATGTCATAGAGACCCGGATTCTTTTCTTTAGACCACAAGGCTGCTTTTATTGCTCCGTTTACAAAAATATCTCTGGAGAATGCTTCATGTTTAATAGATATTCGTTCCGAGTCAGATGTAAAAGAAACTTCGTGTTCACCAACTACGCCACCACCCCTAAGGGAAGCAAAACCTATTGAGCCTTTTTCTCGACCATCTGATATTCCATCACGCAACGCTACTCTCAATTCTGGTAAGCCTTTTCCTTTGCCTCTAGCTGCCGCTTCACCTAGCATTAAAGCAGTTCCAGAGGGTGCATCAACCTTATCTCGATGATGCATTTCCAAAATTTCTATATCAAAGTCTAGGTCTAGAGAAGATGAAATCTTCTCGACTAAACTGGTTAACACATTTATTCCTAGGCTCATATTTCCTGCCTTAACAATCACTACTCTCTCTGCATACTCGCTGATCTCATTTTCTTGTCCTAGGTCAAAGCCAGTTGTACCAATTACATGGGCAGTATCGGTCTGTGCGCAAACCTTGACACACTCCAATGAGGTATCTGGGGTACTAAAATCGATAACAGCTTCTGCACCCTCTAAAGCCAATTTTAAATCATCCGTTATCAAAATATTATTAGGTCTACCTAGAAGTTTTTCCCCACAATCTTGTCCTATCCAACCGTGCCCTTTATGCTCCACAACAAAGTGTAGGTCTATGGTAGAAGATTCAGTAATTTTTTTTATTATTTTAGATCCCATTCGACCTGAAGCTCCTAAAACACTTACCTTGAAACGATTTTTCATATTTTTCCTCAACAAATAATTGAATAATATCCAATTTAATTTTAGTAGTTAGTATAGACCAATCGTTATACTGGATGAAGCTAATATGCAAAAAAGAAAAAATAAAGGTAGGTTTGGAGACGAGGCTTCTCAAAGACAACTGAGGGTCTCCGAATTAATTAAAAGAAACATTGCGAAAATATTAATTGACTCTAACTTTTACGATCAAGATAGGAAGATTTATTCAGCATCGGTTACTGAAGTACGCTGCTCAGCAGACCTCAAAATAGCAACAGTATACGTTCTTCCCTTAGATGATATAGACGCTCAGGACCTAACTGCTTTTCTCAGTAAAAATAAAAATGCCATCAGGCAAGCTCTTGGGAAAGAGGTATCTTTGAAATATTTACCAGATTTAAGGTTTAAAGAAGACACACTTTTTGAACAAATAGAAAAAACTAACAAAATTTTTAGAGCTCTTGAAAAAGATTAGGTAGGCAGTGCACAAGAATATATTCAACGGATGGCTCTTAGTGAATAAACCGGCCGGCATTACATCTGCCGACGTCGTTAGAGTTTTAAAAAGAAAAATGAACCCAAAAAAGATTGGTCATGCTGGAACTCTGGATCCTGACGCTACGGGATTGATACCATTAGCATTAGGTGAAGCCACTAAGGCCATTCCATATCTTCTTAAATCAAAAAAAAAGTATGAAGCTACTTTTTTGTATGGTGTTAAAACTGACACAGATGACGCTTCTGGAAACGCTCTCAAAGCCTCATTCTACGTTCCAAGAAAAAATGAAATATTGGATGCACTTAATTATTATTCAGAGGTCATCTTTCAAATTCCCCCTAAAGTCTCAGCCGTGAAAGTTGAGGGAAAAAGAGCATACAAACGTTTTAAAGCTAACGAGAATTTCCAGCTGTCTGCAAGAAGTATAAAGGTATATGAGCTTTCATTACAATCTTACGATGAAAGTGGCAAAGCCATTGTTCACTTTGAATGTAGTAAGGGTGGCTATGTAAGATCCATCGCAAGAGATATAGGTGATTTCATTGGGTGTTTCGGATACGTAAGAAACTTGAGTCGCCTAGAGTATGGTCCTTTTAAACTTACAGAGGCATGTCATCTGTCCAAATTATTAGACCTTTCTATAGAGAATTTAGAGTCAAATTTAAAGGCCATCGAGATAGGCATCCCAAACCTAAAAATTTTTGAATGTCCCATGGATGGTTTAAAACAGCTGGAAAATGGTCAACCAATAGAATGTCCAACGAACGTAAGTCTAATCGAAGGAGAAGAGCTCATCGCAAAATATAAAGGAAGGGTTGCAGCCATTCTTTTCAAGGATGGATCATTTTTGAAAGTAAGAAGAAAACTTAACACTCAATCATTACAATGAGAAGAAAGAATATCACAGGTAATTCAGTATTATTTATTTTTTTCTTTATTTTTTTGTAAAATCACACTAATAACTATCCAAACAACTAATCCTAACTGGACGACATCCTGGTAGGATAGAAAAATGGAGAATAACGATGTCGATTACGCAAGAAGATAAAAAAACTTTAATTAAAGACTACGCAACAAAAAAGGGAGATACTGGCTCGCCTGAAGTTCAGGTAGCTATATTGACCAAGAGAATTGTCAATTTAACAGAGCATTTCAAAACTCATAAAAAAGATAATCATTCTAGAAGAGGCCTTTTGAAAATGGTTTCTTTAAGACGCAAACTTTTGGACTATGTGCGAGAGAAAGATGAGAATCGCTACAAGGAACTGATTAAAAGACTGGAAATTAGAAGATAAAATATCCCGTTTTTTGTCCGTAAAATTTACCGAAACAAAGGCAAGATATGTTTAATGAAATAAAGAAGACTATTGAGTGGGGACACGATAAATTAACACTAGAAACTGGCAAGATCGCTAGACAAGCAGACTCGACCGTAATAGCAACATATGGTGAAACAGTAGTTATGGCTGCCGTTGTATACTCAAAAGAGTCAAAGGCTGACCAAGATTTCTTTCCCTTAACCGTTAATTATCAGGAAAAGTATTATGCTGCGGGGAAAATTCCGGGAGGGTTTTTCAAAAGAGAAGCTAGACCGACAGAAAAAGAAACTTTGACCAGTCGTTTGATCGATAGGCCGATACGACCATTATTTGTCGAGGGGTTTAAAAACGAAGTACAAGTGACATGTACCGTTCTCAGCCATGACCTGGAGAACGACCCCGATATAGTAGCAATGATAGCAGCCTCTGCGGCCTTAACACTTTCAGGAGCTCCTTTTCTTGGTCCAATCGGAGCTGCCAGAGTAGGTTTTGTTAATGACTCTTATGTTCTCAATCCTTCAGTAGATGATATGGATAATTTAAAAGAAAACAAGGAGCAAAGACTTGATCTTGTAGTTGCTGGAACCAAAGATGCAGTAATGATGGTAGAATCCGAAGCTTACGAATTATCGGAAAAAGAAATGTTAGGAGCGGTAAAGTTCGGACATGAACAGATGGCATCAGTAATTGACATGATCATTGATCTGGCAAAAGAGGCTGCAAACGAACCCTTTTCTTTTGAGTATCAGCTTAATGACAAATTATATAACAAGATATCCAAAGCGGGAGCCAAAGATCTAAAGAAAGCTTTTGAAATATCTGAAAAAAAAGAACGACAAGCTTCAGTGGCGTCAGCGGTAGAAAATATCAAAAGTTCCCTGTCTGATGAAGAAAATGAAGGTAATGAAGTGAATGAACTCATAAAAAAACTAGAATCTGAGGTTGTTAGAAACAATATTCTAGATAATGGTACTCGAATAGATGGTAGAGATTTAACAACGGTTAGATCGATAGAGACGGAAACTCGTTTATTGCCACGAGCACACGGTTCTTCACTATTTACTAGGGGTGAAACTCAAGGACTAGTAGTCACAACGCTGGGCACCGGGGATTCTGAACAGATAATTGATGCATTACATAAAGAAGGTAGGCTGAATTTTATGCTACACTATAATTTTCCACCATACTCGGTCGGAGAATGCGGTCGAATGGCTGGCCCAGGCCGTAGAGAAATTGGCCATGGAAAACTCGCTTGGAGAGCTTTACAAGCGGTATTACCTTCGTCTGATGATTTCCCATATACTGTAAGAGTTGTATCAGAAATTACTGAGTCCAATGGATCTTCTTCAATGGCAACCGTTTGTGGATCATCTCTGTCAATGATGGATGCTGGGGTACCGCTTAAAGCACCCGTAGCTGGTGTCGCTATGGGATTAATACTAGAAGGAAAAAAGTTTGCCGTTCTAACAGATATTTTGGGGGATGAAGATCATCTTGGTGACATGGACTTTAAAGTAGCTGGAACAGAGGCTGGGATAACGTCTTTGCAAATGGATATAAAAGTTGCAGGCATTACTCCTCAAATTATGGAAAAGGCTCTAGATCAAGCAAAGGAAGCTCGTTTGCATATATTAGGCGAAATGGCTAAATCTTTGTCGGCTCCATCTGAGTTTTCAAAATATGCACCTAAAATTGAGTCACTAACTGTTCCAAGCGATAAAATTCGCGAAGTTATTGGAAGTGGAGGAAAAGTGATAAAAGAAATCGTCGAGGTTTCGGGCGCTAAAGTTGATATAAATGATGAAGGATTAGTAAGAATAGCATCTCAAAACAAAGAGAGCCTAGATACAGCTAGAAAAATGATAAGTGAAATCGTTGAAGACCCTATTGTTGGTCAAGTCTATGAAGGAAAAGTTGTGAAGCTGATGGACTTCGGAGCTTTTGTTAACTTCTATGGAAAACGAGACGGTCTTGTTCATGTAAGCCAAATATCTGAAGAAAGAGTAAACCACCCAAAAGATGTTTTGACTGAAGGACAGAATGTAAAAGTTAAGTTAATGGGTATTGATGACAGGGGTAAAAGCAAACTATCGATGAAAGTAATAGATCAAAGCACAGGAAAAGAAGTAGAAAAGGAGGCTTAGGCTATATCCAACCTAGCAACTCATTTTTGATTATGTTGAAAAACATATCAATATGGATTTTTTCATCGTTAAGACATGGGATATATAAAAAGTTTTTTCCGCCAGCCTCCATAAAACTTTCTGAAATCTCGCCACATATCTCTTCTAACGTTTCAACACAATCGGAAGAAAATGATGGAGCTATGACTGCAATATTTTTCTTACCAGATTTCGCTAGATCTGCCACAAGATCAACAGTCGCTGGTCCTACCCACTTTTCTGGACCAAATTTTGACTGAAATGCTGTTGTTAATTCGCTCTCTTTCCATTTAAGCTTTTCCCTAATAAGCCTCGTTGTTTTTTGGCATTGACAGTGGTAGGGATCTCCATTCATTAGATATCTTTCGGGAACGCCATGATAAGATATCACCAGATGCTCAGGCTTTATTTTTGACTTTTTATAAGCGGTCGTTATGGAATCTGAAATGGCATTGATAAAATTAGAGTTATCAAAATATGGAGATACTGTTCTTATAGAAGGCTGCCAATTAAGATTCATTAGTGATCTAAATACTTGGTCATTAGCAGTAGCAGTTGTTGGAGCTGCATACTGTGGATAAAGTGGAAAAAAAAGAATTTTTGTACATCCTTTGGATACCATTTTTTTTACCACGCTATCTGTAGAAGGATTTCCATATCTCATACAAAAATCTACTAAAACTTTATCACCATAGGCATTATCGAACCTAGCTCTCAGTTTTTTTGTTTGAGACTTTGTAATTGTCAGCAGTGGGCTTTCATTTTCTTCGTTATTCCAAATCTCTTTATATGCCTCACCAGAGGAGAATGGTCTTCGTAGCAAAATTAAGTTTAATATTGGTTTCCATACCCAAGGAGAGTAATCAATTACTCTCCTATCAGAAAGAAATTCTTTAAGATATCTTCTCATAGACCAATAGTCTGTAGCATCAGGTGTACCCAGATTACCGATAATTACTCCAACTTTTTGTTCTAAAATCTGAGGATGTTCTTTTGGAATATTTGACTTTTTTACATTCATTTCAATTTCCTTCGATACGAATTAACTAAGCTAGACCTCAAAAATATCAAATCATTTTCAATCTTAATTCTGCTATTTCCTTCCATATAGGAAAATAATTTCAAAAGTTGCATTTATGGTGTAAGAATCCTTTCTTGATTTTTTATCTCTATGATTTTTAAAGTAAAATTTTTCAACCTCCTGAACTAGCTTTTTTGTCGTTAAACTTTTACGACGCTCAAGAATTGCATTTGTCTCACCCATTTTTTTAATATCCAAAAACAAATCTAGTATTCTCTTATAACTGACCTTAATTATATCTCTATCGACTACACAGTTATTGAGACCAACCTTTGCAGCCAAATTACCTACATCTCGTATTTCAGGTAATGGAGAAATTCTTGGGCTCGCTTCTCCAAATAATTTCATTTCGGCTTTGAAGAAAGAATCTCTAAGTTCATTGAGCGTCTCTGACCCAAATAAGCAACACATAAAGTGGCCTTCAGTTTTTAAAAATTTAACTTTTTCAAAAAAATCGCTATATGGATCATTAGACCAATGTAATTGCATTAGGCTTGCGTACAAATCAAGTGATTGAGTTTTAGTAGTATTGTGGCTAAGTTCCGAGATGGTTACTTTATTAATTTTGCTTAACTCTTTAAGGTCATTTTTTCTGCATCCTTCGATCAGACCACGCTTCCAACCCTGAGGTAAATCTAAAATACGATTTTCAAGATCACCGAATACTCTCTTTAAAAGAAAGCTTTTTGACCTTGATTCTCTTGATCTGATTTTATTTTCTTTAACTCGATTTATATCAAATAACATTGATTGTTGATCCGAAAATATTTTATGATGAAGATACCAACTTTTTCTAAACAACCATTAGCGTGTTTTTATGCTAGAATTCAACAATAAAGATATGAATTTATTAATTCTACTTAGTGAGATAGCCACTATAGAACAATTAGCTCGAAACAAACTTGATAATGCTCTACCTAAGGATTTAAATATATCCAGTTTTTCTGTTTTAAATCATTTTTCTGGCTCGAAAGCAGAAAAAACTCCCCTACAATTGGCAAGAAGTTTTCATGTAACTAAAGGAGCTATGACTAATACATTAAATAAACTAGAAAAGCTAGGGTACATCCATGTTCGCCCTGACTGGAATGATGCCAGGAAAAAACGTATTTCAATAAGTCAAAGTGGAATAGATGCTAGGAATTTTGCTATGAAATCCATAAAGCCTATATTAGATGAAATAATTCAAGGAACCGATCACTTAGCCAAGAAAAGTTTATTAGGCGATTTAAGAAGCTTTCGAGAATCAATCGAAAAAAATAGAGTTTAGGAGGCACCGTTTTGCTTATCCTTATAATTGGAAGCGCCCCAGACGCTTTAGAGGCCCAAAATTTAAAGAGAGAGCTTTTTGGCGCGATAGTAGCTATAAATAATGCTTGGAATATAAGAAATGATTGGGATTTTTGTATATTTCCTGATGATTTTCCAGAAAACAGAAGACCTACTAAAAATAAGGACCAAAGACTAATAAATTCTAACCAATATGTCCCAATACAAAACAAGTATGGAGGATTCGTTTATTCTGGTGGAACCATGTCTTTTACCGCCGGATATTGGGCTCTAGGATATTTCAAACCCAAAGCGATAGCATATATAGGTTGCGATATGATTTATAATGGGAAAGTTACGCATTTTTATGGAAGAGGTAAGCCAGACCCTCTTAGAAAAGACCCAACTTTAAAAAATTTAAAGGCCAAGTCTGCTCGCCTAGAGGCTATTGCTACATCTCAAGGTTGCGCAATTTTCAATCTTTCCAAAGAGCCTAGCAGTAACTTAGTTTTTAGACGTAGTAGTTTAGAAAATATAAATGAAGACGCCTCACCAAGAGGGATTAACACTAAGTTACTAAAAACAGCACTTCAGTGGGAAGAAAAATTAGATTACTTTGTTGAAAATGGTAAATATTGGGAACACTTAACTAAGTTTGATCAAGAAAAAATAGATGTATTGGATGAGCTCTGGAGTAAAGTTATAGAGCTAGATTAGAGTATCATTTTATAGCACAAACTGCGTAGTTAACCGTAAAGTCACTTTTTGATAGTTCCCATCCCCAAGATATTGGATTAAATACAAACCCTTTTGTGTCTTTTACGTTTAGACCGGAATTAAAAAATAACTTTTTTAATTCATTTGGTTTGATGAATTTATTCCAATCGTGCGTTCCTTTTGGTAGCCACTGCATTACATATTCAGCACCTAGTATCGCGAACAGGTAACTTTTAAAATTCTTATTTATTGTTGAACAAAACATTAGGCCACCGCTCTTTAGAAGATTTGAGCACATCTCTATAAAAAAACCTGGGTTTTCTACATGCTCAACTACTTCCATATTAAGGATTACATCAAATGCCTTCTTCTCTTTTAAAAGGTCTTCCGCAGAGATATGGCGATATTTTATATCAAGATTCATCTTTTTTGCATGCAACGATGCAACCTTAATATTTTTTTCCACTACATCAATGCCAAGGACCTCTGCCCCCATTCTGGCCATTGGCTCGCACAACAATCCGCCGCCACAACCTATATCTAAAACTTTAACTCCCTTCAAAGGCTCTTTTTCGAGGACCATATCTTTTTGAAAATAAAGAGATAAGTGGTCTGTTATAAATTCTAATCTACATGGGTTCAACATATGGAGTGGTTTGAACTTACCCTCTGCATCCCACCACTCGTTTGCTAATTTCTCGAACTTTGCAACTTCCCTCGCATTGATCGATGATGCTTCTTTCATTGAATTGTTCCTATACACATGACATAATACATATATACTTTTTTTTTTAAGTCTCAAGAATGCCTGAACAAAATATTTCCCGACCCAACAAACAAAGAGCCCATTTGTTTCCTGAAATAGAGCCATTTAGAAAAGGTTTTATTGATAGTGGTGATGGGCACAAGGTGTATTATGAAGAATGCGGTAACCCTAACGGAATACCTGTTTTGGTTGTGCATGGCGGACCAGGTGGCGGCTGTAGCCCTACAATGCGTAGGTTTTTCGATCCTGACGCATACTACATTGTTCTTTTTGATCAGAGGGGTTGCGGAAGATCCAAACCCTATGCTTCAGTGGAGAATAACACCACATGGCATCTTGTATCAGATATGGAGGCTATAAGAAAAAAGCTAGGAATAAGTAAATTGGTTCTGTTTGGAGGTAGTTGGGGCGCTGCCCTGTCTCTGGTTTATGCTCAAACTCATCCTGAAATGGTCAGCAAAATTATCCTCAGAGGAGTATTTACTATGACCGAACCTGAGTTGGACTGGTTTTACAAAGAGGGTGGTGCTAGCATGTTTTGGCCTGAAGCATGGCGAGCTTTTAAGGAAATGCTTCCTCCAAAAGAGCAGAAAAATATAATTAAAGGCTATCACTCAAGATTGTTTGGATCTTCGCCTACAGAACAAGGTCGTTTTGCAAGAGCTTGGACAGCTTGGGAGAATGCTCTCGCTAATCTCGAAAGTCCTGGATTTGGTTCTAGTCCTTCAACTGATTATGCAAGAGCTTTTGCGAGGATTGAAAACCATTATTTCAAGAATCTCGGATTTTTAAGCAAATCACAACAAATTAGAGACAATATGCATAAGATATTGGACATACCATCGATAATAGTTCAAGGACGATATGACATGATATGTCCTCCTGGAACAGCTGAGTTAATTCACAGATTATGGCCAAATTCGAATTTAGTTATGGTATCAAAAGCAGGTCATGCTATGTCTGAGCCGGGAATCACAGCAGCCTTGGTAAAGGCAACTGAACAATTTAAGAACTAAGTTTGCTGAGTTTTTTAATGAAGCTCTCAAATGAAGAATATGTGCTTTCCCCTGGTTTTTGAAAAGATACGATTGTCATTACTACCACTTTGTTATCTACCAAGAAAAAATATTTTCTTACAAACTCTTTTCGTTTTGAGGCACTAACCATTTGAAAGTTCACATAGAAAAATTTATTTTGTAACTTCTTTTCACCATAGATCAGCTTCTTATTTCTAAATACAGCAGTAAATTTCCTGAACTCGATTTTTTCAGCAATTTCCGATAAATATTTTTTTTGAGAAATTTTTTTTGGAACTCTCGACTGAGTGAATGTGATATTAATTATCGTGTCAACTGGTCTGCGACTAAAATAGAGATTATCACCATTACTTACTTCTATACAATTAGTGACCACTAATGTTTCTCGCAACCCAGTGGAGTTATTAGCGCTTCGATCCAAACAAAAACCACTTGGCAGTTTATGTTTTACCTTTAATTGGCTTGCAGGTATAGAAATAGAATTTGTCAATGGTCCTGACCCAACAGATAAGCAACCACTCAAAAAAAGCAAGAGATAAAAACCTCCGAGCATTCTGCTTAAATTTTTCAAGACCAAATCTCCAATACTACTAGTCGAGTGTACCCACTATTTATCTTAGAAAAAACAGTTGGTTTATTTTTACTTTGTATAATGTTATTTTTTAGTTTAGCAATAGTGATTATATAAACAAAAACTGGTACATAAAATGAATTGGATCTCTAACTTTGTTAGGCCAAAAATCAATGCAATATTTTCACGTAAAGGTAGCTCTGAGACATTGTGGGTTAAATGCGAGAGCTGTAACTCGATGATATTTCATAAGGAATTTAGCCAGAATCTAAATGTGTGCCCAAGTTGTAACTATCATATGTACATGTCTCCTAAGGACCGCTTCAGGTCATTATTTGACGACAACTTATACTCGGCGATTGATTATGACGCTCCAGAACAGGATCCTTTGAATTTCAAAGATACAAAAAAATATACTGATAGAATAAAAGATGCACAAAGAAGTACTGGTCAAAAGGAAGCAATTTCGATTTCTGAGGGTCAATTAGGAGGCATGAAAACGGTAATAGCCTGTCAAGACTTTAAGTTCATGGGAGGTTCTATGGGTATGGCTGTAGGAAACGCGATTTTAGAAGGGGTAAAAAGAGCGGTGAAAAACAAATCTCCCTTTATTTTATTTGCTGCTGCTGGGGGTGCAAGAATGCAAGAAAGTGTTTTATCACTGATCCAAATGCCCAGAACAACAGTCGCAATTGAAATGTTAAGAGATGCCAAACTTCCCTATATAGTTGTATTAACAAACCCAACCACTGGAGGAGTTACAGCGTCTTATGCAATGCTGGGAGATGTGCAAATAGCAGAACCAAATGCACTTATTTGCTTTGCTGGACCAAGAGTGATAGAGCAAACAATTAGGGAAAGACTACCAGAGGGATTTCAGAGATCGGAATATTTGTTAGACCACGGAATGCTTGATAAAGTGGTGTCGAGAAAATTTCTGAGAGAAGAGCTGATAAAATTAATCTATCTATTAAAAAATAAACCTCCACCTATTAGGGGAAATATTACAGAGTCTGATGGGCCTAATGGACGAGATTTTTAAAAGGCTGGAATTACTTCACCCCAAAATAATCGATCTTAAATTAGACAGAGTAAAAAGACTCTTGAGGAAATTGGGTAATCCCGAAAGGTCGATACCTCCTGTAATACATGTCGCTGGAACTAATGGGAAAGGTTCCACCATTGCTATGATTAAATCCGGGTTGCAAAGAAGTGGGTTTAGGACACATACCTATACCTCACCACATTTGGTGAGCTTTAATGAGAGAATTGAGATAGGGGACAAAAGAATAAGTGAAATTGCATTAAAAGAAGTTCTTAATGAATGCGAAAAGGTAAATAACTCTCAGCCAATAACATTTTTTGAAATAACTACCTGTGCTGCTTTTCTTGCATTTTCAAGAGCATCTGCTGACTATACACTTTTAGAGGTTGGACTGGGCGGAGAGTTTGATGCTACCAACGTTATTAAAAACCCTGTTGCCTCAATTATTACTCCAATATCCTTCGATCATAAGGAGTATTTAGGAAGTTCAATAAAAAAGATTGCTGCCGCTAAAGCTGGTATAATTAAGAAAAATACTCCTACCATAATCTCAAACCAATCTCCAACAGTAAAAAGAATACTTGATGAAAAATGCGCATCAAATAATAGTGATGTTATCTGGTCGGCGGAAAGTTTCACCGTTTCTAGTTCAAGGAAATCGATTATTCAAAAACTCAGCAAAAAAAGTATCGAATATCCTTTTCCTAACTTAATTGGTACACACCAAATCAGCAATGCAATGACTGCTATTTCGACACTTACTTATTTAAAGGTTCCCGAAAAACACATATGTGAGGGGTTAACATCTACTTACTGGCCAGCTAGGCTCCAAGAGATAAATAACGGAAGTCTATATGCATTGATAAAAAAGTATAACATTAATAACAAATTATGGGTCGATGGAGGCCATAATGAAGACGCTAGCATTCAACTAAGTAAGAGTGTGGGTTTTATGAATAAAAAAAAACTCCATATCATTTTTGGTTGCCTTGAACATAAAGATCATAGATCTTTTCTAAGAAATTTAGTGCCCGTAGCTTCGTCTCTGAATATTGTTGAAATTGATAATCAACCCTCATCAATAAATAAAACAGTGGCCATTTCAAGTGCTAAAGAAGTAGGTTGGAAAAAAATCTATTCAGCGTATAGCATTCGAGATGCTATTAAAAATATTTGTTCCCGGGATGAAGGTTTAGCCCAACAAGTTTCAATTCTAATTTGTGGTTCGTTATACTTGGCAGGACAAGCTTTGAAAGAAAATGGGGTTGAAATCTAGGTGCTTTCGTCAATCCAGTTTTTTAAATCTGTCTTAGGTGCCGCCCCAATTTTAGATGAGATCATTTCTCCATCTTTAAATATAAAGAGTGCTGGAATACCTCTTACACCCAATTTGCTTGGACTATTTGGGTTTTCATCAACATTGATTTTTGCAATCTTAATTTTTTCTCCATATTCCTCAGACAATTCTTCCAAAGCTGGTCCTATTTGTTTACATGGCCCACACCACTCCGCCCAAAAATCAATTACTACGGGAACCGAGCTCTTTATCACTTGCTCTTCAAAAGTCTCATCCGTTACGTTAAATGTTGCCATGGTTTACTCCTAGTTTTTTATTTTTTTTGATAATAAGTTTCTTTAAAATAATTTCTGATATCATTAAGTTCAAAAACAAATTCTCTAACGTTAGTATTAGAGTCGTTTTCAATAATTTCAATCTCTTTGTCAAAATCGTCACAAGTTTTCCATTTTTCTTTATTAGTACTTGTTAATTGATCTTCAACCGTGCGCTCAATTTTGTCTCTTATACTCAATGGTAGTGTTTGAGGGCACTCCTCATAAATAAGCCTCAGCCCAAAATAAGAAAAACGTTTATCAGAAAATTCCTGGCATAATTTATATCTATTTGACCAATTCTCTTTCTTAAACTGTTGTTTCAGTTTTTGGTCTTTATGGCTTGGAAATCCACCAATATACAATGTTTCCTCTGCCATAATATCTTCTTGTGATCCGCTTAATTCTTTTTCTTGTTTATTTTCCTCTGCAATATCCAAAAGCATTGATGCTAAATTTTGTTTGAAAAAAGAGGCATTCTCTAAGACCTCAGATCTTTTTTGAAATTCATTTATATTTATTGAGTTGAAAAACCAACTATCTTCAACTTGGGTTTTTTTTAGCAATATTGGACCTTTGTTTGGTTTTACAAATTTAAGAAATTTTTGACCGGAAATATAAATATCTCTCAAATCCTTTAAATTTAATTCAATTAAATCCTGAGGGTCGTAATTTAGATCAAAGAGAACAGGGAAATTATAAACGGGATGACTAAACAGAAAAGTTCCTGAAATTGGTATTGTTTTTCCGTAAAATGTTTGGCAAAGAAATACTATTTTCTCTTCCGAAAGGATATTGTACACCCGTGATTTATTTGCGCCATCTAAAAATGATCGCCAAAAACTGGGTTTTCTTTTGGATATTAGTTGTGCCAGTTGTTTTGTAGCCATAACATCACCAAACGCATCATGGGCAAGGTGATTAATGGCATTTGCTGGTGCTATTTGATCTAGCTTAAAAGTCTTTTTCTTTTTTTCATTGATAGGGACATTAATAATATTCGGGAAAAAAAAATCAACGGTTCGTAATAGCTCTAGTAAATCAGCCCTATGGTTATTATTCCTACTTGTCAAATATGGGTCAAGAAGCGCCCTGAATAATGAGTGTCTTAAGAATTCCTCATCAAAATTTATGCTGTTATAACCAATAAATATAGAGGGTGACCATTTAGTGAACTTTTCTTCTAGTTTTCTAAGCATCTCGTAGTGCGAACATTCCGTTTTTAATAGTTTGGCATAATCGGTGTTGTTTACTGCGAGAGCGAAAGGGCTTGGTATTAGTCCAGGCTTCAATCTACATCTATATTCAAATGCCTCTATCTCTTTGAACTCTTTGGAGACTTTCGTTGCTCCGACCTGAAGAATTTGATCCCAATGTGGATCTCTACCAGTTGTTTCAAAGTCAAAAAAAATTAAATCCATGTTTTCTTATTTTAAATATTTTGCTTATCAAAATGTCTACTACCAAGTAAAGCACCAATCAAATCATCCCACCCATCTCCGAAAAATGCAACTTCAACGTTTCTATACTTTTTTAGCTTTTTTGTTTCTAGTATTTTTATGCTTACATACCGAGAAAGGCTTTTATTTTCTAAAATTTCTGGCCATTCTAAAATAGTAATCTGACTATCAAAGATATCTGGAATCCCCAACTCGAATAGTTCCAGCTCACTTTTAACCCTGTAAAGGTCAATGTGTGAAATTTTACGACTCTTAAATTCATAGCTTTGGATCAAAGAAAACGTTGGTGACGAAACTTCTTCAATATCTATATTTTCCTTTTTCGCGTTCGCTTTAATTAATAGTCTAGCAAACTCTGTCTTTCCAGCACCGACCTTGCCAGAAAGAAGTAGCAAGTCACTATTTTGTGTATTTTCTGCAAAAATTTTTGCTATCTCACCTAAATCAAGGAGTTCCAAATCAAATGAATGTAATTTAACAAAGGGCTCAGCTAACATTTCTTGGGTTCTCCTTCATTTTAGCTTTCTTGTCCCATTGCAAGACTTCGATAGATGACCTTTTCCAAGAAATCTCGACTTTTGCCCCCGTTATTCTTTTTTTACCATCATTTTCGATTTGTTTTATATTTGAGAATTTCAACCGCCCATTTGTTTTCTCCAATAAAATACTTGCTATGAATAAACCAAGGCCCATTCCTTCTTCGGATGTTCTATTTTTTACCTCCATTAAAGAGAAAGTACTTTTTTTTAGAAATGGTTCTCCAATCATATTTGTAATATCATTAGGAAACCCTTTACCATCATCGGTTATCTCTAAATTTATTTTTCTAGAGTTAGTTATTAAGTTTATATCCACATGGGATTTAGAAAATTTCAGTGCATTGTGAACAATATTTCTTATACCATGTATCAATTCAGGTTCTCTTCTAACCAAAGGTATCATTTTTTCTTTTATTGAAATGCCCTCATGAGTTTGACTTACCCCGTTAAGTCTGAAAATTATTTGCTTATCAAAATTTTTATAAGGCTGGCTAGCTTCAAAAATAAGTGCAAAAAAATCAATGATTTTCACATACTGATCATCTTTTCCAAGTGACCCCATATCCGAAATTATTGCCTTACATCTATCAATTTGTTCGTGTATTAATTTTATATCTTGATAGATGGGGCTGTCGCTATCAATTTCATTAAGAAGCTCCGATGAGGCCAATTTAATCGTTGCTAGCGGAGAACCCAATTCGTGGCCTAAAGCGGCGACTACACCTGTCAAGGCCGTAAGTTTTCTTTCTTTCTCTAAAGCAAATTGAGTGGCCTGGAGGGCTTTATTCATGTTTGAATTATCCAAAAATATTCTTCTCACATAACTGCCTAAAAACGTCACGGTAATTATTAATGAAGCTGAGAAACCGACTAATAAAATCTCAGGAGGCGTTAATACATCTCCTGAGCTGTCAAGTATAGAAAAATTTTTAAAGCTCAATAGCAATATGCATAAAAATGTCATTACACCAAGAGCAATAAGATAGATTATTGGCAGCGAAGATGCGGATACAATGGCTGGTACAATGATAAGCATTGAAAAGGGATTACTTATTCCACCGGAAAAATAAAGTAATAACGAAATTTGAGACAAGTCAAAAGAAAGAAATAAAAATGTCTTCAAAGCTGATAATCGCTTTTCTGTTCTGAAGTAAATGCTACAAGTAAGGTTAACAATACAAGCAAATAAAATTATTGTGAGACATGCCTCAACATTAAAGGTTAGGCCTAGTACCATATCAGTTACTGCTATCGCAACACCTTGCCCAACTATCGCTAGCCAGCGTAAATTTACTAGAGTTTTAGGCTTAATCCAACTTGCATCTAAATAGATTTGCCTTTTAATTAAATTCATCATTTTTTAAAGCTGAAGTATTGAATACTAAATAATATCTAACATACTCTTTCTAAATTTCTTGTAAAATTAATTGGTATCACTAAATGCTTCATAAGAATACTGAGGAAAATGTTTGACGGAGAGTAATTTTGGAACATATTATCCACAAAGAGGGGCACATGTAGATGTTGGATGAAACTAATTACAAAATTGACGAGAATAATTCTCTACTAATCTTGGACGATGATCAACCATTCTTAAAAAGATTAAGTGTGGCAATGGAAAAGCGAGGTTTCAACGTTTTTCCTGCCAGTTCTATGGCAGAATTTAGTAGAATTATCGAAAGTAACTGTCCAAACTATGCGATAATTGACCTTAGGCTTGGCGATGGAACTGGATTAGATGCTGTCGAAAGTATAAGAAATGTAAACCGAAAATCGAAAATCATAGTACTTACCGGCTATGGTGCAATAGCTACAGCTGTTGCTGCAGTCAAAATAGGTGCGATTGATTACCTGTCAAAGCCAGCAGACGCAAACGATATTTTGAATGCTCTTATATTTAGTGACCAGAGTAAGCCTCCTCCGCCAGTCAACCCGATGTCAGCAGATAGGGTAAAGTGGGAGCATATCCAAAGGATATTTGAGTTGTGCAACAGAAATGTCTCTGAGACGGCTAGGAGATTGAACATGCATAGACGAACTCTACAAAGAATTTTAGCAAAAAGAAGTCCTAGATAATACCTTTATTGTTTGAGAAGCTCAGGGAGATTTCCGTACTCACCTGCCGCCTCCTTTACAAAAAAACTCTTTAACAGATCAGATTTATCAATAACGTTCATACCAAGTTCTCTCAGAGTTTTCAGATAAAAATTGTCATTCGAGAAAAGCGTGTTTATAATATCCGTATAGGTTGCAAGAGATATCCTATCGAATGATCTCCATGATTCATATTGTTTTAAAAGGTCATTGCTTCCAAGATCTAAACCTAATTTTTTTCCTTTTAAAAGGATATCAACCAAAGAGGCAACATCTCTAAAACCTAGATTCAGACCCTGTCCGGCGAGTGGGTGAATTGCTTGAGCTGAGTCTCCAATAAAAACTTTTCTATTATCAATAGTGTCTCTTAGAAACCTTAGATAAAGCGGGAATGTTTTTTTTTCACCTATCAACGCAAGGTTTGTTAAAGTATCTCCAATGTTATCCTTTAAATAGTCTATAAATTTTTCATCATTAGATTTGCTTATTTTTTCTCCAAGTTCTATTGGCAGACTCCAAACAAAAGTTGTCCGTTTCCCTTTAAGAGGAAGTATTGCTAACGGGCCACCTGACAAAAATAATTGATGGGCAACAAATTTGTGCTCATTTTCATGGGACAGGTTTCCAACTATCGCTAATTGATTATAATTTTTTTTAAAAAAAGTTTTATTTAAGCGTTTTGCAAAGCTCGACTCTCGACCATCACTAATAATAAATATTTCAGTACTAATCAACGATTTGTCAGAAAGCATGATTTTTGTTTCAAAACTATTTGTCTGATCCTCAATTACTTCTGTGGAGTTAATCAATTGAATTTTGATATTTCTGTTAAGCTCTGATTCAAGCACTTTTCTTAAGTAAAAGTCTTCTATCATGTAGCTCGAAGGCCCAACCTCGTGGGGCTCTTTATTAAACTCTACCAAGTGCCGTTTCGTTTCACCAGAATTCTTTCTTGTAGAAAGCATGATATTTTCTATAGGACTTACCTTTAATCTTTTTGGGTCCCATAGACCGAGATTAATTAATAAATTTTTTGAGGTTCTTGATAGAGCATAGGTTCGTCCTTTATTTCTCTTTATTCGATCCTCCTCTGAGGTTCCATCAACAACTGTTACGTCTAATCCCTTTGATGCAAGCGCTATCGCCATTGTACTTCCAATTAAACCCGCTCCTGCTATAACAATTTGTCTTTTTTTTGAAATTTTCATGATCAGATCAGTCACCAGTTGGATTTAAAAAATAATGTATTTAGTAAACAATGTAACTAGTTTATTATATCAAAAAGTAAATAAAACCAACCGACAAAGAAATGGACTTTGAAGATTTTAAAAATAAAAAAATTAATGATATCAGTAGATTAGTTGGGAACGGGCAGATATGCCCGGAGGAACTCACTCGTTTCTATTTACAAAGAATATCAAGTGACCCTAGATCGGAAGAAATATTTACTGAAGTCTATAAAAAATCTGCTCTAGCCTCAGCTAAAGAATCAAAACAAAGAGCTAAAGTCGGGTTAAGAAAAGGAGTTCTTGATGGAATTCCAATATCAGTAAAGGACTTAGCCGATATAAAAGGAAAACTAACAGGCGGTGGATCGTCTCTAACTAATAGAGAAAAAGCGAGGAATAACGCTACTTTTGTAGATAATTTACAAAACCAGGGAGCAATCATTTTGGGTAAGACACATATGACTGAGCTTGCTTTTTCAGGCCTTGGTCTAAATCCTATCACAGCGACTCCTACTAACCCATTTAATGAAGAGCTTGTTTCTGGAGGATCTTCCTCGGGGTCGGCAGTATCTGTTTCTAGGAATTATTGTTTTGCGTCAATTGGTTCAGATACTGGGGGGTCTGTTAGAATTCCTGCAGCCTGGAATAATCTAGTAGGATTGAAAACAACTCATAATCTAATTGACTTAAAAGGTGTTTTGAAACTTTGTCCTAGCTTTGATACCCTAGGACCTATTTGTAGAAATGTTGATGACGCCAATTTGCTTTTTAACGGAATGATTAATGGAAAGCTTCAAAAACTAAGAAAGTATAGGCCTGAAAACTTTAAGTTTTTAATTATAAAAAATATGTTTTTTGAAGACATAGATAGTGACATAAATGATAGCTTTAATATCACTATTGATAAGATAATTAAAAGCGGTTCACGTGTAGAATATAGGAACATCACAGAAATTGATAGTGCATTTGAAATCAGCAAAACTGTTTTTCCAGCTGAGGCATATGGGATGTGGCAACATAAAATTGAAAAAAATCCAGAAAAAATGTTTACCCCTATTCGAGAAAGATTTCGTAGTGGAAGGAAGATCTTAGCGCATGATTATGTGTATTCCCTACAAAAATTATTTGAATTGAGGATGAGTTTCCTAGAGAAAGTTATTGGGTTTGACGCTATATTGGCACCAACCTCACCCATAAAACCCCCAAGCATTACACAATTATTAGATAGTCATAAATTCTTTACTGAAAGGAATTTATTAGCTTTGCGCAACACTAGAATTGCAAACTCATTAAATTTATGTGCGTTAACATTGCCAACTGACACAGATTTTTCTGGTTTAATGCTTATGGGACGTCCTAACAATGAATTTGATCTAATGAGTATTGGATTAGCCATCGAGAAAATAAAATAATCAAATAAAAAGTCTAATCTTTACCTAGATGACAAAAAAAAGTATCATAATCGAAAAATATATCTTGAAATAACCAAGAAAATACGAGCAGAAAAAATGTCTTTTTTAGAAAAAGTTGACTATCCAGAATCAGCTATAAAGGAGTATTCAAAAAAGTTTTTACTATTCATTTTTATAAAAACTCTTGGAATTTTACTATTTTTTTCATCATTCTTTGTATTGCTATCCGTGATCACGTACTCCAAAAATGATCCTAGCTTCCGAAATGCCAACGACGGAGAAATTGCAAATCTATTTGGTAAATTTGGCTCATATTTAGCAGACTCTCTTCATGTAGCAGTTGGAGTCGCTATGCTTACATTACCTATATTCCTATTTGCATGGTCGAGTAGATTTCTCTTTAGTAACGGTCCGATTTATCTTTTCAAAAGAATAATTTTGCTACCTTTGTTTATTGGCTTTTTCTCAGTATTTTTATCAACAAATACTCCCCCAAACTACTGGTCTTTTGAATATGGTCTAGGTGGAATATTTGGTGATACATTTTTGAAGAAACTACTACTTTATCAACCTATTGAAATAAATCAGTGGCTTCAATTAATTGCAATAATCTGTCTATCCTTTTCTATTTTTTTGTTTTTTCTTGTTGCTGGTTTTAAAAAGCATGAGATTTACTCATTGACAAGAAATAGAGTTCGGCATTTAAAGCTTTTTCTGGTGGGATCATATAAAGTTTTTAAGATTCTCTTAAAAACTTTATCTCAATCCAGGAAAAAGAGTTTAGAGACAGATGACCATAAGGATGCTTCAATAAAGCTATACGACCCTGCAATAAAAAATAACGACTATCAAGATACAAATAACAATTTTTCTGCTTCTAGGGACAATGAAAAAGATCTTTTTAATGGAATTTATAATAGGCCTGCTATTAGTATTTTTGGTAATGGAAGGATAAAAGCAAGATCTAACAAAATTAAGAGTAGTAGCAGAGCTGCTTCTGAAGCGCAGCCATCACTAGATTTAACTCAAAATAAAGAAAATTATCGTTATCCCCCTTTAGCTCTGCTTAGAGATTATACATATCAATCAGTAAGCTCTGTGAGCGCTGTTTCTTTAAACGAAAATGCAAAAATGCTTGAAGCCGTATTAGAAGATTATGGGGTAAAAGGTAATATTATTTCTGTCAAGCCCGGTCCTGTAGTAACTCTTTACGAGCTAGAGCCAGCTGCGGGCTTGAAAGCTAGCCGAGTAATTTCTTTATCTGAAGATATAGCGAGGTCAATGTCTGCTTTGGCAACTAGAGTCTCTACAATACCGGGTCGATCCGTTATAGGAATTGAACTACCAAACTCAAGCAGAGAAAAAGTTTTTTTAAAAGAACTTTTGTCATCGAAAAGTTATGAAGATTGCCGTTTTCAATTACCACTGGCCTTGGGTAAAGATATAGGTGGAGAGCCCGTGATAGCAAATCTGGCTAAAATGCCCCATCTCTTGATAGCAGGAACAACTGGGTCAGGAAAATCGGTTGGTATCAATACAATGATCCTATCCCTTTTGTATAGACTTACTCCAGATCAATGTAGACTGATAATGATTGATCCTAAAATGCTAGAATTATCTGTTTATGATGGCATACCTCATCTGCTTAGTCCGGTAGTCACTGATCCTAAGAAAGCAGTTGTAGCTCTAAAGTGGGCGGTATTAGAAATGGAAGATAGATATAAAAAGATGTCACGGATGGGGGTTCGAAATATAGAAAGCTTTAACTCGAAGGTAAGCGAAGCAATCAAGAACGGAGAAACTTTCTCAAGAACTGTTCAAGTAGGATTTGATCAAAATACAGGTGAGCCGCTTTATGAAGAACAGAGCGAGGAACCCAGACCATTACCATTTATAGTCATTATAGTCGATGAGATGGCAGACCTGATGATGGTTGCAGGAAAAGAGATAGAAGGTTGCATCCAGAGATTGGCACAAATGGCAAGAGCTGCAGGTATACATCTCATTATGGCTACTCAAAGGCCCTCAGTGGATGTGATTACTGGAACAATAAAGGCAAACTTTCCCACAAGAATTTCTTTCCAGGTAACCTCAAAAATAGATAGTAGAACGATTTTGGGAGAGATGGGCGCTGAACAACTTCTTGGAATGGGCGATATGCTTTATATGGCTAATGGGGGTAAAGTTACTCGCGTTCACGGTCCTTTCGTATCCGACGCAGAGGTGGAAGAAATTGTATCTCATTTAAAGAAACAAGGCGTGCCTGAGTACCGGGAAGAAATATTGGACCCTAAAAATATTGAAAATAACGATAGCTTTTTTGATCCATCAGCTACAAATGGTAAAAGCGATGAGGAAGATCTTCTTGAAAACGCATTAGAAATCGTGAGAAGAGATAGGAAGTGCTCAACATCATATATTCAAAGAAAATTATCGATTGGATATAACAGAGCAGCAAAGATAGTGGAAGCGTTGGAAGAGAAAGGTTTCGTGTCTCCTGCAAACCATGTTGGAAAGCGTGATGTATTAGTTCCTGAAAACAATATCTGATGCAAATGCGGGGTTTTAAAAAAAAGTTTCTCAGAACAATTTTCAGTATTTCTATAATTTTTATATTTTCAACTGATGTTGCACTTCCAAAAAACAATACCTTAAAACTAGTTAAAGACTATCTTGGAGACATTAAGACACTTCAAGCGAGATTCTCTCAAACTGATTATATGGGAGAAATTATGACAGGTGACCTTTTCTTGAAAAAACCAGGAAAAATTCGTTTTTCCTATGATCCTCCTAATTACTTACAAATTGTTTCAAAACAACAGGCAATATTGATATTTGATCCTAAAAACAGTGGTACCGGTCCTCTAACATACCCCCTTTCTTATACTCCTCTGGGCTTCTTAATCAAAAATGATTTGAGCTCATTAATAAGTGAAAATGGTGAGAGTTTTGAGCTCAATGATTTGATCTTTTTGAAAATTCGAAATCCGCAATACCAACTAAGCATTGAATTCAATAAAAATCCTGTATCCATAAATGGATGGGAATTCAAAAATCAAATGGGAGAAATGATAAAAATCAGACTTAAGGATATACGAAAAAATAATTACATATCAGATGAAATTTTTAAAACTGAAAAGGATTATGAACGATTCAAAAAATAGAAAGTATAGGAACGTGATCAGAAGGTCTTTCCCAGTCTCTAGCTTCTGAAAAAATTTGGACTTTGCTTAATTTAGATTTTAAATCTTGGCTTACCCATATATGATCCAAGCGTCTTCCGCGATTTGAAACCTTCCAGTCTCGTGCTCTATATGACCACCAACTATATAATTTGCCAGACGGTTTCATTTCTCTGAATGTGTCAATCCAGTCTCCACTTTTTTTAATCTCTGATAAAAGGTCTGTTTCTATTTTTGTATGCGAAACAACGTTTAAAAGGGCTTTATGGCTCCAAACGTCATCTGGTAAAGGGGCTATATTGAAGTCTCCAACGAGTATAGTTTTCTTTATCTTGCCTTTAAAAAATTTATTCTTAATTTCGGAAAGGAAATTGATTTTATGCTCAAATTTAGGATTTAATTTCGTATCGGGTAAATCCCCGCCTGCCGGAATATAAAGATTGTGGACCTTTACACCGTCTTCAAGCTCAATTCCAATGTGTCGAGCGTCGTCTCTACCACAAAAATTGAATTTCTCAATTTTCACTATTTTAAGTTTTGATAAAATTAAGACACCATTATACGACTTTTCCCCCCTAAAAGCTGCGAATTTATAACCCAGCTTTTCAAAGTTTTCCAAGGGAAGCTTTTCGTCAATACATTTTGTTTCTTGGAGACACATAATGTCTGGGCAAGCTAGCTTTAAAAATCTCAACACTAGTTCTTCTCTAAGTCTGACAGAGTTTATATTCCATGATGCTACTGCAAGTGACTTCAATTTTTCTCGCCCGTAAGTTCGTGATTCAAATAAAATCTGCCCCCTTTATTAATTATAAAATCGTTAAGAATTAGGCCTTCTTTAATTTTTTTCCTTAATCTGTAAAGGTGTGTTTCGAAAGTATGTGTTTCAATACTGGGATTTAACATCCAAACTTTTGACATTACTTCCTCTTTCGTTATTCCTCTATCCTCAGAGTTCAGCAAAGATACAAATATATCACTTTCTTTTTCAGTTAACAAAACGGCCTGTTTATCTTTATAAATTACTTTTCTATCAGAAATTATGAAGCTTATATATCCAAGAACTTTGTTGTTCTCTCTTTTACTTTTCATTCTTTCAAATATTGGTTGCAATACTTCGACCAGCTCAACAATCCTGAATGGCCGTTTTAGGTAAATATTACCCTTTGGCAATAATTCGAACCTCTTCTGAGTAATTAATATTTTTTCTATCTCCTTAAGTTTATTTTTTTGCATTTTTGTATTTGATAAAAACTCTTTGAATTTAGTGGGATTATAATCACTTACTAAAACATCGAGATCTTCGATGTTTTCCAAAGTAAAATCTTTCACGACAACAGCTCTCCCATTTCTGAATTTGTAACTTTCCAATAAAGTCTTTAAGCTCTCTCCAAATAACATATTTGACGTTATAATTGCTAAGTTCACGTTTTTTACCTTAAGTGAATTAAAATTATAAGATATACATCTATTAAAAATTTCCTTAGCATCAACTTAACATAAAAATTGAAATTCTAAACCAATTGACACAATAAAATGTTTTTAAGCTCATCTGAAATATCTTCGAGGTTGGTCTCAGATTTACGATTAGGACTGCCAATCATCTTACATGATGCAAACACATATTTTTTAACAGCAGCGATAGAAACATTGTATTCAGAGAAATTAGATAAAATAATGGAGATTGCGAAAAACGAAAATTTTGAGATAGCTATAACTAATAGAAGAGCAAAGGTATTAAAAGTTAGAATATATAATGAATCAGTTACTAGAATTTCAATAAGAGAAAAAATAAGCATACAACTCCTTCAAGCAATCGCAGATCCTTCAAAGGATCTAGATTATCCACTCAAGGGCCCATTCCAAAGCGAGAGAAATGGTAAATTCAACGTTGCTAGTGAATCACTATCACTTTGTAAGAAAGCAAGACTTTTACCAGCATCAATACTTGTAAATATACCAAAAAGCATACGGGACGAGTTAATATCTTCCCAAATATCTGAGACTGATATAGGTGATTTAAAGATTAAACGTGAGGAGACCAAGTTTTTGCCGAATTTGAGCTCGGCCCAATTGCCCATCAGTGGACAACAAAATATAAGCCTATCTGTTTTCAGAGAAGTAACAGATATAACTGAACATTATGCGATAGTATTTGGCAATCCAAAAATTAATCAGCCTGCTTTAACACGCGTACATTCTGCTTGTTTTACAGGTGATTTACTTGGTTCAGAAAAATGTGATTGTGGGGAGCAATTTAGTGTCTCAATGTCAAAAATGAGAAATGAGGGAAATGGGATTTTGTTATATTTAAACCAGGAAGGTAGAGGAATTGGCTTAGCTAACAAAATGAGAGCATATCATCTCCAAAATATTGGTTTTGATACAGTCGATGCTAACCATAGACTTGGTTTTGAAGATGACGAAAGAGACCTAGAGATTGCTGCAAAGATTTTAAAATCTTTAGGTGTAAGCGACATAAAGCTAATGACTAATAACCCAAAAAAAATCGAACTTTTAACTGATAATGGGATCGCCGTCAAAGAAAGAGTACCTTTGATAGTAAGTATGAATCCCAATAATGAAAGTTACTTGAAAACAAAAGCTAAAAAAAGTGGGCACCTTTTCTAACCTTACTGCCTTAACCCAAAAATAGCCGTGCCGACTCGTACAAATGTTGCACCACAATTTATTGCTGCCATGTAATCTGAACTCATACCCATTGATAATTCCAAAAGACCATTTTCATCAGCTAACTTTTTCAGAAGCCTAAAATGTGTTTCGGGTGCCTCGTTAATGGGTGGGATGCACATTAGACCTATAATGTTTAGATCCATAAACTTCTGGATTGTGTCCATAAACTCACTTAGCTTTTCAGGCTCAATACCGGATTTTTGCTGCTCTAAACCTGTATTGACTTGAATAAAAATTTTTGGGCAGAATCCTTTTTTTTGAGCTTCATCTGATATCTTCTCGGCTAATGAGTATCTATCTAAACTGTGTACATAATCAAATAATCCGAACACCTTTTTCACTTTATTTGACTGTAATGGACCTAAGAGGTGCAAATTTATGGCTTTACTTTCTTTTTTTAATTCCTGCCACTTCAACACTGCTTCTTGAACTTTATTTTCACCAAAGTGAGAATGGCCCTCATCTATAACAGGTTTTATTTGATCCATGGACTTTGTTTTAGATACCGCAATTAGGTTAACAGAACCTTTTTTTCGACCTGCTTCGATTTCCTGTGATGCGATTTGGTTATTAATTATTTCTAATTTACTTATTTGTGTCACTGAATTCATCCCTATATGTGTCTCTCAGCAAATTTTTCTGTACTTTGCCCATTGAGTTTCTTGGCAGCTCTTTAATGACATGTATTTTTTTCGGCAATTTAAAAGCCGCAAGATTTTTCCTTAGAGCATCATTAAGAATATCTATATTGATGCTATGTCCTTTTTTCTCAACTATTATTGCTAAAATACCTTCACCAAAGTCTGGATGTGACACTCCAACAACTGCAGACTCTTCAACGTTATTATCCCGGTCGATAACTGCCTCGATTTCTTTTGGATAAACGTTTAAACCTCCTGTTATTATGAGGTCCTTATTTCGTCCCACTATTGTGAGGTAGTTATTTTGATCTAGGAAACCCATATCACCAGTAATAAAATAACCGTCATCTCTAAATTCACATTTTGTTTTCTCTGGTTTTTTCCAGTACCCCTTGAATACATTAGGGCCTTTTACCTCCACAACGCCTATACCCCCATTTTTTTTAAATTCGTCTTCAATCTCCAAGTCTGCTATTCTTATCTCAACATCTTCAAGAACTATGCCGACAGTCCCTGCTTTCCTTTCACCAATATATGGATTTGAAGTTATCATGTTTGTTTCTGTCATTCCGTACCGTTCTAAAATTTTATGCCCAGTACGAGACTCAAATTCTTTGTGCGTTTCTGCCAATAAAGGCGCACTTCCCGAAATAAAAAGGCGCATGTTTTTCGTTATTTCCTGATTAAATTTGTTATTTTTTAATAATCGGGTGTAGAAGGTTGGAACTCCCATCATTACCGTTGTTGAGGGAAGATTTAATATAATGTCATCTATATCAAACTTTTTAAGAAATCGAATTTGGCTGCCTGAAGCTAAGGCAACATTTGTTGCTACAAAAAGACCATGTGTATGGTAAATGGGTAGGGCATGTAACAATATATCGGAAGGAGTAAACTCCCACGCTTTTGAAAGGGTTAGGGCGTTTGAAAGCAAGTTTTTTTGAGACAGCATAGCGCCCTTCGATTGACCTGTTGTTCCTGAAGTGTAAAGAATTGCTGCTGTATCATGTTCATCTGGTTCTTCAATAAAATCTAGAGGTTCATTTTCATTAAAATTTGAAAAAAAACTTCCTTTGTAATCAGCATCAATTGTTTCTATATTGAATCTTCTTTTTCTTTCTAACGAATCCAATTCCCTCAACATTTTTGAAGTGGTTATAAAAACTTTACATTCGCTATCATTTAAGAAATATTCAACTTCAGACCCCGTATAGCCAGTATTTAAAGGTATAAATATTATACCTAGTTGAACACAGGCACCGTAAATTGTAAAAACGTGATGAGATTTTTCTATTTGAAGAACTAAACAGTCCCCCTTTTCCAAACCAAATTTCTTTAGACAATTTGCCGTACACTTTATTTCATTTAGAAATTTATCATATGTAAGTGTCTTATCCAAGTCAGAAAAACTTAGAAAAATTTCTGAACCTTGGTTCTTGGCAAACAACTGATCGAATAGCGGGTTCATAGATTAGGGCTTCTCATTAATGTCGCTCAATGCTGACTTCCACTTACTTAGCCACCAGCGATACTGCTGTGGCCATTCCTTGAAATCCTTATTTTGATTTGCAATTTCTCTTGCCTGATTTGTCCAAAACGGATTAAAAAGATGCTGTCTTCCCAAAGCGATCAAATCTGCTTTTTCTTCTTGTAAGATGGTATTTGCAAAATCAAAAGTTCTAATTAGCCCCACAGCTTGTGTCTTAATACCTACCTCTTTCTTTATTTTTGCTGCAAAGGGAACTTGAAAACCAGACTTTCTTTTTTGGCCAGAAGCGGTAGCCCCTTTTGAAGAATTGCCACCCGAAGAGCAGTCGACAACATCTACTCCCTGTTCCTTTAAAATATGGCAAAAATTAATGCTATCTTCTATAGTCCATCCTCCATCTAATCCATCTTCAGCAGATATTCGAACAAAAAGAGGAACTTTTTCTCCTATTGTTTCTCTAACTTTTTTAACAACTTCCAAAGGAAAACGCATTCTGTTCTCTATTGACCCACCATACTCATCATTTCTTGAATTAGATAATGGAGACAGAAAGCTATGAAGAAGATATCCGTGTGCCATATGAATTTCTATGACCTCAAACCCTGCCTCTATCGACCTCTCAGATGCCTTTACAAATGCATCTCTAACTTCACCCAACTCTTTTCTTTCCATTTTTCTCGGCTTTAACCATCCCTTATCTAAAGGCCGATCCATAGGCGCAATTGGTTCCCATATTATATCACCTCTATCTGTATCGATGGTTGTTTGTGGACCGTTGCCGTGCCATGGTCTTTGCATGCTCGCTTTTTGTCCGGCATGTCCTAACTGTATAGCTGGAATTGATCCCAACACCTTAATCGATTGAGTGATTTCTCTTAATCCATCTATTTGCTTATCATCCCAAATGCCCAAACATCCATTGGTTATTCGTCCTTGTGCGGTAACCCCAGTTGCTTCAAGAAAAATGAGACCCGCTCCACCCATAGCGAGTTGGCCATAATGGGTTTTATGGTGTGTTTGGGCATACCCATCTTTAGCCGAATATTGACACATTGGAGACACCACTACGCGGTTTTTAAGATTGACATCACGGATCTTTAAATTTTCAAATAGCATTTTCTCTCCATATTTTGTAATCAAGTAATTTATTCTCTTTTTAAGACAATTAATAGTATTCCAGGTGTGATCAGTAATAGGCTCAACCATCCATATAGTCCTAAAAGTTCGCCTAGTATCAGTAAACCTAAAACTGACCCAATTGGTGGAACAGAAGATAATATAGCTGATATTGAGGCAGATCCAATTTTTTGAGAGGCATACGTTATAAAAAATATTCCTATAAGATTAGGAACAAAACCTTGATACATCATTTGTAGCACTAAAATTTCGTTTGGTACTTCCGCCAAACCCTTAGGAAGGAATATGAAGTAAATAGGAAGATACAAAATTGCGTTGATCACAGATCCACAAAAAAGCAATTGGGTCATTGTAACATTCCACAACCTGCTTAAAACAACGTAGATAGAAAAAAACATCGCTCCTATGATAAAAAATATATCTCCAATCCAAGTTTTTGAAAAATTTAGTTCTAATCCATCATAAACAGCTAGACAACCTCCAAACAAAATTGTTGCCGCTCCAAGCATTTGCTGAAAAAATATTTTTTGTCTCAGAAGGAAAAATCCAAGTATCAAGGTAAAGAACGGCATGAGTCCGTTCATAAATATGCCTCCATGAGACGCTGGTGCGTAAATAAATCCACTAAAAACGCAAAGAATGTAAATTGGTCCAAGTAAAAAAGTAACTATTATTACTCTGAGAAAACTCATGGTTTGCCAGGGTTTAAAATATAATACAATGGGTAATGCTATTAATGACGATAACCCATAACGAAATGCTGCAAAATCATAAATCGTTAAAGTGGAAGAAACACCCGACCTTGTAACTACCAACCAAAATGACCAGATAAAAACGACCGAGATACCAGCTATCAGTCCTAAGAAATATTCACTTCTGATCATATCGCAAAAATCTCACTTATTTTACAAAAATTCTTTATAATTGAAATCACCTACATGTACGTGAGTGTCTTACTTTCTGATGAAAAGCAACAAAAATTATTATTTTAAAAGAAATGCAATTTGCCTATACTCTGAGTTTGTAAAAAGATTCTTTTTTTTTATTTAAAAAAGAACAAATTTGGGAGAAAGAAATGAAAAAATTAATTACTACACTCCTAGCATTATGCCTTATGAACTCGGCGTCTTTCTCTGACGTTAAATTGGGTATAATAATAGGATTCACAGGACCGATTGAAAGTCTTGCACCTGACATGGCTGCAGGAGCTGAAGCGGCCATAGACGAAGTAAATAAATCCGGAAGCTTTTCGATGGGAAATGTCTCTGTGGTCAGAGCGGATTCTACGTGTATTGATTCCTCTGCAGCTACAGCCGCAGCAGAAAGACTGATTACATCTGATAAAATTCAGGGTATTATGGGAGCGGATTGCTCGGGCGTCACTACAGCCATATTACAGCAAGTTGCGATGGCAAATGGCATAGCTATGATTTCGCCCTCTGCGACTTCCCCAGCTCTGTCTACAGTTGAAGATAATAATCTATTTTTCAGAACAGCACCTTCTGATGCTAGACAAGGTGAAGTGATTGCTGAAGTTTTGATGGAAAAAGGTCTTACCAATGTGGCTTTGTCATATGTAAATAACGACTATGGTAAAGGTCTTGCCGCAAGTTTTGAGAAAAACTTCAAAGCTGCAGGTGGAACCATAACATTAAGCGCTCCCCATGAAGATGATAAAGGCGATTATAGTGCTGAAGCTGGAGCATTAGCTCAAGCTGGGGGAGACATATTAGTAGTGGCTGGTTATCTTAATTCAGGTGGAAAAGGAATTATTCAAGCATCCCTTGATACGGGCGGGTTTGACCAGTTCTTTCTACCTGATGGTATGATAGGAGACTCATTGCCGCAAGATATTGGGCCGGCGCTTAATGGATCAATTGGAACTTTACCAGGGACCGATAGCCCTGGAATGGCAAAGTATAGTGATCTTGCTTCTGCTGCAGGATTTAAACCAGGCCCATTTTCAATGGAATCCTATGATGCCGCTGCACTCATTCTTCTTGCAATGGAAGCAACAAAATCTTCAGATAGTCAAGTTTACAAATATGCTATCGACGAGATTGCTAATGCGCCAGGAGAGATAATCTATCCGGGAGAGCTAGGAAAAGCTTTAGACCTTTTGAAAGCTGGAAAAGACATTGACTATGTTGGAGCCTCTGCCGTTGAATTAGTGGGCGGTGGCGAGAGTGCTGGTAACTACGCCATAATGGAAGTTATTGATGGCAAAAACGTTCCAGTTTCTTACAAATAAATTATTGTGAAATAGAACAAAGCCTCTTTATTTAAAGAGGCTTTGTTATTTAATAATGATAGAAATAAAAAATGTATCAAAAAGCTTTGGTGGTATTAAAGCTGTAAATAACGTGTCATTAAGTATAAAAAAAGGATCTATAACTGGGCTTATAGGACCAAACGGAGCAGGAAAAACTACCCTATTCAATATTATCGCTGGTCTTTACAACGCAGACGTTGGAGAAATTATTTTTGAAGACGAAAATATTTCCGGACTAAGATCAGACCAACTTTTCGAAAAGGGTGTTCTTCGTACTTTTCAGATAGCACATGAATTTGAAAACCTTTCGGTAAGGGAAAACCTAATGATGGTTCCCGGCAACCAACTTGGTGAAAATATTCTTCATACTTGGATGTCGCGAAAAAGAATAAAACAACAAGAAAAATCAAACTACGAAAAAGCTTCTAAAGTAATAAAGTTCTTAAACCTTGATCAAGTTGAAAACGAGCGTGCTGGGAGTTTGTCAGGCGGTCAAAAAAAATTACTTGAATTAGGAAGAACTATGATGGTGGATGCTAAGCTTGTTTTACTTGACGAGGTTGGTGCTGGCGTAAACAAAACGCTGTTAAAAAAGATTGGTCAATCAATTAAAACTCTTAATTCTGAATTAGGGTATACTTTTTTTATGATTGAGCATGATATTGATTTCATATCATCTCTTTGTGACCCAGTTGTCGTAATGACCGAGGGATCAGTATTAACTGAGGGCAACGTCGAAAATATAAAGAATGACGATCGAGTAATAGAAGCTTATTTAGGTTATTAAAGAGAATCTATGTTTCTACATGCAGAAAATATGTTGGGCGGTTATGGAGAAACAACCATTCTTAACCGTTGCTCTGTAGGTGTGAAAAAGGGTGAAATAGCTGTGATAGTTGGACCTAATGGGGCGGGAAAATCAACGGCCATGAAAGCTATTTTTGGGATGCTAAATTTGATTGAGGGAAGCGTTTTTTTTGACAATAATGACATAACAGCCTTGAGTCCTCAAGATAGGGTGAAACGTGGTATGGGATTTGTGCCCCAAACAAATAATGTGTTTACCTCAATGACGGTTTTAGAGAATCTGGAAATGGGTGGATTTACTAATCAAGATAAACTAGCGAATAATATAGCGGAAGTATTCAAGCTATTTCCTGTTCTCGAGGAAAAAAAGAGTCAAGTAGTGGGGGAGTTGTCGGGCGGGCAAAGACAACAGGTAGCTGTCGGAAGAGCTCTGATGACCAACCCAAAGCTATTGATGTTAGACGAACCTACAGCGGGAGTATCTCCAATTGTAGTTAAAGAACTTTTCGGTAAAATTATAGATATAGCAAAAACCGGTATAGCTATACTGATGGTAGAGCAAAATGCCAAACAGGCACTTGAAATTGCCGATACTGGTTATGTACTTGTGCAGGGAGAAAATAAATTTACGGATAAAGGTTCAGCGCTACTTGCCAATAAAGAAGTACGGAAAGCTTTCTTAGGTGGATAAATGGATTATGTGAACGCTTTAGCAATTATAACGAATTTTATATTATTACCTGGATTGACTTATGGTAGTCAGTTAGCGCTTGGCGCAATGGGCGTTACGCTTATTTATGCAGTGTTAAGATTTTCTAATTTTGCGCATGGTGAAATTATGTCTTTTGGCACAATGGTTTGTATCCTATTTACCTGGCTTGGCCAGAGCTATGGGCTATCCTTGGGATTTCTACCTACAGCAATCTTGTTTATACCAGTGGCTATGTTCTTTACAGTTCTTTACTGTCTGCTAATTGAGAAATATGTTTTTTCTTATTATAGAGAGAAAAAATCCAACCCAATAATTTTTCTTATAGCTTCAATTGGAGTAATGTTTTTCACTGCTGGGCTAATTCGTTTCATTATAGGGCCGAGTGACCAAAGCTTTAATGATGGTGTTCGCTTTATATTTAATGTGAGAGAATTTAAAGCTTTCACAGGATTGAATGAAGGTTTTGGACTGAAGACATCACAAGCAATAACATTTTTAATGACCATTATTTTGTGTGCACTGCTCTTCTTCTTTTTAAATAGGACAAGAACTGGAAAATCAATGCGAGCTTTTTCTGACAATGAAGATCTAGCTTTATTATCTGGTATCGACCCCAACAAAGTGGTTTTACTTACTTGGATAATAGCTGGTGGGCTCGCAACTTTTGCCGGCGTGTTATATGGGTTGGATAAAATTTATAAGCCTTTTATTTTTTTACAAATGTTACTACCAATTTTCTCTGCAGCAATAGTGGGAGGAGTTGGGAATCCTCTAGGTGCCTTTTTTGGAGGTTACATAATTGCCCTTTCTGAACTTTTTGTTACCTTTGCATATAAAAAAGTCTTAGGATATATTTTACCAGAAAATCTAGAGCCTAGCAGCATGATGCAGTTTTTAGCAACTGATTACAAATTTTCCGTTTCTTTTATCATTCTCGTAATTGTACTAATAATTAAGCCTACAGGCTTATTTAATGGAAAAACTATATGACTGACGTACAACGAAGATTTAGTATATTTTCTACCTTCTTTCTTGCCTTGATTTTTATTGGATTTTTTCAAAGTTGGAATGTGGCTCTGGGAATTTTTAATTTGTGCCTTATTTCAGCCACAATGGCATTAGGCGTTAATATACAGCTTGGATACGCTGGTATATTCAATGCTGGAGTGATGGGGTTTGCGGCTTTGGGTGGTTTATCTGCTGTTTTGATAGCACATCCTCCAGTCTCAGAAACAATTAAATTAGGGGGTAAAGGAATCCTATTTGCTTTTATGGTATTGGCAGTTGGCTCTGCGATTATCATATTTATTTACAAATCTAACCAGACTAGCCGATTTAAAAAAATAACCATTCCATTGATAATTTTAATCTTACTAGTCCTCTTTAATTTAATAGGGTCACCTGCGATAAAAAGAGTTGAGGCGTTTGAACCGGCAGCGACTGGGTTTTTAGGTGGTCTGGGACTTCCAATATTATTTTCATGGCTAGTGGGAGGCGTTTTGGCCGGTTTTGTAGCCTACTTCATTGGGAAATTAACACTAGGTCTCAGAAGTGATTATTTGGCAATAGCTACACTGGGCATTGCAGAGGTGATTATCTATTTTCTTAAAAATGAAAACTGGCTTACTAGAGGTGTCAAAAATGTTAACGGTTTACCCAGACCAGTACCTTATGAAGTTGATCTCCAGGGAAACAAATGGTTCATTGAAATATGCGAGAGATACAACTTTCCCTTAATTGAAACGTCATCGATAGTAGTAAAAATTAGCTATTGCTTATTGTTCTCAGGAGTTTTAATTACACTTTTTATATTATCTGAAATAGCACTTAAATCACCTTGGGGCAGAATGATGAGAGCAATTAGAGATAATGAAATTTCTGCCAGAGCTATGGGAAAAAATGTAAAAGCTCGACATTTAGAGATATTTATTATCGGTTCAGGAATTGTCGGTCTTGCTGGAGCAATGCTTACTACTCTTGAAGGTCAATTTACGCCAACCACATATCAACCCCTTAGATTTACTTTTACAGTATGGGTTATGGTGATTATTGGTGGGACAGGAAATAATTATGGATCTCTCATTGGAGGTTTTCTCGTTTGGTTCTTGTGGGTTGAAGCAGAGCCATTAGGCCTCTATTTGGTTGAATTACTCACATCGCCTTTGAGTGACACGAACCCTCTTAGAATACAACTTACAACTAACGCCGCTCACATGAGGTACATTATGATGGGTCTTTTATTATTATTGGTTTTACGTTTTGCGCCAAAAGGTATTTTCCCAGAGGGCAGATAGGATATTAAATGAGAAAAAAAATTATACTTCTTGATGGGGGCATGGGGCAGGAACTTATAAAAAATTCAAAGTCAAAGCCTCATCCTCTTTGGTCGACATACGTTATGTCAGAGGAACCAGAACTCGTGAAAAAAGCACATGTAGATTTTATCGAAGCAGGGGCTAGCGTTATCACACTTAATACCTACTCGACGACACCGGAGAGATTAGAAGCTAACGGTTTATCAGAGAAATTCGGTTTTTTCCATAAGAGAGCTATTGATTTGGCCAGAGAGGCAATTGACCACACAAAAAAGAATGTACTTATTGCCGGGTGCCTTCCTCCTTTAGTATGGAGTTATCGGCCAGATAAAGCTCCTGATTATGAAAAATGTGTCGACTTGTATTTACAAATAGTTAGGGAACAGGAAGAAGACGTTGATCTTTTCATTTGCGAAACCATGGCATCATTAAAAGAGGCGAAGGCTGCAGTTTCGGCCGCAAAGACCAGCGGAAAACCTATTTGGTGCGGATTAACACTTGAGGATAATGAAAATTGTGAATTGAGATCAGGTGAAAAATTACTGGACAGTGTAATTGCGTTACAGTCTTTTGGACAAGAAGAGTTTTTACTTAATTGCTCATTTCCTGAAGTCATCAACAAGGGAATTGACATTCTAAGCAAAAACACTACCTTCTTCGGTGGCTACGCAAATGGTTTTACATCAATAGAGCCCTTGAAGACTGCCAGCAATGTATCTGTATTATCAGCTAGAACGGATTTGGGGCCTGAAGAGTACTCTAAATACGCATTAAATTGGGCTAAACAAGGCGCGTCCGTGGTTGGAGGTTGTTGTGAGATTGGACCAAGCCACATAAAATATTTACATGATATTTTAATCGAAAAAGACTTTGAGATAGTTACTTCTTTAAGCTGAAATTCTCGTTCTTCCTACTGCTTTTTTCCAACCCTCATATTTCTTATCGCGTTCTTCTGGAGAAAGTTTTGGAGAAAACTTCTCCTTGAGAGTCCACTCTTCTTCAAATGCTTCCAACTGATTATATAGACCTATTTTCATACCTGCCAACCATGCTACCCCTTTTGCAGTAGACTCCTGTATCTCAGGTGTATTGATCTCTACTCCTGTAAGATCAGCCAAGATTTTCATGGTTAAACTTGATTGGGTCATCCCACCATCTACGCGCAACTTTATATGCCCTCTTTCCATCCCATCTACATCTTTTATCATGGCTTCTAGTAAGTCTCTTGTTTGAAAACCAACACTCTCTAGAGCTGCCAAAACAATCTCTTCTCTCCCTGTATCTCTCAATAATCCAAAAATCGCCCCACGTGCATTTGGGTCCCAATACGGTGCGCCCAACCCCGTAAAAGCTGGAACAAAATAAATATCTTGATCTTTTGCTTCCGATGCAAGCTTACCCACTTGGTCTGCTTTATCTATAATTTTAATCGAGTCTCTAAGCCATTGGACAACGGCGCCGGCAATGAATATTGACCCTTCTAGAGCATAACAAATCCTCCCATCTATTTTATACGCTATAGTTGACAAAAGCTTATTTTTACTAATTACGAATTGATCTCCTGTGTTTAGTAGCGCAAAACACCCTGTTCCATAAGTGGATTTAATCATGCCCTTTTGAAAGCATGCTTGGCCTATTGTTGCGGCTTGTTGATCACCGGCAACTCCTTTAATCGGTATTGGGGAACCAAGTATTTCTAACGCCATAACTCCAAAATCATCAGCACACTCTTTTACATTTGGAAGAATTTTTTTTGGCACATTTAGATCACTGAGAATATCACTGTCCCATTCTAAACTCTCGATATTAAATAACATGGTTCTGGATGCATTGGTTATATCAGTTGAATGAATTTTTTTATTTGTAAGCCTCCAAATCAAATAGCAATCGATCGTACCAAATAATAATTTTCCAGAATTTGCCATAGTCCGTTCAGGGTCATATTTATCTAGAAGCCACTTAACTTTTGTTGCGGAAAAATACGGGTCGATGAGTAAGCCTGTCTTTTGTTGATAAACTCTCTCTTTCCCAATTTTTTTTAGTTCATCGCAAAATTCAGCAGTACGCCTATCCTGCCACACTATCGCTTTAGAAAGTGCTTTACCAGTTTCAGCACTCCATATAGCTGTAGTTTCTCTTTGATTGGTAATCCCAATACTTAGAATATCTTGCGAAGATATTTTTGCCCCTTTTACAGCATTGCGTACTGTAGCAATGACAGTTGCATAAATTTCTTCTAGATCATGCTCTACCCACCCAGCAAAAGGAAAAAATTGCTCTATTTCCTTTTGAGATGATGCCACTATTTGTAAATCTTTGTCGAAGACTATAGCTCTAGTTGATGTTGTCCCCTGGTCAATCGCTAGAACGTAACTCATAGTAAGACTTTCTCTAATTTAATTTTTTTATGTAGGAACTGAGTTCCCTTATCTGCTTGCTCGACAATCGTAACCCAAGCTTACTTCTTCTCCAAATCAAATCCTCAACACATCTGGTATGCTCTTGATTAATATACCAAAGTACTTCCCTTTCCGTTAGATCAGATCCGAAATTCCTACCTAAGTCTTGTTTTGCTTTAGCCTTGCCTAAAACTTTGTCAACATCTGTGCCAAATGTTTTAAATAATCTTTCTGCCCAATCTCTATTTAAGAATTTGTATTTTTTCAATAAGCCTACAATAAGTTTCTCTTTATCCTCTAATTTGAAATCGCCACCTGGTAAGTGTTTTGTGGCAGTCCATTCCTTTCTTTTTAAATTTAATAATGCTGTGATTTTAGAAACAGCTTTTTCAGCCAGTTTTCGATATGTTGTGATTTTCCCTCCATAAACGGTAAGGAGTACCGCTCCTTCCTTTTCTTCAATTTGAAAGGAATAATCTCTACTGGCATTTCGCGCTTCTACATTTTTGTTTTCGTATAAAGCCCTCACTCCAGAGTAATCCCAAACAATATCTTTTTCTGTTATTTTTTTTTGAAAATATCCTGAAGCAAAATTACACAAATAATCTTTTTCTTCATCGGAACACTTAACTTCGTTACCCATTTTGTGCTCAACTTCAGTTGTTCCAATTAGGGTGAAATCGTTTTCATAGGGAATGCTAAATATTATTCTACCATCTTTTCCTTGGAATATATATGCACTATCGTGATTAAAAAGCTTTTTTACGACTATGTGACTTCCTTTTATTAATCTTACCATTACTTGATTATTTTTATTTTTTTCAAGTTGACTCAGAGAATTGACCCAAGGACCCATAGTATTTATTAAGACCTTAGTTTTTACCTCGAATGACCTATCCTTTGATTTAATCGAAACAAGCCAATGACCATTTTTTCGTTGAACGTTAGTTACTCTGGAATAAGAGAATGCTTTTGCTCCTTTTTTTTCTGCATCCAAAATATTTAGTAGCACTAATCGCGAATCTTCTACCCAGCAATCTGTATATGCTAGTCCTCTTGTGTAAGATTTATCCAAACAACTACCAACTGTATTATTTCGCAAATTAATACCGACACTTTTTGAAAGTTTCGTTGAACCCGCCAAGAGATCATAGATATATAATCCAAGCCGTAAAATCCAATAGGGTCTCAGGTTTTTGTTGTGGGGAAGTATAAATTTTACTGGCCAGCTTATATGAGGCATGAGATTAAGAAGCAAGTCACGTTCACGAAGAGACTCTTTTACAAGCCTAAACTGATAAGACTCTAAGTATCTCAATCCACCATGAAGTAATTTTGTGGATGAGGAGGACGTTGCTGAGCCAAAATCACCCATATCGGCCAAACCACACTTATACCCACGGCCTGCAGCGTCTCTTAAAATTCCTGCACCATTTACTCCGCCACCTATAACAAAAATGTCAAAGTCGTTTTTATCCAATGTTCTTTTCTTCATAAATCTTAGAGAATATGTAAAAGCTCAAACCAACCATCAACAAGCATCTTTATGGTTAGATAGACCAAGAAAATAAGTCCAATCCACGAAAGCCATGGGAACTTCGTCATTACACGCATTATAATAGTTGCAAAAAACGCCATCAGTACTATAGCTAAAACGAGCCCAAACACTAATAATGCCGTATCTTCTCTTGCTATAGCAGCAACAGCTACAACATTATCTAAAGACATTGAAATATCAGCAACCGCAATTGTGAATAACGCTTGCGAAAATTGTTGCTTTTCAGTCAGCTTTTCTGACAAATTAGACTTAATTTCTGGATCGGTTTTTTGGCCTGCATGACGAATTTCTTTAAAAAACCGCCAACAAACAAAAGCCAAAAGTAGTCCGCCAAAAATTAATATTCCAGGTATTTGAATTAAAAAAGATGCTATAGCTGCAAAGATAATTCTGAACCCTGCTGCTAATGCTAACCCCCAGAAAATTACCCTTTTTCTAAACTTCTCTGATAGGCCAGCTGCAGCCATACCTATAATAATTGCATTATCGCCAGATAAAAATATATCAGCTAAAATGACTTGAGCCAGTTCGACTAGAGAAAAGTTCATTGTGAATTAATTTTGTTTATTACTTTTGACACTTTCGGTTTAGTGGCTTATCGTCAATATTTCAAATAAAATCTTCTACAAACACAAATTTTTATGAAAAAAAGCTCTATACATAGTATGCAAGATGCTCGTCTTCTAGCAAAGAAAAGACTTCCTTCAATGATCTTTGATTATGTCGATGGAGTAGCACTTGAGGCAGACGGTTACTACTCCAATGCTGAGTACTTTAAATCACTTAAGCTATCACAAAATGTGCTGGCTGGTGGCGGCGCTAAAAAAATTTCCAAACGAATATTAGGTAAATCATATGACCTACCTTTTGGTGTAGCGCCAATGGGTATGTGTAATCTTGTGAGTTCAAAAGCGGATTATGCAATTGGAAAATTAGCAAAAAAGTTTAATATTCCTGTTTGCTATTCTACAATGGCTTCCACACCACTAGAGAAAACTCTCAAAATCACTGGTGATTTAGGCTGGTTTCAACTCTATGTTTATGATGATTTAAAATCAGGGTTACGTTTAGCCGAAAGAGCACAAATCGCTGGTTACAAGACACTGATACTGACAGTTGATGTACCTGAATTAGGCCGCAGACCAAGAGAATTAAAACATAATTTTTCAGCGAAGTTTAGACCAAATTATAAACAAATTTTTGATTGCGCAATGCATCCCAAATGGAGTTTAGATCTTTTGGCCAATGGTATTCCGAGACCTCAAAACTTTGAAAAAGATTTGAAGATAGACAGGAATAAACCAAGGGGAGCAGCCGATTGGAAATTTCTTAAAGACTTAAGAGCGCTTTGGAAGGGGAAATTAGTTATAAAAGGAATCCTTAACCCGAAAGATGCAAAAAAGGCAGAAAGTCTTGGAGTGGATGCCATTTATGTATCCGGCCATGGCTCAAGACAATTTGATAGCAGCCCAATCCCTATACATCAAGTATCGAAAATACGTAAGTCTTTAAGTAAAAGTACAGTCTTGATATATGATACTGGGATAAGAAATGGAGAAGATATTCTTAAAGCGCTTTGTTTGGGGGCAGACTTCGTAATGATTGGAAAGTATGCACTTTTTTCTATAGCAGCTGAAGGATTTGATGGCCTAGTCCAAATGACTAACAATCTAAAAAAAGAAATAGAAATAGCAATGGCTCAAATGGGTACTTTTGATATAAACAAATTGAATTCCGAATACTTAGATGACTTCTAAGAGATAATCCTCATTTTTATATGCGGATTTAATCAGTCTAAAGAAAGACCCACTTTTATTTGGATTTTAGAGCCTATCTCATAATAACGCCCTGTTAAGCTTGAACCTGTAAATCCATTCCAACTATATATCACTCTGTAACTTTCTACGGCACTTCGCTGACTGACCAGCTGGACAATTTCACATCTTTGTTCTGTATTGTAACCAACGACTTTTGTTGTTGTTTTCTTTTGTTGTTCGGCTGCTACGACTCCTCCCATTACAGCTCCGACCCCAGCAGCATTGTTGTCGTTTGTTAAGGCTTTACCGATAAGAGCTCCAACCACCATTCCTCCTAACACATCAGCGCCTGATGCGCCGTTACCACTGACAACCTTTCCGTAGACTGGTACCTTTACATTTCTGCAACGTGTCTCAGGTGTGTAAATATTCGTACTTGAATAAACTGGCTCAACTGATTGCACAGTACCTGTCACATAATAAGTCTCGGCAAATAAATTTGAGAAATAAAATAGAGCTAGGATTGCTGTGATTAATTTTAACATTCTGGTCTCCACTGATAGTTATTATGTTTGACAATATACACCAAAATTATAAAAAAAAAAGCCGAACAAAAATTTGCTCGGCTTTAGTCAACAGGGAGGTATGAACATGAAAAAATTTCATGCTCTACCCAAATTGCAATTCGCGTACCAATTTAAATTAACAATTGAAAATATAAGTCAACTGCCCTTAATTACTTTATCGCTAAGCAATCTATCAACTTCCAATTCTGTAAAGCCTAATCCTGAAAGAACTGACTTAGTATGCTGACCAAGTGTTGGAGCTGACAAATTGTCATCCTTATTGGTTACAGAAAAGCTAGCCGCTAACCTAGACTGCCGTATCTTTCCCGCGATAGGGTGTTCAGAAATTTTTATTATATCATTTGCAACTACTTGCTCATTCTTTATCATTTTTTTTCTTGTCAATACGGGTGCGCAAGGAACATCTTTAGCCGTAAGTAATTTCAACCATTCATCAGATGTTTTTTTCTTAAGCTCATATTGTATCAATTCTAGTCTTTCATTTATATTCTGATGCCTTAATTCCGCCGTCAAAAACCTCGGGTCACTTAACCACTCTTTCTTATTAAATGCATCGCAAATATTAAACCATTCTTTATCGGACTGAACTGCAACAGATATAAAGCCCTCTTTAGTTTCATATATTAGATCAATAAAACTCTGTGCGGTCTCCTTTTCAAGTTCGTCTCCAACAAAGGTATGCCCTCCCATATCGGAACCCCACAAAAAAGAAATTACAGTATCTAGCATTGATATTTTGACTTCCTGACCCTCACCTGTTTTTGCCTTATGAAACAGTGCCGCTGTTATCGCTTGAGCGGTAGCGAACCCAGTAAGCTTATCAGGAAGTATCGTTCGCATAAGCCTGGGTCTCTCTTCATCTGATCCTGCTTGTACAGTGGTTAGACCGGATAGAGCTTGAATAAGAGGATCGTAAACTGGTTTATTCTTATAAGGGCCAGTAAAACCAAAGCCACTTATGGAAACATATATAATGTTAGGACTTATCGCGCGAACATCACTATATCCGAAACCTAACCTATCCATTACCCCTGGTCTGAAGTTTTGTACTAAAACGTCCGCCGTTCCAATTAGCTTTTTAAGGATATTTTTTCCTTCCTTCACTTTTAGATCAATACACACAGATTTCTTATTTCTATTATTGTTAAGGTAAGCGGCCGAAATTCCAGATCTCTGGGTGCTGACAATCCTGGTATAATCTCCAACTGAAGTATTTTCAATTTTTATGATTTCAGCATCCTGGTCTCCTAGTATCATAGTTGCACTTGGACCTGAAATCATCGATGTTAAATCGATTATTCTTATCCCTTTTAAAGCACCAGCCATAAAAACCTCCAGAAAAATATTTACACTAAAATATGAGCTGTTAACCTTGAAGATGCAACTTAAATTTAAGAAGCTTAAAAAGACACCCTAGGAAGAGTTTAAACATGACACCAGAAGAAATTTTATCTTATCCACCCAAAATCTTAACTCAGGAGCAGAGAGAACATTATTTTGAGTTTGGGTTCGTGGGAATAAAAGACTTGGTTCCGTCAGAATTACTTAAACGTATCAAAAAAGTTACAAGTGAGTTCGTTGATAAAAGTCGCGAAGTCAAAGAGTCAAATAATGTTTTTGATATCGGTCCAGGACATTCTTACGAGAATCCGGTTCTTAGAAGATTAAAGAGCCCAGATGAGAATCATGAGGAGTATTGGAATTTCTCAAAGGGTCTTATGGCTGACGTTGCTAGTGACCTCGTTGGTCCTAATGTGACATTTCATCACTCAAAATTAAACTTTAAGTGGTATGATGAGAGCGATACTGTTAAGTGGCATCAGGATATCCAATTCTTTCCTCATACAAATTACAATGTTTTGACAATTGGGTGTTATTTAGAGGATACAGACATGAATAATGGGCCTTTAGCCGTGTTAAAAGGTTCACATAAAAATGACCTATATGATCAGTACGACAAAAATGGTAATTGGACAGGAATGTTAAGCGATGAAGATGCAGATACTGTTGATATGTCGATGGTTGACTATCTTACGGGAAATGCTGGATCTATAACAATACATAACGCACGAGCACTTCATTTCTCACCATCTTCGAAATCTAAAAATCCCAGACCACTTTTACTCAATTGTTATACATCTGCTGACGCTAAAGCCTATACACCTCACCCACAACCAACCGTGAACACGTATAAAATTGTGAGGGGAGAGCAGGTAAAATGGGCACACCATGATCCAAGACCTTGCCAGATGCCCCCCGACTGGTCAGGAGGGTACACTTCTATTTACGCGGCCCAAGCAGGCGAAGATAAAGCTTAAGTGCATAGTTCGTCCAAAAAATCCTTGAAAAGCACGAAAGACCTACGAGTCTCTATTAAATCTGTTTCGAGCTGAAAATCATGCCATAGGTCTTTCCAGGTTTTTATTACCACTTTGACTTTTTGCTTTTTTAGGCGTTTTAAAAACTGTCCAATCTGGACTGAAAGAACCTCATTTTCTGCATATTGGATCATAATTGGTGGTGAATTTTTAAAGTCGCCAAATAAAGGAGAAATGAAGGGATTTTTATGATCTGATGGATTGCAATAGAGATAAGATAAAGGACCAGAACCTGTTTCTTTTGCACGTTTTATAAATGGTCCTATAAGTACATCACTTTGACAGCAACTATCTGGATATTCTGCCATTATAGCAGTTGGATAAACCCAAGGAGAAATACAGAATATTCCTTTTGGTTTCTTTGATTTGTCTCTTTTCAATGCTAACAATAATGCTAGTGCTAAATTGCCACCAGCTGAATCACCAGCGAGGATAATATTGGATTTTTCTTTTTTTCCTAAAAGAAAAGAGTATGCTTTTTTCGCATCTTCTAATTGGCTTGGATACTTTGACTCAGGACTGAGTTTATATTCGACAAATATAATTTCTCTGCCGAGGATCTCCGCTAAAAAAGATGCATAACTTCGATAAATTTTGAAGTTACCAACAAAGAACCCACCCCCATGAAAGAATAAGATCTTTACTTTATCAAAAATCTTATTTGGTATAATCCGATATAGCTCAAGCTGATCTAAAGATATTTTTTTCACGACGACATTGTTTACGCTTGCTCTTCTAAAGGATGCAAATAAAACAAGAAATCGAATTATTTTAATCTGAAAATGGCTAAGGCTTCCAGGTTTAATTAAAGCCACAAGTCTCATAACAAAAGATATGACTTTTTTTCTGTTTCTAGCCTTTCTACTTATCATAAATTATTGAGATATTTATCGTCTATATATTAATTTTCGCGATGAACGCATTGAACTTACTTGCTTTTCTCTCAATGATACAAAAATACCAGAACACATTATCAAAATTATACCTAAAAGAGAAAGTCTATCTGGGATTTCGTTCCAAATTAAATAGGTAGAAATAACTGCAATAACTAAAGCCCCATATTCAAATGGCGCTAAAAAAGATGCCTCATGATTCTTATATGCATAAGAGACAAGAATACCTCCTATCGAGATTGGGAAGGCTATACCTACAAAAATGTGTAACAAATCAAAAGTATTGACTGAAACCCATGAGCCCGTCAAAAATATCAAAGCATTGCTCTGTCCAACATTAAGATCAGCTAGGTAAAAGCCTGTAGCAAATGTAAGGCTTGTGACAAGAAAACATATTTGGATATAAAAACCCATCGTGATCGGATTTTCTTGCGCCCCATACTTTCTAGTAATTATATGTAGAGCTGTATAAAAAAGAGCAGCGATTAAAGGAAATAATGAAATTAATTCAAACGAAATTGTACCTGGCTTTATAATGAGTAACATGCCCAAAAATCCGATAAAGCAGGCCAAGCTTCTACGTATACCCACTTTCTCTTTCAAAAAAAATACAGCAAAAATTGTAATCAAAACTGGTGCTATAAAAAATATTGCTGTTGCCTCTGCCAACGAAAGCTCTGCTATGGATATGAAGAAGAAAGTATTCGCCCCAACAACAGCTAATCCCCTAAATACATGAAAAGTAGGGTTATTGGTATTAAGGTATTTAAAGCCACCGTAAAAAGGTAGAACGAAAAAAAGTAAAATTGAAATGGCAAAAATAGCTCGAAAAAACATGAGCTGATGCAGTGGCATATCAGTACTGAAAAGCTTAACCGATATGTCATTTATTGAGAAACAAATTGTACCCAAGACAATTGCCAATATTCCCATATAATTATTATTCATGCATTGCCCAAAAAAACTTCAACTAACCTACATTTGCTATAATATCAATTGGAGTAAATTACAAATTCTTTTATGGATAGATAGAAAATGGACATAGCGAATAAAAAAGCCCTCGTATTTGGTGGAACTTCTGGAATTGGGCTCTCTACATGTGAACAATTAATTGAAAAAGGTGCAGACGTTATTGCCATCAGCAGAGACCCAAGCAAGGCGACCAGTGTTAAACATAACAAACTATCCTTTGAAAGCTGTGATGTAAGAATTGAAGAGGAAGTAAAAAATATTTTTGAAAAGCATGCTCCCTTTGAAATATTGGTAAGTGCTGCAACTGGAGGAAGCAGAGCTGCTGGCCCATTTCTAGAAATGGATATGACTGGATTTAAAAACTCTTTTGACAAATTATGGGGTTACGCGAATGTTGTACGCTATGGCACACACTATTTAAGCTCGGATGGAACAATAGTTTTGGTCAGTGGTGCACCTGCTAGGCGAATGAAGCCTGGACAAATTGCTCTTTCTGCTGTTGGAGGCGCAGTTGAGAACCTAGTCAGAGGTGTTGCAAACGAAATTGCTCCAAAGAGAATAAATGCTGTAGCGCCAGGCTTAATAGATACGCCTATGTTTTCACAAGAAGGCGAGGATAGACGAATATTTCTAAGTTCAGCCACAGCATCTCACTCAATAAAGCGAGCTGGAAAACCGGATGAGGTTGCAAAAGGAATTATCTTTGTTATTGAAAATGATTTTGTTAACGGAACCACTGTTGATGTTGATGGTGGATGGATAAACTCTTGAACTTAAGACTAATGAGTGGAGTTATGATAAATAGAGAAAAGGTAGAGATGAAAGGATTCACCGGAAGCTGCTTATGTCGAGCTATAACGTATAATAGTAATACTGCACCATTAAGGACTTTTAACTGTCATTGCGAGGACTGCAGAAAATGTAGTGGTGCCCCTTATCTTACCAATATATTTGTGAAAGAAAGCGATTTATATATTCAAGGGACTTTAAAAAGCTACATACATCAATCAGAAAGTGGCAACAAAATAACTAAAAAGTTTTGCGAACAATGCGGTTGCCAGATGTTCTCCTTAAATGAAGGTAGACCTGGATTAGTGAGGATACATGCAGGAACTGTAAATGAATTAGAGGTGATAAAACCACAAGGAGACGTTTGGGTATCAAAAAAAATACCCTCAATTAAAATAGATGAAAGTTTAGATCAGTTTCAGAAAAACTTCTCTTAAATAGGAAGGAATAGACAAAATGGCACAAAAAATTGTAAAACATGTAAAAGATATGGTGGCTGAAGCAAATAAAGAGGTTGAAATAACACCTGTAGTTGATGCCTCAAAATATTTCGAAGATAGTAAGTACGTTTTTGTAGATATAAGAGACCCTAGGGAAATACAAAGAGAAGGAAAGATTCCAAATTCGTTCTCTTGCCCGAGAGGAATGCTCGAATTCTGGATAGACCCTGATAGTCCCTACCACAAAGAAATTTTTAACCAAGACAAGAAATATGTTTTTTATTGTGCTGCAGCTGGCCGATCTGCTCTTGCAGCCAAAGCAGCACAAGACATGGGTCTAAGCCCTGTATCTCATCTAGAGGGAGGATTTGCCGCATGGAAAAAATCTGGAAATCCTATTGAAACGAAAGAATAAACTATGAATGAAACGTGTTGTGGTCCTGGATATTCGTCCCCTGCAGAAGCTGTAAGAGCACCGAGGGAGAAACTTTTATATACAATTGCAATATATACAGGAACGGGAATACAAAAGCCTGACTATTTAGCTACAGTCGATGTTGACCCCGATAGCCCTACTTATTCGAAAGTTATACATAGGTTAGAAATGCCCGGCATTGGTGATGAACTTCATCATATGGGATGGAATGCGTGTTCATCTTGCCATGACGACTCCAGCATGACCCGCAAATATCTTTTACTTCCAGGAGTGAGGTCAAATAATATTCACATAGTGGATACTGCGACCAATCCTAGAATGCCCACTCTCCACAAAGTTATTGACGGAGCAGACATTAAATCAAAAACCAACTTAAGTGGCCCACATACCGTCCATTGCCTGGGCTCAGAAATAATTATATCTATGCTGGGTGATGCAAAGGGAGAAGCACCTGGAGGATATTTGCATCTGGATAAGAATTTCGAAATTATAGGAAGATGGGAAAACTCAATGGGAGATATACCATTTGGGTATGATTTTTGGTATCAACCAAGACACAATATAATGGTTTCATCGGAGTGGGCCGCTCCCAACACATTTATGCCGGGCTTTGATTTAGAAGAAGTTGGGCACCTCAAGTATGGAAGACAACTCCATTTCTGGGATTTCAAGGAACGCAAGCCAATTGAAACTATGTATTTGGGTGAAGACGGTCTCGTTCCTTTAGAAGTAAAGTTTCACCATAATCCAGATAGCAGTCATGGGTTTTGCGGTGCAGCACTAAGCGCAAACGTCATACATTGGTGGAAAGACAAAAACGAAAAATGGCAATGGGAAAAAATTATTGATGTAGAAAACCAACCACACCCGGACTGGCCAATTCCTATCCCAGGTGTGATGTCAGCAATTCTCGTTTCAATGGATGATAAATATTTATATCTTAATAATTGGCTGCACGGTGATATGAGGCAATATGATATTTCAGACCCTCACAAACCAAAACTTACTGGTCAAGTTTGGATGGGTGGTCTACTGGGAAGAGCTCCTGAAGTTAATGGTCTTAAGATTGCTGGGGGACCACAAATGTTTCAGCTCAGCCTAGATGGGAAAAGACTGTACGTAACAACTTCTCTATTCTCTACTTGGGATAATCAATTTTATCCAGATATAAGGGAAAAGGGTGGTGTATTGATTATGATTGACTGTGACCCAGTAAACGGAGGGATGAAAATTAATACTGATTTTATGGTAAATTTTGGGGAAGAACCAAATGGTCCAAGCCGCTGTCATGAAAGTAGGTATCCTGGTGGTGATTGCACCAGTGATATATGGCTGTGAAAATATTTAAGGTTGAAATATCAAATAGACGCGGTAAATCCTATAAAGTTGAAGATAAGCGTCCATTGCTTGATAGCTTAAAGGAACAGGGTGTCGATCTCCCCTATGGTTGCAAATATGGTGGATGTATCACGTGTGCTGCAAAACTTATTGATGGAGAAGTAGATCAAAGAAGGCAGGTGGCACTTAATAATAGACAGATAAATGATGGATACATTATACTTTGCGTTGCAAGACCTTTATCGAACCTTATTCTTGAAATTGGTGTTGAGAGTCATGACAAGCTTTATAGAAATCCATTTTTAGATCCATTAAAGCCTCATGAACTAAAGAAAGATATTGCAACGAAAGAAAGAGAGAAGTGATGCCTGAAGCTGATGTAGACCATATATATGATTATCCTAAAGGTTATATCGAAGACATTCTAAAATCTGTAAAAACAATTGCCATGGTTGGGGCTAGTGGGGATAAGACAAAATTTAGCTATGGTGTTTTAAGGGTGCTGCATGAAACTGGATATAAAATGTTACCTGTTAACCCAAATCCGAATATTAAAGAGATTAGAGGTCTTAAGGTCTTTCACAGTTTAAAGGAAATAGATAAGCCAGTTGATATGGTACAGGTATTTAGAAGAAAAGAAGAGTTTTTATCGGTAGCAAAAGAAGCAATTGAAATAAAAGCAAAAGTACTTTGGGGCCAAATAGGAGTGTATGATGACGAAGCTGCAGAGATAGCAAAAAATGCAGGTTTAAAAGTTGTCATGAACAGATGTCCTAAAATTGAATTATTTCGTCCTTTTTGGAAGCCCAGATTAGACCTTAAAATTTAGAAAGAGTACCGCATGGAATATCTAACTATTGACGATTTAAGATACAAAGCAAAGAAAAAAGTACCCAAAGCGTTCCATGACTACGTAAGATCTGGATCTTGGTCTGAAACCACTTTAAAAAATAATAGTAATGATTTTCAAAAAATTTCATTTAGACAAAGAGTTGCGGTCGATATATCTAATAGAACCACTAAAAAGAGTTTGTTAGGCGTTGAATATAAAATGCCAATTGCTCTTGCGCCCGTCGGTTCACTTGGTATGCAAAGAGCCGATGGTGAGATATTGGCGGCTCAGGCTGCTGAAGGCTTTGGCGTTCCTTTCACTCTCTCTACGATGTCAATATGTTCGATAGAAGAGGTTGCAAGGAATACATCAAAGCCTTTCTGGTTTCAGCTCTATGTCATGAGAGACCATGATTTTGCTAAGCGATTAGTTGAAAGAGCAAAAGCGGCGCAATGCTCTGCGCTAGTACTTACTTTAGACTTACAAATACTAGGTCAAAGGCACGCTGACATAAGAAACGGTTTATCAATACCATTGAAGATAAAATTGTCTAACCTTTTCGACTTATTGTCGAAACCTAGCTGGTGCTATCAAATGGCTAGAACAAAAAACAGGACGTTTGGAAATGTTATGGGTCATGTAAAAGATATCACTAATTTAAACTCTTTAACCAAATGGGTTCAAGATCAATTCGATACAAGACTTAATTGGGACGACGTAAAAAGAATTAAAGACTGGTGGAGAGGCAAACTAATAATTAAGGGTATAATGGACCCAGATGACGCTAAAATGGCACAGAAGTGTGGTGCAGACGCTTTAGTGGTTTCTAATCATGGTGGCCGGCAATTAGATGGGGTAAATAGCTCAATTTCCACGCTTCCTCAAATAAAGAAAGCAGTATCCAATATGGAGGTTTTAATGGATGGTGGAATTTCATCTGGACAGGATATCCTCAAGGCTATCGCCTTAGGAGCTGAAGGTGTAATGATTGGTAGGTCCTTTGTTTACGGACTATCAGCCGGAGGAAAAGAAGGAGTTACAAAATCTTTGGAAATTCTCAATAAGGAACTTGATATGACAATGGCGCTGTGCGGAAGACGAGACATAAAAGACGTTGGTAGAGATATCATTAAAGATTGTCCTTTTTTTGAGAAAAACTAGGCCACAAATTTTTTCCTTTCGTCCAATTCCAAAAATCTTGCTTTTTTGCTTAAGGAATTAAATATACCCACCTCCGTTCCTGAAATAAAAAACTGGCTTTCCAAAGATAACAGTTCTGAAAATAAATTTTCTTTACGTACTTCATCCAAATGAGCTGTTATCTCATCCAAAAGCATTATGGGAGAAACTTTGTGCTGTTCTTTAATCAATTTTGCATTGGATAAAATAATGGAAATTATCGAAAGCTTTTGCTCACCTGTAGAAGAGTATTTTGTATCTATTTCCTTTTCTAAATAAAACCCTTGTAGATCATCTGTATGGGGGCCAAAACTTGTTCTGCCAGTTATTAGGTCTTGCCCTCTTTGGTTCATTAAATTTTTTAAGAACGCTTCTTCACTTTCGATAGGATCGTCTTTCAGATTAAGCTTTATCAACGGAAAATAAATATTCTTTTCGATTAAAACTGTATTAAGCTTTTCAATAAAATCTCGTCTACAATTATCTATTTCAAATCCAAGTATGGCCATTTCCTTTTCGATGGCGAAATACCAAGAGCTGTCTGCTATACGATCTTTTAGTAACCTATTCCTATCTCTTAGAAGTTTTTCATATTGAGAACATCTTTTTGCATGGTTAATATCTAGGCTAAATACCATTCTATCTAAGAATTTTCTTCTGTCCTTTGAGGTTTCCATCCAGATCCTGTCCATTGGAGGTAAAAACCATAGAATTTTTAGACTCGAACTAAGATTATTCTGTGGCACTTTTTTTCCATCTATTCTCACAACTCTTCCATTTCCGTCACTAGAAGTCTCGATTTCAAAAAGATTATTGTTTCTGTGAGCTAAAGCCTCAACTTTCCAGGAAATATTATTAGATAGATTTATCATATCATGAAAGCTAGACCTTCTTATCCCTTTACCTGGGTATAAGAGTGATATAGCTTCTAAAAGGTTTGTTTTTCCAACTCCGTTCTTCCCATAAATAACGGTCGGATTTGAATCAAAGGAAAGTTCTAAAATTTTATACGATCTGAAATTACTTATTTTGAGTTTTTCTATTCCGGCAGCACTCATTTTAATATAAATTGTTTATACACGCATAGGCATAACAACATAAACCGCAGTGTCGTCATTATTGTCCTTCATAAGTGCAGGATCACCAACGTCATTAAATAAGAAAATTGCTTCGCCGCTTTCAACCTGATTTGAAATTTCTTGGAGATATTTAGCATTAAATCCAATTTCAATTTCCTCTCCCTCATAAGCAACAGGAATTTCCTCCATTGCTAATCCTGTCTCTGGAGCATTTACAGATAATATGAGCTTTTCTTTACTTAGACTCAGTTTAACTGCCCGAGCACGCTCTGAAGAAATAGTTGCTACTCTATCTACTGACTTGGCAAATTCTGAGGCATCAATAACCAATTTTTTAATATTATTTTTTGGTATAACTCGATCGTAATCAGGAAATGATCCATCCACTACTTTAGATGTTAAAGATAAGGTCGAGTTTGAAAAACGTATTTTCGTTTCTGATACAGAAACATTTACTGTGTCTTCCGTCGTTTCATATATCATTCTCAATTCAGAAACTGTTTTTCGTGGCACAATCAGTCCTGGCATTCCGCTAGCATTGTCAGGTAGTGGTGAGTCTATTTTTGCTAGTCTATGACCATCTGTGGCAACCGTACGTATAAGCTTGGTTTCTTGATCAACGAACTCATGGAAAAAAACACCGTTAAGATAAAATCTTGTTTCTTCCATGGACATAGCAAACTTTACTTTTTCGAATAACCTCTTTAGCTCTTCAACCTTTATAGAGAATGAAAAGTCGTATTCCGAAGATGCCATTAATGGAAAGTCATCAACGGAAATTGTTGTTAATGAAAAAGTGGAACGTCCAGCTTTAACATTTATTTTCTGATTCAAAGGATCAAGGTCTATTAAAACTCTCGAACCATCTGGAAGTTTTCTAAGGATCTCATAGAAGGTATGCGCACCAACTGTTACGGCTCCCTCTTTTTCGACTACAGCTTTTATGGAGTCCAATAATTCTATATCTAAATCAGTAGCTCTTAGGGTTAGACGGTCTTCTCTGGCTTCAATTAAAACATTCGATAGAATGGGAATAGTAGTTCTTCTTTCAACTATGGCTTGAGCTCGGCTCATTGACCTTAGCAAATCACTTCTTTCTACACTAATCTTCATTTTCGCTTCATACCAATAAATATGTAGGGTGCATGATATCCTTTTTTATAATAAAATAATAGCGAAAAAGCTTTTTATGCCTCAAGTGTTCTGCGTAAGATTTCCACCTCGTCTGCCACCTGTACATTAACAAGTTTTAATTCTTCAATTTTCTTAACCGCATGAATAACAGTGGTGTGATCTCTTCCACCGAATTTTCTTCCAATTTCTGGCAAAGATTTTGAAGTCAGACTTTTAGATAAAAACATAGCTATCTGTCTAGGTCTAGCTACCACCCTTGCTCTTCTCGCAGATATCAAGTCTGTCATTCTAAGATTGTAGTGTTCAGCAACTTTTCTGATTATCTCTTCAATAGTAACTTTTCTCTCTGAAGTTCTAAGAATATCTGATAGACATTCCTGTACTAAATCAATGGTTATTTCTTTTCCAACTAAAGATGCGAAAGCGAATAACCTTGTCAGAGCTCCCTCTAGTACCCTAACATTTGAAGAAATTTTATGGGCTAAATACTCTAAAATACCTTCATTAATCTTAACGTCTCTATTCAGTTCCATTTGTATTTCAGCTTTTGCCTGTAAAATTCCTAGGCGTAATTCATAGTCTGTCGGGTGCACATCGACAACCAGACCCCAAGCAAGTCTAGATTTAATCCTTTCTTCCAAACCATCGATTTCACCAGGAGCCCTATCAGCTGATATGACTATCTGTTTTCCCTGCTCTATGAGAGCATTAAAGGTATGAAAAAATTCATCTTGTGTTGAATCTTTCCCTGCTATGAACTGAACATCATCTACCATCAAAACATCGACTGACCTAAATAACTTCTTGAACGCATGCATATCCTTAAATCTTAAAGCTTGGACAAACCTATACATAAACTGTTCAGCTGAGAGGTATAGTATTCGCGCTTTTTTATTTTTTTCTTTGGTAGACCAAGCAATAGAATGCATTAGATGCGTTTTTCCTAGACCCACTCCTCCGTACAAAAATAATGGATTGAAAGTTACCTTTCCCCCATCTGAAACTCTTTTTGCAGCTGCATGTGCCAACTCATTTGGTTTCCCAACCACAAATTTATCGAAGGTAAACCTGGCATCAAGTGGTGAACTGGGTAGATCAAGCTGAGATTCTTGAGATTTTTGGTCGGTTCTTTTCAGTGCACTTTTCTCTGAAACATTTTTTTTGCCTGCTGATTTATCTGACGATGCAATAAACTCAAGTCTATCTATACTTAGTTTTTGATTCTTAAATCCTTGGATAATGTGATCTCCGTAGTTCCTATGAACCCAAGTACCAATAAATCTTGTTGGCACTTTAAACTTTGCAACAGAACCATTTATCTCCTTTAGCTCAATGGGCTGTATCCAGTTTGCGTGAGCACTTTCGCCTATATTACTCTTCACAAACTCTTTTACCTTTGACCACTCATCTTTGTTCATTAAATAACTCTACTCCAGGGCAAGCCCAAGTTCTTCCATCCGGTTGGGTTTTGTGGATAGACTGAATGCTGTTCATATCCCTCGAATCCATCCTCTATGTTAAAACACATACCATTATAATTACCGGATTTAAACGATTCTTCCACAGTTAATGCAGCGAAATTTGATCTAATTCCAGATCTACATATAAAAAGATACTTTCCTTTGCCATGATGACTTAAATTTTTGTTAAAATCGTTTAAAAAGCGCTTTCCTGACCCCGGTAAGATCGAGTTTCTCCATTCTATTTTAAAGGTATCTTTGCCGATATCTCTCAGATCAGGTATTCCAACTTCCAAATGTTCTTTATTGGTTCTTACATCAATCAATACAGCATTTTTATCTTCTTTTAAAAGATCAAAAGCTTCTTTTGAATTTATATTTTCAACCAAATTCAAACCTGTTTAAGAGACGTTTTTACCAATCAATTTAAAAAATGGAGTCTTAGTCATACGATAACCTTAGCATAGGGTTATAGCAACTAACTAAAAACCATTCAGGCGCTAACTTGCTTTTTTTAAGCCTTTTACTTTGGAATTTAATCTTGATATTTTTCTACTCGCCGAATTCTTATGAAAAACACCTTTTGTAACGCCTCTCATGATCTCCGACTGCGCTGTCCTAAGAACTTCATTAGCAGTGACTTGATCACCCTTAACTATAGCTTGCTCAACTTTCTTAACAAACGTTTTAATCCTGGTTTTTCTATTCTTATTTTCTGTCGTCTTTTTAACCGTTTGTCTTAGTCTTTTTTTAGCTGAAGCTTTATTTGGCATCTTTGTTATACTCCTTAGGCAATCAATTACACAATGCGGTTATAAATGTCAATAAGCGAACTGCTATTTATCTTCGAACTTGGGTGTTCTTTTTTCTATGAAAGCGGACATACCTTCTTTTTTATCTTCAGTTGAAAAAAGCGCATTGAATATTCGCCTTTCAAACAATAAACCCTCTGACATTCCAATTTCGAATGAACGATTTATTGATTCCTTTATTCCCATAGTGGACAACATAGACTTTTCTGCAATTTTATAAGCTACAGCCTTAGCTTCCTTTAAAAGATCCTCAGCAGGAACAACCCTACTGACTAGACCAGACCTTTCGGCCTCTTCAGCATCCATATTTCTACCAGTTAAGTGCATCTCCATTGCTTTAGATTTTCCAACAAATTTCGACAGCAGCTGCGTTCCTCCAAAACCTGCCATAACGCCTAAATTTATTTCCGGTTGTCCAAATTTTGCACTGTCTGCAGCTAAGATAAAGTCGCACCTCATTGCAAGCTCACATCCTCCTCCTAGCGCATATCCAGCTACAGCAGCTATAATTGGTTTTCTAGTTGCTTGAATTCTATCTAAATCATTAGAAAAAAAGTTTTTGTAAAACATATCTACAAAAGACTTTGATATCATCTCCTTGATATCCGCACCAGCAGCAAAAGCCTTTTCAGAACCAGTTAAAATAATTGTTCTAACAGAGTCATTATTATCTGCATCTGTTAGAGCGCTGTTTAGTTCCTCCAACAGCTTACTGTTCAGAGCGTTCAATGCATTTGGCCTATTGAGTTTTATAATTAATATAGGTTCTTCATGCTCTATGATGAGCGTCTCGTAAGCCATCCGATTCTCCAAAAAATTTATCTGCTCAAACTTTTAATTTTCTTATTAAGATTTATCAAGAAAATAATGAATTACTTCTGACAGGTTGCGCAATAAAATGTACTCCTCCCACTAATTATAATTTTCCCAACAGCACCCTTACATTTATCCCGAAAACATGCTTGACCCTCTTTCCCATAAACCTGCAGTTTGTTCTGAAAATATCCTACCTCTCCACCAACCTGTCGGAAATCTTTTAAAGTAGTACCACCAAATTTAATCGCCCTATTAAGAACTTTCTTAATTGATGCAACTAGTCTTTCACATTCAATTAGAGACATTTTTTTTCCAATCCTAGTCGGTTTGATTCGACAATCCCACAAAGCCTCACTGACATATATATTTCCCAAGCCAGCTACAACTTTCTGATCCATTAAAATATTTTTTAAAGATCTTGAAGAGTTTTTGATTTTGGACCACAGATGTTGTTTATCAAATTTTTTGGAAAGAGGTTCTATTCCTATATATTTGAACCTTTGATAATCTGCATAGTCACCTTCTATAGTTTCAATAAAACCAAACCTTCGAGGATCATTATATATAAGCAGGAATTGATTATCGAATGAAATTATCAGATGATCGTGTTTCTTTGGTTTGTATTTATTTTTACTTTCTTTACTCAAGTTTATCCTTCCTGACATCCCCAGATGTAGGACTATCGTTGTTTTCTTATTTAGAAAAAAAAGAAGGTATTTTGATCGCCTACCAACCCTTAAAACTCGTTTTTTCAGGATCAATTTTTCAAAGTTCTCTTCGATAGGGAACCTTAGGTCTCGTCTAAATATTTTAGTTGAGATGATGGCACTACCTAGAACTGTCTTTTCTATGCCTAATTTAACTGTTTCTATTTCTGGAAGTTCTGGCAAAAATCTATTTATAAAAATGAACTGGCTATTGATCTAAAAGACTATACTATAGTTCATTATAAAAATATCATTAGATTTATTATGCTTACAGAAGACGAGATAAAAGGCCTTAAATTTGAAGAGGGGCTGAAGAAATTAGAGGAATTGGTAACTCATCTAGACGATGGGAATCTGAGCTTGGAAGAATCAATTTCTTACTACGAAATAGGAATTAAACTGAAAAGCCATTGCGAAAAACTTTTGAAGACAGCAGAATTGAAAATTTTAAAAGTATCTGACAAAGAGAAGTTGGTGACGGAAGACTTAAGAGCAGACGATAATGAATAAAGCCTATAGTGAGTTTGACGAGACTTACTTTAGAACAATGCTCGATAATAACGCTCTTTATTTTAATCAACATTTAACAAAATTTTTAAAAACAAAAAATTTTGGGATATTAAAAAAACCAATTGAGTATTCGATTTTGGGGCAGGGAAAAAGATTGAGGCCGTTGCTGTGTATGGAAACGTCAAAGGTTTTCAATATTGCAAATGAAGTGGCTATATTCTGTGCGATCGCGATTGAATGCATTCATACGTACTCTCTTGTGCACGATGATCTTCCATCGATGGACGATGATGATTTGAGAAGAGGTCTACCAACTATTCATATGAAATGGAATGAGGCAACAGCCATTTTGGTTGGAGATGCACTACAAAGTTTAGGCTTCGAGGCACTAAGTGGAAAAAAATTTAAAGTTAATGATAGAGTAAAAAATAAATTGATCTTGAGTTTAGCCAGAAATTCTGGGGCCTCTGGTATGGTTTTGGGTCAAGCATTAGATATAGACGCTGAGACTTCCCAAAAGGAGCTTAAAATAAATGAGATTTCGAAAATACAAGAATATAAAACTGGGAAGTTGATATCCTGGTCCTGTGAGGTTGGACCGATAATTGCTGAAGAAAACACTGAACCCTTCTCTTTATACGCTTCTAAAATAGGTTTAGCTTTTCAAATTATTGATGATATCTTAGATGTTACTAGTTCTTCCAAAACGTTAGGAAAAAAGGTAGGTAAAGATAAGGAGAAAAACAAGGCCACTTTTGTTTCAAAGCTAGGTCTTGATAATTCTAAAAAGAAAGCCCTGGAGTTAGTAGCAGAAGCTTGTGACGCTATTTCAGGTTTTAAAGACCGATCAAGAAATCTTTGTCAAATTGCTTACTTTATAGTCAGCAGACAATTTTAACCTTTTATTGAAGAATCTAGAGAACCAACTATTGTTCTTTTTTTAAAACTTTATTTCCTAATAACTCGGCGATTTGCACTGCATTTAGAGCAGCGCCTTTTCTAAGATTATCAGATACACACCATAAATTCAAACCATTCTCCGTTGTAGAATCTTGTCTTATTCGACTAATAAAAGTCGCATAATCGCCTGCACACTCTATTGGTGTTGTGTAACCTCCTTCTTCTCTTTTATCTACCACAATTATTCCTGGAGATTGTCTCAAAATTTCTCTAGCTTCTTCTTCATCCAAAAAATCTTCAAACTCAATATTTACTGCCTCAGAGTGGCCCACAAAAACCGGCACCCTGACACATGTAGCTGTCAATTTTATCTTCTTGTCTAAAATCTTCTTTGTTTCAGCAACCATTTTCCACTCTTCTTTTGTTTGCCCATCATCAAGAAACACATCTATTTGAGGAATTACATTAAAAGCGATTTGTTTGGGATAAGCTTTTGGATCTACTTCCTGACCTGGCACATATAAACCTTTTGTTTGAGCCCACAGCTCGTCCATTGCTTCCTTACCTGAACCAGAAACTGATTGAAAAGTTGTTACTACGACTCTTTTTATTTGTGCTCTATCGTGTAACGGTTTTAATGCTACAACCAATTGGGCAGTTGAACAGTTAGGGTTTGCAATAATATTCCTTTTATCGAAATTTAGTATCTCCTCAGGATTAACCTCAGGGACTATTAGGGGGACATCTGGGTGGTAACGAAAAACAGATGAATTGTCTATCACTATGCAGCCACTATCAGTCGCTTTTTTCACATATTTTTTTGTTGCTTCTGAACCAACTGCAAATAGTGCGATATCTATTCCTTTAAAATCAAAAGTATCTAAATCTTTAGTCTTTAGAACTTTATCTCCAAATGAACATTCGGTCCCCAAAGATCTTCTACTTGCTAAAGCAATCAGCTCGTCAACTGGAAACAGGCGCTCAGCCAATATATTAAGCATTTCTCTTCCTACGTTACCAGTGGCACCGCAAACAGCAATGTTATATCCCATACTTTTCCTTTTTAATTTTTTGAAAAGTGATCTTTGAGCTTTGGTAATTCGGCAAAATTGCCTTCGGTATTGTCTTTATAGGATCGAAATCCTTCCATCAACTCGGATTGGCTCAGCATCGATGCATTCCACATATTAATCCAATCCAATCCCTCATCGATGGTATGGTCACGTGCAAAGTCAATAACTTTCTTACAACCAAAAACAGCAGCCGGAGAATTAGAAGCTATTTCTTTAGCAATCTCTAATGCGCCTTCGATAAGAGCCTCATGGCTGTCATATAATCTATTTACAAAACCATAATCTTTGGCCTCTTGAGCAGAAAAATTTCTTCCTGTAAACGCTAATTCCTTAACAATACCTTCAGGGAGTAATTTTACAATTCTAGGGAATGTACCCACGTCCGCTACCATTCCAATCTTTGTCTCTCTTATTGAAAAAAAAGCATCGTTCGTCGCTAATCGTATATCTGCGGAACAGATTAGATCTACACCTCCGCCTATACAGCCACCCTGTATTGCACAAATAACGGGAATTCTAGCTTTTTGTAATGATGAAATAGAGTCTTGTAAAAAAGACAAAAAGTTCATGAAGTTCTGAGGCGTTTGCAGCTCTTTTTCATTCTTTTTATCTGTACTAGAGCTCGAAAAGACGTCTTGACCAAATAGGCTTAAATCCAAACCGGCTGAAAATACGGGGCCATTTGAAGATAAAACAACACATCTCGCACTAGAATTTCTATCAATGTCTCCAATTATCCTTGGTAGATCTCTCCAAAAATCCCAGTTCATGGCATTCCTTTTTTCCGGCCTGTTAAGCTTTATGTGAGCAACATGCCCGAGAAACTCAATAGAAAAATAATTTGATTGGTATTGGTTTTGGTTTTGATTGGCAACTTCTATTTTATTCATTTTATATCCTACCTTTGCAATGCGTTAAGTATAATACTTACGAATAGTATTTAAAGCCTTTAATAAGAGAGATTAGCTTATCTGGTTGCTCCATAGGGAAAAAGTGACTACCTCCCCTTATTCTTTCAACTTGTTTTAAATGCTTAAGCTTTTTAAATGAACTAATTGAAGCCGTTGTGCTCCCAAACTCAGCGACCAGTAGCAACGTCGGTACATTAATATTTTTAACAATATTGGGTGTAGTAATTTTCTCAGTATTTATGAAACTTGCAGCCTCAGTTTCAGGGTTACAGGACAAATGTACGCCATTTTTATCTTTCTTTGTTCCACCTATTAAATAATCATACAAAAACCCTTCCTTCCATGTTTTAAAAATTCCTCTATTTGTGTAGGATTTCAATACTTCATCAAAGCTATTCCATTTGCTTCTCTTTTTTAAGGCCTGACGATAAAGTTTTACAGTATTGCTATCATAGCCAAGCGGACCAAAGAATTTTGTAAAATATTTGTAATAATAGTTAATCACAACTGGGTCCGCTAAAACTAAACCATTAACTTTATCATTCAAGTGTTCGCTTGCCATTATACTTAATGATCCACCAATAGAGTGTCCGCCTAAAACTATTTTGCTTTTATGTTTCTTGTAAAGTTCTGTTATCAAGGCAGCTAAATCTTTTGAATATCCTAAAACTGGGTTGACTGCATCATAGTAACTTCCTGTTTCAGACATTCCGTATCCAGGTGTATCCCAAGCATATATATTATATTTTGACGTTAACTTATTTAGAATTCTGCTGTATGTTTGCCCATTAAAGCCATTTGCGTGGGCCCAGTGCAATACTGGCCCTTCTTTTGGTCCTTTCCAAAAGCAAGTTGAAATATCACCCCTTGCCGTTTGTACTCTAATTCTTTCCATATATGGTAACAATTTTATTTATTAAAGCCTAAGTACGATATATAACTCTATAATGCAAAAATCGATACTGGACACTGATTTTTCTTTTAGATTGTTCGGATCCAAAAAATCTAAGCTAATTGATTGCAAGGTGTGTGAAAAATTTGCGAAGCCAATCTTGCTTATGCTAAGAGCTGCTGAAGCAGCCAAAAAGTTCCTTATTAAAGAAAATGCAAAAACAGTCACTATTTTTATAGGAAAAGGGAATAACGGTGAAGATGGGCTTTGCCTGGCAGCCCTTTTGAGAATTGAAAACATTGAGACTCATATAATTGACCTAGACTATAAAGATCGTCCTGAGACCCAAGCTTACAGACTCTGCCTTGATCTTGAAATCAAAATTCAGAAATATAATACAAAGAAAATACCAAAAGCTGATTGGTATGTTGACGCCATATTTGGTATAGGTCTAAATAGAAACCTTACAGGCGACTATCTCAGCGCTGTTAATTATCTGCAATGTACAAAGTCAAAGAAAATATTATCTCTAGATATTCCGAGTGGCCTTCACGGTTCAAGAGGAAATATTTTTAATAAGACAGTTAAAGCAACAACTACCATCTCCTTTCTTACCTTAAAGCCTGGACTATTTTTTGATGACGCATCTGATTACGTAGGCGATCTTTATTTTGACGATTTAAGCATAAATAAAACTTTCTACAATCCAGATATGACTGCTATTTCAAGAGAGAAAACTCATTTCCCTATTTTATCTCGCTCTGCTCACAAAGGCTCAAGAGGATCATTAATTTGTCTGGGCGGCTCTAAATCAATGGAGGGTGCAGGAATATTGGCATGCATTTCCGCTTTACGATCCGGGGCAGGTAAAGTCTTTTGGGCTTCAGATACCGACAAACTGCAAAGGCCTCCAGAACTGATACAAATAGAACCATGTATTGATGACATACAATCAATCCTAAATAAAAAAAATATGCGTATTGCAATTATTGGTCCAGGGCTAGGAAAGAGGTTCGATAAAGAAATTGAATTCTTATGGAATACTGATCTCAATATTATTCTAGATGCCGACGGCTTGGATTGGTTATCAAGAAAAAAGCCAAAAAAGAGAGAAGCGGCGTGGGTCGGCACTCCTCATATTGGTGAGATGAAAAAGCTTTTAAAAGATGACTTCTCGGATAAATGGTCCAACATCATTAAGCTTAAGAAGAATTATGGAGGCGAATGGATATTAAAGGGTCCTGGAACCCTTGTTTCAGAAGATAAGCAGCTCTGGCTAAATTTATATTCAAATGGATGGTTAGGAACTGCTGGAATGGGTGATGTTTTAGCAGGTATTATTGCAGGCCTTTGGAGCTCCGGATCCAAAACACCCTTTAGAAGTGCTGTTTACTTACAAACTCAGTGCGCCAAACATTTTTTGTCTGAGGAAGGCGCTGGCCTGACAGCTGGAAAACTGTCTGAACTTATTGGATTTAATATTGGTTTAATACATAAAGCCTAACTTATCTTTTTAGAAACAAGTTAGGCTCTGTATTTATTGATCAGCCGGAACTGTTATCCATCCATTGTGTAACTCGCCGACTTCAGCCGCCCGACTTACAAGCGATTGAAATTCTTCAGTCATCCCCATTTGATCAAATGCTTTCCCAGAAGCTTCTAGTGAAGTTGCGCCATAGGCAATAATCATACTACTCATGTTATCTCCTGTCACTGGCGTCAAAAGTACAGGATTTACATCGACTTTTTCGCACATTCTCTTTACTTCTTCAAACATCTCCATAGCCATTGACATCTTATCTTTTTTCATAAGGTACCACCTGAAGTTCATCACTCGATGTGTTGGCTTCATTTCTCCCGCTGCCACTCTTACCAGGTTCAATGGCATAACAATGTCACTCGCTGGGTTGTCATCCAATCTCATTTGTACCTTTGACCACATTTCACTTGAGAAAACTTTTTGAACATCTGCCATAGCTTCAGTGAAATTTGCCGAGAAAGTGGAAAACACCAAGCATCCTGCATTCTGGCCAAAAATAACCCTAGATACTCGAGCAGTTATCCCCATATCTCCGAATGCTTTGGTTACTTCCAACATATTATTTAGTTGTAATTTTGCTTTGCCTAGATGTGGTCTTACAGTATTTGTTGCAATTACAGTCATGATTCCTCCATAATATTTTTTTTATTGTAACTTAACTTAGTTCAAAATTAATACTTTTTTTGGTGGGCAATATGTCAAATGAGATGGGAATCAATAATCTAAGAGACCTAGGGAGTAAAAAAACATCTGAAAACACAACTATTAGAAAGGGTTTGTTTTTAAGATGTGCGGCTCCGACGGAGTGGAATGAGCAGGTTAAAAATCAATTGGTGGCACTTAAAAAACCCTTAATCATAGATTTCAGAGGCGTTCAGGAGGAAAAAAATAACCCTTCTCAGATTCCAAAAGAATTTATAAGAAAAAGAGTGCACCTACCAATTGAACCCAAAGTGACCGATTTATTAAGAAAGTTAAATCAGGTTGATAGATCAAAAAAAATAGAAATAAATAAAATTTTTCAACAGGCGTATCGAAAATATACGATTGAAAACATTGGGACCTTTGAAGAGTTTTTCAAAATATTATTTGATAATCCAGATTCCACTATAATGTTTCACTGCACCGCTGGAAAGGATCGAACAGGCTTTGCCTCAGCTTTAATCTTATCTCTTTTCGGTGTAGCAAATGAAACAATCATGGATGATTATTTGCTCTCAAACAAAACGTATAAACCGACTCAGAAAGTCAAAGGCGAAGTTCAAAAAATTGGTATCAAACAACTTTTGAGAGTTGATGAAAGTTGGTTGAATGCTGGACTAGAAGAGTTTTCAGAAAGAGTTGGGAATATTAGAGATTTTTGTACTAAGATTATAAATAGCGAGAATAGGCTCAAGGAATATTTAAACTATTGCCAGAATTTAGGAGAGAAGACTTATGTCGATAATGGAAAAATTTAAGCTGGATGGGAAGACGGCTTTAGTTACGGGGTGCAGTAAAGGAATAGGGTTTGGAATTGCCAAGGGCCTAGCGGAAGCAGGAGCTGATATAATTGGTGTCAGTTCTACATTAGATATAGGTAGTGAGATAGAAAAATATGTTGAGTCGATCGGTAGAAGATTTTATTGCTTTAGCTGTGATTTTTCTCAAAGACAGAATACACATAATTTTTTACAGGAACTTAGTGAAAAAAATTTAGAACCAAATATTCTTGTTAGTAATGCAGGTTCCTTAATTAGAACTGAGCTGAACGAACATAATGATGCCCATTGGGATAGAATACTAGAAATTAATTTATCGTCTCAGTTTGTTCTTGCAAGGGAACTTAGTTCAAAAATGATTGAAAGAGGCTGGGGTAAAATTATTTTTACAGCATCAATCTTATCTCATCAGGGTGGTTTATTTGTTCCAAGCTATACAGCATCTAAAGGTGGAATTGCGCAACTTACAAAAGCTCTATCAAATGAACTGGCAGATAAGGGAATAAATGTTAATTCCATCGCCCCAGGTTACGTTGTCACTGATATTACAACCGCTCTTCGCCAAGATAAAAATAGGTCAGCTGACCTGATGGCAAGGATACCTATGAAAAGATGGGGTACCATAGACGATATGGCAGGAGCTGCTGTTTACTTAGCTTCCGATGCATCAGACTACGTCAATGGGGAACTATTAAATGTAGACGGTGGATGGATGGGCAGATAGCTACTAGCCTGCCTCTAGCTCCTCTAGTATTTTTTCAGTCATCTCACTCGTTGAACAGAGACGTCCTTTGTCTCCCATCATTAGATCTGGAGTTCTGTACCCTTTCGCAAGTACCTTTTCTATACATTGCTCAAGAAGATCGGCATTCTGGGCGTCTGAAAATGAATACCTTAAAGCCATTGAAAAGCTTAAAATACAAGCTATTGGATTAGCCTTTTCCTGACCAGAAATATCTGGCGCTGATCCATGTACTGGCTCATACATAGCTCGAGGCAAGCCATTTTCTTTTTTATTTCCCAAGCTTGCAGATGGTAGCATTCCCAAACTGCCTGTTAGCATAGCGGCACAATCGGATAGTATATCTCCAAAAAGATTATCTGTTACAATCACATCAAACTGTTTAGGATCTCTAACCAATTGCATCGCTCCATTGTCAGCATACATATGGCTGAGCTCTACATCCTGATAATCAACATGAACCTCATTAACAATATCCCGCCATAGAACACCACTCTCCATCACATTAGCTTTTTCCATAGAGCATAATTTTCTATTTCTTTTTAAAGCAAGTTCAAAGGCACTTATTGCAACCCTTCGTATCTCTGATTCAGTATATCTTTGTGTATTTATACCAACTCTCTCATTTGAGCCATCAGTATGAATACCACGAGGTTCTCCGAAATAAATCCCCGATGTTAGCTCTCGTACGATAACAATATCCAGTCCAGAAACTATTTCTTTCTTGAGTGACGAGAAAGAGGCCAAGGCATCAAAACATTGAGCGGGTCGGATATTGGCAAATAAGTCAAGTTCTTTCCTAAGTCTCAATAGCGCTCGTTCTGGTTTCAAATCAAAACTCAGATTATCGTAATTAGGGCCACCGACCGCCCCCAGCAAAACAGCATCTACTCCTAGTGCTTTGTGTAAGATCTCTTCCGTAAGAGGAACACCGTGTTTATCGTACGACGCTCCACCAACTAAACCTTCTTCAATGTCTATTTTTAAATTGCGCTTATCCTGGAACCAAGAAATAATACGCTTAACCTCAGTCATCACCTCTGGACCAATTCCGTCTCCTGGAAGAATAAGCAAAGAAAACATCAATTATACCTTTTTATGACCAGCTAAATTTTTCAGAATATTCTTTTTCAAATCTACTTATTTTATCCGCACTCTTGAGTGTTAATCCGATATCATCTAACCCATTTAATAAGCAATATTTCTTAAACTCATCAACCTCAAAGTCTAGTTGGTCTCCATTGTTTCGAACAATCTTCTGGTTTTCGAGATCAATTTTCATAATAGATGTTGTTTCCATTTCTGCGTCTTGTAGAAGTATTTGATGCAAATCTTCAGACACAATAATTGGAAGTATGCCATTCTTAAAGCAATTATTAAAAAAAATGTCTGCGAAACTTGTTGATATTATGCACTTAATTCCAAAATCCTTTAAAGCCCAAGGCGCATGTTCTCTCGAAGAACCACAACCAAAGTTAGCTCCACCTACTATAATTGAGGCTTTTGAATAATGATTCTTATTTAAGATAAAATCTTTTATTTCATTCCCATTTTGATCATAACGCATTTCAAAAAAAAGATTCTCTCCAAGACCAGTCCTTTTAATTGTTTTGAGGAACTGTTTTGGTATTAACATATCAGTATCGATATTTATTAATGGCATTGGAGCTGCGATGCCTTCAAGTATATTAAACTTTTCCATCAGTGTCTTTCACTAAATATCTCTCACGTCAGTCAATCGGCCAGTTATTGCTGCTGCTGCTGCCATTGCTGGGCTCATTAAATGAGTACGGCCCCCACGCCCTTGTCGTCCTTCAAAATTTCTATTAGACGTCGCCGCGCATCTTTCCTCAGGCAACAACTGATCAGGATTCATTGCTAGACACATAGAACAACCTGGCATTCTCCAATCAAAACCAGCATCTTTTAGTGAATTGGCTATTCCTTCTTCTTCCGCCTGTTTTTTCACTAATCCGGATCCCGGTACGACCATAGCCCTTATCCCACTCTTTACCTTTTTTCCCTTAACAATCTTTTCTACCTCTCTCAAATCCTCTATTCGTCCGTTGGTGCAAGAACCAATAAAAACCGCATCAACTTCTATATCTTGTAATTTCTGGCCTGGCCTTAACCCCATATATTCAAGAGATCTTTTAGCAGCTTCTACTTTACTTCCTTGAAAATTATCAGGGCTTGGTACGGAATCTGTGATAGGAAGAACATCCTCGGGGCTTGTTCCCCAGGTAACAACGGGCGCAATGTCCTCCGCCCTTAAGAAAATCTCTTTATCAAAATACGCATCTGGATCAGAAAAAAGCGTTTTCCAAAATTTTACAGCCTTATCCCATTTTTCACCTTTTGGTGAATTTGGTCTACCCTTTACATAATCTAAGGTCTTTTGGTCGGGCGCTATAAGGCCGGCTCTCGCTCCACCTTCAATAGCCATATTGCAAACAGTCATTCGTCCTTCCATAGAAAGGCTCTCAATAGCATTTCCACAATATTCGATTACATGTCCGGTGCCACCCGCTGTTCCTGTTTTTCCAATTATTGTAAGTGTAATATCTTTTGCTGTGACTCCATTGCCTAATTCCCCAGAGACCTCCACCTTCATATTTTTTGACTTCTGCTGAATTAATGTCTGCGTTGCAAGGACATGCTCTACTTCGGATGTTCCTATGCCGTGCGCTAATGCACCAAAAGCCCCATGCGTTGCCGTATGACTATCCCCACAAACAATTGTCATACCTGGCAAAGTCCACCCTTGTTCAGGACCAATTATATGTACTATTCCTTGCCTAATATCATCAACAGCATAGTAATGAATGCCAAAATCTCGTGCATTTTTATCCAGAGTTTCTAACTGTATACGACCTTCTTCACTGCCAAAGTTGGTCAACCGATCAGATGTTGTAGCCACATTATGATCTGGGACCGCGATTGTTTTTTCAGGAGCACGAACTTTCCTTCCCGCTTCTCTTAGACCCTCAAAAGCTTGGGGGCTAGTAACTTCATGCACCAAATGCCTGTCAATGTATATCAGAGAAGTATCATTTTCTGATTGTATTAAATGGTTATCCCAAATTTTGTCATATAGAGTTCTACTTTTCGCCATAATTTTCATATCTAAATAAATTTTTTATCAAAATCCAGAACTTTTTACTTTATCAGATTTTTGCAAGCTTTAAGACATCAGCCACCTGTAATGGAAAACAAAATAAAAAGTCTTTTCTAGATCCATAATTGCTTGTATTAGTATGCGCATGAAGATTGATAATATAAAGGACTAAATGAAACTCGATATTAATAAAATCTCGGCATCCTATTCTAAAAAGTTAGTTTTTAAAATAGTTTTATATATTGTAATGAGTTTTTTGTTTTTGACAAAAAGTTCCTCTGGGCAGGATAATTTGCAGAAAGCTGAAAAAAGTTTTAGAGACTGGAGCGTTTTCGTATCGAAAGAGGACCCCAAAATGTGCTTTATTGCTTCTCAGTCTATCAAAGGTGAAGCATTCAGAAATAATCAAAAGCTCTCATCGGTTAATCGAGAAAAAGGAACATTGTATATAATTAAGATATTAAATAAAGAGAGCGAATATGAGGGAACATTTTATGCTGGGTATCCTTTACAGGTCGGGTCAAAAGCAGTTCTAGAAATTGATAATAAGGACAAGATTGTGTTTTTTGCTCATCCATCGCCTAAAGCTAAAGCAGAGAAAGACCATGCATGGGCTCAAAAATTTGATCAAAAAAAATTAGTAACTTTTCTTAGGAAAGGTAGCAAGGCAGTAATGAGCGCTATATCTCATCGTAACACTGTTACGAAAGATACATTTATGTTAACGGGTTTTTCCGATGCCTTATCGGAATTAGAGAAGCGGTGCAAATTAAATTGACCTCAAAATCGATTTCTCAAGAAAGTAACATTTTAGGGCTCAGCAGAGACGAATTGTTTTCGCTCGTTTCAGACTTAGAAACTCAACCAAAAAGAGTATCTATGAGAGTAAGTCAACTCTGGTCTTGGATCTATTGTCATGGAATGAGTTCATTTGATAATATGACAAATATAGATAAAAGTCTTCGGTCAAAACTGCAAAAAGTTTTTAATATTTCACGGCCAGCTATTGAAAAAAAAGAAATCAGCAATGACGGTACAATAAAATATTTATTCTGTTTAGAGGACCAAAGCAAAATAGAAACGGTATTTATCCCTGAAGAAAAAAGAAGCACTCTTTGTATTTCTTCACAAGTTGGTTGTACGTTGAACTGTTCATTCTGTCATACTGGGACTCAGAAATTGGTTAGGAATCTCTCAAGTCAAGAGATTGTAGGTCAAGTCATCGCAGTTTATGATGATCTGGGGCTTTGGGAGAAGAAGAGGGTGAACAGTAGTCATTCTTCTTGTTTCGAAATAATTACCAATATTGTTTTCATGGGAATGGGTGAACCTCTATTAAATTACGAAGAAGTAAAAAAAGCCTGTAGTATTTTGATGGACAACAAAGGATTGGATTTTTCAAGAAGGAGAATCACCTTATCAACAGCTGGTATTGTTCCTAAGATAAAGACGGCTCATGAAGAAATCGGCTGTATGATCGCTGTAAGTCTTCACGCGACAGAAAATAAGACAAGGGATATTTTAGTTCCCATAAATAAAAAGTGGAATCTAGAACAGTTGCTTGGATCCTTGAGAGATGACGTTAAGTTGCGCAATTCGGAACGAGTAACATTTGAATACGTTATGCTTGACGGAATTAACGATACAAAAGAGGACGCACATAGGTTAGTAAGATTACTACAAGGTCTTCCTTCTAAGATAAACTTAATACCGTTTAATAATTGGACTGGAAGTCAATATAAGCGTTCTTCCTTAGATAGAATAAAAGCGTTTAAAGATATTATTATCAAATCAAGATTACCAAGCCCAATTCGAAAACCTCGTGGAGAGGACATTATGGCTGCGTGTGGCCAGTTAAAATCTAATTCCGTTAAAGAAAAAGCAACTATATGAAAAAAATAAGCAAAAGACGCTTTTTGTTGTTTTCAATTCTATTTCCTTTCATTTTTTTTAAACCTTCATGGAGTCATCCTAAAAAGCCAAATTTATTGGTGGTATGGAAAAAAAAGAGAGTTCTAGCTCTTTACAGAAACAGTAAAATAATAAAATCCTATCGAATTCGTTTAGGGTTCAGCCCTCAGGGTCAGAAAGAAAAAGAAGGAGATGGTAAAACCCCAGAGGGTAAATACTACATTACACACAAAAACCCGAATAGTAAATTTTACTTAAGTCTTGGAATAAACTTTCCCAATCAATCTGACAAAAAAAGAGCTCTTCAAAGAGGCCTCAATCCTGGTAGTGACATTTATATTCATGGGCTTGGAAAAAAAAATATCCTGTTGCACTATTTTTTTGACTGGACTGAGGGTTGCATTGCAGTAACAAATAAAGAAATAGAGGAAATTTATAGTATGGTTGAACCCGGTACCATTATCTACATTTATGCTTAAACCTAAACTCGTGACTAAGACTTGCCAATCATCTGTACCCACCAAACTTTTCCGGTGCTATCCTGATACCAACTTAGCCCTAGATCGGTCGCAGTGGGGTCCAGAATAATTTCTCTTCCAATATTACTTTTGAACCAGACATTCAATACATCATACTCACCCTCATACGTCTCCGAAACGTTTTCACCAAGCACTAAGCCCTCAAAACCTGCAATTTTTGCCCTATCTATTGCTGAAGATGCATCTGAACCGTAGTTCCAGGCTCGCTGTTGTCTGGCTATGTCAAAAGCATGTGTCTTCGATGCTGCTGAAAGACTGGATGAGTACTTTAGTGAGGATCTTCCATTTTCCAGTCTTAAGGCATTAACCATTTCTAGGTGTCTTGATTTTAGAGCAGTCACGTTGAAGCTAGAAATAACCCCTGACTTAGAGTAACCATGGTAGACGTCTGTATTTGTACCAACACATCCTACTAAAATAGCCAAAAGCAATAGTTTTAATATAAAATTGTTCATATATCTATAAGTCTTTTGTTCTAATGTTAGAAATACTAAGTTAATTTTTAATTCATATGCAATTAGTTGTTTTATAGTAAATAGTTTTCAACTATTAATGTAAAAATGACCAAAGCAGTCTCCAACATATTAATATCATCGCTACTATTATTTGTTTATGCAGTAATAAGCAACCCTATTATTGCCCAGACAGCAGTAGACTTTGGTAAAGATGGAAAACCAAAACACAACATTTTCTCATTCAGAGTACAAACTTGGCAGGATCATTTTAAGGATTTGAATAAAGGGGCAATACTCGTTGACACCAAAACGCGATCATTACATTATTGGGGTAAGAATGGAAAAGAGTATAAGGTCTTTCCAACCTCCGTCCCCCTAAATGAAGAATTGACACGACTCGGGTATACAAAAGTTACAAAAAAAGTAATTGGACCTGAATGGAGGCCTACAAAAAAAATGAGGAAAAGAGATCCCAAGCTCCCTGAGTTTATGCCTCCAGGCCCTGATAACCCTCTGGGATCCCACGCACTTTATCTAAGTTGGCCGAGTTATCGTATTCATGGAACAAGTGATACTAGAAAAATTGGAAGGCAAAGCTCTTCTGGATGCATAGGGCTATATAATGAACAAATTGAAGAGCTTTTCAATTTAGTCGAGATTGGAACGCCTGTTAGAATTCTATAGAATTAATATGAATCGCAGAGAGCCCCTCTTTAAATGAGGGAAAGGTTAGCTTATATTTCAATTCATCTTTGAGCCTAGTGTTTGATACTTTTTTTTCTTCTTTGTAAAAACTTCTCGCCATTTCACTGACCAAATCACTTTCCAAACTGACTGTCTGTGGGCATTTTTTTTTAAGTAAACTCGCAGCGAATTGTGCTACATCCAATTGCGTTGCAGGCAAATCGTCAGACAAGTTGAAAATCGTAGCTTCCGATTTAGAGCTTATAGCCATCTCGATTGCGCCTACTATATCGTCAACATGAATTCTGTTAAACAGATGAGCTGGTTTATTGACTATATAAACCCTTTCATTTGCCAATAAACGATCAATTAGACTTCTTCCAGGCCCATATATACCTGCCAACCTGAAAATCACAGTTTTTATGGAAAAATTTTCTCCAAATATTAGCCATGATTTTTCGGCCGCAACTCTTGAAATACTTCTCTCTAGATTAGGTTCGAGCACTGTATCCTCTGTAACCCAGCCACCTTTTTTTTTATCTCCATAAACACTAGTTGTTGATAGATATCCTGCCCATTTTATTCTTTTGCTATTTTTTCTGAATAAATACCCATAATTCTCGATAACTGGATCCTTACTATTTTCTGGCGGAGCCGTGCTCAAAATATATGAATTCTTGCTGAGGATACTCTCAATTTTTTCCTCATCATCGAAAAAAACCGGTGTGGCATTAAGTGATTTAATTTCTTCGGCCTTTTCCTTAAATCTCGTCGTACAAAACACTTCCCAATTTTTTTTTGAGAATTTCTTGCACATAAATTTGGCTGTGTATCCAAAGCCAAAAATTAACAATATATTTTTCTTATTCATTTTTTTTTAACTCAGAAATAGACCAAATAGCTGCTTCAGATATAAAATCTACAGAATGACTTTTAAACCCCTCCAGTAATTTTATGTATTCTTTTTTTCCACTATTTCCCATCGCATATATTACATTTCTTAAAAATCTATCTGATCCTAATCTTTTTATTACGGTTCCACTAAAATAATTCCTGAAGTCACCATCTGAAAAGGTTAGAGCTTTCTCCAAAGCTAAGTCAGAAAAAGTTTCTCTATAATTCTCATTTCTGCTTATTTGTGCAAATTTATTCCAGGGACAGACAGCTAAACAATCATCGCATCCAAAAACTCTGTTGCCAATTGATGCTCTAAATTGTTTATCTATAGCGCCCTTGTGTTCGATAGTGAGATACGCAATGCATTTTCTAGCATCTAGTTTATATGGACCCTCAAAAGCATTAGTGGGACAAATATCCAGACACTTGGTACAAGATCCACAATTATCTTGCTCTGGTTCATCTGCAAGTAATGGTTTATCTATGTACATTACACCGATAAAAAACCAATTTCCCATATTTCTACTCACCAAATTTGTATGTTTGCCTTGCCAACCCAAGCCAGATAGTTGTGCTAAAGGTTTTTCCATAACAGGAGCAGTATCGACGAATATTTTTAGCTCACAGTCTAATTTTTTTTTTACCCAAGAGGCTACGATCTTTAGCTTAGATTTCACTACTTTATGATAATCTCTTTTGGTGGCATAAACTGAGATATTAGATAATTCTTTATCCATCAATTTTTTTAAAGGGTCTTCTGCTGGAGTATATTCATCTGTAAATACTAAAATTGATTTAACACTTGGCCACAAATTTTCCGGTGCTATTCGATCGTTGATCCTTTTCTCCAACCAATCCATACCAGCATTCCAATCATTTTTAATGAAGTCCCTAAATCTTTCTTTTATTGTTTGATCAACCTTGAGAGGATCGGTTATACCAACGGCAGAAAAACCTGCATCAGAAGCTATCTGTTGAAGTTGTGATTTAAAATCCAATATTTCCATACTAAAAATCTAAGTCACTATAGTGACCTGCCGGCACAAAGCCAGGAACTAAGTCCGTTAGCAAACCTGCATTTCTAAAAGCAGGCCTCGATTTAATTTTTGCATACCATTCTTTTATTATTGGCTTAGACTGCCAGTCAATATCTCCTACATAATCTAATGCCGAAATATGTCCGGCAGCTGAAAAATCGGCTAATGACATTTTCTCCCCAGCTACCCAATTTCTTTTTTCCAAAAGCCATTCCAAATAATCAAAATGAAACTTTATTTTCTTAAGACCTTCTTTTATTGCACCACTATCAGGTTGACCTATTTTAAAAATCTTTTTGTACACTCTCTCATTAAGTAAGTTTTTTGTAACTTCATTATAAAATTTATCATCGAACCAAGAGGTTACCCTCCGCGTCTCGAACCTGAGCTTCTTGTCGGCCGGAATAAGTTTTGGAATTGGGTGAGATTCATCCAAATACTCACATATGGGAGTGCTCTCCGTAAATACATTAGCTCCTTCTTTTAATAATGGCACTTTACCGGAAGGACTAAATCTTATGAAATCCAATCTTTTTTCCCAAACGGGTTCATCGATCAATTCAACTTCAAGTTTTTTTTCTGCCAAAACCAGCCTTACTTTTCGACAGAATGGTGAGAGTGCTAAATGGTGGAGTTTTCTCATAGTTAATTAACCTTACTCTATACCATTTATAATTATAAAAAACAGCTTGATCTGTCATCTTTTTTTAGGAAATTGATATCTTTTTTTAATTGTGGAATTCTTACTGTAAAATTAGACTTCAGCTTTTTGGGGCTTCGAGTCTTTGGATTTGGAAGCGTCAACGCAATTCGGATTGATTGCTCTCTGGTAAGTTTTTTTGCTGGCTTGTTATAATACTTATCTGAAGCTTGATTAACACCAAATGTCAGCATGCTTGTCTCAACGGTGTTTAGATATATTTCGAGAATTCTTCTTTTTGGAATGATGATCTCTATCAAAAAGGTAAAGTACAATTCTATAATTTTTCTTGACCAAGATCTTCCAGACCATAAAAAAAGATTTTTAGCAAGTTGTTGAGTTATCGTTGACGCGCCTCTTTTTTCCTTTCTTGTAATTACTTTGTAAATCTCTTTTATGTCTAGTCCTAAATGGTTACAAAAATTAGAATCCTCTGTTGCAACCACTGAAAGGGCGATATTTTCGCCCATATTTGAAATTGGAGTCCAGCTGTACTCTATTTTTCTTTTAAAAAAATTGCTCTCCGAAACCATAAAGCTCGTAAAAGGAGGATTAGAAAATCTAAGTAAAAGAACGGTTGACACGGACAGTAATATAAAGAACACACATAATATTATGAAAATTCTAGTAGTTTTGTATGCTAAATTTTTAATGTCGCACACAAAATATTATCTAAATAGGACAATTTTTTTCCTCAGTCTGAGAGACTACTATAGCCCATCAATGCCATGTCTACTGATTTCGCAACTTGCCTACCTTCTCTTATTGCCCACACAACAAGAGACTGACCACGTCGCATATCACCAGCTACCCACAATTTATCAAGAGAAGTTTTGTAAGATTTATCATCCGCCAACACATTTCCACGCTTATCCAGGGATACTTCAGTGCCTTTAAAAATCCTATCTGTAATGGGTGAAACGAAACCCATGGCCAGTAGTACCAAATCTGCTTTGATTACAAACTCAGAGTTTTCTATTTTTTCAAATTTCTCATTTACCCTAATACAATTTAGAGAACTGATTTTACCATTTTCAACCCCAAAAGATGTTGTTAATACTGAAAATTCTCTATCTGCTCCCTCTTCTTGACTCGAAGAAGTTCTCATCTTGAGAGGCCAATTTGGCCATGTTAGCATCTTGTCTTCTCTCTCAGGCGGAGCAGGCATAATCTCTAGCTGTGTGACAGACAATGCACCTTGGCGAATTGATGTTC
>CACGWW010000002.1 GCA_902576905.1 uncultured Alphaproteobacteria bacterium
AGAAAAATCTCGTAGATTACAAAATTGCGGAGGAGACAATGTCTTCACGTGTTGAAGATATTATTTCAAACCAGAAAACAGAGCTTATCTGGTTTTTAGAGCATAACAACGTTTTCACCCTTGGTACGTCTGCAAAAACGAGCAACTTTAAGAACAAGGTCAATATTCCAATTTATCAAACAAAAAGAGGTGGGCAGACAACCTATCACGGTCCTGGGCAACGAATTGTCTATCTGATGCTCGATTTGAGAAATGGGAAAAGAGACATAAAACAATTAGTATGGAACATTGAAGAATGGCTTATTTTGGTCCTTAGAGATCTAGGCATTTTAGGTTATAGAATACCTGGAATGGTTGGGGTTTGGGTTAAGGATCCTGGTCGTGTTAATATAGATGGAACTTATGATAAAAAAATAGCGGCACTGGGACTAAGGGTAAAGAAATGGGTCACATTCCATGGCTTAGCATTAAACGTAAATCCTAACCTTAACTTTTTCACTAACATTGATCCTTGCGGTATATCTGGGAAGGGAGTTACTTCTTTGCATGAATTAGGAATTAAAATAAATATGGCCGATGTAGATAAGGTATTTAAGCAAACTTTTTCAACAATTTTTACAAAATGAGAAATCTTTTACGTGCGTCGAACGGTCTCTAAATTTGGGGTAGAAAAATTAATTTGTATGTACTATATATATATAGATTAATCGATTTACTGTCAGTACGCTAGGGGGCTTCTTTTAATGGTTGATGTTACAGATCAAATCTCACACGAACACGAAAAGAAAAATTTCTTCACTCGTTGGTTTATGTCAACAAATCATAAGGATATAGGTATTTTATACATATTTACTGCGGCCCTCTTAGGTTTTATCGCAGTGGCATTTACTGTTTACATGAGACTAGAGCTCATGGAACCAGGGGTTCAGTATATGACTAACGCCGATGGTGAACCAAACGGGCACATGTGGAATGTTTTGATTACTGGCCACGGCGTGTTAATGATGTTTTTTGTTGTCATTCCAGCTCTCTTTGGTGGGTTTGGTAATTATTTTATGCCGTTAATGATTGGTGCACCTGACATGGCGTTCCCAAGAATGAACAACTTATCATATTGGTTGTTTGTTGCAGGTTCATCACTCGCCGTATGTAGCTTGTTAGCACCAGGAGGAAATGGGCAGTTAGGATCAGGTGTGGGATGGGTATTGTATGCTCCTTTGTCGACCTCAGAGCAGGGAATGTCAATGGACTTAGCAATATTTGCCATACATTTATCTGGAGCCTCGTCGATTCTAAGCGCTATAAATATGATCACAACATTTTTAAACATGCGTGCACCAGGAATGACACTTCATAAAACACCTCTTTTCCCTTGGTCAATAGTGGTTACAGCTTTTCTTATACTTCTGTCTCTACCCGTATTAGCCGGCGCGATCACAATGCTTCTTACCGACAGAAATTTTGGTACCACCTTTTTTGATCCTGCCGGAGGTGGAGATCCAGTACTTTATCAGCATCTACTATGGTTTTTTGGCCACCCAGAAGTTTACATGATTGTCATTCCCGGGTTTGGAATTGTAAGTCATGTTATTTCAACATTTTCTAAGAAGCCAGTTTTCGGATATCTACCAATGGTCTATGCAATGATAGCAATTGGTGCCTTGGGTTTCGTTGTTTGGGCCCATCACATGTATACAGTTGGTATGTCTGTTACGCAACAAGCTTATTTTATGCTAGCAACAATGGTCATAGCGGTTCCTACCGGGATAAAAATTTTTTCATGGATCGCAACAATGTGGGGAGGATCGGTTGAGTTTAAGACACCTATGTTATGGTCAATAGGGTTTCTATTTCTTTTCACTGTAGGTGGAGTGACAGGTATAGTTTTAAGCCAAGCAGGAATTGACAGAGCATATCATGATACCTACTATGTCGTAGCTCACTTTCACTATGTTATGTCTCTAGGTGCTGTCTTTTGCATCTTTGCTGGGATATATTATTGGATAGGAAAAATGTCTGGTCGTCAATATCCTGAATGGGCTGGGAAACTACACTTCTGGGCCATGTTTATTGGATCAAACATCACATTTTTCCCACAACATTTTCTTGGGAGACAAGGTATGCCGCGACGATATATAGATTATCCAGAGCAATTTGCGTTGTGGAACTATGTATCATCTATCGGGGCTTTTATATCCTTTGGATCTTTTATATTTTTCTTTGGTATAATCTTTTACACATTAATGTGGGGCAGACGTATAACAGAAGAAGCTTATTGGGGGAAACACGCGGATACATTAGAGTGGACATTACCAAATCCGCCACCTGAGCACACCTTTGAAACATTACCTACACGAGATATGTGGGAGTCAAAGTCAACTAGCCACTAGTTAGGGTTACTATGTTGAAAATATTGGATAATTGGGGTGATGCAAGTGAGGTACCATCCATAAAGATACGTTTGGCACCCAATAGATCCCTAGATTCACACGGAACTAAAGTGGTTTTTGCCGTAATAGCATTTGGTTTTTTGCTTCCTATAATACCGTTTATTGGCAGCCCAATAGGAACAACACTAACGATTTTCTCAGGTTTGACATTCTATCTTTTTTTAACTCTACTTCAAAAAAACTTTCAACAGGGTAGTACTTTCGAAGAGATCTTAATTTCAAAAAATAAAATCATGGTGGTGCACCAAGAAAAAAATAAAGAGCAAATGACTTGGGAGTGTAATCCTTATTGGACTAAGGTACATCTCCACATCAACAACCCAAAATTAAAAAATTACTTAACCTTGGCCGGAAAGGGGAAGCATATTGAATTAGGAGCATTTTTGAGCCCAGATGAACGCCTTGAGCTGCGAGATAAAATTCAAAATGCTCTAGCTAAAGCCAATAGTACATGATATATCAAAAGCAATTGATATTCTTGAAGTCACATGAAAATAATTGCTAATGAAACCTCTGGATTACAGTTCAAGCGTTTTGCATTACTTGGTATGTCCGGACTGGGAAAGACATTTATCTCTCGTAAACTAGTGAACAAAGACAGATGGTCACACTATTCAGTGGATTATGAGATAGGTAAGCTCCTTTTTAAAAACCAGCATAAAAAATTACTTGATGGGTTTGAAATAGATAATCTTACAAATCTATCTAATTTTCTTGGCAAACCTGGCTCTCGGTCAAAGGGAGGAATATTATTTTCAGAATATTTAAAACGTCAGCAACTTCATCGCGATGCAGAAATTAAGGCAACGCTCAATGCGAGTTTACTAGTAGAACGCTCACCAGAGTTGTCGCACTTTATGTGTGATACATCTGGTTCTATTTGTGAACTGGTAAATCCTCAAGACGAAAATGATAAAATACTATCATCGTTGTCCAAAAACTTTCTTATAATCTGTCTGGAAGCACCTGACACTATGTACCAAGTATTAATTGACAGATTTTTAGCTAAACCTAAACCAATGTATTATGAAGAAAATTTCTTACACTCTTTGTGGAAAAGTTTTAGAGCTGATACTTCGACTACTTGTAATGAAATAAATCCTGACGACTTCATGATTTATGGATTTAAAGCACTTATTAAGAGAAGAAAAGCGATATTTGATACTATCTCTAAAAATTGGGGTATATCATTAAACTTCGAGCAATTACGTAACGTAAAATGTGCAGCCGATTTAATAGGGGCTATAGAAAGCGCGATCCGAGTAAAATAAAGGGCCAATAATGCCGATAAAAATTCCTAAAAATTTACCAGCCTTCGATATTCTTCGAAACGAAGGTGTTATGGTAATGTCTAGTCAATTAGCGGAAAAGCAAGATATTCGCCCTCTACAGATAATATTACTTAACTTAATGCCAGAAAAAATTAAAACGGAGACTCAATTTGCGCGACTCATCGGAGCAACACCCCTTCAAATAGAGTTTACGCTATTAAGAGTATCATCACATGTTTCAAAAAATACGTCTAAAGAGCACCTTGAAAATTTCTATAAGACTTTTGATAATGTGCGTGATAACAAATATGACGGACTAATTATCACAGGTGCGCCAATAGAGCACCTTCCATTTGAAGCAGTCGATTATTGGGGAGAATTTAAAGATATTTTAGATTGGGCAAAAGAATCTGTACACTCTGTATTTGGTGTTTGTTGGGGAGCGATGGCTATGCTTAATTATTATTACAGTATAGAAAAACTGATGCTCCAAAGAAAAGCTTTAGGACTATTTAGGCATAAAAATAGAAAAGTTAACTCCCATTTTTTGAGAGGTTTTTCAGACGATTTGATTGTGCCTGTCAGTCGCTGGACAGAAATATCTAGAGGTGAGATAGTTGAGAAAAAAAATCTAGAAATACTTTTGGATTCTGATGAAGTTGGACCTTGTCTTATAGAAGATAAGGAAAAAAACTTTTTATTTTTACTTAATCATTTGGAATATGACAGCAATACTCTTAATGATGAATATTTAAGAGATAAAAATACTGAAAATAAATACCAGGTTCCCAAAAACTATTTTCCTGATGATGACCCAAAACAAGATCCGATAAATAGGTGGCGCAGTCATGCACATCTTTTATACGGTAACTGGATAAACGAGATCTATCAGACAACTCCTTTTGAGATAGAAAAGATTGGCTTGAAATAACCATAAATTTAAGGTTATTCTAAGCTATGCGACACTCTTTGCCTCAAAATCCACAATTTTATGTTACGGCCCCCCAAGATTGTCCTTATTTAGATAATCAGGTTGAAAGAAAGCTGTTCACAGCTTTATATGGAAGTAATTCTAGACGCCTAAATAATTCTCTGTCAAAACAAGGGTTTAGACGATCACAAAATGTTTTATATAGACCTTCTTGTGCAAACTGCAGCGCTTGTATGTCAGCAAGAATTTCAAGTAGAGAGTTCAAACCTTCAAAGTCGCAAAAGAGAATACTTTTAAAAAACTCAGATGTTGTAAGAGTTGTAAATCCGGCACTGGCAACCGATGCCCAATATAATCTTTTCAAAAAGTATATAACCGCAAGACATCCCAATGGAGGAATGTCAGATATGGATGCTAACGACTTTACTGCAATGATTGAAGAAACAAATGTTGAATCCAAGTTGATTGAATACTACGCAAAAAAAAATGGAGAGTTAGAACTTATTAGTTTTTCATTAGTTGATATTTTGGATGATGGTATCTCTATGGTCTATTCAGTATTTAACCCCGATTTCAAAGAGAGAAGCCTTGGTACTTATATGATTCTAGATCATAATAATCTGACGTTAGTGATGGATCTCAAATATGTTTACTTAGGATATTGGGTTCAGGGAAGTTCTAAAATGGACTATAAAAAACGCTTTAGTTCTCTTGAAGTTTTTACAAACGACAAATGGGTCTGTGTTAGCAAATCAAAAATCACTAACATTAATACCTACAAACTCGATCAACAGAAACATGGTATGCCAATCTATCTACCATCTGAAGACTAGTGGATTTAAAAATTAAGTGATAAATCTCTGTGGTTCGCATTACAACGGGCTAGATATAACGCTAGATCTTTGTTGAATCTATCCTGGGCTCTTATACCTAAAGATCCCTTTGTCTTTTCTAGATATGTATTCAAACTTTCTTCCAGAGGTTCTTTAGATGCAGTTACCCATTCGTTCAGATCCGTTATTACTATTAAAGCGGCATCGAGGTTCTTATTTACTTTTTCTTCCTTAACATTCTTTTTCTTTAACTCTCTTATTGCTTTTGATAGCTTGCTTTTGAAATCACTTGTTCCATCTACCTGACCCACTTTCTTTGAAAAATCATTAAATATTTTTAATTTTTCCTCCTTTGGTAAGTCAGCACTTTTTTGAAGGATTGTTTTATATTCGGCCTTCAATTGTGATATTTCCTTATTTGAAGCAAGAACTAATGATAGTTCTCTGACGGCCTTGAAAGAGTTTTCGCCCGCTCGCCTATACATGTTTCTTTGCTTCTGCTCCTCCTTCATGAGACTTTTGAATTCTCCATAGATTTGATCCCAGTTCTCTGGCTTCTGCTGATTTATTTCGTTAATCTCTTTTTCAACTTGTTTTATCTCACTCTCAAATTCTTCTACTGCAGCATCATTTTTTAAAGTTTTTTGAAGAACTTGTTCCTTCTTAAGCTCCTTTATTTCACTCTTTTTCTGATTTATTCGGCTTTCCAATCTCCTGACCTTATTCAAAATTGGTCGATATTCTATTGCTTCTTTTTCAATGATACTTTCTTGTTCTATAGCGTTTTTCAAAGAAACTATAGCAGCTTCGGCATCCCCTACAGCGTTAGTCAAATTAGCCTTTACTTTCTTTGGTAGCATACTCATATCAACCCCACCAAGTTCTTTAACCGCATCTTGTACAAAGTTGTCATCAGCAAAAAGGACATTTGCACTATATTGCTCAATACAATATTGGAGCCGTGGATTTTTTGGAGGTGGTGAGTTTTCCGATAGGAAACTAGTTCTGTTTGGAAGATAATTTACCAGAGCAGGATAATAGCCAACTATAAAAAGAGCAAGTATTTGGAGCATTATAAATGGCACTACGCCTCTATACATTTGCACTGTTTTGACAATAGCTGGCGCAACCCCTCTTAAATAAAATAGTGCAAACCCGAAGGGTGGTGTAAGAAACGATGTTTGTATATTTAGACCTATCATCACGCCAAGCCATACCGCGGTTATATTGGCAGATGGATCAGCTAACAGTATAGGCGCTACTATCGGAACTACGACAACAGCAATTTCAATAAAATCGAGGAAAAATCCTAGAATAAAAATAACAGCCATAACAATTATAAATTTCGCCCAGAATCCTCCTGGCAATGAGTTCAAGAATTCGCGCACAAGATCCTCTCCCCCAAATGCTCTGAAGGCGGCCGTAAGAACGGCAGCTCCCAAAAGAATAATAAATACGAGTGAGGTGGTTTTTGCTGTCTCTAACATTACGTCATTCAAAGTACCCTCGATCTTATAGAGCCTGAGAGAACTCCAGACAAGCGATACAATAAACAAAGTAGCTCCTATAATACCGATGAATATTCCCGTCAAATCTCTTCCATCCTGAATGAGTAAAATATTCATATCAAAGTTAGATAGGGCAAATGCCATTATTAGAATAGAAATCAACAAAATAATGGCAGGCAAATATGCAGTGTAATCTTGTTTTGGGTTCAACCTATAACCGGCCATCACTAGAGCACCTGCCGCGCCGATGGCTCCAGCCTGATTAACAGTTGCTATTCCAGTAATGATTGATCCCAACACTAAGACAATAAGTGTAAGTGGTGGTATTAAAATAAAGCCAACCCTAAACCAGAAGCTAGCATCCATTTTTCCGTTATATGGAACGGATGGGGCTAAACGCGGAAAGAACAGAGCCAAAATAAGAATAAATACCATGTATAACAACACCAAAACAACTCCAGGCACAAATGCACCTAAAAACATTTCCCCAGCACTTGTTGAAGTTACATCCATTACTGAGGGCATGGAAAGATCTCCCGTTGCCTCTTTATGCAAGGACTTTCTTATAGAGCTCGCCTGATCCGCAGCAGAGCCGAGTTGATCAGCTAAAATTATAAGTACAATTGAAGGTGGGATGATCTGTCCTAACGTTCCGGATGCCGCAATTGTTCCAGTAGCAAGTGCTGGAGAGTACTTGTTGCGTAACATAACAGGCAGAGAAATTAAGCCCATCGCTACGACTGTTGCTCCCACAATCCCTGTTGTAGCAGCTAATAGAGCTCCAACAAATACAACAGATATCCCTAGCCCTCCTGGCACTGGGCCAAAGAGATTAGCCATTGTAACCAATAAATCTTCCGCGATCTTAGACTTTTGAAGCATTATTCCCATAAATATAAATAAGGGAATCGCAATCAAAGTATCTCTTTCCACATCCCAATAGACGAACCTCAGATTGGTAACTCCTGCTGACAGCCATTGGTAGGGACTACCGCTATGGAAATAAGCGGCTGAGTCGCTCTCAATCAAATAACCAAATAAAGCAGCCAACACTATAGAAAAAATTGCCGCCCCCGGCAGTGAAAATGCCACTGGATAGCCAGATCCTAACGCAAAAGCCATGGTTAAAAATAAAACGGCCAGAAAAAATAGTTCCATTTAGTGACCTAACTGTATTGATGTGTCGCGTTTCCCTGGTTCTCCATTTATGTCAGCAATGCTGTCAAAAAATTGGACTATAAATTGTACCATCATTGTAACACCGAATATTCCTAAAAACATGGCCATCTGATATTTTATAAACATTCCGTTTATGCCTTGGTTCGTAATCTCGAACACTAATAAGGGGGAATTTATAATTGATGTCTTTCCGTTAAATCCAATAAGTACAATTACAACCATAGTCACAACGCCCAGTATGTATGAACCCCACGCATTCACATATGCTTTTACTTTTTCACTAAGACCTGCATATACTACGTCCACTCTAACATGACCCTCATCGTATAAAGTATAGGCAGACGCGAATAAAAATAGTGCCGCATACCAGTATCTGACTAAATCTGCCATAAAAGACTGTTCGTACGAAAAAAGATACCTAGAGATAACGATCACAAGCTCAGCGAATACAATTAAGAGGGCCAACCACGTCCATCCCAATGTCTTTGAGAAGTTAGCGACGATAAAACCTAAAACTATCAGAGGAACGTGTATATAAGGACCTACGACATTTCCGAGCCCCAATGCTCTGGACGTGGTTTCACCAACAAGCAATTTTAACACATCTATAGATCTCAACAACGCCAGAAAAAAGTCGATACAGCCTATGAACAAAACTGCAAAGAAGCATCCTCTCAAAAAGTATACATTAAACCCATGCAATTTTTTTGCTTGGTCTCTGTAACTCTCGTTGACTGAACTATTTACATACCACATTCCCAAAGCAATGAAAGCAATATAGATAAATAAGGTGATGCTACCAGTGTAGCTAAATCCTGTGAACAAGGATGATAATCTCTCAAAACCAAAATAGATGTTAAGAAAGTTGTTAATTAAGAATGCAACCAACAAAGAAACAGTAGTCCATCCTAGGTATCTCTTCCATACCCTATCTACTGCTTGTCCGTTCATAGCACTATCAGTCATAAATTATTCCGTTTAGTGGTTGGCGAGCACAAAGCGCGCCAACCAACAATAATACGTCTTAAGCTTCTATGCCCAACACTCTGTTTCTTTGGTTAACAAAAGTACCTTCAAATTGTGCCATTGTACCACCAATTTCTCTCAGAGCTTTTTGGAAAGCGTCATCAATCTTTTTAGCTAACGCGCTGTGATCTCTCACTTCTTCATAGACCTCAGCAGAGGCATCACCAAAAGAGTCCCAAACCTCATCACTAAAGGCTTTCACTACTACGCCCTGCTCATTAACGAGTTTGCCAAGATACTCACCATTCTTAGCTATACCTTCTTCATACTGAGCAGCCTGTTCTTCAAAGGCAGCAGCGGTTATAATGGCCTTTTCCCACTCTGTCATGCTACCCCATAGGCTTGCGTTGAATGCAAAAGAAAGTCCTCCTCCTGGCTCGTGCATTCCACCGGTGTAGTAGAATTTTGCTGCTTCATAAAATTTCATGAAGTAGTCATTGTATGGACCTACCCACTCCGTCGCATCAATCGAACCGGATACTAAGTTTTCATAAATCTGACCACCTGGAAGTGTTACTGTTGTACCACCCAGTTTAGAGATAACTTGCCCGCCAAGACCAGGAATACGCATCTTAAGTCCTTTGAGGTCATCAGCACTGTTGATTTCTTTGTTGAACCATCCGCCGGCCTGCGTACCTGTTGAACCACAAGTGATGGCCTTAAGACCAAACTCTCCGGACACTTCGTCCCACAGAGCCTGGCCACCGCCAAATTTTACCCATGCACACCACTCAGGACAAGTCATGCCGAAGGGAACCGATGTCCAGTAAGCGAAACCTGGGTGTTTCCCCGTAAAATAATAGTCAGCCGAGATGTAGCATGATGAGTTACCAGAGGCTACTTCATCAAAAACATCAAGACCACCCACTTTTTCTCCAGAAGCAAAATACTCCATGGTAATCCGACCTTCTGAAAGCTGCGTTATTCTTTCCATTAACCTTTGAGCAGAAGTTCCTAGACCAGGGAAGTCTCTGGGCCAACTTGAAACACAAGTCAGCACTTTTCTCTCTTGAGCTACAGCTGGTGCTGCTAGTGCTGCTCCAGCTACTGCGGCAGTTCCAATACCTGCCTTTGTAATAAAATCACGTCGTTTCATATTTCCTCCAAACAAAATTTATTTAAATACTACTCAACTACATAAATAGCCTCCTTGTATATCCTAGTTACTTGTCAATATCAAGCACATAAAAAATATAAAATTTTAAATACATTAAAGCCCACCCTTTACAATCTTTATGCAAGGCAGTAGTACTTTCGTACTTTAGATAGGCTCAAAATCAAAATTTAAATAAACTCTTTAAAAAAAAGAACGATTGCCTTACAGTCATAGTCTAAACAACGTTTTTAAATCAAAGAGACTTTAATATGACACAGGCAAATAAAATTACTGGCGCAGAGATAGTGATAAAAGCTTTGATTGATCAGGGTGTGGATACCGTCTTTGGCTATCCTGGGGGGGCGATTCTGCCAATTTATGACGAACTATTTCAGCAAAAGAAAATTAAACATATTCTTGTTCGACACGAGCAAGCTGCTACTCATGCTGCCGAAGGATACGCAAGATCTACTGGAAAAATTGGTGTGGTTTTTGTCACCTCTGGACCAGGCGCAACCAACTCAGTAACAGGGCTTACAGATGCATTAATGGACAGTGTCCCAATAGTAGTTATAAGTGGTCAAGTGCCTACTTTTATGATAGGGAATGATGCTTTCCAGGAAGCGGATACCGTGGGTATCACCAGACCCTGCACAAAACATAACTGGCTTGTTAAAGATACAAACAAACTAGCCGAAACTATACACAAAGCTTTTGAAGTTGCAGGAACTGGCAGACCTGGGCCCGTTTTGGTAGATGTTCCAAAAGACGTTCAGTTTGCTTCTGGTTGCTACACTAAGAAAAACGAAATAAAAAAGAATTTTATTAAAAAAGAGCCCTCTATTGATCTTAATATGTTGGATGAAGCAATATATAGATTAGAGCTAGCTGAGAGGCCTATAATTTATAGTGGAGGCGGCGTTATTAATTCTGGTCAATCAGCAGTAAACTCACTCAGAAATTTGGTCGCTGGTACAAATTTCCCAATAACTTCTACTCTAATGGGTCTTGGTAGTTATCCTGCTTCAGGAAAAAACTGGTTAGGAATGTTAGGTATGCATGGCACTTATGAAGCCAATATGTCTATGCACGACTGCGACTTTATGCTTTGTATTGGCGCTCGCTTTGACGACCGGATAACAGGACGAATTGACGCTTTTAGTCCGAACTCTTACAAGGTTCACCTAGACATTGACCCTTCTTCAATAAATAAAAACATAACTGTAGACGCGCCTTTAATTGGGGATGTTTCCCAGATACTAAGCATGCTAATTGCTAGATGGAAGGAAAGAGGTTCTAAAGTAAATAAGAAAAAATTAACCGCTTGGTGGAAATCCATAAATAGTTGGAAAGAAGTGCAATCACTTGGCTATGAGAATTCTTCCAGTGTTATCAAGCCTCAATATGCCGTTCAAAGACTAGAGGAACTGACTAAGTCTTACAATAGATTTGTATCGACTGAGGTTGGTCAACACCAAATGTGGGCTGCACAATTTATGGGATTTGAAGAACCTAATAGGTGGATGACATCCGGAGGATTAGGTACAATGGGGTATGGTTTTCCAGCATCTATTGGTATTCAAATCGCCCACCCAAACTCTCTTGTAATCAATGTCGCTGGAGAGGCGAGCTGGCTAATGAACATGCAAGAATTAGGGACCGCAGTACAATACCGATTACCAGTAAAGCAGTTTATTTTAAATAATGAGAGACTAGGCATGGTAAGGCAATGGCAGGAATTATTGCATGGAGAACGGTATTCTCACAGCTGGTCTGATGCTTTACCTGATTTCGTTAAGCTAGCAGAGGCATATGGGATAAAAGGCATAAGATGTGAAGACCCTGCTATGCTAGATGATAATATCAGAGAAATGATTGACTATCCTGGCCCAGTAATATTTGATTGCTTGGTCGAAAAACATGAAAATTGTTTTCCCATGATTCCATCTGGTAAAGCCCATAACGAAATGATTCTTGGGGAACAAACGGAAGAAAACAGTATCTCAGATGATGGTGCTGTATTGGTTTAATTAATACGGAAAGAGCTTGGAAAATGTCTTTAAAATTGAAAAAAGGGGTAAATAAACAAAGCGCTTACAATCTCAGGGATCCTAATCTCGACTATGAAGCTGCACATACTCTTTCTATTATTGTTGATAACGAATCTGGTGTTTTAGCAAGGGTTATTGGCTTGTTTTCTGGCAGAGGTTATAACATTGACAGCTTAACGGTTGCGGAGGTCGATCCCGATGGACATAGGTCGAGAATTACGATAGTTACAACTGGAACCCCAAAAGTAATAAACCAAATTAAGGCACAACTCAATAGGATGGTTCCTGTTCACGAAGTAATAGATCTCACTCTTAAAGGTAAGGCTGTTCAACGGGAGCTTGCAATATTCAAGGTTGTTGCGAATGGCAATCAGCGAGTGGAATCTTTGAGGCTAGCAGATGTGTTTAGGGCAAAAGTCGTTGACAGCACTTTGAAGAGCTTTACGTTCGAACTTACGGGTACTTCAGAGAAGATAGATGCATTTGCTGAGCTAATGGCTCCTTTGGGTCTTGAAGAAATAGCCAGAACGGGGATTGTCGCGTTACTTAGAGGCGACAATTCTAGCTAGCGTTTTTAGCTGCACCCAGAGGTACTCCCGCACGTGTTGCATTTCAAACAAGTTCCATTTCTCACCAATGTGAAATTACCACATTCATTGCAAGGGTCGCCTTCATATCCTTGCATTTTTGCTTTCGTTACTTGATCTGAAACTTGTAGAGATCCTTTTACATTAGCACCTGTTAAATTGCCTGCGGTTACCACCTTTTCTTGAGGTTTATCACTCACCGTTGGAAATCTTTTTCTTAGATATCCGGAGCTGGAAAGCTCTTTAATCATTTCGAGAGATCCCTCTGCTTTCCTTATGGCATCGTTTTTAACGGCTTTACTAGACTCCACTTTTTCGCCTAAAGTGTCGAGGTTATCTTCAGGTATGGAATGAGCCAAATCTGTTCTATCTAAGTAAGATATAGCCAACTCTCTGAAAATATAATCCAAAATTGAAGTGGCATTTCTAATTGTATCATTACCTTGCACAAGCCCAGCAGGTTCAAATCTAGTGAACGTAAAAGCCTCTACAAACTCATCAAGGGGTACCCCGTATTGTAACCCTACTGAGACTGCGATAGCGAAGTTGTTCATCATAGCTCGAAAAGCAGCACCTTCTTTATGCATGTCTATGAATATCTCGCCCAGCTTTCCATCACCATATTCTCCAGTACGAAGATAAACTTTATGACCTCCTACAACTGCTTTTTGTGTATATCCCTTCCGTCTCTCAGGAAGCTTTGACCGACCTTTTACTATTTCCTTATAAACAATCTGCTCCAGAACTTTTTGAGCGTTGGTTTCTTGGATCATATCTTCTTCTAGCTCATCAGCTTCATCTTCAATTAATGCTGATGACAGAGGTTGAGAAAGTTTTGAACCATCTCTGTAAAGCGCATTAGCCTTAACGCCTAGGGACCAGCTTAATTCGTAGGCATCCTTACAATCCTTAATAGATGAATCGCTCGGCATATTTATTGTTTTTGAAATAGCCCCAGAAATGAATGATTGTGCAGCGGCCATCATGTAAATATGGCTCTCGACTGAAAGATATCGTTTCCCTTTCTTTCCACAAATGTTTGCACAATCAAAAACTGGCAGGTGTGCTTCGTCTAGGTATGGAGCACCTTCCAAAGTCATTGTTCCACAAACATAATCATTTGCTTGAGATATATCTTCGTTACTAAAGCCTAGGTGTGCTAGTAGACTAAAGCTTGGGTCATTAAGTTTGTCCATCGGTACTCCGAGAGTATCTCGGCAAAATTCTTGCCCCAATGTCCATTGATTGAAAACAAACTTAATATCGAAAGCAGTTGGCAGAGCTTTTTCAATTTTTTCAATTTCTTTCAAGGAGAACCCGTGTCCCAACAAGGAGGTTGGGTTTATTTTTGGGCAGTTTTCTAGTGATCCATTGCCCACAGCATAGTTAACTATGGAGTCGATTTTTTCCTCGTCATACCCTAATACTTTAAGCGCGCTGGGAACTGATTGGTTTATTATTTTGAAATATCCGCCTCCTGCAAGCTTCTTGAACTTCACAAGTGCGAAGTCAGGCTCAATTCCTGTTGTGTCACAATCCATAATCAGACCAATCGTTCCAGTAGGCGCAATCACAGAAACCTGGGCATTTCTAAACCCAAACTTTTCTCCAAGAGACAATGCTTGCGTCCACTCCTCTTGAGCAACGGCAACAAGACTTGAGTCTGGGCAATTCTTTGTATCTAGAGGTACCGGATTGACATTAACCTTATCGTAGCCACTATCCTTGCCAAAAGCTGCCCTCTTATGATTTTTTATAACTCTCAGCATATGTTTTTTATTTTTTGTGAATCTTTTGAACGACCCGACCTCTCCGGCTAGTTTTGCTGATGTTTTATAAGAGGTGCCTGTCATTAAAGCAGTTATTGCTCCGCAGATAGCCCTACCTCCTTTACTGTCATATGATAGACCCATATTCATGAGCAACCCTCCAAGATTAGCATAGCCTAACCCAAGAGTTCTATAGTCAAAAGACCCCACCGCTATTTCCTTGCTGGGAAATTGTGCCATCATAACGGAAATTTCTAAACTCAGAGTCCATAGTTCTACCGAATGCATAAAACTATCATGGTCAAATTTTCCCTCTTTCAGATACTTAATAAGATTAATTGATGCCAAATTGCAGGCTGTATCATCAAGAAACATATATTCTGAACATGGATTAGAAGCTCGTATGTTTCCATCTTCTGGACAGGTGTGCCATGCATTGATGGTATCGTGATATTGGATGCCTGGATCGGCACAGGACCACGCTGCGTGTGATATCTGATCCCACAGTTCTCGTGCTTTGACCTTTTTAAGAGCTTTACCGTCTGTTCTTTTTAAAAGTTCCCAATCTTTATTTTCTTTTACAGCTCTTAAAAATCTGTCTGTCACTCTCACTGAATTATTTGAGTTTTGACCCGATACAGTCAAATATGCTTCAGAGTCCCAATCGGTGTCATAAGTTGGAAACGATATCTCTTTATATCCTTGTCTTGCGTATTCCAATATCCTGTTTATGTAGGTATCGGGTATCATACTTTGACGTGCCTCTCTAATTGCCTTATTTAGCTCCTTGTTTAACTTCGGGTTTGTGCTGTTTTTTTTATCGACACCTTCAGAGTCCACAGCTGCGAAGATCTTATTAAGCATTTTTTCGTGTAACTTTGAACCTGCAACCAACGCAGCCACTTTTTGCTCTTCGATTACTTTCCAGTTTATAAATTCCTCAATATCAGGGTGATCTACATCGCATATTACCATTTTTGCTGCTCGCCTTGTGGTTCCCCCCGATTTTATCGCGCCTGCGGATCGGTCACCTATTTTTAAGAAAGACATCAGTCCTGAGGACTTTCCCCCACCTGTTAAACCTTCAGCGCTCCCCCTCAATGTCGAGAAGTTTGTTCCCGTTCCTGAGCCATACTTAAAAAGTCTTGCCTCTCTTTTCCACAGATCCATTATTCCGCCTTCGTTCACCAAGTCGTCTTGGATTGACTGAATAAAACATGCGTGGGGTTGGGGGTGCTCATATGCAGACTTAGACATTGTTAATTTGTGTGTCTTATAATCAACATAAAAGTGGCCCTGACTCGGGCCATCTATCCCATAGGCCCAATGCAACCCAGTATTAAACCACTGAGGAGAGTTAGGCGCTCCCATTTGATTGGCAAGGATATACCTCATCTCATCATAATAAATCCTCGCATCTCTTTCACTGTCAAAATAGTTTCCTTTCCAGCCCCAATATGCCCAAGCACCTGCCAGGCGATCGAAAACCTGTCTCGCTGTCGTTTCACTGGAATACCTTTGGTCGGAGTCTAATTTCTCCAACGCAACTGTATCCTCGATGCTCCGTTGAAGAAAAATTGGCACTCCTTCCTCTTGTACTTTTTTTAGTATTTTTGGCACACCCGCTTTTCTGAAATATTTTTGCGCTAACACATCTGCGGCAACTTGACTCCAAGCATCCGGAATTTCAATATTCTGTGCGCTAAACACAATTGACCCATCTGGATTTCTGATTTCTGAATCAGTCGTTTTGAAGTCCATATTCTCGTAGACTTCTCTGCCCTCAATAGTGTTTTTTCGTTCGAATTTCATTATGCTCGTCCCCAATTTTTTTTTACAATGGTTATTTGACTAAACAACAAAGTATCTCCGAAACAACTGTCGTGCTGTTATTTCGCACACTACATATTGTTGTTTTTCAAGCCTGACATACAACTTGCGCGATAAAGCACCCTCTGGTCAACAAAAATTTTTTAAAAAAAGAAAAATTTTTTTGTTGACATCAATTCTTGGGGAATGGCTGTTAGTTTTTTATAAACTATAGCCAAGTCTCTAATTGCTCTCACCATTTGAGGTGGTCGGGGCGGCGAGATTCGAACTCACGACCTACGGTACCCAAAACCGTCGCGCTACCAGGCTGCGCCACGCCCCGCGAATCATCGTAAATGATGCTAATTGCGTGCTCCATTGTTGGACCAAAAATAGCTATCTTTCAAGAAATATTATCCCAAGAGTGTACAGCTCCGGCCATTTTTCCTCTTGGGCCGTCAACTACTTGCAGTACCACCGCTTCTCCGGCTTGCAAATCAGAAAAACCGAAATGCCTAAGGATCTCCATGTGGAGAAAGATGTCCTCATGCGACTTATAAACATTTGCGAAGCCAAACCCCTTTGATTTATCAAACCATTTAACACGTGCTGGTACCATCTCAACTCCAGACACATCTGGTATACCAAATTCTTCGCTCTCTTCTAAACTTTCAGTAGTCTCATTAGGAACATTCAAGCTATGAATGATTGATACCTGTCTACCCTTGTCGGTATCCTGAACTTCAAACTCTACTGTTGAACCTTCAACAACCGACCCTCTTCCAAAATTTCTTAGTACATTAGCATGCAGAAGGACGTCGCCGTTACCATCATCAACAACTAGAAAACCAAAACCCTTTGTAGTGTCAAACCACTTAACTGTTCCCTTCAACTTAACACTCAATCAACCACTCCTACGCTACAAGAACACTTAACATAGAGTATACCAGAATTTTAAAAAAAAACAGTAAAAGAATTAAGGATACAACCTACGAACACTCCAAGACTTTTCTCCAAGCACTCTTTCCCAAAGAAACCTATCATGCAGTCTATATTGTCCATCAGCCCAAAATTCAATTTGAATTGGTTTAATGCGTATACCTCCCCAAAAATCTGGCCTTCTTACATTTGTCTCAAATTGATTTTTATAAGAATGCCATCTTTCTATGAGCTCCTGTCTATCGTTTAATGTCTCGCTTTGTTTAGAGGCCCAAGCCGCAGTTTGAGAACCAACCTCTCTCTCGGAAAAATATTTATCCGCAATCATTCCATCTTCCCTCTCAACATAACCTCTAACTCTTATCTGCCTCCTTAATGACTTCCAATGTATATTGAACGCTACTTTATTAGTTAACAAAGCTTCTCGCGCTTTTTTCGAACCGTAATTAGTGAAAAAAACAAAAGCATCATCTTCAATGATTCGCAGCAATACCATTCTCACGTTAGGCAAACCTTCCTCATCAACGGTAGCTAACGCAATCGCATCAGGGTCATTAATCTCTGTCTCTCTTGCTTCTTCTAACCATCTACGGAAGATCGTAAAAGGTTCCTCCCCCGCAAATAACTTTTCATCAAACGTACTTTCCATTTTATTCCCAATTTTTTTATCTCAGTTATGGCATTTAAAAAAAAAATCACTATCCTTTATATAATTTTATTTCAATAGATTCATAGGGAGTATTAACAAATGGGTCTGCTATCTGGTAAAAAAGGCTTGATAATGGGCGTGGCAAATGAAAGGTCGATAGCATGGGGTATAGCAAAATCATGCAGCTCCCAGGGAGCAAAATTAGCTTTCACTTATCAAGGTGAAGCCCTAAAAAAGAGAATAACACCACTAGCCGAAAGTGTTAAGTCTAATTTCACCTTGGAGTGTGATGTCGCGGATCAGAATGCGATAAAAGAAACTTTCGCGAAAATAAAAGATGAATGGAACGATATCGACTTTCTGGTTCACGCCATTGGTTTTTCTGATAAAAATGAATTGAGAGGAAGATATGTAGATACGTCAAAACAAAATTTCTTATCCACAATGGACATTTCTGTATACTCTTTCACCGCGGTTGCTCAGGAAGCAGAGAGAATAATGCCTCAAGGAGGCTCAATAATAACATTGACATACTATGGCTCTGAGAAAGTGCTACCTCATTATAACGTGATGGGTGTTGCAAAAGCCGCATTAGAAGCATCCGTACGATACATGGCGATGGATTTAGGTAAAAAAAATATTAGAGTAAACGCGATAAGTGCAGGAACAGTAAAAACATTAGCTGCCTCTGGAATTGGGGACTTTAGATATATTATGAAATGGAATGAATTAAATTCGCCTTTGAGACGAAATGTTACTCAGGATGAAGTGGGGAACGCTTCACTTTTTCTTTTATCAGACCTATCTTCTGGAATTACTGGTGAAAATTTGCATGTCGATGCTGGATATAATATTGTTGGAATGAAGGCGGAAGATGCCCCTGATATAGATGTCGTTACCGGCAGAAAAGAGTAAAAAAAATGGAAACGTTACCTCACGAAAAAGGATTTCATATATCTTGGGAGCAAATCCATAGAGACTCTAGGGCGCTTGCGTGGCGCTTGGAGAAAATATCTCCTCAAAAGGGTAGTTGGAAAGCTGTAGTAGCTGTTACAAGGGGCGGTATGGTTCCTGCAATGGTTGTAGCGAGAGAGCTGGACTTAAGAGTTGTGGAAACAATTAGCGTTAAATCTTATGACCATCAAGTGCAGTCTGACGCGAAAATTCTAAAGAGCCCTGCAGAAGTTTATATAGGGAACGGAGATGGAATACTCATTGTTGATGACTTGGTCGATACGGGAAAAACCTTTCATACGATAAGAAGCTTATATCCAAAAGCACACTACGCAGCCGTTTACGCCAAACCATTGGGCAAAGATTCGCTAGACACTTTTATAACAGAAGTCAGTCAAGATACTTGGATCTTTTTCCCTTGGGATATGGCCCTTCAGTATGTGGCCCCTTACAAAGGCGAAGGGTAATTAACAGGATAAATATTTTTATGGAAAAATCAAAAAATGACAAAGTCTACAACCGTAATATTGGAATACAAAGACTAGTGTCATTAGTTGAGAAACTGAGAGATCCTATATCTGGGTGCCCTTGGGATATTGAGCAAGATAACAAAAGCATAGCACATTATTGTATCGAAGAAGCACACGAACTTCAGCACGCCATTTCTTTAGACAAAAAGGACGCAATAAAAAGTGAGCTCGGAGATCTTTTATTTCAGATAGCGTTTCATTGCCATATAGCTGAGAAAGATTATGGCTTTACCTTTGATGATGTAGTCCAAGATATTTGCGATAAAATGATTTTCAGGCATCCCCATGTATTCGACAAAGAAAAACGAGCTGGAAGCAGTATTTCCACAAAAGAAGTGAAAGATAATTGGGAAAAAATTAAATCTCTGGAAAAAAATAGTACAAAAGATCCTGAGAAATTTTTTGAAGACGTGCCCCTATCACTTCCTGCACTGGCTCATGCCGCAAAAGTCCAAAAAAAAGCCTCACAACTAAACTTTGATTGGACCAATTCATCGGAAGTTCTCAGCAAGATAAACGAAGAAGTGAAAGAACTTTGGCATGCTTGTGAAAATAATAAGAAAATTTACATAGAGGAAGAGTTTGGGGATGTCCTGTTTTCTGTTGTTAATCTGGGGCGAAAACTTGATGTAGACCCAGAGAAAAGCTTAGATGTTTCAATCAAAAAATTCAAAAAAAGAATAAGTGAGTCAATTAAGTTAATCAAGGCTGCGAAATTATCTGATAAACATCTGACGGATAAAAAATTACATGAAATATGGGAGCATGCTAAAGACTTGCTCAAAAAAAATGATAATTGAAACAATATCTTCCAGATGTAGAAAAGTTGGCATCAGAATGACTGGTCAGAGGCGATTAATCATTAAGGTGCTAGAAGACTCTGACGATCATCCGGATGTTGAAACTTTATTCGAAAGAGCGAACAAAATCGACAGTAAAGTATCAATAGCAACAGTGTATAGGACGGTTAAAACTTTAAAGAATGCTGGTATTCTTGAAAAATTAGAATTTAACGACGGTCGATCAAGATTTGAGGATGCGGTGAGAAAACATCATGATCATTTAATCGATCTAGATACTGGTAAAGTCATAGAGTTCATTGATGAAGAAATTGAGCATATACAAAAGAAAATAGCTAAGAAGCTAGGCTATAAGCTAATCGGACACAAACTAGAACTATATGGAAAAAAAATTGACAATAACCATTGATCGAATAATAGCACGTGAGATAATTGATAGCAGAGGGCACCCTACCATTGAAGTTGATGTATCTCTAATAGATGGTTCTTTTGGAAGAGCTTCAGTTCCCTCTGGAGCCTCTACCGGCAGCCACGAAGCCTCAGAGTTGCGAGATTATAGTTCAACAAGGTATTTGGGGAAGGGGGTAAGAACAGCTGTTAACAATATAAATGAAAAAATAAATCCGTACTTAAAAGGCCATGATCCATTAGACCAAAAGAAAATCGACGATATGCTAATTCAATTGGACGGCACACCAAACAAGTCCAATTTAGGTGGTAATGCGATATTGGGAGTTTCTCTAGCAACAGCTAGAGCAGCATCTAGTTTAAAAAATCAGTCGCTCTTTAAGTACCTAGGATCCGTAAAAGAGTATAAACTCCCAGTACCTTTAATGAATATAATTAACGGGGGCAGTCACGCGGATAACACCATCGATTTTCAGGAGTTTATGATTATGCCAATCGGGGCAAAAACTTTCAGTAAGGCCATACAAATGTCATGCGAAGTTTTTCAAACACTTAAAAATAACCTGAAGACAGATGGATTTAGTACCAATATAGGAGATGAAGGAGGTTTTGCTCCAGCTTTGGAAAGTACTGAGAGAGCCCTAGATGCAGTTGTGAAGGCAATCAAATCTTGTGGATACATTTTAGAGAAAGATTTTTATTTAGCTCTTGATTGTGCATCAACAGAATATTACGAAAATCACAGGTATAACTTGGTGGGTGAAAATAAATCTTTATCAGCGGACGAAAATGCTGCAAACCTAGAGAGGCTATGCAAGATGTATCCTATTTTCTCTATTGAAGATGGAATGGCTGAGGATGATTGGGCAGGGTGGGAACTGCTCACTGAAGCCCTAAGTTCAAAAGTACAATTGGTGGGAGATGACTTATTTGTTACCAACAAAATCCGACTCAGAGAGGGGATAGAAAGACGTGCAGGGAATGCAATCCTGATAAAACCAAATCAAATAGGCACATTAAGTGAAACTGTAGAGACAATTTCACTAGCTCAGGAAAATAATTATTCCTGTATAATGTCTCACAGATCTGGAGAAACAGAGGATACGTTTATAGCTGATCTAGCAGTGGCTACCGGGTGCACTCAAATAAAGACTGGATCATTATCGAGAAGTGACAGGTTAGCAAAATATAATCAACTTTTACGTATAGAGGAAGAAATTGGGCAAAATGCTCAGTATATTGGTACTGATATCCTAAAATGAGTTTTCTGGGCTTAATAAACCATTTTTAACCGCTTTGTAACACGCGTAACTTAAATGCTTTCGGTCACCGCATGCGTTGAATTCAATTGGCTTATGGAATACTAAGCGGACCCTGCCGTGACGTACTTTCTTGATGATTTTTTTTATGTTTTCAAAGATTGTATCCTCTTCTCTCCAAAAACTATAAAAACCAGGGTCATTTTGTATTGGTGACTTGTAGATAATTGTTAAAGGCTGAACGGACGCTAAAATCTTTTCTTTAAATGTTTCACCATAACAAACTTCAAATAGGGATGATTTAAATTGCTTAATAATTGATCCGTCAGTACTTGTGCCCTCTGGAAAGAAAAATATACTTTGGCCTTTTTTTAAACATTCTTCCACAGCACGCTTATGCGAAAGTGCATTTAAAGATTTTCTTTCTATAAATATTGTTTGCCCTAAAGCGGCGAGGACTCCTAAGCCTGGCCAAGATCTAACTTCTTTTTTTGCAATAAAGACCACATCGAGAATGCTATTTATAGCCAAAATATCGATCCAGGAAATGTGATTGGAGACAAAAACATGAGCCTCGCTCTTTAGCCCTACTAGCTCCCATTCTATGCCAATTGTCTTCATCACAGCTCTAGACCAAAACTTTTTTATTAGCAAAACAACAAGCCTTTGTCCGAATAAATAATCTAGCGCTAACCCAAGCAGATAAATAGGCATAAGCGTTATAGTCAAAGCTAAAACAATTGAAACTCTCAATATAGCAATTGAACTCATTTAACTTTCCAATTGCTTATAATTTAATAGCTTTCATGTCTGAGTTGAAGCGTCTCATGTTTTGTTGGTACCATTGTGCAGACTTCGTGATCCCCTCAATCTCTTTTTCTGTTAGTTGCCTTACAACCTTTGCTGGGGCTCCCATGATGAGAGAGTTTTCTGGGAACGTTTTACCCTCAGTTACCAAGGAGCAGGCACCTACTAAACAATTTTTTGCTATTCGAGCACCATTTAATATTGTCGACCCCATACCAATAAGAGTGTTATCTTCAATAATGCATCCATGAAGCATTGCTTTATGGCCTATTGTGCAGTTTTTCCCTATTTCAATCGGGAATCCTAAGTCTGTATGGAGAATTGTGTTTTCTTGTATATTGGTGCCATCCATTATTGTCACTGTCTCGTTATCCCCTCTTATAGTTGTTCCAAACCAGACAGATGTTCCTTCTTTCATTATTACATTACCTATAACAAATGCACTCGGAGCAATCCAAAAATCTTTATTTTCTGGCAGCGTAGGCTTCATATTTCCGAGCTCGTAAATAGTTGTCATGACTTCAATTCCTTAAATTCGTTTGTAAGTGTTTCAATAAACTCCTCCAGTTGGCTATTTCTAACGCGTCGCAACTTTTCAGATGTTATTATCGATTTTACCTCATAAAGGGTTTGCTCAAAATTATTGTTTACAATTACATAATCATATTCGTTCCAGTGCATTATTTCACCAATAGATTCTGTCATTCTATCTTTAACAGTTTCTGAAGAGTCTTGAGCTCGCGCCATCAGCCTCTCCTGTAGCGCTTTGATTGATGGAGGTAAAATGAATATGGAAATAACAAATTTACTTAGAGATGAACTACGAATTTGTTTACCGCCTTGCCAGTCGACATCAAAAATCAAATCTTTACCATCATTAATAGACTCCATTACAGGTTCTAAAGGGGTCCCATATAAATTTCCAAAAACTTTGGCATACTCTAAAAATTGACCATCATTAATTTTTTCTCTGAATTCGTCAACGGTTAGAAAGTGATACTCTTTGCCATTTACTTCACCTGGCCTAGATTTTCTCGTAGTAGCCGAAACGGAAAATAAAAAGTTTTTATTTTCTTCAACCAAAGCACGGGCAATGCTTGTCTTACCTGCTCCCGATGGAGAAGACAAAATCACTAATATGCCTTTTTCTGACAAGCTCAATTTCTCCACAAATAAAATTTAATAAACAAACTGCTCTTCTCTAAGTCCAAGCAAATATAGGATAGCCGATATATCTGAATTCTTTAACACATGTTTTGCAGAAAAATTAAGATGATCGCTGCCCTTGAACGAAATACCCACTCCAGATTCTGAAATCATTTTTATATCATTATTTCCATCACCTATCGCCACAACTTTAGAGCTGTTTTTCCCTTGCAGAGCAATTAATTGTTTCATCAATTCAAGCTTTTTCTCTGCGTTTACTATTGTTCCTAGTGCTTTTCCAGTTAAGCAACCCCCTTTATGTTCTAAGACATTTGCAAAGGAGAAATCTGCTCCCAATTTTTTCTGAATATGATCAGCAAAATAAGTAAATCCTCCTGAAAGAATAGCAGTTTTTCCAAAATGTTTTTTAAACGTTTTAAAAAGAACCGAAGCACCAGGCCTTACATTGATTTTTTTGGATAAACAATGCTCTAAAACTTCTAATTTAGTACCCTTAAGTAAAGCTAATCTTTTCTGTAGAGCTTCTTCAAAATTTAAACCTTCTTGCATTGCTTGTGCCGTAATACTCCTAACTTCGGACCCTTTCCCAACAAGATCAGCAATCTCATCAATGCATTCTTCTTCTAAAATAGTTCCATCCATATCAGAAGCTAATAGATACACACTTCGTTCATTCTCAGTTATGAAATTAATGTCAATTTTTTTACTTATTTCTAGCCCAAGCTCCTTTGTGATGTTTTCTGGGTGGACTTGAAATTGAACTCCACACGAACCTAGCATATCTACTCTTACGGCGTTCAAACGGTTCTTCAGAAAAACTATTTCAGAAGTTGGTATTTCTTTATGCGATGTTACTACACAAAAATTTTGCATTACAAAAGTGGGTATTCGCCTTGTTTTATTTTTCCAATTGTTCCGCTACTAAAAATGCTAGCTCAAGGGATTGAGAAGCATTCAATCTGGGGTCGCAGGCGGTGTGATACCGCAAGGAAAGGTCTTCATCATCAATTAATTGCAGTCCACCGGTACACTCGGTCACATCTTTTCCTGTCATTTCAAAATGAACACCGCCAAGGTATGTCCCCTCTGATCGATGAGCTGTGAACGAGTTTTGTACCTCAGCCAATACATGATCAAATGGTCTGGTTTTGAACCCACTGGTTGACTTAACAGTGTTTCCATGCATGGGATCACAGCACCAAACAACATTCAGGCCTTCTGATTGAACGATTTTTATTAGTCCCGGTAGATAATCCAAAACTTTATTATGACCAAATCTAGTTATTAAAGTTAGCCTACCCATTTCATTTTTTGGATTGAGCTTTCGAACTAGTCTCACCAAATCACCTTTAGATAGACTTGGTCCACACTTAAGTCCTATTGGATTCTCCACACCGCTACAAAAGTCAACATGAGCCCCATCTGGATCTCTGGTTCTATCCCCGATCCAAAGCATATGGCCTGAACCCGCAATTGGATTACCTGTGAGGCTGTCAATTCTGCAAAGTGCCTCTTCATATTCCAAAAGCAATGCCTCATGGCTTGTATAGAAATCAACTTTTCTAAGCGTCTGAGTATTATTGGGTGAAATACCGGCCGCTTCCATGAAGTCAAGAGCTTCAGAAATTCGTTCAGCAAGTTGTGAAAACTGCGTATATCTGCTTCCTGTCCTAGTGTTCTCTAGGGTCCAAGAATGAACTTGACGTATATCAGCAAAGCCTCCTTGAGAAAATGCTCTCAATAGATTTACAGAGGCTGCTGATTGTGTATATGCTTGAAGCATTCTCTTCGGATCAGGCTCTCTACTTTTCAAGTCCGGCGCAATATCATTGATAATATCTCCTCGATATGATGGTAGTTTTTTATCATTGATTGTTTCATAGTCTGCAGACCGAGGCTTCGCAAACTGCCCTGCCATGCGACCAATTTTTACCACTGGCTTTTTTGAGCCAAAGGTAAGCACTACGGCCATTTGGAGCATTACTTTGAACGTATCTCTTATTAAGTTTGCCGAAAATTCTGAAAAGCTCTCGGCGCAATCCCCTCCCTGAAGTAAAAAAGCTTCGCCTGTGCCTACTTTAGCGAGCTGTTCCCGTAAATTTCTAACCTCTCCTGCGAAAACTAACGGCGGTAATGCTTCAAGGCTACTCTCGACAGATGCTAACTCATCTAGATTGCCATATGTAGGCATCTGAACTCTTGGTTTTCCACGCCAACCTTTTTTATCCCAGTCCATTTACATTCCTTAGTGACTAAAATTAATTGCCAAGGTAGGTCTTACACTTATTGGGCCTAAAAAACAACCTGAACAATACTAAAAAAAACGAAAAAAATCGAGTGTTCTTATTGACTACTGAATATTCAATACATAAATAAGACCAACGAAGTCAATAACGAAGGAAATTTCTCAATGAAAAAGGCTTTTGAAGCAGATACTGGTCGCGTTCTCAACATTGTAATTAATTCACTCTACTCGGAAAAAGAGATCTTTCTTAGAGAATTGATATCTAATAGCAGTGATGCGCTTGATAAGCGCCGTTTTCTTTCTTTGACCAACAAAAATGATAACGTTGGGACAGACGATCTTAAAATTGAGATCCAAGCAAATAAAAAGGATAGCACGCTCGTAATAAAAGATAACGGCGTCGGTATGAGCAAAGAAGAATTAGAAAATTCTCTAGGAACCATTGCTAAATCCGGAACCACAGAATTCTTGGCCGAGCTTGAAAAAAATACGGGAAAAGACAAGAAGAAAAAAGATGTTAATCTTATAGGCCAGTTTGGTGTGGGTTTTTATTCTGCTTTTATGGTTGCTGACAAAGTTGAAGTTGTAAGTAAGGGTGTTGGGCAAACAAAAGCTAACAAATGGGAATCCGATGGTATTTCAGGATACGAAATTTCTGAAGCTAATAAAGAGGAGGTAGGAACAGAAATCACCCTCTACATAAAAAAGAGCGAAAAAGAATACCTTGATAAAGAAAGGATAGGTTTTATAACTCGAAAGTATTCAGATCATTTAATGTATTCTGTAAACTTTATTGATGGAAAGAATGAACCTGAATTGCTTAATAAAGCTTCAGCTATTTGGACAAGAGAGAAGAAAGATATTTCAGCCGAACAATATGAAGAGTTTTACAAACAAATAGGTGCTGGATTTAATAAACCTTTACTAACCTTACATAACAAGGTTGAAGGAACATTAAGCTACATAAATCTTCTCTTTATACCGGACTCAAGGCCATTTGATTTGTTCCAAATGGATGTAAAATCTAAGATAAAACTTTATTCAAACCGAGTCCTGATAACCGATGACTCTGAAAGCATTTTACCGAGATGGCTCAGATTCGTCAAAGGTATAGTCGACACCTCAGACGTCGACCTCAATGTTAGTAGAGAAATGCTACAGCATAATGTTACCTTGAACAAAATCTCTAAGGCATTAAAGAAGAGAGTAATTAACGAACTGAAAAAGATGAAAGATAAAGACCAAGAAAAATATTCGTCTTTTTGGAATGAATTTGGCATTGTTCTTAAAGAAGGAATTTATGAGGATTTTGATCTTAAGACAGAACTTCTCGAACTATCAAAGTTTCAGTCCATGAATGGGGACAAGCTCGTGTTTTTATCAGACTATATCGAAAAAATGAACACTGAACAGAAAGATATATACTATTTGGCAGCAGAGAATAAAGAGATGGCAGAAGGTAGCCCGCACCTTGAAGTATTTAAGAAAAAGAAGCTAGATGTTTTATTTTTAACGGACCCGATCGATACATTTTGGTTATCTATGGCAGGTGAATTTCAAGATCGAAAGTTTGTTTCTATTACCAAAGGCGATATAGACCTAACAGCTTTTTCAGACGATAAAAAAGAAAAAGAGAAAAAGCCACCGGCAGGGATGAAGGACCTTGTCGAAAAAATCAAAGAAATACTAGGTGAAAGCGTACAGGATGTTAAAGTGTCTACAAAACTGGTTGACAGCGCATGCTGTCTAGTAGCACCTGATACTGGGATGGATGTTCAAATGGAAAGAATAATGAAAATTCAGAATAAAGATTTCAAGGGTATGCCCAGAATATTAGAGATAAATCCTGACCATAATATTATTAAGAAACTAAATAAGATTAAGGATACAGACAAAGATGCTCTGAATGATGCCTCTTTTCTTCTGTTTGATCAGGCAAAGATGGTAGAAGGAGAGCTCCCTAACGACATAGCAAAATTTAACCAAAGAATGTCAAAATTCTTGGGTATTGCTTTAAGCTGATCAAATTACGTGCTTTGATAAAGTGTAGTTACACACGCTCCGCCCAAGCCGAGATTATGCTGTAGAGCTGTTTTAGCGCCATCAACTTGCTTTTCGCCTGCGTTTCCACGAAGTTGCTGGGTCAACTCAAAACACTGTGCTAATCCAGTTGCCCCCAATGGATGTCCCTTTGAAAGTAATCCTCCAGAAGGATTGGTGACAAATTTGCCCCCGAAAGTATTATCTCCATCTTGAACAAACTTTTGCGCTTCGCCTTCTTCACATAAGCCAAGAGCTTCATAAGTTATAAGCTCATTGTGGGCAAAACAATCGTGTAGTTCCACTACGTCCACATCTTTAACATCAACCCCAGTTTGCTGATATACATTTTTTGCCGCCTCCTTAGTCATGTCGTAGCCTACTAATTGCATCATATCCTTCTCTGAAAAAGTAGACTCGTAATCAGTTGTCATCGCCTGCGCTAAAATCTTCACACTGGAGTCGATATTGTGTTTATTCGCAAACTTTTCAGAAACTAATACAGCAGCAGCCCCACCACAGGTTGGTGGGCAGGCCATTAATCTGGTCATAACACCTGGCCACATAATTGGAGACTCCATTACTTCTTCCTCACTGACCTCTTTTTTGAATAGGGCTAACGGATTTTTAGCGGCATGTCTGCTCGCTTTAGCTCTAATTTTTGCAAAATCTTTCATGGTGGTCCCATATTTATCCATATGTGATTTTCCAGCACCTCCAAAGTAACGTAACGCTAATGGAATTTCTGCGTTCCCTACTAACTGTTCGCAGGTTTCATTAAATTCACCAAAAGGACTTGGCCTGTCAGTGTAGATGTCACCAAGCGCTCCAGGTCGCATTTGCTCAAAGCCCAGAGCCAGAACACAGTCACTAGAACCACTTTCTATCGCTTGCCTTGCCAAATAGAGTGCTGTGGAACCTGTGGAACAGTTATTGTTTACATTTATAATCGGAATACCTGTCATGCCAACATGATACAAAGCCCGCTGACCTGATGTGGAATCTCCAAATACATATCCAACAAAGGCACTTTGAATATTTTTATAGTCTACACCACTGTCTCGAAGTGCTAACTTAGCTGCTTTTGCACCCATAATATCATAGGTCTCTGAAGCTCCAGGCTTAGCAAAAGGAATCATTCCAACTCCCGCTACTATTACTTTATTTCCAGTTGATTTTTTTGTCATTTTGGGCTCCGTTCTTTCTACACATCTATTAGTTTATAATTTACACTTAAAGAGGTCAACTTTCCGATTATAAAACGAGAAAATAAACTATCTAATATTTGGCTAGTAAGTTCATAAGGATGATCTAAAGCCACATGTGTAAATTTTGTTCCTGGGTATAAAAGTCATTTACAATTTTGCTTTTCGGAGAGTAAACTTAATATGTGGTAAATTTTGTTTTTAAATTTTTTATAGCCATTTCTTGTTTGCTGATATTTCGGGGACTATTAGCAGAACCGTTGCTTGATGGAGCTGACTTTGATTACGGCGAATATTTATCAGGGCAATGTTTAACGTGTCATCAAAGCTCATCAGACGAAGGTATCCCTGCCATAAATGGCGCCGAAGCCCTTTATATCGCCAAGAAGCTGATATTATATAAAAATAAAGAGCTGGAGAACGAAGTAATGCAATTAGTAGCTAGTGCTCTGGACAAAGAGCAAATAGCGTCTTTAGCGATTTATTTTAATAGCTTGGAAAAATGAACTGAACTTTATCAAAAACATGTAAAGAAACAATTAACACTTGTTCAATTTTATTTTCAAAAAAATAATTATCCTGTTACACTTAAAAAAATAATATAGGGAGGACACGATGAATAATCTATCTAGACGTTCCTTTGTATCTTTTGCTCTTGCTTCAACATCTTTGTTAGCTATGCCTGCTATTTCTACAGGATCAGCTAGACCCAAGGTCGTTGTTGTTGGCGGAGGTGCAGGTGGAGCAACGGCTGCAAGATATATTGCAAAAGACTCGAAAGGCGCGATTGATGTGACTTTAATTGAAGCATCAAAACATTATTACACATGTTTTTACTCGAACCTTTATTTAGGAGGTTTTCGAGACTATGATTCAATTGGTCATTCATACGATAATTTAAGCGCTAATCATGGAGTTAATGTAGTTCATGATTGGGCTATATCTGTAGACTCGGCTGCACGCAAAGTGAGATTAGGCTCTGGGGCCACTGTCAGTTATGATAGGTTGGTATTATCACCGGGGATCGATATAAAATATGACAGTATTGATGGGTACTCGGTCGAAGCACAAACAAAAATGCCTCATGCTTGGAAGTCTGGAACTCAAGTCAAGGTTTTGAGGGATCAAGTTTTAAGTATGCCTAAGGGTGGTACCTTTGCTATGGTTCCTCCACCAAACCCATACAGATGTCCTCCGGGACCTTACGAGCGCATTTCTATGGTTGCTCATATACTTAAAGAAAGAAATCCAACTGCAAAAATTGTTGTTATAGATCCAAAAAATAAGTTTTCTAAACAAGGTCTATTTATGGCCGGCTGGGAAAAGCACTATCCTGGGATGGTTGAGTGGATTGATAACGATACACACGGTGGCATTAAAAACGTAAATCCAGAAACAATGGAAATCGAGACTGATCTTGATACATTTAAAGCGGACGTTGCTTGCGTGGTACCAGCCCAGAGGGCGGGTGCTATAGCAATGAATGCCGGTGTAACAGATGGAGATTGGAGCCCAATAGTTCCAGCATCTATGCAGACCAAGGCAGATGGTAATATTTACGTTCTGGGAGATGCCTCAGTTGCGTCTGCAATGCCAAAATCTGGTTTCTCTGCGAATAGCCAAGCAAAGGTTGCAGCAAATCATATAAGGGGCGAACTAACTGATAGCAGAGTATTTCCTGCGAAATTCTCGAATACATGTTGGTCCTTGGTAGCAACTAATGACGGAATAAAGGTTGGAGCGAATTATAAAGCTGGAGAAGAAAAGATCGAAGTAGTAGATAAGTTCGTCTCAAAAACAGATGAGGGCAACGCTAAGCGTAAGAAGACCTACGAAGAGTCTATAGGGTGGTACAACGGTATAACTACCGATATGTTCTCATAGTTTTTATTGAGGAAGGCAGTCTTTCAACTGCCTTCCAATCTACATTCCAATGACCCTTACTGGTGAGGGCTTTTCTGGTTTTATCTCCTGTTTATTAACGATGTAGTTTTCTAGTACATCGTATATAGGAGGACCTTCTACGTTTTCATTTACCGATCCCCAGCCAGACACTACATACTCTTTGGTTTTCTCAACATGTTTACCATTTCGTATTAATTTTAAATTTTTTATGCGATGCCCCATCTTTTCTTTTGGGTGGCACTCATATGTCATGCCACCCACTCTGACCATATCTCCACCTTGCTGAAAAAACGGATCAGGATTAAAAATATTATCGCAAACATCTTCAAGTAATTCTTTGATTGCTTTCCCGGTCATTTTAATTCTGTAGACTTCTGGATAGTTTATAGCGGTTTGACTGTAAATATCCTCGATAGTTATTTTTTGGTCAGGTAAAAGAGTCGTTCCCCATCTAAAACCTGGACTTAATGAAATTTCACTATCTCTTTGTTCAATTATTGAGTCACAAATCACATCATCCCAGGTTCCGTTAAAATTACCCCTCCTATACAATAATGCTCCCGTTCGGCCAATGACTTTCTGAGAATCCATTTCGAAAGGAGCTCTTACCTCATTTATCTTCTCCATCATCTCTTGGTCTGACTTTAATATTTCAGAAAAAACTGGAATTAATGATGATGTGCTATCAACAACTTTTCCGTTACTAACCTTTAAATCTATTCGCCCCAAGTACTTCCCATGAGAACCCGAAGATAACAAGAGAGTATTGTTTAATCTAATTGCATGTGGTATGGCATCATGAGTATGGCCTGTCAAAATGACATCTATACCACTAATAATTCTGGCAAGTTTTTGATCTACATCGAACCCATTATGCGAAAGCAGAACCACTACCTCTGCACCATTTTCTCTCGCTTTATTTACATTTTCCTGTAGCAACTCAGTGCGTATTCCAAACGACCACCCTTTAACCAAGTAGCTCGGGTTTGCAATAGCCGTATATGGGAAATGCTGGCCAATAACTGCTACCTTTATACCTCCTTTTTCAAAAAATGATGTACTATCAAAAACTTGTTCTTCCCATTCTGTATCAAAAACGTTTCCACCTATAAATGGGCAGTCAAGATATTCAGTAAGTTCTTTTAGCCTCTTCTTCCCGAGTGTAAACTCCCAGTGTCCTACCATGGCATCTGGTGAAAGTAGGTTCATCGCAGAGACCATATCCATACCCTGTGTTTGAAGAGATGAGTATGATCCTTGCCATGTATCGCCACCGTCCAATAGCAAAACCTTATCATTTCCTCTTTCTTCACGAATAGATTTAATTAGGTAAGCGGTTCGATCCAATCCCCCTAATTTCCCATACTCTTTGGCAAGGCTTACATAATCCACCATGGTATGCGCATAAGCCAAAGGCGTATTTTTTTCTATTGCGAAATGTCGTAAAAAATCGCTGCCTACCAAATGAGGTGGAATGCCTTCAAAGTCTCCTACTCCATAGTTTTCTGATGGTGGTCGGAAATATATTGGCTTCAATTGTGCGTGCATATCGGTTATGTGCAACAAGGTAACTTGTCCCTTTGAGTCGAATTTCAGAAGGTCAGCTTCCGTTATGTTTTTTGGAGAGGCAATTGTTGGGAAGCTACTGGTAGAAAAAAGACCACCCATTACCGACAAATATTGTAGAAATTCTCTTCTGCTAAACATTACCTCAGTGTAATGATAATTTCTTAAATATAAAAATGAAAATAGTTAGTCTTCTGGAGTTACGTCAATATCTTTTGCTTTTCCGATTATCTTCACTGGTACATTACAGTTTTCCATACAGGGATTGCCATTAATGTTGGATACATCTGGTCTGGGGTCTGGTAAAAGAAAGCCATCTTGGTTAGGCATTTTGATTAACCCAATGTTTTGATCAGATAGGACAAAATCATCGTCAATTATATCATTCATATATAAAAGATAGGCAACTATCTGATAGGTTTCATCGTAGGAAAGAGATTGTGATGCACCAAAAGGCATTGCCCTGTAAATATAATCAAATATTGTTGAAGCATAAGGCCAATAGCTGCCAGTCGTCTTTAAAGGATCATGGGTGTTTAGAGTTCCATCACCCCCAACTAATTCAGGCCATCTATCTACTCCCTCTCCAAAGTCTCCATGGCACGACGCACATTGCTCTGCAAAAACTTCTTCACCATCAAAAGCTGTACCTGAGCCAATTGGAGCACCTACCCCGTCTGGTCTTACATCAATATCCCAGCCTTTTACTTGTTGACTTGTTGCTATACTCCCTAGATTAAATGCTCTGTCTGATGCTTCCGAAGAAAATGTACTTATTAAACTAGTCAGCATCAATGCTGATACTATCTTAACCCAAGCGTACATTGTCGACCTTGCCAGATTTACTTACCAACCAAGTGGCAATTGAATTATTATGGTAAATTGAATTTTTACCTCTTATGTTTTGAAGTTCCTGGATATATGGCTGGACATATCCAGTTTCGTCTATTGCTCTAGATTGGATCAAAAGCTCCTCACCACTCCATTCAAATGGAAGTGTGAATCTTGCTAAAGATTTGGACATTATTGGTGCATGGAGCTGAGCGGTTCTCCAATTTTTCCCACCGTCTAAAGAGACATCAACCCTTTTTATTTTTCCTTTTCCAGACCAAGCTAATCCTTTTAATTGTTGAATTCCCTTGTATAGGATTGGCTTTTCAGGGCTTGGCGATGTAACTACTGATTTTGCTTCCATAACCCATGTAAACATTCTTGCCTTTCCGTCTCTGAGTAAGTCGGTATATTTGGATGTCTCTTCTCTTGTCATGTAAGGCTTGTCACCAAACTCAAGTCTCCTTATCCATTTAACCCACATATTACCTTCCCACCCAGGCACCACAAGGCGAGCAGGGTAGCCTTGCTCTGGTCTTAAAGCTTCACCATTCATCGCCCACGCAATCAAACAATCATCCAAAATCTTTTCGATGGGAATTGAACGCGTCATTCCTGAAGTATCACTACCTTCAGCCAAAACCCATTTTGCCTTTGGCTTTAATCCCGACTCTCTAAGTAGATCACTTAGCTTTACCCCAGTATATTGCACGTTATGAACCATACCAAAAGTATATTGGCACCCATTAAGTTGAGCTCCTTTCCATTCCATACCCCCATTAGCAGCACATTCTAGGAAATAAAATTTATTGACTTGAGGAAACCTCTTCAAATCATCAAGACTGAAGATCATCTCTCTATCCACCAATCCATTTATCATTAGGCGGTAATCAGTTGGATTAATTTCAGCTACTCCACCATGATGTCTTTCAAAGCATAGGCCATTTGGGGTTACGATACCTTCAAGATCCTGCAAGGGTGTAAAATTAACTGATGACTGAGGCGAAGCAGTAAGCCAAGGGACATTTCGTCTAATAACATTACTTTCAAACTCTGAGGGACTTCCATAAGGATTTTCATCAACTCCCGCACCTAAGTCTGGTGTCCATTCAGGTAAGTTTGGAGGAAGGTTGTTTGGATTTGGTTTGTCTTGAGCCAGAACCCTAGTCGAAAAGCCTACTGAGCCAAGAGCAGCGAAGGATTTAATCAAGTTTCGGCGACTGAATTTCAAGTATTTTACCTTCTATCAAAACAATTTGCTGCTAGACGACTTTTAAACTCTTCGTCAATTTATACTGGTTGCCACCATCTTCTTCCCATGAAAGCTCAAAGGTTCCTTCCTCTTTTACTTTAAAGGGGAAAGATATGTATGGATTGCTCGAAATGGATGGCTCTAAATTTACCGTAAACACAACCTCACCATTGAACATTGCATTGAATTTATTAATAATTAGGCGCGGAATTGTTTTACCATCGACATCCTTTACTCTTCCACTATGCATTGGGTGTCTAATAAGGGTCTTAATCTCTATTACTTCGTCAAACTCTGCTTCTTTTGGTATCTTGGCTCTTGGTTTAATTTTTGACATTACTATCCTCCACAGCCCCCTATTGTTACTTTTATAGTAGATTGAGTTATTGAGTGGGTACCGTCATTAAACTTTGCAATCAAATAAACATCCTGAGTTTTAGAGAGCCTCATCCTTGTTGATGCAAAACATTCACCTGAATAGGGAGTAAAATTGAATTTAGCAACATTTGGAGCCGGGTTCCCATCTGCCAATATATAAACTTCTTGCACAAAATCTGATTCAGACATTGGACTCTCTATCTCAAATGCAACCTTAACCTGATTTCCGTTTTCAGCAATTTCGGGAACATCTAATAAAACGTCCACTTTTCTAGCCAGTGACCCAGAAATTATGTTATTAATTTGATCAGAGACTTCAGGCTTACCGGCTAAAACGCTGCCAACGCCAGAGCAGAAAATTGCACTGGAAACAGCAATCATTTTTACAGCTTTTCTACGGCTTATATTCACAATTCCCCCTATCTTTGTTCTAATCATATATTACTCATACTGGAAGAGCAACGGTTTCCTAGACATAATTATTTGCAAAAATTTTACTTTAGATTATTGCTTTTAATTATTTCATCAACTTGCCACCAAAATAACTCTTGGCCGTTATAACCCTCTATTCTGCCAACTTCTGTTTTGTCTTTTACGAATATAAAGGTTGGAGTAACTTTTACTGTTTTTGAAATTCCATATTTTTCTAATTCAACATTAGAAAAAAAACTAATAAAACTGAGTTTAAATTCGTCTTCGAATTCTGTTTTAAGGTAAATATTGGCGATTTCATTCTCCCATGCTTTACAATAAGGGCATGTATCAGAATAAAAATACAACAATTTACCTCTAACCTCTGCGTAGGTAGTGTTTATGTAGCCACAAAAACAAATAATCAGGAAAAGAAAAAAAGGGGTCTTTTTCAAACCAAAAAATTCTTTAAAGGTAATGGGGATAATCGCCGTTAAAGCATATTTTCTGAAAAACCCATCTGTCATAATTAAATACGGCTTTCTATTTTCACAATTTATCTATGAGTAATATTTTCAAAACTATTATCGGAAGGTTTTTATCATCTTTTAAATTCATCACGTAGTTTTTATTCTTTAAGACGCAATAAGCACTCCGAGCCAATAAAATTTTCTACTATAACGTCTTGTCTGATAAAGCAAATTCAATATTATTATATGTGTGCTATCTGGCTCGGTCAAAATGGACTCTTTTAGCTAGCTAGATGGGGGTTAACTAGTACATTATATAACATAACAATTGATGCAAAAAAGGAATCACTAAGGAGAAGAGTATGAAATTTTTAAAAAAACTGTGCATATTTACTATAGTTTTTTGCTTTGGCACAGAGACATTTGCTGAAGAGTGGAATGTTTCAGTATGGGGCAAACGTAGAGCGTTCACCGAACATATTGAAAAACTTGCGGAGCTCGTAAGCGAGAAAACAAATGGAGAGTTCACTATGAATATCTCTTATGGTGGATTATCCAAAAATAAAGAAAACTTAGATGGTATAAGTATAGGTGCATTTGAGATGGCTCAATTCTGCGCTGGCTATCACCGTGATAAAAACAGAGTAGTAACTGTTTTGGAACTACCTTTTCTAGGAGTAGAGACTTTAGAACAAGAAGTAGCTGTTTCAAGCGCTGTATATGCACATCCAGCAGCGACCAAGGAAATGGAACAATGGAATGCAAGGCTTCTTATGACTTCACCTATGCCACAATATAACTTGGTGGGAACTGGGGATCCAAGAGATACTCTTGAAGAGTTTAACGGAATGAGAGTGCGAGCAACTGGTGGTTTAGGTCAGGCATTTAAAGCGGTTGGAGCCGTGCCGACGTCGGTAACTGCTACAGAGGCTTATCAAGCAATGGAGTCAGGCGTCGTCGATACAGTAGCCTTCGCGCAACACGCACATTTATCATTTGGAACAATCAATCAAGCCGACTGGTGGACAGCCAACCTTAATCCAGGGACAGTAAATTGCCCAGTGGTAGTAAACATTGATGCTTATGAAGGACTATCATCTAAACATAAAAACGCGCTTGATGGTTCAATAGAAGAAGCACTTGATCACTATCTAGATAATTATGGGAAACTTTTAAGCAAGTGGGATTCTGTGCTTGCTGAAAAAGGTGTTAAAAAGATAGAAATAAGCGATTCAGTAATTGCAGATTTTCGTAAAAAGGCAGCTGATCCTATTCGTGACGCCTGGATAAAGGATATGGAAGCGCAAGGGTTGCCAGGTCAAGAATTGTACGATTTAGTTATGAAGACCTTGGCTAAAGCAAAGGCTTCAAACTAATGCTGACTTATGGTTAGGTCAATTTGTTTTGACCTAACCATTTCAACTAAGGATTATCTAATGGCTGGCCAAGTTGCGGTAATTGAGGATGGGCATTTATTGAGTCGCCTCGACAGATATCTGCTTAAGCTTGAAAAATTTTGTGCTTTGATAAGTGGCCTAGCGATTTTGTCTCTTATGTTTTTGGCTGTTTACTCTGTTACGGGACGAAAATTTTTTAATTCTCCCCTAGCTGGATACGTGGATTATATAGAGGCTGCAATGCCTATAATAGCAATAATGGGTGTATCTTATGTGCAAAGAGATGGAAGTCATATTAGGATGGACATTTTTGTTTCTTTTTTGAGAGGGCGGGCTCTTTGGCTCTTTGAATTGCTGTCAATAGTTCTTATCCTAGTCCTTATCTTAGCACTTACATGGGGTGCGTGGGTGCATTTTGATAGATCATTTGATTGTGCGCGGCCTTTTTGTAGTCGAGATAGCTCTATTGATATTGGATTGCCCATTTGGCCTTCTAAGCTTGTGGTTCCCTTTGCTTTTAGTGTTCTGGCCCTTCGTCTATTTTTACAAGCTATTGGATATTCAAGAGCTTTAGTATTAGGATTGGAACAACCCTCAGCAGTACCTTTAGTCTTAAGTGCCTCTCAACAAGCAAAACTTGAGACCGATGCAATTGATAGATCTAGTTGATGGAAAATATAACTATAGGTCTATGGGTAAGCGGAGGAATGTTGCTTCTTGTTGTTCTAGGTATGCGTGTAGCATTTGCTGCGGGTTTAGCTGGGTTCATTGGTTTGGTTTGGCTTCGTTGGAATGGATTCGATTATGATCCTAATCGTTTTTTGAAAGCACTTCAGATAAGCGTCAAGGTTGCAGGTCTCACCCCTCACTCTAAAGTAAGCGCCCACGTGTTAAGCCTAATACCCGTTTTTATTTTAATTGGATATTTAGCCTATTATGCAAAATTGACATCTGCTCTGTTTGAGGCTGCCAAACGATGGATTGCTTGGGTACCCGGTGGCCTGGCAGTATCAACTGTTTTTGCAACCGCCGGATTTGCTGCAGTATCAGGAGCCTCTGTTGCAACAGCCGCTGTATTTGCACGAATTGCAATTCCTGAGATGCTAAAAATAGGTTACAACAAACAATTTGCGGCTGGTGTGGTTGCTGCTGGTGGCACTTTAGCGTCTTTAATACCCCCCTCTGCAATTCTTGTAATTTATGCTATAATAGTGGAGCAGGACGTAGGGAAATTATTACTAGCTGGGTTTATTCCAGGTGCGGTTTCAGCATTAGTTTATGGCGGATTAATTGTGTGCATTGCTCTTTATTTTAAGAACGTTGGGCCTCCCGTTAGCGGATTTACTTGGAAAGAACGTTTTGAAAGCCTAGCACCAGCTTTTCCAATTGTTGCCGTTATAATAATAATAATTTTTTTCGTTTATAACCCATTCGGTGATGCATGGGGAACACCTACAGAGGGAGGGGCCATAGGTGCTTTTATTGTTTTTTTAATGGCTATTTACAGAGGCATGCGAATAAAACAGCTTAAGGAAGCTCTTCTAGAAACCGCAAAATTAACTATAATGATATTTACCATTATTTGGGGTGTGCTAATCTATGTTCGCTTCCTCGGTTTTGCGAAGCTTCCAGATGCATTTTCATCTTGGATTACATCGCTGGATATGTCTCCTGTACTGATATTGGTTTGCATATTGCTTGGATATGCTGTTCTCGGCATGTTCATGGATGCCATAGGTATGTTGCTATTAACACTACCAGTTGTTTACCCAGCTGTTATGGCACTGAATGGAGGTGAAACTGTATCAGTCGCTGAGAGTGCATTTGGAATGTCTGGAACTATGTGCGCGATATGGTTTGGTATACTGGTTGTGAAAATGGCAGAGTTCTGTTTGATAACGCCACCTATTGGATTAAATTGCTTCGTCGTTGCCGGTGTCCGAGATGACCTAAGTGTGCAAGATGTTTTTAAAGGAGTAACTCCATTTTTTATTGCGGATGCTTTTACCATTGCCGTTTTAATTTCTTTTCCAGGCATTGTTCTTTGGTTGCCATCATTAGCATGATGCTTTTCAAAACAAAAGTTAAAAAGGACTAATTTGGTTCAGTCATTCCAGTATAGAGCTAATGGATTATCAATCAGGAGTTTTTTCTGTGTTTCCTCTTTTGGAGCAAAGAGTTCTATGATGTCCACTAGCTGACCGTCATCAGGCATATGCGACTTCATATTCGGATGAGGCCAATCCGTGCCCCATAAAACTCTGTCAGGAAAGTTTTCCACAAGTTTTTTCATAAACGGTAAAACATCAGAATAGTTTTCTTCTGGTCCGACTTTAGTCAGCCTTTCAGGACAAGTTGTTTTACACCAAAACTTTTCTGTTTCCATTAGCTTCATTAGTAAATTAAAGTCCTTACTATTGGTGCCCTTTGCTACATCCGGTCGTGCCATGTGATCAAAAACTACACGTGTTGGAAGTGCTTGGAAAAAGGGAATTAGCTCCTCTAAGTCTTGTGACTCAACGTATACAACAATGTGCCATCCATATTCTGCGATCATATTCGATATATCTTTGAATATATCTTTCGGCGTATTATCTACTAGCCTTTTTACAAAATTGAATCTCACACCCCTCACACCTGCATGGTCCAAGCGCTTTAGGGTTTGATCATCGATTTCTGGTCCAACTGCGGCAATTCCTCTAGCCATATCATTTGAATTCAGCAAAGCATCCTCCAAGGCATCATTATTTTTTCCATGGCAAGTCGCCTGCACTATCACGCTGCGTTCAAAACCTAAAAAATCTCTGAGTGCAAATAATTGCTCTTTGGATGCATCACAGGGGGTATACTTTCTTTCTGAAGCAAATGGAAAGCTAGCAGCTGGACCGAAAACATGGCAGTGGGCATCTACTGCACCTTGGGGTACCTTGAATTTTGGTTTACGAGGATTAGGGTGAAAAGGTAGCCAATCTGCATCCATGATTTCAATTAGCTTTCTCACTCTCTTCATGGGGAAATACCATGCCATCAAATAGCTTTCGGGCCGTTCTTAAAATAGCTGTTGATTTTATTTTTTTATCTCCCAACTCTGCTAAAATATGCATCTGTCCTGAGGGATGTTCAATGGAACATAATTTTTTTTCACCATTAGGAATTATCGACAATTTATTGATAGGAGTATCTTCTATCAAACAAGCCGTTGCGACTGAAATGGCACCAAAAACACCGATAGAGCGATGGCACCGATGAGGAATAAATGTTCGCGTATTTATCATACCATCGTTTAGAGGTTTGCTCACAATTGTCATTTTCGGTACCGTTTTCTCTTTCACATCTCCAAGTTTCATAATCTTTCCACACTTAAGTCGAAGGGATTCAAGAGTTTCTCTCAGAGCACTATTTTGTTCCAGTTCCTCAACTCTTTCGTTGCCATTAAGGCCTAGTTGACTTGCTCCAATAATTACGCATGGCATTCCATTATCAATCATTGTTACAGAATATCCATCTATTTCATCTTTTATATTACCGCTCGGTAAAAGCTCACCACATAGAGACCCCTCAATATCCAGAAACTCTAATGAAATGGGAGAACTTGGCAAAGTAACACCATCTATGTATGTATTTCCATTGTAAGTTAACGTACCATCCGGGGTGTCAACAGTGGCAATAGCAATTTGTTTTGAATTCTCCATAAAAATTCTTACGGATGTTTTATCTTTTTCCGGTTTTATTAATCCTCGCTCTATTGCAAAGGGCGCAATACCGGCGAGTATGTTCCCACAATTTTGGGTAGAAGATACCACATAATCATCGACAGCAACCTGAAGAAATAGGTAGTCAACATCAATATCAGACCTTTTTGATTTTGAAACAATGGCAACCTTAGACGTCAAAGGGTTTCCTCCTCCAACACCATTTATTTGTAAATTATCTGGAGAACCAAAAACAGAAAGTAGAAAGTCTTCTCTTTTCGCAATATCATTCGGAATGTCCTCTTTTAAAAAATATAGCCCCTTTGACGTTCCTCCTCTCATCCACATTGCTGGGGTGCCTTCAGACATATTTTAAACCGTATTTCTTTAACTTATCTCGCATATTATAGATATCTAATCCTAGTTCACCGGAAGCTAGTTTTTTTCGTTTTTCGACCTCGAGCCCTTCTCTTTCCTGTGCTAGTCCGAGAACTGATTTTGCTTCGATTTTCTTAACAATACACACTCCATCATCATCAGCTACTATTACATCACCTGCATCAACAGACGCTCCTGCACAAACAATAGGAATATTTACTGACCCAACAACCTCTTTCACAGTCCCCTGCGCATTATGGGCCTTACACCAAACTGGAAAACCTATTTTTCTTAATTCTGCAATATCTCGACAGCCGCCATCAATCACAAAACCTCGGCAACCTCTGGCAATAGCGGATGTCGCTAGCAATTCGCCAAAATACCCCGCATCTGAGGGAGATGTCGTACCCAATATCATAATATCACCAGGCTTTATTTGTTCGATTGCAACGTGCACCATCCAGTTATCGGCGGGAGCCGCTAATATTGTTATAGCTGATCCTGCAATTCTTTTCCCCGAAATTACAGGCGAAATATAACTTGCCAGCAAACCTTTTCTCCCTTGTGCTTCATGTATGGTGGATACTCCGCAGGACTGTAACCCATCAATAATTTCTTGCTCTACTCGCTCAAAGTTTTGTACTACGACTCCTCCCATCAAAGCTCATCCTTACAGACTGGATACATTGACTCAAACGCTTCAGCGTATTTAGCAACACGACCTCCAGCCATTCCTCCTGAATTGCGCCTAAAATGATTTGCACGGTTTTCTGCCAAATTAGTATAATAATTCCACAAGTGATGCTGCCCCTCCATGCACTCTATTGCTTTTCGTTTATTATCCCAAACTTCTGTGATATCTAAGAATACATTAGGTTTCCAACCCATTTGCTCGGTTTGGTGGGGTTCAAATAAATATAGTTGAGGGGCGCCTAGCACCTTTTCCCCTGGGTTATGTCCCCAAGCCTGCGCAATCATACGTGTCTCGATCGCGATCTTAGTCATAAGCATATGATCAGTATTATACTGGTCATATTTAGAATGACTCATCATGAAATTTGGTTGAATACTCCGAATGAGATCTACTATTTTTAACTTTGCTTCTTTGTCAATTTCCAAAGGATAATCACCAAGATCAAAAAAAATAATATCATGGGCGTTTAGTGCCTTAGCTGCTTTTTCTGCTTCAATTTTTCTGTTGCTTTTTACCTTTTCTAAGGTCATTCCGCTCTGCTTCCATAGCTTAGCACTCTCACCTCTCTCACCGAATGACATGCAAGCTATTGTAACTTTATATCCAAGCTTTTCATGCAGCGCTATAGCACCACCGCAACGCCAAACAAAATCTGCGGCATGTGCTGAAAGTATCAGTGCTGTTTTATTCTCAGTCACTGTGTAAATCTCTCTCTATTTTGTCAAGAGTTTGCATTGCTGAAATAGCATCGGTGACACACGCATTTGGTGGGCGGTTTTCTTTAATAGCGGAAATAAATTCTCGATCAATTAACTCTATACCATTGTTTGAAACATCAACTCCACTCAAATCAATCTGTTTATTGTCCCCATCAAAAAGATCATCATATCTAGCTAAATATGTTCCGTTATCGCATATATATCTGAAAAAGGTACCAAAAGGCCCATTGTTGTTAAAGCTAAGAGAAAGAGTACAAATTGCTTCATCTTCGGTTTTCATCCCGATAGACATATCCATAGCAATGCCGAGTGCTGGGTGTAAAGGTCCTTGCAAACCAAAGGTTCGTACCACTTTACTTTGTGTTTGGTACTGGAATAGATCAACGGTATGACAGGCATGATGCCAAAGTAGATGATCGGTCCAAGATCTAGGCTCACCCTTTGCATTAGTATTTGTTCTTCGAAAGAAGTAGGTTTGCACATCCATTTGTTGAATCTTAAGTTCCCCTGCTCTAATTTTGTTGTTTATCCACTGATGGGATGGATTGAACCTCCGCACGTGACCTGCCATGCAGACGAGGCCAGTTTCTTTTTTCTTATCAACAATACGATTGCTATCAGCTAATGTGTCAGCTATTGGAATTTCTACAAGAACATGTTTGCCAGCATCCATGCACCTAATCGCTTGATTAGCGTGCATCTGGGTAGGAGTTGATAGAATAACAGCATCAACATTTTGTAAAGAAATACATTCCTCAAGACTATCACTGAAGTGCTCTATGCGTCGTTCGTTTGCAAGAGCCGCTATTTTGTCTCTGTTTGGCCCCATTACAGAAACAACCTCTATATCCTCAATATTTTTTAAGGCATCTAAATGCTTTAGGCCAAATGCACCGTAGGCTCCCGCAACACAAATTTTCATTTATTTTTCCTCATGCATTATTTTCTAAAATTATATGTCCAACAGCTGTATTAGAGGCAGGAACGTGATAGTGGCGATGGACTTCGGTTACATTTTCGTTTAAAGCACCTCTCATAATTAACCACATCACCATTTCGATTCCTTCACTACCAGTTTCCCTGAGATACTCAAGGTGCGTGATTTGGCTAGCTCCAACTGGATCCTCTGTCATAAGGTCAAGGAAACGCTTGTCCCAATCGGAATTTATAAGCCCAGCCCTCTTATACTGCAACTGATGGCTCATACCCCCTGTGCCAAAAATAATGACATTTAAATCTTCTTCATAACTCTCAATGGCTCTTCGTATAGCTTTACCCAAATTATAGCACCTATTACCAGTGGGAGCTGGGTATTGAACAACGTTAACACAAAGTGGAATGACTAGAGCCGGCCATTCATCATTCTGCTTTATATCTCCAAACATCACTGACAAAGGAACGGTAAGACCGTGATCAACTTCCATCTCATTCATGATTGTAATATCAAATTCATTGAGTACTAAAGATTGTGCTATATGGCTCGCCATTTTTTGATGGTTTTTTACTGCTGGTACTGGCCTAGGCCCCCATCCTTCATCTGCAGGTTGAAATTCAGCCCCACATCCAAGCGCAAAGGTAGGAATACATCTCGCATCAAAAGCGGTACAATGGTCGTTGTAAATAAGAAATATTACGTCAGGATTTTGTTTTTTCATCCATTCTCTAGATTTTTTAAATCCTTTAAAAACTGGTTTCCAATATTCCTCATGTGTTATACCTGTGTCCATTGCAACTCCAATTGCCGGTACATGTGAGCATCCTACTCCTGCCATAATCTTAGCCATTAATCTTCTCCCCACTCAGACTTATCTCTATTACCTTCTATAGATCGTCCTCCTTTAAGCATCATTTCTCGATAAGAATCTACACCCATACCAGTCATTCGTCCCGCAAGATTTTGGAAATTAATCCCATCATTAGCCGCTAATTTGGAGGTATAATAAATATTACCTCCCAATTCTAATAGTAGATTCCACTCCCTTTTTAAAACAGCTTCGCGCTGTTCCTTAGACATAGGGTAGGCATCAAGGTAAGCCTCTTCATTTTTATTGAAGGCGTCTCTATTTTTCTGCAACCTGAGTGATATACAAAATTGGTTTAAATGATACCCCTCTCTTGATTTATCTGCATCAAAGACGATGGTGCCAGGGATGTTATCGTATTCTTTCTCAGTCATTTATAAAAGAGATCCTAATTAATTAGTTCTCCCTTAATTCTAAATAATAATTTTGAAAAGGTCTAAAAATATTATTACTCTTTTATGTCTCTAAGCTCAGAGGATAACTGTTTAGCAAAAGAAACAAAATTTTCTTTTATTTCAGAGTTTGAATTTGTCTTTCCTAATGAACCAATATTGCTTTGCCAAACAGCAGTTGCTTTTGACATATGATTTGCAAGTCTCAGGTCTTCAAGCATTTTTGATACCTCTTTGAGCTCTTCAGCTCGACGCTTGCCATGAGAAATGCTTCTCTCGAAATTGTAAATAGAATGCTTGATAATATCAAAGTGGGGATGCTCAGCCGATAATGAATTGAACACCTCATCTAAGACATCAGCTTCGACTGCTGCGAGAGCACACTCGGCGGTAAGAGCCTCTAACCCCTTAACCATTATAGAACGAACCATTTTTATGGTAGATGCCTTACCAACGGGCCCCTCAATAATTTTTACATCCATTGGAAGCTTTTCTAATAAAGCATGTGCCTGAAATGCTTTATCTCCAGAGATTAATAGAGGAACAAGGTTTTTTTTTTGATATATAGGTGCCATAACTGCAACGTCTACGTACCCTCCTCCATTAGTCTCAATACTTTTACATGCACTTTTTTTCGAAGAAGGGGCACATGAATTGAGATCAAAAAAATATGCCCCATCTTTTATAAAGTGGCATGATTCTCTGGCCACTTTTAAAGCTTGATCAGCAGTAACTGTGGAAAAAATTAGATCAGAATCTTTAACAAGTTCTTGTATAGACGCTTTTATATGGATATTTAGTTCCTTTGCCCTGGCAAGTATCTCTTCTTTGGATTCAACTTCATGCAATTTAATATCGTAGGCTTTTATTTGATTATTTCGAAGCTTTCCCCATCCTGAGATAATTGAAGAGGCGGCTTCTCCCAAACCTATAAAAGCTATGGTATAACTATCTATACTCATTTGATATGCAAACTCCTTTAAAGGAGTTTCCCGGAAGGGACCCAGGAGAACTCTCTATTTTATACCTATATATTTAAACACTAATCAAAAAGTCATGTGATTATTTCTCAACAGGTCCTTCAGCTTTGATCCAGTCTCCGATCCCTCCAACGTTTTTTACATTCTTGTAACCCATTTCAATCATGGTTTTTCCAGTGAGTGCAGCCATACCACCTGCACCACACACCAGAATAATTTCTTGATCTTTGGATAGTGCTTTGTTGTAAAATGGCGTTGATTCATCGGCAGCAAACTCAATAAACCCACGAGGAATTTGCAACGCACCTTTTATCGTTCCAGTTGACGCGATATCGGCACTGTCTCGAACATCAATGAAAATCGCTTTCCCCGATTTATGGCGGTCAATTCCCATCTCAACATCAATTTTTTCAACTAACGCGTTCGCTTCTTTCAAATATTCACTAGATGTTTTCATTTTTTTATCCTTCTCTATCACAGATAATTTACAGACTATTTTATTTATGGAAAAACTTAAAGCTACTCTATTTGTTTAATACTAAAATTTATTACACAAAAAAATTAATTTTCCTTAGTCAAAAATTTTGGCAGCCACGCCAACTAAAATAATAGTCATTAAGGTGAAGAGAACTCATCCATATTCTTTCATAGATATTTTTATGAAGTAAAAATTTTAAGGCTTCATGAACCCAAAACAAAATCTTTACATGAATTTACAAGGATGATAGGCGTGTAGAAGTATGCAATTGCCTAACCCATTATTATGACTAAAGAAAGACCTCATCTTTTAACGCTCTCTCTCTTAGCAGGAACATATATACTAGTCCAAGTGATAATTGTTCCCTCTCTTACTGACTTGCAAGAACTGTTTAAAACAGATTATAAAACCATCCAATATACTATTTCTGGTTACCTTTTAGGTGTTGCGTTTGTAAATTTTATAGCAGGTCCACTATCCGACCGCTTTGGAAGGCGTCCAATAATGTTGGCGTTCTTCTCCATTTTTTTTGCTTCTTCGCTGGGGTGTTATATTTCAGAAGATCTTAATAGCTTTATGTTTTTCAGACTTTGTCAATCTTCTTCTGCAGCAGGGTTGGTTCTATCTAGAGCCATTATTGGCGATTTCTCAACGAAAGATGATACTGTGAAGATGTTGGGATTATTATCAATTGCAATGGGCATTGCCCCTTCCCTGGCACCACTAACAGGTGGAATATTAAATGACTATTTTGGTCCAAAAGGTATTTTTCTTTTTCTTACTTTCCTTAGTCTTTTGCTTCTTACATTAATAATGATTGATCTTAGAGAGACGCATTTCCATAAAAGCAAAGATATATTTTCTCAAATAAGAACATATCCCACTTTAATCACTAGCTTAAACTTTTGGTTGCCGGCGTCTACGTTCGCTCTAAGTTTTTCTATTTTCGGGATTTTTTTTATTGGTGGGCCATATATCGCAGTAAAAGTTTTTAACCTATCTCCAACAGTTATGGGAATATACCTAGCGTCTCCTGCTCTTGGGTATGTGCTAGGTAATATATTGGTCAGCAGAATCGCTAATTTAGTATCAACGAAAAATTTAATGGTATTTGGCAGTTTAATACTAGTTTTGGGGCCGTGTTCTTCTTTATTGCTGTCAAACTTTTTCCTCCATCCTTTAAGTTTCTATCTACCCATACTTATAATGACTTTTGGATCAGGGATTATTTGGCCTGCATCAAATGCTGAAATAGTAAAGGCGATACCACATCTGGCAGGAAGCGCCTCTGGTTTAGGTTCAGCTATAATGACACTGATGTCTTCATTTGCAGCGTTTATAACCGGTATCTATATTGAAAAAACAAACCCAATAGATTTTGTATGCTATTTTTTAATATTAGTAGGACTTCTTTCATTTTTCTCTTCCCTGTATTCCAGATCAAGATGACATTTTAAAAGCATAAATGATAAGTCCACTATCCTTTGTAATCATCAAAGTGCAAGAGACAAAGATCTAACGGAGTATCATATGGTGGAAGGAAACAAACCGGTAGGATGATTTGATCTCGCCTACTCTAGTTTGTTCCAATGTTCAGATAATACAAACAACGTTAAAAGCAAATTTTTAACCGCTTTAGTTGAATTTTTAAGAGCACTGATAGCTTTTTTCTGAAATGATAATGCTTAATTCTAAATTTGCCCAAGGAGAGAGTTAATTGCTCCGTACATGCACCAATGACTACATCAAAGTAAGCAATATCAATATGTTAGGTAAAGTGTAGTTCATGTCAAGACGCACATATTTGTCTACCGTTTTGTCTACCCTCATGATCTGTTCACACAAAATGCTTACAAATCAATAGGATGTCATTTTAGATGGTGCCCAAGGAGAGACTCGAACTCTCACGGTATCACTACCGGCGGATTTTGAGTCCGCTGCGTCTACCATTCCGCCACTTGGGCACAAAGATAAAAATATACTTGCATTAACTTGCTTTCAACTTAAAAAGTTAAGAGTTCAATTTATTTAAGGAATTCATTATTTATACCAAGCTCAAAAATCGTATAAACATAAAAAGAGCATTAAACAGCAAAATGTCTCTATTGATATTATGTCTTTGGGCATTCTCGGAGGCCTTCATTTTTCCGATACCCCCCGACCCATTTTTAATCGCTCTAGTACTAGCAAATAAAAAAAAGTTTTTTTTGTACTGTATGCTATGCACTGCTTTCTCTGTTTTAGGTGGTATAACCGGTTACTATATAGGTTTTATCTTTTGGGACGAAATAGGAGTACATATAACCGAGTACTTCGCTTTGACTGACCAAATTAACAGTTTCAAAGAACTTTATAATGAAAATGGTTCTCTAGCTGTCTTTATAGCGGGAGTATCACCCATTCCATATAAACTAGTTACGATTATATCTGGGATAAGCTCCATGAATTTTTTTTACTTCTGTTTATTCTCACTATTTTCAAGGGGCTTACGGTTTTTTCTTATAGGATTTTTGATATATTGGTTTGGATCACGAGTTCAAAGTTTTATTGAAAATAGACTTGGCTTACTCACCTTAATAATTATAGTTGGTGCTCTGAGTATATTTCTTCTATTGAGCTTTTTATGATAAAACCCTACATAAATCATATCTCTCTTGGGACAATATCTATGAGTATGATATTGTTTGCTTTGATATCAGAGTATGTGTTTGGATTTACGCCTTGCTCTTTGTGTTTGGTACAGCGATACCCACACATGCTAGTAGCTATAACCTCGATTTGGCTAGTTTTTTTTAGGACACACGATCTGTTTATGTATCCATTGAACACATTGATTATGGCGTTTAGCATTATCTTGGCGTCTTATCACGTCAGTGTAGAACAAGGTATATTTCAAGGCCCCCAATCTTGTTCATCTTCTAATCTCTCTTCCGTGAGTGAAAAAAGTGTTGAAGCATTATTGATAGATATCTTAAATACATCGGTCGTTAGATGTAACGAAGTAACATGGTCTTTCATGAGATTATCAATGGCAAGCTGGAATCTTATTATGTCCGTAGCCCTTTTTATAGGCTGGACGGTCTCATCTCTTCATTTTTTTAATTTTTTTCAATCAAAATCTTTTTCAAAATAAAGAAAGTTAATCCACGATTTGTGCATATCACTAGGAGGAAATTTCTTTCCCTTATTTAATAAAACTTCTGGAGATGGTTTGGTTGGTACTTTCTTCAACTTAAATCCTGCTTGAGATGTTGTTTTCGCTGCTTTTTTCAAGTTGCAAGATTGACAAGCGGCAACAACATTGTCCCAACGCGTTTTACCTCCTCGTGACTTTGGCACAACGTGATCAAAAGTAAGATCTTTTCCCTTATAGCCACAATATTGACAGGTAAATTCATCTCGCAAAAATAAGGTGGCTCTAGTAAAGGGCACAGTTTTTGTAGGCACCACATAATTCTTAAGTACTATTACTGATGGAAGAGGGAGTGTTAATTTCTCTGATCGAACCACTTCTTCATACTCAGCTGCGACATTTACTCTTTTCAAGTATACTGCTTTAATAGCCTCTTGCCAGGGCCACAGAGAAAGTGGAAAGTAGGACAGTGGTCTATAGTCAGCATTTAGAATTAATGCAGGTCGCTGTTTCGATTTTTCAAATATAGCAGGCTTTACATTAGCTTGGCTATCCAGCATAGACTTCTTTTCTCCCAGATTGACAAATGCGACGTTAGATACATTTCATTACTATTAGATAGTGTTTGTTACAAAAAAACTAGCTAAAAAATTTTTTTATAAATTCCAGAGCTTTCGATAATCCATCCGGAGCAATCCCATGTCCAATATTCTTACTAACATGCGTAGAGAATGTGACATTTAATTTATTCAAAACTTTTTCAGCATCATACATTGAAGAAATTGGTACGACATCGTCCGCATCTCCATGAATTAATACTACAGGGGGATAACTATCTTTATCGCTTTCTTCCAAGGACTCTGGCATTAGAAGCCTCCCTGAAATGCCAACAACACCTCCAAGGTTGTTTAACTGTCTCAAGCCAATGTTTAAAGAAATCATACACCCTTGACTAAATCCAAGTAAAACAAAATCGGAGGTATCTAAACCAAATCGTTTTTTGTAACCGTCTATTAATTTTATTATTAATTTTTCTGAAGTTGCTAGTGCTTGCATCATATTAGGAATGGTTGATCCATCTATTTCAGGTATCGGAAACCACTCATATCCAAAAGGGGATGCACCACACTTTCTGGGAGCATCTGGCGAAGCGAAAAAGCAATCTGGCAGTTGCTCTGATAAAGGATCACTTAATGAGAAAAGATCGGCTCCATCAGCTCCATATCCATGCAGGAAGATAACAACTTTTTTCACCAATCCTGAAGTAGGCATCTTCTCTTTTACGTTCAATTCATTTACCATAATGTAGACTCCCTAGACTTAAAATTTCTATAAAAATGCCACAAAATTATTGCACATACTGATCTATAAGGCACCCAGCTTTCCGCTATTTTTCTCATCTCTTTTTCTAAAGGCCTATTTTCCAAGTTCAGTAAAATTTTTGTAGCCTCTTGCAAAGCGAGATCACCTGCCGGAAAAATGTCTAATCTTCTTAAGCTGAAAATACAGTATATTTCCGCTGTCCATATTCCTATTCCTTTAATATTGGTCAAAATCCTTATCACTTCCTCACTTTGCATTGTCTCCATTTGATCATAATCTAGTCCACTTTCGATAAGGCTTTTTAGATAAGAAATTTTTTGCCTTGAAAAACCAAGATCCCTTAATTGATCATCCGCTTGATTATTTAAAATTTCTTCGTCTTTGATATATGCATCTACAAAACGACCCCATATCGCCGCGGCTGAGGCTATAGAAAGTTGTTGCCCTACAATAGTTTTTTTTAGTGCTAGAAGTCCTTTTTCTCTCGGGTCAAAAGAGGGAAGTCCAAAGTTCTTCTCAACCAGCCCAAATCTCTTTTCAAGCTTATACACACTTGGCGCTATATCCTTTATAAATGTAGTACTTAACATTGGCTAATTATGTGATAAGTTCATCTATCTTTCCAATAAATTTAGCTCTTAAACTTAACTTATGGTTTTTTCTAAAAATTAATTGGGGACTGTTTCTAATTTCTTTTAAAATTGGCAACAAGTTATTAACAGCGTAAAGGACTGATAGAGATTTTTTTTTTAGTCCAATACTTTTAAGTTCCATTTTTCCTGTCTGAAACAAATCAAATGTTAAGTCAATGTCAGAACGTATTCTTTCTGTAATACTATCGTTAATCCTATATTCAAAATAAGTTGTATAATCTATTTGATTGGGCAAAAAAAGTGAGTAACATTTGTTTTGGCTCAAAGATCCTGTTGCTAAAATAAACCTTGCTAAACCAAGGGACAACCCGAAATATTCTGATAGTTTTTTTCTAAGGGAATTATCCTTGAACTCACTTAAACAACTTAAAGCCATAAACAAAAGGTTCTGCGAAGTATCTCGAATATATTTGATTTGCTGTTCGTAACTTTCAAAGGGCTTTTTTGAACAGTCAAATTCACGTGCTTTAATGAGTCTAAGCAGACTGTTCTTGTGCAGCTTTTCCTCTGCAATAAGTTTAGAAAGAATAGGTAAATACTTAATTTCTCTAATTGAATTTTCTTTTTTCATATTAGTTACATAATCTTCCCACCAACGTAATTTTAGATACCCAAGCTCGGGCTCGCTCACGTTCCAAGCTATATTGGCCAGTTCGAGATTAAATGAATATATTGCTGCTATTTCTTTTCGTCTTTTAGAATTTAAATGTCTAAGAGAATCAAACCTTTCGCGGTCAAATTTTTTAAGATTGCTCAACCATCGGGTGTCAATCAATTTGGAATTGCTCCTTCCTTGATCAACTTCCAGTTAATTGAGTCTAGAAGAGCCTGAAAGCTAGCATCAAGAATATTTGCAGAAACACCAACTGTAGACCATCTTAGACCTTTTTCATCTTCACTATCAATTAGTACCCTGGTGACAGCCGAGGTTCCCCCAGAGGTAATCCTTACTTTAAAGTCTATCAGCCTTACACCATTAATTATATCTTGATACTGACCTAAGTCCTTGGATATAGCTTTGGACAAAGCATTAACCGGTCCCAAGTCATTCAATTCTTCATCCATACTTTCTGATACGGAAAGGGTTTCTTTGTCACCAATTTTTAGAACAACTACTGCTTCAGATAATGTTTTTGTATTCCCTATAGTGTCTTTTCTACGCTCAGTAGTAACTCGATATCTTTTTACTTCAAAAAAAACTGGCATTTGACCTAAAATTTTTCTGGCAAAAATTTCAAAAGATGCGTTTGCCGAATCAAAAGAATATCCCTCGCTTTCTTTATCTTTAATTTCTTTTAGCATCATAGTAAGCTTTCCATTCTCATCATCTGCGTTAATACCCGCTTGCCTAAGTTTCTCCTTCAAATTTGATAAACCTGCCTGATTAGATACAGGAATTATTCTCTCGTTTCCAACCAACTCTGGATCTATATGTTCATAAGTTTCAGTATTCTTTAAGATCGCATTGGCATGCAAACCTGCTTTATGAGCAAATGCTGAGCTACCTACATAAGGAGCAAACCTATTCGGCACTCTGTTAAGTACATCGTCCATAATTCTTGATACTCTGGTTAATTCTTTTAGGCTATCAGTTGTCACTCCCGTAACGAATTTTTCAGAGAACTGAGGTTTTAATAAAAGAGTAGGAAGTAGAGAAATTAGGTTTGCATTGCCGCATCTTTCACCAAGTCCATTGAGAGTACCCTGTATTTGTCTAACACCCGCTTGCACAGCTGCTAGTGAATTTGCAACGGCATTCTCCGTATCATTATGCGCATGAATACCAAGTTTTTTAAGATCAACGCCCTCTTCACCCAAACTCTCAATTGTCTCTCTAACTTGGTCAGGCATACAGCCACCGTTAGTATCACACAATACTACCCAATCGGCCCCAGAGGCCATCGCCTCTTTCACTATCGAAATCGCATATTTTTTGTTAGCAGCAAAACCATCAAAAAAATGTTCTGCATCAAAATGGACCTCTTTACCTAAAGATTTTAAATATTTTATTGAAGATGAAATTAGCTCTACATTTTCATCTAGTGATATTCCCAATGCTTTTTTCACATGGAAGTCATGGCTCTTCCCTACAAGACATACCACACGTGTTCCAGCAGAAACTACTTGAGCCAAGGTTTCATCATTCTCTACGGACCTTCCAAATCTTTTAGTCATTCCAAACGCTACTAATTTGGTTTTAGCAAATTCTTTTTTTGTATCAAAAAATTCACTATCTACAGGATTAGCACCAGGCCAACCGCCCTCAATGTAATCAATACCAATATTTTCTAATAATTGACTTATCCTGAGTTTATCATCGAGAGAGAAGGTAACACCTTGGGTCTGTTGCCCATCCCTAAGTGTCGTATCATAAATATAAAGCCGCTCTTTTGTGGTCATAATTTTTTAAGCTTTTTTATTTCAAGTTTTTGACCGGATTCCCAAGTAGTTTCCTGACCGCTATCTTTTATTATAATACCAGCTCTCAGCAAGTCTTCTCTTATTTCATCTGCCAACGAAAAGTTTTTTGCCAGCCTCGCATTGTTTCTCTTTTCAACCAACTTATCAATCTTTTCAGATATGTCTGGTGGTATTGAGATACCATCCTTTATATCTTTCGAAGAAAATCCAAAAAACCGACAAGCATTGCTTAAATCATCAAACTTTTCGTTATTAAATAGCTGATGCATTTCATAGATAGATTGCGGGGTATTGAGATCATCAAGTAAAGCGTTAAGAATTTGCATTGGAAGTACTGTTTGATTCTTAGGCTCAAATTTATTATTCCACTTTATTAGAGTCTTTTCAGCTTCTACGAGCCTTTCAAATTTCCAATCCAGAGGCTGTCGATAATGAGTAGCAAGCATATTAAATCTTATCGCAGGTCCAGAAAAATCTCTTTTGATTAGATCATATACAGTTAAAAAATTGTTAAGTGATTTGGACATCTTTTCACCCTCGATCTTAAGAAACCCATTATGAAGCCAAAAATTAGCGAATTTCTTCATATTATTTGAGCATGTACTTTGGGCAATTTCATTCTCATGATGAGGGAAAATCAAATCGATGCCGCCTCCATGAATATCAAATTGATCTCCTAATATATCCTTGGCCATTGCCGAACATTCAATATGCCATCCCGGGCGTCCTCTTCCCCAAGGGCTTTCCCAACCCGGCTCTTCAAGATTAGACGGTTTCCACAAAACAAAATCCAATGGATTTTTCTTAGCATTTTCATTTTCTATTCTAACCCCTTCTTTAAGTTCACTTAAATTTTTGTTCGAAAGCCGTCCATAATCTGAAAACGTTGCTACCTCGAAAAATACATGGCCATCTTCAGTAGGGTAGGCAAAAGACAAAGAAATAAGTTTAGAAATCATGTCTATCATCTCAGAGACATACTCTGTAGCTCGAGGTTCATGATTGGGTCTAAGCGCTCCCAAAAAGTCCATGTCTTTGTGAAACAGCTCTATCGTTGCTTCCGTTACTTTCTCAATGTTGACGCCTCTTTTTATAGCCTTAGCATTTATTTTGTCGTCAATGTCAGTAATATTTCTAACATAAGTAACATTATGCTCTTTGTACAGATATCGAAGAAGTCGGAACAATATGTCGAATACTAAAACTGGTCGAGCATTACCTATATGAGCTCGGTCATAAACTGTAGGACCACACACATACATTCGAACATTTTTCTTATCTAGGGGCTTGAAAGCTTCTTTTGTCCTTGAATAGGAATTATATAAAAAAAGAGGTGTTTTCATATTTACTTCGATAATATAAAAAAAACTTATAGAGTATTCATAACTTATGATTCTGCGTAGTAAAGCTATTTTCTTTTTTGATCGGTATTGAAAAGTATGTTGGACAAAAAATCATGCGATTAATTTTATGCATAATAGTATTTTTAGCGGGGATACTTTTAAATTCAGCAATTTTTGCGCAAGGTTTTTTTGACCAAGAACCATATGATCCAATCGAGAATATTAATCGAACAACCCATGAATTCAATAAAGGACTTGACAGATATGCCATAAGACCGTCTTCAAACTTATACGGAACATATGTCCCTAAACTAATACGCATACCAATATCAAACTTTCGTGGAAATTTAAACGAACCGAAGAGATTTATAAATCACGTTTTTCAAAGAGATTTCAGTAGTGCAGGAACTGATCTAAGCAGATTTATTATCAATTCTACGCTAGGAATTGGTGGGTTAATCGATGTTGCGTCTATGTGGGATATTTACCCAAGATCTACAGGTTTTGATGATACTTTTAGGTCATTCAATATACCTCAAGGCGCTTATGTAGAATTGCCACTCTTTGGACCAAACTCCGCTAGAGGGTCATTTGGATTGATAACAGATTATGTACTCAATCCCTCAAAGCCAATTACAGCAGGCATCGACGGTGTATTCATGCTGGGTGTGGAAGTAGCAAATGTTTTTCAGAGAAGATACGAGTTTGCTCCCATGATCGATGCTACATTATATAACTCTGCGGATAGCTACTCAGCTGCCAGAAATATTTTTCTTCAAACTAAAAACGAGTTTGACATCGATAATGATGAGGCAGATGTGTTTGACCCATACAATGACGATTAACTTATTTATCTATGCCGCCCGAAAACACTCTACTTTGCCTAATGTCAATATCTTCGATCTGACTTAGAAAGCTGGCACCAATTGGCCCCTCTGAGTTATTGAAGACCCTATTTGCCTGACGAAGTCTTGCACGATCAATAGCATTGCGAATAGAGCGAGCATTGGCAAAGTGCGGCTGTTTTTTTCGAATTTTTATGTATTCAGCCATAGCTTTTTTGCTCTCTTCATTAAAATGGTAGTTCATACTTGCAACCATAACTTCGGCAATCTCCAGTAGCTCATTATTTGAATAATCGGGAAAGTCTATATGGTGGGCAATACGTGATCTAAATCCAGGGTTGCTTTCAAAAAACTTATCCATTTTAGCCTTATAGCCTGCTAAAATGACAACTAAGTCATCCCTATTATTTTCCATCACTTGTAATAATATCTCTATAGCTTCTTGACCATAATCTCTCTCGTTTTCAGGCCTATATAAATAGTAGGCTTCATCGATAAATAAAACCCCTCCCATGGCTTTCTTGAGAACTTCTTTGGTCTTTGGAGCCGTATGTCCGATATATTGCCCTACAAGATCATCTCTTGTTACCGTTACCAAGTGTCCTTTTCTAACGTAACCCAGACGGAAAAGAAGATTAGCCATCTTGAGTGCGACTGTAGTTTTACCAGTACCTGGATTCCCAGAAAAACTCATATGTAAAGTTGGCGACTCATTAACTAAGCCTAGCTTTTCTCTAGCCTTATCGACCAAAAGCAATGAAGCGGTCTCTTTGATGCGCGTTTTGACTGGTGTGAGACCAATTAAGCTATTATCGAGTTCTGCAAGAATATCAGCAACTCCACTTGCCTGGAAGTCTTCCTTTAAATTTACCTCAGTAACGATCTCGCTCTCTTTTTCCTGTCCTTCATTTTCCATAAGTTAGTCCTATTTATATCTCGAGCCCTGAGGTTTATCGCTAGAGTAAGGTGTTATAGAGTATTGAATATTTCTTCCTTTTATCTCAGTTCTACTCAATTTAAACCCAGGTTCCTCAGAAGGTCTATTAACAATAAATGACAGCCTGATCGACTCCCAGCCTGGAGATGAGTCAAACGCAATAATTCTTATATAGTAAGAACCATAAACCTTTCGGCATTCATTTAACTCGTAAACAACGGCTGCCGCATCCGGATTATCAAACATTGGATGTCCCCACATCTCCCAATAGGTATTTCTAGGATGTGGATCGTCAGTATATTCGATACTTACTGCCCAGCCGTTATCTATACAATATTGTACTTGTTCATGAATTTGTTGATCAGTAAAATCGGGTAAAAATGAAAATGTGCCTTGTGTAACTCTCATTATTTTTCTCCTTAAGATACAGATGTTGTTGGAACAAAGTCGGGTGCATCAGTGGATGCATAATCAAAAGTTACATCCTTCCATATGTCCAGAGCTTCTCGCAAAGGTGTGCATGTTTTTGCTGCTTCTGCAAGAATTGTGGGGCCTTCAGCCAAATAGTCTCTTCCCGCATTTCTAGCATAGACCATAGCCTCTAAGGCAACTCTATTTGCTGTCGCGCCTGCCGCTATTCCTTGAGGGTGTCCTATGGTTCCACCTCCAAACTGTAGAACGACATCTTCTCCCAAATAATGGATTAATTGATGCATTTGTCCCGCGTGAATGCCTCCAGAGGCGACCGGCATAACTTTATTTAAAGACGCCCAGTCTTGATCAAAGAATACTCCTGTTTCTAAAGACACTGAGTTTTGTTCTTCTCTACAGATATCATAGTAGCCCTTTGTTGTTGCAGGATCTCCTTCTAACTTGCCAACAACGGTACCCGCATGGATATGATCTACTCCTGCCAACCGCATCCATTTTGCTATCACTCTAAAAGAAACACCGTGAGTTTTTTGTCTTGTGTAGGTACCGTGGCCTGCTCGATGTAAATGCAGAATCATATCGTTATCTCGAGCCCACTTTGCCATGGATTGAATTGCGGTGTAACCAATGACTAAGTCAATCATAATGATGACAGATCCTAATTCCTTAGCGAACTCAGCTCTTTTATACATTTCTTCCATCGTACCAGCAGTCACATTTAAATATGTTCCTTTAACCTCTCCAGTGGCAGCGCTCGCTCTATTTACAGCTTCCATACAGTATAAGAAACGATCTCTCCAGTGCATAAATGGCTGACTGTTTATATTTTCATCATCTTTAGTAAAATCTAATCCACCTTTTAGGGCTTCGTACACAACTCTCCCATAGTTTCTTCCGGAAAGTCCAAGCTTAGGCTTTACAGTTGCTCCCAGGAGGGGGCGTCCGTAACAATTAAGTCGCTCTCTTTCTACGACTATTCCCGTAGCTGGGCCTTGAAATGTTTTGACATAGGCTACCGGTAATCGCATATCTTCTAGTCTTAGTGCTTTTAGAGGTTTAAAGCCGAAGACATTACCAATGATTGATGCTGTTAGGTTAGCAATAGATCCAGGTTCAAAAAGATCTAACTCATAGGCAATATACGCAAAATACTCGTTTGGGTTGTTAGGTGTTGGATCAACCCTATAGGCTTTAGCTCTGTATTTTTCGCACGCTGTTAAACGATCTGTCCAAACTACTGTCCAAGTTGCGGTTGAACTTTCACCAGCAACTGCTGCAGCAGCTTCAATGGGATCTACTCCATCCTGAGGAGTGATCCTAAAAAGTGCTATGACATCAGTATCTTTGGGTAAATAATCGGGCTCCCAATACCCCATTTTCTTGTATTCTAAAACCCCAGCTGAGTATCGAGCTTTAGCATCTAATTTTTTATTACCATCAGGCATTTGTTCCTCCTTTTTACTATATTTGTTTTAGCTCACCTTTTGAATAACTTTGTGCCATTTGATCCAAGGATTTAACTAATATTTTTTTTGCATGTCCTGCAGTTCCAAACCTTTCAAATCTATCAGCACATAGTTTTTCCATTTCTTCACTAGCAGGAATAGCAAACTTTCTAGGGTCAAATTCAGCAGGTTTTTCTCTTGCTATTTTTCTATAGTGACCTGTTATTGCCATTCTACAATCAGTGTCTATATTTATCTTCCTAACACCTGACTTTATGCCTCTCTCAATTTCCTCTACTGGAACACCATATGTTTGACTCATCTCCCCACCATTATTGTTAATCAAGTCCTGTAGATATTGAGGGACGGAAGAGGACCCATGCATCACGAGATGGGTCTTTGGTATCTTTTTATGAATTTTTTCAATAACATCCATAGCCAATATATCTCCATCAGGTTTCCGACTGAACTTATATGCGCCATGACTAGTACCACAGGCTATCGCTAAAGCATCAACGTCAGTTTTTGTAACAAAATCGAGCGCTTGGTCTGGGTCTGTTAAAAGCTGTTTGGCATCAAGTTTTCCTTCTGCTCCAGAGCCATCTTCTTTAGCTGCTTCACCAGTCTCTAAACTTCCTAAAACTCCAAGTTCTCCTTCTACGGATGCTCCGACCCAATGCGCAATCTCGGCAACCTTTTTTGTGATTTGAACATTATAATCATAACTCGCTGGTGTTTTTTGGTCACTTCCTAAAGAGCCATCCATCATAACAGACGTAAAACCATGCCCAATAGCTGTCATACACGTAGCCTCATTATTACCGTGATCTTGGTGCATGCAGATTGGGATTGTTGGATACATTTTAGCTAGTGCCAACACGATATGTGATAACATAATGTCACCGGCATAAGCCCTTGCACCTCTACTGGCTTGAAGAATAACTGGGGATTCGGTTTTATCAGCGGCCTTTAGTATTGCCAAGCCTTGTTCCATATTATTTATATTAAAGGCGGGTACTCCATATTTGTTTTCAGCTGCATGGTCGAGTAGTTGTCTTAAAGTTATCAGTGCCATTTTTCTTCCCTATTTTTTAATATTTTTTTGCTTTTCATATCGCTCGTTTCGCTTGATTTACCAATCTACCTATTAAGGGTGTTAGTATTAATTGCATTGCTAAATCTAATTTACCTCCTGGTATTACTATTGAATTAGCTCTACTCATCCAACTATCATGAATCATCGATACAAGATAAGGAAAATCAATTCCGTGAGGGTCCTTAAAACGGATAACAACCAAGCTTTCATCAGCAGTTGGTATCCACCTAGCTACTAATGGATTGGATGTATCTACTACCGGTACCCTCTGAAAATTAATATCTGTCTCTGTAAACTGAGGGCAAATACAATGAACATAAGCATGCATCCTTCTCAATATTGTGTCTGTCACAGCTTCGGTACTGTAGCCTCGGGAATCTGTATCTCTATGAATTTTTTGTATCCACTCGAGGTTAATAACAGGAACAACACCAATTTTTAAATCTGCATACCTTGCCAAATTGATTTCTTCATTTACTACTGCCCCATGCAAACCCTCATAGAACAATAGATCTGATGGTTCTTCAAACTTTTTCCATTTTGTAAAATTCCCTGATTTAGCTCCATACAAATTTTCTTCATTTGAATTGTGAATATAATGTCGATACCGGCACGTACCTTTTTCGCTGTAATTTCTGAAACAATCCTCTAATTCTGGCAGCAAATTGGCATCGAAGGAGAAATGGGAAAAGGTAGCATCGCCTGCCGCATGTCTTTTCTCTAACTCTTTTTTCATTTCCTTTCTATTATATCTATGAAATGCATCGCCTTCTAATGTTACGGCCTTTACGCTTTCTCTTCTGAAAATTTGTTGAAAAGTATGTTTTACTGTAGACGTACCTGCCCCAGAAGAGCCTGTGACTGATATTATTGGGTGTTTTATACTCATTTATTGCTACCTATTAAACAGTCCTCGAGTTCTAAAAAGAGGTGCATGGGCACTGTTAGGATCTTCATAAAACTTTTTTATAGTTTCAACTTCTTCTTTAGATCCAAACACAAAGGGGGTTCTTTGATGTAAATTTTCTGCGGTTAATCCAACTATTGGCTCTATTCCATTTGTTGCTAACCCAAATGCTTGTTCAATCAAGTACGCTATTGGACCGCACTCGTATATTTTCCTTAATCGCCCTTCTGCGTAGCCTTCCCTATCATCGCCTGGATAGAGGAACACGCCTCCTCTTTCTAATATTCTATGGGTCTCAGCAACTAAGGAAGCTACCCATCTTGTATTATAATTTTTTTTTCGAGGACCAATGGCACCATCTATCAACTCTTCTATATAACTCCTTACAGGTGTGGGCCAATATCTGGAGTTTGAACTATTAATAGCGTACTCTTGAGTTTGTTCAGGGATCTTCAGGTCTGATTTTACAGAAACAAATTTATTATCTTCTACATTAAGCAAAAACTTAACAATACCATTACCAACCGTAAAAACCAATAATGTCTGGGGCCCATAAATAAAGTACCCGCTAGCTAGATATTTCCCTAACAGAAAGAAATCATCTTGGGGACGGCTTTTATTCTTCACTTTCTTGATAGAAAAAATTGTTCCAATTGAAACATTACAGTCTATGTTGGAGGATCCGTCTAGTGGGTCGATAGCTACTCCTAAATCATCGTTATTATTAAGCATTTCTATGGCTTCACGTTCTTCGGACACATAAAAGCCTACTCCAGCAGCCTCTAATGAACTGCAAAAAATATCATCAGCAATTACATCAAGCTGTTTTTGACTATCTCCATCGGAGTTTAAGCCAACTGAAAGTCTATGACCTCCCCCAGTGTCACTTAATGAAATTTCTTTATTGAGACGAATAGCACCGTAGCATAGAGCTGTAAGAGTTTTTTCAACCCTCGTATCATTAACGAAATCTTTTAAATCTATAATCACTTTTATCCACTTTCAATTTTTATAAAATCCTTACGAGTTTTCAGCCTCCTCCATTGCAGCCCTCGCTAGTTCTTCTTCATACCTCTTTTTATTTACATAACTTCTCACCTTTAAGTAGAAAAGCAAAAGTAATATTGCACCAATAGTTATTCCGATGTACCTATGCCAACCCGCCGAAAAATTATTCGTCGGTGCAAAAAATATTAGCACAATGTAAACTAACCCGAAGGGAGCAAAATAAGCGAATATAGAACGTTCTATATTAATAAAGGGCCTGATAAAAAGAGTCACTACCAAGGCAACCAAAGCGTATCCAAGTAATGCGTAAATAGTCAGTAGAGACCTCCATTGTGATAATATTGTTTACAACAATGTCCCCCTTTATTTGTTGTAGAAAAATACTGTTAGCTTTTCAACATATAATTTAAGAGATATTGTTTATCGATATCACTTATCAATGATTTTCTGTATTATAAAAACTATGGCCGAAGAATATATATCAAAATATACTGAATCAGGTGGACTCACCATTGCCTACCAGATTTGGGGCAACGCTGAAGATACCCTTATGTATGTTCCAGGCACAATTTCTCATTTAGAGGCAGCGCTTGAAGACAAGGAGTACCTTGCTTGGATAAGAGGATTAAGTAATTACTTCAGGGTCATAATATTTGATAAACGGGGGCAAGGGCTATCAGATAGAGACGCTACAGCACCTAATTTAGAGGAAAGAATGGATGATATTTCATCTATTGTTGAAACCGAAAAACTAGAAGAATTTTTTCTTTTAGGACTATCCGAAGGTGCATCAATCTCGTTAATATATGCAGCAACTTATCCCCAAAAAGTTAAATCTGTAGCAGTTTTTGGTGGAGCCGCTCGATTTACTAGGTCAGATGATTATCCATTTATGCCAGAGGCTGACACAATTAAGGAAAACCTATTAACTAATTGGGGCACTGGAAGCTCAGGCTACATATTTTGTCCTCAAAAAATGCCTGACAAAAAATTAGACTTTGCAAAATTGGAACGGATGGTCTGCAATCCAAAGACTCTAGAAAACATTCTAGAATTACTCACTAGAATAGATATACGTGCTAGTTTGCCCAATATAAATTTGCCAGTTTTAGTATTACATTCTAGAGATGACGTTGCCGTCCTTAAATTAAATGGAAGATATTTAGCAGATAATATTAATGGTTCAAAATATATTGAGTATCCAAGTGGGGGACACCTGCCCTGGCACGATGAAAGAGAAAACATTGTAAAGGACTTGGTCACATTTTTCTCCGCGACAGGTGACGGCATCAAATCGGCTGATAGAAATTTGGCAACGATTTTATTTACTGATATTGAGGACTCCACAAAGAAGATGACCCAGATGGGTGACAAGCAATGGTCAGAAAAAATGAATAAGCACGATGAAATTATGAGAAATACCATTGAGAGTTTTAATGGTAAGCTAGTAAAAAATACAGGTGACGGTGTGCTAGCAGTTTTTGATGGACCAGCAAGATCAATCGAAAGTGCAATCTCTAGTATAGTGAAATTAAATGAAATTGATTTGAGAATTAGATGTAGCTTGCATGTTGGTGAAGTAATATGGAGAAATGATGACATAACGGGAATAGCGGTAAATATTGCGGCTAGAGCGTTAGAAAAATGCCAGAGCAATGAAGTTATCATTACAAAAAATTTAAAGGATCTTCTAGGTCGAACAAAATTTTCTGTTATGTCAATGGGAGACTTTACACTTAAAGGTCTTGAGGATAATTGGGAATTATTCAAAGTCGAAAATAATGAATAAGGAGAAAATTTGTTACCTAAATTTAAACATAAACAGCTAAAATTTAATGAAGGAGACCTAATTTATTCTATCGGAGATGAAGCGAAAAACGTATATCTAATTCATAGTGGTCATATCAGTATAAGATCTAAACACGGACTAGAGCTTGGAAACCTTGGACCTGGAGAAATTTTTGGTGAAGTGGGTAGAGTAATTAATTCTCCTCGAACAGTAACAGCCAAGGCAAAAACTGACTGTGTTGTATATGAGATTGACTGGACTAATCTCCAAAAAAAACTAGATGAGGCCGACCCAGTCTTAGTTGCTATTACGAGAGGCCTATCATTGAGAATTGGAGATGCAAATGAGCTTGCAGAAAAATTATGGCTTGAATTAAGTGTTTATAAATCACTCGAATAATAAGAAAATCAATTTTTTTCAATAAGGTTCAGCCAGTTTTGGTAAATAAGCTTTGCTCCATTAATAAGTGATCGCCTATTTTTTTGTTGGTACTTAATTATCTCTTTAATACCATTTGGGCCAATAGCGTCGTGAAAATCTTTTTTTATTTTTGGAATAGTTATCCAATTTTGAATAGTGTCATCAACAACTTCTGGGTGAAACTGGACAGAAAACGCATGATTTAAATAGGAAAGTGCTTGAATTGAACAGCTGTCAGAAGAAGCCAGCACTTTTATCTTTTCTTTAGAAAAATTGGATATTTCAGCCGAGTGACCCTGCAACACACGCATATCTTCAGAAAGGTTCCTAAATAAATTATTTGAATATACTTCCCGCTTCACAGAAATCTCCTTAAACCCGATCTCTGGAGTTTGTGATTTCACTACTAGAGCACCTAAGTCTTCACCAAGTAATTGATGTTCTAAACAAATCCCAAAAAATGGTTTTTCCAAATTCAAAACCCAATTCTTAATAAATAGCTTTTCTTTGACTAACCAAGGGTATCTATTTTCTTCCCAAACATTCATGGGACCTCCCATAACCCACAAAGCATCATATTTGTCGACAGAGGGTGGTTTTTTCAATGAAGAAAAATAAAATCGTTCAAAGGAGTGTCCATCAGATTTAAAAAATTTCTCATAGGATCCAAGATCGACCTCTGGGATATGGTTTATTACAAGAATCTTAATTTTTCTTACTTTCTTTATTTTTCATTCCATTTGATAATAAATAAATTATTAAAAATCAAAATTGGAGAAGTTTTATTCGTCCTAAACAACATTTTTTGAAACTCTATCGAATAGACCTAGACTATAACGACATAATATATAAAGTTATTTTAAATTTAACAGAAATTGTAAAACGATGAAATATTCTGGGTTTAAAGTATTATGGGAGGGATTAAAAGGTAACACCGGTTGGAAACCCTTGTGGAGAAACCCTGATCCCAAAAAGAATTATGACATAATAATCGTTGGTGGAGGTGGGCACGGCTTGGCAACGGCTTATTATCTCGCAGAGAAATTTAAAATTACTAATATTGCAGTTGTTGAAAAAGGCTGGCTTGGATCTGGAAACATAGGTAGGAACACTACAATTATAAGATCAAACTACTTATTGCCTCAAAACCAGCCTTTTTATGAATTCTCCCTAAAACTTTGGGAAAATTTAGAGCAAGAGTTAAACTACAATTCAATGGTAAGTCAAAGAGGTGTTTTAAATATTTTTCATTCAGATAGTCAACGTGATGCTTTTGTAAGGCGTGGAAATGCGATGCTTATGTCAGGGGCCGATGCCTCACTATTAGGGGTAGACGCTCTAAAAAAGCTAGTCCCTTTTTTAGATTTTCAGAATTCAAGGTTTCCCATTAAGGGTGCTTTATGGCAGCCAAGAGGAGGAACGGTAAGGCATGATGCAGTGGCATGGGGTTATGCTAAAGAGGCAGATTCGCGTGGCGTTGATATAATAGAAAATTGTGAGACAACTAATTTTTTGATCAAAAATGGACGCTGCTATGGAGTTGAAACTACAAAAGGAGTAATTAAAAGCAAAAAGGTTGGGGTTTGTGTTGCTGGTTCATCTAGTCAAGTTATGGGAAAGATTGGAATAAACCTTCCTATAGAGAGTCATGTTTTGCAAGCATTTGTATCAGAAGGTTTGAAACCAGTAATTCCTGGAGTAATTACTTTTGGAGCTGGACATTTTTATGTGAGCCAATCTAATAAGGGTGGATTAGTTTTTGGAGGTGACATTGATGGCTATAATTCCTATGCACAACGCGGTAACCTACCCGTGATAGAGGATGTGTGTGAAGGCGGAGTGGCTCTAATGCCGATGATTGGGCGTGCTAGGCTGCTGAGAACTTGGGGAGGAATAATGGATATGTCTATGGACGGATCCCCAATTATTGATAAGACCAAAATAAGAAACCTATATTTCAACGGAGGATGGTGCTACGGGGGGTTCAAAGCGACTCCCGCAAGTGGTTTTTGCTATGCGCATCTTTTGGCTACGGACAAACCGTACAACGACGCCAAAGATTTTTTGTTCAATAGATTTGAAAGAGGTAGGTTAATAGACGAAAAAGGCCAAGGCAACCAACCTAACTTGCATTAAAATGGGGGACAGAAATGCTTATTGACCATCCATTACTAGGCCCTAGGGACGCATCCGAATTCATTTATATGGGTGATGCAAAATTACTTAATAGACCAAATTGGAAGAGTCAAAATTCTAAGACTAAATTTTTAGATTATGGCTATTTACGAAAAAATCCCGCCGGGGTACATAAAGAACTTTGGTATCATGAACAAGGTGATAGATCTTGGCTTTTAGTCACAAGAAATACTGTAACACATGAAATTTTAAAAGTTGAACTTGCTCGAGACACTAAAGGAAAATAAAAGTAAATGCGAAATAGTTCACATCCAATAACAAATAAACAAAAACTATCTTTTACTTTTAATGGGAAAAAATATTTCGGCTATAGAGGTGATACGCTAGCTTCCGCACTTATTGCCAACAACGTTAAAATTGTTGGAAGATCTTTCAAATATCATCGTCCAAGAGGCATTTTTAGCGCTGGATCTGAGGAACCAAATGCATTGATAGAGCTTGGCGATGGCCCATATAAAGAACCGAATACCAGAGCTACTAACATCGAGCTATTCGATGGCCTTGAAGGCTCGAGCCAAAATTTTTTAGGGTCAGTTAATTTTGACTTCATGGCAATAAATGATTTGCTGAAAAATTTCATAGGTGCAGGTTTCTATTACAAGACGTTTATGTGGCCTAGGAGATTTTGGGAGAAATTATATGAACCAATTATTAGAAGAGCCGCAGGGTTAGGGAAATTATCACTACAGGCGGATCCTTCACAGTATGACAAGGGGTATCTCCATTGTGACTTTCTAATAATTGGATCTGGTATCTCGGGCTTAATGTCTGCCCTTCTATTGGCAGAAACTGGAGGTGAAGTTTTAATTGTCGAGGAAGATTTTGTTTTGGGTGGAAGACTCAATTCAGAAAGGTTAGTTATAAATGGTAATCAATCTTCAAATTGGATTCGTCAGGCAGTAAAAAAATTAAAAAGTTTAAAAAATGTTCAAATCTTAAATAGAACCACGGTCTTTGCTGCATTTGATCATGGTATATTCGCAGCCATTGAGAAAAAAACTGATCATATATTAGAAAAAAGTTCCAAACCAAGACAGATAAATTGGAAGATATATACCAAGCTCTGCATCTTAGCGTCTGGAGCTATTGAGCGCTCTATTGCATTTCCTCAAAACGATAGACCCGGTATAATGTTGGCAGGATCGGTAAGAACTTATGCGAATAGGTTTGGTGCCTACTACGGACAAAAAATTGCAATCTACACAAATAATGATGATGGTTGGAGGACAGCTGACGATCTAAAAAATATGGGACTTGAAATTAAGGCGGTAATTGACACTCGGAAAGGGATTGAAGCGCTGTCTTCAAGCATTCCATCTTACCTAGGACAAACAATTACAAAAACATATGGAAGAAAAGGTATCAAGGCAATTAAGTTAAGTTCGGGATCAAAATTGAATGTTGATTGTCTTGCAGTATCAGGAGGATGGAGTTCTAACATTCATTTGACATGCCACAAGAGAGGCAAACCCGTTTGGGATAACAAGTTCAAGAACTTTCTATCGGGGGGTAATGGGCAAAAAGATAAAATAATTCCTGTGGGAGCCGCGAGAGGAATATTTGAAATCCAAAATATCATTTCAGATACCAATAGAGTTATTTTATCTTTGATTAAAAAACTTAGTTTGAGCATGCCTAACCGCATAACACTAACTAGCTCGAAAGAGCAGTATAGCTGCTCACTTGATCTTGTTAGTAGTTCCGATCCCTCTAACTCCTTCATAGATCTGCAAAACGATGTTACCCAAAAAGATATAGAGTTAAGCTTCAAAGAGGGCTTTAAAAGTGTGGAACATTTAAAGCGATACTCCACGTTGGGTATGGCAACCGATCAGGGGAAAACATCTAATATCCTTGGGTTAGCGTCTATGGCTAAATTGAAGGGAACGAATATTTCTGAAGCAGGCACTACTATTTTTAGACCACCATATGTACCTGTAGCTATATCGGCATTTGCAGGACGTTCTAGGGGAAAGGACTTTAGACCGACAAGGTTGACCCCATCACATAATGTAGCTTCCAAACGAAATGCAGTTTTTGTAGAGACAGGTAACTGGTTGCGAGCTCAATGGTTTCCAGAAAAGGGAGAGAAGTTTTGGCGGCAAAGTGTCGATAGAGAGGTCATACAGACGAGAAATTCAGTTGGAATTTGTGATGTAACTACACTTGGAAAAATCGATATTCAAGGAGAAGACTGCTCAGAGTTTTTAAATTTTGTGTACACAAATGCCTTTGCTAAGTTACCTATCAATAGAGTACGTTACGGATTAATGTTAAGAGAAGATGGCGTTGCATATGATGATGGGACTACTGCAAGGTTAGGCGAAAATCATTTTATAATGACGACTACGACTGCTAATGCCCCTTTAGTTCTTAGGAATTTAGAATTTGTTCGACAGTGCCTCCTTCCAAATCTAGATGTACATTTAATTTCTACTACAGATTCTTGGGCCCAGTATTCGGTCGCAGGACCAAACTCTCGCAGATTGTTGCAAAAGATTGTAGATAAACCAAAAGATATAACTAATGAAAATTTTCCATTCATGGCTTGTCGTGAGCTCACCATCTGTGGCGGTATTATGGCAAGACTTTTTCGAATTTCCTTCTCCGGAGAATTAGCTTATGAAATTGCAGTTCCTACACAATATGGAAATGCTTTATTTGACGCCCTTCTTTCGGAAGGCCAAGAGTTTAATGCCATTCCTTATGGTACTGAAGCATTAGGAGTTATGCGAATAGAAAAAGGTCATGTAGCTGGTAATGAAATAAATGGTCAGACAACCGCACAGAACCTCGGCTTATCAAGGATGATATCAAAAAAAGCAGACAGCATAGGAAACATTCTATCAGAGAGAGAAGGCTTCAATAGATCTGATATCGCAACATTGTCAGGCTTTAAGCCTGTTCAACGCAACCAAAAGCTTGAAGCTGGATCACACCTGATTTCAGCAGGGAAAAAACCCACAATGGAAAATGATGAGGGTTGGTTATCTTCAGTAGCATTCTCTCCAACACTTGGTCACTACATAGCTTTAGGGTTTATTAAACGCGGTGAAACAAGAATTGGAGAAAAGGTGTGTGCTGTAAATCTACTTCAAAACAAAACTACGGAAGTAGAGATTGTTTCGCCTCACTTTATCGATCCGGAAGGGGATAAACAACGTGGCTAAACTAGATCTTAAAATAAAAAAGCCACTAGATGGTTATTCCAAGGTCATAAACCAAATAAAAATTGCCGAGTATCAATTCGATAATCTCATATCACTTGCAATTCCGTTAAAAACCGAGCGAAAGTGTAAACTAAATTTCAAGAAATCCTTAGGGGAGCCAATGCCAAACATTGAAAAGTCAATAATTAATAAAAGTGGTATTCTAGGTTTTAGAATTGGCCTTGACTTACTCTTGGTCTGTAATCCATCGCATTCGTCATTTGTAAAAAAAACTGTCCCGTCGTTAAAGCAAGCTTTTTACATAACTGACCAAACCGGAGGGTGGTGTGGGGTTAGAATTGATGGGGATAGAGTCATTGAGATGTTAGAACGAATTTGTCCTCTAAATTTATCTCAAAAAATTTTTGCTATCGGAGATGTTAAAAGAACTATTATGGATCACTTAAATGTGATTATATTTAGAGAGACAGAAAAAAAATTTATATTGTTCTCGCCAAGCTCTTCTTCTGGTTCCTTTCTTAAATCCATTGAGATATCTTCGAGCAATATTTAAATAAAAGGGAGATGAAATGAAAGTCAAATCTGATATCGAAATTGCAAGAGAGGCACAGAAACTTCCTATAAAAGAAGTAGCAAAAAAATTAGGTATAGAAGACGAAGAATTAATCCCCTTTGGGCATGATAAAGCAAAAGTATCAGATCAATTTATTAGATCGGTAAAAAATAATCAAAACGGTAAGCTCATTTTAGTAACAGCGGTAAATCCGACACCCGCCGGTGAAGGTAAGACTACGACTACGGTAGGCCTAGGTGATGGACTTTGTGCTTTGGGAAAGAGAGCGGCTATATGCATTCGCGAAGCATCTTTAGGACCTTGCTTTGGCATGAAAGGGGGAGCTGCTGGCGGTGGGTTAGCGCAAGTTGTGCCTATGGAAGAAATGAATTTACACTTCACTGGAGACTTTCACGCAATTACTAGCGCTCATAACCTTTTAGCAGCAATGATAGACAACCATATATATTGGGGTAACGAGCAAAATATTGACCTCCGAAGAGTTGTTTGGCGACGGGTAATGGATATGAATGATAGGGCACTTAGAGACGTAGTCACAAGCCTAGGAGGTGTCGCTAATGGATATCCAAAGCAATCAGGGTTTGATATCACTGTAGCTTCTGAAGTAATGGCAATTTTATGTTTAGCTAATGATCTTTCAGATCTCAGAAAAAGATTAGGTGAAATAATCGTTGCGTATAGAAAAGATCGAACTCCAGTTTTTTGCAAAGATATTAAAGCAGATGGCGCAATGACCGTACTCTTACAACAAGCTATGCAACCCAATATCGTTCAAACACTAGAAAATAATCCTGCATTTGTCCATGGAGGACCTTTTGCTAATATTGCCCATGGTTGCAATTCTGTTATCGCTACAAAAACCGCTCTAAAGATAGCTAACTATGTAGTAACCGAAGCGGGTTTTGGAGCCGACCTCGGTGCCGAAAAATTTGTTAATATAAAGTGTAGGAAAGCTGGGATAAAGCCCGACGCTGCTGTAATCGTTGCCACAGTTAGGTCGATGAAAATGAACGGTGGCATAGTTTCCAAAAATGATCTGAGTAGGGAAAATATCGAAGCTGTGCAACGAGGTTGTGCAAACCTTGGAAGACATATTGAAAATGTAAAATCATTTGGAATACCAGTCGTTGTTGCAATAAACCACTTTGTTAGCGATACAAATGCTGAGATTGAGGCGCTCAGACGGTATGTAGCTGATAAGGGTACTGAAGCTTTTGTCTGTAAGCATTGGGCAGAAGGTTCTACCGGAATCCTTCCTCTCGCGAATAAGGTTGTTGAGATTGCAGAAAACAAAAGTAAATTTGTTTACACATACAAAGACGATTTGTCTCTGATTAAAAAAATCGAAAGAGTCGCTAAAAAAATATATAGAGCTGATGAAGTTCTTGCGAACAAGTCAATTAGGGATCAGCTACAGTTATGGGAAAATGATGGTTATGGTGATCTCCCTATTTGTATGGCGAAAACCCAATATAGCTTTACTACAGATCCTAACAGAAGGGGTGCACCAAACGGGCACTCAATACCAATAAGAGAAGTAAGACTGTCGGCAGGGGCTGGTTTCATTGTTGTTATTTGTGGAGAAGTTATGACTATGCCTGGACTTCCCAAAGTTCCAAGCGCGGAGGCCATAATGCTCAATAAAAAAGGCGACGTTGAGGGCTTATTTTAAAAGGTCGAGGAAAATAATGAATGAAATTATTGACGGGAAAAAGTTTTCACAAACACTACGCGCCAAAGTAAAAAATTATGTGGATGTCATAAAGGAAAAACATGGGGTAACTCCAGGTTTAGCAGTAATACTTGTTGGAGAGGACCCCGCGAGCCAGGTATATGTGAGAAATAAAGGAAAGCAAACCTTAGAAGTTGGCATGAATTCATATGAGCATAAGCTTGATGCATCGACTTCTTCCGATGTATTACTCAACCTCATAGAAAAATTAAATGACGACGCGAATGTTCATGGGATTTTATGTCAACTACCTTTACCCGACCACTTGAATGAAAAAGAGGTGATTAATTCTATCGATCCAAAAAAAGATGTGGATGGATTTCATATATCAAATGTTGGTCTTCTAAATACGGGTCAAAAGTCAATGATTCCCTGTACACCATTAGGGTGTTTATTATTACTTAAAGACAGGCTAGGAGACCTTTCAGGTAAAAATGCAGTGGTCGTAGGAAGATCAAATATAGTTGGTAAGCCGATGGCTAATTTACTTTTACAAGAAAATTGTACTGTAACCATAGCTCACTCTCGAACAGAGAATATAGAAACTATATGTGCGCAAGCTGATATTATCGTGGCTGCGGTAGGGAGGCCTGAGATGATTAAAAAAGAATGGGTAAAGCCTGGGGCTACAGTCATAGATGTTGGTATAAACCGAGTAACAAAAAATATTGATGGACACGAAAAAACTACTTTGGTGGGTGACGTTTGTTTTAATGATATGGCTGGTTTAGTAGCCGGCGTTACACCTGTACCCGGTGGAGTAGGACCAATGACTATAGCTTGTCTTTTAGCAAATACTGTTACTGCATGCTATAGATCACAAGACCTTTATGACCCAGAGTTTACTTAACGATTATTTTTTGGAGTTTTTTTGTTAATTGTTACTTTCGTGATAACATTTAACGATTATTCGTATGAGCCCAACTTTTGAAAAACATAACAAACCACGATAGCTTTTTAAAGCTTGCCCTTCGAAAAAGTGTAATAAGAAGAGCTTTAAGGATTGCTCTAATCGTTGGTTGTATACTTGCTCTAATAAACCATGGTGACAGAATAATTTTTCAGGATATGAAATCAGTCGATTGGTTTAAAATTCTTTTAACTTTCTGCGTGCCGTACTGTGTCTCCACTATTTCATCGGTTTTGGCAATCAAACGAGAAATTGAGATAAATGAGTCCTAAAAAAAAAAGTTTTCTTTATAATTATTTCCTATAGAGGTTTTTATGAAAAAAAAGATATTGCTTACAGGCGCAGGAGGTAGATTGGGTTCTTATCTTAGAGAGCCACTTTCAAACATCTGCAGTACACTTATTTCGACTGACATAAAAAAAGATATTGGAAAACTCAATGAAAATGAAAAATATTTTTCAGCCGATTTATCAAATTTTGATCAGATATGTGACCTAACAAAAGACGTTTCGCTTATCTGCCATTTTGGAGCTTTAGTAGACGAAGTGCCATTTAACGATATGCTAGGTGCTAATTTTATTGGCTCCTATAACATTTGGGAAGCAGCTCGCCAAAATAAGTGTACTAGGGTAGTTTATGCAAGTTCTATTCATGCAGTCGGCATGTATAAAAGAACAAAAACATTAAGGCCAAAGACTGCACATCGAGCTGATGGTTTTTATGGGCTATCAAAGTGTTTCACTGAAAATTTGGCCCGGATGTATTACGATAAATGTGGTGTTGAAGCGGTGTGCTTAAGAATTGCTACATGTTCACCAGTAACAACGCAAAGAAGTTTATCGAGTTGGCTTTCTTATGGTGACTTGGTTCAATTGGTTATGAAAGCAATTGATACTTCACATACCGGTTATTCGGTTATTTATGGAGTGTCAGACAATGATCGTTCTAACTTGAGCAACATAGAAGCAGGGCATATCGGTTTCAAACCCAAAGATAATGCTGAGATTTACGCAAATAAAATCTTCGCAGATGACTTAACAGACGAATTAGCAGACGAAGGGAACAAATTGCATGGTGGTCCTTTTGCATCCACTGATCTAGGAGTTAGCGCGATGGATAAAATGAAAATAGTTTATGCGCATAAAGGGGATTTACCAGATGAAAGATAATAATATGCTTCGAGGAGGACAGCTTTTAGCGAAATCTTTTAAAGATAAAGGAATAGAACATGTGTTTACACTCGCAGGTGGGTTTTGTAACCCTGCACTTGAGGGTTTCATGAATCATCAAATACCGGTGATAAATTGCCCGCATGAACAAATTGCGGGCCATTTGGCAGACGGCCATACGAGACTTTCAAGGAAACCTTCTGTTTGTCTAGTTGGACCAGAGGGTTTTGCGAATGCGATACCTGCCATGATGGAGGCTTGGGGGGAACGATCTCCTGTAATTTTTGTTACAGGCTCATCCACACTGAAAAAGCAAGGCGCTGGAGGATTTAAGGAAATAGATGACGTTTCTATCGCAAGACCACTTACAAAATACAGTGCATCAATAACAGATGGAAATAGAATTCCTGAGTTCGTGGATAGAGCGTGGAGGATAGCGACAAGCGGTTATCCAGGACCGGTTCATCTAAGTATGCCAGTAGACATAATGTTTTCTTCCTTTGATGAAAGTTGCTCAGATATGGAGCGTCCATTTACTAGAAAAGAACCAAAGACTTACAAAGCATGGCCTGAACCCTCAGCACTAAATGAGATAATTGACATTATAAAGTCTTCAAAAAAACCCATAATTATCGGTGGACATGGGATATGGTGGTCAAAAAATGAAGACCTGTTAAAGCAAGTTGGTGATGAAATTAAAATTCCAATTTTTAATGTGCCATATCACCAAAAATTATTAAATGAAAATTGCAAGGCCTTTCTAGGGCTTGCCGATGTGCATCAGTACCATCCTTCAAAGTTTGCTTTCGATGAATCTGATTGCATAATAATGGTAGGAGGTCGCTTGGATAATCAAATGAATTTCGGCAATCCACCATTATTTCCTGCAAGTTCGAGGCTAATATGTGTCAACGGTTCGCACGAAGAAATAGAATTTAATAGAGCGGCTGACCATTTGCTTTTGAGTGATCCTGGAGCTTTTTTTGAAGGTCTACTTAAGTCACATAACAGGGATAAATTCTCTTTGGAAAAAGATTGGTTAGCTAAAAATATTGGGGAAAGAAAAAAATGGGTGACTGCGTCGCTAAACAATCTTGTTGAAACAACGAATTATCCAGCATGGAGTGGCGGAAAAATTCACCCTTTAGAGCTTTCTCTGTCGGTACAAAAGTGTATGACAGACGAAGATATCTTAGTTTTTGATGGAGGTAATACACACTTTTGGTCAGAAATTGCTGTTAATATAATGGCCTCTAATGGATTAGCTCTTTCCCAAATAATGCACCCTGGTTCCTATTCAATGCTGGGCGTTGGAGTGTCATTTGCACTGTCGGCAAAGCGGCTCAATAAGGAGAAGACGATTGTATTAATTTCTGGAGATGGTGCTTTCCTTAGTGGGGGTTTATCCATTGAGACAGCCTTTCAAGAAAACCTGCCGATTGTTATAATTATCGATAACAATGGTGGTCTAGATTGTATATCGCAACAACAGGAAAGATTGTTCAAGGATGGTTCTCATTTTGCAACAGATTTCAGAGATATACCATTTCATGGAATGTTTGAGGGAATGGGGGGTTATGGAGAGCTGGTAACTCACAAAGATGAGATTCAAGGAGCTGTAAGGCGAGCAATAGACAGCGGGAAACCTGCTTGTGTTAACGTAAAAACAAAAGGCGTTATCAGCCCAATTGTTGCGGCTACAAGCGATAAAAGGGATAAGGCTTCTATAGAATAATAATGCACTCAATAAGTACACATGTATTAAATTCCGAAAACGGTACTCATGTCGCTGGTCTAACAGTTACCCTTACACATATTGGTCCAGATGGGGCAAAAAAGACAATGTTTTCAGAAAAAACTGATGCGGGGGGGACGCATTTTAGAGAACTTTGACTTTCCCCTTAAAAGCAATGAAATTTTTGAGATTGAATTTAAACTATCAGATATTCATATGAAGAAAAAAGGTATATACTGTAGAGATATAATTTTCAGGGTATCTTTCAGTTCAGAAAATGAAAAATTCCATATTCCCATTATCGTATCTCAAAACGGCGCTTCTACTTGGTGGTCGGGAGAATAAAAATGAATATTCAAAATAAGCTGAATTTCTCTAGAAGGATCAGAAGAACGCCTTTTACTACCTCCGTCGAAAAGCATGGAGTAACGGGATTTTCCGTTGTGAACCATACACTACTTCCTAAGTCATTTCAAAACTCAATTGAAGATGATTATTTGCACCTACAAAAATATGCTCAAATTTGGGACGTTGGCTGTCAAAGGCAAGTTGAAATTAAAGGTAAAGACGCACTCAAACTAATTGAGTTAATGACGCCTAGATCAATATCAGAACTTCAACCAGGAAAATGTCTTTATATTCCCTTGACCGATGAAAATGGTGGTATAATCAATGATCCTATTCTTATCAAAATAAGTGCCGATCATTTCTATCTATCCGTTGCAGACTCAGATGTGTTATTGTGGGCTAGAGGGCTAGCTATTGGTTTTGGCTTAAACGTAAGAATAAGGGAGCCTGATGTGTGGCCTTTGGCAGTACAAGGACCAAAAGCTGCCGATGTTTTGGCCAAAGTTTTTGGTGAGCGGATATATTCAATTAAAAAATTCAATTTCGACTATTTTTCACTTGATGGCTCTTCTCAACTAATAGCCAAAACCGGTTACTCTAGAATTGGTGGTTTTGAAATATATCTGTCTCGACCAGAACTCGGTTCATCTCTATGGGAAACAATTTTGGAAGCTGGTAGATCAGAAAACATAAGGCCAGGATCTCCAAACATAATAGATAGAGTTGAAGCAGGATTATTATCCTTTGGCAATGAAATGACCGTGGAGAACACACCACTGGAATGTAACATGGATAAGTTCTTGGATATAAATAAAAAAGCAGATTATATTGGGAAAAAAGTTCTCCAGCGGCAGATTAGATATGGCATTAAAAGACGTATAAGAGGTGTTATTTATGAAGGGCCTAAACTTCCAACAATATCAAGACCTTTACAAGTTTTTGATATAGATAAAAGAACTATAGTCGGAAGCTTAACTTCAGGGGCATTCTCGCCACATTTTAAGAGTAATATTGGGGTTGGGATGATCAAATATGGATACTGGAATAATAACAAAAAAATATTAGTTAATATCGCTGATCAGGAGTTTAGAGAAGGATTAATCAAAGACCTTCCTTTAGTTCAATGAGGTAAGAATGGCTCTGGCTATTAATAAAAATGTATTTATTACCTGTGCTGTGACTGGTTCTGGAAGTTCACAAGATAAAAGTCGAGAAGTACCAAGGTCGCCAAAAGAAATTGCAGATAGTGCAATTGAAGCCGCTAAAGCTGGAGCGGCTATTGTACATTGTCATGTAAGAGATCCCGATACCGGCAGACCAAGTCGTAGGGTTGATCTCTATGAAGAAGTAACAAAAAGGATTAGAGACTCCGAAACGGACGTCGTTTTGAACTTAACTACCGGAATGGGAGGCGATATTTATCTTGGTCTCAACGCTGAAAACCCACTGCCACTTAAAGAACCAGAAACAGATATGATAGGGGCGTCGGAAAGAATAATGCATCTTGTTACATGTAAGCCAGAAATCTGCACTTTAGATTGTGGTACAATGAATTTTGCTGAGGATAACTATGTAATGACCAACACGCCGGGAATGCTAATGGCAATGGCTTCAAAGATCACCAATTTAGGTATTCTTCCTGAGATTGAAGTTTTTGATACAGGACATCTGTGGCTGGCAAAAAAACTTGTGAACGAAGGTCTGATAAGAGATCCCGTTCTTTTACAGCTTTGTATGGGTATACCCTGGGGCGCACCAAATGATATAAATACGTTCATGTCTTTAGTGAATAATATTCCAAAAGACTGGACTTGGTCTGCATTTTCCATAGGGCAATTTCAGATCCCTTATGTTGCAATGGCCACTCTGGCAGGAGGAAATGTCAGAGTGGGGTTGGAAGATAATATTTGGTTGGAAAAAGGACGGTTAGCAAAGAATTACCAATTGGTTGAAAAAGCTGTAAATGTCATCGAAAACTCTGGCAGTAAGGTCATGTCACCGAAAGAAGTTCGTGACAAGCTTCGTTTGAAAAAACAATAATTATGAAAAATTTAAGTGTGACATGTATAGGAGCTGGCGTAATAGGGTCTGGTTGGGCTGCCCGCTTATTAGTTAATGGAATAAATGTAAACGTTTTTGATAAGCGCCCAGAAAGCTACAATAGAACACGATTGTCCGTTGAAAGGGCTAAAAAATATTTCTCTCAATTAACAAAGGCCCCTTTAAGAGAAATGGGCAGTCTTACTTTTGACAAGTCTTTGGAAGATGCTCTGAAAACGTCCACTTATATAATTGAAAGTCTTCCGGAAAATTTACAATTGAAGCATGAGCTTTATAAAGAAATCGAGCACATTTCAAGTAATTCAATTATTTTGTCATCTACTTCAGGTTTCAAGCCCACTGACCTTCAAAAGTATATGAAAAATCCTCAAAGTTTGCTCGTTACACACCCTTTCAACCCAGTGTATCTGATGCCTTTGGTTGAGCTTGTTCCAGGCCAAGAAAGAGATCAGAAAATTGTTGATGATGTGCACCATTTATTGGAATACGTCGGAATGGTACCGATAATAATTAAAAAAGAAATAGATGCCTTTGTCGCGGACAGAATGCTAGAGGCGATGTGGCGTGAAGCATTGTGGCTTATAAAAGATGATATTTGCACTACTAAGGAGCTAGACGATATTATCACGTCTAGCTTTGGAATACGATTTGCTCAAATGGGAATGTTTGAAAGTTACCGTATTGCTGGAGGAGATAAAGGCATGCGTCATTTCCTTGATCAATTTGGTCCTGCACTAAAATGGCCTTGGTCCAGATTGACAGATGTACCAGAGTTTAATTCTGATTTAATAGATAAAATTTGTTCTCAATCAGATGCTCAATCAGATATGTATAGCATCTCCGAGTTAGAAGATATTAGGGACAGAAACTTGGTTGAATTACAGAAAGCTCTTCGCAACAACCGTTGGGGATCTGGACGAACATTAGCGAGCTATGAAAAAGATCTTTTCGATGAACAGTCAAAAGAGGCAGAAAAAGCTAGTGGAAAAATAAGTAGTGACCTGCTAATTACCTATACAAAAACGATACCCCCTGAATGGGCAGATTATAATGGTCATATGACAGAATATCGCTATCTCAACTGTTTTGGCGATGCATCAGATGCTGTGATGCTCCATATAGGCTGTGATAAAGCCTATATCGAGGCTGGCAATTCCTATTTCACCGTTGAGACAAATATTAGGCACCTAAACGAGCTTAAGGTAGGGCAAGAAGTATATATAGAAACTAAAGTTTTAAAAGGAACTGAGAAAAAACTGCATGTTTTTCATATGTTGAGAAATAAAGAAGGAGAACTTTTTGCTACCGGTGAACATCTTCTTCTACACGTTTCTTTAAAAACTAGAAAAACTTGTCCAGCAAGTAAACCTCTTATCGACAAATTGATAGAACTTCAAAAGCAGCATCAAGAAACAAGTGTTCCATCAGAGCCGAAAATAATTGTTTAATACTTTTATAAAATAGTTACTAAAGTTTTTATCGGCCCATGTTATAAAATTCCTCATTAGGTAACATTGAAAATGTGTTAGCTAGTCGATTACTCATAGCAAAGAAAGACGCAACTGAGGCTATTCGCCACGCGTCTTCAATATCAAAACCAAAACTTTCTAAAATTTTAAAATCAGAGTCATTTATGTTCTGCGACTCCTTTGCTACTTTCACGGCAAAATCAAGCATAGCACGTTGTCTCTCAGTTATTTTACTCTTTTTATAGTTTATAGCTATTTGGTCTGAAATATTTTTATCTTTGGATCTTATTCTCAAAACCGCTCCATGAGAAACTACACAATAAAGACAATCATTTTGTGCGGAGGTAGCCACAACGATCATCTCCAATTCGGCTTTCGTTATATTACACTCTGTCTCCATAATAGCATCATAGTAAGTACAAAAACCTCTAAACTCATCAGGTTTTCTTGCCATTATCATAAAGACATTTGGTACAAAGCCTGTCTTTTCTTGCACTGACTGAATCTTCGTTTTCACGTCCTCTGGTAAATCCTCCAAATTTGGTATCGACGATCTGCTAATAGGTCTATTGTCCATAACTCTCTCCTTTTTTTACCCAAGGCGCAGGTTTCTTTTCAAAAAAAGCCTTAATACCCTGTTTACCCTCCTCCGACTCCCAACTGCTCGCAAGAATATTTGTTGTTATCTCAAAAGAATCTTCTGCTTTCCTCTCTGTAAGACTCTTCAATAGCTCTTTTGATTTTTTAATTGCGTCCGGTGAACATTTTAATATGTTATTGATTTCCTGCAATTTTAATGACTGAATTTCTTTTTTATCCTTACAAACATAATGGATAAGACCCATCTTATAGGCCAATTCAGCATCAAAAATCTTACCACTGAAAAATACGTTACGACCGTAACTTTCTCCTAATTTCTTAATTACGAATGGTCCAATTGTCGCGGGGATCAACCCTAGCCTTGTTTCTGTAAGGCCAAACTTTGAAGCTTGCGAAACAATTACTGTGTCAGATGTGGAGATTAGTCCTAGGCCTCCGCCAAAAGCACTTCCATTGACGATGGAAATCAATGGCATTGGAAGACTATTCATTGTTGCCAACATTTTTGCCAGCGCTCTAGCCTCGACCAATTTTCCCTCTTTAGATTTTTTTTCTTGCTCTTTCATCCAATTTAAATCTCCTCCAGCGCAAAATGTTTTCCCATTTGCTTGAAGAAAAACTACTCGAATACTGTCCTGCGATTTTAAATGCTGCCCAACTTCTTCCAACTCATCAATCATTTTTCTATTCATGGCGTTATGCTTATCGGGTCTATTCAAAGTAATCTCACATACGCCTTGAGCATTGATGTTTACTTCAATTTCTTTAAATTTATTTTTCAAGCTTTAAGATTTCCCATTTTCATAATCTCACCTTTTACAGCGTCCACACCTTTTTCCTGCTTCAAATTTGTGAGCAAGACAGGTTTACCATTTCTTTTAGCAATAGCATCTTGAAGCATTTGGTCTACTGAAACATCCACATATTCCGCTAAATCAATTTTATTAATTATTAAAAGGTCGGATCTTATTATTGCAGGCCCCCCCTTTCGTGGTATTTCTTCTCCCATACACACATCTATCATAAAGATCGTATAATCTACAAGTTCTGGACTGAAAGTTGCAGAGAGATTATCTCCTCCACTTTCCAATAAGATAAGATCGAGATCAGGAAATTTTTCGGACAGTTTATCTACTGCTTGTAGGTTAATAGACGCATCCTCTCTAATCGCTGTATGGGGACATCCACCCGTTTCTACTGCTAAAATCCTTTCCGAGTTGATCACTTGTTTTTTCATTAATATTTCAGCATCCTCTTTCGTGTATATGTCATTTGTAATGACAGCCATTGATAGAGACTCTGAAAAGACCTTACATAAACTAGCTGTAAGGCTAGTTTTACCAGCTCCAACTGGTCCACCGAGACCAACTCTAAAGGCATCTCCCATTTCAAAACTCCTCTATGACTTAAATACTTTTCCTTGAAATTCTTCATGCAATAGTGTGCACGTATCGGTCAAATAACAAGAAGAAAATAAATCCTTGTCCCCCGATACAAGCACTTTTCGTGATATCTCATTTATTTTTTCGAAAAGATTTTTCAAAATGTTTGTTGCTCTTTTATGGCCTAAAGGCAGGAGGCGCTGAGCAGCGGCGATCAAATTACTTATATTCGATTGCAAGAATAAAGGCACTAATTCCTCTATCTTTAATTTATGTTTTTTCGCTGCAGTGCCAAGGGCAATAGGATAGGGAAGACCCAAAGGTGTGTCGCTAGCTTTGGCAAAATTATCTCCGGTCATAACTAGCTCATTAAGTTTTGAGGCAGAACAAGAAAAAGCCAAACATAGTTCCTTCAAATCACCTAAATCTTTATCTGTTGAGATTTGATAAGCCAGCTTTAAGAATATTGCGTCATTCCTTAAAAAACCATTTTCTAAATTATTTTCAATCCACATAACTAAATCAGCTTCATTTTTAACCATCGATTGACTAACAGCATACTCAAGCCCCTGTGAGAAATTAAAGCTCCCTGTAGGAAAGCTTGGTGAGAGCCATTGAAACATTAATTGGTTTTTACTATACATGATACTTCAGATAATTAGTGGGTATGGGAAAAAGTTCGGCCTACCCCATATGCGCCTGAGAGAGGTGTAAAGCAATCTTTGAAATATGAAACTTTACAGTTTAGTTTTTCAAGCATATCTGCAATTACCTTATCTTCTCTTAAGATAACAGAGTCGTTACTGATAGCACAATTTAAATGCCGATTACCAATATGCCATATAGCTTTCATTAGATCGATAGTGTTTTTGGTTTCTACACGCATAAGTGCCTCTTTAGCGGCTAATACTTTTATCTTTTTTTTACTTTTTAAAATCAATGTACCATTAACAGGTAATTCAGTTGCTTTATCCAATGATAAAAAGAACTCATACCCACTATCTGAAACAAGCTTTATTTTTCGTTTAAATCGTGCATCAAAATCTAAAGAAATAGTATCATCAAACCCCAAACTTTGATCTGTAACTTCTTCTACTGTATCCATATTAATATAAAAAATATCTCTGTGCCATAGGCAATTCCCTGGCAGGCTCACAAGTTATTAATTCTCCATTTAACCGCACTTCATAAGTTTCAGGATCCACCTCAATCTCTGGACATAGATCGTTTAGCTTCATACTTTTTTTAGATATGTTTCTTGTATTCTCTATAGGAACAATTTTTTTCCTTAAGGTAAGCTCATCTAGGACTTTATTTTCACTTGCCGATTGAGAAACAAATATGATTGAGTTTGTCTCCATTGACCTTCCATACGCACCAAACATCGGTCTGCTATATACTGGTTGAGGAGTTGGGATAGACGCATTGGGATCTCCCATTTGAGCACAGGTAATAACACCCCCTATCAGTACCATTTCAGGCTTTACACCAAAAAAAGCTGTATTCCATAAAACAAAGTCAGCTCTTTTTCCAATTTCTATACTGCCTATATGATTTGACATACCATGTGCTATCGCTGGATTAATAGTATATTTCGCTATATATCTTTTTATTCGTAAATTATCATTATCACCCTTCTCCTCCGATAACCTTCCTCGCTGCTTTTTCATTTTGTCAGCTGTTTGCCATGTTCGGATAATAACTTCTCCCACACGGCCCATTGCTTGGCTATCGGAAGCAATAATAGACATAGCACCAACATCATGAAGTATATCTTCTGCTGCAATTGTTTCTTTTCTAATCCTGCTTTCTGCAAAAGCAACATCTTCAGGTATAGATTTATCAAGGTGATGACATACCATTAACATATCCAAATGCTCTTCAATAGTATTAATAGTGTACGGTCTTGTCGGATTAGTCGATGAGGGAATAACATTTTCTTCTCCAGCAAGCTTTATAATATCCGGCGCGTGTCCACCTCCAGCTCCCTCAGTATGGAACGCATGTATCGTTCGTCCACCAATTGCTTTAATAGTATTTTCCACAAACCCACTCTCATTGAGAGTATCGGTATGAATCATTACTTGCACATCCAATTCGTCAGCTACATTTAAACAGCAATCGATAGCTCCCGGCGTCGTGCCCCAGTCTTCGTGGAGCTTTAAAGAAGAAGCGCCTGCCCTTACTTGTTCCCTTAGCGCCTCAGGTAGACTTGCGTTCCCTTTCCCTGCGAAAGATAAATTCATTGGAAAGGCATCAGCTGATTGCAACATTTTTCCAATGTTCCAAGGACCCGGCGTGCATGTGGTTGCAAGCGTTCCATGCGCAGGACCAGTTCCCCCTCCTAACATTGTAGTGAGGCCCGAGTGAAGTGCGTCTTCAATTTGTTGGGGGGCAAATAAAATGAATATGAGCATCCATGCCACCGGCCGTCAAAATTTTTCCTTCCCCAGCGATGACCTCTGTTGCTGGACCCACTATTATATTCACGCCACTTTGAATGTCTGGATTTCCAGCTTTTCCTATAGAGTGGATCTTTCCATTTTTTACGCCGATATCTGCTTTGTATATTCCTAAATAATCGATTACTAATGCATTAGTTACAACTAAATCAACTGCTCCATCTGCTCTCGTCACTTGGCTCTGTCCCATTCCATCTCTTATGACTTTGCCACCACCGAACTTCACCTCCTCACCATATATAGTGTAGTCGTGTTCAACCTCTGCAAAAAGTTCAGTATCAGCCAATCTTACTCTGTCTCCAGTTGTTGGCCCAAAAATGCTTGCATACTTTTCTCTAGAAACTTTCTGCGCCATTATAAATCACCCATTATTTTTTTATTAAATCCGTATACTTTTCTATCCCCATGAAAAGAAATTAGATTTACAGTTTTAGTTTGGCCCGGTTCAAATCGTATCGCCGTTCCAGAGATAATATCAAGCCTCATCCCTCTTGATTTCTCTCTAGAAAATTTTAATGCTTCATTAGTCTCAAAAAAGTGATAATGACTTCCTACTTGAATAGGGCGGTCTCCTGTGTTGGAAACCTCCACTTCTATAGCTTCTGAGCCTGCATTAATCTCTAACTCTTCGTCCGATATAATTATTTCTCCTGGTATCATTTTTTCCTCTATCTTATTGGGTGATGCACTGTCACTAATTTAGTCCCATCTGGGAACGTTGCTTCAACTTGAACCTCATGTATCATTTCAGCTACCCCCTCCATACAATCCTCTTTGGAAATTATGGTTCCTCCAGCTGACATAAGATCCGCTACAGACCGACCGTCTCTTGCTCCCTCCATTACAAAATTTGTTATAAGAGCTATAGCTTCCGGATGGTTTAGTTTCACTCCCCTATTTTTACGGTCGGTTGCAACCATAGCTGCCACTGCTATCATTAGTTTATCTTTTTCACGAGGCGACAGATTCATTTATATCTCCCTTATTTATACTTTCCACACGTTAGGTGTATCTACTTGCCAAATCTCCAATAGTAGATGTATAGCTCTATCTTTAATTGCTTTTGCATCTGATCCAAACATTCGCACTAGCAAGCAATCATTTCTTAGACTGCTTCCAAAATATACATTTTCATTATCTTTTTTCATATTTTTTAATTTTTGTTCATAAGCCACTGCTTTAGCCCCTATGTAATAAAATGACGCGTAAGACTTTATACCCTTTAAACCGGCGCAGTGTAGTGGGACACTTTCTTTCCAACCTGACTGGTCAAAATATATCAGTTTATCTCCCTTATAAATTTTCCAGTTATCATAAAAATTGGATTTTTTAATATTTTCTCCCATCGCAGACCGACCAAGAACTATCTGATCAAAGGCAAGAAATTCTGAATTATCTTCGATATGTATCGTAATCTTTCTTGAGAGATCACTTTTTGAAAAAAGGATAGTGTCTTGGGGTAGCCAAAGTAATTTACTGTTTTTGCTTACGAAAAAAGTCGCTTTGACCTCAGCTGATCCATTGCTCGCTTTATAAACCTTTTCCGATGCCTGTGTTGTAACGACAATAGAACTTTCTTCAGCGGCTTCTATCGAGCACTCAAATTTATCACCTCCTGTGATACCGCCAGCTGTATTAATAACAACACATTCCTTAATTTTAGAAAAGTTTTTAGGGAAAAAAAGTCTTGATGAGCCTTCTTGATAAAGTTCGCCAATTCTATTCTGACTACCTCTTATTGTAGCTTTTAGTGTGCCTGTGGCTCTTTCAAGTGGCTGATACATATATCTCTTCAAAAAAATATCTATAGTAGAATACTATAAACTAACAGCTTCCAATAATTGTTTTTTTTCTAATTTATTTGTTTTTCCCTCAAGAACAAATCTTCCTCGCTTCATCACATAAGTATAATCAGACAATTCATAAGCAAAATCAAAATACTGCTCTACCAGAACGATAGCTATTGAACCTTCCTCTCTTAGAGAACCGATAACTTTTCCAATCTGCATGATAATATTTGGCTGAATACCCTCTGTTGGTTCATCAAGTAGCAGTAGTCTTGGTCTAGTAACTAAAGCTCTTGCAATTGCCAATTGCTGTTGCTGACCACCAGATAAATCCCCCCCTCTTCTATTCAGCATATCGGAAAGGACTGGGAACATTTCAAATATCTGTCTTGGTATAAATCTTTTTTCTTTTTCAAGGCAAGAAAAACCTATCTCTAAATTTTCTTTAACGGATAATAAAGGAAAAATTTCTCTTCCCTGAGGAACATAAGCAATGCCATTTCTTGCCAAATTATACTGATTTAAGTTGTTCACATTACTATCTAATGCGTAGTAAGTTCCTTTTGAAATTGGATGCGAGCCTGACATTACTTTGAGTAGCGCCGTTTTCCCAACTCCGTTTGGCCCAATCACACTTGTTATCTTTCCAATTTCGGCTTTAAAATTAATATCAAATAAAATCTGTGAACCAGAATAGTGCATATCGATATTCTCCAGAATGAAATGCTTAGCGTCCAAGATAAACCTCTACAACTTCTTTATTTTTTGAGACATGGTCAATGCTACCTTCTGCTAGAACTGAGCCCTCGTGCAGTACTGTAACTCTACAACCCAAATTTCTTATGAAGTCCATATCATGTTCGACAACAATTATTGACTTCGTTTTTGATAAGTCACGCAGCAATTGAACGGTCATATTCCGCTCCTTTGTGGTCATTCCTGCCGCTGGCTCATCAATAAGCAACAATTTCGGGTCTTGAGATAGTAACATCCCTATTTCAAGCCATTGTTTCTGTCCATGACTAAGTTCACCTGCTTTTTTTGAAAGCAGACTTGTTAATTTTATTGTGCTTGCAATTTCGCCAACTCTAAATTTTTCTTGATCAGTATACTTGTAGGTCAGGGCGGCAAAGAAGCCCCTTTTGTTTTTTAGTGAAACAATTATATTTTCTTCCACAGATTGCTCTTCGAATATAGTAGGGCGCTGAAATTTTCTTCCTATCCCCAATTTAGCAATTTGGTATTCACTCTTCTGGGTGAGTGGTATTGCCACCTCATCCCAGAGTACCTTACCGCTATCAGCCTTTGTTTTTCCTGATATTATATCCATAAGTGTGGTTTTCCCAGCACCATTAGGGCCAATAATTGCTCTTAGCTCAGGGTATCCTATCGACCAGCTTAAACTGTTGATTGCTTTGAACCCGTCAAAGGAAACAGATATGTTCCGAACTTCTAGCAAATCGTTCATTTGTTTATCACTCTTTCTTTTACTTTCTCTATCAAACCAAACAATCCATTTTGAGTAGTTAGAGTGATACTTACAAAACTAAGACCAAGTATAATAAGCCACCAGTCGACCCAGTTGATATTTATAATCCAAAAATCAATATTAGGTATTTGACCACTTGTAAAAAAGCTAGATATTAAAGATACAAACGCAGCTCCCAAAACGGCACCAATTAACTTTCCTCTCCCTCCAATTGAGACCCAAACAGCTAGATATATTGACGCTATTGGTGCCAGTTCAGTTGGATTAACTATTCCTGCTTGGGGATAGTAAAGGCTTCCAGCAACTGCCGCCATTATCGCAGTAACAACAAATATAAGTAACTTATAAAGCTCGACATTATATCCTAGAAAACGAACTCTAGCTTCATCATCGCGAATACCCACTAGCAAGTTACCAAGCTTTGATTTGGTAATGATAGACGCTAAGTAAAACCCGCAACAGAGAGCAAATGTCGATAGCCAAAGAAATATGACTGAAATTACGTCTTGTGTAATGTTTCCATATCCAGGAATATTTTGTAGTCCGGAAAGCCCATTATTGCCTCTCAATCCGCTATCATTTTGGAATAAGTAGAGAGATAATGCTAAAGTCATGGCTTGAGTTAGAATTGACAAATATACGCCAGTGACTCTTGAGCGAAAGGCTAGCCAACCAAAAACCAATGCCAGTAGGCCTGGTATTATTACAATTAGTAGAAGATGAATTATTAAAGAGTCCGCAAAAATCCAAATGATTGGAATATCAGACCCACCTACCACCCCAAATATCTGATTTCCAATAGCTTCTTTAGTCTCTTCTGGAGTTAACGGGATTAACTGCTCACTTGCAGCACTAATAACTATTTCTTTTGTCCTTTCATACATTAGCCACATGCCAATTAGATAACCGCCTAATGCAAAAAACGCCATATGGCCTAGTGAAAGTATTCCACAGTATCCCCAGACTAAATCTAAGGCAATCGCAGCCAGACACAGCATCATGGTTTTTCCTAACACTTTTACAAAACTGGTAGAAAATAAGCCCATTGCAAGTTCGCTCGCTATCGTTACAACAAGAGAAAATAGAAAAAAAAATATCACAAAATTTAAACTTTGATTTCTTTTTATAAAATTCATACTTAGTCTCCCGCGGCTCTTCCTCGTAGAGCTACGATCCCTCGAGGTCTAAACTGTATAAAAATAATTATGAAAATAATCATATATGTCTGGGCGGCCAACGTGTTTGAAGGATTAAACCACTCAATTAGTTTTTGTAAAAAGCCAATTAAAGTAGCTCCAGCCAATGTTCCCCATATACTACCCACACCTCCAACCACTACTGTCATGAAGCTTTGTACAATATAATCATTGCCAAGCTCAGAAGTAACTTTAGCATATAAACCAATACCAACACCCGCGATGCCTGCTATCCCAGAACCTAAGCCAAAAGTAAACATGTTTATCTGATCAGGATTAACTCCCATACTAGCAGCCATGGAGGGATTTTGGGTAACGGCTCGCGTCTCCAGTCCAAAGCGAGTTCTGTTTAGAACGTAAATTAAAATAATTGTAAAGGCGATGCTTAAAACAAAAATAGCTACCCTAATCCAACTTATTGAAATAATCTCATTGAATATCAACGCTCCGTCTAGCCATTCAGGTGATGTCAAAGGTCTAGCCTGGGTTCCAAATACAATTTTTGCTAGTTGCTGAAGTGCGATGCTTATTCCGAACGTAGCCAGTAAAGTTTCTAATGGTCTTTTATACAATTTTTTAATTACCAATCTTTCCATTACAATTCCCGCGAAAAAGGTAACGAGAAAAGCGACAGGAATAGCAATAACTATAGATAAAGTATAATTTGTTACGAAAAGTTGGACTACATATCCTGAATAAGCACCCATCATGATAAATTCACCATGTGCCATATTAATTACTCGCATGACACCAAATGTTATTGCTAAGCCGATTGCAGCTAAAAAATAAATTGACGCAAGACTTAGACCCTCTAAGATCAAATCTACGAAGCTAAAGACTGATACCCGATTATTAATTAAATTGAGTGTCTCTGTTGCAGCATTTGTTACCTCTCTCGAACTTTCTGCGTATTCTTCATAAAACACATATTGCGCGACAATATTCTTCATATCTTCTCTTGAAACCACGGGCTCCACTTTCCCATTTTCTATCAGTCGGTTAAGCACGCTATTTCTTTTATAATAACTATCAAGTGAATGCGCCTCCTCTCTCTTGATATTTCCAATCTCGGCCTGTTGAGTGAGAATATCTTTCAGTTTTTTTTGTGTTAAAATTTCAGGCGCTTTTTCTTCTTTAACTAGCATTAAATATGCATCAAGGTCAGTAAATGAACCGTCAATCGTGCTAGAATGATTTGTCTCTAAAAAGTCGTATTGGTCAATCGCTCCTTTCTCCGGCTCCAATATCTGAGAAATATTAATGTTGTCTGGGATTACCTTCTCAGCTTTTAATGCAGTCCTTATAATTTGGTTTAAAACTCCTCTTACATCGATGCCTAGGTCATTTTTTAGAGATCGAATTACTTCAACTCTCTGTGAAATATTCTTCTCAAACCTTACTGTTAATAGCTTTTCCAATCTGATCATTCTATTTTTTATTTTCAGATTATTTTCTATTTCAATAGCCTTTCTCAATGGCACCCTAAATCTTTCATCTGGTTTTCTTGCGATTGAGTCTAAGGTCTTCGATCGTATAGAGGGATCTGCATTCAAAAGTTGGAACTGTACTAAGGCCGAAGAAATAATTGCCCTTACACCACTGTTTGGCTTAATTTGCTTTATCTTCTTTTTGTCAATAACTTCAATCAGTTGTTCGTCAATTACATCAAATATCTTATAAGATTTCTTCTCTAGTTTCTTTGCCGTTACGACTAATCCATCAGATTTCCTAAACCATAGTTCTTTATTAAGCCACCTTAATAAGAACTTCTCTGTACCGCCAGAATTTAGTTTCAAAAGGCTGTCAATTACAGGACTTATCGTCTTTGAAGAACTCTTATGGAAACTAGCTTTATTCGTCCAAATAAACTCTCTTAGATCTTTGTCAGATGCAACTGACGCAGAGGCAAACAACATTACTCCAACAAAAATAAAAAACCTTTTCACTTAACTAGTTCCAAAAAAGTTGTGGGGATAAAATATCCCCACAATAATCCAAAATCATGGTCAATAATTGGACTTCATCTGCACACAGGTCTTAGTTTCAGTGTTATACATACCACAACCAATATCTTTCCAATCTGACATCAAAGGCTTGGACTCTGCCAAGTAATCTGTCCACGCATCTCCAGGTACCTCAGAGGTCTGACTGATAATATCGAACTGCCCATCCGCTTGTATTTCGCCAATCAATACAGGCTTCGCAAGATGGTGATTTGGAAGCATTTCAGCCATTCCACCAGTCAAATTTGGCACCTTTAAACCGTACATCGCTTTTCGAACTGCATCTACATCAGTCGTTCCAGCTTTTTCGACAGCCTTAACATACATCTCAAATCCGATTACATGTGCCTCCATTGGATCATTAGTAACGCGATTATCGCCCATGGTCGCTTTCCAGTCTTTAATAAAGGCATCATTCAAATCAGACTCTGCACTTTGAAAATAATTCCATGCCGCTAAGTGCCCTACTAAATTTGCTGTATCAAGCCCAGACAGCTCTTCTTCACCAACAGAAAACGCAACCACTGGAATATCATCCGCTGAAATACCTGCAGCGGCCAACTCCTTATAAAATCCAATATTAGCATCTCCATTAATTGTTGAAATTACACCAACCTTTTTTCCATCTGCTCCCAAAGCGACTACGTCAGCAACAATTTTAGACCAGTCGGAGTGACCAAATGGTGTATAGTTAACAAAAATATCTGATGCCGGTATTCCTTTATCGATAAGGTACTGATTGAGAATTTTATTGGTAGTTCTAGGATAAACATAGTCCGTACCCAACAATGCAAATTTCTCTACACCGAGTTCTTCCAAATAGTAATCTGTTGCCGGGATGGCCTGCTGGTTTGGTGCTGCTCCAGTGTAGAAGACATTTTTGGAACTTTCTTCCCCCTCGTACTGGACAGGATAAAAAAGTAACCCATTAAGTTCTTCTATGACAGGTAATACGGACTTTCGGGAAACAGAGGTCCAGCATCCAAACATCACGTCCACTTCTTGAACGGTTAATAACTCTCTAGCTTTTTCAGCAAAAAGTGGCCAGTCAGAAGCTGGGTCAACAACTACTGGAACTAGTTTCTCTCCATTTATACCACCCTTTGCATTCTGCTTTTCTATAAGCATCAGCATTGTATCTTTTAGAGTTGTTTCGGATATAGCCATCGTACCAGATAATGAATGTAATATCCCTATTTTAATATCTGAAAACGAAGGCGCGGTTGATGTTAAAAGAACTATACTCGTTACTAAGCCATATAAATTTTTTCTTATCATTATATTTTAACTCCAATAAGCGCACCAGCACGAAGTAAATAAAAAGCTTGTTTATTTTTGCTTATCTATTAGCTTAGACCGGCACTATGTTGCATTTGCGTGCGGTCTTCCTAGCAGTCGGCTGCACGCATCTTTTGCACATGCACCCCCCCGATTCTTCTGTACGTTTCTAACGTATAACTTGAACATCAAAAGTGAAGCGACAACACATTATTACGTAACGTAAGATGCGATTATTATGCACATTTTTTAATCAGAATTCATCAATTGATCAGTTTTTAAGCAAATTAAACAAATATTTTTCAGCACATAACAGCATTTCTAAGTCTGGAATACCCAAAAAATTCTCGATTCCAATAGCGTTTATCAGCTGTACCGTGCTTAAGTTCCCCTTTGCACCAGGGGCATAAGGGCAACCTCCAAGTCCACCTATCGCGGTGTCAAATGTTCTTATTCCATATTTGAGACCGACTTCAACATTTTTAATTGCATAATCTGATGTATCGTGAAAATGTCCAGCAAGTTGCTCTGGATTTAAACTTTCACATATAACATTGAGTAGTTCATCAATTTTTTTTGGAGTTCCCTTTCCAATTGTGTCTCCCAAGGAGACTTCATAGCATCCCATGTCAAGAAGCTTTGAGGTGACCTCCAAAACACGTTTTGGAGCAACATAACCTTCATAAGGACACTCTACTACACATGACACATACCCTCTTACGGGTATCTTTTTTTGCCTAGCCTTTTCGAAAATATCTCGGAATCTTGCTAAACTTTCGTCTATTGAACAATTGACATTTTTTTGAGAAAAAGTCTCTGAAGCAGCAGCAAAGACTGCTACCTCATCTACCTTAGCGTGCAATGCATTTTCAAAACCCTTTAGATTTGGTGTCAAAGCGGTATATTTAACGCCATTCATTCTCACTATTTCTTGAAAAATTTGATCGGTACCCCTCATCTGAGGAACCCACTTTGCACTCACAAAACTGCCGCATTCTATTTTGCCTATTCCCGTAGTACTCAGGATATTAATTAGTTCAATTTTCTTGTTTATTGGGATTTCATTTTTGATATTTTGCAGACCATCTCTGGGCCCTACCTCAAAAATACTTATTGTCTCAACCATCTTATTCTATTTCTAAAAGTGTCTCACCTTTTTCAATCAAGTCGCCTCTTTTATTTTTTAACCCTAAAACTTTTCCACTTTGAGGCGCAACCAACTTATACTCCATTTTCATTGCTTCTATGAATACGACCGCTTCATCTTTAGATACCATCTGCCCGTTTTTTACCAAAATTTTTGCGATACTTCCGGTTATAGGTGCAACAATTTTTCTCTCTTGCACATCGCCTTCATTGCCTTGATATGTATTAGTGATATTTTCAAAAACAAATTTTAGTCCCTCTCTGTATAAACTTAGTGTTTTGTCTTCTGCTTTAAAATCAAAACTGAGCGATCTTTGGTTTACCTCAAATGAAATATTTTTTTTACTTGAAAAAACGTTTTCTACCACAAAAATCTCATCTCCAATATTTACTTGGAATTTTCTTCCATCGCTTGAATTGACCTTTATCGCATAGCTTTTTTCTTGCTGTCTCAACAAAATATTTGTAGAGCCAGTTCCCCATAGCCTCCACATTTTATTTTTAAATTGTGCTTCTGCGTTTAGAATAATTAGAGTAGCCGCTATTATATCTGTTGGGCTTGGTAAAAGTTTTTTAAATTTTAAAGCCAGATCATCAAGGTCTGTAATCTGGATTATATCCTTCCTAAATATTTCGCTATTCAAAATGTAGCTAAGAAAATCTGTATTTGTTTTAATTCCCTGAATCTTTAATGCTTCTAAACAACCAATAAGCTTGGTCCTAGCTTCTTCTCTATCATTAGCATGCACTATAACTTTTCCTAACATTGGATCGTAAAATGTACTTACGTAATCACCGGATCTGACACCAAAATCAAATCTCCCCTCCTTTGGAAGATTTAAAGCTTTAATTGACCCAGGGCTGGGTAAAAAGTCATTTTTAGGATCCTCTGCATATATTCTGGCTTCTATTGCATGTCCGCTGGGTATAACTTTATCATTATCCATATCTAGTTTTTTTCCTGCGGCAATGTTGATCTGTAACTCAACAAGATCCATACCTAAAATTTCTTCAGTGACAGGATGCTCGACCTGTAGTCTTGTATTCATTTCAAGAAAGAAAAAAGGAAGCTCTTCCTTGTGAGATTGAACATCAACTATAAATTCTATGGTCCCCAAGCCTCGATAATCTATTTTGTTAGCAATATCTATTGCTGCCTTATACATTTCTATTTTTGTTGGTTCGGGAATTGATAAAGATGGAGCTTCTTCTAAAACTTTCTGGTATCTCCTTTGTGATGAGCAATCTCGTTCGAATAGATGTATGCAATTTCCATGATTATCTCTTGCAATTTGAATCTCAATATGTTTGCCGCCTTTGACATATTTTTCAATTATCACCTCATCGTCTTTGAAACTACTTTGCGCTTCTCTGGTAACTGCTTCAATAGAGTCTTGGAGATCACTTTCGCAATATACAACTCTCATTCCTTTACCTCCACCACCGGCCGCGGCTTTGGCAATGACTGGAAAACCTATTTCCTTCGCCTTCTTTTTATTCTCAACTGGTTTTTCCTTCTTTACTAAAAAACCACTTAACAACGGAATATTAGCCGACGATATAACTTCTTTCGCATTATTCTTATTACCCATTGCCTTAATTGACTTCCAACTAGGGCCAATAAATCTAATTCCACTTGCCTCAACCTTTTTTGCAAAAAGATAGTTCTCTGAAAGGAAGCCATAGCCAGGGTGTATTGCTTCGATCTTATATTCCCCCGCAACCTCAATGACCTTTTTTATATTTAAATAACTTTTTTTAGATTCTGCGGGGCCGATGCAAACTGCAACGTCCGCCTCTTTTGTGTGCATAGAATTTTTATCCGCTTCTGAATAGACTGCATACGTTTTTATTCCAAGGCGCCTAGCGGACTTAATTAAACGGCGAGCAATTTCTCCTCGATTGGCAATCAAGATACTTTTGAACATCATTACATCCTAAAGACACCAAACTTTGTCTCTTGAACAGGTGCATTCATTGCAATTTCAAGAGATAAAGCAACGACTTCCCTAGTTTTTCTTGGGTCGATAATTCCATCGTCCCATAAATGTGCTGATGCGAAAGTAGCTTCAGACTTACGCGCAAACATTTCCAAAATTGGTTTTTTAATGTTAATTATTTCTTTCTCTGAAAGTTTCTTACCCTTTGATTTCGCTGCAGCTTTATTTACTTCTGCCATTACCCCAGCAGCCTGCTCGCCTCCCATGACGGCGACCTTTGCATTAGGCCATGTCCACACAAATCGAGGTCCAAAAGCTCGACCACACATACCGTAGTTACCGGCGCCATATGAGCCTCCCACTATAACGGTTATTTTAGGAACATTGGCACAAGATACAGCATGAACAAGTTTGGCACCGTCGCTCGCAATACCAGTTTGCTCATATTTTTTCCCAACCATAAATCCCGTAATATTTTGTAGAAAAAGTAAGGGTATTTTTCTTTGACAACAAAGTTCTATAAAGTGAGCCCCTTTTTTTGAACTCTCAGAAAACAAAACTCCATTATTTCCTATAATACCAACCCTAACTCCACAAACCTTAGCAAAACCACATACAAGAGTTTCTCCATAAGTCGCTTTAAATTCTGAAAATTTGGATCCATCAACAATGCGCCCAATCAAATTGAATATATCGAAGCCTTTCTTTGGATCAGAATTCACAAACCCAATTAAGTCATCCGGATCAAGCATTGGTGGATTATAGTTTAAGCGTTTGTATTTCGGAATTGACGATAAATCACTTATAATCATTCTGGTTAAAGATATCGCATGCTCATCATTATCTGCCAAATAATCAGCAACACCTGATAATTTGGCATGAGTGTCTCCACCACCAAGCGTTTCTGCATCGACAATTTCACCAGTCGCTTGCTTTAGAAGCGGTGGGCCAGCTAAAAATATTGTGCCCTGGTTCTTCACAATTATTGTTTGATCTGACATAGCAGGAAGATATGCCCCACCAGCAGTACACGACCCCATAACAACCGCGATTTGTGGTATACCTCTCATGCTCATTTGCGCCTGGTTGTAAAATATTCGTCCAAAATGATTTTTGTCAGGAAACACGTCATCCCAAGACGGTAGATTTGCACCACCACTATCTACAAGATAAATACATGGGAGATTATTTTCAGCTGCAATTTCCTGTGCTCTTAGGTGTTTTTTTACTGTCAAAGGATAGTAACTTCCACCCTTCACTGTTGCATCATTACAAATAATCATACAAAGTCGCTTGGATATGAGCCCAACGCCTGCTATCGCACCAGCGGAAGGTACCTCATCTTTATACTCACCGTTGGCAGCAAAGAGCCCAACTTCCAAAAAAAATGATCCAGTGTCAAGTAGATTTGCTACTCTGTCTCTTGGCAGCATTTTACCTCTTTTTACATGGCGTGCTTTTGAATTTTCTGAGCCACCTGCTATCAGTCTTTTTGCCAAGCTATCTACTTTTTCAATGGCTTTCTCCATTGCAGAATAGTTTTCTGTGAATTCCTTAGAGTTAGTTGGTCTTTCAGACCCGACGCTTTTCATTAGCTTAGCTTTGTTTCTTCAAATAACTCTCTTCCAATAAGCATGCGTCTAATTTCTGAAGTACCCGCACCGATCTCATAGAGTTTTGCATCACGTAGAAGTCTGCCTGTGGGATAATCATTAATATACCCGTTGCCACCAAGACATTGGATTGCATCTAGTGCTATTTGAGTTGCTTTCTCCGCCGCATAAAGTATGCACCCAGCTGAGTCCTTTCTTGTCGTTTGTCCTTCATCGCATGCTCTTGCTACAGAATAGACATATGATCTGCATGCATTCATGGTAGTGTACATATCAGCGATCTTTCCCTGCATTAATTGGAAAGTACCAATAGGTTTACCAAATTGTTCTCTTTCGTGTATATAAGGCACTACCACGTCCATCGCACCAGCCATTATGCCGACCGGACCCGCTGCTAAAACTACTCTTTCATAATCAAGTCCGGACATAAGAACATTTACTCCCTTACCTTCCTCCCCAAGAACATTTTCATAGGGAACTTCACAATTTTTAAAAATTAACTCTGACGTATTCGATCCACGCATTCCAAGTTTATCTAGTTTCTTTCCCGTAGAAAAACCTTCCATACCTTTTTCTATCAGAAAAGCAGTTATTCCCTTAGGGCCTGCCGATACATCCGTTTTCGCATACACAACAAGGGTATCAGCATCAGGCCCATTGGTAATCCACATTTTTGATCCATTTAGTAAATAATAATCATTTCGTTTTTCTGCTTTAAGCTTCATTGAAACAACATCAGAGCCAGCACTTGGCTCCGACATCGCAAGAGATCCTACATGCTCACCACTTATTAATTTTGGTAAATATTTATTTTTTTGTTGCTCGTTTCCCCATCTATAAATTTGGTTTATACACAAATTCGAGTGCGCTCCATATGACATTCCTATTGCGGCATTGGCTCTACTGATTTCCTCAACGGCCACACAATGGGCAAGATACCCCATATCAACACCGCCAAACTCTTCAGAGATTGTTATTCCATGCAAGCCCAAATTTCCCATCATCTCCCAAAGCTCCATGGGAAAGTCGTTGGACCTATCTACCTCTGCGGACTTTGGAGTAATTACTTCTAGCGCAAATTTCCTAACGGTTTCTCTGAGTGCATCTATATCTTCCCCTAAGCCGAAATCCATTGTTGCATTAAACATCTTTACACGAGCCTCTATTTTGGTGCCATACGGATCGCACCATCCAACCGAATTGTCTCTCCGTTGAGCATACTATTTTCTACAATCTGGACACTTAAATCAGCAAATTCCGAGGGTGACCCCAGTCTCGGAGGAAAAGGTACCGATTTACCCAAGGCATCCTGAACATCCTCTGGTAAGCTTCGTAACATAGGCGTACTAAAGAGACCTGGCGCAATTGTAACTACCCTAATTCCATCCTGGGCTAAATCACGCGCCATTGGTAATGTCATTCCAACAACACCCCCCTTAGAGGCTGAGTAAGCAATCTGTCCGATTTGACCATCGAAAGCAGCAACTGATGCTGTATTAATTATAACGCCTTTTTCTTGATCATCGCTTAACACGGCATTCTGTTCTGACATCCCCAAAGCACTTTGAGACGCAACGTTAAAAGTACCAATTAGATTTATACGTATTGTTTTATCAAATAATTCAAATTGATGGTTTCGACCCTTGGAAACTGTTTTTTGAGAAAAACCGATACCTGCGCAATTTACACAAACGCTTTCCTGCCCATTTCTCTCTCTTATTGAACTAAGGCCGTCCGCCACTGATTGAGGGTCAGATACATCTACCTTCTTAAAAGTAACTCCATGCTGACTTGCAACTTTTGACCCTTCATCTTCATTCATATCGAAGACTGCAACTTTTGCTCCTAAAGAAACAAATTTTTCGACGACAGCTAAGCCCAGTCCAGATGCGCCTCCGGTAACTAGTACTGCTGTATTTTCCGAAATTTTCATGGCCTTTCTATAGCCATAGCTAGACCCTCACCACCGCCTAAACAAATAGCCGCGACACCTTTTTTCAAATTTCTTTTTTCTAATGCATTAAGTAAAGTTACTAAAATTCTAGCTCCCGACGCTCCTATCGGATGCCCCAAAGCGCATGCGCCACCATTAACATTTATCTTTTCTCTAGGAATGTTTAATTCCTTCATAAAACCCATAGGGACAACCGCAAAAGCCTCATTTACTTCCCATAAATCAACTTCATCTGTTGACCATCCTACTTTTTCCAACAACTTCTTAGCGGCTGGGATAGGTGCTGTGGTAAACATACCAGGCTTGTGGGCGTGGACAGTATGCCCCAAAATAGTAGCTCGTACAGGAAGCGAAAGCTCGTTAGCTCTTTCTTCCGAGCTAATTAATAGTGCGGCTGCTCCATCTGAAATTGAAGAAGAGTTAGCCGCAGTAACGGTTCCATCTTTTTTGAATGCAGGTTTTAAGTTTGGAATTTTTTCTGGTTGTGCATTCTTAGGTTGTTCGTCTTCTTTAATGGTAATATCACCTTTTCTTGTTTTAATCGTCACCGGTGAAATTTCTTTATCAAAAGCATTTTCTTTTTGAGCACTTAGAGCATTATTTAACGAACCAATGGCATACTCATCTTGCTGGTCTCTCGTAAATTGAAATAACTCAGCTGTATCCTCTGCGTATGTGCCCATCAATCTTCCAGGCTCGTAAGCATCTTCCAATCCGTCTAGGAACATGTGGTCATACATTTGTTGATGACCGACACGCGCGCCAACTCTCATTTTTGGAGAAAGATAAGGAGCATTTGTCATGCTCTCCATTCCCCCCGCTGCCACCAATTCATTTGTTCCAGCTTTAATTTGGTCATGCGCGTATATAATAGACTTTAAACCGGATCCACACATTTTATTCAATGTCACAGCAGGAACGTTTTCGGAGAGGCCCGCTTTAAACGATGCCTGTCTAGCTGGAGCTTGCCCTTGACCGGCAGACAAAACATTGCCCATGATAACTTCGTCTATACTTTCTTTTTTAACACCAGCATTTTCTATTGCGCCTTTTATCGCAGCGCCACCTAACTCGGGCGCTGTTGCTTGGCTCATTTCTCCATGAAAGCCTCCCATTGGTGTTCTTGAAGCCCCAACAATAACTACTTTTTTCATGTAATCCCCCTATCTAATCAAATGTTCTTTGGTCGTCTATTACCTTTCCATCATTGGGAAGAGTGCCTGGCGACACAATTTGCACTTCACCTTTGAGTTTAAGTATCTCTTTTATAATAGGATCATAGTCCTTATTTGTTTCTCCTTCAATCTCTAAAAGAACTGACATAACGTCATTATTATCACTCCGGTTTACATTGACCCTGGCCTTTTTAATTTCAGGAGATCTTGCCACTAAATCAGCTACTTGTTCAGGTCTCACAAACATCCCTTTAATTTTTGTTGTTTGATCGGCTCTTCCGCGCCAACCAACTATTCGAACATTTGTACGACCACATTCACTTTTTCCAGGGGCTACAGCCGACAAGTCCCCTGTTGCAAACCTAATCAATGGATAATCCGGGTTCAATGAGGTAACTAGGACCTCCCCAATTTCACCGTCTGAAACAGGATCACCTGTACCTGGTGTAACTATTTCAACAATTACACCTTCATCAACAACCATTGGAGCGTCTGGTAACGTCTCATATGCAACATTACCTAGATCTGCAGTTCCATAGTTTTGCAAACATATAATATCCCTATCCTTATAATTTTGCCTTGTTTTTGGGAAAAGAGGCCCTCCCCCTACTAATGCTTTTTTAATTTTGGAAAGGTCCAATCCCAGCTCATCTCCCTTATCTAAAATTATTTGCAAAAAATCAGGTACACCAATGTATGCCGTCACACCGATCTCGCTTGCAGCCCGAGCTTGTAATTCCGTTTGCCCAGTTCCTGCGGGAAAGACCGTTGCCCCCACTGCCAAGATACCTTGCTCACTCAACATGCCAGCTGGCGTGAAATGATAGGAGAAACAGTTTTGTACAATGTCACCTTTTCCTATTCCAGCTGCATTCAGTGCTCTCGCGGATCGCCACCAATCTTTTTTTACCATGCCGGGCTCATAAATTGGTCCAGGTGATTGAAAAATTTGATTCAAATCATGCACAGTTCCAGAAATCAAACCGCCCAATGGAGGATTTTCAGCCTGTAACCGCACAAGTTCGCTTTTCCTTAAAACAGGTAATGTTCTTAGATTGTCTATTGATGTAACTTCTTGGTGATTTACATCGTTCAATATTTTGCTAAACGCCTCGGAGTTCTCTTTGGCATTTTGTATTTGTAATGGCAGTTGCTTGGATAAATCAGTCGACCTTTCGTCATGGGATCGCGTTTCTAAATTATCGTAATACTTAGTCATAAAAGCTTTATAGCCACCTCTTTCTACGACGATATGAACGCGTTTCTTTAAATGAGCTTCGACCCTCTTCAGACATACCCAAATAAAATTCTTTTACATCAGGATTTTCTCGCAGTTCTTTAGCAGGACCGTCCATGACAACCCTTCCGCTTTCTAAAATATAGCCTTTGTGCGCATATTTTAGCGCTACATTTGTATTCTGTTCTGCCAGCAGAAACGACACATTTTCTTTTTCGTTCAATTGCTTAACAATTTCAAAAATTTCTTCAACCAGCTGAGGTGCAAGCCCCATGCTTGGTTCATCTAATAAAATAGTTTCTGGGGTAGACATAAGTGCCCGTCCTATAGCACACATTTGCTGCTCACCACCCGAGGTGTATCCCGCCAGTGATTTTCTTCTCTCTCTCAAACGAGGAAAATAATTATACACAAGTTCAAGGCTGTCCTTTAGTTCGGACGAGTTTATTTTACGAGTGTAGGCCCCAGTAAGTAGATTTTCTTCTACCGTAAGATGTTCAAAGCAATGACGCCCTTCCATAACTTGAATAACGCCCATTTTTACCATATCAGCGGGATTAAATTCATTTATATTCTCGCCATTGTAGTTAATTGATCCTTTTGTAACCTCACCACGTTCAGACTTTAGTAAGTTGGATATTGATTTCAAAGTTGTGCTTTTACCTGCTCCATTACCTCCTAAGAGTGCCGTAATGCCACCTTTCTCGACCGACAGGCTAACCCCTCTTAAAACTAAAATAATGTTGTTATAGACTACCTCTATGTTACTTACATCTAGAACAGTTTCGGCGCTTTTTTCATCAAACATTTCTTAACCCTTTTTTTAAAGTCCTGGCTCAAATGAGCCAGGACCAAGATACTAATGCTTAGTTACAGGTCTGAGTAGTCCAACCAGCATTATTTGACGCGTACTGAGCTGCAGCTTTTGTCAACATTTCTTGAGCAATATCCTTCATCGGATCAATCGCATCAGTGATTTTCACCCACTTTGATCCATCCCATTGCTGAATAAATGCTGCGCCAGCTCCTTCGTGGTCCTTACAAGATCCCACAATCGGAGCAACCATTCCTGCGAAACCAAGTTCTTTTAGTCGTGCTTCATCAAGAACAAAGTTTTCAAGACCAATTCTCATGTCCTCACCAGTAATTTCCTTTTTACCGGTGATATCTTGAGCAGTCTTTATGGCCTCCGCAATTAGAGCAGCGTTCCACAATGCTCTATTGTAAAGAACTGTGCCAGGACCTTCAGAACCTGTCTTTGTGATACCTTTGCTGACGACGTACTTGATAACATCTTGAACGGCTGGAAAGTCAGTACCTGTGGCGTTGAAAGTTGCACCTTTGTAACCTTTTCCTGCTTCTCCAATTGGTCCAAGGTCAACGTCTCCTGCTGACCACCAGTTACCAACAAACCTGTCTAAGGGATATCTAGATTTAATCGCCGCTTTAACAGCAGTTGGATTCATAACACCCCAACCCCACATGATCATCCAGTCAGGCTTCTCTTTTCTAACTGTCAACCAGTGTGATGATTGATTTTGTGCATCCTTACCAGCAACAGGTAGCAAAAAGTATTCAAACCCAAATTTTGGCGCTAGTTGTTCCAGAACGGGGATAGGCTCACGTCCATATCCACTTTCTAAGAATATAAAGCCAATTTTCTGATCCTTTAAACCTGTCTGACTATCGATGTACTTCAAAATTGATGTCATCTGCGAAAAGTAAGATGTTGGGTAATTGAAAGCCCAAGGAAACGTCTCACCTTTTGCCGCTGCTGACAAACCGTATCCCATTGTCAAGATTGGTGTTTTGTCTTCAGGTGCCTTTGCCAAAATTTGAAGTGTAATCCCTGTGGAGTTCGGAGTATGCACTAAAGGATTTTTTCCTCGGTATGATTCATAGCACTCGACGCCTTTTTCAGCCTTGTAGCCAGTCTCACACTCTTCTACTTTTATCTTTACCCCATTGATACCACCATCACGCTCATTAAGCATTGTTAAATAGTCTACAAAACCGTTAGCGTTTTGCGTACCGTTAGCCGCAAAAGGACCAACCCGGTAAGTCATAACGGGCACTAGCAAATCTCCAAAGCTCATTCCCACTGTTGTAATTAAAGTACTTACAGCGACGAAAGCACTTATAATTGTTTTTTTCATAACGTTTTCTCCCAAATATTGTGGCGAGCCACATTTATTTATGGGCCTTGTTTATTTACATAGAAAGGCAAGGCCCAAAATGCCAATCTATGCTTCTCTAAATTTTAATAGGGGAAGGGCCAGAGCCTTAACTTTTGTTTAGCAATTTGCCAAATTCGAGCTAAACCATGCGGTTCCACTATTAAAATAACGACCATCACTACACCTAAGAGTATTGTAGTGAAATTCTCCATCACAAATGCATCTATACCAAATACAGATTTCCCGTATTCCTTTAGAATTACTGGTATAACCCACACCAATATAGCTCCAAAATAGCAACCTGTTATAGACCCAAGCCCCCCAATTATGACCATAAATAAGTATGTAAAACTATGGTTGATATCGAAGCTTTCAACTTCGGCAGCCCCAAGCCAAAAGAATACCATCAGCGCACCAGAAATACCAATATAGAAGGACGAAAATGCAAAAGCCGATAATTTCGCCGTTAGAGGACGTACTCCAATTAGCTCGGCGGCAATATCCATGTCTCTTATCATCATCCAGGACCGCCCGATTCTTCCTCTGATAACGTTGGATGCTAACCAAGTCAAAACAACGAGGAACCCTAGACATACAAAATATCTTGTTAATGGTTCAGACTTCGCACCGGTTAGAACGATCCCGAACATTTCCTTGTAAGGGACTTCAATTGCACCGCTGATATTATAGTTGTACAACCACGGTATTCTTATAAAAGCCCACTCTAAGAAAAACTGCGCAGCCAGAGTTGCCACCATAAGATAAAAGCCTTTAATCCTCAAAGAAGGAAGTCCAAATATCGTGCCTACAAACGCAGTCACGACCCCAGACAACACTACACATATCAACGCATTGAGGTCTGGGAAAATCGTCATTATCTTATAACAACTATAGGCTCCTACCCCCATAAAAGCAGCGGTTCCCAAAGAAATTTGCCCAGCAAAGCCTAGTAAAATATTCAAACCCAAAGTTGTTATGGTAAAAATAACCACCGGTATCATCACCGCGGACATAGTAAAATCCCAAGAAAGTCCGGGCAGTCCAAAAATAGGTATCAAAACAAAAGCTAAAAGTGCCGCAATTGCTATACCTATTTTATCCTCAAATATCGGAAATGCCGCTAATTCTTCTTTATATTTTGATTTAAATTGACCTGTTTCTCTAAAATACATTGATCAAACCCTCTCTATAATCTTGTCTCCAAACAAACCCTGTGGCTTGAACAAGAGAAATCCAAGTGCAATGAAATACGCGAACCAACCTTCTACACCACTGCCAAGCAGAGGCCCCCAGTAAATTTCAAATATCTTCTCGCCTATGCCTATCATTAGCCCACCGACAATGGCACCGGGAACAGACGTAAATCCCCCAATGATAAGAACTGGTAATGCTTTGAATCCAATTATCTGTAGGGCAAAAGATACGTCGGACCTAGCACCCCAAAATATTCCAGTTACTAGAGCCACGACGCCAGCGACAAACCACACTATGACCCATATTTGGTTCAAGGATATGCCAACGGAAAGTGCTGCTTGATGATCATCGGCTACCGCTCTTAACCCTCTACCAATCTTTGTGCGACTAAAAAAGAGCCCCAAGCAAACAATAAGTATAACTGCTACCACGGCTGCTGAAATATCCAGTAGGTCAAAATAAACTCCCCCTCCAAACATTGGCCATTCAAAACTCCCAGTAGGTATCCCCAATTCTTTGTGTATCATTGAACTAGGACGTCCACCAAAAATCCACTGAGCGGCACCAATTATAATAAAACTTAACGCGACAGTGGACATGAAAAGAATGTTTCCATCCGTATTTACCAACTTTCGTAAGATTAATCGCTCAATTAGCCAGGCAAGCCCATAAAACATAATTAATACGAGCACTACGCTTATCCAAGCGGGGACTCCCATTTTGTAAAAGCTGATCAAAGCTAGGGCTGCCAAAACTACCAATATTGGCTGCGCAAAGTTAAAAACGCCCGATGCTTTGAATATCAAAACAAATCCGAGTGCTATCAAACCGTATAAGGTTCCACTCACAAAGCCGTCCCATAGCGCCTGAAAAAACAAATCAGGTAGTCCAATCATTTCGGCGAATGGTGTAATAAAAATTCCAGTTAATAGATCCATCAGTGTGCTACTCCTAAATATGCGTCAATGACAGACTGGTTGGATTGAACCTCTTTTGGTGTACCATCGGCAAGCATCTTTCCATAATCTAGAACAACTACTCGGTCCGCAAGATCCATCACAACTGCCATATCGTGTTCTATCAGAGCTATTGTCGTTCCAAACTCTTCATTTACGTCAATAATAAAACGCGACATGTCTTGCTTTTCTTCAACATTCATCCCTGCCATTGGTTCATCTAAAAGAAGCAAATCAGGCTCCATTGCTAGTGCCCTTGCTAACTCAACCCTTTTTTGTAGACCGTAGGGAAGTGACCCAACTGGTGATTTTCTAATATGATTGATCTCTAGGAAATCTATAATTTCCTCGCACCGTTTCCTATGCTTAACTTCTTCCTCAATTGCAGGACCGTACCTTAAAAGTTGCCAAAAGAAATTCTTACTCATTTGAAGCTGTCTCCCAGTCATAACATTTTCTATGGTCGTCATCCCCTTAAAAAGTGCAATGTTCTGGAAGGTTCTGGCGATACCCGTTTTTGCAACCTCATATGGTTCCATCGAAGGTCTTTTTTCTCCCCTAAACCATATTTCTCCCTCTTGGGGATGATAAAAACCATTGATGACATTTAGCATCGACGACTTTCCTGCTCCATTTGGACCAATTATCGCTCTTATTTCTCCCTCTTGGATATCGAAAGAAACATCTTGAATAGCTATAACACCTCCAAACCTGAGGTTGATGTTTTTAACTTCCATCATCACCTTTTTTTGTTCACTAGACATGCTCTGTTAAATCCCTTTTTATTTAATTACTAAGCAGCGTTTTCATTTTGCTTTTGAAGCTGATATAGCGTGGCATCGACAATACCAACTGTAGCCTCAAGATAGCCTTTACGGCCGTCTTCATAGGTAACCTCTGTCTTCGTAGCTATTGAGTCTTTATCTGAGTAGAGAGCAGAAACCAAATCAGCATATTTTTCGGCGACGAACGACCGCTTAACCTTTCTGGTCCTCGTAATTTCTCCATCATCAGGATCCAGTTCTTTATGAAGAACGAGGAAACGCTTTATTTGACACCCAGACATTGAAGTATCTTTTGCTAAATCCATGTTTACGGCTTCGACATGTTCTTTTAAGATTTTACCAACCTCAGTGTTAGCTGCAAGTTCCTGATAAGACGAATAAGAGATATTATTTTTCTCTGCCCAATTTCCCACTGCAGTGAGATCAATGTTAAGAAACGCTACGCAGGCTTCCTTTCCGTCTCCAAACAGCACGGCCTCTAAAATATTTGGATAAAATTTTAATTTGTTTTCCACATATTTCGGAGCGAATAAAGAGCCATTTTTAAGTTTCCCAACACTATTAGCCCTGTCTATTATTCTTAGCTGACCAGTGTCTTCATCTATATAACCCGCGTCACCTGTAGCAACCCATCCATCTTTATCCTTTGTTTCCCCTGTAGCTTTGGGGTTTTTATAATACTCTTTAAAAGCACCTACAGACTTATAGAGCACCTCTCCGGAGCCTGCTATTTTGAGTTCTACACCACTGATCGGCTTTCCCACCGTGTCTGCATATACTTCATTGTTGTTCTGCATCGTAAGAAAAACGCAAGCCTCTGTCTGGCCATACAATTGCTTAAGATTTATCCCTAAGCTTCTATAAAAATCAAAAAGTTCAGAGCTTATTGCCTCACCTGCGGTATATGCTACTCTGACTTTAGACATGCCCAACATGTTTTTCAAAGGCCCATAAATAATTATATCACCCACAAAATATATAAATCGGTCAATAAAACCTACCGACTTTCTTTCCAAAATATCTCTACCTACCCTATCTGCGTGCTTCATAAAGTAGTTGAATGCTTTTCTTTTAATAGAAGCCGCGTCTTCAATTCTTATGTTCACGGATGTTTTTATTCTTTCCCATAAAGATGGTGGCCCAAGAAAAAAAGTGGGACCGACTTCCCTCAGATCAACTTGAAAAGTATCGGCTCCTTCAGGACAATTTATACATGCGCCAGCAGCCATTCCTTGTCCGACAGAGATCATGTAATCTCCGACCCATGCCATAGGAAGGTAGCTTAACAAAAAGTCATCATTAGTCACTCCATCATGCCCGTTTGCACTCATAGAAGTTCCAATAACTGCTCCATGAGTTTGTACGACACCCTTTGATTTACCAGTAGTTCCAGATGTATAAATTAGTACGCATGTGCTTTGACTAGTTATTTTGTCCATTCTGGTTTGTAATTCTTTTTGTACATTGTCTCCACTTTTTTTTCCCGCTTCCAATATGCTTTCAAAACTGTGAAGGCGTGCCTTATCGTATTTTCTGAGACCTTTTGGATCCACATACACAATGTCTTTCAAATTTGTTAGTTCATTGGATAAATCTTGGATCTTGTCCACTTGTTCCTGATCACCTACTACCGCATAAGCGGCGTTACAATGGGTCAGTATGTATTCCATCTCTTCGGCAACGGCATCTTGGTACAAGGGCACAGGTACAGCGCCAATGTGCTGAATAGCAAGTAGAGACCAATACAGATATGGTCTATTCCGGCCAATAACAGCGACATGATCACCTTCTTTAACTCCTAGGTCTATAAGACCTTTAGCCAAATTCATAACCTCGGCACTTGCTTCTTTCCAAGTCCATGTCTGCCAGATTCCTAAATCTTTTTCTCTGTAGGCCGGTGAGTCGCCAAACTCGGCCACATTTCTCGCCAATAGTTTAGGCATGGTATCTAGAGCAACGTCACTAGATTGCATGATTCCTCCCAATTATATTTTTTTTTTAAGTTTAGGTAAATTTTTTTGATAAAACAACTATCTAATTTTTGTTGTGACAAAACTACGCAATTTTGTTTAAAGCGTTCGAAATGCTATTATCTAACCAACGCCGCTCTAAAATCATTCAGGTTTATACCCGTTGGCCCAGTGCAAAACAATGTATTTAATTTCCTATGAATATTAAAGGAGTCATAAAGCTCTAAGGGATCTTCGTTGGGGTAAAATTTTTGTGCTGAGCAATAAGTTGAGCCATCGATAATCGCGCCCGCGTTATCTCCATTCCCATCAATTCCATCAGTATCAGCTGACAAAACGGTTACCCCCTTCATACCATCGATCTCTTTAGATAGCGCTAAAGAAAACTGTGAATTCCTGCCCCCCTTACCGTAATAAGCTGGAAGTTTTATTTCTACCTCACCTCCAGAGAGAATAACTACTGGCCTTTTAATTGAACTATCAGGATTGGAAACATCCATAATGGCATTCTTATAAAGTCTAGTTAGTGACTTTACATCTCCTTCGAATTCAGTAGAAAGCACAATAGTATTTAGTCCATGTACTCGTTCAATATAGTTAGTGGCTTCTTCAAAAAGTATTTTGCTGGAACTTAAACAAAACGAATTATGAATGTTAACACATGTACTAACATCGATATTCGAACTTAATATTTTGTTTATATACTTTTCAATTTTGAAACCAAATTTTGGTGTTTTTGGGTTAAGTAATCTAGTGCTAGGTATAAGGGTTGGGCCACTTCCCACTAGGGTTATGTCATCTCCCGGAATATCAGAGACTACTAGGTTGATTATAGGACATGGGTAAGCCATTTGGGCTAGCTTTCCCGCTTTTATTTGAGAAAAAGCGCCTCTGTAAACATTCATGTCCTTGATTGAAAGTCCCGATTTTAATAATATTTTGTTGAGACGTATCTCGTCGTCGAGGTTGAATCCTTCTGGGGGATATGGGAGCAATGCCGAGGCCCCACCAGAAATACAGAAAATCATTAGGTCATCATTGCCGAGCCTTTTGGCTTCTTTTGATAAATATTTTGACGCCTCTAAACCAGAAATTGATGGAACCGGGTGAGAAGCTTTGAAGACCTTAAATCCTATATCGTCACACCACTCATTCTCTGGAAGTACTACCAATCCCTCAGATGGGCCTGAATAATGTTCTAAAAATGCTTTTGCGTGTCTTCCAGCACCTTTACCAACGGCAACGAAAAACACCCTACCTATTGGTTTTTTAAATTCAATTTGTATTAATTTTGCCAAGGGGTCTGCATGTTGGAGGGAATTAAAAAAAATGTCTTTTAGAATTTCTCTATCATTAAGATTATTTTTTTCTCCAACCACCGGAACCAATTATTTTTTTCTTAATATTTTGGTAATAGATTTTTTAAACATGTTGGCCACCATTAATTTCTATTTCTGCCCCCGAAACGTAACTTGATTCTTTTGAGCATAGATAAAAAATAGTGTCGGCTACTTCTTCTGGTAAGCCAAGACGTTTCATGGGAATATCTGCAACTATTTTTTCTGTGCCTTCACTCAAAATAGCAGTCTTTACCTCCCCAGGCGCGATGGCATTTACACGAACACCTAACGGGCCAAAATCTTTTGACATTTCTCGCGTTAACGCTCCCAACGCTGCTTTAGATGTCGCGTAGGCAGCTCCAGCAAAAGGGTGAACCCTACTCCCCGCAATTGATGTCACATTGACAATCGCCCCTTTCGCCCGTAATAATTCTTCCTTCAATCCTCTTGCTAAAATTACTGAGGCAAAAAAGTTAACATGAAAAACCTTTCCCCATATACTAAGGTCCGTATCTAGAGTGTCTAACCTTTCTCCGTTCTCGCCTTTGGGGGATATTCCAGCATTGTTTACGAGCGCATGCAATTTACCATTTAGTCGTTTTTTGACTTCATCTATAGCCTCGAGCGTGTTGTTTGGATTCGATAGATCGACTTGAACATGGTTCGCCTCACCCCCAGGCCAGGGACATTTTGTGTCAAAAGCCTGCCTGGAACACGTAATTACGCGCCACTTCGCTTCAGAAAACTTTCGAACGGTGGCGTGGCCTATTCCTCTACTCGCACCCGTCAACAATATTATTTTTTGTTCTGGATCACCAACCATCCTTTAATAGCCTCAAAAAGTTATGTCAATTCCGATCAATTTAGTCAGATTTTAGCATTTTCAGTTTGTCGTTTCAAGAATATCATAAAATTTGAAAATCAATTCTTGCTAAAACACTGTCAATTTTATCGAACATTTCATGAATTTGACTTTCTTCAATAATTAAAGGTGGACAGAACGCTAAACTATCACCTGGAAGTGACCTTAAAATAACACCTGCTTCTTGAATTTTTTGCTGTATCTTTGCAGCAACTTTTCTACTGGGGTCAGGTTTATTATTTGAGTGTGGCTCGGAGACAAATTCTATTGCACCAATTAAACCAATAGCCCTTGCATCTCCAACAAAGTCATATTTTTTAAAGCTTTTCACTCTTTCGATAAAACTTTTTTCCATATTCCTCACATGTTCCACAATTTTTTTCTCTTCATAAATTTCAAGTGTTCTAAGAGCCACTGCAGCCGACATAGGGTGCGCAGAATATGTAAACCCGTGCCCAAAAATACCGAGTTCGTTTGCCTGATTTTCAATTTTAGTAACAATAGTCTCGTTAATGAGCAAGGCTGATATTGGCGCATAAGCACCTGATAAAGCTTTGGCACAAGTTAATATATCAGGTTTTAAATCAAATGTTTCTGAGCCCCACATATTACCCGTTCTACCGAATCCACAGATCACTTCATCTGCAATAAAAAGCACATCATATTTTTTCAGCAATGCCTGTACCTTAGTAAAATAAGTTTGAGGAGGAATAATAACACCACCGGCTCCCATGACAGGCTCTGCGATAAACGCCCCAATAGTATCAGGACCTTCTTCAAGGATGAGTTCCTCTAGATTATTTACCATTCTGTCTACAAAATTTTGCTCAGACTCGCCTTGAAGCTTTTCTATGAAATAATGCGGACATGAGGTGTGCCTAACAAAGTCTAAGGGTAAACCAAACCCGTCTTGAGCATAAGGTAGTCCTGTTAAACTTCCTGCAACCATAGTTACTCCATGATAACCCCTTTTTCGACTAATGATTTTTCTCTTTTCAGGTCGGCCTATAGCGTTTTGATAGTACCAGACAACTTTGATCGCAGTATCATTAGCTTCAGAGCCTGAATTACAAAAGAAGACTTTATCTAATCCTTCTGGAGCTATTCCAACAAGTTTTTCAGCCAAGTTAGCAGCGACTTCCGGCACTTTACCCGCGAAACTATGATAAAAAGGGAGCTTTTCCATTTGCTTAGTTGCGGCTTCAACTAAGTCTTTATTATTAAACCCAAGTGACGCACACCACAAACCACTCATGCCTTCTATAAATTTAGTATTGGAATTATCGTAAACATATATACCCTCTCCCCTGCAAATCACATGTGGACCAGACTCTTTTAGTGTTTGGGGGTTAGTATACGGATGAAAATGGTTTTCAATGTCTTTGGCCTCAATTGAATTAACTATTCTGTTCATAGTATTTCCTCCAGCAACAGATGATTTAAATGTGAGCTACATCAATAGCTTAACAGAACATTTCTGTTCTTAAAGATTTTATATTGAACTTCCAAAAATTAGAGTCTAAAGCTTTACTGAAGCTAGGCTTAGTATTATATCAAACCTTTATGCTCACAGGAGGACTCACGAAAAATGATTCTATTGAAAGGATTTCTTTTTTTTAAACTATTTTGCATCTCGGTCCTTTTCAGTGTAGCCATTGCCCATGATGCTTCAGATAAAGTCTTGGCAAAAAAAATTTTTGGCAACTTTATAACCCCGACAAATTTAACGTCAGAAAGCGTTGGAAAGTATAATAAGGGATGTCTAAATGGCGGCGTTGAATTACCCGTTAAGGGAGAAACATGGCAACACATCAACTCAAAAAGGGGACGCAATTGGGGACATCCACGGCTAATCAATTTCACTAAGGACCTTTCTCAAAAAGTTGCCGACTTTGGATGGATAGGACTTTATATAGGGGATCTTGGTAACCCAAGGGGTGGACCTACTCCTTATGGCCATGCCGCTCACCAAGTAGGGTTAGAAGTAGATATAAAATTTAGAAAACCAGCAACGCTAGACCTTTCGGTGGAAGACAGTCATAATGACCACAGATACGGAAAACCTTCTTTTAAAGAACTGAATGTAGTGTCAAAAAATCAAAAAAATGTTAACTCTAATTGGACTAAAGAACATATGAATATTCTGAAAGCTGCGTCGCAAGATGAAAGAGTTAATAAAATTTTTGTTAACGCAGCAATAAAAGTTTGGATGTGTAAAAACGCTGGATCGACAGATAGGTCTTGGCTGATGAAGATACGGCCTGAGAGAGGTCATAGCGAGCATTTTCATGTTAGGCTAAAGTGTCCGGAGGGATCGCCAGATTGCATCAACACACCACTTTGGAATAAGTATAAAAATGTAGATGGTTGTGATAAACAATTGGCTTGGTGGGTCACAGATAGGCTTAAGCCGAAGAAGAAAGTTATAAAAAAGACTGTTAAAATCAAGAAAGAATATAAATGTGCTCACGCAAGATGCTTCTTGCCTGAAGATCTGCCAAAGGCTTGCCTTAAAACTATGCATATCGAAAATTAAAGCTAAAGCTAGTTACTACAAAGGTATTGTAGACCCTTTTCTCTTAATAAAGTAGCTGGAGAAAAACTTTTGTTTATTTCTTGCTGATAAAGGGTATCAACTATTTCTACGAGATCTGAAACCCTAGTAATACGATCGTCACTACAGTTAGCACTATATTTTTCTTCAAGTTCCTTTCCAAAAAAAACTATATAACCGTCCCATATACCGGTAACGTAAGCTGATTTAGAAGCAACACTTAGTGTTTTCCAGTTCCCATAATTCTCAACAACAAGATAGGGTCCAGCATTAAAGCAGAAAAAAAACGTTAGGATGAAAAGCTGAAAAACTGATGATTTATTTCGCAACTGCCTTATCAGTCAAAGGGTATATTGAATTATCTTCTCTGCTTTCGCTCTCATCAGCTTTCCTTTGCGGCTTAGACATTCTTATCACCTTACCATTAAAGTTTGCGCCAGTCTCAATTGAAATCTCACTATGTTCGATGTCCCCTTTAACAGTAGATCCAGCATCCAACTTAACGGTATCAGATCGAATAAATCCTGTGAAATTACCCTGAACGGTAATCGCTTTTACAATAATTTTACCGTCCACCTTTGCACTTGGGCCTAAGGTTAAGTTATCCCCCAATATGTCGCCAGAAGCTTTGCCCTCAATCAAAAGCTCACCCTTGAAGTCAATTTTTCCTTTAATGACGGTATCTGAAGAGATGACTGAGCTAGAGTTTGTAAAATTATTCATAGTTTCATACCTAATGGTTCTCAAGCAAAAATACACTAAAACTATTTTAAATCAAGGCAAATAGGAGAGAAAGGAATGCTAGTTGCAATTACAATTTTTCGGTCCTCCGTCTCTTCGGGCTAAATTCGTAAGCCCTATGGACCTGTTTAGTAATTTCGTTAATTTCCTTTATTGTGACTTTCATAGCTGGGACACCCAATTTTTTAGCGGCCAATCTTCTAAACGCGCCATAACTATCGTAGATCTGTATAAGTTTTTCAAACTCGTCTATTAGGTCATTTGCTTCAAGATCATTTTTTGCTAACCCTTTTATATTAGAATCCTCGCTCTTTTGTCGTTTTCCGTCTGATCCCGGTGAAGATATTTTCATCATTTCTTGGATGTGAGATACATATTTTTGGGACCTAACAGCGTTCCAGACAGCTTTTTCGCCGTTTCCGGAGTTTAGGGCAGTAATTGCTGTCATTGCATAAATTTGAGCTCTCTGAGCATAGCTAAGCACCTTCCTAGTCTGTTCATCATAGTCAACATTTTCTGAGTTTGAGTTGTTATAAACCATAGAACTTAAATTAGGGGTATACTCCTTTCTTGACCATTCTTTTAGGTTTGGTGAGATTGGATTTTCTTTAACAGCACAACAAAATTTAATTATGTCATAGAGATCCTTGGACCCCTCCTCCAGAAATTCCTTTTCAAGTTTAACGTCCTTATTAAACAACAAATCGCTTTTTGACGTATTTTGATAAACAAATTCGTTCATTATGTCTTTCTTTGGCAGCCACTGATTCTACTAATTAATATAAATTTCTGCAATCTGTATACCATTTCAAGTTTTTTTATCATTTGCCACAAGATATTTTTTTGTGTACTTGAAATACATGAAATAAAAGTGTTGACTTTCTCTTCACTGTTTATGATACAATCCGATGTGACGTTACGTAAACTAAAACTGGGAAAATTTATATGTTAATTAGAGGCGGCCACCAAAATAAATGTAGTATTGCAACAGCCCTATCAATTTTAGGGGACAAATGGACTCTATTGATTGCTAGGGATATAATGTTGGGCAATCAAAACTTCGAATCTATTCAAACTAATCTCAATATCTCAAGAAACCTATTGACAGAGCGACTAAAGTCTATGGTAAACGAGAAGCTGATCACGCGTTATGTGCCGGATAACAAAAAGAGGGCTAAGTACGTCCCCACAGAAAGATGCAAAGATCTTCTCAAAGTTTTTCTTTCTCTATCTTTATGGGCAGATCGATGGGTTCCTGATACCAGACGTCCAAAAATGGTGGGAGTGATCAATGATAAGGTTACAGAGATCGGTCTTCAAGTTATCCCGTTTGATAAAGCAGAAGAGAACAAGAATATAAAATTGTCTAAAATACTTGCTAATTAGCATAACTCCAATTTTTACAACAATTTACAATTACGTTCTGTTAACAAGCTCAAAGATAGATAGTGTATCAATGACTTAAGATAGTCTCAGCATTGAAAGATGTAAAAGCTCTACTATTTCATTCAAAGCAACATATCTCTTAAATCAGGAAGAAGTTAGAGGCGATGAAAGATCATATTGTAGAAATAAAGGATGTTTCAAAAATCTTTTTCACAAAATCAGGATCCCTTGAGCTTTTTAACGATGTAAATATCAACTTTTGCGCTTCCACTAGCTACGCTCTTATAGGTGAGAGCGGCGTTGGAAAGTCAACACTTTTGCATATCGCTTCGGGGCTCGAGAAACCGTCTACCGGTGACGTTTTTGTTGGCAAGCAAAACTTTTGGGATCTTAAAGCATCTGCTCAAGCTTTATTGAGACTGAACGAGACAGCGATTATATTCCAACAATATAATTTGATTCCATGTCTCTCAGTTAAAGAGAATATTGAATTCCAATCTAGGGTTAATAAGAAGCATAATAACGAATATATCAACGCAATCATTGACGATCTCCAAATTGCCAGATTACTGGGGGAGTGGCCGGAAAATCTTTCTGGAGGAGAACAGCAAAGGGTAGCTATAGCAAGAGCATTAGCTGCTCAACCAAAAATTTTATTTGCGGATGAACCAACTGGTAGCTTGGATGAAAAGAATTCAAAAATAGTTTTAGACATGCTCTTAAACATAAATCGAAGTTATAATACCAGCCTAGTAGTAATAACGCACTCACTTGCAATCGCCTCCAAATTAGAAGTATGCCTAGAGCTTAAATCAGGAAAAATATCAAAGAAATGAACCAATTTTTTCTAGTACTTAGAGTAATTGTCGCCAATTGGAAAAAAGCAAAAGGGCAACTTCTTTTCACAATATTAGGTATAGCGATAGCTTCAACTCTTTGGTCGAGCGTAGACATTGTGAACAACCAAACCATTAAAGCACAAAAACGATCGATCGATCTCTTACAAACAGCTTTCACGCCTATAATTATTGATAGGGAATTACCTTTTGTGAGTCAGAACGATTATGTTCAGTTGCGCCTCAATGGATGGCTTGTAAACCCTGTGATACGAGCACCCTTAAAAAATACAAATGTTATCATTGTGGGCGTCGATCTTTTAGCGGATGGAAAAAAAATACTGCCTAGTGGAAAAAATCTCGCTGATAGCAATTTTTTAGAAATGCTCGCAAACGGTGAAACCCTACTATTTGGCTCTGGTAAGACTTTTGAAAAGATAACAAATCACCTTTCTAATTTTACTAGGATAGAACTCGCACATTTACCCGAAAATACTTTGATAGGTGATATTACTTCGGTCCAAAGTCTACTAAATATGGAAGGAAAATTTACATACTTTGAGTATCAAAATAGAAGCTTGAACACTCTTGATAAGCTCCCACTTAAAAATTTAATGTTGATTGACGATAATAGCGCTGGAGAATTCAGGTTTATGTCCGAAAGCTTCACATTTAACATTAGAGCATTCGGATTTCTCTCCTTTTTTGTCGGAATGTTTATTGTATATACCAGCGTAGGTATGGCATATGACCAAAGAAGACCCACCGTAAAAATTTTAAAGACGATAGGGATTGAGAGAGCTCTGATCAATTTAACTCTCGCGACAGAGTTGCTTTTAATTTCATTATTTTCTGGTTCGATTGGAGCATTTGGCGGTTTTCTGTTAGCCCGAGAACTTCTTCCGGATATAAACAACACAGTTTCAAATATTTATAATAGTCCAGTAGATGGAAAAATTGACTTATCGATAAGTTGGTACTTTTACAGTGTGTTGATCGCAGGGCTAGGCACTTTGTTAGCTTGCTCAAGGGCGCTGTTTAGGCTTCATAATTTAAGGCCAGTAGAGCAGACTAGTCATAAGAAGTTCTACTTGAGAAAAAGGCTTACTATCATTGTTTACGCAATGCTTTTACCTTTAATCTTCACTTTTTACTATTTATCAATAACTTCCAACATAAAAATTGCCAACTTCCTATTTTTGGGATCAGTAATTGTCATTGGTTGTACTTTACTACCTTTGCTAATTAAACTGTTATTGTTTTTCACCGCCAAAAAACTACCGGAACGATTTGCACTATCTTTTTGGCTGCTCAGAGATACTCAAAAATTTGGCACACTTCTTTTTGCAGGCTATATCGCTTTCTTCCTAGCTTTATCAATAAATGTTGGGGTTCACGGAATGGTAACAAGCTTTAAATCAACTTTTGTCGAATGGCTAGAGAATAGGATCTTCGCTGAATATTATATAAATATAGCGAATGAGCGCCAGCTCAATAAAATACAAGATTTGGTTAAAAAATATGATGGGGAGGCTTATCCTATTATAAAAAATAAAGGTAGATATAATGATAAGGCTGTAGAGATCTATGGGTTCAATCCCTCCTCAGTTTATGAGGAAAATTGGCCTTTATTGGACAAAAAAAGAAATGCCTGGGATAGGATAAGAAATGGAGAGATCATTTTTGTCAGCGAACAGTTATCTATCCGAGAAAAAATAAAATTAGATGATGTCTTGGAATTAGAGATTAATAACAAAAAGATTCGCATTCAGGTTGGTGGCATTTACGCAGATTATGGCAACCCACATAATCAGTTAATGATGCAACTTAAACTTTTCAAAACATTTTTTTCGTTTCAAATTCCGAGCACTATTGCAGTAAAACTTGACGAAACCAATCGTTTAAATTTTTTCAATGAATTATCATCAACGATTGTAATTAATTCAGAAACAATTATAAATCCGCAGCAAGTTCGAAAAATTTCTCTGGGGATCTTTGATAATACTTTCAAGATCAGTTTTCAACTCGCCTTAATAACTTTATTTGTGGCGGCATTCACGCTTTACACCAATCTAATTAGTATAAATAAATTGAGAAAAAAAGATCTCCTTCCGATCTATTTGATTGGCTTTTCTGTAAATCAAGTTATACGTTTGGAGCTATTGAAAATTTTTATTTTGACTAATATGGTCTGTTTTCTCTCGATAGGGATGGGTGTAATAATAGCTTTCATTCTGTCGGAGGTTATAAACCCAAATTTTTTTGGATGGAGAATTCCAATACAAGTTTTTCCAAAATATTGGGTGCAAATCTGGATTATTGCCACTTTGGCTTCAGTTTTCTCGACCATTTTGTCTTTTAGAATGTCTAATGTGAACACGTGGACAAATTTTGATAGAAAGATATTTAGACCATCATGAACCGCAAGATATTAGTATTTCTTTTTTGTTTTTGGCTGTTTGGTTATAACTCATGGGCTGACGAACATAGTAATGAATTTAATTTAGCAGATCCAAACTATCAGATTACTTTCCCAAAAGATCATGGGCCACACAAAAACTTTCGAATTGAATGGTGGTATTTGACTTCAAATCTAAAGTCTGAGTCCATAGAAAATTTGGGTATACAATGGACCTTGTTCAGGAGTAATCTTACACCAATATCGAGCAAAAAGCCTAACAACCTGAATGGCTTTTGGATGGCCCACAGTGCCATAACTACAGATACACTACATTATTTTGAAGAACGTTTTGCACGAGAAGAAAGTAATCAAGCAGGTGTGAAACTAGATCCTTTTAGAGCCTGGATAGATAATTGGAGCATTACAGGAGACGATCAGCTAGAAACTATACAATTAGAAACTAGCGCCGTAGACTTCGCCTTATCATTAAAATTTTCTACTAAAATTAAACCAGTTCTACAAGGTAATGCAGGTTACAGCAAAAAATCTGAAACAAGCGCGGCGTCTCACTATTATAGTCAACCCTTTTATAATGTAGAGGGGTGGGTCACGTTGAATGGAGAACGGCATGTTGTAGAGGGAGTAGGTTGGCTAGATCGTGAGTGGTCAAGTGATCTGCTAGACAAAAGCCAGCTCGGTTGGGATTGGTTTTCTTTACATCTCAATGATGGAAGAAAAGTGATGCTTTTCAGAGTGCGGCATGCTTCTGGCAATGATTTTCTATCTGGATCATGGATTGACCAAGATGGAACCAAAAAGCCGCTTAATACTTCTGATATCGAACTTGAAGAAACGGCTTATTCAACTGTTAAAGTTAGACAAATTCCAACCAAATGGAAAATCTCCTTTCCTGGTAGAAACAGCCTAACTTTAAATATTAATGCTCTAAATACTCACTCTTGGATGGACACCAGCTTCCCTTACTGGGAGGGACCAATTTCAGTTAGTGGTGATTTATCAGGCGTCGGTTATTTAGAAATGACGGGTTATTGAAGATACTACGCTGCTTTACCATCTAAAACCTTGTCCACCTTCTCTTGAGCCTTTTTTTCTCCGACACCATCTACAGCGGCGATCTCCCTTGTTAATCGTTCTAAAGCAGCTTCGTAGAGTTGCCTTTCCGAATAAGATTGCTCTCTTTGCTCATCGTTTCGATGAAGGTCCCTAACTACTTCTGCAATTTGGATGAGCTCTCCAGAATTTATTTTCTGTTCGTAATCTTGCGCACGTCGAGACCACATTGCACGTTTGACCTTTGCTTTACCACTAATTACCTGTAACGCTTTCCCAATGGTGTTTGGACTTGACAACTTTCGCATGCCTGTAGATTCTATTTTATTTTTGGGAACCTTTAGAGTCATTTTATCCTTTTCAAAAGTAATGACATACATTTTAAGCTCAAAGCCCGCAATATTCTGGACTTCCTCGTCAACTATCTGCCCTACCCCATGTGAGGGATAGACCACAAAATCATTAATTTTAAAGTCTACATCCGATACGTTACTATCCATAAAAAGCCACCACTAATTAGAAAAAAACCGGTGTACCATAGTTAAACAAAAATAGCTACTTAAAAGTTAATCTCCTTCTCCAGCTTTATCGGAGAAGAATTTTTCAAATTTGTCTGGCTCACCTTCCATTTTATCTGCATCTGGTAATGGATCTCTTCTAATCGTAATGTTTGGCCACTGCTCGGAGTATTTTCTATTGAATTCTACCCATTCAGCAGCGTCAGGTTCCGTGTCAGGCTTGATTGCATCTACTGGACACTCAGGTTCACAAACGCCACAATCAATGCATTCATCGGGGTGAATTACCAGCATATTTTCACCCTCATAAAAGCAATCGACTGGGCAAACATCGACGCAGTCGGTATATTTACAACCAATACACTTATCGTTGACTATGTAGGTCAATCGGTTCTCCTGATAAAATCTACTATTATAATAGGATTTAATTATCGGAAAGGAAGTGTAATTTTTCTTTGAGCGCCTTTAAATTTCTTCTTGTCTTTTTATCAGGTTTATATTTTGCTCTGGCTTGAAAAAATTTTGCGCCTTCCTGGCTATCTTCGAATATAATTTTATAAAAACTTTTAGCTTTTGCAGACGAAACTCTTTTTACAGCTATCTCTTCGACCAAGACCGTTTTTTTAACAAAGTTTTGTTCAATAACCAGTTGACTATATAGATTTATCAAAGACGCTGGCTTTGTTTTGTTTTTCCCAGATAGACGCACCAGACCTTTTTTAATATTTAATGCTGCTATATTTCGTGTTTTGTAAAACCTTGCCGCCCACAGCCATAAATCCAAACGACACTGGGATAAATGTGGTTTTTCAGATAGGCTCAATTTTTTATTAAGACCTTTAATAAAGAAAAAGGGGAGTCATTTGTTGGCAATTGTTTTTTTGTCCTATTCATTTTTCTATTTTGCTTCGTCTTTTTAAATGTTGCAGCAGCTGACATTAATTTTTCTCTTTTGTTTATTAACTGTTTTTTAAACAAAACTTTATAGTACTCATCATTCTTCTCAAAAGTTATAACCTCATTACCTTTCTCGATCTTCTCATGTTTGATGTCAAATCGAAGGCTTCTAATAAGCTCTGTAAATTTTTCTAACCCTAATCCAGTAATCGATAACATATCTGGTTGAATTACTATCCACTCATCTTTGGAGTACTCTTTGATCATAAAAAACAGTCTTTCAAGCATGTCTATTCTTATAGCTCTATTGCCAGCCACAAAAAAGCCTGCAACCAAATATTGTCTCTTGGATATATGTTTGTCGTATTCAACTGTAACCAGACCAGCTGGGGGGTCAAATAATGCGAGCTCAGGGATAGCACAGAAAACATTAAATAGAGCAATTCTTAACATTGAGGCTTCTGGCTTAAGAAGCGTTTTATCATATATTGTCTTATACCCAAACCTTATGCCAAAATTCTTTAGTTTAGCTTTGCTCTCGTTATCGATGCTATTGAATTGCTCCATAACCTCAGATTTCATAAGAACACCCAAATTATTAACAAAAATATGTGCAAACCCAGCTGCACCTCCCCTCAATTTATTATCGTTGGCAAGAGACAAAAGATTAGGCATCAGTGTCTTGATCCTATTTTCAATAAAAATGTCGAGTTTTCTTTGAATTTTTTCCAGGCTACTTTTATCAAGTTCATCTGACTTAATCAGTTTAACTTTTGGATTCAATATTTTTTGACTTTTCTCTAGATGACCAACTTTGCTATTTCGCCAAATCACTTGCCCATTTACACGAAGCAAAATTTCACTCTCTGGTGCCTCATAAAAACTCGTTACTAAGCGAGTAAGATGTTGACGTAAAAAAGGTCTCACCACCTGCATCAATTTTTTATTCTCTGATACAGAATCTGCCCTAGAAAGATTAAATACAAACCCATCCATTTCACCAAAGAGATGTCCCTTGATATAAACACCGTTATCATCTCTTAACTCGAAATCTTTCTCATCAAAATATTCTTCCATTCCCTTTTTTATCAATACAGACCTCCTAAGGTCAACAAATCGTTGTGTAAGTTTTAGATGCAAGGCATCTGATAGCTTGTCTTCAATATTTCTGGTAATTCCGATAAAATATTCATTATCCAGTAGCCATTTGCTAATGTTGGCAACAAATGACCACGTTCTAATGAAAGATAGTCTCTTAGATAATACGTCTATATCACCGTGAACACTATCTAGACGAGCAATCTCCATATCCAACCAATCTGAAGGAATGAATCCTTTTGTTCTAACAAAGTCAAATATTTTCATAACTAGACCTGCATGGTCTTGATTAGAGATCTTCCTGAAATCTGGTATCTGGCATACTTTCCATAACAGCTGAACGTCATCTTTTTTCAAATTCTTTAAACGTTCACAATAGTTTGCCATGATAAATTTTAAAATATTAACGTCAGATCCGTCTTGAGAGCGTTCTAGATAATTGTCACTTGCTATCATATCCAGAGACTGTATAAGTAATCCAACATCATTAAATTCAAGCTCAGTGTTACGCCATTTTAACTTTTTAAGCATTGGAAAGACGCTATTCTCAACATCATTAATAACAATTTCTTGCATTTGCTTAAGGCTTCCAGTTTCGCCAAAAAAACCGTCGGAGGTGTAACGCCCTGCGCGACCAGCAATCTGCGCAACTTCTAAAGTGTTGAGCGGTCTTAATCGACGTCCATCAAATTTTTGCATAGCTGCAAAATAAACGTTATTAATTGGTAAGTTTAATCCCATGCCTATTGCATCTGTGGCTACTATGTAATCAACGTCTCCATTCTGGTATAACTCAACCTGCGCGTTTCTAGTCTTTGGAGAAAGTGCTCCTAGCACTACCGCTGCCCCACCCTTAGATGTTCTAATGTGTTCAGCCATCTCGTAAACTCTATCAACTGAAAAATCTACAACTGCTGATCTAGGACCCAATTTAGAAATATTTTTCTTTCCAGAATAACTCAATTTTGAAAGCCTATCTCTACTAACTAATTCTATATCTGGTATTATGATTTTTATTAGATGCTCTATAACTGTGGATCCCAAGAAAAGTGTTTCAAATTGTCCACGCGCATTTATTAACCTATCTGTAAATATGTGCCCCCTTTCTGAATCAGAACATAATTGGATTTCATCTACTGCTACAAATTCAAATGTTTTTTCAACAGGCATCGCTTCAGTCGTACAGACCCAATATCGCTCAAACTTTCCACGTATTTTCTCTTCACCTGTATTTAGCACTACGTTTTCAATCCCCTTCAATAAAACAAGTCGTTCGTATATTTCACGTGCGAGAAGCCTTAAGGGGACCCCTATTACTCCATTTTTGTAGGAAAGCATCCTTTCTAATGCGTAATATGTCTTGCCAGTGTTAGTCGGCCCTAAAATTGCCCGACAAATGGAGGTATTTTTATTGCTTCGTTTGAAATTCATAGAAAAGTATTTTATAATTGAGCGATATGAGGTTTTCAAGCATAGGTTAAATTACATTTCCTACATAGTTAAGTCATAGGAAACCTCTAAGCAAATAAAAATAGAATTTTAGAAAAGAAAGTATATTATGAGTGAAGTATTAGAGAAGGCTGTTGCAGCTATAAATGATAAAATGGCCGGGGCAACTTTTGACTCAAGCGTTAAGTTTAAAATTGAAGATGAGGGCTCAATAGTAGTTGATAGCGATGGCGTAAGAGTATCAGACGAAGAGACTGATTGTACATTGATCGCTTCTCTGGATGTTTTTACAAAAATTCTTGATGGTGATATGAACGCAACAGAGGCCTATATGACGGGATCATTAAAAGTGGAAGGCTCAATGAGTGCTGCGATGGAGTTAAGTAGCCTTTTAGCCTAAGGTTCCTATGGATAAAAATCTCGAGAGATTTATGCTTGAGAATGGGGAGACTATATTTAGAAAAGCTAAAGATGGTCGAAAGCTTCGGATAGCAATTTGGAAAAACCAAAAAGAAAGAGTTTGTGGAACAATTTTTTTTTTGAATGGTCATCGTGAATTTATTGAAAAATACTCAGAAACATTTGCACTTTTCATAAAAAAAGGGTTCAACGTTATAACACTTGATTGGAGAGGCTGGGGACTTTCTGAGCGACCCTTTCCTTCCCAACCCAAAATTCAACATATTTCAAGTGCTGCTGAATATCAATTGGACTTAGATGAATTGATAAGTTTGGCAAAACAGAAAAACTTGTCACCTCCGTGGCATTTAATCGCTCACTCCTTAGGTTGTCTTATAGGGTTAAGAAGACTTACGACAGAGCCACAATCTTTCAATAAATATATTTTTCTATCCCCACTCTGGGGTAATTTACCTTTCATAGCAAGGCCAATTCAAAGATTAGTTATCAAATTTGAAAAAGCATTGCGACTTTTGGGATTATTATTGCTTACCCAACAAAATCCAGAAAAGTATCAGCCATATTCTCTGACAGTAGATTTCGAAACAAACACACTTACGTCCGACAAAAAGCAGTTTAAGCGTTTGCAGAAAATATTAGAAAACAACAATAAATTACACAGTGGCGTGCCAACCCTTGGTTATTTGATTGCAATATTGAAGGAGATTGACAGCCTAAATAGAGTTGATTTTCCCAATAGAAATATCTTGGTATTGCTTGCCGAGAAGGAAAGAATAACTGATAACAAAGCTGTGCTGCGATTAATTAGAAGTTATGATTTCATCAATGTAGTAAAAATCAAAAAAGCTCAGCATGAAATTTTGATTGAAAAAGAAACAATTAGAAAAGAGGCAATGTATGTGATAAAAGAGTTCCTTGATTCATAATTGTTGAAAGTTATTGCTGAAAATTTTGATTATTTGTTCATGAACGCGGGGGTCACCTGAGGCAATTACATCGCCCCCTGTTAATGGATAAGACCCGTCAAGATTACTTATAATGCCGCCAGCAGACAAAACAATAGCTTCAGGCGCTCTAATATCATATTCTTGAAGACCAAATTCAATCACCGCATCAATACATCCGTCTGCTAGCATAGCATATGCATAACAATCTAAGCCGTACCTATCTAACTTTGAAAGTCTCATTACTTCATCTAAACTGGTTTGAAATAGTTGGTTTGGAATCGTAGGTGATGACGTTGCAACAACTGCATTAGCTAAACTTCTACATTTTCTGACGATTAAAGACTGTGGATCATCGCTTTTAAGGTTTCCTTTCTTGAAAGCTTTTCCAAAACCTCCCCAAAAAAGCTCGCCAGTAAATGGCTGATAAATAACGCCCATTATTGGTTTACTGTTTTCGACCAGAGATAAAAGTATCCCCCATGTTGGAATTCCCGAAATAAAGGCTTTTGTTCCATCAATAGGGTCAATTATCCACGTGAAGTCAGTTGAACCACTTTTCCTTCCATATTCTTCACCAAGTATGGAGTCATTTGGATAAAGCTTTTCAATCATTTCTCTGATTTTTTTTTCTGCTGATCTATCTGCAACTGTAACTGGATTGAAAAAGTTCTCGTCTTTATTCTCAATAACCAGATTTTGTTTAAAATAGCCAATTGTTATTTTTCCAGCCTCATGGACAATATCTATCGCGTTCAGAAGAAGGCTTTGTTTCTCTCGCTCGGTAAAGATTTTTGACCCCATGTTTGCTAAATTGGCGTTTTACTTCGTCTTTTCTACCATTTTATTTGATATTTTTTAATCAAATATTCATTGAATACTTGAAAAAATAGCTTACTTAAACGATATTAAGGATATCATTAACTCAATAATTAATTAGGGGTCAGTAAAATGGCAGAATATCAAACTGCAAAATCATATGTAGATTCATCTCAGACCATAGATGTAGGTCTTAGAGCCCATATGAACAAGGTATATGGACTTATGTCGTTAGCGATGTTGATAACAGGGGCTGTAGCTTACGCAGTGGGCACAACGCCTGCGCTGGTTATGGCAATATTTGGAACATGGCTACAGTGGGTTGTAATGTTAGCGCCACTCGGCGTTGTTTTTATGTTTAGTGCTAAAATCCACTCTATGCGAACTCAGACAGCGCAATTAGTTTTCTGGATTTTCGCAGCTTTAATCGGACTTTCAATATCTTACATTTTCTTGGCATACACAGCGATATCAATTGCACAAACCTTTTTTACTACTGCGGTCGCATTTGGAGCGCTCAGCCTTTATGGGTATACAACAAAAAGAGACCTATCAGCTTTAGGGAATTTCTTGTTTATAGGTCTGATCGGTATAATCGTAGCATCCATAGCAAATTGGTTTTTTCAAAGCCCAGTTATGCACCTTGCAATATCTGCGATTGGCGTGCTAATTTTTGCAGGATTGACCGCATATGATACGCAGAATATCAAAAATACGTATTTACAGTATAGATCATCATACGGTGAAGAGTATGCAGAAAAGATGGGTATAATGGGTGCTCTGTCCTTGTACCTAAACTTCTTGAATATGTTTATGTTTCTTCTTCAATTTATGGGAAACAGAGACTAATTTCTTTAGGTAGCAGCTTTTGTAGAAAAGTTGCTACCTTACTTAATTTTTCCTTCCTTATACTCTACGTGCTTTCTTGCTACTGGGTCATACTTCTTGACCACCATTTTGTCTGTCATAGTTCTTGAGTTTTTCTTAGTGACGTAAAAATGCCCCGTATCTGCGGTAGAATTAAGTCTTATTTTTATTGTTGAAGGTTTAGCCATGTCTTTATTCCTTATTTGGTAGTTAAATATTAAAACTAAGATAATTAGTCAATAAACATTTTTAACTGATAAAAATAAAATCCGAAGAAGCTCCATGTTTAAAAAAAGGAACTCCTTTTTTGTTTGGACCATCTTTAATAATCTCTTTGACCTCATTAAGAACAACTTCTGTTATAAAGGGTAAGTTAAGGCTCTTGACCTCATTAATATCAATCCAGTGTAAATGACTTAATTCGGTTGAAGCAGACGAAAAATCATCGAGGTTTCCATGAACATTCTCCGCTCTACAGATAAAAAACCGGGCATCAAACCTTCTAGGTCTTCCAGGCGGGGTTATGGCTCTAAACACATATTCTAGATTACTGGCGTCAGGCAAAAAGGTGCTATTACAGAAATCCTCCCAACCTGGGCTAATTGTTCCAACATCCTCTACTTTTGCACATAATCGCAAACCAGCTTCTTCCCATAACTCTCTTATTGCCGCAACGCAAAGTTCCTTAGCAATTTTCTTTTTCGAGTATTGATGAAGTAAATCGATCCCTTTTCCATCAATACTTTTAAATAATTTAACTTTACTATCATCTTCATCTACCGCACCCCCGGGGAATACATATTTACTAGGCATAAAAACTGCCTTATTGCCTCTTTGTCCCATAAGAACATATGTACTATCTTTTTTTTTCCTCAGTAAGATAACAGTTGCCGCATCTCGGATTGGTACCTCTTCAGTGTTATTCATTTTTTTAAATCTTTCACAAATAATTAACTAAAGTATTGTATTGCATTTTTCTTTATCTAGCCTACAAAAAAGAATATATTTTGAACTTATTTAAAATAATGACACCAAATACGAAAAAACAAATCTCAGATTTAAAGATTGATCCTAATCTTCCAGTAATGATTTTCGATGCTGATGAGGTTCTCGTTCACTTTGCTGAACCTTTTGCTATATATCTTAAAAAACATGCCCACCGCTTACATCTAACTGGCTATCGGTTAGATAACGCAATTAAAAAGGCAAAAACAGATGAGGTCGCCACTCCAGATACAGTAAAAGATCTGGTGTGGGGGTTCATAAATGAGGAAACAAAAATCCAGCCAGCTGCAAAAGGTGCTCCACAAGCACTAGAGAAACTTCAAGAATATGGCCAGATTATAATTTTAAGCAATGTCCCTTACTCCGTCCATAATGATAGGGTGGCCAACCTTAAAGACCTAAATATGGATTATCCATTAATTAGTAATGAAGGGATGAAGGGGCCGGCTGTGAAGGAAATCCTGAAAAACCATAAAGCCCAGTCATTTTTCATTGATGACAATCCTTATCAAGTTGAGAGCGTATATAAGGACAATCAGCAAACAGTGTGTGTCCATTTTTCGGTTTGTGACTTAGTTAAGCCTTATATGCCTAAAGCTGTTGGAGCATCTATAGAGCCTACCTCATGGGAAGATTTAGTTTCCCAATTAATAGGCCGTTTACAAGATGCCGAATGAAAATTAAGGGGATTATCTTCGATAAAGATGGTACTTTATTTGACATCCAAAGATCATGGTCAGAGTGGGCTAAAGTCTTTGTCACGAAGTTCAGCAATCAACATAATCTAGACAAACTGACATTGGCTAAAGCAATAAACTTTGACTTAGATTCTGATAAATTCGTGAGGGAAAGTATTTTTGTGCATGGCTCCGTGGATGAGGTAGTCGAAGCAATTTTCCAAAAGTTCCCGCAAGTAATGAAAAAGAAGATTCATGAAGGTCTATTTGAGGGTTCTGGTGATGCTAAACAAGTACCATTAACTAATTTACATACATTGTTTACTAACTTAGGAACAATTACATTCGGTCTGGTAACAAATGACAGTGAAAACAATGCTATAAAACATCTTGAACAGCATAATTTAACTCAATATTTCGATATGATAATCGGCTATGACAGTGGATATGGTTCTAAGCCAGAATCCGGACAACTCGAGGCTTTTTTGAGAAAAACAAATTTACTATCCCAAGAGGTACTGATGATTGGTGATAGTACTTATGACCTAGTCGCAGCGAATAAAATAAGTATGCCTTGTGTTGGAGTATTGTCAGGCACTGCAAATAAAAAAGATTTAAGTGCCCATACCCCTTTTATAATTGATAGTATTGATGAACTAGAGGCGTGGCTCAAAAAGACTTTCCTAGTTAGGTAGATATCATATTATAATATACATGATGTTTGCTACGAATTTATAATGAGAAGAAAATCTTCACGTATCTCCAACAAAGAAATTAGAGCCTCGAGGCTTTCGCTTCAGCAACAGAGTTGGCAGATACCATATAACTTTGATAATTTTGTTGAGCCACTTAAGGAAGAAGCAGTGATTGCGATACATAATACGGCAATGAAGATTCTCGAGGATATCGGCGTCCTATTTCTAAATCCAGAAGCATGCAAGATTCTTCAAAAAGCAGGATGTAAAGTAGAACTTAATGACTCAAAGGTGAAAATGGATCGCCGATGGGTTATGGACATGTTGAAAACAGTTCCACAACACTTTTCTATCACACCAAGAAATCCCAAGAATAAAATTAAGATTGGAGATCGGCATATCGTATTTGGTAATGTTTCTTCTCCTCCAAACGTGTTGGATCTAGATAGAGGAAAGAGGCCTGGAGATTTTGATAGCTTTAAAGATTTGACAAAGTTAACTCAATTTTTCAATTGCATTCATTTCTCAGGAGGATATCCAGTAGAGCCAGTAGATATTCATCCCTCAATTCGACACTTACATTGTTTATATGAACAACTCACCCTTACCGACAAAGTAGTTCACGCTTATTCACTAGGTCCAGAAAGGGTTGAAGATGCAATGGAAATGGCAAAGATTGCTTCTGGGTTAGATGAAAAAGAATTCTTTTCAAAACCAAGAATTTTTACAAACATTAACTCTACTTCCCCACTAAAGCATGATTGGCCAATGCTTGACGGTGCCATGAGATTCGCGAAAAAAAATCAGCCTGTGGTAGTTACACCTTTTACTTTAGCCGGAGCGATGTCTCCTGTCACGATAGCTGGATCAGTTGCACAGGCACTGGCTGAAGCATTAGCAGCAATTGCACTACTTCAATACATGAGCCCTGGAAGCCCCTGCGTTTTGGGGACTTTTACATCAAATGTCGACATGAAGAGTGGAGCGCCTGCCTTTGGAACACCTGAGTATATCAGAGCAACGCAGATTACAGGTCAAATGGCTCGCTTTTACAAAATCCCTTTACGTGCGTCAAATGCGTGCGCATCAAATGCTCCAGACGCTCAGGCTACATGGGAAAGCTCCAACAGTTTGTGGTCAGCTATTTCTGGGGGAATAAATATGGTTTATCACGGAGCAGGTTGGTTAGAAGGTGGATTAATAGCTAGCTATGAGAAATTTATTATTGATTGCGAGATTATTCAGCAACTTCAAAAATATCTTGACCCTGAAATTACTAATGCTAGTGAGGAAAAGTTGGCTTTCTCAGCTATACAAGAGGTGGGTCATAATGGGCACTTCTTCGGCGCTACACATACTCGAGAAAGGTACAAGGATGCTTTTTATGCACCAATCTTATCAGACTGGCGCAACTATGAGGCTTGGGAAGCAGATGGGAAACTATCGACGGAGAGAAGGGCAAACAATCTTTGGAAGCAGATACTAGAGGAGTTTGAACCCCCAATGATTGATTCAAAAATAGTGTCAGAATTATACAATTTTGTTCAACGAAGAAAAAAAGACGGTGGAGCCAAAACTGATTTTTAAAAAGTCAGCTGATTTTTGTTAATAGCTCGTCGACCGACTTTTTTGCGTCTCCATACAACATTCTACTATTTTCTTTGTAAAACAGAGGATTTTCGATACCCGAATAACCTGTACCCTTGCCGCGTTTCGAGATTATGACGTCCCTAGATTTCCATACCTCCAGAACGGGCATCCCAGCAATAGGACTATTTGGATCATCTTGAGCAGCGGGATTTACAATATCATTAGAACCAATAACTATAACCACATCTGTTTCTGGGAAATCTTGATTTATTTCATCCATTTCGAGAACTATGTCGTATGGTACCTTTGCTTCGGCAAGTAGTACATTCATATGTCCAGGTAATCTTCCTGCAACGGGATGGATTGCGAATCTAACATTTTTGCCTCTATTACGAAGGCGTTTGGTAAGCTCAGAAATAGACGATTGAGCTTGAGCAACAGCCATTCCGTAACCTGGGACAATAATAATCTCTTTTGCATTTTCGAGCATACTGGCGACGGAGTCATTGTCAGTTGCAACCATCTCTCCCTCTATATCAGCCAATGGTTCGCCACTTCCTCCCCATCCTCCTAATATAACAGATACAAAGTTTCTATTCATTGCTTTACACATAATATAAGAAAGGATGGCTCCAGAGGACCCAACAAGCGCACCGGTAACAATTAACAGGTCGTTGCCTAACATAAAACCTGTAGCTGCAGCTGCCCATCCTGAGTAACTATTTAGCATTGATACAACAACGGGCATATCAGCACCACCAATGGCCAAAACCAAATGCGCACCGATAACGAATGCAATTATAGTCATAGCTACTAGCGTCCATATCCCCGTTTGGTTGAGATATGTCGCTAAGACTGTGTCGTTAAGGTACATCCAACCAAGCACTAAACAAACAACAATCATCAATATGTTTAAGAGATGTCGACCGGGTAAAATAACTGCTTTCCCAGTTATACTCCCAGCAAGCTTCCCATACGCTACTACGGATCCTGTGAAAGTAATAGCACCAATAAAAATACCAAGAAAAACTTCTGTATCATGTATCACTTTATCGGCTCCAAAATACATTTTGGTAGGGTTGATTTCCTGATTTAAACCAATAAAAACTGCTGCTAAACCAACAAAAGAATGTAGGGCTGCTACCAATTCAGGCATCCCCGTCATTTGAACTCTTTGGGCAACAAACAATCCAATTATTGAGCCTACAATGAGGCTCGGAATTAAATACTTAGATACACTCATTTCTGGGCCTAATACAGTTGCCAAAATGGCAATAGCCATACCCACAATACCAAACCAAACACCTCTTTTGGCTTTTTCTTGGTTGCTCAAACCACCTAGAGAGAGGATAAATAATACGCTTGAACCGATATACGCCGCTGTTACTAACTCTGTACTTAGCATAAGAGAACCTCTTAACTTTTCTGAAACATGGCGAGCATTCTTTTTGTAACAAGAAATCCTCCCACGATGTTTATTGTTGCGATCAAAACGGAAATACTAGCAAGTATTTCCACGACGAAATTAGGCGACCCAACCTGCAAAAGTGCGCCTACGACGATAATACCGGATATCGCATTGGTCACCGCCATTAATGGTGTGTGCAATGCATGATTTACATTCCAAATAACCTGAAAGCCGACGAAGCAAGACAAAACAAATACTATGAAATGTTGCATAAATGCTGGAGGAGCATATTGGCCTAAAAGAGCCATGACCAAACCTCCCAGAATTAACATTCCTACTTGAAAGGCACCAGCCTTTCTAGTAGCAGCAGCTTCTTCTATTTTCAATTGCTCGGGTGTTTTTTCTACCACTTCTGAATTTTTTGTAGTTGGCACCGCTTTCACCTTTGGCGCAGGTGGTGGGTACATTACTTTTCCACCATGAGTTACAAGCGACCCCCTAATAATATCATCGTCTAGGTTTACAGCTACTTTTCCATTCTGTTCAGGTGTTAGATCATCAAAAAGATGTCTTACATTGTTGGCGTAGAGAGATGATGACTGTTTTGCCATCCTACTTGGGAAATCTGTGTAGCCTATAATCGTAACGCCATTTTTTGTAACAACTTTTTTATCTGCCTTGGTTAAATCACAATTTCCACCTTTTTCAGCAGCGAGGTCAACGATTACTGAGCCTGGCTTCATCTTAGCTACCATATCTTTCAGCCATAATTTTGGTGCATCTCTTCCTGGAATTAGCGCTGTTGTAATCAATATATCTATATCTGGAGCTTGCTCTCGGAAACATTCCAATTGCTTTTTCCTAAATTCGGGACTCGAAGGTGCTGCGTAACCTCCATCGGTTGAACTACTTTCATCAAAATCAAGAAATAAAAATTCGGCTCCCATAGACTCAATTTGTTCAGCAACTTCAGGCCTCACGTCGAATGCTCTTACTATAGCACCTAGGCCTTGGGCTGCTCCAATTGCAGCGAGACCAGCAACCCCTGCTCCTATTACAAGGACTTTAGCAGGTGGAACTCGGCCAGCAGCTGTTATTTGTCCAGTAAAAAATCGACCGAAATTATTTGCGGCCTCTATCACAGCTCTGTAGCCGGCAATATTTGCCATCGATGAGAGAGCATCCATCTTCTGAGCTCTACTTATTCTAGGGATCATATCCATAGAAAGAGAGGTTATCTTTTTCTTATTTAAGTCTTTTACAAGCTGAGGGTTTTGAGCTGGCCATATGAAAGTAATTAAAATCTGTCCGACTTTAAATCTTTTTATTTCAGCAATGGTAGGTTGATTAACTTTTATAAGCGCTTCACTGTTTTTAATGAGCTCGCTTGAAGACGCCATAACTTTTACCCCAGCCTCTTTGTATTCAGCGTCAGCAAAACCTGCACTAGTACCAGCACCTTTTTCGATCAGACACTTATGACCTAACTTTGACAAAAGTTGAGCGCTTTCTGGTGTTAGTGCTACTCTATTCTCGTCTTTCTTATTTTCTTTTAACGCTCCAATAATCATACTGTTCTCTTGAGTTTCTTTTTATTATCAATTCTTTCCCGAAGTTTCTCGTTGGGATAGGTTGTTTTAGACAAAAAATAATAAGAAAGTCAAATGCAAAAAGCCATTATCTGTCTAACTAGCCTTCATAATAAAAAAGTTGTCTGTGAAGCACTTTGGAGCGGGCGATGAGATTCGAACTCACGACATTTACCTTGGCAAGGTAACGCTCTACCCCTGAGCTACGCCCGCAACAAATTTTTTATACATGGAAAATTGTGAAAAACAAATAAAATAATTGGGATATTCTTTAGGAAGCTAAATTATTAAACTTTCATTTGATAAAGTAATTTAGGGTTGTTAATTACATTAGCATGAAAGACATTTCATATTTAGGAGATCTCAACAGTGAGCAAGAAAAGGCGGTGCGTCAGACCGATGGGCCAGTTCTAGTATTGGCAGGAGCGGGCACTGGGAAAACAAAGGCTTTGACTGCACGAGTTGCCTATTTGATAAAAAGTCTTAATGTAAGATCACACAACATTCTAGCCGTTACGTTCACGAACAAAGCAGCGAATGAGATGAAATTCAGAATAGAGGAACATATTGGACATCTTTCTGAGGGCTTAAAGTGGATAGGCACTTTTCATTCAATATGTGTAAAGATTCTTCGAAGACATGCTGAAAAAGTAAACTTAAACTCCAATTTCACTATTATTAATACTGATGATCAACTTCGTTTATTAAGGCAGGTGATAAAGCTTGAGTCAATTGATGAGAAAAAATGGCCCCCTCGATTGCTGGCTTATATCATTGATCAATGGAAGAATAAAGCTTTAACATATCAAAGCATTCCAGAAGACGACCTTCAATTTGATGGGAAAGCAAAAAAACTCTACGAAATTTATCAATCCCGCTTACGTACGCTCAATGCTGTTGACTTTGGTGACTTGATTCTTCATGTCATAGAAATATTAAAAACAGATACCTCTCTCCTCTTTAATTATCAGAACTTATTTAAGTATATTCTCGTTGATGAATATCAGGACACGAACATGGCGCAATACCTATTGCTAAGATTATTAGCACAAGGAAGCAAAAATATTTGTTGTGTAGGCGACGATGATCAGTCCATTTATGGATGGAGAGGGGCAGAGATAGGAAACATTCTGAAATTTGAAAAAGACTTCCCCGGCGCCACAGTTATACGATTGGAACAAAACTACCGATCAACTTCAAATATCTTAGGCGCAGCAAGTGGTCTAATAGAAAGCAACCAGGGAAGACTCGGGAAAACACTATGGACTGAGTCAAATGTGGGAGACAAAGTCCAAATAATCAAACATATCGATGGGAAGGATGAAGTATCTTGGATTTGTGATGATATTTACAATAAAATAAAGTTGGAAAAAATAAAACTTTCTGATATTGCGATATTGTTCAGAGCAACATGGCAGTTTAGAGATTTTGAAGATCTCCTACTAAGAAGAGATATTCCACATATCATAATAGGCGGCACTCGTTTTTTTGATCGACAAGAAATTAAAGATGCCGTGGCTTATCTTCGGATAATAAATTCTGACGCAGACAGCTTAGCTTTAGAAAGAATAATAAATGTACCAAAAAGAGGGATAGGAGAGAAATCACTACAACAACTACATAATATTGCGAGAGAAAAAAATTTTAGGTTGATAGATGCTGTACGTCATGCGGTCAAGACTGGCTTAGTAGGTAAAAAGATACAAGAGAACCTTGGGCGGTTTATTGATATGTTAGATATATGGCGTGACGTGGGTTCATCCGATAAGAAAAATCATATTGATCTTGTCGAGCAGGTTCTGGACGAATCGGGGTATACAGATATGCTGCAAAATGAACAAACACCAGAGTCAGAGGGCAGGTTAGAAAACCTAAAAGAATTGGTATCGAGCTTGAATGATTTCTCTGATCTTCAAGGGTTTCTTGATCATGTCTCACTTGTCATGGAAAACCAAGTTGACAGAAATCCAGATAAAGTATCCCTAATGACCTTACATGCCTCTAAGGGACTTGAATTCAAACAAGTATACCTTCCAGGCTGGGAGGAAGAAACTTTTCCTAACAAAAAATCTTTGGATGATAACGGTCAAAACGGATTAGAAGAAGAACGTAGACTAGCTTATGTCGGAATTACTCGAGCAAAACTATTATGTACAATTAGCTCTGCAGAGAGCAGATATAAGTTTGGCGATTTCAACTTCAATCTAGAAAGTAGGTTTATAAAGGAATTACCCAGTAACTATGTTGAAGACTTGACACCTTCAGGGTTCCAATCTTCCAACGCATTGAACCAGTCAAATTTTCTTGAACAAGAACCGTCATTTTACAGATCGCCTGGCTGGAGCAGACTTCAAAATAACATGGCTAATAATTCCTCTCCATTTTTCAATAGTGCATCAAACGTAAATAAAATATTTAATGTTGGTGATCGAGTATTCCACGAAAAATTTGGCTATGGAATTATAACTGAACTAGAGGCCGATAAGGCATTGGTCGATTTTGAAAAGGCAGATAGAAAGAATATAAAAACAGCATTCCTTACTTCTGAAAAAGATCTGTAAGCCTGAACTCTGAATAAAGTAAAAACCTAATCAAGCTACAACACGTGAAAGTGCGCACTGGCTCCAAAGCTCGTTCATAGCATTAACTAAAAAGTCAATATCGGAAAAAGAGTGAACAGGAGATGGAGTTATCCTTAACCTTTCAGTTCCTTTAGGAACAGTTGGGTAGTTTATGGGTTGTACATAAATCCCATAATTTTCCATTAAAATATCGCTTATCATTTTACATTTAATGGGATCCTTGATCATTACAGGCACTATATGACTAGGATTAGATAAGTGAGGTATATTATGCTGATCAAGCTTTTCTCTGAGATATTTTACTTTTCGTTTTTGATCTGCTCTCTCAATTTCAGAAGACTTTAAATGTCTGATTGAGGCAAGTGCACCCGCAGCAATTGCCGGGGGTAGTGCAGTTGTGAATATGAAGCCGCTTGAGAAAGATCTTACAAAATCACATACTTCTTTTGAACCACTGATGTAACCACCAAGAACCCCAAAAGCTTTCCCGAGTGTTCCTTCTATTATCGAAATTCGGTCAGCAACTCCATCTCTTTCGGAGACTCCCCCTCCTCGTTTGCCATAAAGACCTACAGCGTGCACCTCATCCAAATACGTTAGCGCTCCGAATTCATCTGCAACATCGCATATATCTGAGATAGGTGATATATCACCATCCATTGAATACACAGACTCAAACGCAATGATTTTTGGGACATTAGGGTCAAGGCTGCTGAGATGATTTCTTAGATCATTTACATCATTATGCTTCCAAATAATTTTTTTTGCTCGCGAATGCCGAACTCCCTCTATCATTGATGCATGGTTTAGTTCATCAGACAAAATTACACAATTTTCTAAATTTGCACCTAAGACCGAAAGCGACGCCCAGTTAGAGACATAACCAGAGGTAAAAAGCAAAGCTGAGTCTTTCCCATGAAGGTCTGCCAATTCCTGTTCAAGCAAAACGTGATAATGATTGGTCCCTGAGATATTTCTTGTTCCGCCAGCTCCTGCACCACACTTTTCCAATGCATCACTCATCGCTGCAATTACATCTTTATTCTGACCCATTCCCAGATAGTCGTTTGAGCACCACACGGTGACATCACGTTCCTTGTTTCCAATATAATTTTTTGCTCGAGGAAAAGATCCTTTGTATCTTTCAAGATCAGCGAAAACTCGATAATTTCCTTCTTGTTTTAACTTTTCAAGTCTTTCCTGAAAAATTTTATCGTAGTTCATTTTTACTCTCCTTAGGAAAATTTGAATTTGTTTCTGCCAGCGTAATTGTGTCTGATGACTTTTTTAAGTTTGGTAATACCCAATTCCAAAGCATGGCATCTTTTACAGGTAAGGCCATAAATAGATGTTCAAGTACCGCCAATCCCGCGAGGGTACTCAACAACAAATATCCAAACTGGATATCTGACATAGGCTCAGCAGCAAACGTAAATCCCACTAAGAATAGAAACATTAGACACAACATAACAGTAGAAGCGATAAAGAAAAAACCGATAGGTGCAACTCTACAAAATGTCGCGATATGCTTTAGTGGGACCGTCAAAAAATGTAAATTTATATATGGCACTCCAAAGAAAAGATTGAGCTTTGCTGAAACTCTAGCCACATAAAGTATTAAAAATGTAGTTAATCCAAAATTATTTTCTGAACCAATTGACATAACAGCCATAATAAACAAACAGGAAAGCAGAAAACATTCATTCAGTGCTATTGATCGGAAACCATTTACAAAACGCTCACGTTCTGTATCTCCGTCTATTTCTTGCTTTTCTAAAAGAGGAATGCCCGCAACAACACCTGTTAGAAATGTTAATTCAACCCATCCCCAGATAAATAAGCTTGCCAAGAAAGAACAGAAGATTTCTGCATAGCTCATGCCATCCAAACAATAAAAATAAAAGTACCATGCGCAAAAAAACAGAGGCAAAGTAAATAAAACTACTGTGAACCGTGTCTTGCTATCACTTAAATCTAATCGCTTTGCTGTATATAGAATTACGCCCGTTAAGAACCACCATAAAAATAAAACAAAAAATATACTGACTATTGAGCTCATGAACTTCTTTCTTCTTTTAATAACTCGGCTGGAGTCTGCTAGTCTCAGGTACAGAGTTCCTCTTTGCAGGAATAGAATATAATCTCACAAATGCTATGCCGAGATTCAATGCTGCTATAGGTCGCTTAAGTAATCCAGTTACACCCTTTGACTGCTTAGCTTTTCCATAGGCTAACATAGCTTTTTTGACTCTTTTTAATCCAATCATCCACTTGGGGTTATCGTGATCTATTTCGATAGGAAACACTTGTCTTGAAATTTCAGTAGTCATCCTTAAAACCTGGTCATCATACCAATCAATGTCTACTCCCAGCGCTTTGTGGAACTCAGGTCTAGCATGATCTCTTACATACATCGTTGCATAAACGGCAACTAAAAAGAATTTTATCCAGTAAATATTCAAACCTGATGTTAGCTTCGGATCGGATCGCATCAGCAATGCGAAGGCTTCCCCGTGCCTAAATTCGTCATTACACCATTTTTCAAACCATTTAAATATTGGATGAAATCTAGAACTCGGGTTCTTTTCCAAATGACGATAAATCGTAATGTATCTAGCGTAGCCTATTTTTTCTGACAGATAAGTCGCGTAGTAAATAAACTTTGGAGCAAAGTATGTATACTTCTTTTTTCTCGTTAAAAAGCCCAAGTTAACAGCAATATTTGCTTCTCTTAAAGCATCATTAATGAAACCGGCATGCCGAGCCTCATCTCTAGCCATCATGGCAAATAGTTCACAGATATCTGCGTTACTTCCCTGACGTTTCATCTCTTTATAAAGAACACAGCCGGAAAACTCCGAGGTGAGAGAGCTAACCAAAAAGTCAATGAACTCTTTCCTTAATCCTGGCTCTAAATCCTTAAAATCAAAATCGTCCCACTCAGACGTTTTCTGAAAATGTCTTTTGTTAGGGTCTGAGCGCATTTCCTTAATTAATGGATCCCATTCATCTCTTATTGATGAAACATCAATTTTATCCAATTCTTTATAATTTGTTGTATAAAACCTTGGGCTAATAAGTGTTTCCTCCATAGCCATATCGGTTGTATTGTCATCAATAATAGTACTCATAGAGAAACCTCCTCTGAAAACGAAAACTCACAGATTTCCATAAATTCTAATTTGCCAACTACCCTAGTCCAAAGTCTCTCAATGGGAGTCGCTCTAACAATTGTAGCCTCTCTATCTTCCGTAATTACTTCTCCGTAGGGTGCTTTTACAGGATCACCATGGACAATAACCTCATCGCCTGGATATACGATCGCTCCATTATTAAATCTTACATGTGCATGCAAAGACTCAAAGGTATTGGATACTTCGATGGTACACGGCGCACTATCTCTTCTTTTTCTAAAAAAACTCATTTTCCCCCCTTTAAAAAATTGATAAAAATAGCTCACTATTTTTACTACCAAAACTCGTTACATTTAAACTCCAACTTGCTTTGCTATCCTCTAGAGATATCCTACCAGAGGCAAACCTTTTGATTTCGATCTGGTAAGAATCTAACAACTCAAGTCCTACCTTTTTCCTATTATACTCTAATCCAGTCATAATCACCGATAAAAATCCACTCTTACCATCGTTTGAATTTAGTAGTTCTTCATTTTGTAAATTTGCTATTGACACTGACCCATCGGTTAGCTTTGCCAATATCAAATTTTCTTTCTCCAAAATTTCTATCTTATCAGGCACATCAAATTTATTTCCAGGAAATAAAGATGCTGAGAATACAACCAACAAGGACAACACAACCATTATAGATATGGCATATAGAAACCCTTTTGGCACCAAATCATCCTTTCTGTGCTTTGTTGTATCTCGCATTTATACGCCTTGCTCTATTTGAGACTTGAAATCTGGGTCGCTTGTGGGCGTCTGAAGACTTATCGTCCTTGCCATTACCGACTTTCTTAAAATGGTAGCAACATCGTCTACATCTTCTATACAAGAAAAAGCAGGCTCAGTGTTTTTGAGTTTCCAAGGCCGCACGCTTGGCCAACATGAAATATAGGGAATCCTCTTTCCAGAACTTAACTCAAAGGAAATTGTTCCTAAAGACCCCTTACGTTTCTGCAAATTTACTGCTTTTATTTTTTTAAATGGTATAGAAATTAAAAAAGATAAGGCGGCACCACTTTTTATTATTACTCTATTTTCGGTGATAATATATACAGAACTTTGAGATTGTATTCCAGCGAGAGCCATGAGTATAAATGAAGCTAAAATACCGCTTGAAAGAAAGGGTAGGAAGTCAACTGCAAAAGCTGTATAGAAATCAGTAACCGTCAATCTCGCGGCGAATACGACTGAGAGTATTATCAAATAAAAGGCTAAAAGCTTTAATCCAAAAAAATACCAAGAAAACCCCCAAAAAGAGGGTTTTCCTTTCCACAGAATACTCTCGCCTTCTGGAATTGCATCCAAAATATTTTTATGCGCTTCTAATTTAGATTTATATTCCATTTCTTCTCCCTAAAATGCAGATACCAATCTGTCATAAGAGGCATAGAGTTGGCCACCACTGTAATAAGCAGAGATCTTATCCTCTTCTAACATCGTAACTTTAGTCTGAGCTTTTGTTCTTGGCACTTTTGGGAAATGTTTCCCATAAAGAGTGTTTACATGAACTCCATCGCTCCGAATTAGTGCTAGCGGCATGGGTAACAAGCATGACGTTTTATCTTTCAACTCTATTTCAAGATATCTTACAAGCTGTTCTGGAGCATCCACCCAAAGATCTGAAATTTTACCGACAATTTTTTTGTCAGCTGATATAACGTTCATACCTCGCGGATCTTTTCCTGCTGATACTTCGTATTTTTTCAATGTTCGCATGGGCACTATCTTGGGCTTACCATGTCCATCCAGTTCAGGAACATCTCTTCGCTCAGCCCAAGCTGCGGCGCCTATGCCATCCGTCATAGGATTTCCAGTAGGCGAAAATGGTGCTCCACCTGAAATGTTTTCCCTCTTAATAGACAATTTTCTTTTTTCTTTTCCATTTTCTGGAACAGTAATGCTACCCCTACCGTGTGGCAGCTTAAATGTCTTTGTCTCTGACGGACCTCCATAGGGTCCTTGATTAGCACTAAGATCACCCTCCTCATTCTCTAAGGGATACCCTTCTCTCATATTCTCTCTTTGCAAATATATAACTAAGCCTGCAAAAAATAACCAAAATGCATAGAGGGAAATTTGTGCCAAATCCACATTCCCAAAAAATATTACGTTATAAGGTTCCATTTGATATTCTCCTGATTTTCATGGTTAAGTTGGCATTTCTGAAAAACCAAATTTTCCCAATTTTTTACCATCATGCCTAAGGCTAGACAGGTATTGAGAAAGAGGCCCCAAAAAAGCTAATGTTAAAAATAGAAGGAAGATTTCTAAATGATACACAACTAAATACGAAAATGCTGCGTTAGAAGAGACAACTAAATTCAAGCCCTCCGAACCAACAACTGACCTAGAAATGTCATTTAAAATTCCACCTAAACCTATGCCCAAGCCAGCGGCCGTTGCCTGAGCTGCCCCCCATGAACCGAGAACAAGACCACGTCCTGTCCCCTTTGAAATAGGTATGGTCATTGCAATTATCAAAGTCGACACTGCAAATAAACCAGTACCCAAACCAATTAAAAATGATCCAAAAAAATAAAGTGAAGCTAATTTCATTGGATCAGACATAATTACGAAACATAGCCCACCAATAGCTGTAAAGAGTGCAAAAACTATTGATTTAATTGGCCCTCCTTTTTTTCTTTTTAGGGACCTAGAGGCTAAAAATAATCCAAATAGAGCTCCAAAAACCCATACTGCAGTAAGATTTGTGGTAGCTGCGACACTCAATCCCAATATTTCCCCACCATATGGTTCTAGTAAGATATCTTGCATAGAGAGACCTAAAGTTCCGAAGAATACAACTAATAGCAAACCTCGCCCTCCCTGAGATTTAAGGAATAATCCCATTATGGGAATAAATCCAGCCTCAGTCTTATAGATATTTTTCTTTTCTACTGGTATAAGTTTTTCTTGTCTCCAGATCGCAACTAAATTCAGCAAAAGGGTTACAACGGCTGCTCCCTGGACCACTTGAATTAGTTTGAACTTTGTAAAGTCTGCTAACAAGAGTCCAAAAGTCAAGGCAGCTAGACCCATCCCTAGAAGAAACATAACATAAAGAAGTGCAACAACCTGCGACCTTGTTTTATCCGTTGCCCTGTCAGCTGCTAAAGCTAATCCCGCCGTTTGAGTCAGATGTGCGCCCATACCTGTAGCCAAAAATGAAAAAGCTACTAAAATATGTCCAGCCCACCATGGACCCACTGTTTGATCACCTGATAGAACAATTATCGAAAATGGCATAACTGCCAGCCCCCCAAACTGCCACATTGTTCCATACCAAATATAAGGCATTCTCTTCCATCCAATAAGCGATTTATGATTATCAGACTTAAACCCCAAAACAGCTCTCAAAGGAGCCAATAATATAGGGATAGCTACCATGGTTGCTACCAATGAAGCTACGACACCTAACTCCACAATCATTACTCGATTAAGGGTGCCAACTAATAAGACAGTAGCTATGCCCACAGATACTTGAAATAATGAAAGTCTTAGCAAACTCGACATTGGTAGCTCGCTCGACACAGCATCAGAAAATGGTAATAATGAACTACTTAGCTCTTTTATCATTTTTTTTGACATAATCATTTGTTTGCCAACTCCCATGCTTCTGACACATAAAAAAAGCTCTTTATTCTTTTGATTTTTGTAAGAGAAGCATTTATCTTCAGGACTTCTAATTGCTCTAACTGACCCCACTCAATTGGGACAACTTCTGGCGATCTTTCAGACTTTGGAAAAAATTTTCCTAAAAGCAACTTTGAATTAAGAAAAAAGGTGCTTGGTATAACAGTAAAAAGAACTGAATTATTTGCTCTACCAGAAAAATCGGCTATCGAGGATATGACATCTTCGGTGGAATAGTGAATCAAACTATCCATTGCAATTATATAATCAAAGTTACCAAAGCTTTTTTCTTTCATATCTCCTGCGAAATATTCAATATTTTTATTTAAACTACTTCTGCTTTTAGCTACCTCTATCAATTTTTCAGAGATATCGACGCCAACAACTTCTGCTCCTTTTTCATCTAGCATCCGTGAAAGTACCCCGGTACCACATCCGGCATCCAATATTCTTGTACCTCTTAAATCCTTGGGAAGCTTTTCGATTATTGCTGCTTGCATTTTTTCACGCCCTTCTCTAACTAATTGGCGTACAAAGGAAACAGGTTCATTCGACGTAAGCTTATCCCAAGCATCACTGGATACTTCATTGAAATAATTCTCTAGTCTTGCTCGTTTAGCAAGATAAGTATTCTGCATCAATCAAATCCTAAAAGTTCAAAAATATCTCTATCTTCCATTGTTGAAGGGGCTAAACCTTCGGTTCCATTCCATAGAAGATCTGCTAGTCTTATATACTCTTTTTGTACGGCTAAAATATCCTCATCATCGCCCATCTCGAATAAGGTCTTCTTTTTAAGACGTGACCGCCTAATCGCATCTAGATCTGGAAGATGTGCAACTCTATTGAAACCCACCTCTTTGCAATATTTGTCTATCTCATCTGTATCTTTTGACCTGTTCGCGACACAACCGGCTAGCCGTACATTGTAATTTTTTGATTTTGCATGCACAGCCGCGATTATTCGGTTCATAGCGTAGATCGAGTCAAAATCATTTGCTGTCACTATCAATGCTCTATCTGCGTGCTGTAATGGCGCTGCGAAACCTCCGCATACAACATCTCCCAAAACATCAAAAATTACGACATCGGTATTGTCAAGCATATGGTTTTGTTTGAGTAATTTTACTGTTTGCCCTACAACATAACCTCCGCACCCCGTTCCTGCAGGCGGACCTCCCGCTTCAACGCATTTAACTCCATTATAGCCCTCATAAACAAAGTCTTCAGGCCTAAGTTCCTCCGCATGAAAGTCTACCTCTTTAAGAATGTCAATGACAGTCGGCACCAATCTTCCAGTCAATGTAAAAGTGCTGTCATGCTTAGGGTCACATCCAATTTGCAAAACATTCTTTCCTAGCTTTGAAAAAGCAGCAGATAAATTCGATGAGGTTGTAGACTTGCCAATGCCCCCTTTACCGTAGACTGCAAAAACCTTAGCACCCTCTATCTTCATATTAGGATCCATTTTAACTTGAACTGACCCTTCTCCATCCTCTTTAAGATTGGGCACTTCTTTTCTTTGGTCTAGTGGACTCATACTTACCTCCCTTATTTATTCTGCTGCAAGGCCTACACCTTCAACTTTATCTTCCAATTCATCAGCACCTTTTCTTAACGCATCAAGAGTATCTTGATCTGGTTGCCAATACTCTCTTTCATGCGCTTCAAGCAGTCTATTTGCCACCCTAAGACTGGCCTTAGGATTTAGTTCCGAAAGCTTTCTTCTCATCTCCTCATCTAAAACAAATGTTTCTGAAAGTTGATCGTAGAGATCAGGATCAACTTGCCCGGTGGTCGCAGACCAACCTAATGTGTTGGTAATTTGAGCTTCAATTTGTCTAACACCTTCATGACCATGTTGAAGAAGAGGCTCAAACCATTTTGGGTTCAATGACCTAGTTCTAGTCTCTAAATTAATTTGCTCAGATAAGGTCCTTACTGCTGCATCACCTCTGGTTTGATCTCCTATATAAACCGGGATTGCATCTCCTCCATTTGCTTTTTTTACAGCTCTGCTTATTCCACCAAGTGTATCAAAATAGTGATCTATAGTTGTTACACCCAATTCGACACTTTCTAAGTTTTGATAAGCAAAATCGACTTTTTTCAAAGCAGATGAAAGTAGTTCAGACTGTTTAGTACATTTCCCATCCAAGCCATAGGCAAATCCTTTTCTATTGTTAAAAGTATCGGCCAGCTCTTCCTCATCATCCCACGAAGAAGTATCAATGAGGTGACTCACATTTGAGCCATATGCACCCTCCGCATTTGAAAAAACTCTGAGTGCAGCTGACTTAATATCAATGTTCATCTCTTTTTGATGTTTTAAAGTATTTGCTCTGATAAAATTCATATCCAAGGGTTCTTCTTCAAGAGAAGCCTTATAAGCAGCACTAGCAAGCATTCTGACCTGTAATGGCAATAGGTCTCTAAAAATGCCAGAGAGAGTCATTAAGACATCTATCCGCGGCCTTCCAAGATCAGAAAGTGGAATAAGCTCTGCGCCACACAATCTTCCGTAATCATCAAACTTTGGCATAGCGCCCATTAGAGCCATTGCCTGTGCTATAGATAGTCCGTCAGATTTTATATTGTCTGAACCCCACAAAACCATTGCGACCGAATTAGGGTAGGTTTCGTGCTTCGACAATAATAGTTCTGCTTGCTGCTCTCCCTCTTTCATGGCAAAAAGAGAAGGCATTCTGAATGGATCAAAGGCATGTACATTTCGTCCGGTTGGAACAATATCGGGCGACCTAATCAAGTCACCCCCCGGAACCGGCCTAATAAATTGGCCATTTAAGGCATTAATTATTCCTTCGACTTCTGTTTGCTTTTTTAACTTCTCTAAAAGCTTGCCCACTTCTTGATGATTATGACTTTCTCTTAAATATCCATCATACTCTTTTAGCTTTTCTTCGCTTAACTCTCGGCCCACAATATGTAACCCATCGGGAATTAAAGCATCCTCGCTTTCTATTATTTTTAGCCATAAATTCTCGATGGTATCGAAATCTTTAAAATTAACGAGTTTAGCCTGATCAATTATAAGATTTTCTAGTTTTTTCTTATTACCATCATCATCAGCCAGTTCTCGATATTGAATAACACTCTCTTTTAGTTCAATAAGACCTTTATAGAGACCTGCTTTTGCAAGAGGTGGAGTAAGATGGGATATTACAACGGCATTTGTTCTTCTCTTAGCTAGTGAAGCCTCAGAAGGATTATTTGCTGCATATAGGTAAATATTAGGGATATCACCTATTAATCGATCGGGCCAACACTTTGAGCTAGACCCAACTTTTTTTCCAGGCATAAATTCCAAAGCACCATGCATCCCAAAGTGCAAAAACGCATCAACTTTAAAGCCATTCCGCATCCATCTATAAAATGTAGAAAAAGCATGCGTAGGAGCAAAGCCTTTTTCAAATAATAATCTCATTGGGTCTCCTTCGTACCCAAAGGTCGGCTGAATACCCACTACTATGTTCCCAAGCTTTTTCCCAAGAATGAAAACACCTGTGCCATCTGATTGAATCTTTCCCGGAGCTGGTCCCCATACTTCCTCTATTTCCTTCAAATATGGTTCATTTTCAACTATTTCAGCACCGTCAACACGCTCAATTACATTTGCTTCTTGACCGTACTTGCATGAATTTCCATCCAAGACGGCTTCTCTTAAATCGTAGGTAGAATTAGGAAGTTCAATTTCGTAACCTTCACTTTTCATTGACTTTAGTACATTGTATAAGCTCTCGAATACACTCAAGTAAGCAGCGGTTCCAATAGAACCAGCATTAGGAGGGAATCCATATAAAATAATTCCTACTTTCTTTTCCGAATTTTCTTTTCTCTTAAGTTTAACTAGTCTGCGAGTCTTTTCGGATAAGCTTTTTATCCTTTCATAACAAGGAACCATATCGAATGCTTTCTCGTTACCAGTTCTTAATTGCACGCAACAACTACAGCCTCCTTCTTCACCCAATCTTCCTCCAAAAACTGTTGGGTTAGTCGCTCCGTCTAACTCTGGTAAAGACACTAAAATAGTCGTCTCTATTGGATTAAGTCCACCATCACTTTTATCCCACTGATTAAGGTTCTGGAACTCAATAGCATGCGCTGCAATATAGGGTACATCTAACTCAGCTAAAGCTTCCTCCGCAGCTTTACTACTATTGTATGCCGGTCCGCCAACCAAACTAAACCCTGTCAAAGATAGAAATGTGTCGATTGATGCCTTAGCATTTTGCACAAAATATTTATTTATTGCTGGCCTAGCGTCTAAACCTGCGGCAAACGCTGGAATAACCTTTAAACCCTGTGCTTCTAAACTTCTTATAACTTGATCATAATGTGCGGTGTCTCCAGAGAGAACATAGGATCTCATCAAAAGAAGACCTACGGTACCTATTGAGTGTTTTGCAAAAGGGATTTCTGAAATATTTTCAGTAATTTTCTTCGGTATATCGGGATGATAGAGGCCTGTTTCAGGGTATTCAACAGGTGATTTAATCTCGACCTTTGAACTATTATGAAGTGAGCTATATCTCGACAATAAATAGCAAAAAAGACTCTCAATGTTTTCTTCAGATCCTGCCAACCAATATTGCATGGATAGGAAATAGGCTCTCAAATCCTGGGCTTTTCCAGGTATAAATTTCAAGACTTTCGGGATCTGGCGAAGAATAGCCATTTGTTTTTCCCCACCAGTAACTTTATTTTTATCTCCTCTTAGTTTTTTCAAGAACTTTAGCACTCCTGAGGAGGGTTTAGACATATCTAAGCCACCCATTTTTGTAAGATTCACAATTTCTTTTGATGAGACTAGTCCAAGCATAAGATCACACTTTTCCCTGGCTTTTTTCAAATCTGGAAGGATTGCTGAAATATGGTCCTCCAAAAAAACTAAAGTGATAAGAACCATATTTGCCCTTGCAAGATCCTCCTTTGTTTTAAGCAAACTACTAGGATCTTCTTCCCAGGATGCTGCTGCGTGCACAATTATCTCTAGCTCAGGATAAATTTTGCTAAACCTGCTCTTTATTCTTTCTACTGAGCCAATAGAATGCGCATCTAAGGTTAGCATTACTAGTGTATACGGATCTCTTTCATATGATCTATCTAGCATAATGCGCCTTCGCCTCATATAGTAAATCTTTTGTAATTGCACTGTGTCCGTTCTCAAATGCAAATTTCTCTGTATTTCTTTTAGCTTTTCCTCTCACGAAAAATGGAATTTTCTTTAGCTCTTTTGTTGCTTCGGGAGCCCATGTAATTTCATTGTCCGCAATTGTATCCTTTTCTTGATTCAATTTGCTCTTAGAATTGGATAGATGGCTGGGACCAGCTGTGTCGTTAAATTCGAAGTCTTCTCTAAACATTCCCAACAAATGCTCTTCAAGCCCCATGACGAGTGGATGTACCCACGTATCAAAAATAACATTTGCACCTTCCCAACCGACTTGAGGAGAAAAGCGAGCGGGGTGATCTTGTACATGAAAGGGAGCAGAGATAACCGCGCATGGTATACCCAGTCTTTTACCAATGTGGCGCTCCATTTGAGACCCCAAGATTAGTTCAGGCTGCAAATCAGCGATGCGTTTCTCTACCTCTAAATAATCGTCACTAATCAACGCATCGACAGAAAGAACTTTCGCTAGGCTTCTTATCTTTCTGGCATATTCTCTGTTATAGCATCCGATACCTACTATCGAAAATGCCATCTCTTCCTTGGCAATTCTTGATGCAGTAGCAACATGAGTTGCATCTCCAAAAATGAAAACACGCTTCCCGGTAAAATAATTAGAGTCTACAGATTTTGACCACCAGTCGAAATTCAGACGTGAAGTGTCAGAAAAGCTATCATTTACTCCCCTGATTTGGTTTAATTCTTCGATAAAGTCCTTAGTCGAGTTTATACCAATGGGTGTATGTTCAGTGTAAGACATCCCAAAATTTTCTTTCAGCCACCTACAAGCTAACTCGCTGCTTTCTGGATATAGCATTATATTGGCATGCGCTTTTGTTAAACTTTTAATACTTGATGGTGCCGCACCAAGAGGGGCAACAATATTTAAGTCAATATTAAGGTCGTCCAAAATAGTTTTTAATTCCCTTACATCATCTCTATGCCTAAAACCTAAAGCGGTTGGACCTAATATGTTTACACTAAATTTTTCTGTCTTTTCCTGAGGACAAGCAAGTGCTTTCACTATTTGGTAAAATGTCTCGTCTGTGCCAAAGTTTTCTTTTCTTTGATATGAGGGAAGTTCTAGTGGTATTACTGGAATTTCTAGGTTAAGGGCATCTGCTAGGCCACCTGGATCATCCTGAATAAGTTCAGCGGTGCATGACGCTCCTACCAACAACGCCTCTGGCTTAAATCTTTCAACCGCCTCTTTACATGCTTTCTTGAATAGATCAGCGGTATCTGCTCCAAGATCTCTCGCTTGAAAAGTAGTGTAGGTGACGGGCGGCCTTTTGTTACCCCGTTCAATCATAGTAAACAATAAGTCTGCATAGGTGTCACCCTGTGGAGCGTGCAAAACAAAATGAAGCTTTTCCATCGCTGTAGCCACTCTCATAGCTCCAACATGGGGTGGTCCTTCATATGTCCAAATACTTAGCTTCATATAGAGAGCGCCTCTTTTCTTTTTAAGGGTCTTACAAACAACTCTGCTAAATCCTGTGCTTGCTCATAGCCATGTATTGGGGTAAAGACCAACTCAATTGCCCACTTTGTAGTAAGTCCTTCTGCTTCAAGGGGATTTGCTAAACCTAAGCCACAAACAGTGATATCGGGATTGCTTTCTCGACATCGATCCAATTGAAGATCAACATCCTGTCCTTCAGAAATAATCGGCATATCTTCTATTAGTTCGAGATCCTTATCAACTATTGAGCGATTGATATATGGTGATCCGACTTCAATTAACTTCATTCCACATTCTCTAGATAAAAACCGAGCTAATGGGATTTCAAGTTGACTATCAGGGAAGAAAAAAATACTTTTACCTTGCAAGTGCTTTCTAAGTTTTTCAAGGCCAAGCTTGGCTCGTTTTCTTGGAGCTGAAGTTACTACTTCAAATTTATCATCACTTATACCGTAGCTTTCCTTTATTGATCTAAGCCAAAGGGTTGTTCCTTCCTCACCAAAAGGAAATGGCGCATTTATTCTTGTGGCTCCTTTTTTTTCTAAAGCCTCGGTTGTATCTGTAAGAAAGGGCTGGACTAAGATAAATTTTGATTTTTTACTAATCGAAGGCATTGTTCCCCTGTCTCGCCCAGGCAACACGGAAATTTCTTTAATCCCTAATTCCTTTATAAGCTCAACTAATTGATCTTCCACAATATCAGGCAGACTGCCGACTAAAATTAGATTTTCTTCATCTTTTTCTTTTAAAGTTGGAACTAACGATGCTAGACAGGCGTCTTCGCCTTGAGTAAAAGTGGTTTCAATCCCGGAGCCTGAAAAGTTTAACACTTTTACTTTTGGAAAATATATTTTTGAAAGTCTTTCTGCAGCATTAGCCAAGTCAAGTTTAATTACTTCTGAAGGACAGGAACCAACCAGAAAAAGCTGTTTTATATCTGGGCGTCTCTCTAATAAATTTGCAACTTCTCTGTCTAACTCTTCGTGAGCATCAGCCATTCCCGCGAGGTCTTTTTCCTCTAATATTGCTGTTCCAAATCTTGGTTCAGCAAAAATCATCACTCCTGCAGCCGATTGTAAGAGGTGAGCACAGGTCCGTGATCCTACTACTAGAAAAAAAGCATCCTGGATTTTTCTGTGAAGCCAAATGATACCCGTCAGGCCACAAAAAACTTCCCTTTGACCACGCTCTTTGAGGACGGGTATCTCCGAACAACCTGCTAATTTTTCGATATTTGAGTGCTCGTTCACTTACTGACCTCATTTTTTGGTAAGGTATTTTTTTTATGAGTCTGCCTTGCCAATCTTAGCTTCCTCAGGAACTGAAATGCATTTATGAAGTATAGAAAGTAAGCAAATAGAGCTACGGACATTTGGATCGTAGGCGAGAAATCACCGGTTAATAGAACATAAAGATACAGACAGTGAAAGAAGATTACGAAAAAGCTTACAACATCTTCCCAGAAGAATGCCTCCGCGAATAAAAATTGCCCAAACACTACCTTTTCCCAAATTGCACCTGTGATCATGATTAAAAAAAGGAGAAAACTTTTTATAATTATTGAAACCGTAGCAGAGTAATATCCTTCACCTGTTGAAAGATATCTCACCACCAAAAATAACGAAATTATACATACTGCAAATTGCAATGGCGCCAATATTCCCTGAACTTTGGTCCAGACCGTCCTGTCTCTTATGATTCTTTGAGAAGGAGTGTAAAGATTCCACCCATCTACCTGTGGGCTCGATTGTTTATGCATACTTACGAGACCTCTGAAATAAAGCTTTACGTACTAAAAAATGGTAGCGAACCTATCTAAAGTGTCAACAAAAAGTTACATCTTTTAAATAAATCTTTTTATTTGTTGAAAAAAGATTACATGAGAGGGGGAAACAATCGCATTTACTGCCTCACTTGATAGAAATCGGAGAAACCAGGGTATTTGTAAATAATAAATTACATAGAAATCTTGACTATTATCTCTTAAGACCTCAAAATATTTTATATGAATAACGATATACACAGCAGATTAAGTTATTCTGGGCAAGGGGGATTAGGTATCCACCCCGAGAGTCTGGCAAAAATAGCTCTTAGCGAAATTGCAAACGGAAATATAGACCAAAGATTTTATAATGCCGATCTCACTTCATCAATTTTTAACTCTCTTGTGACTGATGAGCCCGAACACACAATTAAGTTGATCAGAAAAGAGCTAGAGAATGGACTGGCTATACAATTTTTCTTTGAAGGAATAGCGCCAATTATTGCAGAAAAATTGGGTGATTCATGGAAACAAGATACAATGACATTTTCCGAAGTTACTATAGCTGTAAGCAAGTTGAGACTACTTTGCCAGGAACTGGAGTCGCTATATCTTGAGCCTGAAGATACTCTCAAATCAGCACCAAAAATTTTACTTTTTACCCTAGAAGGCGAAAATCATACTTTTGGTTCTTACTTAGCTGCATTAAAATTGAAAAAAGAAAACTTTAATGCCCAAGTAGCTATCGGATACAGCGAATCAGATCTATTTAAACTTTTAGAATTTGGCGATTTTCAGCTAATTGGCGTCTCAATTGGCAGTGAAAACATGGTCAATCAAAGTAACACAATTACTGATCGAATTAGAAAGAATTTCCCACTACCCATCGTCGCAGGAGGATCCTTTGTAACCCATCACAAAACGCTATCCAAGACATGCCTTGACGTCGACTTCTTCCAACCGAGCCCTAAAGAAATAAAAAGTTTACTTAAAGTTAATTAAAGCTCAACGGCTAAATAACTTTCTAACATAAATATGTCTAAATTTGTTTACAATGTGTCAAATTTAGCTTACACTTTTTATTAAATTTGATACTAAGTCAGAGATCCCTTCATTGACCAAGAGAGAGAGTAAAGTAAGAGCTGCTGATCAGATAGTCAGACTAAACCCCGACATTTTCGGTGATGTAATTTTGCGTGCATCAGATATATCACTCTTAATTGACACAGCTGGTCTCATTTTAGAGGTTATTTACAATACTGAAAATAAAAACTTAGGCGACATAGACCACTGGCGAACGAGAAATATTCGAGATTTTATAACAAAAGAGAGCGGGATTAAACTTGAAGAAATTTTAAATTTATCCTCAAGCGAGAATGAAAAAATTGAGAAAGATATTATTCAGCTAAATCATATTAAAAATGGTGGCGATGACTTTCCAATTCAATACTCTATCCATCCCACTGGAGTAAATAACCAAATTCTACTTTTTGGCCGTGATCTGACCCAGATAGCACAGGCTCAACAAGAACTCATGAAAACTCAATTAAAATTTGAGAGAGAATATGACCGATATAGATCATTTGACACTAAATATCGAGTAATACTAGAACAGTGTGGCAGCGCATTCATTATTGTTGATGAAGCTGGTCAGCTTATTGATTTTAATCAAAAAGCTGTGGCAATTTTAGAAAAAGCCGATTTAAACCAAAAAATGTTAAAGGATTTATTTTACCAAGGAATAAGCTTAGACATTCTGAGCGAGCTTGAAACATTAAACAAAAACAAGCCCTCAACTGCATTAAATCTAAACGTTAAAGAAACCAATAAGGAAGTACAATTGCGGGGTACGTTTTTTCGTTCGAATAACGGTGTCCATTCTTTAATAAGGTTATCCAGTTCATCAAGTCAGAGAACAAGCTATTCCGAAGAAAAAATTTATCTATCTGATCTGTATCAAAAAACTTCAGATGCATTTGTCTTTATTGATGAAGCAGGAAAAATAGTTGATGCTAATGAGAGCTTTTTAATTCTTACAGAGAATCCAAATATTGATGAAGTTGTCGGCAAGTCATTTTCTGACTATCTCAAAAATGCCACTACTGATTTAAAAATTCTAACTGATAATTCGAAAAGACTTGGGAAAATTAGAAACTATGCAACTGATTTTATTACAACTTTCGGATCAAAAATTCCTGTCACAATTTCATCGACTTGGGTATCAAATCAAGATGACGATTTTTATGGGTTCATTTTAAGAGACACTTCAAACGTAGAGCTAGAGAAACAAAACGATAATGAGAAACATAGCTGGGAAGCAACCACCAAATTGGTAGGAAGTGCTCCGTTGAAAGAGTTAGTAGCCCAAACCGGAGATATTGCGGAAAGAATATGCTTAGAAACCGCACTTAATTTAACAAATAACAATAAAGTAGCAGCTGCCGAGCTACTTAGTCTGTCGCGTCAAAGCCTATATGTGAAACTCAGAAAACATAATCTTTTGGATATTAAGGACTAAAATCAGTGATTAAAAGCTATCAAACTCATTTTACCAGTACGCCTAGCTTGATATCGCTTCTTGAACTTATAAAACCTGTTACCTGGTTTCCACCTATGTGGGCTTTTTTATGTGGTGTGGTGTCAGTTGGCGCCTTAAATAGCAATAATACTATACTCATATTATCCGGTCTTCTACTTGCCGGACCATTGGTATGTGGAATGAGCCAGGCTGTAAACGATTGGTGTGACCGTCATGTCGATGCAATTAATCAACCAGAGAGACCCATTCCATCTGGAAGAGTGAGTGCTGGATGGGGTTTTTTTACCGGCATTATAATGAGTGCCACAAGTATCCTTTTTGCATACTATCTTGGAAATCTTATCTTTTTTGCAACAATTATAGGCGTCTTAGCCGCTTGGCTTTATTCATTAGAACCGATAAGACTGAAACGATCGGCGATTTTTGGGCCAGGAGTAGTGGCAATTTGTTATGAAGGGCTTCCATGGTTTACTGGCGCTGCTATTTTCACAATATCATTGCCAAATAAAGAGGTTCTAATAGTGCTCTCATTGTATGCTTTGGGAGCGCACGGAATAATGACTATGAATGACTTCAAAGCAACCAAGGGAGATAAACTTTTAGGCATCAATTCTTTACCTGTGATTTTAGGCAGAAAGACCGCTACTTTAGTGGCTTGCCTTGTAATGCTTTTCCCACAGCTAATAGTAATATCTCTATTTTACTTCTGGGGATCTTTAATTCTAGCCATTACGCTGGCAGTTTGCGTTCTACTGCAGTCCTTATCAATGATTTTTCTCATTCGGGATCCAGAAAAAAATACACCATTCTTTAATATAACCGGAGTACTTTTATATATTGCTGGGATGATGTTATCAGCAAATGGACTGTATTTAATGAATTAAATTAGGGGGTAGTAATGAATTGGTTTTCGATTTTAAGATTAGGGTTAGTTCAACTTTGCATTGGTTCAAGTGTGGTTATTCCATTGTCTACACTGAATCGCTTGATGAAAGTAGAATTAGCTTTACCAGCAACTATTGCCGGTTTTTTGATTGCGCTGCATTATGCAGTCCAGTTAACGAGAGTCAATTGGGGTTACTTATCTGATAAATCTCAAAACAGGAGTCAGTGGATAATATTTGGAATGCTAATTTTAGGGATAGGTGGAGTACTAGCTTCTGCTTCTATACCTCTAATTGAAAGTAATTTCGCATATGGAATAATGCTTGCTTTATTTTCATATACTTTAATTGGGTTTGGGGTAGGTGCAGCAGGAACCCCTCTTCTTGCTCTTCTTGCCTCTTACAGTTCTAAATCACAGAAGGGCTTTGCCGCCTCTATCACCTTTCTTATGATGATATTAGGACTTGCAATAACTGGTATAACAGCTGGCATAATCTTAGACCCCTACTCTCATCAAAAGCTAATAAAAATCACAGCCTCTCTTGCTATAATGACCAATATATTATCTTATCTTAGCTTGAAAAACTTAGAAAAAACGCTGCGAAATAATGCAGACTCTCGCACACCGAATGCTATTAGCTATAACGAACCATTTCTTGTAGGTATTAAAAAAGTATGGATGGAAAGAGAAGCGAGGCTTTTCACAATTTTTATTTTTATCTCTATGGGTGCTTTTTCAATGCAAGATCCAATATTGGAACCCTTCGCTGGAGAAGTCTTTGGCTTTGCTGTCGGAGAGTCAACAAAACTTGATGGATTCCATAAGATTGGGACGTTAATTGGAATTATTTTAATAATCCTTTGCCTTTCAAAGTTTAGAATTGGATTTGCTTCTTTATCGATTGTTAAAAATGAACGCCTAGGAACAGAAAAATTTTGGCTGATCACTGGATGCCTCTTTTCTGCATTTTCACTATTTATAATTTCTCTTCTTGGACTTACATATAGAGATCCAGGTATATTAAACTCAGTTGTTTTTCTTTTCGGAATATCTAATGGTGTGTTCACTGCGGGAATATTGGGAACTATGTTGCATTTAGCAAGGAGGGGTTCGAGTGATAACAACACGGGTACCCGTATGGGGATATGGGGGGCAGCACAAGCTTATGCAACTATGATTGCTGTTTTTTTTAGCACAGTCTTGGTCGATATACTTGGCCTTATGATGAATTCCCTCCCAAGTGTATATGGAATAGTGTTTCTAACTGCTGCAAGTTTTTTTATAGCTGCAGCATTTTTGGGTTCATTAATTATTAAAAAAGATGAACTCGATCAAAATCAAAACATACTACAATCGGTGAGTTAAAATGATCTATGATATAACAGTTATAGGAGGAGGACCCTCCGGCGCAACAGCTGCAGAGCAACTGGCGAAAAAAGGTTTCAAAGTCGCATTAATAGATAGAGCAGGAAGAATAAAGCCTTGTGGAGGTGCTATCCCTCCAAGATTAATTGAAGACTTTGAAATACCTCAGTCTCAATTAGTTGCAAAAATCAAGACAGCAAGAATGATATCACCAACGAATAGGAAAGTAGACATTCCAATAGAAAATGGTTACGTAGGAATGGTAGATAGAGAATTCTTTGATGAATATCTTCGGGAAAGAGCAGCAAAATGTGGTGCAAAACGGTTTACCGGCACATTTGTAAAATTATCTAAAAATTCACAATATACTAAAGTTGATTTTAATAATCACTTAACAAAAAAAATTTCTACACTCCTCACAAGATATGTAATAGGTGCAGATGGTGCTAAATCCAATGTTGCAAGAAATACAATTAAGGACGCACATAAGATCCCCTATGTGATAGCGTATCATGAGATAATAGAGGCCCCGAAAGCAACTAGTGAATATAATCCAGATAGATGTGATGTTATTTACAATGGAGATATATCGCCTGATTTTTATGGATGGGTTTTCCCTCATGGAAAATCGGCAAGTGTAGGAATGGGAACAGGGATAAATAGCGTTAACCTGAAGAAGGCTACCAGCGATCTTAGGACTCAAGCAGGACTAGACAAATGCTCAACCATAAGAAAAGAAGGAGCTCCAATCCCGCTTAAGCCCTTGGAGAGGTGGGATAATGGAGATAATGTCGTACTTGCCGGTGATGCTGCTGGGGTAGTAGCACCCTCATCGGGGGAGGGTATCTATTATGCAATGATAGGAGGTAAGTATGCAGCGGATGCGGTTGAAAAATGCTTGCTTAATGGAGATTCGAAATTTTTAAGTTTAGCAAGAAAGAATTTTATGAAAGAACATAAAGCGGTTTTTCAAGTTCTCGGTGCCATGCAAAACGCATATTATAGATCTGATGACCGAAGAGAGCGTTTTGTAACTTTATGCAAAGACATAGACGTTCAAAGAATAACTTTTGAATCTTATATGCATAAAAAACTATCTCGTTCGAGGCCAATAGCACACCTAAAAATAATGTTTAAAAATATTGCCCACCTCACCGGTATAGTTAAAGCCACATGAATATTAATTTTATTCCTGCATGGGATCAAGGGGTCTTACAACCATTGGAAAAGCTGGAAGTTCATAAAAGAGGTCTAAGGCATAAAGCGGTCTCGGTATTCTTAATTTCAGATAATAATGTACTTATTCAAAAAAGAGCATCAATGAAATATCATACGCCAGGATTATGGGCTAATACCTGCTGCACACACCCCTTGTGGTCGGAAGATCCCGAGGAATGCGCTCACAGAAGACTAAAAGAAGAGTTGGGAATAGAGGTGCCGGAATTAGTGTATAAAAACAAAATTGACTATAAAGCCGATGTTGGCAATGGCTTAATCGAAAATGAGAATGTAGATGTCTTTGTTGGCTCAATAAAAGAAAAAGATAATTTAAAAATACGTCTTAATAACGATGAAGTGGCAGAGGTGAAGTGGATTTGTTTTGACAGGTTAAAAGAAGAAATATCACTATCGCCTAATAAGTTTACACCTTGGTTGAGGATATACGTCCAAGATCATTTTGAACAAATTATAAACTGACCAGCTTATTTTATAATCTTAATTTTATTGCTTCGTATATCGACTATACCCAGAACATCAAGAATCGTTGTTGTAATTCCTGTGACATCTAGCCCAGCTTCCTTATACATTACATTTGGTGAAGCTTGATCTATAAATTTATCCGGTAAAAATAAACTTCTTACCTTTAGATTGTTATTTATCATGTTATTTTTGAGTAACCAGTCTACCACATGAGATCCGAACCCACCAATGGATCCCTCTTCTAGGGTAATTAATAACTCATGGTTTTCTGAAAGCACTTTTACTAAATCTACATCTAATGGTTTAGCAAATCTAGCATCTGCAACAGTTACTGAAATGCCTAATTGCTCCAACTCCTCTGACGCGTCTAGTGCTTCTTTGAGATGTGCTCCAAAACTTAATATTGCGACCCTATTGCCCTCTTTACAAATTCTTCCTTTCCCTAGCTCAAGAACTTCACCTCTTTCAGGAAGTTCTACACCTATCCCCTCACCTCTTGGATACCTAAATGATATGGGGCCGTCATTATACTCTGCTGACGTTCTGATCATATGCATTAGCTCTAACTCGTCTGCTGCTGCCATTACCACAAAACCTGGCAAATTTGAAAGGTAAGCTACGTCAAAAGAACCTGCATGGGTAGCTCCATCAGCACCAACCAACCCAGCTCTATCAATTGCAAACCTTACTGGTAATTTTTGTAGAGCCACATCATGAACAATCTGATCATATCCTCTTTGAAGAAAAGTTGAATATATTGCGCAGAAGGGTTTCAAACCTCCAGCTGCCATACCAGCACAGAAAGTTACAGCATGTTGTTCTGCTATTCCAACATCAAAAGTTCTACCAGGGAAACCATCCTGAAAAATATTTAATCCGGTACCTGAGGGCATTGCTGCCGTAACAGCAACAATCTTTTCGTCAAGAGTTGCCTCTTTTACAAGTGTTTGACCAAAGATTGATGTGTATGATGGAGCGTTTGATTTTCCTTTGTGCTGCTTTCCCGAAGCAACATCAAATTTCGACACGCCATGATATTTATCCGCAGATGTTTCTGCTGGTGCATACCCAGCTCCTTTTTTTGTAACACAATGTATTAAAACTGGTCCCTCAGATCTGGTTTTGACTGTTCTTAAAACTGGTAGTAGTTGGTCTAAGTCATGTCCATCTATTGGACCGACGTATGAAAAACCCAAATCTTCGAAAAAAGTGTTACCCGTTCCACCAGCTAGTCCTGTTATCAAACCTCTAGCACGTTTTGCACCTTCTCTAAGTGGCCCTGGTAGTGACTTCGCAAAATTCTCTGCTAATTCCTTAAGAGTATAAAATTGTTGGTTTGCATATAGGCTGGATAAATATTTCGACATAGCGCCAACCGGTGGAGCGATAGACATTTCATTGTCATTCAAGATAACAAAAAATCTTCTCCCTTCAGCACCTGCATTATTTAGTGCTTCGTAAGCCATTCCAGCACTTATAGATCCATCACCAATAACTGCAACAGCATCACCGGTAGCCATTCCCATATCTCTAGCTACCGTAAATCCTAAGCCTGCAGATATCGACGTAGATGAATGAGCTGCTCCGAAGGGATCATAATCACTTTCACTTCTCTTTGTGAAACCTGACAGTCCTCCCTCTTGTCTAAGAGAACTCATTTTTTCTCTGCGACCAGTAATTATTTTATGTGGATAACATTGATGTCCAACATCCCATATCAACTTATCGTGCGGTGTATTAAACACTGAATGTATTGCAACTGTTAGCTCTACAACGCCTAGGCTTGATCCTAAATGTCCTCCTGTCTCAGAAACCGCTCTAATTGTTTCATTACGCAATTCTATAGCAAGTTTTTTGAGATCTAAATCTGAGAGATGCCGAAGATCAGCAGGGTAATTTATTTTATCAAGAAGTGTAGATTTCATAACTTAGATGTGTAACTTATTTTTCACGTGGAGGAAACATTTCCCCCACGTGAGTTTAGAATATTCTAACTAGGCCCGTTATACAAGCCACCTTCGATAGCAAAACCATGAAGAACCGCCCAACTAAACCAGTCGTCGACAACCGTTCCAGTTAGCAATATGCCTATACCACCGGTGATAGGACAAAGAATTGCGAACCACCAAGCCCATCTATGAATTCCTTCCATGGAAGCGTTAAAGCCCATGGTCCATCTCCAGAACAGAGCAGCACGCTCAGAGGCGGTGCCACGATCATAGATTTGTTCGAGTTCCCTGTCCCCTCCCATTCTAGAGGTAGCTAATATCGTTGCTCCATGCATTGCGAAAAGTAGAGCAGAGCCATATAGAAAGACGATGCTCAGCGCGTGAAAGGGATTATAGAATAGATTGCCATGATTTAAAGAAAGGTAATTTGTCCAATCTAGATGTGGAAAAATTCCATAAGGAACCATTTCTGACCAAGTGCCCATAGCCACTGGTCTAAAAAGACCAATTACAAGAAATAGCCATATTGCTGCAGCAAAAGCCCAACAAACATGTTTTCCCATTCCTAATTCATTGGCTCGCAGGTATGATCTAATCCACCAGCTTAAAACTGCTATGAGCAGACATGTACTCGCAATTAAGTACAAACCGCCCTCCCAAATAGGTGGAAAGCCAAGGCCATATTCTTCACCAGGAGGGTCAAGAGAAATCCACCATAAATCTCTCCATAAGGCCTGCCATGACCAATCAACTGATTGGAGCATGCCTATTCCAGTAAGAAAAAACCACGCTGTACCCAAGAAGAATGCTATTGTTCCAAACATGCCAAGATGAATTGGACCCAACTGTGCATTTCCGACGTAACCAAGTATAGAAGAAAACCGCGGCTCAACACCTCTTTCTTTTGCTACTAATCCTTTTTCATCAAGACCCATTTCTGCCGGGCCACGAACTTGAACCTGTGTTAAAATATTATGGTACTCTGCCATATTAACCTCCTATACTTGCGAATGTGAAGAAATTTGGCCACCAATCCCACCATTCAATCCAGCTTTCACCATCTGGCATTAACCAAGAAGGTCCAGATATAATGATACAAATTCCAGACCACCAGCCGGCACTAAGCGCAACGAATAATCCAATTCTATGAATACCCAATGTACCAATAGAGTAGCCGATAAAGTCTCTGAAGTACGTATCTTCATGGTCGGGTGTTTTTGCTTCTTCACCCTTCTCTGGATTTGCTGCCGACAAAATCAAAGATCCATGTAATGCAAGCAACATCGTAGTCGTAAAGAAACAAGCAATTGCAAGCATATGGATTGGGTTATAATGGAAATTACCATATTGATATCCAGTATAAGATACCCAGTCTAAATGGGAAAAGATGCCATATGGAAATCCATGCGCCCACGCACCCATTAAAACTGGTCTAATAACCACCAAAGAAACGTAGGCAAAAATTGCAAAAGAAAAGGCAAATGGTATATGATAATCCATTCCCAATTTTCGCGTGATTTCGACCTGTCTTAACATCCAACTACCAAATGCTCCGATGGCGCACAAAGTTATAACTTGCCATAAGCCACCATCGTTCATGGGAGCCATTTTGAGCCCGTATTCAAGAGGCGGTGGCTCTATGCTTATTAACCAGGGATTCCAGACACCCTGCTGAGCAGCTCCCCAAAAAATCATAATACTACCGAGGGCAGCAAAGAAAATTGTCGAGACTCCAAAAAAGCCGACATAAAACGGCCCGACCCAAAAGTCAAATAAGTCCCGACCTATAAGAGTACCGCCTGGAACACGATACTTTTTTTCAAAACTGAGTAATGCCATTCTATGACCTCCATTCAAATTACTCTGCTGACTGACAAATAGTAGTCAGTCAGAATGCCACGGGCGAGATCCTAAGGGGGGACTGGTTCTCGCCCACAGCGTATCGTAGGTTTTTAGCCAGCTGCTCTTGCTGCGGCCTCAAACCAATTGAAGTGATCGGTGCTGAGCAACACTAAATGAATCATTGCTGCTAGCAAGAAGAGAAAGACGCCCTGTGCGACAAACACTCGTCTAGGATCAAATATCAGCCATATTTTATAAAAGTGACTCATTTCTTTCTCCTCAACCGAAATAGAACCAAGGACGCCAGATCCATGTTGCTATATGAGCTAATATGCACATTATGGTAAATGTCCATAGTCCACTCATATAAACGCTATGTAATTCTTGCGCCTGTTCATCTGTTAAACCTGATAAAGACAGGTCATTATTTCCAGCCATTATACATCCTCCGGATTAAGTGACTGTTGCGCTACAAGCACCTTATGTGCTAGCAACGATTCTTCCGCCAAAAGACGGTAAGAATTCTTTAAAACCCTCATGAAAAAATCATGGGCGTAATTGTTTTGGCATTTGCCCATGCCTTACTAAACATATCTTTTTCAATTTTTCCTTTTACTAGACTTTTCATGCAGGTGAGTAGAGCTCCTGGTAACGAAAATATAAATATTACTATGAAATAAACTCGATACTCCCAAATTGGCTTTTTTCTTGTTCTTCTCATCGCAGTCCCTCCTTATGCAACCTTATTACTTTTATTAACTTCTTCATCCTCTGGATTAAGCATTTTTATAACCTCTTTCGCGACTTTTTTATCTCCATTTTGTAGTGCTATTTTTTCAGCTTGATCACGGAGAGTTTTAGTGGCGGAAATTCTAGTTAAAGGTGAATGCTTGGCCACAATTTCTTCCAAAATATCTTTAGCTTCCTGATCCCACGGTAGCTCCTTTCTCAATTTGGTTAATGTCGCATCTGTTTTGTCCAAATCAGATCCAAGAGGCAATATGTGAAAGAGCGCATCAAATAATCCATTGCAAATTTCTTGTAACAAATAAGTTGATCCCGAGTACCCCATCATTGGTGTGCCGACAGCACGTCTTATTGCTGCTCCTGGAAAACTCGCTGGGACGAATGATGCTTTTGGTCCAAAGCCTTGGCCTGCCTCTGCAAGATACATTTTTTCATTTATGGATCCCATCAAAACCAGAGGTCTAGTTTGCTTTATAAGATTTCTAATTTTTTCATTATCCGTCTTCTTCCCAGCAACTCTTGCTACCGCAAATTTACAGGGAAGGCCTAATTCATTCTCCAAAAAATTTCTTATACCCCTTGTGTATGTTTCATTAGCCACAATTCCGAAACTGGCGGTCGCAAAAAAATCCTGAGTCACAGATCGCCAAAGATCCCATACAGGTTTAATCGTTGAATGCTTCTCTTTTTCGATGAAGGCTTCAACATCAATATTCAGTATCTCTCCCAATTTCGTTAAGAATTTAGTTGTACTATCAATACCAATTGGGGCCTGTAAATAAGGCTTACCCAATAGCTCAGCTAAACCTCTACCAAACTCTCTATACATTACAATATTTGCATCAGCATTCACAAGTTTCGACATCTCTGCTATATGAGCACCCATTGGCATAACCATATTTACTTCTGCACCAATGCCTTCTACAAGTCGTCTAATTTCTGCTAAATCGGAAGGCATGTTAAAAGTCCCGTACATAGGGCCCAAAATATTTACCCTGGGTTTAGAATTTTCTTCCCTTTTTACTTCTTTTGGCATTCTGCCTTTAGTCATCCCAAAATTAGTAAAAAGCCATGTCATAGATCTATCTGCAGCCTGCCATTGGTCTTCATCAATCGTTCTTGGTAAGAACCTTTGAATATTTGTGCCTTGAGGTGTCACACCTCCTCCTATCATTTCTGCAATTGAACCTGTTACAACAACAGCCGGCAATACAGGATCCAAGGTATCCCAGGCACGTTTCATAGCTCCTTCTGTTCCTTCTCGTCCTAGCTCCTCCTCGCCTAATCCAGTGACCACAATTGGTAACTCGTGTGGCGGTAAAGCATCTGTGTAGTGAAGAACTGATGTAACGGGTAGGTTTTCACACCCTACTGGACCGTCTACAACAACTTGAAGGCCTTTTACGCCACAAAAAGCATAAACTGACCCCCAATATCCTCCTGCTCTATCGTGATCCTGAATTAACATTAAATCATCTCCTCTGCCTTTGCGGCGATCTTTCTTTTCTCTATTTTCTTTGCCTGATGGGCTCGGAATTGGGGGTTGAGATTTGGCTCACCCTCCCAAACTCCTGCGGTATCACCTTCCCCTACACCCTCGAAGAAACTCTTCATTTTTTCCATTCGTGACCCATTGCTTATGGCCTGCAATATTACTTCGGCTAAGCTCCCTGCACCAGCAACACCCATTATTGGTCTAGCAGAAATTAAATTTGTGTAATAAAGAGAGGGGATACCTAACTCTTTAGCTTTTTGCACTACCGGGGTCGTTCCAATCGCCAAGTCAGGATTAACGCTCTTTACCGCTGAAATATCATCCTCCAAACTCGCCCTAAATTTCACAAAAACGCCTCTACTCTCCAACCAATCTTTGTCTTCAGTAGACCATTTAGTCTTGGGACAGGCAGTTCCTACATAAGGAACTTCAGCGCCAGCCTCTATCAGTGTTCTTGCTACTATAAGTTCCGAACCTTCATAGCCCGATACTGTAATTTTGTTATTAATTTTTTTGTCATCAAGAGATTTTTGTATTTGTGGCAGAATCTTCTGTTTTGCCGTCCCAATGATCTTTTTCGCAATGTTAAAAGTATCGCCTATTCGATCAATCCAAAAATTAGTACCTTCAACACCCACTGGGGCCGATCCAATAATTGGCTTACCAGCGTCTTCAAACTCTCTTACAGCAGCGGTATAAAAGGGATGAATAGCTGCAACCGCTCCACAATCAAGCGCTGCATACAATTCCCGCCACTCTCTGCAAGGTACAACCTGTCCCGCGGCCAACCCAAGTGGTTCTAGAATTGCCCCAATATTCATGGGATCCGCCGGAAACATTTCTCCCAACAATGTAACGGTCGGTCTATCTGATTTCTTTGAAGCTGGAGCAGCTACTGGCCCAGACTCGATTTCGTTTTTTGCATAATTCAGTAACGCACCAGCCAAGACATCTTTTGCCTCTGCGTGCGTGGGAATACCAAAACCAGGCACATCAATACCAATTATCCTAACCCCGTTAATTTCTTTTGGGAGAAGCCTCAAAGGAACCCCAGAAGCGCTAGGAACACACAGATTTGTGAAAACAACAGCATCAAACCTATCGGGGTCAGCCATTTCATGTGCAGACTCTAAAATATCTTCATATAGTTTTCCTGTTACTAGAGTCTCAGAGGAAAAAGGTACATAACCGACAGATCTTCGGGCTCCATAAAAATGTGACACAAAGGTTAACCCATAGACACAGCATGCAGAACCTGACAACACAGTTGCCACTCGCTTCATTCTCAGACCAACCCTTAAAGATCCAAAAGCAGGACACATGCTTTGTGGCTTATCATGGGGACCCATGGGGTAATCTTTTCGCATATTTTGTATGAGTTCTTTGTTGGCACTTCTTTCTGCACTACCCTTAAGAGATGAGGACCCACAAAGACCATCAGATGTGGTGCCTACGCCTGCAAAATGTTGGTCTTCTAAATCAACATTGACCTCATCATTCAACTTAACGTCGTCTGCTGCATCATATTTTATTTCTCTCTTAGTGCCCATTCTTCTTAATTTTTCTCTTTACACTTCGTCATATACGACTTCTAACGACTCTTTAGGTTTGGCAAATTTTCCTCTCATGTCAGCATCGGTAGCTGGTTGCAACACAAAGTCAGCTCCTGTCTCACTAGCTGCAAACAAATTGAGAAGGCCATCTTGGTCAAGTGGCTTTGGTCTAAGTGGTGGGGCCTCAGCTGTATTGGTTCCTAGTTCAGCAAACAAGTCTCCCCACTGTGACTCTTTTGTTCCAACAATGTGATAATTTGCGGACTTCTTTCTCAGGTCATCATCTTGAGGTATACTTGCAAGAATTGGTATTTTTACTGTCTCAGCAAAAGCTGCTGCTTCACCCGACCCATCGTCTTTGTTAATTACTAAACCTGCCACACCAACGTTTCCACCTAATTTTCTAAAATACTCAACTGCTGAACAAACATTATTTGCTACATATAGAGATTGAAGATCGTTTGATGCAACCAATATTACCTTTTGAGCCATATCCCTTGCTATTGGCAATCCGAAACCGCCGCAAACCACATCACCCAAAAAATCTAATAATACGTAATCAAAATCCCAATCGTGAAACCCTAGCTTTTCCAATAGCTCAAAGCCATGGATTATGCCGCGTCCTCCACATCCTCTTCCTACTTCTGGCCCACCGAGCTCCATCGCAAATACGCCATTTCTTTTAAAACACACATCTCCAATAGAGACTTCTTCACCCGCAAGTTTCTTATTAGTCGATGTTTCAAGTATAGTTGGGCAAGCCTTTCCCCCGAATAAGAGAGAGGTTGTATCAGATTTCGGGTCACATCCTATGAGTAGAACTCTTTTTCCTTGTTCTGCCATCATATGACTAAGATTTGCAAGAGTGAAACTTTTACCGATGCCTCCTTTACCGTAGATCGCTATTATCTGGGTTTTTTTTGTTGGCTCACCAACTGGAACTTCGTCGATAGGTTGATTTGCTTCTTCTCGAAGGTCTTTGTGGTGTTTTTCTAAGTCTTTCTTATCTAAAGTATTAGTCGGGTTATCTAAGCTCATGCTACATCCCTCCAATCAATAACCATTTTCAGGCATTCTGGATCTTCAAAAGATTGTCGATAAGCAGCTTTCGAGAAATTTACATTACTCTCATGCGATATTAAATCTTCTAAAGATAGAGCACCAGTTTCTAATAGTGATCGTGTAATATTTATGTCTTCAGTATTGAATTCAGCTGAAATCCTGAACCTAGCCTCTTTTATAAATGCGGGAGGGAAAGAAAAGGAGATAGGAGATGAATAAAATCCAGCAAAAACTATTTCGCCATTTTTTTTCAATTTTGGAATTATCTTATCCAAAACGCTAATATCTCCACTAGCCTCATAAATCGATTCATGATCTGAAGAATTATCATTTTCTGGATCTATAACATCGTAATCTGTTTCATTACCCACTCTAAGAGGATTACTTTCCCATACAACCGGGGCTTCACCTCCTGCTGCTATTGTTAATCGAGCTAGCAACCGTCCTAAAACACCATGACCAATAATAAGTGAGGGAAGTTTGTTCCCAAGCCCTGCGATTGCATGCCTAGCAGTTGCTGCGAGTGCAAATAATGTCCCTTTAGCTTTCAAATCAGGGTCTATTTTTATAAGCTTTTCATCGGAAGCTATTAGAAGGCTTGAGGATGCACCGAAAAGACCCTTCTCGTTTTTATAGCAATTGGCCCCTGGGACAAATACATGATCGCCAACCTTGAGTTTCCTAGATGCTCTGTTGTCGACTACCACCCCAACTGTTTCATAACCTGGGACAAGAGGATAACCCATTCCAGGAAAAAATGGCATGTCACCATTCCAAAACAAACGTTCAGTGCCAGTAGAAACTCCAGAGAACTGTGTTTCAATTATGACTTCACCTGGCTCCGGTTCCCTGAGGGCAACTTTGCGCAGGTCCAATTCACCTGGGTTATCAATTACTATTGCTAATGTTTCCATATTAAACGCTGACAATTATTGTGATTTTCATTAATTAACGCGAAAAAATCTACGTGGAAACCTATGGATCCCCCTCGTAATTCGATGTCTTTTTCTAGCTTTCTTAAAAACTCAACCAAAAAGCTGGTCCTCTTTTATTTACGTAAATATCCCATAATTAAAGCCAACTCAAAAATAAATGTCAATAAATTTAGACAAAAACTGTAATAAATTTCTGACATATGGTTTTTATGCAAAAAAAACCTACTTTTGAGCACTCATAACTTGGGTAATAAATGGCGCACTTACAGCATGCTTAACAATATTTGAAAAACCAGCCCTGAGAAGAATCACCTTATGCTCCTCAAAAGAACGCACTTTCCCTGTTGTCATTGCCATCGTATAAAATGAAAAATAGCAATCACTGGAACGCATTGCTTTGCTTCCACCAGACATTGGCTCTGTTATTAACAAAGACCCACCCTTTGGAAGAGCTTCGTAGATTCTTTTGAGCAACAACTCTACAGTGCTGTCTTCATGATCATACAAAACCCTTACTAAACTTATAACATCTTGATTCGAAGGAAGATCATCTTTTAAAAAATCACCAGGACAAAAATTTAAAAGCCCTACTATATCATCAATTTTTTGGTGATTACTCTTTGCAACGTTTATTACATTAGGCAAGTCAAAAACGGTCGCTTTGATACTGGGATACTTGCTCTTTACCGCTAATAAAAATGCACCCGTGCCACCGCCAATATCCAGAATCTTTTTAATGCCTTTAAAGCTATATGCCTGCAAAGTTTGATCCGCAACCAACCTTTGGGAAGTCTGCATAAGCTTACTGTATTCGGAAGATACCTTTGCAGAAATCTTCTTTTTTTCTCCTTCTTTTCTTACATAGGGCCAAAATTGACTCATCTCTGTTTCACTTTTCCCATACAATAACTTCACTGGATCTAAAAGATCTCGATATAAAATTTGGTTGTGCTGAATCATATCCATTAACCCAGGAACCCCAACTATTTGCGCCCCTACCCTGGTTAACCAATATTTATTTCTTTTGTAGCATATCAGGTTTAAAGCACATCCACCACGCAGCAACAACAAAGACCTTTCATTCTCAATCTCCAGAAACTGGCTAACTTCATTCAGTGATCGCCCTTCTTTCTTGAGAAATTTAAAGATATCCAAATAGATCAATAAATGGAGAATTTGTGAATAGACAAACCCAGACATTATCTCATGAATCTTATTGCCCTCATAACTAATGAGAGCTCTAAGAATTGGAACTTTAGCGATAGCTTCATGCACTTTGGTTGATGAAAAGATCTTAATCTTCAATCGATAATAGCTTTTATAAAGTGAATTAATTTTTTCTTTCAAAATCATCCGATCGGAGCAGTCTTAAACTCTTGTTAAACATATAAGTAGCTTACAAAGTTTTTTGAAGAGGCTTTACTGGTGTTAGACGTTCCGCCTGACTTCTGACAATTTTAATCAATTCAACTTCACCGGGGCATGAGGGAATAGAAGCTATAGCTCCAGCCAAGATGTCTTGAAGCCTTTTAATCGCACCTTGCTCTCCTAACTTTAAAACAGCGTTCGGGCGCTCATTTTCGCTATCTCTATTATTCGATTTACCACTTTTTTGAGAGTCAGAAAAGTCTTTCAAATCATCAGCAACCTGAAACGCCTCACCTATTCTCTGCCCGAGCTCTGCCCATGGCTCTGGATCTTCGCCTGCAGAAATTGCCCCCATTTTAGTAGCCGCTACAAATAATGAGGCCGTTTTAAGTTTATGATATGAACTAAGATCAATAATTTTTTCACTTTCCCAACCTTGACCTGAACAGATTCCATAGGGCATACCCGTTGACGTTGTTAAAACATTTATCAACTCACCAAGCCTATCAGGAGCGCTTGTGCCTTTAGAAGTAAGCACCTGAATTGCTAAAATAATGAGGGAATCGCCACATAGAACAGCTAGTGGCTCATCAAAGGCCTTATGAACAGTAGGCTTACCCCGCCTAACCTCTGCATTATCAAATGCTGGCAAATCATCATGCACTAAACTGGCGCAATGCATCATCTCGACTGAAACTGCTGAAGCCATTGAGAGATCAAAATTATCTAACCCACACGCATTGGAAACAGCAAGGCAGAGCTGAGGCCGTACTCTAGCACCGCCTGGAAAAATTGCATAATCCATCGCCGCAGCTAATTTTGGTGGAGCAGGCGATCTACTCGCCTTCTTAATTGCCTTTTTCAGTGCCTCTTCTAGCTTTTCTTTCATATCTATTCCTGTGGTAAAAATTAGACATCATTTGAAATTTGTGTAAATAATTTTGGACACTTTTTAAAATAAGTCAATAAAATACCATTTATGCCAAAAGAAAACGAACATATAATTATTATAGGAGCAGGAATTGGTGGGCTTGTTTCTGCCCTTTTACTCTCCAAACAGGGATTAAAAGTAACTGTTGTTGAAAGAAATGGATACCCTGGAGGAAAATTAAGAGCTTTTTCAAGTCAAGAGGGTCCTATTGATGCAGGGCCAACAGTTTTGACACTAATTGACGTTTTCCAGGAAATATTCACTCAAGCAAATCTAAATATTTTTAAGGAATTAGATTTGCACAAAGAAGAGCTATTAGCCAGGCATTACTGGCCAGATGGAAAATGTTTAGATCTTTTTTCAACTCATGAAAAAAATCTTTCTTCAATAGAAAAAGTATTTGGAAAAAATTCAGCAGCTGAATTTGATAAGTTTCATAGAGATTGTGAGACGCTTTTTAATGCTTTTAATAATTCGTTGTTAAGAAATCGCTACCCTGGGAGCTTTTTGACAAAAAAAGATTTTTTAAAAAGTATTCCTCGATTAATTAACATTTTGGGCTTCCCAACCGACTACTGGAAAAAGTTAGAGAAATATTTCAGCGAACCTAAGCTCAGACAACTGTTTGGAAGATACGCGACATATGTTGGGGGGTCACCTTTCAATTCTCCATCCCTGCTACAGCTTATATGGTATGTTGAGTTTCTGGGAGTATGGCGTATAAGGGGAGGTCTTCACACTCTTGCAAATAAATTGAAGCAATTATCAGCAGAAAATGGTGTTGAGTTTGTTTTCAATAAGTCTGTTACTAAAATTAATATCAAAGACAACAATGTTTGTAGCGTGGATCTCAATGATGGACAAAGGTACCAATCCAAAACTGTATTGTTTAATGGAGATCCACGGAACTTTAGAGAAGGTAACTTGGGTAGTGATTTAAAAAATTTGATGAAAAGAACAGCTACTGAACCACGATCTTTATCTGCCTATGTTTGGTCATTTGCTTCTGAAACTACGGGAGTGGAACTAGCCCACCATAATGTTATTTTTAATGAAAATTATAAGAATGAATTTGATAGCATATCAGCCGGGCAAATAGCTTTAGACCCCACTTTATATATATGCAAGCAAGAAAAGGGCTTAAAAAGTAGCTCAAAAAATCGCTTTGAGATAATCATCAACGCGCCCTCACTCACTCAAAACAAAATTACTGCTACGAAGGAGTATGATTTATGCAAAGAAAGAACATTTCAAAAACTCAGCAAAATGGGAATATACTTCAAAAACAAACCGAATTCACACAATCTGACAACTCCGAGAGCATTCGAAAGACTAGCACCGGGCGCGGACGGATCACTCTACGGTCTGAGCCCCGAGAGACTACTTTCAACCTTCCAAAGACCCTCCACAAAAACAAAAATAAGAGGCCTCTATCTGGCGGGAGGGGGAACTCATCCAGGACCGGGTTTGCCAATGGCAGCTCTATCAGGCAAGCATGCGGCAGAAATGATAAAACGGGACCTTGCTTCGATCTGAACATCCCACCTAATGGTTACGGATGGTGGTACATGGATGGCCTTTCAGATGACGGCACAAAAGCAGTTTCAGTTATCGCCTTCATAGGCTCAGTGTTTTCTCCGTGGTATAGCTGGTCGGGTAGAAAAAATCCTCATGACTTTTGTTCAATAAATATTGTGACATATGGGAAAGGGGGCCGTTGGACAATGACTGAGCGAAGGGAACGCCACGTTAAACTCACTGAAAATTCTTTTAGGGTCGGGCCTAGCAAATTAGAGTGGGATGGCAAGAAGCTTGTTCTAGAGTTTAGCGAAATAACAATTCCACATTTCGATAAAATTGAAGGTTGCATTACTGTTACACCCGAGAGTGTAAATGATTTGGAAGTATTGTTGAAACCCGACGGTACACACATATGGAGACCATTCTCCCCCATTTCACGTGTAGAGGTTAAAACAAATAAGAAAGGATGGAGTTGGCAAGGAAACGCTTACCTCGATGGAAATTTTGGAACAAGAGCTCTAGAACAAGATTTCAATTATTGGACCTGGAGTCGTCTACCATTTAAGGATAAATGCCTCACATTTTACGACGCTGATTTAGTTGATGGCAGCAGCGCCAACATAGCACTGCGCTTTAATAAAAATGGCTCAGTTGAAGAAGTAGAGGCACCTCCTCTTCAGCCTATATCAAAAACAAAATGGCTCATTAAACGGGTTGCTAGATCGGATAGGGAATTTTTACCCCATCAAAGCAAGGCCTTGCTCGATGCACCGTTTTATTCTAGGAGTGAGTTAGTTACCCAAATTGATGGAGAAAAAACTACTGGAGTTCATGAAACTTTGGATATGAGAAGGTTTACAAACCCATTGATAAAACCTTTGCTATGCGCAAAGATACCTCGAATTTTTTAGGAATTCTCCTTATTCAATTGAATAATAGAAAAATTTAACGCCCCCGCGTAGGAACCCCAAACAATATAGGGAGTAAGTACAAGACCTGCTATTAGATCGATATAGAAAGCTAGGACAACCATGATAACAACCGAAACCCAAAGGCATAATAGAATAATAAAACCTAGCTTTATCCTATTGAGCCCAAAGAATACGGGAGTCCATAAAGTATTGAATACAAGTTGAAGAGCCCAAAAAATCAAGAATAAGTCATTGCCAGGAGCTCCATAAACTCTTACTAAAGAATATGACATGGCTATGTATAAATATAACCATGCAATAGGGAACACCCAGTCTGGAGGTGTCCAACTAGGTTTGTTAAGGGCTTTATACCAGTCTCCTGTTGGGAACAAAGAACCAGTAGACCCAGCTGCGATACATGCCAAAAAACCTAACAAAAAAATGACTATAGACTCTGTCATCATCCAGATTCTCTATGTTGATAAATAAATGCTTTTCTTATCATTTTTCTCAAGTTCCATTAAAACGTCCATCAGTCTTTTGCCAGAAAAAAGAATCATATCATTGCCATAATTTTTCTTCTGTGCGCTATTTACAATAAATTTTACTTCTCTTAAAGCGGGGGCATGAACGATAGCTGAAACAGGCAAAATTTTAGAACTAAGGGTTTTTAAAAAAGAAAAAGCAAGCAAGGTTATCTTTTCAGATTTTGACGTTACCGCTCTTTGGTTGATGCTATCATATTGAACAGATTCAATATGTGCTCCGATACCTTCATAAATGTAACGGGCTGCATATATTCCTGGCTGACAAGAAGTTGGCAAACCAAAAAGACCAGATTCTGAACGCTGGTATAATCGACTTGCTTCTTGTAATAAACGTTTTGCTATTGAAGCTAACTCTTTGGAGGGCTTAGGGCTTGTCAGAAAATCTTTTATGTCTAAGTTTTTTTCCTTCATCCAATCAGTAGGAATGTATATACGGTCACTTCTTGCATCTTCGCCTATATCTCTAACGATGTTTGTGAGTTGCATAGCTACACCAAGATCACAAGCTCGAGCTAATATATCTTTATCTCTTACCCGCATTAGGACACACATCATTACGCCAACGGTTGATGCAACTCGTGCACAATAGGAGCGTAACTCTGAAAGAGATTTGTAGTTTCTCCCTTCAGCATCCCATTGCATTCCTTCTAATAAAGCCATCGGAAGTGCCTTTGGCATTTCATAAAACCTAACAAGCTCTGCAAAACATCTATCGGAGGCGTGATTTTCAGGTTTTCCCAAATAGACTTTTTCAAGTCTGACAAAGAGCTTTTTTAGAGATAGCAATTTTGCCTGACTATCATCTATTGCATCGTCGACAATTCGACAAAATGAATACAAAACAATCGCAGAGTCGCGTACTTTTTTGGGAAGAATTTGTGAAGCAGCATAAAAAGAGTGGGACCCTTTTTTTATCATTTCGTAACAGGTTTCCAGATCTTCTTGTTTATACATTTAATTAAACCTGCATTACTTTCTTATTGGTGGGATAAACTTTTTTATGCGCAACCTGTTTCAAATCTGGAATAATCTCATCTAGTATTTCTGCAGATGCTAATACACCCGGCAATCCTGGTCCAGGATGCGTACCAGCGCCAACAAGAAAGAGATTATCAAGTTCTTCTGATCTATTGTGAGGTCTAAACCAGGCGCTTTGAAACATTTGAGGTTCCAAAGAAAAACCACTTCCAAAATGGCTCAAATATCTGTCTTTAAAATCAAGCGGAGTCATAACATACTCAGTTTTTATCGATTGGCCTAAACCAGGCAAAAGTCTTCTCTCTAAAACATTGAGTATTTTTTTCTTATAATTTTTTTTAATTTTTTTCCAATCAATGTCTGTCTTGAAACTTAAGTTTGGAACACAAGCCAATACATAGAAAGTATCATCTCCTTTTGGAGCACAAGTTTTATCAGTAACAGAAGGCCTGTGCACATATAAACTCATCTCCTGTGGCAACTTTCCTTTTATAAAAATATCGTTAACCTCTTTTTTATAACTTGGGCCTACAAGTATTGTATGGTGCCCAACATCTTTCCATTTTGATCTCGTTTTTGACGTACCAAAATGCCAAACAAATAGACTCATGGACCAATTCTTCTTGTCTAATTTGTTTTTGGTCCACCTTTTCTTCTTTTTATGCCCTAATAAACTATCATATGTATTCTGAAGATCTGCGTTTGATACTACATAATCCGCGCTAATTTTTTCTCCAGATTCCAACTGGACCCCAATTGCTCTGTTTTCATTTGTTAAAATTTTATTAACTGTTGTATTAAGTGTTACCTGACCCCCAGAGGATTTTATTTTTTCTGCCATTTTATTCGCCATGGCTTGCGCTCCTCCATGAATATAGTAAACACCAAATCTATGCTCCAAATAATTAACTAAACCCCACATGGACGTCACAGTAAAGGGATTCCCACCTACAAAAAGTGGATGAAAACTTAACGCAAACCTCAGCTTTGAGTTGGATACATAGCTCGCAGCACTTCTATAAACGGACCTATCTGCTCTTAGAAGAGCAAAAATTGGAAGAACCTTTAGAGTATCCCATAGTCTATGCATAGGACTTCTTCCCATTGAGCCCTTTTTTGAAAATGCGAAATTATATTGCCTTTCTGACAAACGCATGAACTTTCGATATCCTTTGAGATCATTTGGAGCAAACTTTTTAATTTGAGCTTCAAAATTTGACTTGTTGCCAGAAACTGAAAGAACATCATTATCTTCAAATCGCAAATCATAATATGGGTTTAGCTTTTCTATTTTTACATGTTGATTGAGATCATCCCCACATCTCTTCCAAAGTTCTTCAAAATTTTTTGGTAAAGTCAAAATTGTAGGACCTAGATCAAATCTATGCCCCTCTTGAGTTTTTGAAGACCCACGACCACCAACTGTTTGCAATCTATCAAAAACATGGACATGATACCCTTTTTCAGAGAGAAGCATTGCCGCAGACAAGCCTCCAAACCCTGCTCCAATAATAGCAACAGAAGGCTTTTTCACTTCTCTCTCGCCTTCAAAGAACGTTCCGTCGGTCTTTTTTAACATATCTGATATTAAACATGTCAGTTTTTTTTGACAATATTTTTAATAAAAAATATGCTTTGAATTGAATAAGCGATTTTGGAGTAGATAATCAAAACAATTACCATAAGTTTTTTTAGGTTCCAGTCCATATTTGGCAAACTATGGGCTTTTTCCCATATGGGGTTTTCACATTTATATATGAGAAGGATGAAAGGCCTACAGTTTTATAAACTTTTTGGTAGTGGTGTGGGGGAAGGCTTTACCCCTGTATTAAACCCTAATGTTTATGCTATCATGGCGGTATGGGATAGTGTGACCGATGCGGATAAAAACATAGCCAACTCATCAATTTTCAAACAATATAAAAATAGATCCAAAGAGAACTGGACGCTATATCTAAAACCTACCAGATCTTGGGGCAGCTGGGATAAAAGAAACCCGTTTAAAATAGCTGATAACATCGATCAAACATTTCCTGTAGTGGCGCTTACAAGAGCAACAATAAAAACAAGTATCCTTTTAAAGTTTTGGAAAAGAGTGCCAGATATATCAAAAACAATTGGGCTCAATAGAGATGTTTTATTTAAAATCGGCTTAGGAGAAATTCCATGGTTTCACCAAGTCACCTTCTCAATATGGCCAAGTCAGGAAAGTATGGATCAATTTGCTAGAAATTTTGGGCCTCACAAGGAAGCCATCAAAGCTGTAAGGGAAAATAATTGGTTTAAAGAGGAACTCTATGCAAGATTTGTAATAGAAAAGCAAATCGGCCAATGGCCAGAAATAAATATAATTAAGGAAGCAAGTGAATAAGTATTTTCCATTCTCAGCAATAGTTGGGCAAGAACAAATGAAACTTGCTCTGATTTTGACAGCAATCGATCCATCAATTGGAGGCGTACTCGTATTTGGAGATCGCGGCACTGGGAAATCAACCATTGTTAGATCGCTCGCGGGATTATTACCAAAGCAAAATTTTGTAATAGATTGCCCCTTTAATTGCCAGAATTCATTTAATCTATGCGATCAGTGTAAAAAAAAGAAGTCTCTTGAGTTTGAAGAACGTTCAACCCCAGTTATAGATCTTCCCTTGGGGTCAACAGAAGACAGAGTTGTTGGATCACTAAATTTAGAAATTGCTTTGACTGAGGGCAGGAAAGTATTTGAACCAGGCTTATTAGCCAAAGCAAATAGCGGCTTCCTTTATATAGATGAGGTCAACTTGCTAGAGGATCATATCGTTGATCTGCTTTTAGACGTTGCCGCATCAGGAGAGAACCTAGTTGAAAGGGATGGAATTTCGATAAGACACTCATCAAAGTTCGTCTTAATTGGTTCTGGGAATCCCGAAGAGGGTGAACTCAGACCGCAGCTACTTGATAGATTTGGTTTCTCAGTAAATGTGGGTTCCCCCGCCGAAATATCGCAAAGAATTGAAGTGATTAAAAGAAGAGATGAGTTTGAAAGAGATCCTCAAGCTTTTTTACGCAAATGGAGACGGAAAGATTTAACAGTTAAAAAAAAAATAATTCACGCAAAAAATACTTTAGATAACATTAAGCTTGACGATAGTATTTTATCAAAGTGTGCTGAAATTTGTATCGCGGTTGGCTCTGATGGATTGAGGGGAGAACTAACACTTTTGAGGGCTTTAAGAGCACTCTGTGCGTTTAATGAGACAACAAAGCCAACTTTAAAGGATATTAGAGAGATAGCTGTTTACACTCTTAGCCACAGACTGAGAAGGGATCCATTGGATGATACAAGTTCAGAGGTGCGCGTGAAAAGAAAAGTCAATGAACTGATAGATGGCAAATAAAATTGACTTTCTTGAGCATGAGCTCGATGTAAATGCTCTCATCCAGGGCATATTAACAATTAGTAGTATCGATCCCTCTCTTGGTTCTTTAACTATAAAGGCTAACTATTCAACCGTAAGAGAGGTGTTTCTTTCTAACCTCTTGTCCCTATTAAAACCAAAACGATTTAAAAAAATTTATCCCTTTCAAAATCCAACCGACTTTGCCAATAACCTTAATATGATCGATACGCTAACCTTTGGCATGCCAAAATATAATGAAGATATATTCTCGTCCGACAACATCGCTTTAATTTTAACTAACACTGAAAAAATGGAAAAAGGTCTAGCTACATTTTTGAGAGACAAAATTAAGAACAACAACAACAAATTCTTTATTGCATTAGACGAAAGCGAAAGTAATGAAGTGCCCAGAGAAAATCTTTCCGAATATCTTATTTTTTCCATAAATCTGGATGGCACAAGACATAAAGATTTGAAAAAAGTTTCTATAAATAGAAAAAAAATTGCTGAGGCTAAAGAAAATCTAGCGACGCTAAAAGTCAATAAAAAAGCATTAGATTACTTAATCGCGTCCGCCGAAATGTTTTCTATTTCTAATATGCATACAATTTTTACCACGTTAAAAGTCGCTAAGTCATTATGTGCTTATAAAGGGAAAAAAAATGTCTCCAAAGAAGACATAAACCTGGCTATTTCTCTTTCCATGATACATAAGGCAAAAAAATTTCCTGAATTTCAACAAGATAATAAAGCAGAAACGCCTGAACAAGAACAATTAAGAGATGAAAAAGAAAGTAAAGCAAACAACTCAGAACTAAATAGTGAAGACAAGAAAATGCTTATAGATGCTCTTAAAATCTCTCTCCCGAGCAACCTCATTGAGAGTCTTTTGTCAAAAAACTCTCAATCTATTAGTCTTGGGGAATCAGCTGGATCTGGAGAAAGAAACAATAATTTCTCGGCAGGCCGCCCTATACCTTCCGTTAATAGAAAATATTCTTCTGACAAAAGAATTGATTTGATGGGGACACTTATAAAATCTATCCCCTGGCAAAAACTAAGATCTTCTTCAGTTACAAAAAATAAAAAAATAATCATTTATCCACAAGACATCATGATAAAAAGATTTGAGAAGCAATCAGAAAGGCTTCTAATATTTTTAGTTGATGCCTCCGGCTCTAATGCTATTGGGCGGTTAAATGAAGCAAAGGGAGCTATCGAGATATTATTATCCGATGCTTATGCAAAGCGAGATAATGTTGCTCTCATTTCTTTTAGTGGATTGAAAGCTGATCCTTTACTATTGCCTACAAAATCTCTTGTGACAGCCAAGAAAAAACTAAGTTCACTTCCTGGAGGTGGTGCTACACCTTTGGCTAATGGCCTACTCGAAGCATTTAATATGGCTGATGTCGCTAGATCCCGAAATATAAAACCTATTATTATCCTATTATCCGACGGCAAGGGAAACATGTCGCTTGATGGAGTGGGAGATCGCGTTAAAGCTACTAAGGATACAAACTATGTAGCATCATTAATAAAACGAAACGCTATCAATAATATCTTTATTGATACTTCTAGAAGAAAAACACCAATGGCTAACGAGCTTGCAAGAGAGCTAAACGGTCATTATTTCCAATTGCCAATGGCAAATTCCGGCAGTATTTCAAAAGCAGTTCAGCAATCGATATAGAGCATAGAGATGGTTAATGACGCTGCAAATAATTTTTGGCCATACTCTGAATATAGTAAGTTTCTTGAGACCGATAATTTTGTTTGGCATTATCAATTAATTGGGAAACCAGGTAACCCTATTATACTTCTTATCCATGGAGCTGGAGCTTCTTCGCATTCTTGGGCCAATCTAATACCAAAACTTCATAAGTTTCAAGTTTTGGCGGTTGACCTACCTGGACATAGATTCTCAAAGATAAAAAAAGGAATACGACCTCAACACGATACTATTGTGAGGGATTTGATAATTCTTTTTGACTCATTAAAGATTAAACCAAACGTCTTTGTAGGTCACTCTATCGGTGCAGTAATCGTTTTGTCCTTAGCCGTTATCTACAAGGGACCGCTATTATCCATAGTTCTTATAAATGGTGCACTGGAGAAATTTGAAGGTCCAGCTGGAACGATTTTTCCATTAATGGCACGAGTGTTTTATGCAAGCCCTTTAACTAAATATTGGATAAGGCTTTTTAACAGTGCCGAAACAAGTCTTAGAAAATTCCTTTCAATATCTGGGAGCAATCTTACTATTAAAAATATTGACTACTATATGAAACTCATGACTGATGAGGACCATATTACCGGCACTCTGGCATTCATTTCCCATTGGAATATCGGCGATATTGAAAAAAAAATTAAAAAAGTCAGTGTTCAAACTCTTTTTTTAGCAGGCATGCGCGATGGGATTGTAAATTATAAAACAACTGTAAGAGCTCACAAAAAAGCATTTAACGCTAAAATAAAGCTTTTTAAAAGTGAGGGCCATTTGATCCACGAAGTTTCAAGTGCAAAAATTGCCAAAGAGATTAATTCTCTTTAAGACCGAAGTCAAACTAAGTCCCTGTAAAATTCGGTTTTTCTTTTTTAAAAAATGACTCTACAGCAGATTTAAAATCGTTGCTCAGCATCAAGGTATCTTGCTCTCTCGCTTCATGATTGAATCTATCACAGTAAGCTTTAAAAGTATCTTCACGCATTACTTGCTTTGCGGCAGATGCTGCTAAAGGCGATCTTTGCGATAATTCTTCAGCCCAGCTTCTTACGTCGTCAATAAAGCTGCCATCCTGAAATATTTTGTTGGCCAATCCATAGTTCAGACATTCCTCCGAAGATAGATGGCTACCCGAAACAATTACCTCTAAAGCTTTTCTATAGCCTAGAGATTTTTGGAGAAGATACGTTGCTCCTCCATCAGGTACCAAGCCAATATTAGAAAACACCATTGAAATACGAGACGAGGCCGCCATCACCGTAAAATCACAATTCATTGCTAAAGCCGTTCCTATCCCCGCTGCTGATCCGTGTACGGCTGCTATGAAAAGTTTTTGACTTTTTGAGATTATTTCAAATATGGGAAAATACTCATCTAAAAGCTGTTTTGAAGGAGGCATTTGCCCTCCATCATTTAAATCGGCGCCAGCACAAAAACCAGGTCCCTCTCCTCTCAATATCACTATTCTCGTATCTTTATTTTGATCAATTTTCCTCAATTTTTCAGCAAGACTTAACCTGAGTTCTGTATTAAATGTGTTATAATCTTCTGGCCTATTAATTAAAACCTCGACTATGTGGTCTGTTAAATGCTCTACTTTTATAATTTCTGACATTTAATTCTTTCCTATTATAGTTTCACGTGTACGACTATTGTGATTAAAGAATACAAGCTTTTAACTGACAAGTTCAATGATCAATATAGATTTTTATATAAAAAATTTACGCTGGCTCTATGTAGTATTTATTCTTACTTTTTGTTCTGCTTTTGGTCAGACTTTTTTTATTTCATTATACTCGGGAGAAATTAGGGCCGCTTTCGGGTTAACTCATGGTCAATGGGGACTGATCTACTCTTGCGCAACTTTATCTTCAGCAATTCTTATCCTCTTTATGGGTGGTTATGCAGATAGATTTTCAGCTAAAAGACTCAGCACGTCGGTCATTTTTGGATTGATTGTTTTTGTATTTTTAATGGCAAACAATACTTCTACATGGGGGCTAGTTTTTATTATTCTAGGCCTCCGTTTTTTTGGTCAAGGAATGCTTGGGCACATATCAATGGTCTTTTGTGGCAAATGGTTTTTTAAAAATAAGGGTAAGGCAGTCGCCGTTGCAAACTCTGGTTACACTCTTGCAGAAGCTATAATGCCCACAATATTTGTTGCTTTAATAGGCCTTCTAAGTTGGCAGACCAGCTGGTATGTATCGATAATAATGAGTATACTAATATTGGCCTCAGTTAGGTTTCTTGCTAAAACAGAGCGAAACAAGGGCACCAAGCCTCAGAAAGAAAACCAGCAGGTAGGCATGTTGAAAAAATCATGGAAGCGATCCGAGATGTTAAGAAGTTGGGTTTTTTGGGCAGCAGTGCCGGGGCTAATGACTTCTCCCATGATTACAACAACCCTTTTCTTCCACCAAGTTCATTTAGTGGAAATAAAAAATTGGGATCTTTCAACGTATGTACTATTTATTCCAGCCTATTCAGCCGCAACTCTTTTTTCTTTGTATTTAATCGGTTATTTGGTGGATAAACTTTCCACAAAATTGATTCTACCTGTTTTTCTTTTTCCTCTCATCTCAGGGTTATTACTCTTATCGATCGCTACATGCTACTTGGAATTACTCCTTATCTTTATCCTGTTAGGTTTAAGCGCAGGGGCATACATCGTAGTATATGGAACTTTTTTCCCAGAATTCTTCGGGTCTTTATATCTAGGGTCAGTGCGTACGGTTGGAGTAACCATTATGGTTTTCAGTTCTGCTATAGGACCTGTTTTAAGTGGTTATTTTATAGACTTAGGCTATCTCATTGATCATCAGTTCAAATTTTTTGCTGCATTTTCGGTGTTTGCTTCCTTATTATTTTTAACTATCAATCTTAGGGTAAAGCTCCCTGAAAATCCTTAAAGTAAAAATTTAAAAGCGTTTATGATTGGAGTTATGTTGCGCTATAATGATAAAGAGAAACTGAAGCTAGCGTGTGCGGACTATATATTAAATGACCCCAGCGAATTAGTTAAAATATTAAGAGGCCTCTAAATGGATAAACCTGAAATCATTTGGCAACCAAGTAGTGAAAGTAGAAAGTCGAGCAACCTATATCGGTTTATTGAATTTGCAAATCAAAGGTACTCACAATTAATAAAAACAGAATACCAAGATATTTGGGATTGGTCAGTCAATAATGTCGAAAAGTTTTGGTCTTTGATGTGGGATTTTTCTGAAATAAAAGGAAGCAAGGGCACAAAAATTACTAAAAATTATGGGCGGATGCCTGGCGCTAGGTTTTTTCCAGATGCAAAACTAAACTATGCAGAAAACCTACTCCGAGCTGCAGATAATGCTATAGCTATAGAGGAATTTAGAGAAGATGAGTACTCGAATGCATTAACCAGAAAAGAACTTGAAAGTAAGGCCCTTAAAATGGCTGGTTGGATGAAAGGCAAGGGGGTCAAGAAAGGGGATCGTGTCTGCGCTTACATGCCCAACTGTTCTGAAACAATTATATCGATGCTCGCTACTTCTGCCTTAGGAGCTATTTTTTCTTCCTGTTCGAGCGACTTCGGTATTGAGGGGGTTATAGATCGCTTTGAACAAATAGAGCCCAAAATTATGATTGCTACGAACGGCTACCTTTATAATGGAAAGGTTATAGATAGATCAGAGGAAATTAAAACAATATCCAAACGCCTTCCCTCGTTAGAACATATTATTGTTGTTGAATATATAAGTTCTTCCAAAGACATTGATAATTTTACAAATTTTAAAGCTGTTTTTCAGTCAGACAGATTAGAAAACTATGTTTTGTGTAAATTTAATGACCCCCTATATATTGTTTTTTCATCGGGTACCACTGGCAAACCTAAATGCATAACACACAGCATAGGAGGCGTTCTAATTCAACACGCAAAAGAACACCTGCTTCATATAAATTTAAGCGAAAAGCAGAAAATGTTCTATTTTACTACTTGTGGTTGGATGATGTGGAACTGGTTGGTTGGCTCCCTATTTTGTAAAAGCTCTATAGTCCTCTATGAAGGAAGTCCATTTTATCCAAATCCCGAACATCTGTGGAAAATAGCTGAAAAATCGAAGGTGAGCATATTCGGTACATCAGCAAAGTATATCGATGCACTTTCAAAATCTAATATAGTTCCCAAGAAACACTTCATGTTGAGCAATCTACGAACTATTTGTTCAACTGGCTCTCCACTCAGCCCGGATAGTTATGATTACATTTTGAACAATATAAAACCAGATGTGCAGATTGCATCGATTTCTGGTGGAACAGATCTTCTCAGCTGTTTTGTTTTAAGTAACCCTTTGAGTCCTGTAATCAAAGGTCAAATCCAATGCAGAGCACTCGCAATGGACGTGGATATTTTCAACGAGTATGGAGACAGTTTGGTTAACATGGAAGGTGAGCTTGTATGCAAAATTCCATTCCCATCAATGCCCATAAAGTTTTGGAATGATCAAAATGATACAAAATATAAACAAGCATATTTTGAAAAATTTAAAGGGGTATGGCGGCACGGGGATTGGGCCAAAATAACTGAGCGCGGTACGGTGGTAATTTACGGTAGATCAGATGCAACCCTAAATCCTGGCGGAGTGAGGATTGGCACTGCCGAGATATATAATACCGTTGAGAAACTCAATGAAATTGCTGAGTCCATCGTAATAGCACAAAATTGGAATAATGATGTTAGAATTGTTTTATTTCTAAAGTTACAAGATGACTATAAGCTAACTGAAAATCTTAAAGAAAAAGTAGTTAATCAGATAAGAACAAATCTAACCCCAAGACATATACCAGCTAAAGTAGTTGCTGTTCCAGATATTCCTCGAACGCGTTCTGGGAAAATAACTGAGCTAGCAGTTAGAGATATTGTACACGGAAAAGAAATTAGAAATAAAGAAGCTTTGGCTAACCCAGAGGCCCTAATCCATTTTGCCAACATACCTGAATTAAATACAGGTTAATATCTTATTGCTTCCAAAAGATGGGTAGGAAAAATGCCATTGCCACTAGAAGTTCTAATCTTCCTAAAATCATTGCCAATATTAAAATATATTTTTCAACGTCATCAAGGCTCTTGAAGCTTCCCGATGGACCAATTATTTCACCTATTCCAGGGCCAACATTTGCTAATGCAGTAGTTGCTCCAGATATAGCGGTAATAAAATCTAACCCACAAAAAGCCAAACTTAACGTTACTAAAATGAGACAGGCAAAAAAACAACAGATCATTGTTACTGTTGAGCGATAAATGTCTTGATCAACAAGTTTGTTTCCATATCTCAATAGGAATACTCCCTTCGAATAAATTAGCTGTCTTAAGGATGTCTTAATTACTTGCCCAAGTACAATAAATCTATAGACCTTTATTCCCCCGGCAGTGGAACCCGCACAACCTCCAATAAAAATTAAAAAGAAAAACAAGACTGGACCTAAAGAGCCATAATTCATGAAGTCACCACTAGAATATCCTGTTGTCGTTATTATAGAAACCACATTGAAAATATATTCAGTGTTTACATGAATTGATTTTGCTACCCCTCCATTTTGGTAAAGTATCAACAAAGTACAAGAAAAAAGAATAATTAATATAAAGGTGAATACCTGTGGGTCTAATTTGGGAATATTTCGGGTAAAAAAAATTGCAACAAATACGCTAAAAGGTAGACCTCCCACTATCATAAAGAGGATTGCAACCCACAGAACAGACGAACTATCATAATAACCAAGAGACTCATCGTGAGTTGAGAAACCACCGGTTGCCACGGTAGTCATACCATGAGTTAAAGCATCGAATGGTGTCAATCCGACGAAAAGATAAGCAACGACACACGCCAAAGATAAAATAAAATAAATAATGATGATTGATCTTGAGATTTCTACTAATCTTGGAAGGGGCTTATCAGATCTATCCGAACTTTCCATTTTAAATAGCTGCATTCCACCAATCCTCAAAAAAGGAAGTAAAATTAGCCCTAATGAAAGTATGCCTAGGCCTCCAACCCATTGCATCAAAGCTCTCCATAAAAGAATTGGCCGATCATAGCTTAGAATGTCTGTCATTATAGTTGACCCAGTGGTCGTAAGTCCGGAGGTTGCTTCAAACAAAGCATCTACGAAACTTAAGTTTGCAGATGAATTGGCTAATGGTATTGCACATAAAATTGGCAACAAAAACCACAACATATTAACCACTAATATTCCAAATCTCGGGGTAATTTTTGGTTGATCACCAAAACAAGCAATTACCACTAAAACACAAACTATCGCAGCCATTAAACCTGACCAAAGGAAAGATATGCCTCCCTCCCAACCAGTGAGGACAGAAGTTATCCACGGAATTAACATTAAAAAAGAAAAAAATAATCCGACATATGCGACTATTAGTCCTGCTGACCTTACTTCTTTTAATAGCATCGCTAAAACTTATTTGAATTTTAAAAAAATTACAATAATTGATGTATTGGCAAAATTCTCGTAGGGATGCTATTTACTGTTTTTGATTTCTCCTCAAGATCGTATCCCTAGGCAAATGTATCTTTTAGATTAATGACTAATGATATTGCCACAAGAACTACTAAAGGCGGAAGATAGATAAGTAAAAACGTATCTGGATTGAGAACAAGAAGTGATTTCAGTGAAATAATGGCTACTTGCATTACCAATGCTACCAGTGACAGGAAAATAACAATTACAGTAGTTCTATATTTTTCTCTGTTGAAAACTATTAGAGCTAACCCTCCAAGCATACATAATGCAATTGGAGACAATATCGACGATAGCTTCATATGGCTCTCTGCCAAATATTCAGAGGAGGTATAGTCAGTTAATTCAGCAAGTTCTTTAGATTTCATAATTCCCGTAATTGGTGAAACGTCGGATGGTGAGGCCAGGTAATACTGAGTTTCAGGTATAAAGGAATTTAAGTTAATTCCAAATCTCTCAAATCTCACAGACACTATACTCTTTTCATTTTTTGAAACGATCTGCAGCTCTCCATCCTGCATAATTAAATCTCTAATACTATTATTATCTCTAATAGCAGCCTCTTTCGCGGAATATAATAATGAATAATTATCATTCCGATCATCAAAGACAAATACTCCAGTCATTTGATTCTCTTCCAATTTATCTCTGACATAAATAGTCACACCAGATATTGGATGTAAAAACTTACCACTATCAATAAATTTTGTGGCGAAGTTTTGTTCGATATTAAAAAAAATAGACTGAAGTTTAAAGGCACTTTTTGGCAATACAAAAAATGTTATTAAAAATAGGATTAGACTGACAGTTAATCCAAATATAAAAATTATTTTTGTAAAAGAAAGAAATGAAAAGCCTGAGCTTGTGATAGCTACAATTTCAGTTTCAGAAACAAGTTTATTTATAGCATAGATAGTTGAAAAAAAAGCTGCAACCGGTATTACAAAATAGGCTACCTGGGGAATTGTATGCATTGCCACATTAAAAAATATACCAAGCGGCTGCTTGTTTAAAACTAAAGTTTCAAGCTTTGGAAGAATTTGAACCAACCATAGTATACCGATAAACGTGAACGAAAATATCACAAATGGTTTTAATAGCTCGATATATAGATATTTGTTTATCAGCTTCATTTAGAAATTATTCTTTATACACCAAATTAGGCACGATTTTTGCTCTTTAGTTAACGTTAATAGAGCGTATTTCCTCATACGTCAAAAGGTTAGCTCCTAAATAAGCTCGTGCAGGCCACGGTTAGTCTGCGTTTTTCTTTCATTATAAAATCAATTTATATATCATATATTAAGCATTTTTGTGAAACATAAATAGGTTAAATATATGGATACCAGTGAAAAAATCACCCTACGAACTAGCGAGTTGATTACTAAATATTCAACTTCCTCAAAGAGTGTTCATTATCTGCTCTGCGATCAATATCCTGCGACTAAACTTGCGTATAAAATAATAAACGAAAATATGGAAGAATATGCTCTTTCATATGGAGAACTAAAAACTCAGTCCATTTTGATAGCAAATGGATTGAAACAAAGAGGCATCAAAAAAGGTGATAGAATTGCCACGCTTATGGGGAAAAGCAAAGAGTACATTATCACTTTATTGGCGATCTGGAGAATAGGAGCCGTTCACGTCCCCTTATTCACGGCTTTCTCTACGCCAGCTATAACGCTTAGAGTGAATGGAAGTAATTCTAAAATAGTCTTCTGTGACCAAAAACAGCAGTCAAAACTTAAACCATCGGATGACTTTGCGCCAAATAGTAAAGTCGAAGTTATTACAACCGCTAGTTTTGATCAAACACCCAATTGGACTTTTAGATGGGAGGATTTATTAGTGACTGATAATCACTTTAAGGACGAGCCAGGTTTAGATCCAGATGCACCTATTATTCACATTTTTACATCTGGAACAACGGGTGAGCCAAAAGGTGTTAGTCTTCCTGTAAAAGCTCTTTCATGCATAGAAGCATACGGAGAATTCGCTTATGATTTAAGACAGACCGATGTCTTTTGGAATGCAGCTGATCCAGGTTGGGCTTATGGACTTTACTGTGGTATTCTTGTGACATTAACCACGGGTACCCCAGCTATTTTGTTTGAAGGTGGTTTCAGTGCACAAGCAACTATTGACATAATAGAAAAGCAAAAAATCACAAATTTTGCCGCCGCACCGACAGTCTATCGCTCACTTCGGGCTGACGGAATAAAAATTTCAAACAAACATAAACTCCGATGTTTATCAAGTGCAGGAGAGCCTTTAACCCCTGAAATCAATGAATGGGCAAAGTCTTTCTTTGGCCTCTCTGTCCATGACCATTATGGTCAGACAGAAACTAGTATGGTTATAAATAACCATCATCACCCAGAACTCAAAACAGAATTGCGGGATGGTTCCATGGGTAAAGTAATGCCAGGTTGGTCAGCTACTGTTCTCAAAAATAATGAAGATATACCAGAAAAACCCGGAGTCCCAGGGCGTGTTGCCTTTATTATTGATAAAAGTCCTTTTTCCTGGTTTACAGGTTATGTTGGTAATCCTAAAAAAAGTGCTGAAAAATTTTCAAAAGATAAAAAGTATTATTTAACTGGAGATACTGGGTCAGTAGATAAAGATGGTTATTTCTACTTCTCCACAAGGGATGACGATGTGATTATTATGGCAGGCTATAGAATTGGGCCTTTCGAAGTTGAGTCTGCTCTGAGCACTCATAATGCAGTTGCAGAATGTGCAGTAATTGCTACCCCAGATAAGGTAAGGGGTGAAGTAATTGAGGCTTTTGTAGTTTTAATGCCTGGAACAGAGAAAAGCGATCAACTTACTCAGGACCTTCAAAGGTGGGTAAAAACGAATTTTGCTGCTCATGCATATCCAAGAAATATAACTTACGTAGGCGAATTACCGAAAACGCCAAGTGGAAAAATTCAGCGCTTTGTTCTTAGAGAGCGACGAAAAGATGAAATTTTAAGGGAACAGAATAGTGGATAATATTATTGACTCAAAGGGCTTAGATAATTTAATCAAAAAAATTGTTAGTGAAAGATCCTCTAAAAGAAATTTTTTACCTGATCCAGTAAGTATCGACCTTGTTAAAGAAATAATTCAAGATGCTTCAAGAGCACCTTCTGGGACCAATACTCAACCGTGGAAAGTGACATGTGTCACAGGAGAAACAAAGAAAAAATTAACAAATGCTGTTTTAGAAGCCGCAGAGACAGGTAACTCCGATTTAGAATATAAATATATGCCATCTAAACTGAAAGAACCGTACTTATCCAGAAAAAGAGCGGTTGGTTATGCACTCTACGAACTTTATGGAATAAAAAGAGATGACTACCCTGCGAGAAAAGCCGCGATGTTACGTAACTTCGAATTTTTTGGAGCCCCAGTTGGGCTTTTTTTTCGGATGGATCGAGAGCTTTTATACGGATCCTGGCTTGATGTTGGAATGTTTATGCAAAATGTTATGATACTCGCTAGAGGTAAGGGTCTGGAAACGTGTCCCCAACAAGCGTGGTGTGAGTTTGGGTCTGTTGTACACAAAGTGCTGGATATTCCTGATGATGAAATAATAATTTCAGGAATGTCGATGGGATATGCTGCAGAAGCACCTGAAAATACGTTAGTAAGCGAACGAACGCCTTTAGATGAATTCACTACCTTTCTTAATTGATAGTTATTAACTGTCTTATTTAGGACGCATAATCAGACCCTATTCGTGCAAGCCGTCGCTTTAGCGCAGTAAACTCCATTTCTCCTAGTTTCGATCCAAAACCTTTCATTGCCTGCTGATGTACCAAGTCTTGAACTTCGGGCTTTGGTAAACTGACCTTGTTCCCTGCCTGTGCAGCTATCTGTATTTTACAAGCTTGCTCTAAATAATACATCATTATGAAGGCTTCAGGTATTGTTCGCCCACATGTGAGCAAGCCGTGATTTTTTAAAATGAGTAACTGTTTATCTTTTCCTAGATCTTCAACCAACCTTTTTTGCTCGTCTAAATTTAAAGCTAGTCCTTCATATTCGTGATAACCGATCAAATCTTTATACAGAAGCCCTGTTTGGCTTAATGGCAATAGCCCTTCTTCTTGACACGACACACCAACGCCGGCAGATGTGTGTGTATGAATAACACAATGCATATCCGGCCTTTCTCTATGGATACACGAATGTATAACAAAACCTGCTGGATTTATTTTATCCTCTGTCTCAGAAATTATATTTCCATCTAAATCAACTTTTACGAGATTTGAGGCGGTTATTTCCTCATAAAGTAATCCGAATGGATTCAGAAGGAAATGTTCATTTGGCCCCGGGACTCTAGCAGAAATATGATTGTAAATTAAGTCATCCATGCCAAAGTGTGCCATTAGTCTGTAGCAAGCTGCCAGATCTACTCGAGCATGCCATTCCTCTGTTGTCATAGATCCATTTTTTACAAGTGGTGGTAAGTTCTCATTCATATCATTTCTCCTACTCCAAATTGCTTATAATTGTCGCATACAACGCTTAAAAGTATACAAAAATTTCTCATTAAATCTCTTATTTATAAGATGTTCAATTCTTACTCGTTGTGCTGCTATTAAATAAAAGCAACAATTTTTTATAGAGAAAAAAATTTGGTAGTTCTCTCAATGACTTTTAATTAACTAATATTTACTCAAATTTAAATTTAGTTTTCCGAACCAAATCTGAAGACCCAATTTTTTATGTGCTTTTTCCTTCCAGACCTTGCATATTCGTTATAAAAATTATACTATTTATCTCTTAAAGCTCTGCTTTAATTTAGATTTCAAATATAGTGCGAGGGGGGGTAGTTTTGGGATTATACGAAGCTTATTTGCAAGAAATAAAAGAGCGTGCAAAACTAGGCCTTGGTCCGAAGCCTATTGATCAAGGAAATCTATTAGAAGAAATTATAGATATAATTTTGACGACAAAGTCTTCTACTAGAGATGATGCTGTAAAGCATTTTATATACAATGTATTGCCCGGTACCACCAGCGCCGCTTCAGTCAAAGCAAAGTTTTTAAAGAGACTTATTCTTAAGGAGGATAGTGTCGTAGAAATTGATCAAAAACTTGCTTTTGACTTACTATCACACATGAAAGGTGGGCCATCTGTAGAGGTTCTTTTAGACCTAGCTTTTCATAAAGATACTAAAATTGCAGAACAAGCTGCTAACGTGCTAAAAACGCAGGTTTTTCTTTATGAAGCAGATACAAACAGGCTTGAAGAAAAATATAATGCTGGCAACAAAATAGCTGAGGATATATTGGAAAGTTATTCTGAGGCGGAGTTTTTTACAAAGTTAAATGCAATTCCAGAAAAGATAAAGATCGTTACCTACGTTGCTGCAGAAGGCGACATTTCTACTGATCTGCTGTCACCTGGTAATCAGGCGCATTCTCGTTCAGATAGAGAACTTCATGGGCAGTGTTTTATATCAAAAAAGGCTCAGGATGAAATCTCTCAGCTTAAGATAGCGCATCCCGACAAAAGTGTCATGCTTGTTGCTGAAAAAGGCACCATGGGAGTTGGATCATCCAGAATGTCTGGTGTAAATAATGTGGCACTTTGGACAGGTAAAAAGGCTAGTCCTTACATTCCTTATGTAAACGTTGCTCCCATTGTTGCTGGAACAAATGGTATATCACCAATTTTTCTAACTACTGTTGGAGTGACAGGGGGTATTGGAATAGATTTGAAAAATTGGGCTAAAAAGAAAGATTCCGATGGAAATATTATTTTAAATAATGATGGTGAGCCTATTTTAGAGCAATTATATTCTGTTGAAACAGGAACAGAACTTACCATTAACACCAAAACAAAGAAGCTTTACAATAAAGAAGAAACTAAGGAATTAGTAGATTTAAGCTCATCATTCACAAGGCAAAAGGTAGAATTTATGAAAGCTGGAGGCTCCTATTCTATAGTCTTCGGAAAAAAACTTCAAAATTTTGCAGCTAATATATTAAACAAAGATCCTGCACCTGTATTTGCTTCACCGAGAGAAATCCATTCCGAGGATCAAGGACTCACCGCAGTTGAAAAAATATTTAACAAAAATGCTATTGGTCTTACGAGTGACAAAAAGCTTGTCGCAGGCTCCGATGTACGAGTTAAAGTAAATATCGTTGGTTCGCAGGACACCACCGGACTTATGACTTCACAAGAATTAGAAGCGATGGCTGCTACCGTTATATCTCCATCACTTGATGGTGCATATCAGTCAGGATGTCATACGGCTTCTGTCTGGGACATAAAGGCTCAAGATAATATCCCTAGATTAATGCAGTTTATGCATGATTTTGGTCTCATAACTGCCCGAGACCCAAAAGGTATTTATCACTCGATGACAGATGTAATACATAAAGTGCTCAATGACCTCACAATAGATGATTGGGCTATTATTATTGGAGGAGACTCACATACTAGAATGTCAAAAGGTATCGCATTTGGAGCAGACTCTGGTACCGTTGCGCTTGCTCTTGCGACTGGTGAAGCAACAATGCCGATTCCCGAATCTGTAAAGGTCACTTTTAAGGGAGACTTGCATAGCCATGTTGATTTCAGAGATGTTGTTCATTCCACTCAAGCCCAAATGTTAAAACAATTTGGTGAAAATGTCTTTCAAGGAAGGGTTATTGAAGTACATATTGGTACTTTAATGTCGGATCAAGCATTTACCTTTACCGATTGGACTGCCGAAATGAAAGCAAAGGCCTCTGTCTGTATTTCTAATGATGACATTTTAATTGAGTCACTAAAAATATCAAAAAAACGAATACAAACAATGATCGAAAAAGGAATGGATAACAAAAACCAAACTTTAAAAGGATTGATGGATAAAGCTTCTTCAAGAATACAGGAAATAAAATCTGGAGAGAACCCTGCTTTAAAGCCAGACAAAGACGCAAAGTATTTTGCTGAGGTTGTAGTGGATTTGAATGAAATTACCGAGCCGATGATTGCAGATCCAGATGTTAATAACGTGGACATTTCTAAGAGATATACCCACGATACCATAAGACCAATATCGTACTATAGAGCAGAAAAATCTGTAGACCTTGGGTTTGTTGGTTCATGCATGGTTCATAAGGGAGATATGAAAATCGTTGCTCAAATGTTGCGTAATCTTGAGAAAAAATCAGGTGAGGTAAAGTTTAAAGCGCCTTTAGTGGTGGCGGCACCAACATACAACATTATAGATGAGCTAAAAGATGAAGGCGATTGGGATATTCTAGAAAAATATGCTGGCTTCCAATTTGATGATAAAAATCCCAAGCAAGGGGCAAGAGTTGAATATGAAAATATCTTGTACCTTGAGAGACCAGGATGCAACCTGTGCATGGGAAACCAGGAGAAGGCCGAGAAAGGTGATACAGTTCTTGCGACCTCAACGCGTCTCTTCAAAGGTAGGGTAGTAGAGGATTCGTCTGAAAAAAAGGGAGAGTCACTTCTTGCTTCAACACCAGTTGTAGTACTATCTGCAATATTAGGAAGGACACCTACTTTGCAGGAATACAAAGACTCGGTTAAAGACATTGACCTTACAAAATTTAAACCCCCATCAGAAAAGCCTTTAGATACTTTATCTGCCCACTTTTGAAGCCCTTGAATATTTTCTGATAATATGATCAATAGCAGACTAACTCCATATTAAGGTCCAACCTGTTTAACGATCTAATGAAATTTTTACCATAGGAAAATGAATAACTTTTAGATTTTAAAGGGTTTGGCGGAGAGACCCTCCTCACCATTTCTTTTTAATCATCTGAATTTATTATATTTTAAAGCCTAGATATTTTTCAGTCTACAATTTAGTCTACAAAATACCTATTCCATATCAGTATCTCATATAGTTATGGGCTAATCTCAGTATTTTGGATCGCATGTTTTATTCATACAGAAATTTTATGAAGGTCTATTTTCTCTTTTCTTCCTCTTATAGAAAATTTGGAAACCACTTCAGAAGATAGCTTTTCATTTATTTTATTCATAACTTTGTCAGAAAATAATACTTCGGCATCGATTTCTTTGCAGGCATCACAAATTCTACTCGCTACATTAACAGTATCACCGATAACAGTATATTCCACCCTATCACTACTCCCCACATTTCCAACAAAACAGCCTCCAAAATGGACACCAACCCGGTGCCTTACAATTGGTAAGTTATTTTCTTCTCTTTGTTTTTCCCAATCACGCATAGAGACTTGCATTTGTCTGACGCAATTTAGAGCATTTTGGGCATCATTTCCCCGTGAAAATGGAGTTCCAAAGGTAGCCATTACGCTATCTCCAATAAACTTATCAACTGTTCCCCCATGTTCAAATACTGCGGACACCATTTTTGTTTGGTACTCAGATAATAAAGCCAATACCTCTTGGGGTTTCATTCCTTCCGAGAGTTTTGTGAAATTGGATATATCGGTAAAAAGAACAGCAATTTGTTGCTCTTTTTCCTGATCTAAGTCATGTTTATCCTTATTCTTCTCAATTTCATCTCTAACCTCTGGAGAGAAATATCTTCCTAAAAGATTGTTAGACCTTTCGTGGGCTATTGCATCTTTAAGGTTTCTTTGCATACTCCATGCAATAGCAATTAACGCTATGGCGCTGAAGGTAGTAATTGCTGCATTTTGGGAAAAAATTCCTCCATTCATTGCATAAAGGTTCGATGTTATTAAAGTGGGGTCATAAGTCAAAAATGTTTTTGGGTTGAAGATAATGTTAGAAACGGAGAGTGCTGTGATCAGATAGTAGTAGATGATCAAAATTACTGAAAGGTAAAATCTTGATAAAAGTACCGCGAGTATCATGCCATAAGAAATAAACACAAAGGAATAGTCTAACATTCTACCACCGTAAGTATTTAAATAGTCAACCACTCCATCATCTATACCGAAAATAGCACGCCTAAGCCATGGAGAAACAAGCAACCAAAATACAAGCAAAGTCAGAAAATAGTTATAATTTTTTGTATTAACAAATACGGCAACTAATACAAATATGGTCATTCCAGTTAATGTAAAAATAGTAAATAATTGCCCTGCAAGCGCACTTGCCCAACCTAAATTTGTTAGAATAGAGACAATAATGCCCGTGAAGAATAATCCGGTCCCAACCGTGCCAGCTAACCGTAAACCGTTAACATGTCTTTTTCTTATTAAATCTTTATCTTTCATAAAAAATTCATAATCTGAACTTTAGATATATTCCAATAAATATGGAGCTAAATCTAGTGCATTTTTTAAATAGCGAAAAAAATGTTATACCTCTTCAGCAATTTCCAAATACGCGTCAACCTTTTCCTTTTTTAACTGTAATTCTAGCCAACAAAACAAAAGGAGTTTCATTATCGCTCATTATCATTTCCTCCCAATTCTAAAAATAGTCATTATAATAGGATTAAATGGATAGATTAATAGAAATATTTCGTCGAGTTGCGTTTGTAACGATATGGATAATAGGGGGAGGGTTCGCTGTGATGTTCGTGCTTCTTAGCTTTCATGCTGACACTTTTCTTCGTCAAGTGATGATTAACTTAATGGCTGTAGGCTTTCTCGTTTTCAGTTATTTTTGTCACAAGCTTTTGAATTGGATTTTGACAAAAAGGGAAGAGACATAATTCTGAAATGAAGAAACATTTTTCACATTTCTTTTTTCTCACTAGCATTAATGTTAACTATATAGCTTTTTGTCTGGCTCATCCGAAGTTGCATAAACACTCATCTCTTGTGCCATAGTAAGAAAAAGTTTATCAGCCCCTATGGCTTCAAGCTTTTCGTGTATTTGATTTTCACTCTCAGCGATCCAATGACAAAACCAAAAATCCTGATCCCCTAGCCAGTGCTGGATACACTTTACTTTTTCTCCCTCAACTGATGCAAACCACTCTTTAGAGGTAATATCTTTATTATCTTCAAAATACGCTTTTTTAGTTTCCTCTGAATGAAATGTGTGAGTGCATATAAAATGCTTCATCCCTTATCTTTCCGTTATTTTGCAGAATTTTATGATTTCACATTACTATAGAAGCGATCAAGTTAAATCTTTATAGTCAAAAACAGAAGCGTAGTGAAAATAGCATTTATCTTGCTTTCTGCAATCGCAGGTGCATTATTAAGTTCATTATTATTGTAGTGATGCTTTAATACGTGCATCTGAAGTGCATTGTGCCTCAGCAATTTTTTTTTGCTAGACTTCCATAAATACTATGCATGTAGAGATTGTAAATTTTGCTTCAGTCATTCAATTCTCATTTATTTGTGAATACATGCTTCACAACCATATCTCCTGACAGTCTGAAATTCTCCTTAACAAGATATTTTAGTTTGCCTGATGTACGACTTTCAGCAAGACTACGCACTTTTTCGTTGGGATAAACTGAAACGCCCACACAGCTTGTTTCAGTGGTTTTAATCATCAACAGAATTTCAGCATCAGGGTATAGAGTGGGACTGTCTCTTTCATATGTTTTCAGAAAATCTTCCATAGGTTTTTTGTTTCGAAATCCATCGATACGACGTTAGTAGGTGTCATTTTAATTTCCTTTTTTTGCTTATTCTTCGATAGGAATTCTATTAATTATAGTTCTCCACGGTTTTCCATTTCTAAAGTGCGTCGAATTTACTGATAGAACTAATTGTCCTTCACGAACGTACTTTTGTTCGAAAACAACTATGTGCTCATTCTCCAAAGTACATTTAGCATTATCATGAAGTGTGACTTCATTTCTATTGAACTCTTTCTTAGTTTCCTCAAGCCAGTCTTCTCTAGTGAGCATTTCAAAATCAGCACAAAATAAAAAATCAGGGTGTAACCAATCCTGAATAGCATCCAGATCCTTGTTACGCATATCTTTTACCATTTTATCGAAATAAGTCATATTGCTCCTTCAATCACTTCCAAATACCATTATTGATCGACTTTTATCTTATCAAAAAGTTCAAATGTTGTATGTTAAAAATTCATTCACATATTCAGGAGTAGTTGAAAATGAGTGAAAAAAAACCAAAGCTTAAGCACTATATCGCAACACATACGTTTCATTCTGCAAAGGTAAGAAAAGAGTTTCGAGAAGTTAATAGTCATCGAAAAAAGAATTCAGATTGGTTTGGGAATGAAAGTATCGAATTGAAACAAAGCTTCTTTAAGCTCTTAAAAGATAGAGCACTAGTCGAGGGAGATTTTAGTAACAACTTTGAGGTGTCAGATTATGCATTGCTTTACCAAATGTTTTATGGACGTGGAGATTTCTTTTTCTGCCATTGGTTTGCGGTAGATGAGCAAACTATAATTGACAGACTTTCTTCTAACGGTGGTGATCAATTTTTTGCCACGATGGCAACTCAAATTGACGCTCCACGAGTAAACGTCAAAGTAATGGTTTCTTATTTGGAGAAACTCAGATGAACATTAGCCCTTTTTAACTTTCAACTGCATTACTCATTTCTCTCCAAATTTTTCCGTCTTTCCACATTTGAACTTGGATAACTCGATAGCTTTTTTCACGAACTTTGATGTTGTAGCTATATGTCATCATATCTTTGTCTTCATACAAAAATTGTGGATTAATAACAGTGATTTTTCTTGTAAATTCTTTTCTCATGAACTCTACATGGTCATCTCGATTTACAAGTGTATTATCTTTCAAATAAAGGTAATCAGCATGAAATATATCATCTAAATTAGGAATTTCACCTTTTTCAATAGAGGTATTAATTTGTATCAACAATTCAAATTTCTCTCTCATAGCAAGCCACTTTCTCTAAATTTCTATTTACAATATTTCCTTAATGAATCTAAATCGTCTAAGTTTGAAGCATTAGCAATAAATCTCTGAGGAGTGATCAATAGATTTTCACAAGTGCAATCGTGTCTTTTCTACCTCTAATCTTATAATTTGAAACTCTCTCATTATCCTCTTTATGCGTCACTTTTTTCTCAAGATCTAAGCTGACGAGGAAGTTAGTATCAAATTCTTTGCACGCATCACAAATTCTGCTAGCTACATTGACAACGTCCCCTATCACCGCAAACTCCACCCTTTGCTCACTACCCATATTTCCAGCGACACATGGGCCATAATGAATTCCTATGCGATGCTCAATTTTAACAAGTCCCTTTTTTTCTCTTTCGATATTCCAATCAGAAAGTTTATTATTCATCAATAAGGCACAGTCAAATGCATTTTGCGCGTCGTTTCCATGAGATTTCGGCGTTCCAAAATTTGCCATAACAGCATCACCTATAAATTTATCCACTGTACCTTTATGTTGAAAAATTGCGTCTACCATTAATGTCTGATATTCACTCAATAATTCCAAAACCTCTTTTGGTTGCATCTTTTCTGAAAGTTTTGTGAAACCAACAATATCAGTAAACATTACAGCTACCGTTAAATCTCTCGAGCTTTTTTCATTCGCGTTGTTTGTTGAGCTTTCTATCTCGTCTCTTACATCAGGGGAAAAGTAGCGACTGTAATTCGCTCTTGATTTTTCGAGTTCTACTGTACTTCTGAGCACCCATCTATTAAATACTGCAAAAGCTGCAATTGCTACCAAGTACAGCATATACAAGGTTATATAATCAGTAAAAATACCTTGGTTTACTGCATTCCCATCAGTTGCCAAAAGCTCCCAGTCGTTCGTAAAGTAAAGTTGATCTAGTCGCGTAAAAATAAAATAATCCTTCACAGGTTGGATCAAACTGAGAGCAAGCCAAAGTAAAATAGCCCATAGTCTTATAAAAAATAATGAAAGCAAGGCAAAGAATGGAAAGATAATAAAGATATGCTCTAATAAACGTCCAGGAGCAATAACCTTATCATCTGGCATCTTCAACATATCAAGCTGGTGACCCAGCACCATAATATTAAAACCTAGAAAAATTCCGGGAGCTATTATCGCAATATATTTGTTATAGTTCGTGACGTCAATTCTGAAAAATCCTAGAGCTACGGATATAAACATTATTAAAGGGCCAGATTTTACCAATAAGTCCTGCTGTATGTCTTCCTTAGGGTAGGGTAGCTCAGTTATAAACATAAATGCCGACATACCCATCCCGAGGATACAGATAATTTTAGCAAGCCGGATTTCCCATGTGTTCACAACGTCCATCTTTTTTTCCTTATATTGTAAAAGTTACAATTGTATTTTTTATCTAAATTCTAGTGCCCAAATCTCTTGAGTCTATATACTGATTAAGATTGTCCGAAGATTTTTTCTCAATATCCTCTTTACCCTTTATTAAGCTCAAAAACCTAATAGCTAAGTTAGCTTTTTTAAATAAATCTATCTCCTCGTCATTTAAAGCGTCTGCAATAATTTTCTGAGAGGTAATTAATAGGTTTTTATGTGTATGAACAATCTCCGTTAAAATGCGTTCCGTAGCATTCTTTACTGCTTCGTTAAATTTATCATTCTGCCTCCATCGTGATAGCGTTTCTTCTCTAATCCCAAGTTGCTTAGAAATTAGTGATGCTTTCACACCAGTAGCTATTAAATGAATAGCAATAAGTTGATTTTCATTGAGTTTTGTTGACATTTTGTACCTGTCTTACGGGCTTATGCCCTAGAAAACCTCTTTGTTTTTTTTGCTCATTTATATAGTTTTCAATTTCTCTCACGTCCCACACGACCTTGTTTGGTCCGAGTGGGAAAGGCTCTGGAAAATTTGAATTTGGTTTAGACCATCGTGTGACGGTTGAGGGACTTATGTTCAGCATTCTTGCTACTTCTTTTTTACTTATAAAATTGGACTTCATAATAAAGATTCCTCTTTAAATAATTAAAATTTAAAACTTGAAACCTTCGCCACTAGATTAATAATCTATCCCGAAGTAAGAGCACATTATTGTGCGTGTTGAAATCCTCACACCCTAGGGTTTCGCCTTGCCGTGAGTAAGCCGCAAATTAATGCGTAGGTCAATAGTTCCTTAATAATAGCATTTAGTTTTTTATAAATAAAGACCAAACAATGTCTTTTTTACATAAACCTACTTTTTTTCTTCGTGATCAAATTCTTTATCAATTGGTACTTTTATTCCATTAAGAAGTTGGTTCGTTCTACCCGCGAGCGACACAATTGATAAGAACTCTGCATATTGTTCATCATCCATTCCTTTTGCTCTGGCAGCTGCGGTGTGCGAATGTATGCAATATTCGCAGCTATTTGCTATGGACACAGCGGCATAGATTAGTTCCTTTGTCATTGGGTCTAGTTTGCTTGGTGTTGCCATTACTGCTTTTACATCGCGCCACGTATTCTCAAGTAAGCTCTCGTCAAAGGCAAGGTAGTGCCATAGGTTATTTATAAAATCGCTTCTTCGTGTGGTACGGATGTCATCAAAGACCGCTTTGACTCGTGGGTTTGCTTCAGGATTTTCAGGCGGTGATATAGTCGACATTGGGTGGCCTTTCTCTTTGTATTTTGTATTAGCTTTAACATTTCGTTTTGTGCATCACAAATTTATGCGTACTACGACAGTATATATTTCTCCCAATCGTTCATAATAATTTTTCTTTGCTCTAGTAAATTTGACCGCATATAAGCTTTTTCCACTTTATCTGGCAATTGCTGTGCTTGTGAGAACTTAATGGCATAATGTTGGTATTTTCCCTGTTCTTCTGCCCAGGTTCTAAATGTTGACCGAAAGCCATGATTTGTGATTTTGAAGTGCGGAAATCGCTTTTTTACAAATACGAGCATAGCCCCATTGGATATATGGCGTCCTGTTCCAAGGTTGGTAAACACAAATTCATGATTATGCTTCTGTCGCATTAATGCAATAATCGATAAGGCCTCATTTGACAACGGAACCGTATGTTCTTTTCGTGCCTTCATATTTTGATAGGGAAGCGTCCATAGCTTTTTCTTGAGATTGAATTGTTCAAACTTTGCTTTGATGACTTCACTTGTCCGAGAGGCTGTTAAAATCAACAACCGCAATGCATATGCCGAGACCACATCATATTCACAAAGCTGTTTATAAAAACGTTGAATTTTTTCGTGCGGTAAAGAGGGGTGATGCGTAATCTTTTGGATTTTATAGGGGTCTGACATAACCTCTTGTAACCCTCCTCTCCATAAGGCTGGATTATCTCTGTCATACCATTTCTTTACTTTTGCAAACCCAAAAATTCTGAATAATCTTTGTTGTAGTCTCCGTGCCGTCTCGGTTTTCGATGACCAAATGGGTAATAAAAGCAAATGAATATCGTCCATATTAATATCACTCAGTGGCTTTTTATCTAAATAAGGGACAGCATAATTCGTTATTGTGCTCCGCCATTGCTGTTCACTTTTGGCGTTTGTCCATTCATCTTTCTTTTTTGTTGAAATATAAATGTCAGCAATTTCGGAAAACTTTTTGTTTTGTTGCTGTCTTAAAACCTCCGCTCTATTCTTTTCGTCTATCGGGTCAATATTCTTTTTCAGTAATTGCTTGTTGCTGAGGGCATGCTGGCGGGCATCGAAAAGGGAGACGTCTGGGAACCGCCCTAACCCCATCTCTCGTGATTTTTTGTGTGCCCTATAGCGAAAGCTCCATTTACCTTTTCCTTTGCTCGAAATTGAAATATACAGGCCATTGCCATCATGGTATTTGCCCTTCGGCAATACAACTAATTGTTTTGCGTTTAATCGTTTCATGTCATCTCCAGTCCACAACTCGGTCTACAAAGTGGGTTGATTTAAGATGATGTATTATGAATTAGCGTGAAGGGCTTACGTCAACAACTTCGCTTGTTTCTTTGGGTTTATGACACAGGGTGACATAAGGAAGTTAGGTTAGTGGCGGAGAGACAGGGATTCGAACCCTGGAGACGGTTTCCCGCCTACACACTTTCCAGGCGTGCGCCTTCGACCACTCGGCCACCTCTCCAGTACTAACAGCATTCTACGTATTTTTATTAATCTTGCAAGACAACCGAAACGCGTCTATTCATTCGGCCCTTTTTTTCCACTTTTGAAATAAGTAGCTTACCTATCTCTCCAGTTGACTTTACATGAGTCCCCCCACAAGGCTGTAAATCAATAACATTATCGGAGCTGCCTATCCTTACTAGCCGGACAAAGTCAACATTTTGTGGGGGTTTCACTGACATTGTTTTTATGAGTTGTGGGGTTTCTCTTAGTTCTTTTTGTGAAATTAGATCATAAGACACAGCATAGTCTGCTTCTACCATAGAATTCAATCTATCAGTAATTTCATCCTTATTAGGTGAATCCGGCATATCAAAATCCACGCGACCTTTTTCAAAAGTTATTTGTCCTCCTGTTACGGGGAAAGGAAGACATACAGACAACAAGTGAAGTGCGGTGTGTGTTTTCATATATTTGTATCTAATATCCCAAGCCAACCTTTGGGTTACTTTAGTTCCCTCCTTCAATTCGGTAATAGATTCCGCATCGTCAATTTTAATGTAAACCTCGTCCTCTGGCCCCTTAACGGTATCAATTATCTTAAAATGGATTCCGTTTACTGAAATAGTACCAGAGTCTCCTGGCTGACCTCCCCCCCTTGGATAAAAAATTGGCTCGTCTAGTTTGATACCAAGCTCAGTAGATACACCAATAATTCTAGCTTCATGTTCTTTTTTATAGGGGGCTTTATTATAAACAAATTCTTGATCACTCATTTTGTATTATCCATCTTAACCGATATTCTTTTTTGGATATTAGAATTTAAGTTACTTTTTATATTTAAATCTCTTTGCGGAAATGGGATCTCGATACCCTCTTTTTTAAATAATTCAAAAATGGAATAATGCAGCTCTGATCTGACTTGAAACATATAATTTTTATCTCTTACATAAATAATCAAATCAAAATCTAGTGAACTATCTCCAAATTGCTGAAACCTTACAAATGGCTCCGGGCTTTTAAGAGCCATCTCATGACTTTTTCCAACTTTCAGTAATAATCTCTCTACCCTTTTTGGGTCAGTATCATAGGAAACACCTACTGATACCCGTACCCTGCCGGTCTCATTACTATGGGTCCAATTCAGAACGGACCCTGCGATTAATTCAGAGTTTGGAACAACAACCATCGCTCGATCGAATGTTTCGATTTGCGTTGAACGAACGGATATCTTTTTGACAGTGCCTGAGAAACCTGAAGCTTCTATCCAATCACCTTCTTTTATGGGTCTCTCGACAAGCAAAATAATTCCGGAAACAAAATTTGATACAATAGTTTGCAGACCAAAACCAATCCCTACACTAAGAGCTCCAGCAACAATGGCGATACTTGACAAATTGAATCCAATTGAAGATAAGGCAATCACAGCTGCCAATGTGTAACCAATATACCCAACACCAGACACTAACGCATTTTGACTTCCTTTATCCATTTTTGTTTTGGGTAACACAGTAATCTTTACAATTCTCTGAATGACCGTTGTTGCAAAGTAACCTAGACCGAATATTACACCAAAATTCAGAATAGAGGTAGGCGTTAAATTAACATCTCCTAGAGTTAAACCTTCGTTAAATCTCACCCATAGCTCCACATATCGTGAAAACTCAACTCCTAGAGCTAGACCCATAAGCAAGAGAGTCCCAATAAAACTAAGCAAGCTAAAACCCATAAAATATGGATTGGTGTCATTATTTTTCTTTTTCTTTTCCGACAAAAACAGTGTGCGTAAGAAAAAGTCGATCAAAACTGCCAGGATGATTATACCCGTTATATAACTCATCACTTTAATTATCTCAAAGGCAATTAGGAGATAGCCAAAAATACCTCCTATTAAAAAAACCCAAGTCAGAGCAATGGCTACTTTGGCAATAAAATCGACTGACAAATAGCTTAAGCCCCTCTTCTTATCTGGCAGAAGGCTGGCTAACGAAAAAATAAGAGTTTGTACACTTCTCAAACCATAATTAAATACACTCGCAATTATTACTAAACCTATAGCATTTAAGGTTACCTCAGCTTCGAGGGAAAGATATGACCTCTCGGTCAAGTAGCTGATAATTGTGAAAAACCCCAAGGCAATAGCTATGCAAAATATTGCTACCTGTAACCGTGAAAGATCAGGGGTGTAACCAAAATTATCATTTGATAATCGGTATTTTGCTTCTGCAACAACTGTTCTAAGAAAATTTCCAAGTAGGAAAATTAAAGCTGCCATAGGCAAAGCGTCAATTAATATTGGAAGCCCATAATTTCCACCAAGACTTTGAAGAAAATTGATTATCAACGTAGTAGCAATCACTTGAACAACTAATCTAAGAAAAGGGTTTAAAAAAATCAGCGTATTGTTATTTTTTATTTTCGATGAAATAACTTTGTTGCCGAATACAATTATATTTTTTTGGAAAACAAGTATAATTAAGCCAATGAAAAAACTTATTACCGGAAGGAGTGAAACTGACAACAGCCTAATCCACCTTCCTTGAGTATTGAAATTTTTATACAAATCAACTGCAAAATTTCCAATTAAACTTGCGAAATCAGACGCTCCCTGAGCATACGTAGTGGGTAACAAAACAAGTTGATTAAATGAAAAAAACCTTTCATTGAATCTCACTTTCTTTAATGCATCAATTTCTTTGATCAGTCTTTCTGCTCTTCTCAGAGAAAGCTTTGTATTAGCCAACTGAAATGTAGTTTTTTCAAGAGTACTTATTAGTTTTTGCCGCTTCAACGAAATATATGTCCCTTGTATGGCACTTTCTGAAACTAAATCATCAATAAGCTTTAACTCTCCTTTTTGAATTAGATACTTGTTATTTATCTCTTTTTGCAAAAGAAGAGCTTTATTTCTATCTTCAAATAAATCAGCTCTCAAGTAACTCAGAGATTCATTTGATGCTTCTCCCTTAGACAGTATATCGGTGGCTCTTGACGCGTTTTTGTTGAAGCTATCAAAAATAATTTCAAGCGTTTCTCCTCTTACATTTAATGGGCTAAGGAAGAGAAATAAAGCAGCAAATAACAAAGTTAATAGCTTGTTTAATATACTCATAGATTGAACTTACCTACCTTAAAGAGGATTAACAATAGTTACTTTAAATTCCAAAATTGATCCAATTCATACAGTTTCCTCAGTAAATTTCCACGATTTTTTTATTTGTAAGCGGGTATCAATAAATGTGTAAATTGATGCAATCGAAATAATATAGTATTACTACTTAAACATGGTTATTAATTTTAACAGGAATTTTTAACAAAATGGAAAGAAGGCATTTCCTAATTTCAAGCATTTTGTCGTTAGGCTTGATTTCGCAGCAAGCGTATGGTTCAATACCAAATTCTTCTGTAAACTTTGATGTACTATTAAATGATGAAATAGTTGGTTATTCAAATCTAACCCATAAAAAGCTTAAAGATGGTTTAGAAGTCCTAATTGACGTTGAGATAAGGCCAAAATTTTTGGGGCTAAAATTTATGAAATATACTTTAAAAAACCGTGAGGTTTGGAAAAAGAAAAAGCTAATGTCCATAGATGCTAATTCATCTTGGTTTGGGAAAAGATATTATGTAAAAGGCCAAAGGGAAAAAGGCGGTTTTAGAATTGAAGGATCAGCTTTTTCAGGGGTTATCAAAGACACCTTTGCCACGACAAGTTATTTCACTCCAGAGTTTTTAAAAAGAAGGATTTGGGTTAGTACACAGGATGGTACACCTCTAGAAATAAAAACTCGAAAGTTGAGAAATAGAAAAGTATCCTTTAATGATAAAGAATACTCGGTAACAGAATGGGAGATATCGGGCGATTTGGAATTAACCCTGCAATATGATCAACACAAAAATTGGATTGGGAGTGGTTTTACTGTTGGAAACTATCCAGCTCGTTTCATTTTGAATAACAGAAAAAATAATATCCACAAAATATGGCAAAATAGTTGAATAAGTCAATATTGATCACAGGCTGTTCAACGGGTATTGGTGCAGCCCTTGTCGCGGAGTTTTTAAGACAGGGCTATCTTGTGTTTGGATCGATAAGAGACAAAAAGATGGAAGTTCCTCTTAAGAAGAAATATGGTGTTAATTTCGTTCCTTTAGTTTTTGATGTAACCAACTATTCAAAGATATCCAAAGCATACAAAAAAGTTAAATTAACTTTAAAAGGAGCTAACCTAGGTATTTTGATAAATAATGCAGGAATTGCAAAATTAGGGCCTGTTGAACACATTTCTAGTGAAGAATTTGATCTTCACCTTAAAACAATGGTTTTAGGAACTTTTAATTGTGTTCAAATATTTCTGCCATTACTTGGTGCAAAAAACAAATGTTCTCCTGGTAAAGTTATAAATATAAGCTCCGGGGGAGGATCAATTGGGCAGCCTTTTATGGCGTCTTATTGTTCAAGTAAACATGCTCTTGAAGGGTTTTCCGAGTCTCTTCGTCGTGAACTGTTAATTTATGGTATAAAAGTAATAATTGTCGCACCAAGAGCTTTTAAAACTGAAATTTGGGATAAATCAAACATAGACGAAAGAGCCGTTGATTTTAAAAAGACGGTATATAATCAAGCCTTCAATAAATTTACAAATTTTATCAAAGGATTATCAGAGCAAGGACAAGATGTTCAAGTTTTAGCACGAGAAATCTACAAAATTTCAAGTCTAAAAAATCCTAAAGTCAAATACTCAATGGGACCATCAGGGGTACAGTTTTACCTGATCCGCACTTTACCAAAAAAATTAATAGATAAACTACTGGGTAAATACTTTCTTCTTATTAGATAGATTGATTGCTGTTTGTTTCGGGGAACCTAAACATTAGTAGTAATGGCAAAACCTTCAGAGTGATTGGAGCAATAGCGTATAAACAGGTTAACCAAAATAATATCTCCTCTGAATTACCACCCAAGGGATCAAAATCAACTGCGTAAAGAAACAACAAAACGAATCCTCCTGAAAAAGCTGCGGCGGTCTTATTTATAACAGATAAAATTGAGAAGAAAGTTCCAGACCGATTGCTCTTCACTATTTTAAGATCTTCATCTAAAAGGTCTGCCTGAATAGACGTTGGAAGAGCAGAATCTGCACTCACACAAATACCGGTCAATAGACATATTACCGAGAATAGAAAAACACTGTCAGTATTCATAAAAAATACTAATGAGAAAACAATCATGGAAAAAAATATTGAGGCGCACCATAAATCACTTTTTTTAAAGAGCTTACTTATTTTAATCCATAGTGGCACGCTTAACACACCCGATAATAAATATAAAAGCATAAGTAACCCTACTAAATCCTCTCTTTGTAGTCGATGGATTACAAAAAAAGCAAACAAAGCTCCCGGAATTCCATTCGCAGCGGCATTAAAAAACTGACTTAGGAAAAAGTATTTTAATTTTTTGTTAACTAGAATGGCTGTGACCACACTAAATAATTCTGACTTGTTTTGATGTGCTATACATCTTTCTTTTATAACAAAAGCGGAAATTATTATCGTTAGTGGGTGGCTAATAAAAATTACTGTGGCTATATTTTTGAGAGCTTGTGTGGATCCCTCGGCCATAGCATACATTAGAGCTGCTAGAATTGTCCCTAAAAGAAAGAAGCCTTCGCGAAAAAAGGTTATTCGAGATCTCTCAACATACTCTCCACTTAATTCCGCTCCTAAACTATAAAAAGGAGGAGTTAAAAGTGATAGGCCTATGGTCAGTATTACTATATAAAACGCAAAGTGTTGGAAAGCAAATGTACCCAAATTAGATCCAAAGAGACCCCAGACCCCAAAGAGAGTGAAGGGTAACGATATCAACATCCAAAACTTTCTTTTTCCAAGGGGAACATTCAAGTTGTCACTTGCCCAACCTACTAGAGGATCTAAAATTCCATCTAACAATCGTACAATTAAAAATATAACTCCGATCCCTAGAAGAGAGATACCAAATTGCCTAGCATAATGCTCGCTGACAAAAATAAAGAGTGGAAATATTATCAGTGCCAAAGACAGTGCGTTTGATGCATAAATAATGTGTTGTAAATAATTTTGGCGCAAAAGAAGCTAATTTTTCTTTAGAGTCACCTGGGTTACATCACCAGCTCCGGAAAAAAAGAATGACGCACATGAGGTTAAGTAAAAGTTCCACATCCGCCTAAATCTATCATCAAATCCCAGCTCAGATATTCTGTCCCACTTACTATTGAAGCTTTCGGACCATATACGAAGAGTCTTAGAATAACTTTGTCCAAATTCCTTACTTCTGATAAATTCCAAGTCCGCACTACGAATTTGGTCAACAAGAGCCGTATAACTTGGGAGCATACCTCCAGGAAAAATATACTTTTGAAGAAAATCAACACTTTTCCTATATTTAGGAAAATACTTATCATCAATGGTTATAACTTGTAGACATCCTAGACCACCACTTTTGAGAGAATTTTTGATAGTTTTAAAATATATAGGCCAATATTTTTCTCCAACGGCCTCAAACATTTCTATTGACACAACACCATCGTAAACACCCTTTTCATCTCTATAATCTTGCAGAAGAAATGAGCTTTTATCCGCTATACCCAATTCAAACATTCTTTTTTTAGAATAATCTAATTGTTCTTTAGACAACGTCAGACCCGTGAGTTTGACACCTCTAGTCTTGATAGCATGTTCAGCAAATCCCCCCCATCCACAGCCAATTTCCAAGACGCTGTCACCCTCTTTCAAATTTAAATTTTTACATATTGATTCATACTTATTTGTTTGCGCGCTAGATAGCACTTCTTTTTTATTTTTGAAAAGCGCAGACGAGTAAGTCATCGTTTTGTCGAGCCATTCTCTATAAAATTGATTGCCTAGATCGTAATGATAAGAGATATTTTTCCTTGCTTGGAATTTCCAATTAGACTTCAACCAGTGGTTAAGTCTTTCATACAACCTTACAACGCTGGTTCCGATTAAATCATCATAGATATCATCGCCTGCTAGAAGGAAAAAATCTAATACTGCTTGAAGGTCTGGTGTATCCCACCAACCATCCATATATGATTCTGAAAATCCATTTTGACCCTCGCGCACAAGTCTTGAGAAGAAATGTTCATTCTTCACCACTATATAGGCATTGGCTCCGGGTTTTTTGCTCTCAACAATAAACTTTCTGTTGTCTGGAAGTTGGATTATTAGACTACCCGCATTAGGGCTTTGTATCATTTTAAATATTGAAGAAAACCATCTTGGTAGATTAGGTTGGCCTTTAACATCTTTTAAAAATTGTTCCTTCATCTTTCCCCCCAAATTAACCTAACTATAAGGTACAATTTTGACTCTCTTAAAATACAAAATTAAAGCATTCCAATGTATTAAAATCAATACTTTTACCAACATAAGTGGATAACAAAAAAAAGCCTTAGCTAATGTCCAGTCATTAAAGTCCTGATATCTTCCCGTTTGACTAGCAATTAGAAGTAAACCGTCTTCATCTTTTTCGTTAATTTTAATAGAAAGTTTTTCGTCAGGAGGTAAAATCGTAAAATGGTAAGTTTGAGCCATATCTATAAATGGAGATACATACATATTTTTCTTAATAGAGTGCCTGACCCTTCCGTCTGGGTCAGGTTGACTATCTGATATATATTCGATTTGCTCTCCATATGTATTTTTTACTTCGTAAATAACGGAATTTAATTGGTTCTTGGAGTAGCAGTAGAAAACGGACAATGGGCTAAAACCAAGTCCTAAAACCCGGGGGAAACTTAATAAATATACTTTATCCGGTTTAGTAAATCCCGCCCCCATAAGCTTTTTGTTTACCCAATCTCTTAAATGTAAGGTATTTCTATCTCCATGATCCTTTTCATATAGAGAAACCATTCCCCATCTGTTTAATCTGAAAAACCAAGATGTCTTATCAAACTCTGCTAATTTATCAATATCCAAAAAAAGACTAAAAACGTTATAACGAAATAAATGTCTTCTTGGCTTTAATCGCATGTGCATAACAGACCCAAAATAAACACACGATTTTACCATAAGTTTTACATCTTTCTCTTGGACCAGTGAGGCTCACAACCTAACAGCTTCGCAACGTATAGGCCCGAGTTTAAGCCATCTTCATGAAAACCAAAACCCATTTTTGCACCTGCAAAGTACAAACCATTTTCACCCTGTAGCGCGTTTAGTTTTTTTTGCGCATTTAATGTGTCAGAGTCATAAACAGGGTGAGAATATAAAGTTTGATAATGTACAAGACTTGGATCAATTTCTTTACTGGGGTTAAGTGAAACAAAATAATTTTTTTTGCTTTTTATACTCTGAAGTTTGTTCATCCAGTAGGTGACCTCAATTGGTTTATTGAGAGAGTTTTGGATATTACTTGTAATAAAATTCCAACTAGACCATACGTTTTTTAACTTCGGCATGTGCGTGTTATCAGAGTGGAGCACCACTTTATTCTTAGATACCTTAAACAATTTTAAAGTATCTAGCTCATCTTTACTAACGTCTCCAATTAAATCTATAGTTCCTGGACCATCACACGCTAAAATAACTTTATCAAAAACCATCTCACCAAACCCATTTCCTGCAAGTAAATTACACTTTTTTTTGCTTCTTGTGATTGCTTTTACGGGAGTTCCTAGAAGTACCCTTTTTCCAAGCCTTCTTATAATTTTATCTACATATTGCTTTGAACCACCCTCAACTGTTCTCCACTCAATTGGGCTGGAGAGAAGGTCCAATAGGCCATGATTTTCAAAGAATTTCAAATAACTTAACGCTGGAAAATCTAAGATACTACCTGTTGGCACAGACCAAATTGCAGCACCCATCGGAACAACAAACATTTCCGAAAACCACCTGCCAAAATTGTAGTGCTGCAAAAATTGGCGCATATCAAAATAAGAAAATTTCTTATCAGCCATAAATCTCTTCGAAATATTTTTAAATCTATAAACATCGTATAGACCCCTCAAATGATTTATATTTAATAAGTTTCTGCGTTGAGCAAAAAAAGAATTAAAATTTTGACCTGCGTATTCTAGTTGTCCATCGGCTAACGAGAATCCGAACGACATATTTGAACTTTTTGTTGCTACCTTTAATTCGTCAAATAGACTTGTGAGGTTAGGATAATTTTTTTCATTAAAAACAATAAACCCAGTATCCACATGAATATCTTCTTCCTTTAGCTCAATTTTCACCGTATTTGAGTGCCCGCCGAAGTAACTGTTTTTTTCAAATAACGATACCTCATGTTTTTCAGATAGCGCCAATGCTGCTCCAAGCCCAGATATTCCTGACCCTACTACCGCTATCTTCATCTTATATATCCGAAATAATTTTTTTAAATTCAGAATATTTATTAAGGGCTCTGTCACGACCAAACTTTAAGTCAACGATGGAAGTGGAAGGGCGACTTTTTTCGTGAATATTCCAACTTTTGGGCGCCATCTTGTAAAACTTTTCACTATCGGTAGTAGGTTTGAAAGTTAGTCCTAAGAATTTCATTTGATATTTACCATCAGGATCAAATTTTTTTGCTTGCAATTCAGGGTTAAATACTCTGAAAAAAGGACTTGCGTCAGGACCTGAACCAGCCACCCATTGCCAGCCCATAG
>CACGWW010000003.1 GCA_902576905.1 uncultured Alphaproteobacteria bacterium
GTCAAAATCTTTTTTTGTTGCTCCCATTTTAACGGCTACAGCAGCAACTTGAATAAGTTCCGCGGCACCCTCTCCAACAATGTGGATCCCAAGAATTTTATCGGTTTTCTTTTCAACTAGCACTTTCATAAGCGTTTTTTGTGGATTTCCTGATAATTGATTTTTCATCGGTTTGAATTCGGTCTTAAAAACTACATAAGCTTTACCTACATTTACTACCTCTGACTCCGACATTCCAACTGTTCCAACCTCAGGCTTAGTGAAAACGGCTTTTGGAACCAAGTGATGGTCGGGCACTGTAGGTTTGTTTTTAAAAACCGTATCTACAAAAGCAATACCGTCGCGTATGGCTACTGGCGTTAAATTTAATCTGTCGGTAACATCACCTATAGCATAGACATTTGATACATTAGTCTTTTGATACTCATCAACCACCACCACACCTTCATTCAGATTAACCCCTAACTTTTCGAGTCCAAGATTTTCAATATTTGGCTTTCTACCAACAGCACAAACAACTTCGGTGACAACCAATTGGCTTTTGTCACTCAAATCCACTGAAAGTCCTTTTGAACATTTGGTAACGCTATCGATCATAGTATTAACTATCACCTTTATACCTTTTTCCTCTAATCCTTGTTTCACTAAGCGTTGAATGTCGTAATCAAACCCTCTTAATAAATTTTCGCCTCTGTAAACTAGTGTAACATCGACACCCAATCCATTAAAAATTGTAGCAAATTCACAGGCTATATAACCAGCACCATAAATTACGACTTTTTCTGGCAAGCTTGACATCATGAAAATATCATCAGATGACTTTGTAAACTGAACACCTGGAAACTCTGGTTTCTTAGGCTTACCACCAGTCGCTAAAAGAATATGTTTTGCCTTTACAACTTTCTGATTATCTAGCTCAACCTCGTTCATTCCTCTCAATTTGGCAAAGTTTTCAAAAATTTCAACACCAGAGTTTTTCAAATTCATTTTGTATGCTGCCTCTAGCCTGTCTACCTCCTTGTTTCTAGCTGTCATCATTCGCTGCCAATCAAAATGTGCACCTTTAATAGTCCATCCATAACCTTCACTATCGCTAAAATATTGGCTAAATTCTGCGGCATGGACCATTAGCTTTTTGGGAACACATCCTCTTATTACGCAAGTACCACCTACGCGAGAGCACTCAGCAATACCAACTTTAAAGCCCTGAGCGGCTGCTAACCTTGCTGAACGAACTCCACCTGATCCTGCTCCTATAACGAATAAGTCATACATTCTAGCCTCCTAAATTACCTTACAGCTTCCATCATCATTACCAATAATAATTTTAGAAGCCATATTTATAAATAAACCAACTTCAACAACTCCAACAATTTGAAGTAAGCCAATAGATAACGTCTTTGGGTCCAGAATTTCATTTAGATGCAAATCAAGAATGTAATTTTGCTGATCAGTTACATATTTATTTGAAGCAGATCTTCTGAAGGTAACTTTGGGCATTTGATACCCCAGAGAAATTAGAAATCTTTCTATAGAAGCTTTAATCCTTTCAGAACCAAATTGAACCACTTCAACTGGCAGGGGAAACTTTCCTAAATTAGAAACAATTTTTGAGGAGTCAACTATTATGATAAACTGCTCAGAACAACTCGCTACAATTTTTTCCATCAAAAGCGCACCACCACCCCCTTTAATTAAATTATTTTCAGGATCAACTTCATCCGCTCCATCAATAACGACGTTAAGTTCGTCAACTTGATCCAGATCTATAATGTTAATTCCAAGACTGGAAGCGAGATCAGTTGTTTCTGTTGAAGTAGATACTGCAGTTATTGATTGACCATTTAGTATGAAGGTTTCATGGATTTTCTTAATAAGGTGATTTACCGTTGATCCAGTGCCGAGACCAATAATTTTCTTTGGATCTATAAATTCCAAAGATTTTGTGGCTGCAATTTTCTTTCCAGAATTTATTTTTTTCTCCACCTTTTTTGGTTAATCTTACATCGAATTATAAAAAATATCCAGATGACGGCTTGAAAATATACCAAGCATTCCTGACCCTTGATAAGAAATTCTAATGTTTTCACTCGTTGATATATTGGAGGTTCCGATTTTACCCATAGGAGAGAATTTAAGGTTCTCAACAGGATACTTTAAACCAACTGCTTCTACTGTTTTTATTTCATTTAGAGGAAATAAAGAAACACGTGAATTAAGAGGCAAGTTAATAGAAAGATCATTTGGCAGGTGAAAAATAACATCTCTTTTTCCAACCAAAAAAATCACGCGTCTATTCTTCACAAGCGATGAACAAACAGCTAAAAAGTGATCTAACCTTTGATCCATGAAGCCTAACGCAACAATTTTTTTTGACTTAATAAGTGATGTGCACTTATCAAAATCCGTTGAATCTTGATCTTCAATCTTAATTAATTCACTTCCCTTTCCAACCCACTTTTCCGGAGACCTTATAGAATCTAAATCGCCTATTATATATTTGGGAACTGTATCCGTTGGAAGAAAATTTGCTCCTCCATCAGCTGCTATAAGATCATTGGTAAGAGCTAGGCTTTTTGAAAGAAGAGTTTTGGGAAAGCCTGCACCACCTACGAGCGTTACAGCATTTCCTAATTCAAGTTTTTTTTCAAATTTTTCGGACATTGCAAACGTATCGCGCTTTCACATTTCTTAAATTATTTTTTTCTGTTCGGTTGTCCTATTCCTTTAAAAAGAGCTTTGAAGGGCCAAGCCCAAAACACACCTACAATAATATATATCAAAAGTTCTATAAATAAGTTTGGTCTTTCAAAAAAAGTAAGCAAGTTCAAAACCAACACTATATACAAAGGTAACCAAAGCAATAAAACTAAAAGGGCGAATAATCTTTTTAACCTATATGAAGACATTTCTACACTCAATTATAATTAAAATGGGTCATTTATCAAAATAGTTTGGTTTCTTTCTGGCCCAGTTGAGATTATCGAAACCTTGGTCTCAGAAAGTTCCTCTATCCTTTGAATATACGCCCTTGCCTTTTTAGGCATCTGATCAATTTTTTCCAATCCAACCGTACTGGTGCTCCAACCATCGATTTCCTCGTATATTGGAGACAGTTTATTTGATAAAGAAGTGGAAACAGGAAAATCCGTATATTCTTCCTTTTCAATTCTATATCCTACACAAATCTTAATTTTTTCAAGCTTATCTAAAACGTCAATTTTTGTGAGAGCAAGACTAGTAACACCATTAAGCAAACAACTTCTTCTAACCAGCGGTGCATCAAACCATCCACATCTTCTGTCTCTACCTGTCACTGTTCCCTTTTCATTTCCCTCTTCTGATAGATAACGTCCAATACTATCAGTAAGCTCGGTAGGCATTGGACCCTCTCCTACCCGAGTGGTGTATGCTTTCGTTATTCCTAACACAGAGTTGATTTTATTATGAGCAACACCGCTTCCAATTGCTGCTGCTGCCGCAATTGTTGAAGAAGAGGTAACAAATGGATAAGTACCAAAATCTACATCGAGCATAGAACCTTGCGCGCCTTCAAATAAAATATTTTTATTTTTTTTAATCTGTTCGTTAAGGATTCTCCAAACGGGCTTTATGAACATATTAATTTTTTTACCCACTAACATCAATTCATTAAAAAGTTGTTCTTCATCTATATCAGTGGCGCCCAATCCTGCCCTCAAAATATCATGATGCTCTTTAATAATATTTAATTTTCTCTTCACTTGGTTTGGGTCTTTCAGATCACCGGTCCTTAATGCCCTTCTTCCAACTTTATCTTCATAAGCTGGCCCTATTCCTCTTCCAGTTGTACCTATTTTTTCTTTTCCCGCTTTCTGTTCCCGCAAAAGATCTAGATCCTTGTGAAAGGGTAGTATAAGGGGCGTATTCTCAGAAATTAAAAACCTGTCGCTACAAATCTTTATTCCCCTCGAGTTTAATTGTTCAATCTCTTCCAGTAATTTCCATGGATCTAATACCACTCCGTTCCCAATTACCGCAATCTTATCTTCTCTTATGACTCCGGATGGCAAAAGTGAAAGCTTGAATACTTGATCACCAACAACTAATGTGTGACCAGCGTTGTGACCTCCTTGAAATCTAACTATGGTATCTGCCTTTGAAGAAAGCAAATCTACGATTTTTCCCTTTCCTTCGTCGCCCCACTGTGTGCCTATTACAATTAAATTACTCATTTCTTGATCTAATCAGATTTCAAAACTCAAAGTTTTTGCCTCTTTTACACCCTTTAGCCTCTTTATTTCCTTTAAATCTTTTGGGTCAATTTTTTCATCAATCCCTAATAAAGCTAGCGCTAAGCCAGCCTTTTCCTTTCTTCCTAAAGAAAAAGTTGCAATGTTTACATTCATCTTGCCCAACGTGGTCCCTAGTAGGCCAATAAAACCTGGTGTATCTATATTTGATGTATAAAGCATAAATTTCTGTGGCATTGTATCCATATCAATTCCATTTATTTGAATAAATCTAGGCTGCCCGTCAGAATAAACCGTCCCAGCTGCAGATCTAATGGCCCTCTCGGTCTTCACCAAAATTCTAATATACGATCCAAAGGCTCCCTGCGAGTCTTTTTTTATCTCACTAATTACGATACCTCTTTCACGAGCAAAAATTAAAGATGACACAAGATTGACAGACCCAATACCAACAATTGGGTTAAGGATTGAAGCTACAATTGAACAAGTCAATGGACGCGTATTCAGCTCGCCAACTGAGCCAACATATTCAATGTTTATCTCCTGTAGACCTGATTCAATAACCTGCCCAATAAAGCCACCTAATACATCAGATACTTTGACCCAAGGTTTAAGTAATGGTGCTTCTGCAGCAGATATTGAAGGTGAGTTAATAGAATTTGTTATTGCACCTTCTTTTAAATAATCTGCTATCTGTTCAGCAACTTGCACCGCAACTTTTACTTGAGCTTCTGAAGTAGAGGCTCCAAGATGTGGTGTGCAAACAACATTTTCCAGACCAAACAAAGGGTTATCCACTGCGGGCTCTGAGCCAAATACATCAAAAGCAGCCCCAGCAATTGATTTTTCTTTCAGCGCTTTTGCAAGTGCGTTTTCATCTACAAGACCCCCTCTTGCACAATTAACTAGTATCGCGGTACTTTTCATTTTTTTGATCAAAGAACCATTTATGATATTGGTGGTCTTATCAGTTTTTGGAACATGTAATGAAATTATATCACTTTCGGCTACAAGCTTTTCGAGCGTCTTTACTCTTTCTATACCGAGACCCCGTACTTTTTCGTCTGTTAAAAAAGGATCATAAGCTTTAACTTTAAGTTTGAGCCCCAAAGCACGGTCCGCAACAATCGAACCTATATTCCCAACACCAATTAATCCCAAGGTTTTCCCTGTTAATTCTTGTCCCATAAACTTCGATTTTTCCCACTTTCCTTGTTGCGTCGAATGGTCCGCTGCAGGAATTTGCCGACAAGAGGCAAAAATCATAGCCAGAGTGTGTTCTGCCGTAGTTATTGCATTGCCATGAGGCGTATTCATTACCACAATTCCCTTAGAGGATGCTGCTTTAAGATCAATATTATCCACGCCTATACCCGCTCTACCAATGACCTGCAAATTTTTTCCTCGATCAATAACGTCTTTTGAGACTTTGCTAGCAGATCTAATTATTAGTCCTGAGTAGGGTTCAATGACCTTCTTAAGGCTATTACTTGTTCCGCAGTCTGGCTTGTAATCGAAATCGATATTACTTTTTTGAAGAGTTTCTAATGCTCTCTGTGATATCTTATCGGATACTAATATTCTATGCCTTTTTGCCATTGTTGGTTACCCTTAGTAGCTAGATATTATTTCGTGGAAACAGTACTCCAACCAAGGTAGTAATTTTTGAATATCATCCAGATTAATTGTTGCTCCACACCAAATTCTTAAACCTGGTGGAGCATTTCTATGACCCTTTATATCAAACGCAGCGTTTTCCGCTTCTAGCAGCGCAACAAATTCTTTAACAAAGCGAGTTTTTTCGTCTGGAATTAGTGAAATAAGCCTCTCGTCTGAAAACTTTAAGCACACTGACGTATTTGAACGGTTTCTTGGATCACTTACTAAATTTTCTATCCAAGGCGTTTTATCTACCCACCTCTGCAAGCACTTAAAGTTTTCATTACTTCTTCGGATTGATTCAGTCAATCCACCAATCTCCTTGATCCACATCAAGCTATCTAAGGCATCTGCTACACAAAACATGGATGGTGTATTTAACGTTTCTCCTTCATAAACTCCTTCTATCAACTTTCCATTTTTAACAAGCCTAAATATTTTAGGCATTGGTCTTTCAGGATGAAATGTTGAAAGGCGTCTTATGGCATTAGGACTCAAGACTACTACGCCATGACCTCCTTCACCACCGAGGACCTTTTGCCAAGAAAAAGAAACTGCATCAAGCTTTTCCCAATCTAATTTCTGAGAAAAAACTGCAGAAGTAGCATCACAAAGCACTAACCTTTCATCACTTTTTTCAATCCAGTTTGAGTTGGGGACACGCACGCCAGAGGTTGTTCCATTCCATGTAAAACAAATATCGGAGCTGCTAGAAACCTTATCAAGATTCGGTAGGTATCCGTACTCTGCTTTTTCTACTTTACATCGCTCTAATTTTAATTGATCGACAGCATCCTCTGCCCAATCGTTACCAAATGACTCCCACACTAGCATAGTCGTCTCGTTTTTTCCTAAAAGTGACCACATTAAAAGCTCAAATGCTCCTGTGTCAGAGCCCGGCACTATAGCCACTTTATAGCCCTGAGGAAGCTCTAGTATTTCACCAGTTAAATTGATTAAATTTCTGATTTGTTGGAGCGGTTTTTTTGCTCTATGTGATCTTCCAAGATAGGCTATTTTCTCTATTGCCTCTGCACTCCATCCCGGTCTCTTAGGACATGGACCAGAAGAAAAAAGGGGTCTTGAAGGCTTTTGCAATGGCTTAATATTCATAACAAACTGCTTTACATTGATATCTTTAAAACTTGGTCTTTTTCAATATAGACAAGCAAGTAGCGATAGTCTCTTCTAATTTATTTTTTTCTCTATGCTCAACCATTAATCTAATAACATTTTCGGTGCCTGATCGTCTGATGAGAATACGGCCCTTACGAGTTATTGAGCGCCTGACATCTTCCAAGCTATTTTTTATTTGCTCATTTTTTTCGAAATCGTTGCATTCATGCGCGTCTATATTTACCACTGTTTGTGGGAATGGCTCGAACAAATTAAAAAGCTGACTTGCTTTTTTTTTGTTTTCTACCAAAACACTCAATACTTGCAATGACGTAATTAATCCATCACCTGCATTTGAATAATCCGACAGAATCATATGGCCTGACTGTTCTCCACCTAAGTTTAACCTTTGCCTATTCATACATTTTGAGACGTTTTTGTCACCTACCTGCGTCCGAATCAAGCTTACTCCAATTTTTTCTAGGTATAGCTCCAAGGCTAGGTTAGACATAACTGTTGCTACGACAGTATTTTTATTCAGTGAATTTTTATTTACCCAGGCTTCAGCTAAAAGTCCAATAACTATGTCCCCATTAGCTAACTTTCCCTTCTCATCGATGAATAAAACTCTGTCAGCATCGCCGTCTAAACATATCCCTATATCTGCACTGTTTTCTAGAACTACTTTTTGTGCTTTTTCTGGTTTTGTTGAACCACACTCTTTATTGATATTGAAACCATCAGGAGCCACGCCTATAGACACAACCTCTGCACCAAGCTCTCTTAGAATTTGGGGTAGAATCTTATATGCGGCACCATTAGCACAGTCCGCTACTATCCTAATTCCGCTAAGGCTCAAATTACTTGGAATAGTAATCTTTGCAAATTCGGTATAACGGCCAAGAACATCATTTATCCTACTCGCTTTACCTAGATCACTTGGAACCACTAATGGTGATTTGTTCCTAATCTCTTTACTGATTTCCTCTTCAATTTTTGTATCTATCTTTAAACCATCTTTATCAAAAAATTTTATTCCATTGTCTTCGTATGGGTTATGGGATGCAGAAATCATAATGCCGAGGTCAGCTCTTAGGGATTTTGTTAGAAAACTTACTGCAGGTGTAGGCAAAGGTCCAAGTAAGTTTACCTCCCAGCCCATAGAGATAAAACCAGCAGTTAGAGCATTTTCAACCATATATCCAGACCTTCTCGTATCCTTGCCTATAATAACCTTAGGAAAGTTTATACCTTTTCCGATCACATGACCTGTTGATAACGCAATTTTCAATATCGTTTCGGGATCAATAGGGTAGGTATTAGTCCTTCCTCTTATCCCATCAGTTCCGAATATATTTTCTTCCATTTATGCAAACCTTATTTATTTAAAAATATTCCAAACTTTCATTGCATCGACCGTCTCCTTTACGTCATGCACTCTAACAATGTTCACCCCGTTACTGACTATTTTCAGCATTGCTGCTATCGAACCTGATAATCTTGCCGAGGGCAGCCTTTCACTAATAATTTCGCCAATAAAACTCTTACGTGACACCCCTATCATGAGCGGACATCCTAATCCAAGGAAAAGACTAGCTTTTTTTATTATTTCCATATTATGGCTAAAACTTTTTCCGAAGCCAATGCCTGGATCTATAATAATACGTTTTCTTGATATGCCTGTACTTTCAGCTTCAGCGATCTTCTCTTTAAGATAATCATAAATATCTAGAAGGACATTTTCATAATGAGGTTTATTTTGCATATTTTCTGGCAAACCTTGAGAGTGCATCAAACACATACCTGCTTTATATTTTGCTACAACGCCAAACATTTTCTCATCAAATGATCCTGCAGAAATATCATTCACTATGGAAGCTCCAGCTTGCAAAGCTTTCTCAGCAACAAATGCCTTTCTGGTATCAACTGAAATTATTGCTGAGGGAGCAGATTGTTTTATTTTCTTTATTACTCCTATTACTCTTTCTATTTCTATACTGGAAGCAACCTCCTTCGCTCCAGGCCTTGTTGATTCACCTCCTACATCTAATATACAGCAGCCAGCTTTAAGAAGATTTAGACCTTTTTCAACAAACTGTTTTTCTGAAAAGGATTGTTCTCCATCGTAAAAACTATCAGGAGTAACATTCAAAACTCCCATAACAAGTGTAGTGTCGAAGTTTAGTCCCAATTTTGAATTTGGCTTTGATATAAATTTTTTTAGAAACTCTTTTTTTACATCAGACGTAGGGATAACCTTTGAGCCTTTATTCCTTTCAGTAACTCTAAATGAATTAAAAACGATATTACCACCATAAATAGTATGAAAGTGTTCTGCTCCACCTTGAAAATCGTTTAACTCTGGGAAAAAGTATTGCATTTTTAAGTCAAATTTTGTTTGAAGTGACTGGTTAATTCACTGAAATTATCAAAACTAAAATCAATTCCAGCTTTATTTACAGTTTGTGGTGCGTAACCCCTTTTATGAAAAAAAAAGCTTGCACCAACCGCTTTTGCTAAAAGTAAATCAATTTCAGTATCACCAACATAAAAATAACTTCCATTACCTAATCCTTTTACAGAATGATAAAAAACTTTCGGGTCAGGCTTTAAAACTCCAGTGCTATCACCGTATGCAAATCCATCAAAGTATTGATAAATATTGAGATCAAATAAAACCTTTTTAGCGCTGCTTTCAAATTTCTGAGTACATATAGTCAATTTTAACCCTTGGCTTTTCAAAAACTCTATTAGCTCCAATACTCCTTTATAAATAGAACAACCCTTAACAGGATCTTCGTAGTATCTATCTTGAAAAAACTCAAAGTAGACATCCAAACCGCTATCTGGAATACCTCCAGTCGATACCAAGAGCTTCTCTACCTGTTTTTTTGTCCCACCACCAATGAAACCTTTATACTGTTCGAGCTTTATTGGATTTCTCCCAATACTCTTCAAAAGCTCATTTCCAGCATTTAGTAAGGCCGGTGCCGTATCAGCAAGGGTTCCGTCCAAATCAAAGGTCACAATTTTTTCTTTTTTTGACATTAAACCAATTTACTATCAGCAATACTCTGCAGTAACTCCTATGTTACGCATACCTTCTGTTAATACATCAGCCAATTTATCTTGTCGGAACAAGTAAATCTTTTTCATTAAAAGATCCTTCGTTAAATGGCAGGCCATGCTTAAGGCAAATTCTTTATCTAGTAACACATCGTTTTTGGAAAACCTATAGAGATCGGTCGGACACCAAATACAATTAACACCTCCTTTCAACAAAAAAGCAACCTCAGTCTTACTTCGTGCTAATTTTAAATTTTTAAATTCTTTGTTGAGCACATAAGCATTTTGTGCAACAGACATTGTCAGTATTTCGCTATCGGTTTCTGGACTCATTTCTGTGAAATCGCTATAGATCTCTGAAGGGCAGATAACCCAAGTCATTGTTGAAGTGGAAATAAATTCCTTTAAAAAACAAATATTTTTTTGTTGTAACATCCTATTCGAAATGAATAACAGGCCAGCATTAGGAATCTTAGTCTTAATAACTAAATTATTCTTGTTAAGCAAATTCAAATTTGTTTTAGATATATCTGGTTGAACCTTCGTTCTACTTATCTGAACCCCAAGCCTTCCCAAACCCCTATCTAGCTTTTCGAGACGCACAGTAGCCATAACCACACTATCTAAACATAGACACGAAATAGCTATTTTCTCTGCTAATGTTTCTAGCAGTGCAACTCTTTTCTGACCGATTTCATCCTCAATTACTTCAATTATATTGTCATATGATAATACTAAATCAACGTTATCATGCATTGGTTGATTATCGGTATTCACTTCCAAAATGACATTGAAGGATACTCTTTGTTTAACACCAAACTCTGGCTGAAAGGCGCCGATGTCTATCTCTCTAACATAGTCTCTTACTAAAATATGGTCTACATTCGCCTTTTTTTTTCCTCCTAGGTCTAGAAGGTCTTTTTTCTTAAATTCTTCACTAAACAATGGATAATCCTAATAAGTTAAAAATACATATTGCTAATTTTTGTAAAATATATGTCTACCTATTTTTCTAGTCTTTTTAAATTTCTTTGACCAACTGGGACTTACTTCCGACGCATGAAAAAAAGTTGCGCCGTTTGTTACATCAGAAAAAGCTCCATTTAATATCATCGATGAAAGTTTGACTATCCTTCTATAGGTTTTTTTGTCATAAATCAGTTCTAGTTTGCCATCACAATTGTATGAGAATTGACACGCATATCTCTTATGTGCCCCTTCAGAAACGACCCCGCAAATAGTACCTGGGAATTGGCTAGAGTTTTTCCGATTGATAATTACATCGGCTACCGCAATTTGTCCCTCTATCTGTTCACCTCGTGCTTCAAAATACAAAGCTTCTGATAAGCATTTGAGTTCCCTATTCATCTTCGGCATTCGCAGACTGTCGAGGGCTCCCTTAGAGAAAAATTGTTTTTCACTATTGTTCGATAAATATGCTCTATCATAAGTAATCAGACCTGACAGTCTTGTTAAATAGTTATCATCAATGCTATCCAGCCGTATCATTTCTTCTTCGATTGTTGTCCCCAAATTCACAATAACCGGCTCGATACCCAAATTATCTTCCTTTTTCACATTTGAATTCGTTTGAGAGAGAGCTAGGTGACTAATTAATAGAAAATACATTAATAAAATAGGCAATGATGTCCTTCTTTTAACAAGTAAGTGTTTCATTATTAGGCCCTACTCTAGTTTAAATTTCTTATTCTTGATTGAGCCGCGGCCAACCTAGCTATCGGCACTCTATAAGGCGAACATGATATGTATTCAAAACCAACAGAGCGACAAAAACTAATAGATGTCGGATCACCACCATGCTCACCACACAAGCCAGTTACTATCTTTGAATTTGTATTTCTAGCTCTTTGAACTGCTATTTTAAGCAATTCGCCCACACCCTCGACATCAATAGTTTTGAAGGGGTCGCCATTAAAAAGTCCTTTCTCTATATACTCTTTCATAAATCTATTAGAGTCATCTCTGCTCAAGCCGTACGTCATTTGAGTTAAGTCATTTGTACCAAAACTCAAAAAATCACAGGATTGCGCAATGTCACCCGCTCTTAAGGCAGCTCTGGGAGTTTCAACCATTACTCCTAACTTATATTTAAGATCTACAAAATTGTTCTTATTTAATTGTGAAAAAACTTCTCTAATTCTATCTCTCACCAAATCAACTTCTTTATTAGCGGAAATTAATGGTATCATAATTTCGGGATTTACTTCTATTTTGTATTTCTCGAAAGCCTCAATGGCTGCCAGAAAAATAGCTTGCACCTGCATATCATATATCTCGGGAACCATCACACCAAGCCTCACCCCTCGTGTACCCAACATTGGATTGAACTCAGATAGATCTTTAATGCGATCGGCTAGTTGCTGTTCCGTTATCGCCATAAGATGTGCCGTCCTCTGAATTTCTTGTTGTGAATTTGGAAGAAACTCATGCAGAGGTGGATCTAAAAGCCTTATAGTTACAGGAAGGTTGGACATCTCTTTAAACAGGTCAATAAAATCTTCTTTCTGTATCGGCAGAAGCCTCTCAATTATTGATCCTCTTTCCTTATCACTGTTAGTTAGTATCATTTGTCTAACTAGATTTATACGTTTGGAGTCGGTAAACATGTGCTCCGTTCTACAAAGGCCGATCCCATCTACTTGATAAAAAAGCGCTACTCGAGCATCTTCCACCGTATCAGCGTTTGCTCTTATTTGAATATCACAGAACTCATCAGCCCATTGCAAAAGTGTGTTAAACGTGCTTGTGGTCTCAGGTGGTCTTAGTTTCACTTTTTCAAGATATATGGCGCCAGTAGAACCATCTATTGTAATTTCATCGCCCTCAGATATTACATTGCCATCCTCTAATATAAGTAATTTTTCCTGTTCCTTAAAAACCACATTTCTTGTTCCTACGATACATGGTATTCCCATTCCTCTAGCTATAACGGCAGCATGGCTAGTCATCCCTCCTTTTATAGTTAATACACCTTTTGATAGAGACATAGCATTGATGTCATCAGGTATAGTCTCGGTCTTAATTAATATTGCATCAGTTTCAGTCGAGTTATATTGAATAACTTTATTAGTAGACATAGCTACCCTTCCAGAGGCAGCCCCTGGGCTTGCTGGCACTCCCAAAAGTGCGACTTTCGGTTTTATATCTTCCGATACCGATGGATGAAGAAAAATATCTAGGTATTCTGGGTTAATTAGCAACAGTCCATCTTCTTTTTCAATTATATTTTCCTGAACTGAAGTAACAACAAACTCAATAAACTTCTTATGAGGTAATATTACCTCTTTTAGACCAATCAAAAATAATGTGTCGCCATCTAACAGAAAACTTACCTCTAATGGTGACATAACTTTTTTTGTCAAACTCTCAATCAATCTACGCAATGAATTAGGTTTGCGTACTTTGCTAACCTCCTCTTTGCTAACTGGGTTGAAAGCCGACTTTTTATGACTTTTATCTAATCGAAAGCACTGATAGCTTGACTTTCCTATATTATCATCGAAGTTCTTAACTTTAAAATATTCCACTGGCTTGTCTTCAATGCCAAAGTGCATTTCTTGTAGAATTATTGGTATTAACTCGTCACTCTTCCTACCACTGACATCCCGAAGTATTTTCTGAGTAGGACTAATCCAACCTCTATAAATTGAGGTGATTACTTCTATTAACTGCTCGGAAATATTTCTTGGAAAAGTTGAACCAGTTTCTAATGAAATTAATTTTTTTATCCTGCTAATTTGATCAGGACTGCCTTCTTCAAAAACGGATTCTGGCCTTTTTAGATTTTCTAGTAATCGGCGAAGTTCATCACAGTTTTCAAGATCTAAATTATATACATTCGAAGAAAACATGCCAAGAAAGCTAAAGTAAATCTGTGATGCCTTTTTAATCCCTAACGTCTTTTTAAGGATCTCATAACTGCGATCGTCAAGCCCAATATAAAGAAATGGCTCGTTTTTTAGGGAAAGATCTATAACTGGACTAGGCCTGATTGCCAATAATTTATTCTTAAAGTGTGAGAGAATTTCAGCTGGAACACATTTTTTCTCAAATATTTCTTTAACCAATTCACCAGACAGGAATACTGTATCAGGCACAGGAAACTGCCACTTTTTAGCCAAGCTGAGGTTGCATGCTTTGTACCCAAACTCATCGATTGTTTTTTGATCATCTGGTATCTCATTAAATAAATATCTAGAGCTTAAATTCGTATCATTCATTTTTTGTCCAATTCCGAAAATACTACAACTCTATCCATAGTTTCCCGAATTTGATTCAAAATTGAATATCGTAAAATACGGAGCGCATTATCTTCACAATTAATTTGCACATTATCAAGAAACTGATTGACAGAATCCACCATTGAATTCAACTCAACAAGAGCAGTCTTAAAATCTTTGCGTTTCAAGCTGCCTTCTACTTGCTCTTTGGTTAGCATCAATTGTTTTTGTACTAATTTATCTTCTTCAGTTGCATTTTCTTCAGAAAATTCTTTCTCAGCACCTAAGATCTCTTTATTAGAACTTAAGAAATTAGAAACTCTCTTGTAGACTGCTAAAACCCTTACTCCAGAATTGGAAGAAATAAATGCATTTATCTGAGCTATCATATCCGGCAAGATGGGCAAAAAGTCTAGCTTGTAATGCTCGATCACTGCCTGCACCACCTTTTTTTGATAATTTTTATCTGTCAGGTAATATACTATTCTTTCTTTTAAAAAGCGCTGCAAAGAGGGCTTATCAAAGTTATCCTCCGTTAGGTCAATCAAGTAATTTAAATCAATATCTAACTTGTTCTCCAGTATTATTCTTATTATCGCCAAAGCGGCTCTCCTTAAAGCAAAGGGATCTTTATTTCCAGTAGGCCTAATGCCAATCTTCCAAAGGGAGGTTAAATAATCAATTTTATCACTGAGTGAGAGCACGATTGAAAGCGGGTGTTTTGGAACGACATCGTTGGAACCGACAGGCAAATAATGATCTCGGATCGCGTCAGCTACCACTTTTTTAAAACCCTCAGCTTCAGCATAATGAGCTCCCATTATACCCTGCAAAGAAGGAAACTCTGCTACAACGTTAGAAACAAGGTCAGCCTTGATAAGTGTTGCGGCTTTACTTACCTCATCCCTTTCGAGTTCAAATTGCCCGGCAAGTATTGCAGAAATCTTCACTATTCTTTCTACTCTATTATACTGAGAGCCCAACTTTTCATGAAATTTAACACTTTTCAATTTATCATTCCAGGCCATCATCCCATGATGTCTTACCAGATCTAGATCATTTTGATAAAAGAACATAGCATCTTTTAATCTTGAATTTAAAACCCGCATATTGCCAGAAAGAATGGTCTTTTGTTCATCATGAGTTTCTAGATCAGTAATCACCAAAAATCCTTCAACCTTACCGTTAGTACTACTTCTTAGAGACAAGAACTTTTGATGCTCTCTCATAGAAGAGATAATCACTTCTTCAGGTATGGAAAGTAATTCTTCGGGTATCTTGCCTAGTAAGGGAACTGGAAATTCTGTTAACCCGACTATTTCCTCTAAAAGTTTATCATCCTCAATTAAATAAAATCCTCTAGCTTCAGCTAGTTTCTTACCTTCTTGGACAATTATTTTTTTACGATCCTGAGGCTGGAGGATAACTTTACCGTTGGCAATCTTTTCCTGATAATCGTTGATAGATTTAAAATCGAAAAACTCTGGATGCATCACATGATGTGCTCTGGTAACAATATCTGATTCAATATCTCTTACATGCAAGGGTACTCTTTCCCGTTTCTCATTTTCAAAAAGAACAGCAGTTATACTTCTAAGTGGTCTAACCCACTTGAGAGAATAATTATCGCCCCAGTACATAGATTTTGACCAATTAAACTCTTGAATAATCTCGGTAAAAATCCGCGATAAAATAGTTGATAAGGGTTGAGTATTTATCTTTAAAGTATAAAAATGGAATGATCCCTTAGTTGTTTTTTTTTCCTGTAAATCAGTTCTCTGGATCTTATTTTTTTTCAAAAAACCATCGATTGCATTTGCAGGTGCTCCCAACCTAGGTCCACGTATTTCTTTGATGCTTTCCTTCACTTCAATTGATATATTTTCGAGAATAATTCCCAATCTCATTGGTGTGACAAAAGGGACCATTCCACCAAAAATCAAACCGTTTTCATTAACTTTTTTTAAAGTTAAGACTTCCAGTTGACGCATAGCGGGCGCTTGCATTTTTGCAGGTATCTCTTCAGAGATCAGTTCCAATATAAAATCGCTCATCTCTATTCTTTCATATACTTAGTATTTAATTGCCTCCAACGATAACTTCTTCCATCTGGATAAATAGCTATTACATTGTCAATGCCGTCAAACTCTTCTTTTTTTAATAAAAAGGCAGATGCTTTACCATTTTCTAAATCTTTTGTTATTCTTTCAGCATTAAAACACTTAAACCAAAAAGGTGCGGTAAGAGGTGTTGGTTTCTCGTATTTAGGAAGATTAATATCATCCAATATATCGACAACAAAGCATTCTCTGAGCTTTAAACCTGAACTTTCAGAATCTATTCCTTGATAGTAGGAAATTTCATACCTCTTCTCACCTAATAATATATTTTGCCTATTATTTATTAAGTCATAGTAGGCATAATTTTGAAAGTAAAACAACGCCGCTGTAAAAATGACAACACTAGATAAAAATAAAGTAATGAAACGTTTTCCGTTCATTATACTCTCGATGAAACTTCATCTATATAGGCATCTGCACACAACTTGGCCAATGCTCTTACTCGGCCAATATATACTTGACGTTGGGCGGTAGAAATTACTCCTCTTGAGTCAAGTACATTAAATAGGTGTGAAGCTTTTATACACTGGTCGTATGCAGGTTGGACAAGAATATTTTTTTTTGATGCGGACTTCTTCTCAAGGTCCCCCATTACTAGTAATTCTTGACATATTTTCTCTGCATCATCGAAATGGCGAAAAATAATTTCTGTGTTTGCAACATTAAAATTCCACTCACTATACTGCTTTTCTGCTTTGAGAAAAATATCTGAGTATTTTATTGGTCTTTGACTATTTGGGGAATTGTAAGGTAAATTCATTACAGATTCACACTCCAAAATAAACATTGCAAGTCTTTCGAGACCATAAGTAATCTCTCCTGTAATCGGTTTGCAATCATGTCCCCCTACTTGTTGGAAGTAAGTGAATTGACTAATCTCCATACCGTCACACCAAACTTCCCAACCTAGACCCCATGCACCTAACGTAGGACTTTCCCAGTCGTCCTCTACGAATCTGATATCGTGTACTTTGTTATCAATACCCAGAACCTTTAAGCTTTCCAGGTACATTTCTTTCAATATTATTGGTGAAGGTTTCATAACAACTTGAAACTGATAATAGTGTTGCAATCGATTTGGACTGTCTCCATAACGACCATCAGAAGGTCGCCGACATGGTTGTACATAAGCAGCTGACCAATGATCTGAGCCTAAGCTCCTGAGAGTTGTCGCTGGATGAAAAGTCCCTGCTCCTACTTCCAGGTCATAAGGCTGCAGTACGACGCACCCTCTATCAGACCAGAAATTCTGTAGCAATAGAATGATTTGTTGAAAACAATCTGGCTTTTGCATTAGTGGTCTTTATTCATTTTATCTGCGCTTATGACTTTGCAAAGATTTTTAGCTGATGGATTTTATAAACACGCTCTTCTTCTCCGAATCATCTAGGAAAACACCAGTGAAATGCATAGTTTTCATAATGGACCCGTGTTTTTTTACACCTCTCGAAGACATACAGTGATGTTCTCCTTCAATTATTACTCCCACTCCTAAACAATCTAAGTGAGTTTGTAAACAATTACCTATCTCAGCCGTCATCTTTTCCTGCACCTGCAAACGTCTTGCAAACACTTCAACAAGTCGAGCAAGTTTTGATAGGCCGACTACTTTTTTATTTGGAATATATCCGATGTGAACCTTTCCTACAATTGGAGCAAAATGATGTTCGCAGAAACTGTGAAAACTTACATCTTTTAAACTTACCATTTCTTTGTAACCTTCTACTTCTTGGAATGTCTTGCTAAGTATTTCGCGAGGGTTCTGATTGTACCCGGAAAACCACTCTTTATAGGCTTTTAAAATCCTTTTTGGCGTCTCTTTAAGCCCTTCTCTTTCTGGGTTCTCGCCTATCCATTTTAGTAGCAACTCGAGTGCTTTTTTTGCATCATCATTTGAGACGCCATTTCTAAACTCATTTTCCGCGGTTCCGGCAAGATTTTTTTCCACAATATTCACTTGATTTTCCTCGTAAACTTTCAGATTGTTACTATTAAGGTTTATATTATAGTATATAAACTAGTAATTGAGATTTTGGAACAGATTTAGACAATTTTTATGAAAGATCGGATCAAACTCTATCTAAGAAACCTTAAAATATTAGTTAACAGAAAAAGACAAGCCATCACTATAAACAAAAAAAATTTTAAACCTGCTTAATGGAAAAAATCTTTCTTGATATTTTGAAACCTGATGATTGGCATGTACATTTACGCGAAGGCGAGACCTTATCAAGTGTTTTGCCATTTACCTATGAAAACTTTCGTTCAGCGCTTATTATGCCCAACTTAGATACTCCTATTACGAATATTTCTTTAGCTGAAAACTATTATAATGAGATCTGTAAAGAGATCCCGAAGGGAACAGAGTTTACGCCCAATATGACACTCTATTTAACAAATCATTTGAGCAAAGATGAGATCAAAAAAGTTAGTACTCATGAACATATTAGGGCCATCAAGATGTACCCAAAAGGAGCGACAACCAATTCGGGCTCCGGGATATCCGATTTTAAAGATTTCTATAATTTGTTCGAAGTGATGGAAGAAAGAGGCGTCATACTATCTATACATGGTGAGGTTACAGATGAAGAGGTTGATGTATTTGAACGAGAGAGAGTTTTTATTGAAAAAGTTTTAACAAAAATAATTAAGCAATTTCCAAATTTAAAGATAGTTTTAGAGCATATCACTTCTGCGGATGCAGTAAAATTCATAAACGAACAAAGTATGGTTGCAGCAACAATCACCATTCATCACTTGATGGTAAATAGAAACATAATGCTTTCAAAGGGAATAAGACCAGATTTTTATTGTGCACCAATATTAAAAACAGAATATGATCGTCTTTCACTAGTGCAAGCAGCAACATCAGGTAACCGTAAATTTTTTCTTGGTACAGACAGCGCCCCTCATGTCGAGAGTAAAAAAATAGCTTCCTGTGGGTGTGCTGGAATATTTAGCAGTCCTCTTGCAATTCCACTTTTGATACAATTATTCGAAGAACATCGCTCTTTGAAAAAAATTGAACCTTTTGTGTCTAAAAATGGTCGAGCATTCTATGGCTTAAGGCAACATAAAGATAGGGTAAGATATGTTAAAAGGACCAAATCGTTAGAAGTGATAAAAGATATCAAGACCAGTGATGGAAAAATAACGGTCTTTAACCCTTATGGTGAAATTTATTGGGAAAAAGAAAATTAAAATAATTTTGTGAGGGAAAATGAACATAGATGAACGATCGAGAAACACCGCAAAAATTCTCATCGATATTGGAGCAATCAACTTTAGCCTGGTAACACCTTTTAGACTATCTTCTGGTTTTTTGTCACCAAGCTACATCGACTGCAGAAAGATTATTGCATACCCATTCGCTTTCAAATCAATTACAGATATGATGATAGATACCATCGAATCCGATATGGATTCCCAATCTCCAAATTATATCATAGGTGGTGAGACTGCAGGAATACCGTTTGGTGCTGTTATAGCGGAAAAAATGGGGCTACCCTTATCTTATGTGAGGAAAAAAGCAAAGGACTATGGAAAAAATAGACTGATTGAAGGGGATATTTTTAAGGAAAAGAATAGCTTACTTATAGAAGACCTTATGACAGATGGAAAGTCAAAAATAAATTTTGTCGAAAATATCCGATCGCAAGGTATTAAGTGTGATCTCAGTTTGGTTGTTTTCAAGTACAACATATTTAAGGAAGCTGACATCTCAATGAAAAGAAACAATATAAAAGTATATCATCTAACCGACTGGGAAGAAGTGTATAACCAAATGCGTTTGATGAATACATTTGAACCTAGCATTCTTTTAGAGATAAGAAAATTTTTAGATGATCCTGTTGCTTGGTCCAACTATAAAAACGGGATAACAAAACTGTAAATTAAAGCTAATTACTTTTTTTACCGTTTAAATCCAGATAAGTAAAAACATGTAAAGTATCTAAGTCTCTGTCAATTACAGCATGATCAGAGACTTTACCACCGAGCCTAAGGTAAAACTTAAGTAAAGGAGGCAAAAAATTATTATTCATTTTTCGATTATCCGAACCAATAATTGTTTTTATATCTAAAATGCTGTTTGATTTCTTTGTAATTGGCAATTTTGGTCCTGCAAGCTGGTTTTTTTTTAAAGATCTCAAAGAAGCCAAATGCTTTGGGTTGTTTGCCCCAGGAAAGCTCGTACATCCAAATATAAAATCCCTTCGACCATTCGATATCAATGAAGCGAGGTATTTAAATGCGGTCAAAAGTAAAAACGGGTCTTTAGCCGTCTTATCAACACATAGTCTCCCAATCTCCAAAGGTTTGAAGGGTAACCTGGTCAACTTGGTTAAGTCGTAATATTGCGCAGAATAGCTACACAGAATATCTTTCATGCTCGAAAAAGACCTTGTTCTAAAAACTAAAACTAACTTATCGTCTTTCTTTTCATCAAATATTAGGCAATGGTCAGAGATTTTATCAAACTTGTCCTCATCCAAACCAGTTTCAGATTCTCTGAAAACCCTTTGCCTAAATTTTTGGGCTTTCATTCTATTAGCATCCGATTGACCAAACTCTATTCGGTATCTCATTATTTGATCTTTCCTGAATTGAACCTATAGTTGTGATATCAGAATCGTTATTATATAGTAGCTCATGGAAAATAAAAAGTTATCCCGCCTGGCGTACGCCGTTACTCAGCTAGGTGAGACAGAGCCACCATTTTCACACCCAGGCTTTCCTAGTGGGGAGGGAAAATTCCTCTGTGTTTGCTGTTCAAGTGAATTATTTTCTTCGCGCGAGAAGTTTGAAAGTGGTTCAGGATGGCCCAGCTTTACTAGTCCCTTGTCTGAGGGAACTGTAGCATCAGAAATAGACCTTTCTCATGGAATGAGAAGAATAGAAGTGAATTGTAGTAGCTGTAAAGCACACTTAGGGCATGTTTTTGAAGATGGTCCTGCTCCTACTGGTCTGAGGTATTGTATAAATGGCGTTGCCTTGAAATTCAAGCCAACTTAATCTGGGAGCCTTACGCCGCCAATACCGACATTTGAAAAAAATGTAGCAATCAATGATCTTTGCTCAGCATTTAAGGCGGTAGTGTCTGGGTTCATTTGAAGAGACTTTCCATCTTTCAAATTGAACTTTTCAAGCTTTTTTAATTTCTTTTTTTTATTAAAGTAGAGGACTAAAACATCTCTCGAAATTACTTTGGGTTCAAAAAATAATATTCTATTGGTGACCTGTGAAGAATATATCAATTTTGGCTCTTGGTTGCCTAAAATCAAAGCAGGTTCACCTAATCTTGATTTTGCAAAAGACAAAGAAGTTTTATTGACTTTAAGTTGATCGACACTATCCTGCACTGGCATGTAGCCATTATTGGCTTTAATTCCCGAACAAGTATTTAGAAAAAAACAAGCTAAAACTAAAAGTATAATTTTTTGTTTAAACATTTTAAAATTGTTGATAGATTTTTCAAATTTTCACTAACTTAATGATATATCATGAAAAAAATACAGGAAATAGATAATTTCTCCTACATAATCTCACTAGAACAAATAAAAAGAGATATTGAACACGAATTTCACCTTGTTTGTTCAAAGGATGCTCTGAGGGATTTGCCTAAAAGATTAAACGTTTTAGAGGCAAAGAAAGCGAGCTTTAACGGGCATTTAAAATTACAAGTAGCAAACCAGATATTTTTACGTGGCACGGTCAAAGCAAAACTTATACAACCTTGCTCTCTAACACTTGAACCCATGGTAACAACTATATACAAACAACTTGCAAGAACGTTTTTTGTTGGAACAAACGAAAATAAACCCATGAAAAAGAGCGTTTCCGAGCTCACCGAAAAATCATTTGATAATGATTTTATTCTAGACGAACTTAATTTAGGCGACGTATTAATGGAAACCATTAGCCTCGAAACCCCCGATTATCCAAAAAAGTCTGGAGCATCAATAAGATTAACACGATCAGAAAGTATAGATAGAGAAAATCCTTTTTCTATTTTAAGTAAACTCAAAAAGTAATTACAAGATTTTACTTGCGCTATTTTCAATTTTGCTTATGGTGCGTTGAAGAAACTCAACAATTCTATGAGGAATCCACATGGGCGTGCCTAAGAGTAAAATTACGAGATCGAAAAGGGGTTTGAGAAGAGCGCACGACGGAATTATATCCCGCCAATATGGAGAATGTAGTAATTGTGGGGAATTTAAGTTATCTCATCATGTTTGTGACGCATGCGGTTATTATGGTTCTGGAAATAAACAGAAAAGAGTAATAAATAAAATTGAATCTGAAGTTGTTGATGACGAAGATTGACGCTGTTTAGCTAGATTAGTTACACCTGAAAGCTAATGATAAGAGATAATAAAATCACTCTCTCAGTTGATTGTATGGGAGGCGATAACTCCGTCGATGACATTATCGGAGGAGTGAAGCAGTTTTGTTCTGAAAACATTAATGATACCTTGCTTTTGCATGGCGATAAAAAAGCTCTGTCCAGAGCGCTTGCAAAATATCCTGAGATAAAAAAGATGTGTAAGATTAGACACTCTGATAAAGTAATCCAAATGGGGGATAAACCTTCTCAATCAATTAGAGGAGGGAAAAACTCAAGTATGTGGAATTCAATAGAAAGCGTTAAATCATCCAAAGCGGAGGTTGCAATTTCATGTGGAAATACTGGATCTTTAATGGCTATTTCAACTCTACTTTTGAGAAGACTTCCTGATGTTAAAAGACCTGCTATCGCTATCTTTTGGCCTTCAACCTCTGACCAAGGTTTCAATGTTGTTCTAGACGCTGGAGCTGATATTAAGGCACAGCCATCTGATCTGCTCGCATACTCTAACTTCGGCTCAGATATATTTTCCAAAGTTTTTAATACACAAAGGGTCAAAGTGGGTCTATTGAACGTTGGTACGGAAACACATAAAGGGAATGAACAGTTAAGAAAAGCATCAGAGCTGTTTATAGAAACTTTCACAGATGGAGAAATTGAGTACGTCGGGTTTGTAGAAGGTAGCGATTTTTCCTCTGATAAAGCAGATGTTATAGTGACCGACGGTTTTAGTGGAAACATCGCTTTAAAAACAGCTGAAGGTACAGCAAATTTAATTAAAAAATTTTTCTTGGATGAGTTTAGTTCATCTATATCAGGAATATTAATGGGTCTCCTAATGAAAAGAAAGCTTAGGCGGCTCAAAGAAAGAATGGACCCAAGAACTCTTAATGGAGGGGTCTTCGTTGGTTTAAACGGTCTAGTAATAAAATCCCATGGTAGTTCTGACTCCAAAAGCTTTTACTCAGCGTTAAAATTAGCAAAGAATATGTGTAAAGCAAAATCCGCCTAGCTTACTGTAAAAACTTGAGTTGACATCGCAATAATACTTAAATTAATTTGTAAGGGGAGGTTAAGATGGCACGCAAAACATTAACTCGCCAAGATATTAGTGAGGCACTTTTTAGACATGTAGGGCTATCAAAACATGAATCCGCCCATATGTTAGAGACCGTTTTGGACCAGATATCGAACGCACTAATTGATGGCAAAAGTGTGAAACTTTCGTCGTTTGGTACTTTTTCTCCAAGACAAAAACGGGAAAGGATTGGTAGAAACCCGAAAACGGGGGTAGCGGCTACTATAAATGCTCGGCGAGTAATAAGCTTCAAACCCTCCAAATTGATGAAAGAGCGCATTAACAAGTCTGAGAAAAATTGAGCACAAAATTTAATACCCAAAAAGCACCTAGAGCTTTTCGCACCATATCTGAGGTGGCTGGAGAACTAGAGTTGCAACCATACGTAATTCGTTTCTGGGAAAGCCAGTTTAAACAAATAAAACCCATGAGGGGAAAGGGGGGAAGAAGATATTACAGACCGAGAGACATTGATTTTCTGAGAGGCGTTAAAACCCTACTCCATGGGAAAAATTTTACGATAAAGAAGGTTAAAGAGACGATTATTAAAAAAGGTAAAGAGTTTATCGTTGCTCGACCAAATGAGGAAATAGATGACTACTTAGCTGTTGAAAAACGAAAGATACAAATTAACTTCAACCACACTGGGGAAAGGACTATATTTATCAAAAGCCTTTATAGCGAAGAGAAAAAGCTGGAGATTAATTCCCTGATAGCATCGTTAAATAAGTTGCGAGAAAAAATGATAGCTAGAAAAAATATTTGATTAACAGCGGGCTATGGCGCAGTCTGGTAGCGCGTTCGTCTGGGGGACGAAAGGTCGTGAGTTCAAATCTCGCTAGCCCGACCAACAAATGAGTAAATTAATGCTTTTTAAAAGAAAAGGGGCCCTTCCCGCGGAGCAAATAAAAGCTTTACATAAACGATCATCTATAAAATGTCTGCGTCCCTTAACCGATACCCAAATCCAACCTGCTAGTATGGACTTACGGCTTTCTAAAAAATGTTGGGAAGTTGAAGCTTCATTTTTACCTGGACACAAAAAAACTGTAAGACAAAAACTATCTAAATTAAAAAAGAGGGAGATAGATATTGGTGACTTTAAGACACTTGCCAAGGGTAAAATTTATATAATACAAATACAGGAAGAATTAAGTTTACCAGATAACATTTCGGCAGTAGCTAATGCCAAAAGTTCAACTGGAAGATTAGACATATTGACACGATTGATCTCAGATAATTCTAGTTGTTTTGATCGAGTCAGAAAAGGTTATAAAGGCAAAGTCTATGTAGAGATAGCTCCCATATCTTTTTCCATAAAAATCAAGGAAGGGATAACATTAAACCAGCTAAGATTTCATAATGAGCAACAAATATTAACTGATCGACAACTAGAAAAGCTAAATACTAGATTTAATATTGTAGAAAATGCAACGCAGATTGATAACGGCATTACAATCTCTGTCAATTTAAAGGGTAAAGAAAATGAACCAATTGGCTTCAAAGCAAGAAAAAGTTGCCCAGCAATTAACTTAAGTAAGCTCAACTTCTATAAAGTGGAAACTTTTTGGGAAAGAATATTTTCAAAAAAGGGCTATATAACTTTAGCGCCAGGAGCATTTTACATTCTAAGAAGTAAAGAGTACATTACCATACCACCCCAAACAGCTGCCGAGATGGTTCCATATGAAGTCAGGATGGGAGAGTTTCGCGTGCATTATGCTGGTTTTTTTGATCCTGGATTTGGTTTCACAGAAAATATTGTGGACAAGCGTTCGAAGGCTGTACTTGAAATTAGGTGTCATGAAACACCTTTTATACTCGAAGACAATCAGATTATTGGTAAACTAATATATGAAACACTATCGAGCATGCCAAGTGCAATGTATGGAGAAATTATTGGCTCTAATTACCAGGGACAAGCGCTTAAGTTATCAAAGCATTTTAAAAATTGGCAGTAGGCTAATCTCGGTTTAAATTTTTTACGGATAACCCAAGATCCCTAAGTTCCCTAACCCCGGGAAGATCTTTTGGACTACTTAAATCAAAATAATCAAGAAACTTATCGGTTATTTGGAAAGTCACAGGACGGCCTGGGGTTGACTTTCTTCTACCAAATTTAATCCATTCTAAATCCATCAATAGATCAATTGTACCGGACCCCACACTAACGCCTCTTATTTCTTCTATTTCTAGCTTAGTAACTGGTTGATGATATGCTACTATGGCTAAGGTTTCTCTTGCAGCCTTTGATAAATTCTTCTTGGCAACCATTTTCTTAACAAATAGATAATCTAAATCCTTAGCAGTTCTTAAAGCAATTGAATTTCCGACGCGTTTTAAATTAACACCTCTTGTTTCATAATGTTTTTGTAGTGTTTTAATTATAGATTCTATATCTGCATTTTGAGGCAAATTTCTCTTTAAATCCTTAATCGAAATTGGTTCTGAGGAAGTAAATAGTAATGCTTCAATAACCCTTTCCATATCTTTATAGTTCAAAGATAACTCCATTAAACCATATTTCCGTCGCTAACTTTAGCCAACTCTAAATTAGAAAAGGCATTTGCTTGCTTCATTTGAATTTTTCCTAATTTTGTATATTCAAGCAATCCACAGAAAATAGATGCTGCACAACGCTTGGCTTCAATCCCTGATAAAGCATGTATTTCCTTAACCAAGTTTGGGAAACTAATTAATGCCTTTGATCCCTTAACTTTTTGCTCAATAAAGCTAATCGCTTTGTCTAAAAATAAATATTCCTCTTTGCTTCCCAGAGGTACTTCATAATTTCTCTTATCTACCATCCCCACATAAGCCTTTAATATATCTGCCAGCTGGACCTTTAAAAAATCTTCTTTAACAACCCTTTCATCTCGATCGATATCGCTTGGAAAAAAATTTTTAAAAAGCTGCGGTCTGTCAAATAACCAAATAGCATTTTCTCTTATTTTAGCTAATCTTTGAAGTCTTAACGCTAATAGTTCATTTATCTTATCAGCATCGTCCTCTTTGAGCTCATCGTCAGGAATAATTAATTGACTTTTCAATAACGTGAGCCATGAGGCCATAACTAGATAGTCTCCAGCACATTCTAATTTGAACTTATACTTTTGGTCCCTAAGATAATCTAAGAACTGATCAGCAAGAATACCTAACTGTAATTTTTTTAGGTCCACCTTCTGCTTCTTTGCAAGCGTAAGCAAAAGATCCAAGGGACCCTCAAATCCATCCAAGCTGACATATAATTCAGGCTTGATATCCTTATGATATTCTGGTGATTGATCCATTCCTCTATTAATTACTATCTAATTCACTAAACAATAGGCACGAAAACTGTCTACTAGAAAGTATTGAACACAACTTTTTACCTTCTTCTTCAGAGCCAATATTTGTCAACTCAACCCGAAAAAAAGTATTTTCCCCTTCTACCTGCTCAAAAACTTTTAAGTTGTTAATGTTAAGAAGGGTATCGTTTCTTCTTTTTATGAATTGTCTGAATTCATCTGCTTGCGAGAAAGTATCGAATGAGCCTAAATAAAGTTTCACTATTCCTTGCTGGTTTGTCGCATCTAGCTCATCATTTTTTTCTTCATCACTATTCACGATCTCTCTGAGAGCATCCTCAATAGCTAAGGTTAAATTTTTCTGATCACCGTTTCTAAGTTCATTGGCCTTTATTTCTTTTTGAAGATTAACAAGATTTTGGTCTGAATTTTTTAAGATGATTTCATTTTTTTCTGGCATCTTGGGATCACTCTCAAGGCTTTTGTAAATTGATAGATCTTGCTCATCGAATAATTTCCCACCAGGTTTATCAGGTTCAACCCTTATGTCTCCTTTTAAAGCATTTATTATAGGCAAATTATTTACGCTCTTTTCAGGAATTTTAATCGCCCAATAGGAAATTAGGCCAATGATAACCAATGAAAAACAACTCACCAACCAACCACCAACTAAGAACAAATAATCTAATGTGGTTTTCTTCTCTGTAGTATAAGATGTGATTTCGTATGCCTGTTCGCTCATTTTTAGACTTATTTTAATACATTTCGTCCAAAGGAACAATACCTAGAATAGAAAGCCCGTTCTTTATGACTATCTGAGTAGACTTTGCTAAAACCAAACGTTTAATACATAACTCTTTTGATCTCTCTACTATAAATCTATAAGGAATAGAGTCAGTCGAGGATTGGTATAGACTATGAAAAGAAGATGCTAACTCGCTTAAATAGTAAACAATTCTATGGGGCTCATGATATCTGGCTGATTGTTTTACAACATTTGGCCACTCTGAAAGTTTTTTTACCAAGGCCAATTCGCTATCCATGTATGTATAGTTATTTTTCTCTAAATTTTCTATCTTCGATAACGGCCAAATGTTTAATTCCTCTGCCCTTTTAAACACTGAAACTATCCTTGCATGTGCATAATTGACATAAAACACAGGATTATCTTTTGACTTAGACAGCATTAAATCAATATCAAAATCTAATGGAATATCATTATTTCTGCTAAGCATCACAAATCTTATGACGTCAGAGCTAACCTCCTTTAAAAGATCTTGAATAAGTATATAGTCACCAGCCCTTTTTGACATCTTCAGAACTTTTTTATTTTTAATGAGTTTTACTAGTTGTACAAGCTTTACTTCAAACTCAACGTTTTTTTCAGCAAACGCATTTATGACTGCTTTCAAGCGGCTTACATATCCACTATGGTCAGCTCCTAAAACATCTATTACAACATCAAATCCCCTATTTAACTTGTCTGCGTGATAGGCTAAGTCAGGTGCAAAGTAAGTCCATGATCCATCAGATTTTTTTATTGGTCTATCGATATCATCGTCAAATTCGGTTGATTTAAACAATAGTTGTTCTCGTGCCCTCCAATCGGCATAAATCTTACCTTTAGGTGCGTCAATTATTCCTGTATAGATCAACCCTTTATCTTTAAGTGCGCTAATGGATTTATCTATTGCATTGGAGTCGATCATTGCTTGCTCCGAGAAAAAATTATCCATCTCTATATTTAGAGACTTTAAATCCGCTTTAATTATTTCCATCATATGCTCTATAGAAAAACTGCGAATAATATTATCTCTCTCAACCTCTCTGAGATTTTTGAGTTTGTTACCATATTTGTCTATAAGCTTTTCAGCTATTGGAATTAGATAATCTCCAGGATAGGATTCGTCAGGGAGCTCTATAACTTCTCCCAACTTTTCTAGATATCTTAAATATATGGTTCTAACTAAAATACCAATTTGCGCTCCACCATCATTGACATAATATTCCCGAGTGACTTTGAAACCTACAAACTCCAATAACCTAGAAAGAACATCTCCAAATACAGCTCCTCTTACATGGCCAAGATGAAGAGGGCCTGTCGGGTTAGCAGATACATATTCTAAGTTTACTTTTTTTCCACCCCCAAAGCTTTCCTCTCCATATCGATTGTTAGATGAATTTATCTCATATATTAGCCTGTCCCAGAACTTGGGACTAATTGTTATATTAAGAAAACCTGGGCCATCAATTGATATATTGGATATCAGCTCGCTATCCCTTAACCTAAGACTAATTATTTCTCCCAAATCCCTAGGGTTAGAAGACAGTGCTTTCCCAATAACCATTGCAGCGTTTGTAGAATAATCTCCTTGGTGTTGCTTCTTAGGTCGCTCTACCACAATATTATTCATGTTAATAGGCTGTTTTAAATTTCTTTCATCAACCAATTGATTGACACTATTAAGGATCTTATCTCGTAAAATATTGACAATATCCAATTTTTGCTCCCTCAGATTTTCCTATTTAACGCATATTTTTATTTGACTAAAAGACTCTAGCGCTTCCTTATCGGTCATACTAGCAATGAAATCCCCAACCAGATTTAATTTCCTATGTCTGAACGATTTAAATTTTGAATAATATTTATTCTCCATAAATGAGAGCGGTATATCATCCAAGTTATCAAAATAATATTCGAATAAAGTGCTTATTATTTCCTCTGCTTGGCTCCTCATAATATTTATCTCCTTACTTCTATATAGGTTTTTAAAGAGATATTTCTTTAATTCTACCACTTTTTTGACCGTTCCAGAGGAAAATGCAATTAGATTTGTAGTTTTGGTTCCAGATGCATTATTCTGGAGATCTTTAAAGTTCTTTTGTGTTTGAAAAATTAAATCGTTTACCAAATATCTTATTAAATCTCTGCAACCTTGCCCTACTAAAAGCGAGTCATGATATTCTCTGGTTTGTTCTGACACCAAAAATTCTCCAAAAAATGGAGAAGTCCTTAAGTTCGTATAGGACAAAATTCCTGCTTCATGTCCATCAGCAATATCGTGTGCACAATAGGCGATATCATCAGATAGTGATGCTACTTGTGCCTCTAAAGATGGGAATAGGCTTAAATGGTGTTGACCGCCACCCTCTCCCAACGCAATATTCTCATCCCAAAACAACCTAATAGTCTTGTCTTTTTCATCAATAGGTCCATTGTGCTTGACTATCCCATCTAATGACTCAAAACATAAATTGAGCCCAGAAAACTTCACGTATTGTCGCTCTAATATAGTGACTAATTTAAGGGTTTGAAAATTATGGTCAAAACCACCAACTTCTTGCATAAGATTATTCAGCCTTTCTTCACCGGTATGGCCAAAAGGAGGATGCCCTAAGTCATGGGCGAGGGCAATTGTTTCACAAAGATCAATATTTAGACCGAGATGATTTGCGATAGTTCTAGCAATTTGACTTACTTCAATCGTATGTGTAAGTCGGGTTCTAAAAATATCATTGGTTGTAGAAAAGAAAACTTGGGATTTATTTTGTAACTTCCTAAAAGCTTTGGAATGAATAACTCTATCTCTATCTCTCTGGAAATTTGATCTTATGGTACAAGGTTTTTCTTCATGCACTCGTCCTAAAGATATGTCGGGATCAGATGCTATCTTCAAAAAAAGCTCTTTTCTTGCCTATTTAATTAGACAAGTATATATTACGGTAAAGCTTAAAATGTAAAGAAAGAAAAAATGAATTTAAGAATACCACCGAGGGTAACTGACAGAGCCTTTAGAAAAATAGCAGATTCTTGTGAAAGCAAGACATTAAGAGTCGCTGTTAAAGGTGGTGGATGCTCGGGATTTCAATACATTTTCAATATTGTTGATGATATTAATGAAAACGACCAAGTTTTCCAAAAAGAGGAAAGTAGAGTTATCATAGATAACACTTCTCTACAATTTTTAGAAGGTGCAGAAATTGATTACTGTGAAGAGCTTATAGGTTCAAGCTTCAAAATTAATAACCCTAATGCAACCTCGTCATGTGGATGTGGCACAAGCTTTTCCTTCTCCCCTTCATTCAAATAGATTAGCGGATGAAAATAGTCACCTTTAATGTTAATGGTGTGCGAGCAAGGATTGATACACTAATTGAGTGGTTAAAAGAAACCAACCCAGATGTTGTAGCCCTTCAAGAGATAAAAATTCAGGATGAAGACTTTCCCAGATCTGCCTTTGAAAAGCTTGGCTATCATTGTTACCTTAACGGCCAAAAGTCATTTAATGGGGTCGCGATCCTTACAAAAGGTGAGGCTAAATTATCAAATAGGATTTTACCAGGTGATAGTGACGATAAACAATCACGTTTTATTGAAGCCTATTACCAAGAAAAGAGGTTTGTATGTATTTATCTGCCCAATGGTAACCCAAAAGGAACAGAAAAGTTTGAGTATAAATTAAAATGGATGGATAGACTGAATCAATATTGTAAAAAAGCTCTTATGTCCGAAGAAGAGATTATTGTTCTGGGAGATTTTAATGTAATTCCTCAATATATTGATTGTAAGTACCCTGATCAGTGGACACAAGATGCGTTATTTGATTCTCAAGTTAGAGCTAAATTTAATTACCTTCTCAATTTAGGTTACCTAGATTCTATAAGGATATTAAATGAAACTGACTCAATATTCACTCAGTGGGATTATAGAAATCGAGCATGGGAGGAAAATAATGGCGTTAGAATTGACCATATAATTTTGAGCCCTAACGCAGCTGACAAACTGGAGAAAAGCTGGATTGAAACATCTTTGAGGAACCAAGAAAAACCGTCAGACCATGTTCCTGTCTGGATTTCACTTAGTGAGAAATAAGTCAACCTTTGTAATTATAAATCCAATCGAGCCTCTTAAAAAACAAGTTTGGAGAAAATCTAGTTAGACACCGCAGAAAAACAAAAAGAATCTTCCTTAACACTCTTTGTTCCAGATGATATACCTTCTCATTCAGCCTAGAAACTTGATCCAATTGATGTATTCTCTGTATTCTCTTTTTAGAGTAATTGTTCAGTGCCTTATTTATATCTAAGGGGAACTCCCTTATGCAATTTGCTAACTCCCAACAGTCCTCTAAAGCCTTATTGGCTCCCTGAGCCATGTAAGGAAGCATGCTTAGAGCAGCATCCCCTACCATAACGACATTTTTTGTGTGTATTATAGTAGGTATTCCACTCTCAATAATAGGCCACCTGTAAATCTGTTGTACATCAGGGAGACAAGTTTTAAGGGTCTCATTTAATTCAAAATCATTTAAAAATTGCTGCTTAGCTACCTTTTCCTTCCAATTATTAATCGTCTGTCCTTTTTCTCTTTTACAGAAGACAAAATTTATCATTCCATTATTTCCAGTTGGATAAGTTACAAAATGTCTGCCTCTACCAAAAAATAGATTTATGTTATTTTTGGAAAAAATAGGTGGCAAATTTTTTTTACTCAATACAAACCGGTAAGCAGTTTGCGAAATGGTACGAGTATTGGTCGCTTTAAAGATATTTTTTTTCCATATAGAGCCAACCCCATCTGCGACAATAATGAGGTCTTTTTTAATTTTCTTCCCTTTGTACGATATGTAGATATTTCGTTCATTTTTTAAAACCAAGGGAAGTGCTCTTGAACCAAAGCTAATCTTTATTTCTTCTTCTTTAACTTTTTCAAACAAAATTTTTATGAGAAATGATCTATGTAGAGTAATGAAAGATCTGCCGTAGCGAGATTTTAATCTGTCTAGAATTTCCAAACTACCAATACTTTTAAAGTCAGTTTCATCAAATAAACACAAATTGTTAGGCTTTAAACCAGCTTCAACCACGAATTTACCAAGGTTTAACTTCTCTAGAACAAATAAGCCATTAGAGGTAAGCTGAATACCTGCTCCTTCGCCTTTCACTAACTTATCTTTTTCAAATATAGTGACGTCGCAACCAAGCTGCTTCAAAAACAATGCGGAGCATAAGCCGGATACGCCTCCCCCTATAATTGCTACTTTGAAATTTTTTGATTTTTTGAGACCCAAATTCTCTTCTAGTCTAATCGTCCCTATGATCTCTTTCGCGCCTCTCGTGTCGCTCTTGAGCTTCAACACTTAACGTTGCTATAGGACGCGCATCCAATCTTTTTAAAGATATAGGTTCGCCGCTTTCTTCGCAGTAGCCGTAAGAACCATCATCTATTCTTCTTAAAGCAGCATCGATTTTAGAAATAAGCTTTCTCTGTCTATCTCTAGTTCTTAGCTCCAACGCCCGATCTGTTTCTTCTGAAGCCCTGTCAGCAACATCTGGAATATTTCTTGTCTCCTCTTTCATTCCTTTAATCGTATCTTTACTCTCACAAAGTATCGACTTTTTCCAATCAAGGAGTTTGTTTCTAAAATATTCAACTTGATTTTCGTTCATGAAAGGCTCTTCTTCAGATGGCTTATAACCTCCATGTAAAAATTCTTTTGACTTTACGAAATCTAAACCCATAATCCCCCCAAAAGTATTAGATTAAAATTAAGCTACTATATATTCGATAATATAAATTTTAGCGTTTGTCACTATAAGATTTAAAAATTTTATTGGATTGGAAAGGAAATTTTATGAAGTTTGAAGGCACATCAAAATATATCTCCACAGATGACTTAACTTTGGCTGTTAATGCATCGATAACTCTAGAGCGCCCTCTTTTAGTAAAAGGAGAACCCGGTACAGGAAAAACAGAACTAGCAAGACAAATTGCCGAGAGTCTTTCACTTCCAATAATTGAATGGAATATTAAATCTACAACCAAAGCGCAACAGGGACTATATGAGTATGACGCTGTAAGCAGATTGAGGGACAGTCAGCTTGGTGATGAACGAGTTAAAAATATAAAAAACTATATTAAAAAAGGAAAAATATGGGAGGCATTTGAGGCAAATAGTAAAGCCGTTCTTTTAATAGATGAAATAGACAAGGCAGACATAGAATTTCCGAATGATCTGCTTCAAGAATTAGACAAAATGGAGTTCTTTGTTTATGAAACAGGAGAGACAATTAGTGCAGCTAACCGCCCTATCGTAATAATAACTTCAAATAATGAAAAAGAATTACCGGATGCTTTTTTAAGAAGATGTTTTTTTCATTTCATTAAGTTTCCTGAAAAAGAGATCCTTGAAGAGATTGTCAATGTTCATTTTCCTAAAGTGAAGAAAAACTTGTTAGATTCTGCACTTAATCAGTTTTTTGAAGTTAGAGAAGTTCCAGGTTTAAAAAAGAAGCCATCTACTTCAGAGATGTTAGACTGGCTTAAGCTATTGTTGGTTGAGGAACTTGAGGCTGATGACCTCAAGATGGATGGCAAAAATATTTTGCCAAAGTTACATGGTGCGCTTTTAAAAAACGAACAAGATGTTCATCTTTTTGAAAGACTTGCTTTTATGGCCAGAAGGAATAATGAGAGCAATTAAAGAAAATGTTTTTAATTATAATGACCATAATTGGCTTTGTATTGGGCATACTGTTAAACCGAAGAGGTAAACTACTGGATATCTTGCATAGATCCACAGTTATTTCTATAATGTTCTTTGTACTCGGTATCGTCATCGCAATTATTTTTGGTAAGTAGCAAAGGTTCATCATGTTTTTAAATCTTTTTGACGAAATGAAAAGCGCCAAAATACCCGTTTCGCTTCGAGAATATTTGACGTTCTTAGAAGCATTAACTGCAGGTGTAGCAATTTTTGATGTAAACGATTTCTACTATTTAGCCCGCACCTCTCTTGTTAAGGACGAGAGACATATTGATAGGTTCGATCAGGTTTTTTCACACGTATTTAAAGGGCTTGAGGCCATTGAAATTGAAGAAGTATTCAAAAAAATTGAAATTCCAAATGAATGGATAAAAAAACTGGCTGAGAAGACTTTATCTAAGGAGGAAATGGAAAAGATAAACAGCTTAGGTAGCTTTGAAAAGCTAATGGAAACATTGAAGAAGCGATTGGAGGAACAAAAGGATCGCCATCAGGGCGGAAACAAATGGATAGGTACGGCGGGTACATCACCCTTTGGGGCCTATGGGTATAATCCAGAAGGAATTCGTATTGGACAACATGAAAGTAGGCATAAGCGTGCTGTTAAGGTCTGGGATAAAAGAGAGTTTAAGAATTTTGATAGTGATATAGAGCTCGGTACTCGAGGAATGAAAATAGCTCTTAAAAGACTAAGAAGATGGGCAAGAGATGGTGCAGATGAAGAACTAGATCTAGAGAATACCATAAGCTCCTCGGCTAAAAGTGGTTTTATCGATGTCAGAACTCGTCCTGAACGTAGAAATGCTATTAAAGTGATAATATTTTTTGATGTTGGTGGATCAATGGACGCCTATATAAGACAGGTCGAAGAATTATTTTCGGCAGCTAGGACAGCATTTAAGCATCTTGAGTACTATTATTTTCATAATTGTCTCTACGAAGGAGTGTGGAAAAACAATCATAGGAGGTGGACTGAACAAACGCCCACGACAGAAGTAATGAATACATATGGTAAGGATTATCGATGTATATTCGTTGGAGATGCGTCAATGAGCCCTTATGAGATAGAATATCCAGGTGGCGCCAACGAACATTATAATGCTGAGTCAGGAAGAACATGGCTCGAAAGAGCCACTACAAAATGGCCTAACTATTTATGGATAAACCCAACCAATAAAGACCATTGGGAATACACACATTCAACTCATATTATAAAAGACATATTTGAAGATAAAATGGTTCCTCTTACCCTAAATGGCTTGAAAGAGGGCATGAGACATCTTTCATAATCAAAATGATTACAAAGATTATTCCCATAGTTGTGTTAGTATCTGTCTTTTACATAGGATCTATTTATTCATCCAAAAGCTTAAGCAAGAGGCTTGAGAAAAAATCAAAAATTTTCCATGACCCTGTCATTGACAATTATTTAAAAGCGTTTCAATCAATACTTGACTTGGGCAAGTTACAGGTGTTTGTTCTGAATGAGAAACAAATTAATGGTTTAGTAACACCCAATGGTAATATCTATATTACACAGGGCTTTATCAACCAGTACAAGTTAGGCAAGGTTTCGGGAGTTGAACTGACTTCAGTTATCGCACATGAGCTAGGGCACTTAGCCCTAGGACATACAAAAAAACGTCTGATCACTTTTTCGGCAATAAGCGCAATATCTATGGTGATCTCGACGATTCTCAGTAGGTTATTACCATACATTGGAGCAATAATTGGGAGATACCTGTCTCAAATCCTAATATCCGGGCTTTCTAGGAAAGATGAATTTGAAGCGGACTCATACGCAGCTGCTCTACTTATTAAATCCGGAATTGGTACTGCTCCACAAATTAACCTACTGAAGAAATTAGAGCAACTAACGGGTATAGTTTCATCCAACGTCACTTGGACACTTAGTCATCCTTCTCCTGAGCAAAGAATAAAAGCAATCCAAAACCTAGAAGCCTCTTGGATAACTGGAATTAAAGATCAAAATTAATTTCAGTTCCGCGCCTGGTACATACTTCGAACCACTCAATCATATAATCTTTGTGAGACCGTAGAACCGATACAAGTATTTCATCTAGCGATTTAAATAAAATATTAATTTGTATTTCACCCAATCTTGTTCTTAGAAAATTACTTTTTGATATTTTTGATTTTTCTAAGTCTAAAGGTACCCCTTTTCGCAATATATCTAATGCTCTATTACCTTTTATTAAGAACCAAACTCTTAGATCCGTGGTGTTTTCAGCAACTCCAGTTGTCAAGTTCATCTGCTTTTGAAATTCATTAAGCAATGTATCGTTTTCTTTTTTTTGATTTAATAAGAGATACTCATCATTTGAAACCCAGCAAAGCGTTAAGCCATTTCTCTCTGTTGCATTTTGAATTGATGGAAGTTTTACTTCAATAATTTTTTTTATGACACTAAGGCTTTTTTTATCCCTTTGATCTACTCGTATATTTAAGGATTTTATTGATCCAATTAAATAAACGTCTACAAATGTATCACCCTTTATTTTATCCATCTTGTTTAGCACCCTCTGGGTCATAAAAATTGGGATCTACAATCTTTGCAAAGATAGACTCTTTGGACGAAATCTCAAACTCTAAGGTTGATCCTTTTCTAGATCTACCATTCTCTATTAATCCAAGTGCTATTGATCTTTTCAAGGTGGGCGAGAAATAAGTAGAGGTCACGTGTCCAATAGCTTTACCATCTTCTACGGCGTGGCATCCATCTGGGAGAACTTTGTTTGTATCAAGGGTCAGTATGCCAACGAGCTGCTTTCTAATACTAGAATTTAAATGTGGCAGACTAAATGCTTTTTTTCCTATAAAGTCTTTTTTCTTTTTTGAAACAGCCCACTCCATTCCCAAGTCGTGTGGAGTAACGGTACCATCTGTTTCATCTCCGACAACTATGAATCCCTTCTCAGCCCTTAGAATATGCAGTGCCTCAGTTCCGTACGGTTGTACTTTGTATTTCTTGCCCACCTTAATAAGCTTATTCCATAACTCTTCAGCTTGATTGGAATTAACCGCTAATTCGTAAGATAGTTCACCTGAGAAAGATATTCTGTAAATCCTTACCCATATATCATCAATATTAGTTTCTATGAAGTTCATAAAAGGAAGTTTTTCTGCGGATAAATCAATCGACTTGAAGGTTTGTAAAAGCTCCCTAGATTTTGGTCCTGCAACTGCTATTTGTGAATATTGTTCGGTTAAATTGACAATAAATACCTTTAAGTGATGCCACTCTGTCTGAAGCCATTCCTCTAACCAGGCATACACTCTATCTGCACCCCCAGATGTTGTATGACATAAAAATGATTGGTCATTGAGACGTGCTACCACACCATCATCAAAAACAAAACCTGCCTCATTACACATTAGACCATATCGACATTTTCCAGCTTTTAAAGTCGAAATCATATTGGTGTAAATTAAATCTAAGAATCGACCAGCATCAGGTCCTTTGACCAAAATTTTACCAAGAGTTGATGAGTCAAGAAGACCAACATTTTTTCTAACGCTTAGGACTTCGCGACTTAGTATTTCCTCCAAACCTTCATTACCTTTGGGATATGCGTATGCTCTTCTCCAATCTGCTACGGGTTCCCATATTGCATTGTTCAACATATTCCATTTATCAATAGGAGTTTTTCTAACAGGCTTAAACAGCTTTTTTGCATACTGGCCAGCAATTAATCCGAGTGGAATTGGTTTATATGGCGGTCTAAAAGTTGTGTGCCCAATTTTATCAACAGGTTTTCCTAAGCTTTGTGATAACACGTGAACACCATTAATGTTTGATGTCTTACCTTGATCGGTTGCCATTCCTAAGGTGGTGTATCTTTTTGCATGTTCTACATTCTCAAACCCTTCTTGAACAGCAAGTTGCAAATCACTAACCTTCACATCATTTTGAAAATCAATATACATCCTTTTTTGTTTATCTTTTGACGCCCCATGAGGTAATACGAAAATTGGTTTTGTCATTTTTTCTGGCTCTTTAGAAAATATGCTTGTCTCAATATATCGTTTTGACTTGATTTTTAGGCGCGAGGCCAATTGATTGATTTTGCGTGGGACTTGGTCTTGGATATCGTAATTACTAAAGACGCCTGCACAAGCACCAAGAGCTAGCATATTGGTTTCGCCTTCCCTACCTATTGGCGTGTTTTCAGGATCAGGTTTATAAAACCCACATTCATCATCCCATAGAAGTTTTCCTCCACAATGTGACCAAAGATTTACATTTGGCGTCCATCCACCAGACACCGCTATTGCATTACAGGGGATCAATTCTTCAATTGTACCTTCACCATTTACAGAACAAATACCTATGGCGGACGCTTTTCTTTTACCTTCGACCTTACCTATGCACTTCCCAAATAGTATTCTAATACCTAAACCCTTTGCTTCTTTGATGATTGGGTTATCAGAAGAAGCTCTTGCGTCTAGCACCACCGGTATATCAATGCCTCTGTGTTTGAGTTCAATCACAGTTTTATACGCATAGTCATTATTGGTTGTAAGTACTAACCGGTCACCTAATAAAACACCATATTTTTGCAAGTAATCACGAACTGAAGCAGCCAACATTATCCCTGGCAAATCGTTATCTGGAAATACTATTGGTCTTTCAATGGCTCCAGTGCAAAGAATAATTGTTTTTGCCCGAATTTTCCATAATGCTTTTTTAGTAGCTGTATTGCTATGTTGATTTTCTTCATAAGCCAAAACGAAACCATGGTCGAAAATACCAGTAACAGTGGTATTTAATTTAACAGAAATATCCTTAGACTTTTTCAAAATTCCTATACTATTTTTATGAAACTTCTTGTACCGCTCTTTCTCCTCTGTTTTACTATCCTCTAGGTACCTTCCACCGATCACACAATCTTTCTCACAAAGCATTATTGAAATGCCTCTGTCTATAAGTGCTTTGGCAGCCGTTATGCCTGCCAACCCACCTCCGATTATTAGTACATCTGTATGGTGATAAATATGTTCATAATGCTCTTCATCATACTCTCTTGGTGTATTTCCTAGCCCGGATGCTCTTCTAATCATTGGCTCGAAAAGATGCTTCCATGCTGCTCTTGGCCACATAAAAGTTTTATAGTAAAAGCCTGCAGCAAAGAACCTAGAGAATAAATTATTAATTGAAAGAAAATCAAATTTTAAAGACGGCCAGTGATTTTGCGAAGCAACGTTCATATTATGTTTTAGTTTTACCTCCGTGGCTCTGATATTCGGTTCGAAAAAAGGTCCTTCTCCTATTCCCATAAGGGCATTTGGTTCTTCTTCACCCGCCGAGAAAATACCTCGTGGCCGATGGTACTTGAAAGATCTTGCCACCAACATCTCATTATTGGCTAGCAGAGCAGATGCAACAGTATCACCATAAAAACCCTTAAGATTTTTTCCATTAAATCTGAAATCAACTGTTTTTTCTCTGTTTATCCGAGAACCTTCCTGTGGCAGTCTAGAACTCATTTTACCCAACCCTTGAAATCAACTCTCGAACGCCGAATGGTTGCTAAAATGGATTTGGGTGGTTGCACCTCTTTAGCTGAATACGAGCCAAATACTTGATTGGTAAGGGTACATCTAGCTGTATGGAACCATTTTCCGCAACCATAAACATGCCTCCACCGCTCAAAAATGATACCTTTATCATTTTTTCTTTCGTATAGATATTCATAGAAATCTTTATCGCTTGAAGCGTGATCTCTTCTTATTAAGTGGGCTTGACCGCCACAACTCAACTCTGTTTCATCACAATCTCTTTGGCAAATAGGGCAATATATATTTAACATTACTCTCCTTTAATGAGCTACTGCTGCCGCAGCGCTCTCATCTATTAGTCTTCCTTCTGAAAACCTATCTATTGAAAATGGAGATGCTAACTTCCCTGGTTGCTCATTATAAATCATTTCTGCCGTAGCCCAACCAGAACCTGGGATAGCTTTAAACCCCCCAGTTCCCCATCCACAATTTATATACAAACCATCAACAGGAGTTTTAGAAATTATCGGAGATCTATCGCCTGTCATATCTACTATTCCCCCCCATTGTCGTAGTTGTCGTAAACGACTTATTACCGGAAAAGTCTCGACCAAAGCACGCACTGTTTCTTCAATATGGAGAAAGCTTCCTCGTTGACTATAGTTATTATATCCATCGGCTCCACCGCCTATAACGAGCTCGCCTTTGTCAGACTGACTTAAATATCCATGTACCGTATTAGCCATAACAACACAATCTATGATGGGCTTTATTGGCTCCGACACCAATGCTTGGAGAGCCACTGACTCAATCGGCAATCTGAAGCCTGCTAAATCAGCCAAAACACTGGAATGACCTGCTGCGACAAAACAAACTTTTTTTGCTTTTATGTTTCCTTTGGTAGTTTCCACTCCCACGATTTTCTCTCTTTTCTTTTTTACTCCAATAACCTCACACTGCTCTATAATGTCGATGCCAAAGTCAGAGCACTTTCTTGCATATCCCCAAGCCACAGCGTCATGGCGTGCTGTTCCGCCTCTCGGTTGCCAGAGTGCTCCTAGCACTGGGAATCTTGGCCCATTGATATTAATAATTGGCACTATTTCTTTTACCTCCTCTGGAGCAACCATTTTGGTATCTACCCCATTAATTCTATTTGCATGTGATGTTCTCTTCATCGCTTTCAATTCATGTTCTGTCTGGCACAACATTAGAACACCTCTAGGGCTAAACATAATATTATAATTGAGATCTTGTGAAAGCGTCTCATAAAGAAATCGAGACTTTTCATAAATGCCTATGGAGCTTTCTTGTAAATAGTTGGAACGGATTATAGTAGTATTACGCCCCGTATTTCCCCCACCAATCCAACCTTTTTCTATCACAGCAATATCCGTTACATTAAAATTTTTAGCCAAATAATAAGCCGTTGCGAGTCCATGGCCTCCACCACCCACGATTATTATCTGATATTCCTTCTTGGGCTGTCGTTTTGTCCAAGCCTTTTCCCAGCCCAGATTATCTCTAAAGGCTTCTGTAAAAATGGAAGAAAGAGAGTATCTTTTCAAATTTTGTTTCCCCTAAATAACCCTTGTTTGACTAGTACAAAAAATATATATCAAAGACTACGGTTTCCTCAGAACTACGCCCTGGACAAGAAATAGATATGTACTTTTCAATTCTACTATTTGTTATAATCCTTACAAGCTTGTTTTTATCCTTTAGATACTTTATTTCTATGTCGCACGTAGCTAATAAAAATGAAAAAAATCTATCTTCTTCGGAAACAATAATTAATAAACACTACGTATTTTCCATGCTAAGTTTTATTTTTCTTACTGTTTTACTTTATTCTGGTTTGGGAAGACCTGATCTCCTTCAACCGCAATTACAGCAAAAAAAATTAGAACTTCCGTATATACAAAGCCTTCAGCTTAAAGAAGATGCAGGTGGGAATGCGGAACTGCTCTTTTTGTACAAAAAACTTAAGATGACGCTGGCAAAAAGACCAAACGACATACCTGGGTACAGTTTATTGGTAAAAACCTGCCTAGGTTTGAATAAATATTCAGAAGCACGTATAGCACAAGAAAAAGTACTATCTTTAAAAAGTAAGTCCTCAAATTTAGATGATTATATCCTCTTATTGGATACATATTTTATTGCAGCTGGGGGAAGATTCTCAATAGAGGCATCAAAAATTTTAAATAGAATAAAAAATGAATATGATTTGAATGAAAATATTCTCTTTTTCACAGCCTTGGAGCACATAGAGCGAAAAGAGTATCAGTCTGCTATAAGTGTTTATAAAAAACTTAAAAATAAAAATACTCTTAAAAAAGAAAAGTTAATATTATTAAAGAATAAACTTGATAACTTAGGCCTCCCAAATTAGCGAAAAAATAGAATGATTAGGGAAAATTTAAACGAATTTTTTAATGACACAAAAAGAGTTGGCCCTTTTCTAGGCATTGACTTAGGAGAAAAAAGGGTAGGGCTATCCATCTCAGACAGGACCCAAAGTATCGCGTCAAACTATGCTACTCTTCAAAAGAAAAAATTTTCCGTTTTTTCTTTTGACCTGAAGTCAATTATCGATAAAGAACTCGTTTGCGGAATAGTGATTGGGTTGCCTTTAAATATGGACGGATCAGAGGGGCCAAAATGTCAGTCTGCCCGTGATTTTGCTAAAAATTTTTCTAACATTGTCGGCCTTCCCATAACATTTTGGGATGAAAGACTAACAACGGTTGCTGCGGAAAGATCTCTTTTGTCGGCCGATTTATCGCGAAAAAAAAGACGGCAAGTGATTGATTCAGTTGCTGCTGTTTTGATTTTACAAAATTTACTGGATCGTTTAAAAAACATTGATCGAAGAGCACCTGAAAACTAACGTCAGCTAATTGAAGATAAAAATGGCCTGCTCCATTAACAATAGATTGGAACCAAGTTAGAAAGCCTCTCTAATTTTTCCGAATCAGTTGTTTCATTGCAGAATAAAACACGTTTGAACTCCTTTGAGTTGGCTCGGCCCTTAAATGCGCCCTTCAAATGTTTTAAAATTCCTTTTATCGCTGTCCCCTCAGCCTTCTCTCGATTACAATACTCAATCATATTCCTAATGACATCTTTCATGCTTCTGACCTTTTCCTTTTGATCAAAAATTTCACGGTCTACATTCAATAATATTGAAGGATTTTGATACGCTTCTCTACCAATCATTACACCTGCAACTCGATTTTTCACATTAGATTTCATCTCTTTTATATCGGTTAACCCTCCATTTAAAATGATATCAAGTCCTGGGAAACTTTTTTGCATTTCATAAACTAAAGGATATCGGAGCGGAGGTATCGTTCTATTGTCTTTAGGGGACAGACCTTGAAGTAGCGCTTTTCTAGCATGTATGATAAACACTCTACAACCTGAGTTTGCCACCTTTGTTATAAATTCAGGTAGGACTTCATCAGGATTTTGATCATCTACCCCAATTCTTGACTTTACGGTTATTGGAATTTTTCCTGCTGAGCGTTTCATTGCTTCTAAACAAGATCTAACTAAATCAATTTTTTTCATGAGTGCTGCTCCAAAGTTTCCAGATTTTACTCTAGATGACGGGCACCCAACATTTAGGTTAATCTCATCATATCCAAAGTCCACGGCTATCTTAGTGGCTTCAGACAAAAGCTTTGGATCATTTCCTCCTAGTTGTAGAGCGACAGGATGCTCAATTGGATTGAACTTCAAAAACCGTTCTCTTTCACCAAAAATAATTGCTCTGTCGACAATCATTTCACTATATAACAAGGCGTGTTGCGACAATTGCCTGTGGAAGTATCTACAGTGCCTATCAGTGCAATCCATCATAGGTGCAACGCTTAGTAGTCTATTTAAGCTATCCAACCAACTTCTCTTTACTGCTAGCAATAGTTTCGTTGCTTAATGCATCTCGAAAAGCTGAAAATAACTTCACTGAATTCTCATCTCTCGAAGCCTGCCACTCAGGATGCCATTGCACAGCCAGACAAAATCCCTTTGACCCAACGATTGATATAGCTTCTGGTGTGCCATCAGGTGCATAGCCATCTATTGATACCCTTTGTCCCGGTTGGTCGATACCCTGTCCGTGTAGAGAGTTGACATTAATTTCTTTTTTACAAAATATCTTCTCGAAGACACTACCAGCCAAAAAAGTTACCTTATGTCTAATTGCAAATTTCTGTTCCAAAGTGCCATCAGGTGGCATTCTGTGGTTCATCCTGCCGGGTAAATCACGTATTTCAGGATGCAAAGAGCCGCCAAAGGCTACATTAAACTCTTGAAAGCCTCTACATATACCTAAAATAGGTTTTCCAATCCTCTCACATTCCTTTATGAGAGGAATTACAACTTGATCTCTTCCCACATCAAATTCCCCGTGCTCTTTAGTTGCTTTTTGTCTATAAAATTTAGGATGAACATTTGGACGCCCGCCCGTAAATATAAAGCCATCACATATGTTGGTTAGTTCTTCAGTAGTTGCGTTTTTCGGCACGCCTGGCACCATAAGCGAAATTGCGTTGCAGATTTCCATAATTGGCTCGATATTCATTAAACCCGTTGTTTGAGCCGGATAGGTGTCATTTATCAAGTGCGAGTTTCCTATTATGCCTACAACTGGCTTCACTTTATTCTCCAAAGCATCGTATCAAATAGCTAAATAGCTATATATTTAAAAAAATCCTATTATCTATTAAAACATATAGTTGGATAAGTCAAAGTCGACAAAAAGGAGGCATTGTGGCTGAAGTTAAATATAAATTACTTAAAGACTACGTTCCCCCCATTTATAAACAGCAGTCTGTTTTACTGGAATTTTTCTTAGACCCTAAAAAAACAGTCATTAAGTCTAAAATTCACTATTTAATTAATAATGACAAACCAACAGATTTAATACTGCAAGGAGAAAATATTCAGTTGAATTATCTGAAAATAGATGGCAAGCAGGTTGTGCTAGATCATCTTACTTTTATGAAGAATAGACTAGTTATTCCCAAAAAATTTCTTGGCCCAAGAGACTTTCAGGTTGAGATGGAAAATATTCTTAATCCATCAACAAATAAAACCCTAGAGGGACTATATTTGTCTGAGGGCATTTTCGTAACGCAATGTGAGCCCGAGGGATTTAGAAAGATATGCTATTCTCTTGATCGTCCAGATGTGCTTTCTACTTACACGGTGAGAATACATGGGTCATATGCTCACATGCTATCTAACGGAAACCCGGTAACAATTTCAAATAATTACTCTGAATGGTGCGATCCATTTCCAAAACCTAGCTATCTTTTTGCGCTGGTGGCCGGTGATCTAGTGTTTGATGAGGAAACTTTTACAACTTTATCTGGGAAATTAGTAACAATAAAAATTTTTTACCAAAAAGAGCACGTTGGCAAAGCAAAGCATGCACTTAATTGTGTTAAAAAAGCAATGGCGTGGGATGAAATTAATTATTGCCGTGAATATGATCTAGATGTTTTTAATATAGTGGCTGTCGATGACTTTAATGCGGGAGCAATGGAAAATAAAGGCCTTAATATTTTTAATTCCAAATACATACTTAATGATGACGATACTTCTACAGACTCAGATTTTGCTCTTACAGAGGCGATCATAGCACATGAATATTTCCATAACTGGACTGGGAATAGGGTAACCTGTCGTGATTGGTTCCAACTATGTTTGAAAGAAGGGCTTACTGTTTTTCGTGAACAGGAATACATGGAAGACCAATTAGAGAAAGAAATTTCCCGTATAAACCAAGCAGATTTCCTTATAAAAAACCAGTTTAAAGAGGACTCAGGACCACTTTCGCATTCTGCTAGACCGACAAGGTACCTTGAAATAAATAATTTTTACACGGCTACGGTTTATGAAAAAAGTGCAGAAATTATAAGAATGCTCAAAAAAATTATTGGAAGAGAAAAGTTTTTAGAAGGGATGGATCAGTTTTTTAAAAATCAAGATGGATGCGCATGTACGCTGGAAGATTTTCAAAAAGATTTTGAACTTGTTTTAAGCAAAAATTTAGAAAAATTTTTTAAATGGTTCCATGAACAAGGAACACCAAAGTTAGTTGTTTCTGAAAAATTTGTTGGCAAAAATTACAAAGTGATATTTAGACAAGAGAAGCCAATAAATCAGAGAAAAGATTCTAGTAAAATCATACCAATAACATATAAGATTTTAAATAGTAAGGGCCAATTTTTACAGCCAGAGAAAACGCTTATACTTGATGAAAAAACAACCTCAATTGAATTAAAGAACCTAAGTAAAAAACCAGCTATTTCTCTATTGAATTCCTTTTCAGCACCAGTAATAGTTGAATTTAAACAATCGATTGATGATTTATTTGCTATTTTGGAGTTTGAAACAGATTTCACAAGCGTGTGGATGACCAAAAAGAAGCTCGACAATATAGTGTTGGAAAAAATAACCTTTGATCAACCCTCTGTAGAAAATGTTATCTCTAGAATTTATGAGATTCTCATTAATAAAGTTGATACCCCTTCACTACTTGCAAAGCTTCTAGAACCGCTCAGTGATAATGAGTACTTCTCTAGATTATTAGAAACAACCACACCTGATCCAAAAGCTATGCAAACAGCCCTTCGTAAATACGAAGATTTATACATAAGGTTCTTTAAGGAGTTTTCTATAACTTACTTGAAGAATTTTATACACAACAGACAATATTTGAGAGAAAATTCAAATTACCAGGAAAGAATGTTAGCATGTGCTTTAACGTTTTTAAATAGAGGTACAAATTTCCTTGATGATTTTCTTGATATTATTTTTAATACTTCGAATAATATGAGCTTAAAGCTTTCGTGCCTAGTTAACTACATCGGCAGAAACGATAAAAAAGAAAATATCAAAAATTTCTATCTCCAGTATAGGAAAAACAAGGTTCTTTTGAATAAGTGGTTTGCCACCCAAATACAATATTCAACTCCTAAATTGGCTTTAGATCGACTCCGCGAACTGACAACCCATAGCGACTTCAATATGTTTAACCCCAATAACTTCCATAGCGTTATAGGAACTTTTGCAAAAAGAAATTTCCATGCTTTCCATCAAAAAGATGGGAGTGGATATAAGGAAATAGCAGATTGGATAAAAAAAATTGATCCAGAAAATCCCCAAATCGCTGCGAGTACTACTAAGGCTTTTGAGCAAATCAAATTCTTACCCAATATTTATAGGGCAAAAGCGAAAGGTTCTTTAAATGCTCTTTCCAATGGTAATAATCTATCAAAAGATACTTCTGAAATACTTAACAAGATTGAGGCGTCTTTATAATATTTTTTATTGATTATAGGAGCAGGTTTAGATACTGATTGCGTAGATAAGCGAAGAAAAAATGAACATAGAAAAGTCACAGGTAATAAGAGGAGCAAAGAGCGATTTCGTCTTTGTAATAGGGTTAGAAGTTCATGCTCAAGTTAGATCAAACTCTAAATTATTTTCAGGTGCTTCAACCCAGTTTGGTGCTGAACCAAACTCTAATGTAAGCTTTATAGATGCTGGTATGCCTGGCATGCTACCTGTAGTAAATTCATTTTGCATCGAACAGGCAGTGAAAACTGGCCTCGGAATAAATGCAGAAATTAATCTCATTTCAAGATTTGATAGAAAGAACTACTTCTATCCTGATTTGCCACAAGGTTACCAAATTAGCCAGTTATACGAACCTATTGTTGGAAAAGGAAAAATATCTATTCAAACTGAAGAGAAATTACAAAAAAAGGTAGGTATCGAAAGAATTCACCTTGAACAAGATGCAGGAAAGTCCATACATGACATGGATCCAACTACCAGCTTTGTTGATTTGAACAGAACTGGTATTGCACTAATGGAAATTGTTTCCAAACCAGAAATCAATAGTCCATTCGAAGCTGTAGAATATATAAAGAAATTAAGATTGATAATGAGGTATCTTGAAACATGTGACGGTAATATGCAAGAGGGGTCCTTGAGAGCAGACGTAAATGTTTCAGTTTGTGAGATCAACACTTTTCAAAAATTCATAGAAACAGATGATTATGACTTACTTGGGACTAGGTGCGAGATAAAGAATATGAACTCACTAAAATTTATACAACAAGCAATAAATTTTGAAGCTCGCAGACAAATAAAACTTATAGAGGCTGGAAAAAAAGTTGATCAGGAAACGCGCCTGTATGACCCAAATAAGAATGAAACGCGTCCTTTAAGAAGCAAAGAAGATGCACACGATTACCGGTATTTCCCATGTCCTGATTTATTAAAAATCGTTTTAGAAAGAGCGTGGGTTGATAAAATCCGAGATGATCTCCCAGAGTTACCTGACCAGAAACAACATAGATTTATTGACGATTTTAATATTACACCCTATGACGCGGAGGTTATAGTTGCAGATCACGTGACTGCAGAGTTTTTTGAGGCTATAGCGACAAATACGGATGGGAAAATAGCAGCGAACTTACTTATTAATGAGTTATTTGGTCGGTTAAATAAGGACAATTTATCTTTCAACGAAAATCCAACTACTGTTGGACAGATTAGAGAATTAATAAATCTCATAAAGTCAGATCAAATCTCTAGTAAAGGAGCTAAAGAGATTTTTGATCACATTTGGACATCTGGAGGCAATCCGAGCGAGCTAGTGGATCTGCTGGGGCTTCGTCAAGTGCAAGATACAAGTCTAATCGAACAAATAGTTGATGATGTGATAAAAGAAAATCCATCTCAGGTGGATAAAGTCAAAAGTAATCCAAAACTGATTGGTTGGTTTGTTGGACAAGTAATGAAGAAATCCGAAGGAAAAGCAGACCCAAAAATCATTAATAAAATTGTTAATGAAAAACTTAAGTGATCAAAAAAGCATCTAACCGAGGAATATCAGAGCTGAACTTATTGTTTTTTTATAGGTTTCGAATTCTAGTTTAGTTACAACAGAAAAAAGCACAATTATGCTTGAGTGTAATTAGTAATGAACAATACTAACTTTCGATTTTATCGAAATTTTATTGATAGCGCATGAATATTTTTCATCATGTTAGAACCTAAAGCCTTATGAATTGCTCTCTCTCGAGATACCCTTGACATTTTCTCAAAAATCTTTGCACTAATTATTATTTTAAAATGAGTTTGTATTCCATCCTTAAACCCTACATGACCACGATGCTGCTCACTTTCATCCAAAACTTCTAAAAAAACAGGTTCAAAGTTTTTTCGAAGAGTTTTTTCTATTATAGTTACGTAATTCATATATTTTATCCAAAAGGTTAAATTTTTTCTTGGTAATATCTATAATGACACTATTGTATATATCTCCACAATTATAACAGAAAATCGAGATGCAAAATAAATCCTTCCTTGATTATGACATATCCGTTTCCGCTGACAAGAAAAGACGGTCCAAGAGAAGCTCTGCTTCTGGAGGATTTGAGTCATCCGTAAAAACCTGTGAAGTCGACAATTGCTCAGAAGAAGCAAAGTATAGAGCTCCTAAATCTCCAAAGGATTTAGAGAACTTCCACTGGTTCTGCCTCAAACATGTTAAAGAGTATAACACAAGGTGGAACTTTTTTAAAAATCACTCAGAAGAAGAATTTGAAAAAGAGGTTAATCTCTCAAAAACCTGGGGTAGAAAAACAAAGCCTTTTGGTTCTAAATCATCAGTAAATAGAGCTCATTCCGACGGAAACGCTAGACTGCGGTTTGGAATAGAGGACACATATGGCTACATTGATAATTTAGGGAACAACGAGACTAATTCTTTAAGTACAAAAAAAAGACTTAACCATTCAGAACAGAAAGCTTTATCAATACTCGGCGCGACAGCAGCCATGACTAAAGACGAGATAAGAAAACTTTATAAAATACTTATTAAAGATTTGCATCCTGATACAAATGATGGGAAAAGAGATGATGAAGAAAGAATGACGGAAGTAGTATGGGCGTGGGATCAAATAAGAAATAGCAAACGATTTGACGACTGATCAATCATACAGACTAAAAATGATATTTAAATAAGGATTAGTGATGAAAGAAGAACATATTCCAATGAAAAAAGTTGATGTAGCTGAAGTATTTGGGATAGACACCAGAATGGAAGTTTTCGCTTTTGAATCGCCGACCGAAAGAGTACCTGAATTGGAAAAATCCTACGTATTTGATAAAGATACTACTTTATCAATTTTGGCCGGGTTTTCAAAAAATAGAAGAGTTATGGTTCAAGGATACCATGGGACAGGAAAGTCCACCCACATAGAACAAATTGCCGCTAGATTAAACTGGCCTTGTGTTCGTGTTAATCTCGATAGCCATATTAGTCGTATTGATCTTATTGGGAAAGATGCGATAAAGCTTAGAGAAGGAAAGCAGATAACTGAATTTCAAGAAGGCATCCTACCTTGGGCATTGAGAAATCCGTCAGCTTTAGTATTTGATGAATATGATGCAGGTAGACCAGATGTTATGTTTGTTATCCAGAGAGTATTAGAAGCCGAAGGTAAATTAACATTACTAGATCAAAATGAAGTGATAAAACCGCACCCGTTCTTTAGACTATTTGCTACTGCCAATACGGTTGGACTAGGAGATACAACTGGGCTTTATCACGGAACCCAGCAGATAAATCAAGGTCAAATGGATCGCTGGTCTCTAGTAGTAACACTTAATTATCTTAAAAATGAAGTAGAGGAGGAGATAATTATTGCCAATTGTCCAGAGTATGGGAGTGATGATGGACGAAAAAATATTAAAAAGATGGTACTAGTTGCCGAATTGACAAGAAAGGCGTTCGTAGGTGGAGATATATCCACGGTAATGTCCCCAAGAACTGTTATAGCGTGGGCTCAAAATAGTTTAATTTTTGAGGATATAGCTTTTGCCTTTAGGATGAGTTTTTTGAACAAGTGTGATGAGCTAGAAAGGTCAACTGTTTCTGAATTTTTTCAGCGTTGTTTCGATATAGAGTTACCAGAGAGCATTTTGTTGAAAGCTGCCTCCGAATAAGATGAAAAAAGAAAAAAAATTTGATGAAACTGACGGTATCAAAAAATCAATTTCGGAGACAACGAGAGCTATATCTGGAAATGAAAACCTTAAGATAAAATTTTCTGCTGATCCCAGTGGTGATTATGGAGAAGTAATCAAGCTTCCTCAAATAAGTAAGGAACCAAATGAGTCTGAAATATTAAAGGTCAGAGGGACAGCAGACTCTCTGGCTCTACAAGCAAGATTTAAAAACGAAGAAACCTACTTAAGATATGATCCATCTGGTGAACAAGCGAAAGAAATATATCACGAACTTGAAGTAGCACGGTGCGAATTGCTTGGAGAGAAGTATTATCCTGGCTCAAAGAGAAATATTTGGCAAAAAACAAAAGTAGAAGCTTCAGAGCACTCAACTAAAAACTCTATCGGAGTGGAGGAAGAAGATATATCACAATTAGCAAGGTATTTTATAAAAAGACAACTATCTGAAATGGATTTACCTTCTGAAGCATCTCAACTCTTAGATGCAAAAGAAGTTTTTAAAGGTTTAAACAGTCAGCCTGAGTTTAGCAAAACTGACGACATCTTTGATCAAGAGAAATTTGCCCTTCTAAGCCGAAAGTTAATTGAAAGACTTGGGTATGGAGAACAGCTTGGAGAGCTAGATGATGCGGATAGTGATATAGAAGAAAACAGTCAAGAGGAGGTGGAACAAGAAGAGGCAGGACAGGGATCAGACGATGAAGAAAATGATAATGCAGAAAATAGTGAAACAGATGATGGGGATCCGCAACAAACTGCAAGTGCCGATGCAGATATAGAAGATAGTCAGATTGAGGAGGCTATAGAGGGTGACGATCAAAGTGAAAACCAAGTTATCAACAATATTCAGAGTAACCCATCTAAAGAAACATTTTATCAAATATTTGATGCAGCTAACGATCAAGAAATCAGTGCAAATAAGCTTGCGGATGCAAATGAATTGGAAAAATTGAGAGAATATTTAGATCAACAGCTAGATGGTCTAAAGGGCGCCGTATCTCGTCTGGCAAACAAGCTTCAAAGAAGACTCCAGGCTAAACAAAATAGAACTTGGAAATTTGATCTAGAGGAAGGATTATTAGACGCTGCTAAGCTGTCACGAGTAGTACTAAATCCAACCACACCTTTAAGCTTTAAACAAGAGAGTAGTACGAACTTTAAGGATACTATTGTTTCTTTATTGATCGATAATTCAGGATCGATGCGGGGGAGGCCAATATCTATAGCGGCAATATCCACTGAAATACTAGCTAAGACCTTGGAGAGATGTAATGTTAAATGTGAAATCCTAGGATTCACCACTAAGGCATGGAAAGGAGGACATTCAAGAGAAAAATGGTTGGCGCAAGGACGACCAAAGAATCCGGGTCGACTTAATGACCTAAGGCACATTATATATAAAAATGCCGATGAGCCTTGGAGAAGGGCAAAGCTAAATCTAGGCCTAATGATGAAAGAAGGGCTTTTAAAAGAAAACATTGATGGAGAAGCTCTAGAATGGGCACATAAAAGGTTGATAAAGAGAGAAGAAAATCGAAAAATCTTACTGGTTATATCTGATGGAGCACCTGTAGATGACTCCACTCTATCTGTAAATCCTGCTAACTATTTGGAAAAGCACCTAAGACATATCATCAATAAAATAGAGACAAAAAATCGAGTACAACTACTTGCTATTGGCATTGGACATGACGTAACACGATACTACAAAAAAGCCGTCACGATTACAGATGCTGAACAACTTGCTGGCGCTATGACAGAGCAATTAGCTGACCTATTTGAAGAACAGAAACCCAACATAGGACATTCTTGAGTGTTAACTCAAAAAAAGTATAAAGATAATAATCAAGAGTTATCAATAAGAGAAAGACTCGCTCTTATAAGAAAAAAATTGAAAGAGTATGGGATAGATGCCTTTTTAGTTCCTCACAATGATATGTACTTCAATGAAATTACTGCACCCTTTCACAACCGTTTGGAATGGATTACAGGATTTACTGGTTCAGCAGGATTTGCAATAATCTTTAACAACTTCGCCGTCATATTTACGGATGGTAGATACAGTATTCAGATACGACAGGAGGTTGACCAATCTTTTTTTACAATTGAAAACATAGCTAAGAACTCACCATTTTCTTGGTTACAGAAAAATGTTAAAAAAAATATAACAGTAGGTTTTGATCCTTGGTTGCACTCAATAAAGGAGATAGAAACACAAAAACGGATTCTACAAAAGTATATCAGACTTAAAGAAGTTAATAATTTAATAGATACAGTTTGGTTGGGGAAGCCAGTTGAAGCCTTGACGAAACCCTTTTTAAGGCCCTACAAACTCTCAGGAGAAAATACCACTCAGAAAATAAAAAAAATACAGAAGAAACTTAACCTCTATGAAGAACAGGGCTTTCTACTTACCTGTTCTGACTCAATTTGCTGGCTAGCGAATATACGGGGTGAAGATGTTCCAAACTCTCCCTTAATAAACTGCTATGCAATAGTACACCATAATCATGTATGTATCTATTCTATGAGAGACGCTTATAAAGGTTCTGCCATAGAACTTAGAAAAAATGTGAAATTAAAACATTTTGATCAATTGTTTAAAGACATAAAAAAATTAAAGAAGGTTCTATTTGAGCCAACCAGTACTCCTTTTATTCTTAAAAAGAAATTCATAGGGCGAAGTATAAAATCTGAGAAAGTATGTAATGCTATATCTTTGTTCAAGGCAAAAAAAAACATCATTGAATTAAAAGGTTCTATCAGGAGTCATGAAAAAGATGGAGTAGCCTTATTAAGATTTCTAAGGTGGTTTAAAAGTACAAAAGTCAATACCCTTGATGAAATGACAATTGTGAAGAAACTGGAACAAGTCAGAAAAATTGATCCTTCTTTTTACTATAATTCTTTTTATACCATAAGTGCGGCAGGATCTAACGCTGCTATAACTCATTATAGAGTGTCGCCGAGGAGTAATAAGCAGATAAACCCATCAGACCTGATTTTGGTTGATAGTGGGGGACAATACCTTGAGGGTACAACAGATGTTACCCGAACCATAATAAAAGGACGAGTGTTACCAGAACAGAAGTTTCTCTACACAAAAGTATTACAAGGCCTAATATGCTTAAGTAAGCTCAAATGGCCAGCAGGATTGACAGGAAAGGAATTAGATCCTTTGGCTAGATACTTTTTGTGGGAACACAGTTTAGATTACGATCATGGAACTGGTCATGGAGTGGGGGTTTTTTCAAATGTACATCAAGGCCCTCACGGTATTTCAAGACTTAATACGGTCCCGTTAAATCCGGGGATGATTTTAAGTGTCGAACCCGGAGTCTATTTGGAAGGCAAGTTAGGAATAAGATTGGAAAACCTTGTGTATGTTAAAAAGAAGAGTGGAAACTCTAAGCAGAATAAAGAATTTTTACAGTTCGAGACCTTAACACTAGTGCCATTCGAAAAGAAGCTCATTGAAAAAAATTTGCTTAGTCGCGACGAGTTACATTGGCTAAATTCATATCACTTTAATGTCTTTAATAAACTAAGTCCTTTCTTAAATGTCTCCGAGAAAACATGGCTTAGAGACGCATGTAGTGTTTTTTAACTTATTTTTTTAACGTAATTTTTTTTCCTATTTCTAAAGGTATTTTATCCTGGTCCAGTGATGCTTTAAAAAGCTTGAACAGTTCTAACACTCTTTCCGGATATTGTTTAACTTTGCGTGCACTCAGGTCCATATTCATCAGAACCGTCTCAAAAACAGCCGATAATTCAAGCGACTTATCTTTTCTCATCTCACCAAAGACATGGACCCTTTTTGAATCAAAGTCTAGAATACTTATATCGACGAAAAAGCTTTCACTTTCCAATAACTCACTGAAATAATTATAACTAGCTTTAAGAGCAAATGGTCCCTCTTTATTTTTTTCAACAAAAGAAGGTCCAATACTAATCACATCTTCAAAAAAGAAATCTAAAGCCTTATCAAAAGCTAGAGTGTAATAGGCGACGTTCATATGGCCGTTATAGTCTATCCACTCACCAAGCACAATTTGGTTTTTTGTCCTGAATGGAGAGCTCAAAGTTTTTTCAACTTGATTTCGGGGTGTCATTTATATTTTATTTTTTTTTTTTAACTGTTAAAGTTATTGTGTATTTGAGAGGCCAAACATGTCAATTGAAAATGCTATAACTGAGTTAAAAACTTTGATGGAAGAGCGTCTGTGCATCTCAGAAGCTGGAAGAAAGCAGTATGGCCAAAACGAAACCTATTACAAAGAAATGCTTCCTGACGCTGTTGCATACCCTAGAGATGAAAAAGAAGTTTCTGAAGTCATCCAAATATGCAATAAACATAAGTGCCCTGTAATACCTTGGGGAACAGGAACTAGCCTTGAAGGAAACTCAATTCCGATAAATGGCGGTGTAACATTATCCTTTGAAAACATGAAAAAAATCTTGCATGTGAATCCAGATGATATGGATGTCACTGTGCAACCAGGAATAACAAGAGAGGAACTTAACATTAACCTAAAGGAATTTGGGCTATTTTTTCCAGTTGACCCTGGAGCTAACGCTTCTATTGGAGGAATGGCAGCTACACGGGCTTCAGGGACAACAGCTGTCAGATATGGTACGATGAAGGAAAATGTAATCGGTCTAAAGGTCGTAATGTCGGATGGACGAATAATCAAAACCGGCTCTAGAGCGAGAAAGTCTTCAGCGGGGTATGATCTAACAAAGTTGATAGTCGGATCAGAAGGAACACTGGGCATAATTACGGAATTAACATTACGCCTGCAGGGTATACCAGAAAAGATTGCATCAGCAATTTGCTCATTCCCAGACACAGCGAGTGCAGTAAGAACAATAATTGAAACAATTCAAATCGGAATACCAATTGCAAGATCAGAACTGATGGACTCAACTTCTATAGAGGCTGTAAACGAGTACTCGAAACTTGACTTACCAATAAAAGAACACTTATTTTTTGAATTTCATGGAAGTGCAACCTCTGTAAAAGAACAATCTGAAACTGTACAAGAGATTGCGTCTGGAAATGGTGGTAGCGATTTTCATTGGAGTACCGCGACTGAAGATAGAAACAGACTTTGGAAGGCAAGGCACAATTATTATTACGCTATAAAAGCCAAAAACCCTAACCATACATTTTTAGTCACTGATATTTGCGTACCAATATCAAACTTGGCTGAAATGATAGATGAAACAGCTAAAGAGATGAAATCAAAAGGAATGGCACCCAGCATAATGGGGCATGTGGGTGACGGAAATTTTCACTCTGGAATAATGGTTAGACCTAATAATGATGATGATATAAGTTTAGCAAAAGATCTGACTAGGCGAATAGTAGAACGCGCCTTAGAACTGGAGGGTACCTGTACGGGAGAGCATGGGGTAGGAATAGGTAAAATAGAGTTCATGGAAAAAGAGCACGGCGAAGCTTACCAAGTCATGTCCTCGATTAAAAGAACCTTTGATCCAAATGGGATATTAAATCCAGGAAAGGTAGTAAAAATTAACTAATCCCTCTACTAGTATTTCTTAGTTTGGCTGCGGCAGCCAAAGCTTCAGAGGTCACCAATTCTCCAGATAGCATCCTCGCTATTTCCCTTACAGTATTTTCCTCATTTAGTGTGGTAACTTTTGTAATTGTTGACTTGTCCGAATTGACCTTCTCAACCTTAAGATGATTATCAGAGTAAGCAGCAACTTGAGGAGAATGGGTAACAACTAATACTTGTTCATGTTTGGATAACTCTAGCAACCGTTTCCCAATTGCTGATGCTGTAGCTCCACCGACTCCTCTATCAATTTCATCGAAGATTTGTGATTTTTTACTATTTTCATCAAAAAAACATAGCTTTGCAGCGAGAAGAAACCTTGATAACTCTCCACCAGAAGCGATTTTATTTAGCGGTTTAAAGCCAGAGCCTGGGTTAATTTCAGTAGTGAAGCAAACATGATCACGTCCAAATTTAGATTCCTGATCCCTTGATATCTCTGTTTTAAACTTAGCTAGCTCTAGTTTTAGTGGTTTTAATTCTTTTTCTATCTTTTTGTCCAGCTTAGCAGCAAATTTGTGTCTTTCATTTGATAAAATGGCCGTTTCTTTCTTATACCGATCATTTATCAATAAAATTTTCTTCTCTATCTCTTTTATTTTTTCATCAACTTCTTTTACACCTTTTAATTCTTCTTCTAATGAAACTTGCAAATTGAATATTTGATCCAGCTCAACATTGTGAGACCTACATATTCTTTTTATTGAATGGTAACGATCTTCTATTTCCACAAGTTGCTTTTCACTGTTAGCGCTTTTTTCCATGAGTTGACCCAAATTTTCACAAGCCTGTGAAAACTTTTCCAAAGCAGTATAAAACTTTTCAATTGGTAAATGATTATCAACGTCCACTTTTTTTTCTAATCTTTCTAAAGACCTAATTGCATTTAAAATGCTGTCTTCCACCAAATCTTTATTTAGAGCTTGAAAAGCATCCAAAATTCCGGCGTTACTTCGGCTAGCTTTTTTAAGCTCCTCTCTATGCGACTCGATAGTCTCCAGTTCGCTCTGATCAAGTTGTAGCTCATTGATCTGATGAATTGATTTTTCCAAGAAGTCCGTATTTTCTACCACATCTTTTCTTTTATACTCAGTATCGAGAAGTTTTTTTAATTTATTATGCTCTGTCCAATATTTGTCTACATTCTTTAAGTTTTGCTGTAAATTACCATAGTTGTCCAGTAAACCTCTATGAGTTTTTACATTTAACAATCCTTGTTCCTCAAACTGACCGTTTAGATCTAGTATTAGGTTGCCCAGATCTCGAACCAACTCTAATGAACAGGGTAGGTCATTAATAAAAGCTCTTCGTTTACTAGTCGTACCAATGCTCTGTCTCAATATCAGATTACTATCAGTTGGAAATCCCTTTTCAGACAGGAATTGGCTAATCAAGTCATCTTTTTTTGATTCAAACTCTCCGATAATGGTGGCCGTTCCACCTCGGGTGCCAAGCTCAATCCTTGTATTTTTTTTGCCAAGAAGATAACCCAAGCAATCCAAAAGAATGGACTTACCAGCTCCAGTTTCACCTGTTAATACATTAAGACCCGGTGTAAATTCTAACTCTAGATTTTCGATTAAAAAAATATTTTGTACAAAAAGTTTTTTTATCAAGCTAATTAAGTCCTGAATTATCGATTATATTAGAAGCTTCATTAGTCCAATTACTAGCTGGGAATTTTTTTCTCATATATTTCATTTCAGACAATGCCTCATTGAATAGTCCAATTATTAGAAAGCTCTCAATAAGTCTATAGGATACTTCAGGTAAAAAATTGGAAACTTTTGTAGTTTTCTTAATTTTTTTAAATCTTCTCATAGCAGCCGTTGGATTATTTCTCTTTAGATAATATTTTCCAACATTTAATTGCTGACCTACTAGGAATTCTCTAGCTTTCCTTATATTACTCTCAGCTTCTTTTTTTGCACTACTCTTAGGATATAACTTTTGAAAAGCTGAAAAGCTTGCTATACACTCTCTTGCAGCAGCTTGATCTCTCTCAATAATATCGATTTCATCACAATAACCTTTTGACCGAAAGTATAGTACTTGTTGAGCTCTATCACTTTCTGGGTAAAGACTTAAAAATTTGGCAGATGCCAAACGTGAGTCCTCGAACTTTCCCCCTTTGTAATAAGCGTCTACAGCTTTGCTCAATCCAAGCTCATCTTCTACCGAATAGGGGAAATACGTGTTTACCTCCAGATAGTAATCTCCTGCGCGTTCGAAATAGCCCTTTTGATAGGCCTCATCTCCCAGTTTGATTATCTCTTCAGGTGTATTGGTCTCGTTGATCTCGCTTGGTAATTTGTTGCTACAGCTTAAAAGTAGAAAAAGCAACGACCACCGAGCAAAGATTTTTAATAAACCAAACAAAAAGAACATAGTTCTTTCTAACTTTAATATAATCTATAAGTCAAGATATGAGGTCCAACTATTCTTTAGCAATTAAAGTATATTCTGTGTATCGGATTCTGAAATATCAAAACCTGGAAGTTTATCCCTATCTCCATCTGAGAAATCTTCACTAACAAATATGTCCCCCCTTTTAAAACACTCTCTCAGCAAACGGTTTGTTAGCCCATGACCGCCAGAACATGAAATAAATTTTCCTAAAATTGGCCTTCCTACGAGACTCAAGTCTCCAAGGGCGTCGAGAATCTTATGCCGAATACATTCATCTGCATATCTCAATCCATCTTGTACAGTCATCTCATTTTCTCCAACGACGATTGCATTCTCTATCCCTCCTCCTAACGCGAACCCTTCATTTTTGAGTCGCGTAACATCGCTTTTTCGACAAAAAGTTCTACTATCACAAATTTCTCTAACGAATGCTCCATTTACAATAGGCATATTAAGGCTTTGTCTGTTAAGTGCAGTGCCAGGCCAGCTCATTTCAAAATCGATTGAAAAAGTATTCGCGGGCCTTAATTCTGCCCAAGCATCTGAGTTTCCTACTCGAATACTATTTACCACTTTAAACAACTTAGTCTTTTTGTCTAGCTCAGCGACTCCTGCTTCGAGTATCGCTTTTACAAATATTCTCGAAGATCCATCGAATATGGGAACCTCTGCTTCGTTCAATTCAATCAATGCATTATGAATTCCAAGGCCTGCAAAAGCAGCTAAAATATGCTCAGCAGTTATGATTGAAACGCCCATACTATTTGTAAGTTGAGTCCGTAAATAAGTCTTAGATACATTTTCAAAGCTAGCCTTGACATAAGCTTGATTGCCCTTCAAGTCCGTTCTCTTAAAAACTATTCCATGGTCAGCTGACGCAGGGTGGATAATCATTTTGGCTTCTTTACCAAAATGTAGGCCTTTGCCTTCAAGCGTAAATGAATTTTTTATTGATTTCTGAAACATAGTAACCTTCAATCAAAAGGTTACCTAATCGGCTAGAAAGCTCAATACACAGTTATATGTCAAAATAATTCAATTGTTATTCAGTTGGCTTGTCTACGTAAAAAAGCGGGAATCTCTAATTTGCTTTCATCTTCTCTTTCTGTTATTAATTTTTCGTCTTCACGAACTATTTGATCCTTTGCAGCTTGGTTATTTTCTTGGTCTCTCTTTTCTCCAAAGCCCGTCATACGTCTTATGAGATTGTTCAAACCCCCACTTGAAGGTGCGGACTCAACGTTTTGCTTTCTTGAAGGTAGGTTTATCTCTGAAGTAGATTGGTTAAGAGGTTGCTCTAATTTATTTTCACTTTCACTTTTATCAACATTACCAATATTTTCTTCAGAAGAAAATTTAGCCGGAGTTAGAGTGCTTGCTATTGGTTCCAACTCATTTTTTTCTGTATCTAAAGTATCTTCATCAATTGTGGATTGCCCGTCTTTGATCTGATTTTCTTTCAAAATATCTCTAGAAAAATAGCTTTGGTGATTGGTGTTATCGACTTCAATACTATCCGACCCCTCTATTTCATTGTGTGTATCAGATTTAGGCTTTGAAAATTCAGCTACATCTATGCCAGTAGCCACTACAGACACTCTGATAGACCCTGTGAGCTCAGAGTCAAAGGTTGATCCAACTATTATGTTAGCCTCTGGGTCTACTTCATCTCTTATTCTATTTGCTGCTTCATCCACCTCAAATAGAGTCATATCATTACTGCCTGTTACATTTATCAGCACACCAGTAGCTCCCTTGAGTGAAATCTCATCCAACAAAGGATTAGCTATTGCCTTCTCTGCAGCTTGCAATGCTCTATCCTCACCGCTAGCTTCTCCAGTACCCATCATTGCTTTTCCCATTTCATCCATGACGGACCTCACATCAGCAAAATCCAAATTGATAAGTCCAGGTTTAACCATTAGATCCGTTACACCTTTTACGCCCTGGTAAAGAACATCGTCAGCCATAGAAAAAGCTTCTGTGAATGTTGTCTTTTCTGTTGCTAGTCTGAATAGGTTCTGATTAGGGATTACTATTAGAGTGTCTACCACCTTCTGCAATGCTGATATTCCCTCGTCAGCTTGTTTCATTCTGGTAGTGCCTTCAAATTGAAAAGGTTTCGTGACAACACCAACCGTCAGTATTCCCTTTTGTCTCGCCAGCTCAGCAACGATGGGAGCTGCCCCTGTGCCTGTTCCACCACCCATTCCTGCTGTTATAAAACATAGATTTGCACCATCTAATATATCTGCGATCTGTTCAGTGCTCTCCACTGCAGCCTCATTTCCAACCTCCGGTTTTGCACCAGCTCCAAGTCCCTGAGTTCTTTTTAACCCCAACTGTAACTTTGTTTGAGCATTTGACTGCTGTAAGGCCTGTGCATCTGTGTTTGCAGCTACAAATTCTGCTCCCTCCAGATTTTTTAACATCATATTATTTACAGCGTTTCCGCCAGCGCCTCCAATACCAAAAACTAGTATTCTTGGCTTCAACTCCTGATGTTCAGGAATCCTTATATTTATTGCCATTGTTGCCTGCCATTGTAGTTTTTTTATTTATTTCTGCTGATTCGTATAATAACCGAATCACTTTAACTCGTCACTATTTTTATCTTCCAGTCGAGTTTTTATAAGGAAAGGTTTTACCAGTTTGATTTTACCCACCGCCATGTTCTTCTTATTAGCTCATCCCCTTCATGCTCAAAAGGTGCTTTGAAGTCCCATAACTCATCTTGTGGTTGAGCTAGATTTAAGGCTAGCCCTATTGCAGCAGCTGCTTCGGGACCATGAGTTGATGCTGGCAATCCTTGAATCCTCATTGGTACAGCAACACGTGTTGGTTTTCCAAGAAATGTAGAAGTAAAATCTAATATATTCGCTAACTTGCTACCCCCACCGGTTAAAACGACTTTTTGTCCAGGTAGAAACTCGAAGTCCGAGGTATCTAATATTGTCCTTAGTGAATCGAAAATCTCCTCAACTCTTGGCCGGATTACCCCTAGTAATTCAGACTTTGTTATAGTTCTTCTGTCAGCATAAAGATCTGTATTGGTCTCAGGCAATTCTATTGTTTCTCTATCATCCGAGTTGGCAGGCATCAAACCCCCATGCAAAACTTTTAATCTTTCAGCTGCTGAGAAAGAGATTTGAAATGCCTGCATAATATCGCTTGTTATGTGTTGTCCTCCGATCCTTATTGATTGAGAAAAGATTAAATTCTTTCGAAAGAAAATTGATATACTCGAACTGGAAGCACCTAAATCAATACAAACAACACCTATTTGCATTTCATCTTCAAGAAGGCTTGATTGCCCAGAAACATAGGGGGCAAGCGCTATTCCCGCCAGAGACAGGTCACATTTATTCAAACAAGTCACCATATTCTTTATTATATCCGATCGGATGGAAACAATGTTAACGTCGACCGACAGCTTCGAGCCACTTATTCCCCTCGGGTCCATGTATCCATGCTTATTATCAATACTAAAATTAACTGGCAAAGCGTGAATTATTTCTCTTTTCAAATCATCATAAACTAGATTTACCTTCGAAAGCGCATGTCCAATATCAAGTTCTGTTACTTCCTTTTGAATAAATTCAATAGAAGATGAGATCAGAGTAGATTTTTGAGTGCCACTAGAAAAGGTCAGAAAAACATTCTCAATCAGGCAACCTGCCATTTTTTGGGCCCGTTGAATTACAGTCCTTATTGCACTTTCTGCCTCCCTCATCTCATATATTTCGCCATCCCTAATCCCCCTAGATTTTGTGGTTGAAGCACCAATAACTCTGAAAGTCACTCCTCTATCTGATTTACCAGTTGAGAATGAATTAATTTGATTTACCTCGGTGAGAGAAACTACTAGGCACATTACCTTAGAGCTTCCAAGGTCTATCAGAGCAACAGTTCCCTTTTTTATAGCTGCTAACCTTTTTTGCCTTAACTGCCTCTGACTCTGCAATAATTTCCTCAACCTGCTAACCTCCTTATATTTTTCCAAGGTATTCGACAGGTGGAGCCTTCCTGAACCTTATTATTGGTTTATCTATATTTCTCAAATCAACAGAAACTACGGTTTTTAAAAGCTTATCTGTCTCGCGCAGAAACATGCACATTACCTTTAATCCTTCATTCAAATTATTCTCTGGCAACTTGAAAACCAACTCGCTTTTCATATGAATGTCCCATCGCCTTTCTCCAATCCATTCATAGTATAATACCTCTGATTGATATGATCCTATTTCATTTACTATTGCTAATAATGCATTGATATTTGTTGGTGCATCTTTTCCAACTAAAAGCGGGAAACTTGATAGCCCTTCATAATTTTGTTTTATCGACAATATAACTCCATCACTATCAAGGACCTCATACATATCGTTATTAAAAAATACTACGGCTTCTTTTCTTTCAATAACATTTACAATTACAAATCCATCAGTAGAAAATTTAACAAAAGCTTTTTTAACCTTTCTTTTATCTTCTATCTTTTCTCTTAGGGCCTGAGCTTTCAACGCGGACAACCCTTCTGTTGCAGCGTTCTCAATTAAAATTATTATTTCTTTTTTCAACGACTCTTGGGCACCTTTTACTAAAATTCTTGTTATGGAGAGTTCTGTTAGGCCCTTGTATATAGCGGAACTTTCCTCACTCAAAAATTTAATTTCTGCATTTAGGTCAATGTTTTTGTTAAGAAATTTTTGCGATAGAAATATGCTAACAACCAAGAATACAATTATTAAAACTAATCTAAACCAAAGCCTGTAAAATAATCTGTTTATCTTATAATATAACCTCGACGGTGCTGGATCATTAGATTTCAACAAATTCATCATTCACCTATTTGTTACACGATGCGTCTTTAATCAACTCTAGGCAAATGTATTGTAAGTCTAGACCAACGTATTTTGCCTGTTCAGGTACAAGGGAAGTTGCAGTCATCCCTGGCTGGGTATTTAGTTCGAGTATATATAGTCCTTCTTTTCCATTCTTTTCATTCCATCTGAAATCCGAACGAGTAACACCTCTACATCCCAAAGTATTATGTGCAATAACTGCATAATTAATACACAGATCGAATATGTCTTGGGGAACATCTGCAGGAACAATATGCTCAGAACCGCCATTTTTATATTTAGCATCGTAATTATACCAGTCATCAGTTACAATGTCTGTAACTGTCAATGGTCTACCATTTAGAACAGCAACAGTTAACTCCCTACCAGGAATATATTTCTCCAAAAGATACTCCCTATCTTGATCTGCAACAATCCTCCCAACCTCTTCAATTTGCTCTTCGAATTTTATAAAGTGAATTCCAACGGAGGAACCTCCACTATTTGGCTTAATTACAAATGGAGGGGCGAAAGGTATTTGATCCAATTGCTCTTCTCCACCTAAAAGCAGACCCTCTATCACTGGTAAACCGGATGATTTAAATATTTTTTTTGACATAAACTTATCCATTGCCGTTGCCGAAGATAAAACTCCAGAGTGTGTATATGGAATTTTTAGTGTTTCAAATAGGCCCTGAATAGTCCCGTTCTCTCCAATGCCACCATGTAAGGCGTTAAAAATAATATCAGGATTCTGACTTTTTATGACTTCGGCTAAGTCTTTTATATTGTTTGAGTTAACACTCACCGCGTCGACATCTAGGTTTATCCTTTTAAGTGCCTCTATGCAGCTCTCAGCTGTTGAATCTGATACCTCTTTCTCCTCTGAAATCCCTCCCTGTAATACTAAGACCTTAGAGATATTTTTTGGATTAACTGTTGTATTCAATTTTATTTTCTCCCAACCCTTATTACCTCCCAATCAAGCGAAACTTTATATTTCTCATAGACTGATTTCCTTACATACTCTCCGAGCGACTCCATTTCCTCAGAAGTTGCGCCACCCAGATTTATTAAAAAATTTGGGTGCTTTTTTGATACCATGGCTTTGCCCATTTTTTTGCCCCTCAATCCTGCTCTGTCAATCAACCTCCAAGCCTTAAAATTTATTGAGTCCTCTTGCATGAGTGATGATTTTCCATCGGGATTCTTGAAAGTTGAGCCACAGGTTGCTTTCTTAATGGGCTGTGTCTCTTCCCTTTTTGACACCATCTCCTTCATTTTTGCTTCTATTGTCCCTTTTTTTTCTATTTTTGGCGTCAAAATAGCGGAGGTCACAATAAAGTCATTGGGTAACCTACTATAGCGGTATTTAAATTGAAGATTTTCCTTACTCAATTGAATAATTTTACCTGACTTATCAACGCCTTCTATACTTCGTACATAATCACCTATGTAGTTGCCATAGCAGCCAGCGTTCATCGCTATTGCCCCGCCTATAGTTCCCGGTATCGTTCTTAAAAAAGATAAATCGTAACCTAGTTCAGATAAATTAACAGCAACCTTAGCGCTAAAATTACCTGCTCCAAGCTTTACTTCATTATTTTTTATTTCTATTTCTGAAAAGCCCCCACCTAGTTTTACTGCAACTCCTGAAAGACCTCCATCTCTTACCAAAAGATTTGAACAAGCTCCTATCGGCATTGTGCTCACTTCATCCGGTATCAGAGAAAGGAACCTAGATAAATCATCCAAATTTTTTGGCCTAAACAATATATCAACTGGTCCTCCAACCTTTAACCAACTAATTTTTGATAAAGGAAAAGAATAATTTACTGATCCTGAAAACTGATTTTCATCAACGAAACCCAATTTACTCTTTTTATTCATGTCCATTTTCATCACTTAGAAAAGATAGGTTATTAACCCAATTAGTTATACTGCCAGCCCCCAGAGTTAAGAAAATGTCGCCCCTATTACAATTAGTTTTTAAAAATTTACTAAACGAAACTTCGTCTTCAATATACTCAACCTTTTGCGTCTCTTTTTTCGCAAAGGATTTTATCAGAGTTTTACTATCAAACCCATCGAGCTGGTGTTCACCAGCGGCAAAAACAGGCGCTATACCGAGAATATCCGCACCTTTAAAGCATTTCTTAAAGTCTTTGAATAATAACTTCAGTCTTGAAAATCTATGCGGCTGATGTACTACTATTATCCTTCCATTTGTAATCGCTTTGGCAGCAGAAATGACAGCTTCGATCTCTACAGGATGATGTGCGTAGTCATCTATTATCGCAGCTCCATTAAAGAAGCCAATCCGAGTGAAGCGCCTCGATACTCCTTCAAATTTTGCTAATGCACTTTTAATGAATTTTATGGGAACTGACAAATTTGAAGCTGCCAGAATAGCAGCACATGCATTTAGAGCATTATGTTGACCTATCATTGGCAAATAAAAGTCTCTTAAATAAATATTTGCAACTTTGTCATCTAAGTCAAATCTTGTGCCTTGTTCACCAACTCTTAAATTTCTTATTGTAAAATCTGCCTTTTCCGAAAACCCATAAGTAATAATTTTTCGATCCTTGACATTTGATATTACATTAGCCACGTTTTTATCATCTATACAACAGATGGCCACTCCGTAGAAAGGAACACTTGAAATAAATCTTTCAAAAGCTCTCTTTAAGTTTAAAAAACTGCTATAGTAATCTAAATGTTCTTTATCAATGTTCGTTACTATCGCAACAGTTGCAGGTAGCTTGTTAAATGAACCGTCACTTTCATCTGCCTCTACAACCATCCATTCTCCTTCTCCTAACCTCGCATTAGAACCATATGCTTTTATAACACCGCCATTGATGACTGTAGGATCTAAATTTCCCACTTCTGCAATTGAGGCAACAAGTGAGGTTGTTGTTGTCTTTCCATGAGAACCCGCGACTACAATATTTAATTTCATTCTCATTAATTCTGCTAGCATTTCTGCTCTAGAAACTATAGGGATCCCAAGTTGTTTCGCAAAGGCCAATTCAATATTGTCTTTTCCTATAGCAGAAGAAATCACAACAACAGAACAATTGCTGACGTTCTCTCTGTCATGCTCATAGAATGTCTTTACTCCTAAAGAGGCGAGCCTAACCGTTATGTTGGTTTTCTTTATATCGGAACCTTGTACAGAGTAACCAAGATTTACAAGAACCTCAGCGATTCCAGACATGCCTATACCACCAATCCCAATAAAATGTATTGGTCCCAAATTTAGGGGTAATCTAGTAGCAATCATTCTTTTTCTCCTAAAAATGCCTCAATTGTTCTAATTATATCTTTTGAGGCATCAGGTTTGCCCATCTTCAATGCTTTATCAGCCATAGCACTTGTTTTTGAGGGAGAATTCAAAGTTTGCTTTAACTGTTCAGACAAATCTTCTACAAGACTTGGGGTTTCTTCAATCACCACTGCGCCACCCTCTTCAGCAAATAGTCTGGCATTACGAAGCTGGTGATCATCCTTGGCATGCTTTAAAGGTATAAGTATTGATGGTCTTCCGACGATCGATATGTCTGCTAATGTATTAGATCCAGCTCTGCAAATAATGATCTGAGACTCTGATATTAGTCTTTCTACATCTTCAAAAAATGGTCGTACACATGCTCTTAAGTCCATAGCTCTGTATGCTGCAAAAACCTTATCTATATCATCCTTTCTTGCCTGGTGAAATATTGTTAAGCGTTCTTTAGTTTTTTTTGAAAGCTTTTCTATGCATCTCGGTAAAGCGTCAGATAGTATCCTCGCACCTTGCGATCCCCCAAGTACCAATACCGTAATAGGCCAAGGCCCAGGCCCAAGGTATTGGGAGTTAAACTTTTTAAGTACTTTATTTCTGACTGGGTTACCTGTATTTAACCCTATTTTTGGATCTAAAAATAAGGTATTTGAAAAATGGCAAAAAACTTTTGCGCTAAACCTTTGAAAAAATCTGTTTACTCTTCCTAAAACTGCATTCTGTTCCTGAATAAATGTAGGGATTCTTAGTAGAACAGACATCAACAAAATTGGGAAGGTAGAAACTCCTCCAAAACCTAAAACAAACTTTGGTTTTTTCCTAAACATAAGCTTCCCTGAACGCAATGCCTCAAGAGGTAATTGATAAGATAGCTCTCGGATTTTTTTTCTAATTGAAGCTGTCTCTGAGGAGATTTTTAGAACCTCTATTGAGTACTCATTAGAACGCTTATCAAGATACTGTAAACCCCTTACATCTGTAAAAATTATTACTTCCCAGCCAATAGCATTCAGTTCAGTAGCCAGAGCGGTGCAAGGCAAGACATGACCTCCAGTACCTCCTGTTGATAATACGCAGATACCTTTGTTATCCATTACGTTCCACCCATGAAGCTATCTATATTCTCCCTAGTTCTACGTCTCGTTACGTTGAGTAGTAGGCCCATTAATATCCCCATAGCAACCATTGACGACCCTCCATAGCTGATAAAGGGTAATGTCATACCCTTTGTCGGGAGTAAGCGAGCTGCCACCCCCAAATTAATAAGAGCCTGTGTCTGGATAATCGTCAACAACCCAAGGCCAACCAATAGCAAAAAGGGATTTCTTTCGATTAGTAACCTCGATAATGTCCTCAACAATATGATGACATAGAGTGTTAAAATAATAATGAAAACTATTAGACCAAATTCCTCTATGGCAACAGCAATGATAAAGTCTGTATGGGCATCTGGAAGGCTCCATTTAATCTTTCCGTTTCCAGCACCAACACCTAAAAACCCTCCAGAGTGAATTGCTTGCTCAACCAAACCCATCTGGGAAGTTGGTTCAATTACATTTGAAAAAAAAGTCTTCAATCTGGTTGCCACATGATTAGAGAATTGAATAAAGATAAGAGCAACAGTAGAGACAAAAGTAAAAAAAACTGCGGAAAAGAGCCAAGAGACCCCAACAATAAAATGGATTAAAACCCAACAACCAATCAAAACCACAGTCTGACCTAAATCGGGTTGCATGGTGAGTAAACATACGCTAAAAGCCATTGAAAAAAAAGATAACATCAATCCCGCCCTTGGGTTGTTGTGAATATTACCCGCAACAATCCAAGATATAAAGACTACAAAAAACGGTTTTAAGTATTCAGACGGCTGAATTGTTAACCAATTTAAAGAGAACCATCGCACAGCTCCTTTCCCGAAATCCGTACCAAAAATGGGAAGAAGAGCAAGTGCAATAACTACTAAAAAAAAACCCAATATTCCAAATCTTCTTACAACAGATAAGCTTGTAGTGGATAAAAAGATAATTACACAAAATGAAATCATTCCATAAATAGCTTGTCTCTTAACATAGTAAAAGGCAGGCATGCCATTTGAGTCTGCAAGAGGAACAGAGGCAGCCATTGATAAAAGTAACCCCATTACAATTAGGCCCAAAGTCGCAACCAAGGTCCATTGATCAACCGATTGCCACCAACGAAAAAATGGATTGTCTACAGGTACAGCTCGGGAACTGCCATGTATTATATCAGTCATTTTTACTGCTCGTTTTTGGTTACGAGACTATCATTACTTTAATTAAAAAGACACACTAAATTATATTTTTTCTATATTCCTGAACTAGAGAGATAAAGTGCTTACCTCTTTCTTCAAAATTCAAGTATTGATCAAAACTAGCACAGGCAGGTGAGAATAAAATCGTGTCTCCTTCTGTGGCAATACTTATCGCACTATCAAAAGCATCGTTTAAAGTATCAAATTGCTCAATTTCTTGGTCTTGGAAGTTACTTGCTATTAGAGCAGCTGCCTCGCCAATAAGATAGATTCTAGTAATATTTTTTATGCTATCATTAAGTTGACAAAAATTATCTTCTTTAGCACGCCCACCTAAAATTAAATGGACATTTTTAAAAGTTTTGAGCGCATGTATAGTTGCATCAACATTTGTAGCTTTACTATCATTAATAAATGCTACGCCTTTAATTTCGTCCACCCATTGATTCCTATGCGCAAGTGGTACAAATTCACTGCAGTTTGTTAGTATGCTTTTAGGGGCTATACCCAATGATCTAGCTAATGCATAAACAGTTAGAACGCTTTCCCACAAGCCATGGAAGCTATTCCCTAAATTCCTCAAATCAAAGGAGTAGACCTGCCGACCCTTTTTCCATTCAGTAATGAAAGATCCTTTTCGACCAACAGCCCAAAAATAGTTTTTGATATTAAGTTTATTGCTAATGGCCATCATTTTATTATCTATTGTGTTAAGTCTCTGAAACAAAAATAGACCCTCAGCAGTATCAATATTAATGACTGACACATCTGTTAAGTTTTCCAAAAATAGTCTCGCTTTGGCATAAAAATAGCCCCCAAGCCCTCCATGTCTTTGAAGATGATCTGAAGAAAAATTAATGAACGCGGCAAAATTTGGTGCCAAACATTTTGCCAATTCGATTTGATAGGAAGAGAGTTCAAGGATCCTGATAGAGCCTTCTTTTAGTGGGCTCAGTTCTAAAACAGGTTTACCTATATTACCTCCCATTTCTACATCACTAAAAAGTTTTGAAAGTACGTGATTGGTTAACGCTGTTGCCGTAGATTTACCATTTGACCCAGTTATAGCAATAATCTTTGGAGGATCATCGAAAGCTTCATATTCTTCCTGAACATGGTTTGAAAAAAATAGTCCAATATCATTATCTACTTTTATATTTAATTCATACGCCAGGGTAACTATTGGATGTGCCTCCGGGTATAAGTGAGGAACACCTGGGCTCACAATTAGTAAATCTAATTGCCTAATTATGTTTTTATCGTTAAGATCTCTAACAGTAACCCCATCAACGTTTAGGTTATCTCTTTTCAGTTTATCATCATCCCAACAGATTAATGTCCCACCTGCAAGCTGCACTGCTTTGATAACGGACAGACCTGTCTTTTCAAGGCCTAGAACTCCCACTTTTTTACTTCTCAAGTTTTTTAAATTTATCATTTTATCTAAGCTTAAGCGTTGCCATGCCAAGAGCGGCCAGAATGACCGCTATGATCCAGAACCTTATGACTATTTGGGACTCCGACCAACCCAGCTTTTCAAAGTGATGATGTATCGGTGCCATGAGAAAAACTCTTTTCCCTGTGATCTTAAAAAATAATACTTGAATGATCACAGAAAGTGTCTCAATCACGAATAAGCCTCCAACAATCAATAATACGAGCTCATGCTTAATTGATACCGCTATACAACCAAGAGCTGAACCGAGAGACAATGATCCAGTATCACCCATGAAAACTGCAGCGGGAGGGGCGTTGTACCACAAAAATCCCAAACCACTACCTATTAGAGCTGCAGAAAATATAAGAATTTCACCACTACCTTTAATATAATGAACATCAAGGTATGAAGAATAATCTGCTCTGCCAACTATATAAGCTATAATACCCAAAGATGCTCCCGCAATTATAACTGGCATGATAGCCAATCCATCCAATCCATCTGTCAAATTGACAGCATTAGCAGAGCCAACAACTACAATCATTGCAAAGGGGAAAAAGAAGACTCCCATGAATACCAAATAGTCTTTGAAAATTGGTAAAGCAAGGGACCTACTCAAATCATCAAAGTGTTGAATTTGAATAAAGTAAACAGCAATGAAAGCTATTAGCAATCCAAAGAGCAATCGCAGGCGGCCTGAAAGACCCCTATAACTTCGTTTGACAACTTTGATATAGTCATCAATTAACCCAATAAAACCGAAAGAAAAGGTTACAAACAAAATAATCCAAACATAGTGATTATCTAAGCGAGCCCACAAAACAGTAGAGACCATTACTGCTAGTAGTATAATCACTCCTCCCATTGTTGGGGTACCAGCTTTTTTTATAATGTGTTCTTTAGGACCATCCTCTCTTATTGGCTGTCCCTCCTTTTGCAATTTTTTCAAAAAATTTATACTGTATTTTCCAAACGTAAAAAATATTATAAGCGCAGTAAAAAACGCACCTCCAGCACGAAAAGTTATATAGCGGAATAGATTAAATACATCGCCACCATCTGATAAAAAACTTAAGAAGTATAACATCTCTAAAACTCTACACTGTTAAATGTTTTTCAATTTACTAACTATCGTTTTCATTCCCATTGAGAAAGAGCCTTTAATCATTATTATATCGCCGTTTTCAAGTTTATTAACTAAAACATTCTGCATTTCTTCTACAGTCTCAGTCCAATATCCTCGCTTAGAGGTTGGCAACACATCAAAAAGTTTTTTCATTCTAGAGCCTACGCAATAAATTTTATCGATTTTATCCAATCTTTCAAATTTGGATATGTTTACATGTTCTTGTATCTCAGAAAATCCAAGTTCTAGCATGTCTCCTAATACGGCTATCCTCCTGTAATGCTCACCTTTACCCTTTTTGTTTGTGAAAATACAAGCAAGTGTTTCTAGAGAGGATTTTACTGAACTAGGGTTTGCATTATAACTCTCATCTATAAGGTGTATTGTCTTTCTATAATCACTTGCTTTTAGTTTAACTTCTAAAACTTGACCACGCCCAGCCAAAGGAGACCAACTTTGCAGGGATAAAATCGCTTTAGATAGATCTAAGTTTAGTGAGGATACAAGTGCCAATAACCCAGCGGCATTTTTCATGTAATGCTTTCCAGCAGTTTTAAGATTTACATTCCATGATTTCTGTTTCTGATCTACGATGGTCGATGTAATAGCGTTCCCCGACACTTCTATATTGCTGATCCTAACATCACTGCTTGCATTATACCCGAATGAAATTACATCGGGACCAAAATTTCTAACTTTTGCCCTAAGCTGGCTGAATTTTTCAATGCTACTTGGTATAATTGCCAAACCCTTTTGTTTCTGACCTGAACAAATGGACGCTTTCTCCTCGACAATGTTATCTAAAGACTTTAGACCTTCTATATGCCCAATTGATACATCAGTTATTATCACGTGATCAGGCTGGACTATATGAGACAATTCAGCAATCTCACCCAAGCTATTTGTACCAATTTCCACTAAAACGTATTTAGTGTCTTTTGGTATGGTAGCTAAAGTTAATGAACAACCTAGAATATTATTATAACTTTTCTTTGAAAAGTATGTCTTTCCAAACCCCTTAAAAACCAAGCCTCCCATATCTTTTGTGGAAGTTTTACCAGATGTTCCAGTAATTCCAATAAAAATGGCATTAGATCGGTTCCTAGCACTCTTTGCCATCCTTACTAATGCATTCACAACATCATCAACAACTAGTAACTTGTCAATATCATTCAATCCTTTTGGAATTTTACTGACCATAGCAGCTGCTGCACCATTATCAAAGGCTGCTTTAACAAAATCATGACCGTCTCTTTTCCCTGGCAACGCTATAAATAGGTCTCCTTCAATCATTTCCCTAGTATCAAAAGATATGCCTGTGGCTTCCCAGAATGACTTACATTGACCCGAGGTAGCAGCCTCTGCTGTATATTTATTCCATAAAAACTCAGTCAATTGAATCCTAGCCCGTTAATTCTATTGCCACACTCGCTTGCTCAAAATCACTAAACGGGAAATAATTATCCCCTACTATTTGTACTTGCTCGTGACCTTTACCTGCAATTACGACTACGTCATCCAGTTGGGCTGATTGAATTGCTGTTGTTATTGCTTCTGCTCGATCTTCAATTTCAATGGCAATTGGGCAACTCTCAATAATTTGCTTTCTTATGGATTTGGCTTCTTCATAACGAGGATTATCATCTGTCACATAGATTAAATCACAATATTTATATGCAATAGCACCCATGGGCTTTCTTTTATCTTTATCTCTATCTCCACCTGCACCAAATACGAGAACCAACTTACCCTTTGTTAACTCTCTAAGGGTTTCCAAAAGATGCTTCAAAGCACCAGGAGTATGTGCAAAATCTATATAGACTAAAGCTCCTTTTTTTGTTTTCCCAACAAATTCTAATCTACCAGGTACCGGTTTCAAAGAATTACAAAAATTAACCATATCTTCAAAATCAAACCCAAATTTTTCACAAGTAAGCAACGCCATTCCAATATTTATTGCCTGGAATGCACCTATTAAATGTGTTTGAAATGCATAAAAAAATCTACCTCTGATAATTTCTATAAATTGGATCGCTGGTGTAATTTGCGTGACCCTTAGCTTGATGTCCGCTGTATCGCTAAAGCCAATTGTTTCAATTTTAAAACCTTTATTTTTTGCTTTAGCTAAAAATATTTTTCCATATTCATCATCAATATTTACAATTATATTTGTATCCAACCTCAACATATCAAGAATACTCAACTTCGCATGAAAATATGTTTCCATATCTTTATGATAATCCAAGTGATCTTGAGATAAATTAGTAAAGCAGAAAACATCGAATGCTAAATTTTTTATCCGTTTTTGCACTATGGAATGGGATGATACCTCTAAAAGAGCATAGTCGGAACCCTTCAACTTAGCCATTTGCAAAATTCTAGCAATAAAAGATTGGTCTGGCGTAGTATTATTAGTTCTTAAACTTAAAACCCCACCAACACCCAGTGTCCCTATAGTCACACATGAGCTGTTTTTTTTTTCAATGAGCTGTTGGCTAAAATTTACCACCGATGTTTTTCCATTTGTTCCTGTAACCCCCATAACAAATTTTGGTTTATCCGGATAAAATATTTGACAAAGATAATCAAAAGTAGACTCGAGATTTCTGACCAATAGAAAAGGTATATTTGGTTTTAAGTCTTTATCTGATGCAAATTTAAATCCTTCGGGGTCGGTAATTACAAGACTTGCACCTCTTTCAATAGCTTGATTGCTAAAAAGCACTCCGTGACTATTTTTTGTTGCACCTGCCTTTGCAAGGAAAATATTTCCTTTTTCAACCCTTGTTGAATTTGTTTCAATACCCGTGATTTCAGGATCTATATCGTTCCATTGCCCATTCCGGTCAATCTCATTGATTTTGAGTTTTGACAGTTTAGTCATGATTTGTTCTTCTAAACATCACAAACCTCTATAAAACACCAATGCTTGGTGACCAGGAGCCACATTCATTAAGGGCCCAGTTCTCTCGATCAATTTTTTAACCATGGGTACTACAGTGCAACTTGCGTATCTGCACGGCTCTTGTAGAAGATTATTCTCTGGTTCATCTAAAAAAGCTGCAATTACAAACCTTGGCTCTTGGAGCGGAAATAAGCCAACAAAATTTGCAAATACCTTGTCTTTTTGATATCCTCTGGTACCTAGGGAAATTTTTTCTGCTGTGCCTGTTTTTCCACCAATCCTGTAATATTTACTTCTCAAAATTCTTGCAGTTCCTCTTTGGTCGGTAACTACTGCTTCTAATAGTTTTAGCATTTCATCAGAAGTTGTTTTCTTTAAAACCCTAGATCCAGATTGGCTATTATGGTTTTTTTTCAAAATAGTAGGCTCTATATTGAACCCTCCATTTCCCAAGATTGCATAGGCTTTAGCTAAATGTAGTAGTGAAACCGACATACCATATCCATAGGATACAGTCGCCAGGGTTATGTCATGCCAATTTTTTGGCAAAATAGGCCGTGTTGTATTTGCCTCTCTTAATTCCAAGCGCACTGGCTCCAACAGCCCTAGTTTCGAGAAAATTTCTTTCAATCCTTTTTCTCCAACCATTAAAGCGAGCCTCGCAGATCCTACATTTGATGATCGCACAATTATCTCATAGATAGAACTCTCGCTGTTAAATTTGTACTTATCTTCAATTTTTCTAGAGTTTATTCTAAATGCTCTCGTATCAACTAGGGAATCTAAAGTGAATAGATCTTTTTCTAAACCCTGAGCAACTGAGAATATTTTAAAAGTTGATCCCATCTCATAGACCCCTTGAATAACTCTATTAAAATAAATACTAGAATCTTTGTCTTTTCCAAGCACTCCTCTTTCTTTATTTGCATTGAAGTCTGGTGAGGAAGCTAAAGCGACAATTTCACCATTATGTATATTCATCATAACAACGCCCCCGGCTTTGGCTCCCATTCTTTTTTGCCATTCTTTCAAAACATTTTCAACTTCCGCTTGGACTGGAAGATCTAAAGATAAATTAATAGATTTATTCTTTACTTTAGACGAGTTTTTTATTGCTAATTTATTTTCAAAAGCTCTCTCAACACCAGAAATTCCTGAGATTTCAGCATAGTTGACATCAAACTCATTTACTTTTGTGTAGCCAAGTACATGCGACGCTAATGTTCCATAGGGATAGAAACGATACTCTCTTTTACCAAAATAAATTCCTGGTTGACCGAGATCAAAAAGCGCTTTTTCTTGCCTTGGTGAAACTATACTTTTCAACCAAAAAAACTTTCGACCATCATTTAATTTATTTAATAATACAGCTTCATTCAAATCAGGAAATATGCCTTTTAATCGTTGAGCAACAAGTGACTTTTTCTGAATTTCATCTGGCCGGATGTAGGCAGAAGCTCCCTCAAGATTGGTTGCTAAAATATTTCCATTCCTATCTGAAATATTTAATCTGGAAAATATTGCTTCCCTCTCAGTAAAACTGATATTTTTTTTATTTTCCTTCGATGCCAGAAATGCTATCTTCCCGCTGATCAAAGAAAAACCTGTTAATACCATCAAACTAAATAGGATTAGCCTTGATCGAGTTCTGGGATGCTCCGTGAAAAGTTTTTCTTTATTACTACTCTTCATACGTAATTCCAGTAAGCCGTTTATCTACTAATACCGTTGATTCATTTTCACTGAATTGACCCCGATATATGTCAGAAAACGAAATGAAATCATCTGGGTTGATTGGAGTTAATCTTAACTCAGAGAAATAATACTCAGTCAGTTTTCTTAAACGATCGGGACGATTTAAATGAGCCCATTCTGCATTCAAGATTTTGAAATTTTTATTTGCTGAGAGGATAGATTTTTCAAGTTCTTTTACTCTCTGATCAGCAGCTCGACTGTCATAATTTATTTTATATGCCCACAAGCCCAGGGCAAAAGTACTTCCTATGAGAGTTCCAATTAGAAAAAACTTCAACATTTCATATATCCAACTCGATCTGTGGAAATTCCATTGTTGCAAAAAATCTTGATGGGCCATCTGAAACTTTTTTATAAACTCTAAGTTTTGCAGATCTTGCTCTTTTATTTCTATCGAGTTCTTCAATAGTAGCAACCACTGGCTTTTTATTTACTGGTATAAGGGATGGAGAAGTTTTAGAGGTTGGTGGACTATACCTGTTTGTTGAAGAAGCTTTTCCTGACATTATTTTGCCAAAATCTTTTACGATCTTATCCTCAAGGCTATGAAAAGTCACTACAGCTATAATTCCGCCCTTTCTTACTATTTTTTCGGCGAAGACCAAAGCTTTTGATAAATCTTTTAATTCATTGTTCACAGCAATTCTAATTGCTTGGAAAGTTTTTGTGGCAGGATCCTTTTTAAAGTTTTTTGGGACTATAGCTCTTATAATCTCTGCTAATTCAAGTGTAGTATTTATTTTCCTTTTATTTCTTTCTTTAACAATTTTATTTGCAATTTTTCTTGCTTTTCTTTCTTGTCCATAAAAGAAAATCAAATCAGCTAAAGTGGCCTCTGAACAGAGATTTATTATGTCGGAAGCAGTTGGACCAGGTTGATTGCCCATTCTCATATCAAGAGGGCCACTTTCCTTGAATGAAAATCCCCTTAGAGGATTGTCTAAATGCATTGATGAAACACCAAGATCTAAAACAACTCCACAGATATCATCTCTACAGGTAATATCATTATTTTTCTGCATATCTGCAAAGTTTTGATTGTAAAAATTTATCATATCTCCATATTCATCTTGTATATTCTTGAGGAACACTTTTGTCGAAGAATCCTTATCGATTGCTAAAACTTTGCAAGCACCATTTTGAAGCAAAGCTCTAGTATAACTCCCGGCTCCAAATGTGCCATCAATCCAACAACCAGTAATTGGTGCGACTAAACTTATAAAATCATTAAGTAAAACCGGTTCATGTTTTTGCAATATTTTCCCAATCTCCCAAAACTATTAATCTTGCAATTGATCTAATTTCAAAAATGGGTTTTCATCTTCTGATAAGTTCTTAAATGATGAGTCCAAGGCGTTGAGTTCATTTTGATAGTTTTTTGGTTCCCATATTTGAAACTTTTCACCCATACCTGCAAATAGTGCTTCATCCCCAATACCAATTTTCTCTTTAAGTCGGTGAGATAGCACAATTCTTCCTGTCTCATCTAGCTGCATATATGTAGATTGGGTATTTATAAATCGCTCAAGCATTTCTCTGTCTTTTGAAAACCTTGGTAGTTTACTAATAAGTTTGTCAACTTTGCTAATCGAGTTAATAGTATAGCCCTCTAAACAACTTCCCCTCACACCTCCATATACAATTACGAAGTTTGGGGAAGATCCTGTACTGAAATCCGGATCACCCTCTTCAAGAACACGGCGAAAGGCCGCAGGGACTGAGACACGGCCTTTAGCATCTACCTTATGTAATGACTCACCTCTAAATCGCCTTATCAATAAAAATCTCCCCAGAGGCCTGATCCATATCTGTTTTAATATTCTTGTTATCAAGCTGTTTATGGTTTGGTGCAGACGCGATGCCTGTATAAACCTGCTTATTTTCCTTGGAAATTATCCTCATTTTTTATATCGCGTCTGCCATCTTATGGGATATCATGGAATTTTATGGAAATCAATGGAAAATTTTTTTATTTGTGCGGATGATTTGTAAGCCGGATCCTGTAAACACTTTGTGTTTGGTGACCATTCATCTCGACTTATTGTTGCCAATAAGTTCTAGCGACCAACCCGGACTCTGTCTGGAACAACCGAGCTATGCTCACGAGTCCCTATTAGGTCTTGCTCCTGGTGGGGCTTGCCATGCCTTCTTTGTTACCAAAAAAGCGGTGAGCTCTTACCTCACCTTTTCACCCTTACCTAACAATTAGGCGGTATATTTTCTGTGGCGCTTTCCCTCAAGTTACCTTGGCCAGCTGTTAGCTGGCACCATCTTCCATGGAGTCCGGACTTTCCTCAGCTTTTAGGCTGCAGCCACCCAACCATCCGCACTGAAAGCCTTTACAGCAAAAAAAAACCAATTTCAATCAATTTCAGTCCAGAAATTTTTTAAAACAGTAAAATCCTCTAGCTTCAATTTTTTTGACTCTCCGGTTTGTAAATTATCTAATTTAAATGGTCCAAACGTATTCCTTATAAGTCTCACTACAGTTAAGTTGAAACTGGCTAATATTTTTCTAATTTCTCTATTTTTACCCTCGGTTAAGACCATTTCAATCCATGAATATGCTTTTTTACTTTCTAAAACTCTTGCAACTATGGGTTTGTAGTTTAACCCCTCCAGTGACACACCTCTTTCTATATCGTTTAAATTTGAATTCGTTAAGTGACCCTTTATTTTTACTTTATAAACCCTTTCAAACTTGTTTTTTGGTAATTCAAGATATCTTTTTAATTCTCCATTGTTAGTTAAAATCATCAAGCCTTCAGAGTCATAATCCAGCCGACCTATAATCATTAGGTGTTGTAATCTACCATCAATAAGGTCAAATATGGTCTTTCTACCCAGTGTATCTTTTGAAGTACTTAGGTAGCCTCTTGGTTTATAAAGCACATGTAAGCTTGTAGAGATTGACTGACTTACAATTAAACCGTCTAATTTTAAGACGTCTTTTTTAGTACAGTTTCTCCAAGGCTCGACTACAGTCTTTCCATTTAAAGTTACCCTTCCGTCTAGGATTAATTTTTCAGCCTCTCTTCTTGATGCCAAGCCAGCCTTGGCTAGACGTCTAGATATCCTTATCTCACTTTTGATTGACATAATTACAAATTAAACATACATCGATATAAACATTCTCATCTTTATACATGTTATGATAAAAGACGAAAATATGGAATTAGCAATCAAAGAAGCAAAAAACGCTGCTCAAAGGAATGAAATACCTGTAGGAGCAATAATCAAAGAGGCTTCAGGAGAAATAATTGCAATAGAAAGCAATAAAATAATACAATTATGCGACCCCACAGCTCACGCAGAAATAAATGCAATAAGAACAGCCTGCCTGGCACGTAAAGACCTTTATTTATCTGATTGCACTATGTATGTAACTCTCGAACCATGTTCGATGTGTTTAGCCGCTATAGTTAATTCAAGGCTTAAAAAGTTAATATATGGGCTACCGTCTCCTAAATATGGTGCTTTCAGTTCAAATCATTCAACTTGTCAAAACATAGAAAGAGCTGTTAAAAATACTGAAGTTTATGGTGGATTTTACCAACGGGAGATCTCACAAATAATGAAAGAATTTTTTGAAGTTAGAAGGGTAGGGTTTAATGGAAATAGATACTGAAACGGTGTTAAAAATCGCAAGACTCTCTCGAATAAAGATCAATGAAGGCGAGTCAGCTGATATCCAAAAGGACCTCAACAGAATTGTTGAATTTGTAAAAAAACTAGGTGAGATTGATATTGACGGAATCGATGAGTTCAACTTTGGCAAAACAAACATAGAGGATATTAGAAAAGATAGCGTTACAATTTATGACAATACCGATGACATACTTAAAAATACGAAAAATAAAAATCAAGATTTCTTCACCGTTCCGAAAATAGTGGAATGAATGAAGTGAAACTAACACAACTTGGTATAAAGGATTCAAGAGACTTACTGAATAAAAAAGAGATAAGTGCGACGGAGCTAACTAACGCTTATATTCAAAACATAGAAGAGAGCTCTAAACTGAATGCATTTATTGAAAAAACTTTTGACAAAGCTTTAATGCAAGCGTCAAAGGCTGACAAAATTATAGGCACTGACTCCCAAAAATCTCTATGTGGAATACCTCTTGGTATAAAAGATTTGTTTTGCTGTAAAAATGTTAAGACACAGGCCGCATCAGATATTTTGGAAAACTTCATACCACCTTATGAAAGTACAGTTACACAGAAACTTTGGAACGAACAGGCTATAATGTTAGGCAAACTTAACATGGATGAATTTGCCATGGGTTCATCAAATGAAACTTCAACCTATGGGCCGGTGATTAACCCTTGGAAATCCACTGGCTCACATGATCCTCTAACACCAGGAGGTTCTTCAGGAGGTTCTTCAGCTGCTGTAGCTGCCAACCTGTGTACTGGAGCAACAGGCACTGATACTGGAGGATCTATTCGTCAACCTGCATCCTTCACTGGGACAGTTGGACTAAAACCTACCTATGGAAGATGTTCAAGATGGGGAATCATAGCCTTTGCGTCTTCTTTTGATCAAGCCGGACCTATTACTAAGAATGTGACGGATAGTGCAATAATGTTAAAAGCTATGTCAGGTTTTGATCCTCTAGACAGCACTTCGGCAAAGATTGATGTCCCGGATTATGAGCAGGAATTAGCGAAGGATATAAAGGGATTACGTGTAGGACTTGCTAAAGAGTATAGTCTCCAAAATGGTGACTCAGAAGCAAATAGAAAATTGGAAGAAGCTATTAAAATTTTGAATAATATGGGAGCGGAAATAGTTGAGGTGTCATTGCCACATACCGAATTTGCTTTGCCTACATATTATGTTTTAGCGCCCGCTGAAGCATCATCAAACCTTGCGAGATATGATGGTGTGAGATATGGGCACCGAGCCAAACTTGATACAAATGACTCAATTTTAGAGCTTTATGAGAAAACTAGATCAGAGGGCTTTGGGACGGAAGTTAAAAGACGAATTCTGATAGGAACATATGTGCTCTCTTCTGGTTATTATGATGCTTACTATAAAAGAGCGCAAAAAGTCAGAAGTTTAATCAAGAATGATTTTGACGAAGTTTTTAAAAAAGTTGATATAATATTAACACCAACAACGCCTACTTCCGCTTTTCCTTTAGGCTCAAAAGGTACACAAGACCCCGTCGAAATGTATATGAACGATATATTTACTGTACCTGCCAATCTTGCTGGTCTCCCAGCCCTCAGCTTGCCAGTAGGATTAGACGAACTTGGGCTCCCACTAGGAGTGCAACTGATTGGTAATAATTGGCAAGAACCATTGCTTTTAAATACTGCATTCAATCTAGAAACTACATTAGCGTTTGAAAATAATCCAAAAAAATGGTGGGCATAGTGAGCAGGCTTATCTACTTTTTGTGTATTTTGTTACTTTTTGGCTGTCAAACAGACACTTCAAGTAAAGATCAAGTAGTGAAAGGAAACTCTGATTTAAAAATAAGCGACGGGGTCTTAGATCTCTCTCAATTTTCTCAAGAACAGCAAAAAGTTGAAAGAGAGCAAGCAGCTAAGCGTAGGGAGGAGCTTAAAGCAGGGAGAGTGGTTTTAGAAGCAAACCATAAAGAAAAAGTAAAGCGCCAGTCTGTGAATTTAGCAGTTTTTGCCCGAAGCGTGTCCAACAAATTAGGCGAAAAAATTTATTACAGAAATTTTATAAGTAGTGGTGCTGGCTCTGGCTGCAAAAAATTCTCTAATAAAAACGCTGCACAAATTTTCTTCCTCGAAAATGGGGGACCACAAAACGACTTTCATGATATGGATGTCGATGGCGATGGATTTGCCTGCAAATGGGATCCAGCAATTTATAGAAAGATTGAGCGTATTAATAAAGATAACGAGCCAAAGAAATAAAACATTACCCTAAAATGCTAAATATTTTACATCATTACTTTGGCACAAAACTTTTAAATAAAATTGACCCAGAAATTTCCCACGCAATAGCCTTGTGTTACCTCCGGCTTTTAAACCAGTTTGTTAAAAAAAAAGAAATTGGGACTTCTATCTTAAAAACTCAAATAGCTGGCATGGAAGTGCCTTCACCCATAGGATTAGCTGCAGGTTTTGATAAAAATGCCGAGGTATTTAACGCCACTCTCTCCTTAGGTTTTGGGTTTGTGGAAGTTGGTACAATTACTCCAGATCCACAATTTGGCAATCCCAAACCACGTTTATTTAGACTTTTAGAAGAAGACGCTTTGATTAATAAATTGGGTTTCAATAATAAAGGCATGTTATACGTATCAAAAATTGCGAGAAAGCCTAAGCTTGGAATAGTGGGCGTCAACTTAGGGGCTAACGCAAAAAGCATAGACAAGATTTTGGATTATACTAATGTTTTTGAGTTTCTGGCTCATCTATTCGACTATGTAACAATAAATGTATCCTCACCAAACACAAAAAATCTTAGAGACTTACAGAAACCTGAAACGCTAGAAAAGATCTTACAGAACGTTGACACCATCAATGTTTCGTTGACAAGACAAGTACCCATTTTTATTAAAATTGCACCTGATCTTAACGAGAATAATGTGATTGAAATACTAAATGTTTGTGAAGAAAATAATGTGTCCGGTCTAATTGCGACTAACACTACCATAAACCCAAATAATTTAAAAAAACCCACACGTTTTGAAGGAGGTTTATCTGGCAAACCGCTTTTGAAACCATCAAACAAAATATTAAAAATACTTGCGAAAAGAAAGAACGCGTCAACAGCACTTATAGGAGTAGGTGGCATATTGTCAGCAAAAGACATATATGAAAAGATAAAGATCGGAGCATCAGCTGTTCAAATATATACAGGGTTTGTTTATCATGGACCTAGGCATATTAAAAAGATGGAAATAGAACTCAAAAATCTTCTATTATATGACGGATATCGCTCAATCAGTCACGCAGTGGGGGCTTTAACTAGATGAGAGAGAACTCTGGATTCTCTCTATTTTTGTCCATAAAGTTATAGCTCTGGTCGCATTAAAAATTACAATGGAAGTCCACAGTCCCGTATTTCCCATCAATGGAACAAAGACAGTTACGCAAATAAGAAAAATTGCAAATGATTGAATCATCGCAACTTTTATTTCCTTTCCCCTAGCTGCACCGAGAAAAATACCATCATAAACATAGGAAAAGACACTGACTATTGGCATTATTGAAATCCAGATTAAAAAATCATAACAAATTAATCTTACCGAATTTATTGAGGTCATCAAATCGATGATCAAAAACCCCACGAAATAGAAACAAACACCAATTATACTTGAAAGTATGAAGCCAAGCTTGAGAGCAGACTTAACTACTTTTTTAAATAGTTCCCGTCTCCGTTGACCGATAGCTTCTCCTACTAAAATCTCAGAAGAAAACGCGATACCATCAAGGGCGTAAGCTGACAGAAAAATAATTTGTAATAAAATGTGGTTAGCTGCCAAAATTTCAGAGCCAAAAAGTGTTCCAAAGACAAGGTAAGATAAAAAAACAGACTGTAGAAGTATTGAACGTATAACAATGTTTATGTTTAAAAGAATAAAAAGTTTCCATTTATTTGATAAAAAAATTCCTCTTACTTTTATACTTTCTTTATCCAGTAGAAATTCTCTACTCAGATAGACGCCTAAACAAAAGCCACAGCATTCAGATACGATCGTGGCATAGGCGACGCCAGCTATTCCCAAGTGAAGAAACTTAACAAAGATAATGTCCAATAGAATGTTTAAAACGTTCACTACAGCCAATAAGCATAGCGAATGAAAGGTTTTTCCCATACCAAATAGCCAGCCAACAAAAACAAATATGGAAATAGCAAAAGGTGCCGTGAGAACTCTTATGGACATATATTCCATGGCCAATTTTTCAGCGCCTACGTCACCTTCTAAAAAATAAAAAATAGAAGAAAATAAAAACGAGTGAACCACTATCAACGCAATTCCACCAATTATAGCGATAAATAGACCCCTAAGTAATATGCTAGATATTTCAACCTTTTCATTTGCGCCCCTTGCTTGTGCAACTAGTCCTGTTACGCCCATTCTCAAAAACCCAAAGAACCAATAGATAGAGCCCATCAAAACCGCACCCATAGAGATACCGGCGAGAATATCGAGAGCACCCAAATGACCAATTACAGCGGTGTCCGTTAGACCCAGTAATGGTATAAATATGTTTGCCAAGATTATTGGGTAAGCCAGACGCAATATTTTTTTTTCGATTTTGTTTAAAAGCTGGCTGAACATTTTTGTTTCACCAAAAAATAAAGCGATAAAAATTTTATTTGACCATCTAAACATTTTAGTAATATGTTTAATGCGTTATACTTGACGTTAACGTCAAAGGAATAATCAGCTGGAGGTAGGACAATGAACATAATTTCCACAAAAAGCAATGAAGATAAAGTTAACACTATCACTGAAATGTGCAAACTATTCAAGGTAAGTGCTCGAACGCTCAGATTTTACGAATCAAAAGAGCTTTTGTTTCCAATTAGACGAGGTCAACATCGTTTGTTTACTAAGAGCGATAGAGGAAGAATGAAATTAATAATGCAAGGCAAGAGATTTGGCTTTAGCTTGGAGGAAATAAGACAGTTACTCAATTTGTACAATTTTGGAGATCATCGTACCAGACAAATCAAGCAAACCTACCAACTTGGCTTGAAAAGACTATCTTCAATGGAACAACAGAAAAAGGAGTTAGGACTAGCTATAAAAGACCTAAAAACTCAACTTCAGCTTTGTAAAGACTTGCTTCTTAAAAGAGGAGCGGACTCACGAGATCTATAATTTAATATTTGGAAGGCAAACTATGCATTTATACCAACCACCATTAGAGGATTACAATTTTATACTTCACCATTTTCTTAAAATAGAAAAAGAGGATATTGAGGGCTATAAAGACTTATCACCTGAATTTACTAAACCTATTTTTGAAGAAGCTGGTAAATTAGCGAGTGAGGTGATTTCTCCAACAAACAAAGATGGGGATGAGCAAGGGTGTAAATTAGAAAATGGAATAGTACGTACACCAGACAGCTTCAAACTTGCTTTTGATAAGTTACGAACAGGCGGTTGGCTGTCTCTTGATATTGAAGAGGAGTTTGGTGGGCAAAATTTACCCTTGATACTTTCCACAGTAACAAACGAAATGTTTACAAGTGCTAATATGTCTCTAACAATGTATAGCGGCCTCTCTAGGGGAGCATATTCTGCTATCTTTCTTCACGGCTCTGAGGATCAAAAGCAAATGTATTTGCCTAAATTAGCCAATTGTGAATGGACTGGAACAATGAATTTAACCGAACCTCATTGTGGTACAGACTTAGGTCTGATAAGGACTAAAGCAATTCTTACTGAGAATGGCTCCTATCAAGTTTCGGGCCAGAAAATTTTTATTTCCTCTGGCGATCATGACTTATCAGAAAATATTATACATTTAGTCCTAGCTAAAACTCCAGATGCTCCAGAGGGCGTAAAAGGTATATCATTATTTGTGGTACCAAAGTTCCTAGTCAATGATGATGGCTCATTAGGGGAAAGAAATAAATTATCAGTTGGAAAAATAGAAAAAAAGATGGGTATTAAAGGTAACGCCACCTGTGTTATTAATTATGATGGCGCGACGGGCTATCTCGTTGGCGAGGAAAACAAAGGCCTTAAAGCAATGTTCACAATGATGAATGAGGCTAGGCTGGGGGTAGGAATGCAGGGGTTAGCTCAAGCTGAAATAGCTTATCAAGCGGCACTAAATTATGCAAAAGACAGAATACAGGGACGAGCAATTCAAGGGAAAGCCAATCCAGACCAGAGTGCGGACCCAATTATTGTTCATCCAGATGTTAGAAGAAATCTCATGGAGCAAAAGTCATTTATAGAAGGGGCAAGAGGTTTTATCGCATGGGCTGCGGTTCTTCTAGATAGAGCAAAGAGAGATGGGGATAAAAATGCTGAGGGGATTGCAAGTCTGTTAATTCCGGTAATCAAAGGTTATGTTACAGATAAGGGTTTTGAATATACTGTAAACGCCCAGCAAGTTTTTGGTGGACATGGATATATTGAGGAATGGGGTATGAGCCAATACGCTAGAGATTGTCGGATTGCGATGATTTATGAGGGCACGAATGGCATTCAAGCTCTTGATTTAGTTGGCAGAAAACTAGCTATGGATGGTGGAAAACATATGCGAGAGTATCTTAAACTAGTCCAGAATTTTATTAAAGAAGAACATTCTAAAGATTTTGAAAATGATTTTATTGCTCCATTGAAAAAATCTATCGAACATTTGCAGGCAGCGCTGATGTTTTTCATGGAGAATGGATTAAAGAACCCACTCAGTGCCGTATCTGGTGCAACCGATTTTCTCCACCTGGTAGGACTAGTTTCTCTGGGGTTTATTTGGTCTAAAAAGGCTCAGTCCGCTGAAGAACAACTCAAAAATCCTTTAAGTGATAAAAACTTTCTTGAAGCAAAGATTTTAACAGGCTCTTATTTTATGAACCGACAACTCCCCGAAACCAAGCTTAGATTAGACAAGATTTTAACTGGAGAAAAACAAGTAATGAGCTTGGCGGCAAATCAATTTTAAATGGAGAAGGATTAACAGATGGAAGAGGCGTATATTTATGACACAGTCAGAAGCCCTAGAGGAAAAGGTAAAAAGGGGTCGTTGAATGAGCTTTCGGCTGTCACACTATCCGCAAAGATTTTAACGGAATTGCGTGAAAGAAATAGTCTTAATACCGAAGAGATAGAAGACGTGATTTGGGGTAATGTTACACAAGTTGGAGAACAGGGAGGCTGTTTGGCGAGATCCGCTGTTATTGCAGCTAATTATAGTGAGTCCACACCTGGACTATCTATAAACCGATTTTGTGCGAGCGGGTTAGAAGCTGTAAACCTTGCTACAAACCAAGTGAAGGGGTCTGCTGGCAATGCCTACGTTGCTGGAGGAGTGGAAATGATGAGCCGTGTGCCCATGGGATCAGATGGTGCAGCGATCGCAGTTGATCCGACTTTGGCAATGAATTCATACTTTGTTCCACAAGGTATTTCAGCCGACATTTTAGCAACTAAATATGGCTTTTCCAGAGATGATGTTGATGCGTTTGCGGTAGAAAGCCAAAAAAGAGCCACAGCCGCAAGAAAATCAGGCTATTTCAGAAAGTCAATTGCGCCAATTAAAGATCAAAACAACTTAACCATTTTGGATGAGGATGAGTACATAAGACCAGAGACTACGATGCAATCTTTGGGTGGATTGGAACCGAGCTTCAAAAATATGGGAGAAGTAATGCCGGGTTTCGACGCCGTGGCGTTACTTAAATATCCAGAGTTTGAGAAAATAAATCATGTACATCATGCAGGTAACTCAAGTGGAATCGTTGATGGAGCTGCGGCTGTGTTAATAGGAAATAAAGAATTTGGTTTGAAAAACGAGCTAGAGCCCCGTGCACGAATTGTTGCAACTTCGAAAATTGGAACAGACCCCACAATTATGCTTACAGGACCCCTTCCCGCAACTGAAAAGGTTCTAAAGCTAAGTAGAATGAGCATAAAAGACATTGACTTATTTGAAGTAAATGAGGCCTTTGCCTCTGTACCACTATCGTTTATGGAACATTTTGGTGTGGAACACGAAAAACTAAATGTAAACGGAGGAGCTATTGCTATGGGCCATCCTTTAGGAGCCACAGGAGCAATGCTTGTGGGAACCGCGTTAGATGAACTGGAAAGAACTGGAAAGTCAACAGCACTTACTACCCTGTGCGTCGCATCAGGAATGGGCGCTTCAACAATAATAGAGAAGGTTTAGTGAGGAAACAGTATGTGTAGTGATTTTACCAAAGAGGTAGATAAAGATAACATAGCGGTAATCACATGGAATTGTCTCGATAAGTCCATGAACACAATGACTGAGGATGGTTTAAGAAGTTTTCAAAAATTAGTGACGGAAGCATTGTCCGAAGAAAAAATAAAAGGGATTATAATTACCTCAGGTAAGGTTGATTTTTCCGGGGGAATGGAACTTTCAACATTAGAGGCATTAAAACGAAATTCGGGCTCTGACCCTGCATCTAAGATCTTTCAGTACATAATGGAAGCACATGTTTTACTTAGAAAGATAGAACTGGGGAAAATTGATGACACCTCTAAAAGTAAACCTGTCGCGTTTGCCGGAAGTGGTATATGTGCCGGAATAGGCACGGAAATAGGACTAGCTTGTCACAGGCGCTTCTTCTCATCATCGAAAAACTCCAAAATAGGATTGCCAGAGATACTAGTTGGCCTTTTCCCAGGTTTGGGAGGCACGACAAGAATACCAAGGATGATGGGACTTATGGGAGCATCGTCAGTTTTATTAGAAGGAAAACTATTTGCAGGCAATAAAGCTAAAAGCATTGGACTAGTTGATGAAATTGTCTCCGAAGACGAGTTAATTCAAAAAGCAAAGAACTGGGTCTTATCCGCATCTCCCCAAGACCTTGTAAAACCATGGGATCAAAAAGGCTTTAAATTTCCTGGCGGCGCGCCTTATCACCCTAGCGGGTTCATGTCATTTGTTGGGGCTTCTGCTTTGGTAAACGGAAAGACTAAAGGTTTGTATTTCTCGGCGAAAGCACTTCTCTCATCAGTTTATGAGGGAGCTCTAGTTGACTTCGATACCGCTCTTAGAATTGAGGCTCGTTGGTTTACAAAAGTGTTGATGACGGATACATGCACAAATATGGCCAGAACTCTTTTCTTAAATAAGAGTGCATTAGAAAAAGGCTATCAACGACCTGCGAGCGCAGAAAAAACAAATTTAAAACAAGTAAGCGTTATTGGAAGCGGTATGATGGGATCAGGTATCGCTTACGCGTCTATATTGCAGGGACTAGAAGTCTTACTTATTGATCAAAATATCAAGGCTGCAGAAGCTGGAAAAGCAAAAATTGAGATGCTATTAAGCGAGAGTGTAAAACGAAAAAAATTATCGGAAGAGGAAAAGATTCGCCTCCTCAAAAAGGTAAAAACAGATGCATCACTCGAAAACATCTCCAGCAGCGATTTAGTTATAGAGGCTGTTTTCGAGGATTTAAACCTTAAACATAATTTATATAAGAAAATTGAGCCTCATCTAAAAGAGGGTGCTATTTTGGCATCTAATACGTCTACACTGCCTATAACGAAGCTATCTGAGGTGTTAGCGGACAGCACGCGTTTTTTAGGAATACATTTTTTTAGTCCCGTTGACAAAATGAATTTAGTCGAGCTAATCAGGAGCGAGAGAACAAATGATAACGCTTTGGCGGTTGCTTTGGATTATACCAGTTTGATAAAAAAGACACCGATAGTTGTGAATGATTCTAGAGGATTTTATGCAAATCGATGTATAATCCCATATATAAATGAGGGATTAAGGATGCTTAGTGAGGGGATTGAACCTGCTCTTATTGAGAACTCGGCTAAGCAAATAGGAATGCCCGTTGGGCCTTTGCAATTGCTTGATGAACTGTCTGTTTCGTTAGCTTTAAATGTTGCAAAAGAGACAAAGGAAGCTCTCGGAACAAAATATGAGGAAACTGGAACTGAAAGTATTTTGTTAGAAATGTCCCGAAAAAATAGACTTGGAAGGAAAGAATTGGCTGGTTTTTACGAATATGATGAGAAAGGAGGACGTTTAAAACTCTGGGAAGGTCTAAGAAATCTAAACATAGAAAAAAATTCTGCTGATATTTCAACGGTAACAGTAAAAAACCGTCTTGCATATGTTCAAGCGCTTGAGGCTGCAAGAGCTTTAGAAGAAAATATTCTGCTCAGTGTCGAAGAGGGAGATGTTGGTGGAATTTTAGGCTGGGGCTGTCTAATATGGGCAGGTGGCCCCTTCAGTTGGCTTGATTATATCGGGCATGAAAATGTGGTTTTGGAATGTCAAGACTTATCTGATCAATATGGGCCTAGGTTTACCCCACCTAAAATAATTAAAGAACTAGCAAAGAGTGGCCGCAAGTTTTATAACTAAAAAGAATTTAGGGAGTGAAAGATGGATAACTTAATGCAAGATTTTCCTTTGCGCGTAACCAGTATTATTGATCATGCTGCAAAGTATCATCCTGAAAGAAAAATTATATCAAAAGACACTAAAGGAAGCATTACAGATACAAACTACAAAAATATTTACAGAAATTCAAAAAAGGTCGCTGACGCCTTACAAAAGCTCGGGGTTAAAAAAGGTGACGTGATTGGTGTTATGGCGTGGAATAATCATTGCCACCTAGAGGTTTGGTACGGCATTCCCGGTGTTGGAGCAGTTAATCATAACCTAAATCCAAGATTATTTTCTGAACAACTTATTTATATAATAAATCATGCTAACGATAAAATCTTGATCATAGATCTAGACCTTGTACCTATAATCGATAAAATAATTCTCGATTGTCCTAACATCGAGAAACTAGTAATACTTTGTTCCAAAGCAGATCTCCCTTCCACAAAATTTTCAGAAGTGATTTCTTATGAGGAGCTTTTGTCAATAGGAAGCGAAAATTTTGAGTGGATAAAAGGGGAAGAAACAGACGCTTGTGGAATATGCTATACCTCTGGAACTACTGGAAACCCCAAGGGAGTTGTTTATACCCATCGATCCAATACATTACACGCGCTAACCCAGGCAGCTCCCGATATGCTAAATTTATCCAGTACTGATACAATAATGCCAGTTGTCCCACTATTCCATGCTAATGGCTGGTCGATAGCTTATACTGCACCATTAGTGGGATCTTCTATCGTTTTCCCAGGCGGTGATTTAAGTCCTTCTTCTCTCTACGACATGCTAGAGAGAGGAGTGACTATTACTGCAGCAGTACCAACAGTATGGTTACTCCTTTTAAACTTTCTTGAAAGCGAGAAAAAGGAACTCAGTTCACTTAAACGTGTGGTAATAGGAGGTTCGTCCTGTCCAAGAAGCGTAATTGAAGATTTCCAAAATAAATATGGGGTAAGAGTGCTACATGCTTGGGGAATGACGGAGCTCTCTCCACTCGGTACTATCTGTTCATTCAAGCCGGAAATCGAAGGTTTAAACGAAAGCGATAAGCTCGACATACAAGAAACAACTGGGCACCCTCCTTTCGGTGTGGATCTGAAAATTGTTGATGATGATGGTAAAGAAATAGAATGGGATGGAAGCACTCAAGGCGATCTTTATTGTAAGGGAGCTGCGGTTGTTAAAAGGTATCTAAAAATGGACAACTTAGCTGTTGACAATGATAATTGGTTCAATACAGGAGATGTCGCGACAATTGATAAAAATGGATATATGCGAATTACAGATAGATCTAAAGATGTAATAAAATCAGGTGGGGAATGGATATCATCAATTGACTTGGAAAATGCGGCAGTTGGTCATTCTAATGTTGCTGAAGCAGCAGCAATCGGAGTTCCTCATCCTAAATGGGATGAACGGCCTGTCTTAGTAATAGTTACAAATGACGGGAAAGAGGCCGATAAGGATAGTATAATCACCCATGTATCGGAACGGGTGGCTAAATGGCAAAAACCGGACGATGTGATTTTTGTAGACGAAATTCCACATACGGCAACTGGTAAAATTTCAAAACTGGAGCTTAGAAAATTAGTAGCAAATTTGGATTATAAGCATCCAGATTTAAGATAGCTTGGCCAGTTACTCCAAACTCGAAGTCAAGGGAGAGTGGAAATCTAATTCTGATCGACCCACAGAAGTGCTAGTAGCATTTGGCTCGATTTCTCTAAATATCATAAATACAAACGGAGAGCCTGTAAGGCAGTGGGCATATTCCTCCATATTTCTAAAAAATAAAGAAGCGTCCAAATCTATGTTTTGTCCAGATTTGGAAGAAACTGAAAGCCTTTATATTTTTGACCAAGATGCAGTAAACCACTTGATTTTTTTATCTAATAAAACCAATCGAAAAAAATTTGCTAACCTATTGCCATGGTTTTTTATCATTATTTTATTGATTAGTTCCTTTACCTTTTTTCCAAACTACTTTCGAATAGTTATTGAAAAAATTGCGCTCTCCATAACCTCTGCTGAACAAGAAAGTAATCTTGGCAACATAATGTTAAAAGAAATGTCAGAGGTCTCTTATTGCAATATAAACAAGACCAATGAATATCTTCGTAGCTTAGAAAAGAACTACGTCTCTATAACGGATGATTCTATTGAGCTGATTTTTATGAATTTTAGGACCATGAATAGCATACTGCTTCCTGGAAGAAAGTTACTAGTGCCCTACAGTATTTTAGAAAATGAAGATGGAGCGATCGTTTTAGCTGAAACAATCAAATTGGGCATAGCGGCTACAAAGAACAAGGACGCAATAGAAAAATTTTTTTCTAAGCAGCGAAATAAAGCTCTATTAATTTATGTTTTTGGAGTTTTAACTGACTTAAATTTTAATAAGGATAACGGTTTATTAATCAGTTTACATGGTAAATCTAGGGTCCTTGATAAAGTCTTTACTGACAATGAATGGCTTACATTAAAAAAACTCTGCAGCCTTTAATTATACAATATCTTTCCATCTGCTATTTTTGCATTTTTGTCGACTAATTTTGAAATCATTGGATTATGGGAAGCAATAATTGCTGAAATATTATGCTCTTTTATTAATTCTATTAGAAAACTCATAACTCTTGAAGTAGTTGACTGATCGAGATTTCCTGTTGGTTCATCAGCTAATAGTAAGGCTGGTTCATTAATAATTGCTCTACATATTGCAACTCTTTGCTGCTCACCACCAGATAATTCAGCCGGTCTGTTGTCCATCCGTTTGCCTAACCCAACCTTTTCAAGTAGATGTTTGCCTTTTTTAACCGCAATTTTTTTTGGTATACCATCAAAAAGTAAGGGGAAAATAATGTTCTCTAATGCCGAAAATTCTTGAATGAGATGATGAAACTGAAAAACGAATCCAATGTTTTTTCGTCTCACTCTCGACGTTTGAAAGTCATTTTTTGCGTCTACTATTGAGCCATTAATATAAATATCACCAGAAAACTTACTATCCAATAAGCCTGCAATTTGAAGAAAAGTAGTTTTTCCTGAACCTGAAGGAGAAAAAAGACCAACTACTTCATTTGTCTTAACACTGAAGTCCATTCCATTAAATATTTCAACCAATGGCACATCACCTTTTCCACCAAAGGTCTTTGTAACCTTCTGCAACTTTAAAACGGTATTACTCATACTTCAACGCCTCTGCAGGATCCAAACTTGCTGCTTTCCTTGCTGGAAAAATAGTTATTACAAAAGAGATTGATAATGATACCACTAATGCAAAAACTACATCTTCTATTCTTAGCTTTGCTGGCACTTGAGTTAGGAACCTAATCTCTTCATTCCAAACTGAGGATCCAATTACATATTCAACAAGCCATTGTATCTCATTGATATAAGTAACAAACAACATCCCAATAATAACACCTAGGACAGTTCCAACTACTCCAATTAAACTCCCACAAATAAAAAATACTCTTAAAATCGAAGATCTTGTTAATCCAAGAGAACGAAGAATTCCGATATCTCTACCTTTGTTCTTAACTAGCATTACGAGCCCAGAAATAATATTCATGGCAGCGATCAACACTATAAGGGACAGAATTATAAACATTACTCGACGTTCTAAATCCAAAGCATCTAAGAAAGCAGCAGTTCTCTCCTTCCAAGACCACAGCAAATATCTTTCTGCCAATTCATCTTCTAAATTGTTTTTGAATTCATCAACATCAAATGGGTTGTTCAAAAGTACTTCTATCAAGTCAGCCTGATTAACCCTATTAAAAAAAACTTCGGCATCTTTTATCGGCATGTATATCCTTGTACTGTCTATATCATAACGACCAACCGAGAATATATATTTTACCTTATATACATTTACCCTTGGAATAGTTCCAAAGACTGATTTCGCCCCATTCGGACTGATGAGTTTGATTGTGTCATTAATAGATATATTAAGTTTTCTAGCTATTTGAGCTCCAATAGCTACACCATCGTTAAAATTTTCCATACTACCCTCAGAGCTGGTGGGCTTATTTACTAACTCTATCTTCAATAAATCGCCTTTACGGATACCATAAACTTCTACCCCAGCGCTGTTATTACCTTTACTGGCTAGAACTTGGCCTTTGACCAAAGGGTATGCCGCTTTAAAATTTTTTTTATTCCTTAAGTCTTGCATGATGTTTTGAACCTCTTCAACATAAAATCCTTTGTCAAGGTCGCTAGATAGTATCTTTTTGTAAATTGCAAGATGGGAATTAGCCCCAATAATTTTTTCTACAAATTCTATCCTGAAGCCAATCATCACCGCTTGGACTATCACTAACGTTGCTACTCCCAAAACCACACCGATGAGTGCATACCACGCTATTATAGAAATACCTCCTTCCCTTCGTTTAGACATTAGATAACGCCAAGCAATTATGAACTCATATTTCTTAAAAAAAGCCATTCAGATATTAGACTTCTACCAGGGATTTATGCGCGGTAGAAAGTTTTTGTAATACTTCTCCCAAAGCTAATAGATTTGCCTCTCCGGTTCTTCTATACACAAGCTCCACTTTATCTTCAGCAAGACCCTTCGGACCAACTACAATTTGCCACGGCAACCCCATTAGGTCCATTTTTGCAAATTTAGCCCCTGGCCTTTCGTCTGTATCATCATATAAAATCTCTATTCCCTTGGCGCCTAGTTTTTCATAAACTTCATCACAAACCTTTACACACTCCTCATCTTTATGATTTAAATTGATTAGACCTGCAAAGAAGGGAGCAACTGGTTCTGGCCAGATAATACCTTTTTCATCATGGCTAGCTTCAATAATTGCGCCCACTAGTCGAGAAACTCCTATACCGTGACTTCCCATATGAACAGGTACTCTCCTTCCATCAGGGCTTACAACAAAAGCTTTCATTGGCTCTGAATATTTTGTGCCAAAATAAAATATTTGACCAACTTCTATCGCTTTACTTTCTACCCGACAATCTTCAGGAACATTTAAAAAAAGGTTTGCATCATGAGTATCCTCGGTTCTAGCGTAAGGTGTGGTATATCTTTCCACAATTTTTTCAATATTCGTATTATTATAGTAGTCCAGTTTTTCTTGACCTGTATTCATATCAAGCAAGGTTTTATCAAAAAAAACTTTGCTTTCTCCAGTATTGGCCAAAACCAAAAACTCATGACTGTAGTTGCCCCCAATGGGCCCCGTCTCGGCCCTCATAGGTATCGCTTGTAACCCCATCCTATTAAATGTTCTTAAATAGCTTACGAAATGTCTGTTGTAGGCATTGATAGCTTCCTTTTCGTTCAAATCAAAATTATAGCCATCCTTCATATAAAATTCTCTTCCCCTCATCACACCAAATCTAGGTCTTAGTTCGTCTCGAAATTTCCACTGAATGTGGTATAGTGTGAGAGGAAGATCTTTATAAGATGATACGTTAGACCTAAATATGTCGGTTATTAATTCTTCATTGGTCGGACCATATAAGTAATTACGATCCTGTCGATCGTTAATCCTCAGCATTTCCTTTCCATAGTCATCATATCTTCCACTCTCCTGCCACAATTCGGCTGGTTGGATTGTTGGCATTAGCATAGGTATATGCCCAGCTTTTACCTGCTCATAATGGACTATCTCTTCTATTTTTTTAAGAACTTTAAAGCCCAATGGTAGCCATGAATATATGCCAGCCGTTGTCTGTTTAATCATTCCACAGCGCAACATCAGTTGATGGCTTATTATATTCGCTTCTGCTGGCACTTCTTTTAAAACCGGTAAAAAATATTGGCTGAGTTTCATATTATTCTCCTCAACTATTTAAATAATTTCTATTTTGTATCTGCAGTGAAACATAACTTCAACGCTTTATTCAATTCTTGAATGCGTCTCTCTACAACTTCACCATTAACAAAGTCTATTTTTGATTGAAAGCATAACTCTACCTCATGTGCTTTAAGCCTGAAGTCTATTTTATCAAAAAGACTTTTTTCACCAAAGAAAGTTGAAGCTAACTTTAATCCCTTACCTATAACAAGAGCGATTTTTCTCTTTTTCATAGAAACAATTTTAAATAATTTATTATTAAAAACTTTTTCTGGTTTTGCCTTATGTCTGAACAAAAGTATCATCGCCAAGAATACTCTTTCTTTGTGACTCAGACCACTAATATTTGAGCGGGTGACTAGCTCTAAGCACATTTCCATCTTATAATCGGGATGTGCGATCCAGGCAATATCATGTAGTTTAGTCGCAGCTAAAATAACTCTTTTTGTCTTGCGCGGAAGATTTTCATATAATGGTGAAATCCATTTGAAGGTATGCTTCGACATATTAGGAAACCTTGTTTCTTTTTTCTCAAAAAATTTAGCAGCCTCAATTAATGGATCCTTTTTTTTCTCTGCCTCACTGAGATTATGGTATAAGAACCCCTCTCTCACACCAAAAGATGAAAACGTGAGGGTTTTAATCTGAAGCTCATCAATAATAATTTCTAACAATCGAGCTGACAGAGGTAATAATTCCAATCTGTCTGCAGAAATATTGATTTCGTCATATTTGGTAATAAATGAACCATCTCGAATGAATTCCAATGTCTTTTTTATTTTTTTACTCTTGACTTTATATCCTTGTATTATCTTCAGCGGATACTGTGTCCTTTGCATATGTATTTTGGCTATCGCTCGCCACGACCCTCCGATTAAAAAAAATGGTTTATATTTTGCTGTATTGGCATTAACTGCACCCAACAGCTGTTTCCGTATATACCTATCTATATCCTCAATTTTTGTTTCCAACTTGGTTATTGCAAGAGGGCCAAGCAAAGTGGAGTTACATTCGGCAATCACTCTTTTACAAATATTTGCAAACTCTACTGAATTACCACCTAGGTCACAAATTATCCCTTCTGCATTTGGAAAACCTAATAAAATACCCTGAGCTGCATAAAAAGCCTCTTTCTCCCCAGATATTACATCAACGCGGAGTTTAGTATTTTTTCGAATAACTTCAACGAGAACATCTGAATTACTGGCCTCTCTTAATGCAGACGTGCCAAACATTATAATTTTATTAATTTCCATATTTCGACAGATAGCGACATATCGGTTAATTATGCGCGATACGGCCTTAAGTGTAGAATTGTCAAAGGCCTTCTTTCCAAAAGATTGCAGTCCGAGTCTAAAAAAAACCTTTTCATTGTATAAATATAATGGAGAACGCTTTGGGCCATCAAAAACCACTAGTCTAATGGAGTTAGAACCAATATCAATAATTCCTATTCTTTTCAAAATTTTCAAAATGACTTTTTTCTTTTATTGCCAACACTCAATAAACTTGGAGGGGCATTTAGTGCAGCTCTGCCCCTTCCTGACAAAGAAGGGTTTTCAATAAAATATTCATGACAACTAAAGCTCGGTTCATCTTTTTTAAACTGGTGTCTTTTATATCGGCCATCAGGTTGAAGTACCCACGATTGCTCTTTGTCAGCTAAATTAGCTACCATAATCTGATTAACAATTTGTGACTTCACGGTCAAATTTTTAATCTCTACAAACGACTCTACTCGACGGTTCAAGTTTCTTCCCATCCAATCTGCTGACGAAATAAAAACCTTAGCTTTCACAGAGGGCAACTTAAAACCATTACCAAAAACACATACTCTACTGTGTTCCAAGAATCGTCCTATCACAGATTTTACACGAATGTTTTCAGAAAGGCCTTTAATACCAGGTCTCAATCCACAAATACCTCGGATAATCATATTGATCTTAACACCAGATTGGCTTGCCTCATATAAAACCTCAATAACTTCTGGGTCGATAAGAGCATTGAGTTTAACCCATATTTCTGCCGGCTTACCCTTTTTTGCTAAAGCCATCTCATTTTTTATCATTTTAATTAGGCTACTCTTTAACTCTAGTGGCGCTATAATCATACTTTCTAAATCTGTTGGTTTTATATATCCTGATAGATAATTAAAAACTTTAGTAACATCTCGACCTAAAGTAGCGTCTGAAGTGAAAAGGCTCAAATCAGTATAAATCTTTGCTGTGTCAGGATGATAATTTCCTGTGCCAACATGCGTATAAGTTCTTAACACCTTGCCTTCTTGTCTTACTATAGTGGAAAGCTTTGCATGTGTTTTCCAATCCATAAAACCATAGACTACTTGAGCTCCAGCCTTCTCTAGTTCTCTTGACACATTTATATTATTTGCCTCATCAAATCTGGCCTTTAACTCAACTAAGGCCGTTACTGTTTTTCCATTTTCTGCAGCCGCACATAATGCTCTGACTATGGGACTATCAGGAGTTGTTCTATATAAAGTTTGTTTGATAGCAATAACCTCAGGGTCGCGAGCTGCTTGTTCTAAAAAACTAACTACGGTATCAAAAGTTTCGTATGGATGTTGTAAAAGGAGATCTTTATGCTTTATCGCAGAAAAAATGTCCCCGTTGAAGTCCTCTATTCTCTCTGGGCTTCTGGGAACAAACGTTCTCCACTTCAGGCTCCTTTTCGCCGAAATAATTAACTCCTCTAAATCGGATAATCCAATCATTTCATTGACCTGTATCACTTGCGCTCTGTCAAACCCAATTTCCTTCGATATTAGCTTCAACAACGGCTCAGCATTGCTTTTTGTAACTTTCATTCGTATTACTTCGCCACGCTTTCGGCGTTTTAATGCAATTTCAAACTCGCGAACAAGATCTTCCGCTTCTTCCTCGACTTCTAAGTCACTGTCTCTAAGGATTCGAAAGGAAAAATACTCATCGAGAAGATAATTTGGAAATAATCTATAAATAAAAATTACAATGAAATCTTCGAGTGATAAAAATCTTTTTTCACCTTTTACTCCATCCCTAAGTCTTTGAAATCGGTCAAGCATGCCTGGAATAGGAACCAAGGCATTCAAGAATTTTTTTCCATCTCTCGTTCTTAATTTTAATGCTAGGGCAGAGCCCTCAGTCGGGATGAAGGGAAATGGATGAGCGGGATCTAGAGCCAACGGGGTAAGCGCTGGAAAGACCTTTGACATAAATTGTTTCTCTAAATTCTTTTTTTCGGATACCAATATTCCCTTCGGTTTTACAAGTACCACCCCTTTTTGCTTCAAATGAGATAATATAGAGGGCAATAGCTCTTGTTGTTTCTCTATTAGAGCTTTAGCTTCTCGTTCTATTTGTATTAGCTGCTCCTCAGGCGTGAGACCATCAGCACTTATTACTTCGATCTTATTTTTTACCATTTGTCTAAACCCGGCAACTCGAACCGTGTAAAACTCATCAAGATTTCGAGCAGATATTGCAAGAAATCTAAGTCTTTCAAATAGTGGCACTTTTTTATTATTAGCTTCTTGCAAAACCCGCCAATTAAACGAAATCCAAGAAAGCTCTCGATTTATAAGGGGATTGATAGCACCTAGGTCCTTGGAATATTTCAATTCAAGGACAGAATCTTGATTTAAGAAATCTGCATTTACGTTACTCATGCTTATTAATATTTCTTTTCCATTTGCCTCAAAGCAGCCTCAATGAAAGGTCTAGTTATTTTTCTATTTAGAACAAGAGATTTATGATCCACGTAGTTTACAAATTCGTATATTGAACTGTAGGTTCTATTAATTCTGGCAGCAATATAGTCCAGGTTTGAGTGCTTTACAAAAATTTGCCGGTCATTAAAGTATTTCAATAGAAGTGCCATTACTAACGTATCATCGGGTTCTTTTATGGTGGTGTTGCTAAAACTTTGTAACCTTGACTCCAAATCTTTAATGCCTACGGACAGCGCATTAGGCATTATTCGCGAGGATATTAGCAGTTTGCCCCCTTTACTTCTAATACTGTTAATAAGGTGAAAGATACCCTCTTCTATTTTTAACTTTTTTTGCCTCTCAGCTTTTTCGATAACATCTATATCCTCAACACAAACAAACTCATGATCTAGGCCATTTTCCATTTCCCGTAAAACTGCCTCAAGCTTTACATGCTTAGCTTTATTCTCTTTCGACCATACAGTGGATAGATGTGTCTTACCACTACCCTTTGGGCCAACCAGCAACAAAACCCCTGAAGCCCACCGGTCTGTGTTGTCTAACAGAGTAACAGCGTCCAAATTACTTGAAGAAATAAAAAAGTCCTCTTTTTCCAATGCCTCCTTTAAACTAAGACCTAAAACAAGCTGCTCATTCATATTTTTATTCAAATTGCTCTTTAAGTAATCTTTCTTCTAACCCGTGTCCTGGATCAAACAAAAGTTTATGTTTTAATTTCTTTTCAATTGTTATGGCTACGTGCTTAACGTCCTTAACCTCAGATGTATCAGCTACCGCCGACACTGGTCTTTTAGTAGCGCTTTTTACTTCAATATCTATCCTTGCATCTAACGGCAGTAGCGCTCCTCTCCATCTTCGCGGTCTGTAAGCAGATATAGCGGTCAATCCTAAAATGTTTGCGCCTATAGGTAAAATTGGTCCATGAGCAGAATAATTATAGGCAGTTGACCCCGCTGGTGTGCAGACTAATGCCCCGTCACATACAAGCTCTTGAAGTTTTTCAGACCCATCAATAGATATACTCAGTTTTGCAGCCTGGGCTCCCGATCTAAGAATAGAAACCTCATTTATAGCCAGCTCCTCCTCTATTCTACCATCTATTTTTGTAGCAATCATTTTTAGAGGGTTTACAATCTCTTCCTTTGCTATCTGAATACGTTCTTGCAAGTTATCGTAGTCAAAAGTATTCATTAGGAAACCAACGGTGCCCTTGTTCATCCCATATACAGAGGTATTTTTTGTTGATAAAGATTTAAGTGTCTGTAACATAAACCCATCGCCTCCAAGTGCGACGACAACATCAGCTTCATCAATTCCAAAATCCTTATAAAGTTTTCGAAGTTTATTTAAAGCCTCTTTAGCTTCAAGGTCGTCACTTGCCATAAATGTTATCTTTTTGTTGGTCATAATTTTTTGTCCAAAAGTTCTCAGATACTGTTATAAATCAAACTAGGTATTTCACAATAAATGATGATATATATACCCACGAAACAAAAGAAAAAACTGGAACAGACAGCCTAGATTTAATATACATTAAATCGAATCAAAAGAATAATCGAAAAACATATTAGGTGTGTTATGAATTTTGTAGGCAAAACGAACTTATTTGGTGGAACTTTAGCATCTCAGGATCCAGAAATTTTCAACTCATTAGAGAAAGAATTTAGTAGGCAACAGAATGAGATTGAGCTTATTGCTTCGGAGAATATTGCTTCTCCAGCTGTAATGGAAGCTCAAGGTTCAGTCATGACAAATAAATACGCAGAGGGATATCCAGGTAGAAGATATTATGGTGGATGTGAAAATGTGGATGTCGCTGAGCAATTGGCAATATCCAGAGCATGTCAACTCTACAATTGCAAATTCGCTAATGTACAACCCAACTCAGGAAGTCAAGCCAATCAGGCTGTTTTTTTGGCTCTAATGAAACCTGGAGACACTTTTTTGTCCATGGACCTTGCTTCGGGTGGGCATCTGACACATGGAGCAAAACCTAATCAATCCGGTAAATGGTTCAACCCCGTCCATTATGAGGTCACAAAAGATACAAACCACGTTGACTATGATCAGGTCCGTCAGCTTGCAAAGCTTCATAAACCAAAGTTAATTATTGCGGGCGGCTCAGCAATCCCTCGTATGTTAGATTTTAAGAGGTTCAGAGACATCTGTGATGAAATCGGAGCTTTTTTACTAGTTGATATGGCACATATCTCGGGGCTGGTTGCGGCTGGCGTTCATCCAAACCCCTTAGAATATGCTGATGTTGTAACATCTACTACTCACAAAACTTTGCGGGGACCGAGAGGAGGAATGATTCTTTGTAACAATCCTGATATCGCCAAGAAAGTAAACTCAGCAATTTTTCCAGGTATTCAAGGTGGCCCATTGATGCACGTTATTGCTGCGAAAGCAGTAGCCTTCAAAGAAGCTCTAAGTGACGAGTTTGTACAGTATCAAAAGCAAGTAATAAAGAACGCAAAAACACTTGCCCAAACATTACAAGATGGTGGTCTTGATTTAGTTACTGGAGGAACCGACACCCACGTTCTACTTGTAGATCTTAGAAAGAAAAAGGTCACGGGTGCGACAGCAGAAAAAGTTCTTGGAGAAGGAAATATCGTTTGTAATAAAAATGGAATTCCCTTTGATATCGAAAAGCCAACTATTACATCTGGAATAAGGTTAGGAACCCCGGCAGCAACTACTAGAGGCTTTAAAGAGACGCAATTGAAACAAGTTGGTTCATGGATTTTGGAAATATTAGACAATGTTCATTCTGAGAAATCTTCGCAAGTGGTCGTGAAAGTAAAAAAAGAGGTTGTTGATTTATGTAATGAGTTTCCGATCTACTAGCAACAGACTATTATTTTAAGGGAGAAAAAATGAAGTTTAGATATTTTGCAAAAACAATTATCTTCTTCACACTACCTTTTACCATTTCTTCTTGTTCAGAAAAAAATTGGCCAGAACTATCTCCTCTCAATGAATTTGAAAAAAATTTTTTTCTAGACTAAAGAGATGAAAACAGAATTCCATAGAATCACCAGACTACCTTCTTACGTTTTTGCAGAGGTTAATAAACTGAAAGCGAAATACCGTGATCAAGGTCAAGATATAATTGATTTTGGAATGGGGAACCCTGATATTGACACTGAGTCTTTCATTGTTGATAAGCTGATTGAAACTGTAAAAAAGCCAAAGACTCATAGATATTCTGTCTCTAAAGGAATAAAGGGGCTGAGGAAGGCACAAGCTGATTACTATGCTAGAAGGTTCTCAGTCAAGCTCGACCCAGAAAAGGAAATTATTGCAACTCTAGGTTCAAAAGAAGGATTGGCTAATTTAGCTATGGCGATAACTGATCCTGGCGATGTTATTTTAGTTCCAAATCCATCATACCCAATACACCCCTATGGATTTATTATTGCTGGAGGCTCTCTGAGACATGTACCAACCTTATCAAATGGACAATTTGATGAGGATGAATATTTCAAAACCCTTACTCGTTCATTAAAACATATTTCACCTAAGCCAGTTGCTATAGTGATTTCCTTCCCATCTAACCCAACAACAAAAACTTGTACACTAAAATTTTATGAAGAATTGGTTAAGGTGGCAAAACAAAACGAGGTCTGGATATTGTCTGATCTAGCATACGCTGAAATATATTTTAATGAGGCTCCTCCCCCTTCAATTTTACAGGTACCAGGTGCGAAATCCGTAGCAGTTGAATTTACATCGATGTCAAAAACATTTAGCATGCCAGGTTGGAGAATGGGATTTGCTGTGGGCAACGAGATACTGATAGGAGCATTAGAGAAAATTAAATCCTATCTCGATTATGGAGCATTCACTCCTATACAAGTTGCAGCAGCCAGTGCATTAAGCTCGGATCCAAGCACAATAGCAAAAGTTAGAGAAGTTTATAAAAAAAGAAGAAATGTATTGGTTGACGCTATGAGTAAGGCAGGATGGGAAATACCTTCACCAGACGCAACAATGTTTGCATGGGCGCCAATCCCAGAAAAATTTAAATCTTTAGGTTCGTTAGAGTTTTCTAAGGTCCTTCTTAAAGAGGCTGACATCTCTGTTGCGCCTGGAATAGGATTTGGAGAATATGGTGAAAACTTTGTTAGAATTGGCCTTGTTGAAAATGAGCATAGAATTAGGCAAGCAGCAAGAAATATAAAAGCAGTCTTTACTAAAGCCGATAAAATACTAAGCGACCACAGCCCGAATTAAATGGTTTCGTGATGAATAAATCCAAGTTAAATGTAGCAGTTATTGGTCTTGGCACGGTGGGCTCTGGCGTAATAAAGCTATTGAGAAAACAAAAAAACAATATAAAAAAAAGGACAGGTATAGAACTTAAAGTTGTAGCTGTAAGTGCAAAAAATAGGAGAAAGCAGAGAAGTGTTGATATAAGTCCATTTAGATGGATAGCCTCTCCTATTACTATAGCAAAAGATCCAGGTGTTGATGTAATAGTTGAACTAATAGGTGATATGGATAACACCGCGAGAAAGATTATAATAGAAGCAATCAATAACGGTAAACACGTTGTTACAGCAAATAAATCACTTCTCGCAAAAGAAGGGTCAATTTTTGAAGAGCTTGCTAAAGAAAAAGGTGTCTATTTAAGATATGAGGCAGCAGTGGCTGGGGGAATACCTATAATAAAAGTGCTACAAGACTCTCTCATAGTAAATAAGATTTCTAAACTATATGGCGTAATCAATGGAACATGTAACTTCATACTTACCAAAATGGAGTCCGAGGGGCGGGAATATCAAGATGTATTTTCTGAAGCAAAACAACTTGGCTATGTTGAAAGTGATCCAAGGCTTGACATCGGAGGAATAGATTCAGCCCACAAATTAGCTTTACTCTCATGTTTGGCGTTTGGAACCAGTCTAAACTTTAAAGCAGTGAAAACTGAAGGGATAGACCATATATCTATAGAGGATATTCAAGAGGCTGATTTAATTGGATATAAGATAAAGCTACTTGCTACAGCAGAATACTCAAAAAATATACTTAAACAGGAGGTCTCTCCTAAATTAATTAGAAAAAGTAGCCCAATTGCACAAGTGAACGGAAGCACAAATATAATAGCTATTGAAGGTGAAGAAATCGGAACCACTGTTTTTTCTGGTCCAGGTGCAGGCATGGGGCCAACAGCTTCCTCAGTAGTATCAGATCTTGTAGCCATAGCTTCTAGAAAAAGTAAATCTTCTTTTTTAAACGGTGATAAAAAAAATGGTAGCAAAAGAGATGATTCTGTATCGAAAAAAAGTTCATTTTACTTAAGATTTATACTGAAAGATAAACCTGGAGTGATAGCTCGATTATCAGGAAAACTAGGCAGCTTTGGGATTTCAATCAATCAAATGAAACAAAAACCTCACCCAAAGCTGAAAGCAACATTAATTATGACAACGCATAAAACCCTTAGGAACAACTTAAACAAAGCTTTGACTGATATAATCAAGTTAAAGATATGCGAACAGAGGCCTATTTGTATTGAAATACAAGAAGTTTAATGAGAATGTCCTTTTAAGTTAATCAGATAATTTTTATGCTGATAAATGAGATGTTTAAAGACGGTTATATTTTTTTGTAAGCACCCTAATTGGTAATAGTTTGAATAAAGATACAAAACTTACTTATAACGTCGTTAAAACTAGACAACTTTTTAAAGGTTTAAAGACTCTGTCATTCAGAAAAATCATAATGCCCAAGTTGAAAAATTATTGATGAATTTTCTGGGAATATCAAAATCCTATACTAATAAAGAGTGGGTTGGGCCAAGCGAACAGAATTTGCAACAAGCATTAGCCTATTCAAAAAGCCTCTCGATACCACATCTAAGTGCGTTACAACTTATCAAAAATAAAATCAATGAGGGAGATTATTTAGATTATATAAGCCCAAAGATAAAAAACTTGATACCAAGTCCAAAAATTTTCCTAGATATGGAAAAGGGTTCATTACGATTACGTAGGGCCTTAGAACAAAAAGAATCAGTCGCTATCTTTGCTGATTATGATGTAGATGGTACAGTTTCCGCAGCACTAATTTCTTTATGGTTAAGAAATTTTTCTATCGAACCAACAGTATACATACCGGATAGAGAGACTGAGGGATTTGGACCCAATATCGACGCGATGAATAAACTTGCTCTTAATCACACTTTAATTATTTGTGTTGATTGTGGTACCGACTCAGAGGAAGCAATTAGAGGTGCTACCGAAAGAGGAGTTGACGTTATTGTGATAGATCATCATAAGTCTGATACCTTTTCAAAGTCTGCATATGCAATAATAAACCCAAATAGATTTGATGAAAAAAATACCTTTCCGTACCTTTGTGCTGCAGGGGTTGTTTTTATTTTTTTAGTTGAAATGAACAGAATTATTCCTAAGAGTATAAGCTTAGAAATAAATTTACTCAGCTACCTGAACCTTGTCAGTCTAGCTACAATAGCCGATGTGGTGCCTTTGATTGGGCTTAACCGAGCATTTGTTAAACAAGGTTTAAAAATATTCCAAAACCGACGTTGTCTAAAAATGTTTGGAACTCACTTTAATTTACTACAGAATTTTAATGAAGAAACAATAGCTTTCCAAGTTGCACCAAGATTAAATGCCAGTGGAAGGATATACACGGCTTATCTAACATACCAATTTCTTATAGCTACAGATCCAAAATCTATTGAAATTTATTTAAATAAAATGGAGGCAGCTAATAAAGAGCGTAAAGCATTAGAAAAAATAATTCTTTCTAGCGCAGTACAGCAAATATCAAACGCCGAAAAACAAAAACCTTACACCTTAGTAAAAGCTAAGGGTTGGCATAAAGGCGTAATTGGGATTATAGCCTCTCGACTAAAAGACTTATACGGCGGGTTGTGCGTTGCTATTACTATTGACGGGGACTTAGGTCATGGTTCTATTAGATCAACAGAAGAGATAGACCTTACTGAAATATTACAGGAGCTCAAATCCCGAGATGTTCTCATTAGTGGCGGGGGACATAAGCAAGCTGCCGGCTTTTCATTACTTATTGATAGGATTGAAGAATTTGATAAAATAGTCACACACCATTTATCCAACCATACATCATTGAAAAACTCTAGTGCTTTGCTGGAAATAGATGGAGTGATCGATATAGAAGGCGTGACTACTGATTTGATCGATAAAATAAATCTGTTGGGACCCTTTGGATCTCAAGTACCTCAACCAATAATCGTTATTCCGAATTGCCAACTTCTATTTGTTAAAGAATTGGGAGAAGGGCACGTGTTGTGTAAATTAAAAAAAAGAGAAGGTACTTTGGACGCAATATGTTTTAATGCAAAGAAAAAAGGGCTAGATATTCCTCTATCCAAACCCAATCAGATTTTACATTTAGCTGGTAATCTAGTTAAAAATGAATGGAATGGTGTCACAAAGCCCCAAATGCGGATTATTGACATAGCTAAAATTTAAAAAAAAATAACTTGAAGTAGCTTCTATTTTTGGTAAACAAATAAAGAAGATGCGCCCTTCGTCTATCGGTTAGGACGCCAGATTTTCATTCTGGAAAGAGGGGTTCGATTCCCCTAGGGCGTACCATTCAAACTTATTACTCAACAATTCCCAAATAACTCGCTGTATCTAGCATACGGTTTGAAAAGCCCCATTCATTATCATACCAACACATGACTCGGGTCATGCCCCCCGTCAAGACCTTTGTTTGAGCTCCTGCGAATATTGATGAGGCTGGATGATGATTCAGATCTGATGAAACTAATGGAGCGTCTTCATAAGCCAATATACCATTAAGTGTCGTATTAGAGGCTTTATGAATGGCTTTATTAATTTCTTCAACTGAACTCTCTTTAGTTAAAATACATTTCAAATCCACACACGAAACATTTGGAGTTGGAACTCGAATTGCTGATCCATCGAGTTTTCCTTTAAGGTCAGGCAGCACCAAAGAAACAGCTTGAGCGGCTCCTGTAGACGTTGGAATCATGTTAAGGGAAGCTGCTCTGGCTCTATAATAATCTTTGTGAAGAGTATCTAGCACGGGTTGGTCTCCAGTATAACTATGTATTGTGGTCATATAGCCAACCTCTATACCAAAATTTTCGTGTAAAATCTTCGCTACAGGAGCTAAACAATTTGTCGTACAAGATGCGTTTGAGACAATTTCGTCAGCGGATGTTAGCGATGTATGATTTACTCCGAATACAACGGTGCGGTCCACATTGCTTGCGGGAGCAGATATCAACACTTTTTTAGACCCATTATTTAAGTGTTGCGAAGCTTTTTCTTTATCAGTAAAAATACCTGTGCACTCGAGAGCAACATCTACTTGTGACCATGGTAAGTTTGCTGGATCTCGTTCTGCAGTAATTTCAATATCTACATTATTAACCTTTAGATAGTTTTTGTGTATAGAGAGGTCTAATGGGAAGCGACCATGTACACTGTCATATTTAAGTAAATGCGCATTCATCTCTGGAGAACCAAGATCGTTTATAGCAACAACCTCAATATCTTCTCTATTGCTCTCAATGGCCGCTCTCAAAATATTCCTTCCAATTCGTCCGAATCCATTAATCGCCACCTTAACTGACATTTTTTACCTCTTTTGTTTATGCAAATTCCGTACTTAACTACTGTTTAATCAATTTAAAAAAAATAGGAAGTGTTTTTAATAACATATATGACTAAATAGACTCAAAAATGTGTTTACGTTAGAGAAAAAACTTACGTAATTCTACCTTTTGAATTTTTCCTGTCGAAGTTTTAGGAAGTTCTCTAAAAATCACTTCTTTTGGCACTTTAAAATTTGCCAAATTTTCTTTACAAAATTTTATTACCTCTTCTTTTGTTATGGAGGCACCTTCTTTTGCTTCAATAAATGCACAAGGCGTCTCACCCCACTTTTCATCAGGCTTCGCTATTACAGCACAGGCAACTACACCTTCAATCTTGAAAATACAATTCTCTATTTCAATTGAGGAGATATTTTCTCCACCTGAAATAATTATGTCTTTAGCCCTATCCTTTAATTGTATATATCCATCCTTATATATCACTCCCAAATCACCGGTTTTAAACCAACCATTTTGAAATGCTTTTCTGGTGGCATTTTCATCTTTTAGATATCCCTTCATAGTGATATTACCTCTAAGAAGAACTTCTCCTAATTCATTTCCATTATGCTTTACTTCCTTTCGCGTTTCTGAATTAACCACCTTTAAATCTTCCTGCACTAAATATGAAACACCTTGTCTGGACTTTAAATTAGACTTCTCAGTAGCACTCAAACTATTCCACTCATCCTTCCATTTACATATTACTGCGGGCCCATATACTTCTGTTAATCCGTAAACGTGCGTTACATCAAACCCACACTTTTCAATTTGCTCAAGTATTTTGGCTGGCGGTGGAGCCGCCGCAGTCATTAACTTTACCTTATTGAGTAATTTCTTAACATGATTTGTATCAGTATTAATGATAAAACTTAAAACAGTAGGGGCACCACATAAATACTCTACCCCATGACTTGATATTTTTTCGTATATATTCTGTCCTGTTACTTTTCTCAAACATATATTTGTTCCAGCTCTCATCGCTATAGTCCAAGGAAAACACCATCCATTGCAGTGGAACATTGGCAAGGTCCACAAATAGGTGGGATGCATTTTCATATCCCATTCAAGAGAGTTACCCATTGCATTGAGATAAGCACCTCTATGATGATAGACGACACCTTTCGGGCTACCAGTCGTTCCCGATGTATAATTAATGCTTATACTCTCCCATTCGTCTAATGGTTTATAATGGTTAAAATCCACATCATAACTTCCCAAAAATTCCTCATAATCCATATGGGGATAAGATGTTTCAAGAGTGAATGTTTGTTCATCTTTTATTATGATTATAGTCGGTTTTTCTTTAGATAAGCTGACTGCTTCTTTCCCTAATTGTAAAAACTCTGTATCTACGAACAGCATTTTTATATTAGAATGATCGATGATGTAGGCGATTGTTTTGGAGTCTAGTCTGTAGTTTATTGCATTCAATATCATACCTGCCATAGGCACGGCAAAGTGTGCTTCATATAATTCTGGAGTATTGGACGCAATAAAACCTACTACATTACCTTTAGCCAATTTTTGAGATAAAGAACTGGCAAGCTGTTTACATCTCATAAAAGTTTGTTCCCAGGTAAAATATTTATTCTCATGAATAATACTATAGCGATCTGGAAATATCTTCGCTGCCTTTTCGATGAATACTATAGGCGTTAAAGGTGAATAGTTGGCGTGATTTTTTTTTAATTCATTTTGTTGCATTTTTTTCTAGTCAAATTTTCTTCGTGCATTAAAAGCTGCTACAATTGTACTATCATCTAGATAATCTAGTTCTCCTCCTACTGGAACACCCTGTGCGAGTGAAGTTATCTTAATTGCGTATTTGTCCAATTCTTGGAAAATGTAATTAGCCGTGGTCTGACCGGTTATAGTTGCACCCAAGGCAAGTACTATTTCTTTAACACTTCCAGAGGCTACTCTCTCGGTTAAATTTGAAATCCTCAACTCTTCAGGACCTATCCCCTCCATGGGGGTTAAAAGTCCTCCCAGAACATGAAAAACTCCATTAAAAGCGCCAGATCGATTCATAGCCCATAAATCAGATATATCTTCCACAACACACACTAAACTGGCATCTCTAGATTTGTTCGAACAAACCTCACACACTCTATCAAGAGTAATATTACCACAAATTTCGCAATATTGTATTTTACTGTGTATATTTTCAAGCGAAGATATTAGCTGATCAAGTATGATTTCTCTTTTTTTTATTAAATGGAAAACTAGCCTTTGAGCTGATCTCGGTCCAAGACCTGGCATCTTTGCAAAAATTTTAATTAATGTTTCTAATTCAGACTGACTCTCCTTTAATTGACTACTTAACATTTTAGAAAGGTAACTTAAAACCTTCTGGCAAACCAAATGCCTCACCCATTCTGGCCATTTCTTTTTTTGAAGCTTCCTCGCTCTTAGCCTTGCAGTCCTTAATCGCTGCTAAAAGTAGGTCTTCTATAACTTGTTTTTCAGACGGAATTAAAATTGATTCATCTATTTCGATATTTTTAAAATTTCCTTTAGCAGTTGCAACCACCTTAACCAGACCACCTCCTGCTTCTCCTATGACCTCGACGTTATCTAGTTCGCTCTGCGCATCCAGCATTTTCTGTTGCATTTCCTGAGCCTGCTTCATTAACTTTGCCATATCGCCTAATTGACCTAGTCCTTTAAACATTTTATTCCTCTTTATTTCTTGTTGTCCTTTTGGCTCGTCATTTTTTCACTGTTGCTCCAGGAAAGATTTCTAAAATTTCTTTCACAGCACGATTTTCTAAGCTCTCCTCTGATTTTTGAGTTTCAGAATTTTCGATCTTACTTTCAGATTGTTGAATTATTCCACCTTTTTCTGGTGTTTTCAAGGCTGACTTCCTTTCCAAATTATATACATCCATGATTTTATCAGATCCATTATTCAAAACACTTTTTATTAGAACGTCGGGTGGAGGCATAATTGACATGTGACATGCTCTTAGCAATAACATTTCTAAGCTGGTTATTGGTTCGGCGGCGACCCTCAGCTCATCAATACCTTTGAACAAAATTTGCCACAAACTTGTTAAAATCACCATATCGGTTACACTTGATAATTTTTCTGCAAGTTTTTTTTCCTCATGCGAATAATCATCCCCAATCAACTCATTATCCATTAGGCTTGATACGCTTATAAAATGCAGACATTCTAATAATTCCTGAAGTAATAAGGCCGGGCTAGTATTACCAGAAATGTATTCTCTTACTTTTTTTAATGCCTCTTTTGTTTTCCCCTCAATAATAAGTTCAATAAGATATAATGTTTCAGACTTAGAAATTTTTCCTAATAACTCATTAACCATTTGATTTTCGATTTTTGTTTCACAATTTACCAGCACTTGATCAAGAATTGACAAAGCATCTCTTACAGAACCTGCAGCTTCTCTGGAAATAGTCTGTAAAGCTTCTTCTTCAGCACTTAACCCTTCACGTTTCAAAATTTCAGAAAGATGAGACGTTAAAACATTACTATCTAACCTTTTTAAATCAAATCGATTAACTCGTGATAATATTGTTAGTGGAATTTTTTTAATCTCAGTTGTTGCAAAGATAAATTTTACATGCTCTGGTGGTTCCTCCAAAGTTTTTAGGAGAGCATTGAAAGCAGAGTTAGACAACATATGTACTTCATCGATAATATAAATTTTAAACTTTGCCGAAGCTGCTCTGTAAACCACCGTTTCAATTATCTCTCGTATATCGTTTACTCCAGTTTTGCTTGCTCCATCCATTTCAATTACATCTACGTGTCTACCCAATTGAATTGATTTACAATTAGAACAAGAATTACACGGCTCTACATCACCGTCTTTTTTCTCCGTACAATTGAGTGCCTTTGCAATAAGTCTTGCGGTAGAAGTCTTTCCTACACCTCTATCTCCGTGTAGCAAAAAAGCATGTCCAACTCTATTAGAGAGAAAAGAGTTCCTCAAAGTTTTCACTAACGTATCCTGACCGACTAATTCAGAAAATTGAGAAGGCCTATATTTTAGCGCTAATACTTTATAGGACTCTTCATACAACTTTTTTCTTCCTTATCATCTTCTCAACTAATATAAAAATTTCTATTTGAACGAGAGATCGACAAACGACCTAAACCTATACAATTCAGCTGCTTCCTTTCGGACCTGACCGGGTGATCGATAAGGTTTACCCGAGCCGATCTCTCGCATATAATTATATATCCAAGAACGTCTTAAACAAGAAAATTTAATATACTAAGGATTTCTCAATGGATTTAGGCACACCTCCATTATTCTCGCTAATAAATTTAAAAAGGAAGGCACATTTTCGAAACTCAAAACAAGTTATGCACATAAAAAATTGTTACCATTTACTTATTTGGAGAGGAAAGCTTCTTTTTCGCTTTAATGATGGGAAACCTTTTCCCTATCTAATAAACCAAAGAACTAAGTTTATAAAAAAACTAACCACGTATATTTTTCTTGGAGAGTTTGAAAATAAAAATGTTTTTTTGTGGGACATGTCTGACTCACGCGACGTTTTAGGCAACACAGGACAGATTGGATCCTTTAATGATGCAGACCGAAATTATCATCCAGATCTACCGAAAGATACTTACTTTTGTGACTTACGGAATTTATTGCCAGTATTGAACTCTAAATATGCAAATTTATGCGCAACAGCAAAGGGTATGTATGAATGGCACAAAAGAGTAAAATTTTGTCAATCTTGCGGTGGAAAATTATCTTCTGAAAAAGCTGGATGGGAAAAAATATGCATAAAATGCAATTTCAAACAATTTCCCAGAATTGATCCAGTCGTGATTATGTTAATTAAAAGAGGAAATGATATTCTACTAGGGCGATCACATGGTTGGCCTGAAAAAATGTATTCTTGTTTAGCTGGCTTTATTGAGCCTGGTGAAACTTTTGAAGCGGCAGCGGAAAGAGAGGCAATGGAAGAAAGTGGAATAAAATTGAAAAATGTAAGATACATAACCAGTCAACCATGGCCTTTTCCTGCCTCTTTAATGATGGGATGCACTGGAGAAGCACACAATAGATCCTTAAAAATCGATAAAGATGAACTTGAAGACGCTATTTGGGTTAGCAAAGAACAGGTTTTTCGAGCTCTTAATGGTCTAGACAAATCAATTTTTATGGCTAGGAGGGGAGCTATAGCAAGATATCTTATTGAAAAGTGGGTTGCTGGATTAATTTGATTAAGATTTTTACGTTCAAAATTATGTTAATCGGCCGTATTTGATTATCATGTAAAATTATTTAATATCTTCCAAAAGAGATATAGACCTAGTAGATAGAAAATATGTTAAATGTAGATCAGAGCAAACAATGGGACTTTTGGATTGATCGTGGAGGGACATTCACCGATATTGTGGCGAAAGACCCTAGTGGCAAAATACATACTGATAAAATACTTTCGGAAAATGACCAACTATATAAAGACGCAGGGATGGCAGGAATAAAGCGTTTTCTAAAAGTACCTCATGGTGCAAAAATACCCACAGATATTATAAACTCTATAAAAATGGGAACAACAGTCGCGACTAATGCACTTCTCGAAAGAAAGGGATTTCCTGTGGTTTTATTAACCACCAAGGGATTGAAGGATCAGCTACGCATAGCATATCAAAACAGACCCAATCTTTTTGATCGAAAAATTACTTTAACTGACCCTTTGTATGACGAAATAATCGAGGTTGAAGAGCGAGTGACATCTTCTGGTCAAATATTGAAGCCAATAAATAAAGATAGACTTATTAACGATCTCAGAAAAATAAAAAATGTGAAAAAAAAATCATGTGCAATTGTTTTCATGCATAGTTGCAAATTCAATAAACATGAAAAAGAAGCAGAAAAAATAGCGAAGATCTCAGGGTTTTCACATATCTCGTTAAGTTATAGAACATCTCAAATTATGAAATACGTCATGAGGGGAGATACTACCGTTGCAGATGCATACTTAAGCCCGGTTTTAAATCGGTATATCCAATCCCTCTACTCAGAGTTTGAAGGAGATATAAGTAGCAAAATTAGCTTTATGCAATCTAACGGCGGACTTACAAATGCAAGTCTCTTTTCTGGAAAAGATTCAATTCTGTCTGGACCCGCTGGAGGGGTAATAGGTGGGATTAAAACTAGTGCTATGGACAAAGAGCACAAAATAATTGGCTTTGATATGGGAGGAACTTCTACTGACGTTTGGCATTATTCTGGAGAATTGGAGCGGACAGTAAACAATAAAATTGATGGAATTCGTATTTCAATTCCGATGTTAAACATTAACACCATTGCTGCAGGTGGCGGTAGCATTCTTTCAGAAAAATCAGGCAGATTTATTGTAGGGCCAGAAAGTGCAGGAGCAACGCCAGGTCCCGCTTGTTACGATAGAGGAGGACCGTTAACAATTACGGATAGTAACCTGGTTACGGGAAGAATTCATACTAACTATTTTCCAAAAACATTTGGTGATAATAGCAAAAAAAGTTTGTCGCTCCGTGCCTCTAAGATTCTTTTTAACCAATTGAGTGACAAAATGAATATTCCCATCGAAGAAATTGCAGAGGGGTTCATAAGCGTTGCAGACAATAGCATGGCTGAAGCCATTAAAAAAATATCTGTTCAAAGGGGTTATGACCTACGAGAATATTGCCTAACTGTTTTCGGAGGTGCTGCTGGTCAGCACGCTTGTTCCATAGCAGAAATATTGGACATGAAAACCTGTCTTATTCACCCCCATGCTTCCGTACTCTCAGCTTATGGTATGGGTTTAGCTGAGATAAGAACTAATAAGAGCATGATAATTGAAAAACACCTTACAAGAGAGACACTGTTAGAAAGCGCACTTATTGCTGACAGTCTTATTACCTCAACTACGGAGACTCTTGAAAAACAAAATATTGCAGAGAATAACATAACTCATGTAATTAAAGTATCTATCAAACTAGATGGAACAGACACTAGCCTAGATTTGGAGTTTGATACGATAACCAATTTACAATCAATATTTAGTCAAACCTATTTCCGTCTTTTCGGGTTCAAACCTGTTTCAAAAAAGTTAGTTATAGAGTCCGTTTTCGTTGAAGCTGTTGGTGGAACCGACGTTGATTTTAAAAACAAGCTAGCTCTTCAAAAATCAACAAGTAAAAAGGCATCGATAGTAACTGAAAAGGTTTACATCGACGGAGAGTGGAATGATTGTAAATTTTTTCCAATAGACAAATTAAATAAAAACTCAAAGATTGTGGGACCTGCAGTACTTGTGGGCTCCCAGACTTCAATTTTACTTAAGAGAGGCTGGGAAAGCACTCTTCAAGAGAGTGGTGCAATCAAACTCAAAAGAGTAAAGACTTTTCAACCAAAGAGACACACTGAGTCCGCGCAAATTGAAGTATTTAATAATTTATTTATGTCAATTGCGGAACAAATGGGTTTTGTTTTAGAAAAGACAGCGCAGTCAATAACAATTAAAGAACGGCTAGATTTTTCCTGCGCAATTTTTGATAAGAATGGTGAGTTGGTCGCCAATGCTCCACACATGCCAGTTCATTTAGGGTCTATGGACTCCACAGTAAAGTCTATAATAAAAAATAATTCTACATTATCATCTGGTGACATTTTCGCCATCAATGCACCTTACAATGGTGGAACCCATCTCCCAGACATTACTATAGTTAACCCTATTTGGAATGCAGAAAAATCTGAAATAATTTTTTATACTGCAGCTAGAGGGCATCATACTGACATAGGTGGACTTACTCCAGGGTCAATGCCCTGCAACAGTAAAGATATCAATGAAGAAGGTATTTATATTGATAACTGGAAAATTGTAGATAAGGGTATTTTTAGAGAAAAAGAAATTAAAGAAAAACTTTTATCTGGATCATATCCAGCTAGATCTCCTTTAACCAATATTGCTGATCTGAAAGCTCAAATTGCGGCATGCAAAAAAGGAGAAGCAGAATTACTAAAAGTAGTTCATAAATATGGCCTTAAAACCGTTTTCAAGTTTCAGGAACTTGTTTGTGAAAATGCTGAAAACGCTGTTAGGGAGTCAATTAAGACAATAAAGAGTACTAAGGTTACATACCAGATGGATAATGATTTATCAGGTGCAGTAAGAAAAATTGAAATCAAACTAACACGAAATAAAGATAATAGTTCGATAGAGGTTGACTTTAATGGAACCACTATGCAACTGGAAAGTAACTATAATGCTCCCCTACCTGTAACTAGAGCAGCTGTATTATATGCATTTAGAATACTAACTGGGGGAAATATTCCAATGAACTCTGGAATCATGAAACCCATTAAGATAAAAATTCCGAAAGCAAGTATGTTATCACCGGAGTATCCAGCTGCAGTAATAGCGGGTAATGTCGAGACTAGTCAGGCTGTCACATCTGCACTATTAATAGGCTTTGGCCTTCAAGCTGCCGCGCAGTCAACTATGAATAACATTACTTGGGGCAATAAAAATTTCCAATATTATGAAACAATTTGTGGAGGCACGGGTGCAGGGATAGACTTTTCTGGCAATTTTTACCAAGGCACCTCTGCTGTTCATAGCCATATGACTAATAGCCGATTAACTGATCCCGAGACTCTTGAGTTTAGGTATCCTGTTATATTAGAAGAATTTTCAATACGTGAAGGCTCTGGAGGCATAGGCAAGTACAATGGGGGTGACGGTGTAGTGCGTAGAATCTCTTTTTTAGAACCAATGATAATTTCAGTTCTGTCTGGTCACAGGACCATCGGTCCACCAGGACTTTTAGGCGGAGGATCAGGTAAAGTGGGATCAACTAGTCTTGTGAGAAATAGTGGTAGTGTTGAGGTATTGAAGTATGCCGATCAGATAGAAGGGAAAAAAGGTGATATTTTAGTTGTGAAAACCCCTGGGGGTGGAGGTTTGGGCAAATCACCACAGTAGATTATGTAGTAATCTTATATACATTAATAGTTCTTCTATTATAGCCTTGTTGTCTAGCCTTGATTATCCATGATGAGAGCTTAAATCTTGATTTACTACATATCAACTCCCATCGTTCTTCTAAAAAAGAACGCTTTTTTTTTGTAGACGAATCAATCGAAAAACTGGGCTTCATATACCATCTACTCTCAACACCTATTATTTCACTTTGAAAAGAAGAAACTAGCAATATTGTCGGAAGAGTTGAATCTTTTTCTTCTCTTACATTTTTGAAAGATAGGATTATTCTTCGTAGACTGGAATATTGAATTGGTTTGTGTAGCTCGCATACTAAAAGCTCACTTACACCTGATTTTAAAAATTCTTCCATTACCCATGTAGACTCTTGGTTCGTCATTGTGTCTACCAATATGATTTTGTTTATATCCACCCAAGATGTAAGTCCGTCAGGATAAAGAGAAACAGTACATTCTTTTCTTCTTATCCACGTGATGTAACTTTTTATATTTCTTGCAGTAATGAGTGCAAAAATAAATCTTGATGGTCCTGTTATTTGATGTACACCACCTCTCTTGAGAAATAATCCTGGTAAGAACTCTAGGTATTCAATATCGGAAAAATTAAAATCATCCATATAATATCTTAAAATTTTTGTTCTTCTTTTGTTCTTCTTTTGTTCTAACATTGATTGTATTTTTTGTAAAGGCAAGTGTTAACTGATAGACACTTTTACTCGGATAATGAATTTAAATATTCAATCAAGTTTGCTCGATCTTTATCCTTCTTAAGACCGGCAAAACTCATAGCGGTTCCAGGAGCATACTCGGACGGCTTAGTAAGATATTTATTTAGTTCCTCTATATTCCAGACGCCTTCTAAGCCTGCAAGCACTTTCGAATACTTAAAATCCTCTATTGAACCAATATCCCGGTTAATAACCTTATAAAGGTGAGGCCCTACTCCGTTCTCTCCATCCTCAAGCTTATGACACGACTTACACTTACCAAAAACTTTCTTACCCTTTTCTATATCCGCACTGGCAAGCAATGTAGCAAAATCAACAACCTCTTCACTGCTTTCTTCTTTTTCATCATCACTAACCTCGATCTCAAGATAGTAGGCCAATTTTTCTTCTCCATAGTAATCATCGTCGCTGTGGTAAATTATTTCAGTACCCCAGTTCAATAATAAAAAAATGAGAAGAGCGCCGCAAAGTGCTCCACCTATTTTAGTCCACTCGAAGGTATCCATGTTTTTTGTTCCTAAATTCGAATATTATTATATGTTATATAAAAAATTGCAAAATATTCTACAACTGATTTTAAAAATGAGCGCGACAAAATGTGCATGTCAAAGAAATTATGAAAGAAAAAACTCTGAAAATATCATTTCAAGGAGCTCTAGGTTCATATTCACACCAAGCTTCAACTAAATTTTTCAAAGACCCTTTAGTTGTGCCTTGCGAGTCCTTTGAGGAAGCGATTGAAGCTGTGAGAAAAGGTAAAGTTGACAAAGCCATTCTACCTGTAGACAACTCAACTTATGGTAGGGTCGCTGATATTCATTCTCTTCTACCAGCTTCAAAGCTTTTTATAACAGCGGAGTTTTTTTTGCCTGTCGATATTTGCATGTTAGGAACTAAGTCATCTAGCTTGAAAACCGTATCTTCAGCAACAAGTCACCCAGTTCTTCTAGGCCAATGTAAGAAATTCCTAAAAACGAACAAGATAAAAACAATCGCAGGCTATGATACTGCTGGGTCAGCTCGATTAATATCAGAAGAAAATGATAAGTTTAAGGGTGCATTAGCCTCAAAAATAGCTGCTAAGATTTATGGATTAAAGGTACTGCGAGCTAATGTTCAGGATAATAAAAATAACACTACCAGGTTTTTGGTAATGGAGAAAAAGCCTAAGTTTCTGATAAAGCAACAGAAAAAAGTAATCACATCTATACTTTTCCAAGTAAGAAATATTCCAGCTTCTTTGTATAAAGCAATGGGAGGATTTGCCACCAATAATATCAATATGATTAAGCTGGAGAGCTATATGTTGGGAGGCTCATTTGAGGCAACACAGTTCTTCGCCGACATCCAGGGGCATCCTGAAGATCGGTCAGTAAAGAGAGCCTTGGATGAACTCGGCTACTTTACTAATAGGCTAGATGTTATAGGGGTTTATAAACAAAGTACCTTCAGAGATAAAAACTCTTAATTTAAGAATATTCTACAATTTTAGCTTTCAGTTTATCAATCGCCTTATTCTCAATCTGGCGAACTCTTTCTCGACTTATTCCATGCTTCTCACTTAGCTGTTCAAGCGTCAAAGGAGGCTCTTTCAACCTTCTGTCTAAGATGATACTTTTTTCCCTATCGTTTAAAACAGTCAATGATTTCATTAGTATAGTTCTTCTTTCTCTAGTCTCATCGCTGTGCACAAATTTCTCGACATGATCTTCATCTTGGTCAGCAAGCAAGGACTGCCACTCTTCTTCAGTCTCACCGTCGCTTTTTATTGTAGCATTTAATGATACATCACCACCAATCATTCTTCTATTCATGGCAACTACATCACCCTCAGAAACATTTAATTGCCTAGCAATCTCCTCAACATTTTCAGGTAGCAGATCCCCGTCCTCAAACGCTCCAATTTTATTTTTTAGTTTCTTCAAGTTGAAAAAAAGTTTTTTCTGTGCGCTGGTTGTCCCCATTTTAACCAGACTCCAACTTTTTAGTATATATTCCTGGATATTGGCTTTTATCCACCAGATCGCATATGTTGCCAACCTAAATCCTTTTTCTGGATCAAATCTCTTAACAGCTTGCATCAATCCAACATTTGCCTCACTAACCACCTCTGAAATAGGCAATCCGTATCCCCTGTACCCCATAGCAATTTTTGCTGCAAGTCGTAAATGTGAAGTTACAAGCTTGTGGGCTGATGATCTACATTCTTCTTCCACCCAAGCTTTTGCCAAACTATACTCTTCTTCCAAACTTAACATCGGAAATTTTTTTATATCATCTAAGTATCTCGATAATCCCGAGCCACTTACTATTAGAGATGTATTGCTATTTGCCATTGGTACAAAATTTTCCTTTCAGTCCTCTATATAGGTTAAATTTTCTGACTTTTCAAGTACATCAAGCATTTTTTATACCAATTTATTCACATGGTCAGCTGCTCTTGTATTTACCTAAATTTGACATAAGATTTGAAAAATCATTTGGCAAATTACTTCGAAAAAATAAAGTTTTTCTGCTCTCCGGGTGAACAATAGATAACTCATGCGCATGAAGCATCTGCCTCAATCTTTTTCCGTCCAATAAAGGTAAAATAGTTTTCTTTACATCCACATCTTCTTTTCTTCTCAATTTATACAAGTTGTCTCCAACAATTGGGCACTCAATATGCTTAGCATGCACTCGAATTTGATGAGTTCTTCCGGTTTCAATCTCACAGCTTACCAATGACAACTTTTGATTTTTACCTAAATCATAGACATTTTGAACAGTGAAACGTGATATAGCCAGCCTCCCATTATTAGCGCAAACCTCCATCATTTCTCTGTTGATTTTATTTCTTCTTATATTGGTTTTAATTTCCAGAATATTATCTTCAAGCATATTAATGCCAGGCTTGCTAATAATCTTGCTAAGATTTTTGAGAGGATTTCCTATGCAAAGTGCTAGATAAACTTTTTTTACCTTACGACTTTTAAATTGCTTTATTAAAGAATCCGCACTCAACTCTGTTTTTGCAACGACAATAAGGCCAGATGTATCTTTATCAAGCCTGTGGACTATCCCGGGTCTAAACCTATCATAAGTAATCGGAAGTGTATCTTGAAATTTATAAATCAAAAAATTAACAAGTGTACCACGTTGGGCTAATTTAACAGGGTGAACCACCATATTTGATGGCTTATTAAGTACTATTAGAGCGTTGTCCTCAAAAACAATTGGTACATCCAAATCTTCTGGTATTAGAGTTCTTTGAATATGTTGATCAGAATATAAAATAACTTGTATTAAGTCATCTGTTTTAGTTTTCAAAGTCAAAGCATTTTGTTTCTGAGGGTCAAAAATCATTTTCTGCTTAATTAAATCTTGAATTTTTGTTCTTGATAAACTTAAATTAGGAGGGCAATTTTCTAAGATTAGCTTGTCAAGCCTTCTCTCAGATTTTTTTGTCAAACTAATGATAAATTTTTCAGTCATGTTAGATGCGAGAAATTAAAAAGAGTTCAAAGTCTGATTTGCCCTTGGTATTTTTAAAGTGGCTGGTTACGGTGCTTTCGGTAGTAATGATTTTAGGTTTTTTATTTCTTATAACCATACTAGGCATAAAGATTTCCAACTTCAATACTACACCGCAGAACCTATCTGAATCACCCAATCGAGAAATATTGATACCTAATGGGATTATTGAAACTATTGATATTGAAAACAAAACGTTAACTGTAGTTGTAAAAGTGAGTACTGGCCATTTGGAAATAGTAATTATGGACTTGAAGAATGGAATATTATTAAATCAATACTCTGTTAAACAAAAAAAAAGCCTTTATAATGAGAGAAAGTAATTCACAAATTTAAATCAAATGTCTTTCTCTTCAGCCTTCTTGGATAAAATTAAAACGAGTGTAAAAATTTCAGATATTGTTTCTCGACATGTAAATTGGGATCCAAAAAAAAGTAATTCATCTAAACAAGATTTTTGGGCGCCTTGTCCCTTTCATAAAGAAAAAACAGCTTCATTTCATGTGGATGATACCAAGGGATTTTACTATTGTTTTGGATGTCAAGCGAAGGGTAACGTATTCAGCTTCTTAAGGGAAATGGAAGGAATTTCATTTTTTGATGCGGTAAAGGCACTAAGTGAAAAAACAGGGATTCCTTTGGAAATTGATAATAATGTTAAAAGCTCAACCACGTCTTCCGAGGAACAAAAACTGATCAATATAAATGAAGCAGCATGCAAATTTTTCACAAAGTATCTTTTCAGCACCAAGGGTTCGATAGCTTTAAATTATTTAGAAGATCGTGGTTTATCAATTGAAACCATAAAAGAATTTAAACTCGGGCTGTCTCCCTTAAAGAGCAATGATCTCATTAATTCATTAAAATCAGAAGGATTTAACGAGCAAGAGATAGAAAATGCTGGGTTGGCATATAAACCTGAAAACAAGCCATTAGTTGATAGATTCAGAAATAGAGTAATGTTTCCGATTTCCAATTTGAATGATAGGGTTGTTGCCTTTGGAGGGAGATCACTAAATACTACATATGGTGCGAAATATATAAATTCACCAGAGACAAAAATATTCAAAAAAGGTTCTCTTCTTTTTAATCTTAGAAGCGCTCAAAAACACTCTAAAAATGATCCTTTAGTTATAGTTGAAGGTTACATGGATGTTATTTCTCTAGCTAATAATTCGATAAATAATGCAGTTGCTCCATTAGGAACTTCTTTGACAAAAGAACAGTTGCAATTGATTTGGAGAGTTTGCGAAGAACCAATTTTACTACTTGATGGAGATAATGCTGGGAGACTTGCAGCTACACGAGTGGTTGAATTGGCACTACCATTAATTTCTTACAATCAAACTATACGAATAGCAAATTTACCCTCTAACTATGATCCAGATGATCTTATAAAACAACGAGGCAAAGATGCTCTCAAGCATATAATAGATAATTCGCTAGGTCTTTCCCACTTCATTTTTATTAATGAGAAATCACAACGAAAATTGGACAGTCCCGAGCGCATAAGGAAGGTGCATATCGAACTTATGAATAAATTAAAAAAAATAAAAGATATTAACTTAAAAAAAATGTTCTTAGCCGAATTAGATGACAGAATAAGACAACTGCAGTTTCAAAACAATACAAAGATAAAGCAAAGACAAGGATTAAATAGTTCTGAAAAAAAAATTAAACCTAAAACTCAGACGATATCCCGCATTCAGGCTGCTGAAAAAGAAATAAATAAGTTAGAAGCAGAAATTATGTTTTGCTTAATAAAAAACCCTATATTTATAAAGGAATTCAAAGCTCAACTGACCGGATTAGATTTTAGTGATGAATTTTTTCAGAAATCGTTTTGGCAAATCCGACACGAGCAGCTTTCCAACTCTTCTGATATTTTTAATTTGATTTCTGATCAAGCCACTCAGAAAAACCCTCCTTTAAAAAATCACTTAATATATAACGACAAAAATAAAGAAGAAATGTCTAGAAACCTTCTATTGAATAGGATAACTACACTAAATTTAGCTAAAAATCGGCTTGAAAGCTTGAAAGATCTTAAAATTAAGATAAAAACTCAGAAGTCCGATTCGCAAAATAACGGCGAATCGTTTGAAATGATTCAGAGCGAGTATCTCCGAGCGATGGGCGGCTCTGAGTTAGTTGAAGATTCGATTTTGAAAGAACGTAAGTTTGACACAGAAAGCTTGGATGTTTTTAAAAAAAGTGAGAGGAAGGCTTCCCAGAAAAAATAATGGATAGAAACCAATGAATAAACAAGAAACGCAACCAAATGAAGAACAAGACAATGAGAAAGTTTTAGCTGATGGGCCTTCAAAGAAAAATTTAAAGAAAATAATTTCTGAGGCAAAACAAAAAGGCTATATAACGCAGGATCAACTTGAAGAATTGGTGATCACCGAGAAGCTTTCTTCGGAGCAGATAGAAGACCTGATGACAGATCTTTCTGGCATGGGTATAAATGTAACTGAGAATGAAGAAACAGAGTACGCTGAAGAAGTCCATGAACAAACAAGTTCAAAAGAGATTGTAGCAGCTAATACCGATTCAGAAACTTTAGATAAAACAGACGATCCTGTACGAATGTATTTGAGAGAAATGGGGTCGGTTGAACTGCTGTCTCGCGAGGGCGAAATTGCTATTGCTAAAAGGATAGAGGCTGGAAGAAACCTTATGATTAATGGCCTGTGTGAGAGCCCCCTGACTTTCCAGGCTATAAGCATATGGAGAAACGAATTGCTTAATGAAGAAATAATGTTGAGGGATGTTATAGATCTTGAAACCACTTTCACAGAAATCGGAGACTCCAATGAACTCGATGCAGAGATTAAAAAACTCGATATAAATGACAGTGCCGATACATTAAAATCGACAAAAAATGAACAAGAAAATCAAAGTATTTCGGCTTCAAATGAAACTAAGAATGATGAGGATGAGGAAGAAGAGGACGCAATAAACGTTTCTTTAGCTGCAATGGAACATTCATTAACACCACATATTTTGAATATATTGGCAGATATAGATAAAAAATACATCAAATTAAAAGAACTTGAGAAGAAAAGGATGAAAGCAACTTTTGATACAAGTAAGAAGTTTTCAAATAAAGATGAAAATAAATACCAAAATTTTAAAACGTCGATAGCCTCACTTTTAAATTCGTTGAATTTTCATAACAATCGTATTGAAGCTCTTATCGACCAACTTTACGGAATTAATAAGGCTATTACTAATGTAGATAGCGCATTCGTAAAAATATCAGATAAAGCTAGAATTAACCGGAAAGAGTTTATTCAAGAATACAAGGGTTCTGAGTTGGAAGAAGCATGGTTAGATAGAGTTTCTAAGCTTAAGTCCAGAGGTTGGGAGGTGCTAGGAAAAAATCACAGCGCTGAGGTTGAAGAGCTTAAAGCCGAAATGACAAAGATTGGTAAGATTATTAACGTAGATATCTCCGAATTCAGAAATATAGTTCGAAAGGTAAAAAAGGGAGAAAACGAAGCCAGAGGCGCAAAAAAAGAAATGGTGGAAGCAAATTTGCGATTAGTTATTTCAATAGCAAAAAAATATACCAATAGGGGACTGCAATTTCTTGACCTTATTCAGGAGGGTAATATTGGTCTGATGAAAGCTGTAGATAAATTTGAGTACCGGAGAGGTTATAAATTCTCTACGTATGCCACCTGGTGGATAAGACAGGCTATTACCAGATCTATAGCAGATCAAGCTAGAACGATTAGAATACCCGTTCACATGATTGAGACCATTAATAAGCTTGTAAGAACAGGTAGGCAAATGCTCCATGAAATAGGAAGGGAACCAACTCCAGAAGAGCTTTCGTCAAAATTACAGATGCCTTTAGACAAAGTCCGAAAGGTTATGAAAATTGCGAAGGAACCAATTAGCCTAGAAACGCCAATTGGCGATGAGGAAGATAGTCAACTCGGTGACTTTATTGAGGACAAAAATGCTTTGTTGCCATTGGACAATGCTATCCAAGGTAATCTAAAAGAAACAACCACACGTGTATTAGCGAGTTTGACACCAAGAGAAGAGCGCGTGTTAAGGATGCGCTTCGGTATTGGCGTAAATACAGACCATACCCTTGAAGAGGTTGGGCAACAATTCAGCGTAACTAGGGAAAGGATAAGACAAATTGAAGCTAAGGCACTTAGAAAACTGAAACATCCAAGCAGAAGTAGAAAACTAAGATCCTTTTTAGACCAATGAAGAATATACCGATAACTAGTTGGAAATCATATCTACTAAAGATATGATTATAACAGGTTTAAGTAGATTAGAGGGAGTATAATTTGCGCTGCCCATTTTGTGGAGATCTAGACACTCAGGTAAAGGATAGTAGACCTTCAGACGATCATATATCTATAAGGAGAAGAAGACACTGTTCTAGTTGTGCAGGTCGCTTTACTACGTACGAGAGAGTACAACTAAGAGATCTATATGTGCTCAAAAAGAAAAATCAAAGAGAGATATTTGATAGAGATAAACTTGAAAGATCCATTAGAATAGCACTTCAAAAAAGACCTATTCAATCTGAGCGTATTGAGCAAATGATTACAGGTATTGTCAGGAGATTGGAAAGTATCGGTGATACTGACATAAAATCTGAGATTATTGGGAAAATAGTGATGGAAACACTATCAAGGATTGATACTGTAGCCTATGTTAGATTTGCTAGTGTTTACAAAAATTTTCAAGAACTTGGAGATTTTGAGGATTTTATGTCAGACCTCCACCCGAACAAACTTAAACCAAAGAAGACGGTTTAGATGATCGATACAAATATCTCGAAAGATGACAAGAAATTTCTTAAATTAGCTCTCAACTTAGCAAGACGAAATGTGGGGCTTACTGGTAAAAACCCCTCAGTTGGCTGTGTAATTACCTTTAAAGATATAATACTCGGTAGAGGAAATACTCAACTTGGAGGAAGACCTCATGCAGAAATTATGGCCATAAAACAAGCTTCAGACCATCCTCTCCTTCGAGAAAACAGAGAAATACAAGATATTAATGTCTACATCACGTTGGAGCCATGCGCACATGAAACCACTTCTCCATCTTGTGCAAAAGCGATTGTAAATTTTGGAGCTAATCGTGTTATCTATTTGGCAACTGATCCCGACAATAGAACTAACGGAAAAGGAAAGTCAATAATGGAGAAAGCAGGTATTGAATGTATTGAAACTAGAATCTATGAAGAAGAAAATTCAGAAGTTTTAAAGGGCTATTTGAAACAGAAGAAAACCGGTCTTCCATATATAACATTAAAGATAGGCTCTTCAATTAATGGTAAAATTGCTACAAAAAATGGAGAGAGCAAATGGATAACCAACTCATTATGTAGAAAGAGGGTCCAACTTCTTAGATCAGAGAACGATGGGATATTAATAGGTAAAAACAGCATATTTGTTGATAATCCGCGTCTAAATTTAAGAGATCAATATGAGTCAATCGAAAACAAGCCAATTTTCATATTAGATACGAATTTCGAAATATCTGGCTTAGGGAATCTCTCAATATTTGATAACGTAGGAAAAGAGAAAGTGCACATCATAACAAGTAACGACCTAAAGGATAAGGTCACAGATGATCATACATTCTTTAGAGGGGTGAGTATAGAGAAAGTTAGTAAAGAACAACAATTTTTAAATATGCAAGAAATTCTAAAAATCGTTTCTAGGATGGGGGTAAATCGTTTGTTGGTTGAGGGTGGTGCGAGGGTATGGACATCATTTCTTAAAATCGGTTTATTTGATGAAATTGTAATATTTACTGGGAATAAAGTTATAAATGACTCCGCCACTTCCTGTTTTAATGATTTTTTGCCACTCGATGCAAGGTTGGGAGATTTTCCAAACTTGACTTTAACATCCTTACTGAGATGGAAAGATAATATCGAAGCAAAGTGGAAAGCTAATTCTTAGAAAGGGTCAAATATGTTTACGGGAATTGTTACTGACGTAGGCGAAATAGCCAAAATTGAAAAGATTAAAGATACAAGAGCTAAAATTTTCTGCACTTACAATGTATCTGAAATAGACTTAGGCGCATCAATATGCTGTGATGGTGTTTGTCTAACGGTGACAGATTCTGGTATTTCAGAGAATAAAAATTGGTTTTCAGTAGACATATCCAGTGAGACTATCTTGAAAACAATTATTGGTGATAAAGATTTTGGATGGAAGCCTGGGAGAAAAGTAAATCTTGAAAGATCGCTTAGGCTTGGTGATGAATTAGGGGGACACATTGTAACTGGCCATATAGATGGTACTGGATCAATAGAAAAAATTCTAGATGTTGAAGGAAGCACTCAGGTTACGTTCCAAACTAATAGAAACTTAGCAAAATTTATTGCGGAAAAGGGATCTATTACGTTGAACGGAACCTCTTTAACCGTAAATCAAGTAGATTCTTCTTCTTTTGATATTAACTTTATTCCCCATACGAAAGATAATACGACTTGGCAAAAAATGCGAATTGGAGAGAAAGTTAATATTGAAATAGATATTCTAGCAAGATATGTAGATCGGATATTGGGTTCAGGAAAATAAAAAGTATGAAAGAACAAGGTGTTGAAATATCTTCCACGCAATCAATAATTGATGATGCTAGAAACGGCAAAATGTTTATTCTAGTGGATCATGAAGAAAGAGAGAATGAGGGGGATCTTGTAATACCAGGACAAATGGCGACACCAAATGCAGTGAATTTTATGGCAACATATGGCAGAGGATTAATTTGCCTAGCTCTTCCCTCTGAACAAATAGATAAGTTAAAATTGCCTTTGATGGCCGCAACCAACTCCTCTCGGCACGAAACAGCTTTTACTGTGTCTATTGAGGCACGAGAGGGCGTTACAACAGGTATATCAGCCCACGACCGTGCAAAGACAATATCAGTAGCAATAAATCCACAAGTAAGGACAGAAGAAATAGCTACACCTGGGCATGTCTTTCCTTTGAGGGCGAAGAATGGAGGCGTGCTTATAAGAGCAGGTCATACCGAAGCTGCCGTAGATATATCTAGGCTTGCAGGATTAAACCCTTCCGGAGTTATATGTGAGATTATGAATGATGATGGAAGCATGGCAAGGCTCAAAGATTTAAAGAAATTCGCATATGTACATAACCTTAAAATTGGAACGATTTCAGATCTTATTGCTTACAGAAGAAAGCATGACAACCTAATAAAAGAGGTTGAAAGCTCAGTTTTAAAATCAACCATAGGCGGCAAGTGGCAAGTGATTAAGTTTAAAGATGAAATAGAAAATTCGGAGCATATAGTCCTAAAGCTAGGAAAGATTAATACTACAAAACCATCAATGGTTAGAATGCATAAATTGAATATTTATAGAGATTTGCTGGGTTTGGTTCCTAGCAGATATAATGAGATAGGTAGAGCAATGCAAAAGATAATCGGAAATGAAAATGGTATATTGGTGCTTCTAAATTCAGGTGATAGTAGTAGCGAAAAACCTAGCTCAAATACGCTCAAAGAGTATGGAATTGGTGCCCAAATTTTATCTTTGCTAGGTGTCAAAAGAATAAAACTGCTTTCCAATTCAAAACTTCCAAAAGTAGTTGGATTGGAAGGCTATGGCTTGCAAATTGATGCAACGGAGGGCTTCTAAGTGAGGGTAGATAATTTAGGAAGAGAAAATTTAGCAGAGTTTAAGAAGAAACTAAAAATTTGTCTTGTTTCAGCACCCTATTATAAAGATATCACGGACAATCTAGTTAGTGGGGCTCTTAATATTCTCAAAAAAATAAAGGCTGATACTGAGATAGTTGAAGTATCAGGTGCGCTGGAAATACCTACTGCCATAAAGTTAATGGAAAATGAGTTTGATGGCTTTATTGCAATCGGTTGTGTTATTAGAGGTGAGACAACACACTATGAAATTGTGAGCACTGAAAGCTCCAGAGGGTTAGTTAATCTTGGTCTTGAAAAAATATGTATAGGTAATGCTATCTTGACCGTAGAAAATAAAACGCAGGCTGAGGAAAGAGCAGATCCTAAAATTTTTGATAAAGGTGGGGAGGCTTGCAGTGCTTTGTTAAGTATTATTAAAATAAAAGAAAGACTCCATTAAAACCGTGACCTCTTCCAAATCCTATGATTACAAAAAAAACACAATCTCACGATTATTTGCTATTCAAGCCCTATTTCAAATGGAGGCCAACGGCAAAAGTTATAACACCATAAAGAAAGAACTTAAAGAGACATTTTATACGCAACAAATACAAGGCATGGAAATTTCATCGCCTAATTATCTGTTATCACAAAGAATAATTGAGCAAGCTGCTAAAAATCAAATAAAAATAGATACTAAAATAAACAGGGCTTTTAACAATCTCTGGAATATAAAAACAATTGACACGACGTTAAGAGCGATCCTAAGAGCGGCATGCGCCGAGTTTCTGAATAAGAAAACACCCAAGAAAGTAATTATGTCTGAATATGTTTACATAACGGGGACTTTTTATCCAGATGGTAAGGAACAAAAATTTATAAATGGATTACTAAATAAAATTATAGAAGATCTTCAAACTTAGTCATTTTTTTCCTTAATAATTTTTTAGGAAGCATTTTCCCAACCAGGCCTCTCTTACCTGTCCAGTATCTAACATCCTCATGTTTTGCAAATAATTTTTTTAAGATAACATTATCTTTTTGATTTTGTGAAAAAATCATAGCATCCAAAAGAGTTTCTCCCTTATAACGTTGCAACCGAACGCCTTTTCCCTTTTTTAATAAAGGCAACTCTTTAGCCGAGAAAATCAGCATTTTAAAAGAAGAACTTAAAACAATAACGTTATCACCATTAATTTCTTTCAGCCCAATCACTTTATCGCCTTCACTGAGTTCAAATATTTGTTTCCCAGTTTTTGTAGAAGATTGTAGAGAGGAAAAATCAACCAAGAACCCAAGACCCTTTTTTGAGAATATAAGACCCTTAGTTCCATGCTGAAAAGGGATGATACTTACTATAGAGGTGACATTCCCCGTTCCAATTATTAAATTCAGGGGCTCTCCGTAGCCTTTGTCTTTTTTTAGTTGATCAAGAGACAAACTAAACGACCTACCTTCTGAAGTTATAAACAGTAATTGCTGGCTTCTGGATAATTGAGCAGCAAATTTAAGTCCGTCACCGTCTCGGAATTTAAATGAATTATTATCGAGGCTATGCCCCTTGTAAGACCTTATCCAACCGTTTTCGGATAATACCACTGTAACTGGATAGTCATCGACAGTAACGTTCTGAAAAAATGCCCGAGAACCCTCCTCCTCCGGTTCCAAAAATGTCTGCCTCTCACTAAGTTCATAACCGGAAAATTTCTTCATAAGTTGCGTCAACTGATCTTTAACATTTTTCCATTGAAGCCCTTTATCCTCTAGTAAATCCTCTAAAGTCTGCCGCTCCTTCATTAATTCCTGTTGTTCTTTTGAAAGGAGCTCTTCGTCTAGCCTTCTTAATGCTCTTAATCTTAGGTTCAAAATGGATTCCACCTGCAACTCACTAAGACCATATTCTTCAATAATAGCAGTTTTGGGATCATCTTCCTCTCTAATTATATTTATTATGCGATCGAGATTTATATATGCCTGTAACAAGCCCTCGATAATTTCTAAACGCTTATCGATGTTCTCTAATCGGTGAGTGGATTTTCGTATCAATATTTCTCTGCGATGATCTAAAAAGGTCTGAAGTAATTCTTTGAGATTACTAACTTTTGGGGAAATACCATCAATCAGAACGTTAAGGTTTACAGCGACCTTGGTTTCTAAATCAGTAAATTGGTAAAGTGAAGTTAAAAGATTTTCTTTTTCCACATTTCGTGATCTTGGCTCTATAACAATTCTTATCTCTTCTGCACTCTCATCTCTCACGTTCTGCACTAAAGATAATTTTTTTCCAGAAATTAAATCAGCGATCTTTTCTATGAGTCTTCCCTTCTGAACTTGATAGGGTATTTCATCTATAACTAACTGCCAGTTACCGTGCTTAAGATCTTCGATGTGATGCTTGGCACGTAATCTGAAGCTCCCCTTGCCATCTGTGTATACTTTAATAATATCTTCTTTATTATCTAAAATAATGCCCCCAGTAGGGAAGTCAGGCCCTCTTACAATTTCTGATAATTGTTGGATAGTCGAATTAGGTTTATCAACTAGTAGTATGCCTGCTTTTAGTAACTCTAGTAGATTATGGGGTGGTATGCTGGTAGCCATTCCAACAGCGATCCCTGAGGCTCCATTTGCAAGGAGATGAGGAAAGTTTGCTGGAAGCACACTCGGTTCATCACCAGAGCTGTCATACGTTTCCTTAAAATCTACAGCGTTCTCATTAAGACCTTCAAGAAGCTCAATTGAGTATTTTGATAGCCTAGCCTCAGTATATCTTTGAGCTGCCGGGTTATCTCCATCGATATTTCCAAAATTACCTTGACCTTCAATAAGCGGATATCTAACACTGAATTCTTGAGCAAATCTTGCTAATGCATCATATATAGCCTTATCTCCGTGCGGATGGTAGTTGCCCATAACCTCCCCTACTATTTTCGAACACTTTCTAAAATTTGATTGAGGATATAATCTAAGCTGGTTCATAGCGTAGAGGATTCTTCTATGCACCGGTTTAAGACCATCTCTTGCGTCGGGAAGGGCTCTATCCATGATTGTAGATACTGCATATAAAAGATATCTTGTCTCCAATGCCGTTGTAATATCTTGTTTTTGGTCCATTTGTTGAGTATGCATGTAACTTGATAAGTGATATTTCGGTCTTGAGCTAAATTACTTGGAATAATAATTAAACTCAACATTAGAAATACACAAAAACTAAACTATGTATTTAATAAACTGCAGGGGGCTAGGAGGATATTCAGTGATATTAGAAAATGCCCATATATTTGTAATAGTAGCTTGTCTCCTAGTAGTCATAGTTCTCATGATTGGCCTAGGTGGATTCGCTTTCGGTGGAGAATTTAATAGAAAATACGCAAATAAAATCATGCGTTTGAGAATACTTCTCCAAGCTGTTGCAATATTATTAATTATTCTTTTCGTTTATTTTTCCAAAGGTGGGTAGTTTGATAAAATTAAATAAAATATATACAAAAACAGGGGATACTGGAGACACAGCACTTGGTGACGGGCAGAGGGTACTTAAAGATAGTCTTAGAGTAAATGCTTACGGGAACGTTGATGAACTTAACGCCAGTATTGGGGTTGTTACCTTGTATGCGACACCAGATTTAAAAAGAAAGCTAAAAAATATCCAAAATGATCTGTTTGATCTCGGAGCCGATTTATGTGTGCCGATTTCCGAAAATAATAATGGTAGGTTAAGAGTATCTGCTAGCCAAATAGAGACACTAGAAGTCGAGATAGATGAAATGAATAATATACTTAATCCTCTAAATAGCTTTATTTTGCCCGGAGGATGTAAGTCTGCCACCTTCTTACATCTTGCCAGAACTATTTGTCGTCGTGCAGAAAGGAGTGTAGTAAGCTTAAGATCGAAAGAAGAGATTAATGACAATACGCTTATCTACTTAAACAGGCTATCAGATTGGCTTTTTGTTGCCTCAAGAGTTGAAAACCAAGAGAATTCAACTGAGGTGCTTTGGTCGCCTGGAAAAAACAAATAAAACGTCTTGTATGAAGTGTTTAACTAGTGCATATTTTGAATTTAAAATGAAAGAAGAGATAACGATAGATGAAAATTTTAGTTCCTGTAAAAAGAGTCCTAGACTACAACGTTAAAGCTAGAGTTAAAGCAGATGGAAGTGGTATTGACTTAGCGAATGTTAAAATGTCAATGAACCCATTCGATGAGATAGCACTAGAGGAAGCAATTAGAATAAAAGAAAAGGGGAATGCAGAGGAAATAATAGCGGTTTCAATAGGCGTCCAGCAAAACCAAGAGACATTACGAACTGCATTAGCTATGGGTGCTGATCGAGCCATTTTGGTTGTTGCAACAGATGATGTTCACAACGATATTGAACCACTCACAGTAGCAAATATTCTTGCTTCAATTGCTCTTAAAGAAGGTCCGTCTCTAATTTTATGTGGCAAACAGGCCATAGATAACGATTTTAATGCTACCGCCCAAATGCTATCAGCAAAACTTAAGTGGTCTCAAGCTACATTTGCTTCAGAAATTGATGTTAAGGAAGATATTCTAAGGGTAACAAGAGAAGTCGATGGCGGACTTCAGACCATAGATGCGAAAATGCCAGCGGTCGTATCAGTTGATCTTAGATTAAATGAGCCCAGATACGCTAGTCTGCCAAATATTATGAAAGCAAAAAGAAAACCGCTGGAAGAAGTCAATCCAGCCGATCTAGGAGTTGAGATAACGCAGAGGCTCAAAGTTATTAAAACAAAAGAGCCAGATAGTAGAGAAGCAGGGTTGATCTTAGAAAACATAGATCAGCTAGTTGAAAAAATTCAAGAAAACGTCGGAGGATAGATTTATGAAAATATTAGTGTTGGCAGAAATTAATAATGGCGAGCTCGCCGAGGATCAAACTAGCAAAACTGTATCAGCAGCAGCTACTTTGGGCAAAGTTGATGTTTTGTGTGCCTCTAACCAGTGCTCAGATGCATCAACAAATATAGCAAAAATGGAGAACGTAGAAAACGTACTGGTATTAGAAAATGAGCTTTTTGCTCAAAGCCTTGCTGAGAGCTATAGCGAGACCTTGATTGATACATTAAAATCATATTCACACGTATTTGCGCCCTCGAGTTCCTTTGGGAAAAACATTCTTCCAAGGATTGGTGGAATGTTGGATGTAATGGTCATATCAGATGTATCTAAAGTTATTTCGGAGGATACTTTTGAACGTCCAGTTTATGCGGGTAATGCAATACAGACAGTGCAGTCAATTGATAAATTAAAATTGATATCAGTTAGAACCAGCAATTATAGCGCTGTACCTTCGACAGGTAGTGCGAATATAAAAAAAATAGACTGTAAAGGTAATAATTCGCTTACTACTTTCGTAGAAAATAAAATGCAAACAAGTGATAGGCCTGAACTAACGTCAGCAAAAGTGGTTGTGTCTGGAGGAAGAGGTGTTGGAAGCAAAGAAAATTTTGAAATAATTGAGGGTCTTGCCGACAAACTAGGAGCAGCCGTCGGTGCTAGCAGAGCAGCGGTGGACTCTGGTTTTGCTCCTAATGATTGGCAGGTTGGACAAACTGGTAAGGTAGTTGCACCCGATTTATACGTTGCAGTTGGAATATCTGGTGCGATACAGCACTTGGCAGGAATGAAAGACAGTAAAGTAATTGTAGCTATAAACAAAGATGAGGAGGCTCCAATATTTCAGGTTGCTGACTTCGGACTAGTTGATGATCTATTTAAAGCTGTACCAGAAATAGAAAAGAAAATCTAATTAGAGAGGCATATTGTTTGATCAGTGATTATAAGCAAAATCACTTTTGCAAAATTGTGTGTAGAATCTTCACGTCACAATCTTTGTTTAATAGATAATTATACAACTGCTCAGCAACAAACACAGATCTGTGTTGGCCTCCAGTACAACCAAGGCCTATCGAAAGGTAGGATTTACCCTCCCTTTCGAAGGCGGGTATAACGACAGAAATCATCCGATATAAATTTTTTTTAAAGGTTGTCCAACTCTTATCTTTATTTAGATAGTCTTTAACTGCCTCATCAGTTCCGTTCAGATCTTTTAGACCCTCCACCCAATTTGGATTCTTTAAAAACCTACAGTCGAAAATCATGTCTATTTCTGTGGGATACCCTATACTATAGGAAAAAGACTGTACCATAATTTGAATATTTCTGTTATTTGCTAACGAAAAAAGAGACCCCAATTTCAATCTTAACTCATTTGGGCTAGTATTACTGGTGTCAAAAACAAAGTCCGCTTTTTCCCTTAGAGGAGCAATTAATTTGAGCTCTTTCTTAATTGATAGTTCAAGATTATTTTCACCAGCAACGGGGTGAGGTCTTCTAGATAAACTAAATCTTTTTATTAAAATCTCTAAACTACACTCTAAGAATAAGATAACTACCCGAGATTTTGATAATGTCTTCCAGTTATTAATTTCCCTCATTAATTTCTGAAGAGAAAAACTCTTCGACCTTAAGTCCAAACCTATGGCTAATGGCTTATCTTCTAAGTTTGTGGAAGCTACTTGAGATATCAAATGAATAGGCACATTGTCGAGCGTATCAAACCCTTGATCTTCTAGTATATGGATAACAGTGGTCCTTCCAGCACCAGACTGCCCTATGACTAAAATTAATTCATGCTTGTTCACCAGTAGTCACCTTCCTTTTCATTTTTATTTTACACTAAAGAACAAGTTTAAAAAAAATAAACAACGGTACCTAACGCGAATGTGTTTTTAATTGTTTTTTTACTTTATTTGTGATTTACAAAATACTGTAACAAATGGTAACAGTCAAACGAGAGCGCATCTTTGTAATGCTATCGGACAAAACGGGAGTATTGTCAAATTAGTAAAGTGTACAAAAATCTAAATGAAATTGACCTAGTCGAAGAGGCCATCAAGAATAGCGAAGGCAGGCTAGGGAAAGGCGGTTCTTTAATCGTGTTTACCGGTGAAAAGACCGGGAGATCTCCTAAAGATAAACATGTTGTGAGAGAAAAAGACACTGAAGAGAAGATATGGTGGGGAAACAACCGGCCAATGACAACGGACCATTTTAATATACTTCATGAGGATATGTTGGAACATCAAAAAGGAAAAAGGTGTTATTCACAAGATTTACAAGCTTCAATAAACACCAATGAGTTTTTCAATATTGAAGTTACAACAGAATTAGCTTGGCATAGTTTATTTATAAGACATTTGCTGAAAGTTCCATCGGAGGAGTCGCTGAATAATTTTAAGCCCGACTTCAAAATTCTAAATTGTCCTTCCTTTTTTTCTAATCCTGATCGGCATGGCTGTGTATCAAAGACAACTATTGCTATAAGTTTTGAAAAAAAGCTCGTCTTGATTTGTGGCACTGGATATGCAGGCGAAAACAAAAAGTCCATTTTTACAATTTTAAACTTTTTACTTCCTGAAAGATCTATAATGCCAATGCATTGCTCTGCAAACCATTCTATTTCAAACGAAAAGGACGTAGCGTTGTTCTTTGGTTTGTCGGGAACAGGGAAGACAACCCTTTCGGCAGACCCAGACAGAGTTTTAATTGGTGATGATGAACATGGTTGGAGTGACACCGGAGTATTCAATATTGAGGGAGGTTGTTACGCAAAAACAATTAATTTAAGCTATGAGGATGAGCCACAAATTTTTTCAACTACTGAAAAATTTTCTACAGTAATTGAGAACATGAATTACGATCCAAGCGATCGATCACTTAAATTTTCAGACTCTTCTGTTACAGAGAACATGAGATGTGCCTACCCGATTTCTTACATTAAGAATTCATCAAAATCTGGATATGGTGGAGCTCCTAAAAATATAATTTTGTTAACATGCGATGCTTTCGGCGTATTACCACCTGTTGCTAAACTTACCGCAGCCGAAGCAGTTTTCTATTTTCTCTCTGGCTTCACATCAAAGGTTGCCGGAACTGAAGAGGGAATCAAAGAACCTGTTCCCACTTTCTCAACTTGTTTTGGAGCACCATTTATGCCTCAAAAACCGGAAGTATACGGAAAACTTTTATGGAGCAAGATACATAGCACAGAACCGGTCTGTTGGTTGCTTAATACGGGATGGAGCTGTGGCAGCTATGGAGAAGGCAAAAGAATATCAATAGACCTAACTCGAAGGATTCTAAAGTTTATTTTAAGCAACAAAAAAAACGTACAAACACGGAAAGACCAGTTTTTTAATTTTTGTGTTCCAGTTGATATAGATGGTGTTCCTAAGAACTTACTCAACCCTAGGGAGAATTGGGTAAATGCGGGTGATTATGATAGGTCAGCGACTGAATTAAAATCAATGTTTGTGAATAACTTTCGACAGTTTTCTTCAATTAATGAAAAGATAGATAGCGTTTACAATCGCTTAAAAAATGACTAACACTATGGACCTAATTGGAGTAGACGGCACCTCTTCTGGCTGGATTGCATCAATAGGAAACTCAAGAGACAAGCGTTTATCTAGTATAAAATTTTCTGAAGATCTCAATAAACTTATGTCAGACCACCCTGACAGTGTAGTAGTGATAGATATGCCAATCGAACTAAATAAAAAAAATTACTTGAGAACATGTGACGTTTTGGCAAAGAAATATCTAGGTAAAACATTCCAATCCTCAATATTTATTCCGCCGTTAAAGAGAGTTCTTAAATGCAATACTTATCAAGAGGCGAATGAGCTTAGCAAGAAAATAACGGGAAAAGGTTTGTCAAAGCAATCGTGGCACTTAAAAAGTAAAATTGCCGAGGTACAACAAATATCTAAGTTACCTAATAAAGTTTATGAGGGGCATCCCGAGTGCAGTTTCAAAATGCTGAAAAAACAAGCCCTAAAGGCAAAAAAAAAGTCAGTATCAGGAATTTTTGAAAGATTAGATCTCTTAAAAAAAGTAGGTTTAGATCCTTTATCAGTTAACTTGAAGTTGGAAAATAATTCCTCAATAAAGATCGATGATGTTTTGGACTCTATGGTTCTATTTGTAACAGCGTTAAGGATAGTTGAAGGAAATTACTTGTGTCTAGAAAAAATAGAAATTACAGATAGTGATAATAACGGAAAAATTTTTATATAAATTTAATTTGAAATTATGGCCAAAACTAACATATAACATTAAGTGTCTCAGGAGTGTCCGCAGTGAATATATCTACGCCAGTTAGTGAGAAAATAAAGAATGACGTTGTGATTGATGATGGAGAGATTATCAAAAAATCACTAATAGTCGCTAAAAAATTAGATGATTACCTAGACGAATTAAAGCTTGTAGTCAAAAATAGCTTCAGTACCTCAAAAGAAGAAAACAAGTATCAAAGCAAGCTACACGGGCTCGCATGGGTGGCAACATACGTTGAAGCCCTAAAGCAAATATCTATATGGGCCGATAAACTCTATAGGAGCCATAACTTTAAAAAAGCGGAAAAAACAATATTAATTTTGAGCTTTAACGAATATTTAAATCAGCTTTTTGGTGGTATAATGATGTCTCAAAATGAAATTATTAGGCCTGTCGACCTTGATTACAAAAAAGTGGCGCTTGGAAAATTAGATTGTGAAGATGTTATATTCTTTAGAGATGAAATTGATGTCGATTATCTTAGATCACAATTAATTGAACTTATTATTAGAAATGAAGGCACTTCCTTTATTGGTAACGATGGTTTAAATGAAGATCAAACAATGATCAGACAGGAATTTTTTAAGTTTGCAAAAGACAAAATAGAACCATTCGCACATGAGTGGCATCTTAAAGATGAGCTTATACCTTTAAGTATAATTGAAGAACTCGCTGACTTGGGTGTATTTGGGTTAACCATCCCAGAAGAGTTTGGAGGTACTGGTCTTGACAAAATTACAATGTGTGTTGTTTCTGAGGAACTTTCAAGAGGTTACATCGGCGTTGGAAGCCTCGCTACTAGGACCGATATAGCATCTGAATTGATCCTTTGCGGTGGTTCCACAGAACAGAAAGAGCATTGGTTACCAAAAATAGCATCCGGTGAAATTATGCCAACAGCAGTTTTCACAGAACCAAATACTGGATCAGATCTTGGTAATCTACAGACACGCGCTACTTTAGACGGGGAAGAATATAGTATTACAGGAAACAAAACGTGGATAACGCATGCATCTAGAGCTAACCTAATGACTTTATTGGCTCGCTCAGACAGGAACAAAGGTGGCTATAAAGGCTTGTCAATGTTTCTGGCACCAAAATCACCCGGAAAAGATAATGATGATTTTCCTGATCAGGGTATAAAAGGTGGAGAAATCGAAGTTTTAGGTTACAGAGGAATGAAGGAGTATGAAGTAAGTTTTGACGACTTTAGGGTCGATAAAAAGAATTTACTTGGAGAAGAGGAGGGGAAAGGGTTTACACAATTGATGGAAACATTCGAAAGCGCTCGTATTCAAACCGCAGCGAGAGCAATCGGTGTCGCTAAAAATGCCTTCGACTTGGGCCTCAAGTATGCTGATGAAAGAACTCAATTTGGACAAAAGATAATTAAATTTCCACGGGTCAGGGATAAATTAGTTAATATGGCTGTCGAAATAATGATCGCTAAGCAACTTACCTATTTCTCAGCAAGAGCTAAAGATGAAGGGAAAAGATGTGATTTGGAAGCAGGAATGGCGAAGTTGTTGGCGGCTAGAGTTGCTTGGACAGCAGCTGACAATTCCTTGCAAATCCATGGAGGAAATGGCTTTGCCCTCGAGTATAAAATAAGCCGTGTACTTTGCGATGCGCGAATACTCAACATTTTTGAGGGTGCTGCAGAAATTCAGGCCCAAGTTATAGCAAAGCGCATCTTAAGCTAAAGCTTATTGAGCGACAACACCCTATTTCTTAATCTGAAAAAATGGTCTTTTTGGAATCCCCTTACTGGGTTTAGATTCTTTTTTATGAAGTATTCCGTTAGTTTAAAACCATTTTCTAAATCAGCTATAGATAAAATTTTTGCCGACTTCCTGTCTCCTAAAAAATCTGGGAGCACTAACAATTTTTTTTCCCATCCAACACTTGATTTACTTGAAACAGCACAACCACTCTTCGGGGATACGAACTTTAAGTCTTTTTTTGAACCACTTACTACACACTTGGTTAAATCAAGCCCAAAGCCAAGACTTGTTAATAATTGCAACTCCCATTCTATATACATTCTTAACTTTTCTTCGATGCTGTGTTTGCCTTCAATACACATAATTGTTTTATGATATAGATCATCAAAATCGAGTCTTTCTGGTAAAAATGTAGAGCAAAGAACACAAATCAAATTAAAAAGTTCCAAACCAATTCGCTCTTCGCTAATTGTATGGTATCTTGATTTTATCAATTCGACATTAAAAGTACCCAGGCTTTCTTCAACTCTTGAGTTCCAAGTAAAAAATAGTTGATTTCCAGGCTGGATAACAGATTTATTCTTTTTGCTTAATGCTCCTCTTACTAAACCCACTCTTCGACCCAAAGAAACCGCAAATACATTTATTAGAGCTGAAGTCTCACCATACCTCTTCGCTTCTAAAAGAAGTCCTTCACCCTGCCATCTCATTTATTACAATCCTTGCTTCAGAAAAAGGTCATGTAAGTCTAAATCTTTTGATACCACCTCAATAAGCCATAGGTCAGCGTCAGTATCGATTTGTAACTTGAAAAACTCATTTATACTTGATTCTGTTAGAGTACTAAGAAATTTAATTTTTTTCCCCTTGTTATAGTCATTAACCCTATGATAGACGTCGTATAGGCCCTTACCTTTGCAGTGTTTTATAAAAATTGCGCCAGCGTCACTATCACCTTTATGCTCAATATAGACTGGAATTCCCTTTAGTTCCAGACTCCATCGAATTGTGTCCACAATCATCTTGGCTTTTAAATTCATTTAACCTTTAACCTGATTTTTTCATCTTCAGTCGAATAAAAAGGTGTACCTTACTTTTTAAAAATTTCTGCATATCTAGTCTTGCTTGTACAGATATCATTTTTATTGACTTACCTTCTTTCCCTAAGATTATAGGCTTATAGCTTTTTTTATTAAGCCAAACGGTTTGGTATACTTTAAGTGAATTATTAGAGCTAGGTTCAATATAATCGGTCTTTATTTCCAAATTATACGGTATTTCTTCATGAATATACTCAAAGACCTTCTCTCTTGTTAGTTCCGATAGAAAATTTTTTTTACTTATACTACTTTTATAGGTCTGCTGGAAAGGCCATTCATTAGGGTATGCCTGTTTTTCTACCCAGTTCAAAAATCTTTCCATACCTGACTTTTTACTTAGAGAAATAAAGAATGTTTCATCAAAATTGATAGCTCCATTTATTTTCTTAGTAATCTCAAAAAGATTTACTTTCTCAATGCAGTCAATCTTATTAATTATTAGGATCTTTTTTCTAAATCTTTTCTCATTGTTATTTAGCCATTTTCTAAACTGATCATCTATAGATTGGCTTTTTTTGGTGTTATCAACCATGTAAATTAGCACATCCACATTTTCGGCAACCATTTTGAAAGTTTCAGAAATTCGAATATTTTTTTCTATCTTATTCAATCCAGGAGTATCAAAAAATATGAGCTGGCTATTATCTTTTGTGACAACTCCAGTGGTGTTCCTCTGGGTAGTCTGCGCTTTCCTTGACACAATAGAGACTTTTTCTCCCACTAGATGGTTCAACAAAGTACTTTTTCCAACATTAGGTTTTCCAACAATTAGTGCTTTCAGTAGCTTTTTTTGAGGATCACTCATTAATATTGCTAATCTTTTTTAAAATTAGTTCAGCTGCTTTTGTTTCTGCCATTCTTTTGGTCGAGCCATTACCGACGGCCTTTAAGCCTGACTTTAAAAGAACTTCAACACAAAAATCAGGGTCATGATCTGGTCCAGTTCTAGATATTTGTCTATATATTGGTGGTCCTTGACCTTCAGATTGTAATAATTCCTGTAATGCTGTTTTCGCATGTGCCTCTATATCTCTAACAATATCAATCTGCTCTCTCCAAACCTTAAGAACTACCTCTTTAGAGGTCTTAAAGCCTGAATCTAAAAAAATAGCGGCTATTAAGGCTTCCACTGCATTTCCTAATATCTTGTCTTTTTGACGATTGCTAGTGCGCTTTACTGATTTACCTAAAGTCAATAAATTTTCTAGTCCAATTTCTTTTGCAATTAGAGCACACGTTTCCTTTTTAACGAGATAGTTGTAGTAAGTTGCAATTTGGCCTTCAGTAGAATTAGGGTTTAGCCTCAGTAACTCTTCTGATATAATCAAACCGAGCACCCTATCTCCTAAGAACTCCAACCTTTCGTTGTTAGCTTTACTTGACTTTCTAGCAGAGGAGTGGGTGAGTGCTTCTTCCAAAAGTCTATTATTCTTAAACTGATAGTTTAATAGTCTACAAATTTCTTTCTGATGATGATTGATTTTCACCTAATGACCTTAAAGAAGCGATCTTTTCTCCACGTCCAAAAGTAAAATATAGAACTACCTCTAGAGGAGAATAAGATTAGAGATGCTTTACCAATGAGATATTCTTTAGAAACCAAGCCTACCCCACCAAATTGTCTATCAAATCTGCTATCCAAGGAGTTATCTCTATTATCTCCAAGGAAAAAGTATTCATCATCTCCAATTATAAAATCTTGTGTATCATCTCCGATGTTTTGTCCCATGTCTAGGATTTTATAGCTCTTACCATTTTCCAGTTTCTCTAGGGTTTGGTACTTAAAGCAGTTCTCGTTTCCAAAGGGAACGGGTTCGTTCACACATTGTGGAACTGTCTTCATTGACCCTTGCTCTATCTTTTTTTCTACAAAATTAGATAATTCTTCTCTAATTAACATAGACTCATTTATGAACAATTTGCCTTTTATTAACCTAACTTTATCTCCAGGGAGACCAATAACTCTTTTTATGTAGTCCTTACCACTTTTCGGGTGCCTAAAAACGACAACATCCCCTCTTTTGGGTTCAGAAAAAAATATTCTATCACTTATTGGACAAATCGAAAATGGGCAAGAATAACGAGAAAAACCATATGAAAACTTGTTAACGAATAAAAAATCTCCGACAAGTAGATTTGGCTTCATCGAGCCAGTTGGAATCCAAAATGGCTGAAAAAATATTGTTCGAATGATACCAGCTAAAACAAGTGCAATTATCAAAGTACTTATTAGTTCATAAATAGGACCTTTTTTATTTCTTATATTTTTTTCCTGCATAGCTTTTTATATCCAATTTAGTTACTCAGTGCAATTCTACAAATATTGATCTAAGAAATTCCTTCAATAATCACGATGGCCTTTGCCCACGGGTAATCATCCGTCAAACTGACGTTTATTTTTGAGCTATAACCAACTGGGGTCATAAGTTTGAGAAAGTCTTTAGCTCTTCCTTCAATTATGAGCTCTGGTTTCCCAGACCCAAGATTTATTATATGCATCTCTTTCCATGATATACCCATTCTCAAGCCTATCCCTAGCGCCTTAGAACAGGCTTCTTTAGCTGCCCATCTTTTTGCATAGGAAGATGAGGGATCATATTTTCTTCTTGACCTTTGGATTTCTAGCTCAGAAAATACCCGTTTCTCAAAGCGATCTCCAAAGCGATCAAGTACTTTTCTAATCCTTTCAATATTTACAATATCGGTACCAATACCTAAAATCATATTTACGCCTTATATAATCTAGCTTCTTTTATTTTTTGTTTCATTATCTCAATAGCACCCCCAAGTCCCATAAAAATACTATCACTAATTATTGCATGCCCTATATTAAGTTCTTTTATTTCGCGAATTTTACTAATATAGCCAACGGAACTAGTTGTCAGACCATGGCCTGCATGAACTTCCAATCCTAATTTGGAGGCATATTTTGCTGCTTTTTCTATTGTTTTGATAACTTCAATAAAGTTTTTATCGTTTTTTTCATAAAGTTCACAAAAGTACCCAGTGTGGAGTTCAATAATGTCGGCACCAATACTTTTTGCAGCATCAATTTGTATCTCACTTGGTTCAATAAATAAAGAGACTCTAATATCTTTTTTTTTAATAGGCTCTATGAAGGACCTCAAACTGGAAATGTTCTTAGAAACATTTAAACCACCCTCAGTTGTTCGTTCTTCTCTTTTTTCAGGAACAAGACAAACAGCATTTGGTAGTACATCCAAAGCAATTTTTTGCATCTCATCAGTAGCAGCCATTTCAAGATTCAGGGGTAGAATATTTTGTTGTTTAAGCCGACTTATGTCTTGATCAACTATATGCCTTCGATCTTCTCTCAAATGTGCTGTAATCCCGTCTCCTCCAGCTTCTTTTACAATTTTTGCTGCCATAAGCGGGTCAGGGTATTTTGTACCCCTGGCATTCCTTACAGTAGCAACATGATCAATGTTTACACCTAGTCTAATTTCATTTAGTCCCATGTCTTTTCCTCATCAGTTTTTTCTTAAACTTTTTTGCCTTGAGCGCACTCCTTTTTTTTTGATATGTTGCAACCAGAGGTCTTAGCAAGAAATAAGATACGACTGCAATAAAAATTCCTAAAATTAATCCACCTAATGAATAAGGTATAAAAACCCCGTTCAAGAATTCATTCATTCTTGGCACATTATTATCCCCTATTGATCCCTCAGTAAAAAAGCTTTTGTATATCAAAAAAATAAAGTCTAAAAAACCTTCAAAAATCTTGCCACCATCATCATTCGAATATTCACTACTACCTAAAATCCACTCTCCAAGCTGTAGATTAAATACTGTGATTATTGGAAAGGTTATTGGATTTCCAACGAAAGTTCCTATTAATGATGCTAATACATTCGCGCGCAACAAATAACTTAATAATCCAGCAATAAGAAAATGGAGACCGAAAAGCGGTGTAAACGATGCGAATATTCCACAACTCATGCCCAAAGATATTTTGTGGGGTGTATCAGGTATTCTCTTTAATCTTATCCCAACATATTCTATTGCTCTCGAAATTCCTTTTAAGGAAAAAATTACTTCATAAAAAAACCTAAAAATCGATCTTCTTTCTCTTCTTTTAAACAATTCGTCTCTCTTTATTTTATTTATTTAACGTTAATATTGTTCGTTCTATATCTAGAAGCCTCGGAGACATCCATGTCTACCTGTATAGACGTGATTATGTTGTGTAAATGCTTTAAGTCTCGTACAGTTAGTTCGAATACTGTTTTGTAAAAATCAGGTTTCCGCATTACAAAGTTTAGATCAGAAATATTAGCGCCCTGTTCACCAATCAAAGTACAGATCCTTCCCAAAACACCCACACTATTAACCATAGTTACTTCAATACTAGTTGAGTGAACGGGCTTATTTGAACCCGAAGGCCACCTTACCTCTAACCAAAGATAAGGTTTGGACTCAAAGGCAGCTAATAGTGCACAGTCAATAGCATGCACAACTACTCCTCTCTTTTTTTGAGCAATTCCCACTATTGGATCTCCTGGGATAGGAAGACAACAGGGCGCTGGACTTCCATTACTATCAGGCGACAAACCGATAAAGTTAATTGAATCTTGGTCAGATGGGAGAGGTGCACTTTTTGTGTTTATTAATTCTGGATAAAGGCTATTAACTAAATCAAAACCTGTAAATTGGACTGAGCCCAATGCTGCCAAAACACTATCCTCGTCCTTTAATCCAAATTTTTCAGCAGCTATTTTAATTGCATTATCTGTAAGTTTTTTTCCTATTCTTTCTAAAGATACTCTTGCAATTTCTTTCCCAAGTTTGATATTTTCACCTCTTCTTTCTTCTCTTATACTTTTTCTTATTGCAGCTTTAGCGCGGCCGGTTACAACCATTTCTTCCCAACTTGCACTGGGCTTTTGACCGCTTGCGGTAACAATTTTAACCGACTGCCCGTTCCTTAACCTAGTCCACAATGGAACTTTTATACCATCTACCTCAGAGCCTACACAATTATCTCCTATGGAAGTATGGATTGTATATGCAAAGTCTAGAGGGGTTGCACCTCTGGGCAACTTGACTACTTCTCCTTTCGGAGTAAAGCAAAATACCTTGTCTTGAAACATTTCTAATTTCATTTGTTCTATAAAATCGTCAGAATTTTCGACCCAAATAAATTCTTCAGATATTCTCCTAAACCAGCCTGAAGGATCAACGGCAAATGGGTTCTCAAATCTCTCACCGTTTCTATAAGACCAATGTGCTGCAACGCCAGTTTCAGCTACATCATGCATCTCTTTAGTTCTAATTTGGACCTCAACCCTTTTCCCATCTCGGCCTGAAACGGTAGTATGGATGGATCGGTAACCATTGGATTTGGGTTGGCTGATATAATCTTTAAATCGGCCCGGCACAGCGGACCAACGGCTATGTACTGCACCCAATGCGGTATAAACATCATTTTCATTATTTGTAATTATTCTAAATCCAAAAATGTCAGACAGTTTATAAAAAGCTTGTTGCTTATCCTGAATTTTCCGCCAAATGGAATAAGGTTTTTTTTCTCGGCCTGAAACTATCGCTTTGACACCAACTGAAGCCAGTTGATTTTCAATATCATTTATGATTTTTGGGATAAGGTCATCACTTTCTTTTTTAAGCTTAAGAAATCGTCTGATTATTGAATTCCGTCCCTCTGGATTCAATATTCGAAAACTTAGATCCTCTAGCTCGTCTCTAATTGACTGAATTCCCATTCTACCGGCTAAAGGAGCATATATATCCATAGTCTCGTTAGCTTTTACTAATTGCCTATCATTGTTCACTGCTCTTATGGTCCTCATATTATGTAATCTGTCTGCAAGCTTGACTAAAAGAACTCTCAGATCTTTGCTTATAGCAACAATCAACTTTCTGAAGTTCTCGGCTTGCTTTCTCTCTAATGAAACAACCTCTAGGTTTGAAAGCTTAGTCACACCGTCGACAAGATTAGCAATTTCGCTTCCAAATAAATCAGATACATCTCTAAATGACTTATTTGTGTCTTCTATAGTATCGTGCAACAGAGCTGTGATAATGGAAGCATCATCTAGTTTTAGCTCGGAAAGTATTTTAGCTACCTGAACCGGGTGTGAAAAAAAGGGCTCGCCAGACTTCCTAACTTGCCCTGCATGAGCATTTAGCCCAAAGTGATATGCTTTTTCAATTAAATCAACGTTTGTGCTTGGATTATATTCCTTTATAGCATCAATAAGATCATCAGCAGATAACAAGTCGTTCACCTATTGTTAAGGTAAATAAATTTTCTATTTGTCCTTTGATGTTTGAGCATCCATAAGAGCTCTTAGCAAATCTTCATTTGCTGTATCATCAGCATTATCGTCTTTACCCCTTTGACCTTCCCGAGTGAGTAGAGACAAATCCTCGTCATCAGGCTCGTCAACCTCTATTTGTCGTTGGTGACTCTCGATAGTAGACTCCATTAACTCATCGAAAGTAACTGTTTCTACCGCTATTTCTCTAAGTGCAAGAACTGGATTTTTATCATTATCTCGATCTAGGCTGGGTTCAATCCCTCCCGAAATCATTCTCGCTCTATGCGCAGCAAGTAAAACTAGTTCAAATCTGTTTGAAACCTTATCTATACAATCTTCTACAGTAACGCGTGCCATAAGAATTCCTTTTTAGTTCTTAGAGTTTTAATTCGTGTATATTCTCTAGTTCATAGGGTGGAAGACTGTCAAGCATTTCCTTTGCTTTCACCTTTAAAAATGGATGTATCCAGTCAGGTTGAAGATCATCTAAGGGCTTTAAAAAAAATGTCCTTTCTTGCAATCTTGGGTGAGGTAAAATTAAATCATTTGGCACTAGCCTTATTTGGTCTGACAAGTTCAAATTCAGCCATTTGTTAAAATACAACTTGCTGGGTAAAATTTGTTGATCGCATAGTAAAATATCGATATCGCAGGTCCTAGGTCCCCACCTTTCTTGGCGCTTTCTTCCATATTTATTCTCTAAACCAGAAGTATAATTCAATAACTTTATTGGTTTAAGTTTTGTGCTAAACCTGATCCCTACATTAACATATCTTGGATCTCTCTTATTCAGAAAGCTTGCAGAAATATACCAATTACTCTCTAATAAAGACTTTATACTCGGATTAGATCTTATTTCATCCACACATTTTTTTAATGTTTCAGCACTATTCCCAAATTCACTAGATAAATTAGAGCCCAACACAACAATATAATTATTCATTTTTTCTCGCTTTGTAAAAAGATAGTTTTTTTATAAAAAAAAGTATACGCTTTAGTCATGACAAATGCGCTTAAAAATTCAGCTATAAAAAAGATACACCTGGCTAATCCAAGGGGTTTTTGTGCTGGTGTTGACAGAGCGATAGAAATGGTAGAGCTGGCTTTAAAAAAATGGGGATCACCCATTTATGTTAGGCATGAAATAGTCCATAACAAACATGTTGTTCACGACCTTAAAAAGAAGGGGGCTGTGTTCGTTGAGGAGTTGAAGGAGTGCCCCGTAGATCGACCTGTAATATTTTCTGCCCATGGTGTGCCAAAAGCGATCCCGGAGGAGGCAGAAAAAAGGCATATGCTATTTGTAGATGCTACTTGTCCCTTGGTAACGAAAGTTCACAATGAAATCAAAAAATATTATGAAAAAGGTTATAAAATAATAATGATTGGGCATCGTGGACATCCTGAAACAATTGGTACTATGGGTCAACTGCCGGAGGGAGCGGTTTTGTTGGTTGAGAATACGGCAGACGTTGAGAAAATGGACCTATCAAAATACCCAAAGTTAGCTTATGTTACTCAAACAACTCTATCTGTAGATGATACAAAAGAGATAGCTCTAGCTTTAAACAAAAAGTTCCCATCAATAGAAAACCCAAAGAAAGAAGATATCTGCTATGCCACTACAAACAGACAAGAGGAGGTCAAGCGACTTGTAAAATACGTTGACTTAATGTTGGTTGTAGGGTCAGAGAACTCATCTAATTCTCAGAGACTGGTTGATGTAGCAAAAAACAGTGGATGTACAAAGTCGTACTTAATTGAAGATTATAAAAAAATTGACTGGGTAAAAGTTAAAGAAGCCAATTCCATAGGGATTACCTCAGGAGCCTCAGCGCCAGATCATCTAGTTAAAGAGGTTATAAGTAGCATTCAAGAAAGGTTTGATACGAGTTTAGTTTATGACACTACAAAAAAAGAGACTATCGAGTTTAAAGTCCCACTCGCATTGAGGTAGCATGTTTTATAGAGTACCAAAAAGCGTAATGCTAGCAAGTTTGCTAGGGCTCATTCCGATATTGGTCGGACTGGCTTCGACCTTTAATATCGGTCTGCGCGAAAGCTTGAAAGAAGAGTTGATTAGGATTGCAATAATCTATAGTGGATTTATTCTTTCTTTTATGAGTGGTTGTGTGTTCTACATCTCAGCACTTGATAAGGAAAGAGTATTTTTACTTTGGTTTAGTATTGTGCCAGTACTGCTAGCACTTTTGTCCGTCGCTATACCTATCATGCAAAGCTTTGTAATTGCTTTGGGGTTTCTTATAGTTTTAGAAATTGAGAGAAAATTATATAGATTTAAAACTTTACCTGAATGGTGGCTTAACTTACGACTTCCCATGACAACTATAGTAGTATTTTTACTGATTTTCATGGGTTTCCGAATTTAAAAAATGAGAGTAAAGGCTTACACTGACGGGGCATGTAGCGGAAACCCAGGACCGGGAGGATGGGGTGTTTATTTAGTAGCTGAAAATAATGTAGGTGAAATCATAAAAGAAGAAGTTCTTTATGGAAAAGACAAAGAAACAACTAATCAAATAATGGAACTAACAGCCGCTATACAAGCTTTAGAAAGCTTAAAAAGAAAAAACGTCGAAATTACCATTTTCACCGACAGTAAATATGTTGTAGGCGGAATAACAAAATGGATCTTTGGATGGCTAAAAAATAATTGGAATACAGCTTCTAAAAAACCAGTTGCTAATCGTTTATTATGGGAAGAACTTTTGAATTTGACAAAAAATCAAAATGTTGAATGGGTATGGGTAAAGGGTCACGCCGGAATACTCGGGAATGAAAAAGCCGACTCACTCGCTGTAAAAGGGCGTGAAGAGGCATTTAATGAGTTGATTGGTTAACGTTATCACCTTTTTTGAATTTAAAGCCTCTAAGCAAGTCACTCACGCTCATAACGTCTTTGCCTTGCCTCTGAATTTCAAGAATATTCAATGCTTTCTTCCCACATGCTATAGTCAAATTTTCATTAATTATTGAGCCAGCTTTGCCGCTACCTTCCACTACTTCAGCGCTAAATACTTTGAAGCGCTCTTTCTTATATTCAAACCAGGCGCCTGGTTTAGGTGCTAAGCCCCTAATTCTAGCCTCTAAGACAGAGGCTTGGCAGTTAAAGTCCAACTTTGCATCCAATTTTTTAATCTTGGGGGCATAACTAGCAAACTTTTCATTTTGTAATATTTCCTTATTTGCATTTATTTTATTTAGTGTTTTCAATAGATTTTTTGCACCGAGTTCGCTCAAAATTCGATGCAGCGACCCAAAAGTTTCCGTATGATCTAGCGTTACTTTCTCTTGACGCAATATAGGCCCGGCATCTAGCTCTTCACTCATTTTTATTATGGTTACTCCAGTATAGGGATCTTTATTAAAAATCGCATGATTTATGGGGGCTGCTCCCCTCCAAAAAGGCAAAAAAGAGCCATGGACATTTATTGAAAATTCTTTTGGAATTTCTAATACTTTCCTAGGTAAAATAAGTCCATATGCCACCACTACTAGAAAATCAGGATTGTAACTCTTTAAGATCGCTAATACATCTGGGTCATTGAATGTCTGTGGTTGCTCTACCTTTAAACCTTGAGAGAATGCAAACTCTGCTAGTGGAACCTCCTTATACCGTTTACCCCGACCTGCTTTTCTTGGGGGTTGGCTATATACCGCTTTCACATCATATTGCGCTTGTTTTAAAGTCCGAAGTGATGGAATTGCAAATGTCGACGATCCCATGAATACGATCTTCATTTTCTATTCCTTTTTTTCTTTTTTAGAAGATTTTTTCATTTTATTCTTCACTAGGATCTTTTTCATGGGACGAAGATGATCTATAAACAGCTTTCCGTTTAAATGATCTAATTCATGCTGAAAACAAGTTGACCACAGATCGTCATATGTATTTCTTTCCAAAACCCCATTAATGTCTTGATACAACACCTTAATAACTTTTGGCCTTGATATTTCCTCTGTGATTCCAGGGATAGACAAGCATCCCTCCTTATATGAGCCCATCTCCTCAGATTGATACTCTATCTGTGGGTTAATCACAATTCTACAATCTTTTCCTTCATCTTCTCGAGAGCAATCCATTACGAATATTCTTTTATTTATACCTATTTGCGGGGCAGCCAACCCCACACCATCTGCATCATACATAGTATCGATTAAATCTCTAGCAAGGCTTACTAGGCTTTCGTCAAATTTTTCTATTTTAGTACTTTCTCGAAGCAATAGAGGGTTTGGGTAAAGTAATATTTTTTTAATTGCCATTTTGAATTTAAAACGAGTATTAGTACTAGACTATGTTTAAATAAATTCTTATACATGACCGGTTGGCCAAATGATAGTTAATTTTGATAAATATATCGATAATAGACACGCAAACCTGTCAAAGTTTGACGGGTTAAAAAGTTTATATGGAACGAGTAAAGACACGTGCATATCTATGTGGGTTGCTGACATGGATTTTAATCCTCCGAAGTCTGTTATCAAAGCACTTGAAAAAGAAGTATCGCATGGCGTCTTTGGATATTATGGCAACAACAAGTCTTTTATTAACTCAGTAAAAACCTGGATGAAAAATAGGCATAATTGGGATATTTCTGAAGAATGGTGTTCGATAGTGCATGGCGTCAACTCCGGAATTGGCATGGGCTTGCGAGCGTTCTCGAACCCGGGCGATGAAGTATTACTTTTTTCCCCTATTTATTACTCTTTTTTTAATACAATCAAAAATAATGGACGAGTATCAAAAGAAATTCCTTTGAAAATAGTCGAAGGTCAATATGAAGTAGATTTTAATGAGCTAGACAAAAACTTATCCGGCAAAGAAAAAATTATTATTTTTTGCAGCCCACATAATCCTGGAGGAAAAATCTGGAGCACGGAAACGCTATGCACCTTAGCGGAGTTTTGTAGGAACAATAAAATTCTTATCTTTATGGATGAAATTCATCACGATTTAACCTACTCAGATAAACCCCACACCACTTTTCTGAAGGCAGTTCCTGAAGCAGAAGAAATAAGCCTTATATTTACAGCAGCTACTAAGACATTTAACATTGCGGGGTGCCATACTGGAACAACAATAATTCCAAATCCTAAGCTTCGCTCAATCTATGATAGAGAACATGCAGCCTTCGGTAAAACACCAAATAGGTTCGGTATGATAATGACGGAAGCAGCTTATAGTGGAGGACAGGAGTGGCTAGATCAACTTATGCATTACTTAGAGAAAAACAAAAGTCTTTTTACTAACGCTATGAAATCGCTTAATAACGTGAAAGTCTTTGATCTGGAATCTACTTATCTTGCGTGGGTGGATTTTAGTCAATTAGATATCTCTGAGTTAAAATTGAAAGATATGCTTATAAAAGAGGCTGGAGTGGCCCCCAGTTTCGGGAGTGGTTTTGGCAAAAATTCTGAGAAATTTGCACGATTTAATATAGCTTGCAGGACCGAAATACTGGATTTAGCTGTCAATAGACTAACTAAAACTTTTTTATGAGTTTTTAATTTACTTGTTAGGGTATATTTTATAGAAGAAAACATTGAAAGTTAAATGAAAAGAAGAAGGGTTTGAAATGAGTTTTTTAATACAGCCACCTATTCCTGAAAGATTAAATAGATGCCAGCTATTTGGCCCAGGTTCGCGACCAGAACTTTTCGAAAAGATGGCTTCTTCTGAGGCTGATGTCATTAACCTTGATTTAGAGGATAGCGTGGCACCTCCCAGCAAGGTTGAAGCAAGACAAAACATTTCAAAAGCTATAAGTGATATAGACTGGGCTGATAAAACTCTTTCGGTTCGCATAAATGGATTAGATACGGAGTATTGGGTGGATGATATTTTGTCGTTAGTCGACAATTCAATTGAGAGGTTAGACTGTATTATGATACCCAAGGTGGGCAATTCCAGCGATATATACACCGTAGATGCGCTCGTTACTGCTTTGGAAAAGAAAAATAAGCGAAAGAAAAGTTTAAAATTCGAAATAATTATTGAAACAGCAGCTGGAATTGAAAATATAAATGAGATCGCATTGGCTAGTGACCGCCTAGAAGCGATGAGTTTTGGCGTTGCCGATTACGCCGCCTCAATGGGAATGCAAACTACTAATATTGGCGGAACTCAAGAGGGGTATTATACGAACTCCGATAATGGTGAAAAGCTTTTGATGGATCCTTGGCATCATCCTATGGTTGCTATGATAGCGGCTTGCAGAGCTAATGGGATACTGCCAGTAGATGGCCCTTTTGGAGATATTTCCGATACAGAAAACTATATTGCTCAAGCTAAAAGATCTGCTACTCTTGGTATGGCCGGGAAATGGGCTATTCACCCTTCACAGGTGGAGCTTGCAAATCAAGTATTTACCCCCTCAGAGAAAGCAATAGAGAATGCAAAAGGTATCATAAGTGCAATGGAAGCTGCAGAAGCTAAAGGCGCTGGAGCAGCTGTTTTCAATGGAAAATTAATTGATATAGCTTCAATTAAACAAGCGAAGGTATTAATTGATCAACATAATAAAATAAAAAATACAAGTTAATGACAGTTTATCTGGATTTTGAGAAAGATCTTGCAGAAGTTCATAGCAAGATTTCAGACCTTGAGGGTCTACCAGATAGCTCAAGTAGTAAAAATATAAAAAATGAGATAAAGCTTTTAAAGAGTAAAACTGTGGATATCCTCAGCAATATTTACGCTGACTTGAGCCCTTGGCGTAAATGCCAAGTGGCCAGACATCCTGATAGACCCCACACTACAGACTACATCAACTACATAATTAATGAATATACTCCTTTAAGCGGTGACCGAAATTTTGCAGAGGACCTTGCTATAGTTGGAGGTCTAGGTCGATTAGGAGATACTCCAGTAGTGGTGATAGGGCATGAGAAAGGTAATTCTACCGAGAGTAGAATAAAGAGAAATTTTGGGATGGCCAGACCTGAAGGATATAGAAAGGCAGCTCGTCTTATGAAATTAGCGGACAAGTTTGGTCTCCCAATAATAACATTTATTGATACTCCGGGTGCATATCCTGGTAAAGGAGCCGAGGAACGAGGCCAAGCCGAAGCTATAGCTAGGTCTACTCAAACCTGCTTAGAAGTCTCTGTTCCAATAATTTCGATTATTATAGGTGAAGGAGGTTCAGGTGGTGCAATAGCGATGGCATCCGCAAATACGCTAATTATGTTGGAGCATTCTATTTATTCGGTAATTTCTCCAGAAGGATGCGCTTCTATTCTTTGGAAAAATTCAGACAAAATGAGAGAGGCTGCAGATGCACTACAGTTAACTGCACAACACCTTAAAAAAATTGGTGTTGTAGACAAGGTGATCAAAGAACCCTTGGGTGGTGCACACAGGGACAAAAAGAAAGCTTTAGAGGAAGTTAAAAAAAGCCTCTTGGAAGAAATTATCACTTTCCAGAAAATAGACAGACAAAAAATCAAAAAACAACGTTCGGATAAATATATAAATATGGGTTCTTTATCTAACCTCTAACGACTTCTTCTTCATAAAGTTTTTGAGAGTCTTCATCAATCTTGGTCTTGATATAGTTCAAAAAATGTTTTCCTTTTTTAGAATAATTTATCTTCTCTATAAAGTTTATCGATGCATTCGAATTTTCTTTGAACTCGCCACTTTTTGACCACGCGATGCCCGCATTAGTTGAAACTAAATATAGAGGACGATTAAGACTAGAGAATAAGACCAAAACACCCTTCTTATATTCTACTTTTTGTCCAGGTATGGTTCTTGTGCCTTCGGGATAAATTACCAACTGACCTGATTGATTCCGAGCCTCCTTCGTAATTGCTTGTTTTAAAGCATGCCAACTTCTTGACTTATCGTTTCTTTTAACATTTACACATCCAATTTTTCTTGCATATGTAGAAAGAATTGGAACCCAAGATAGTTCAGATTTCATTATAAATTTTGGCTCAGGTAAGACGTTCAACAAAATCAAAACATCTAAAAAAGACTGGTGTTTTGAGCACACTATTGACGCTTTATTATCTGGTACTACGCCTTTTACCAAAATTTCTATATTATAAACTTTTTTTAGTATCCAAAAAACTACTCGACAGTATAATCTGATCACCTTCAAAGCATTTTCTTTAGAGGTGCTAGCATAAGGTAGTAGAAATACTCCCATTACTCCCAGAAGAGTATAAATAATCAATCCAGTGCTGATATCCTTTAGTTTACCTTTCATTTATTGAACTTTCTTACCAATAATTCAGAATTTTATTTCAAAATTTACACTTTCACTTTATTATCACAGACTGTTGACAAGAGAAAATAATTTAATTTATGTACGTTTTCTGCCCTGATTGTAATGCTGAATACAAAGTAAATGAGAGATCGTCTCTTACTAAGACGGTTAAATTTGTTTGTATTGAATGTGGGAGCTCCTGGGTCGACAAGTTTGAAAAGCTTGAACAAACAAAAAGAATAGCAACTGACTCAATGGTATCTAAAAATGATGGAGTAATTGAGGACACAAATACAGACGTAGAAAAAATGGAGCTGAACACGTTAGCTCTTGAGGAAGTTCAAAATAGTTTTGGTAATCTTACAAATAACATTGACTCAAAAAATGATACCGAGACTGACCATATTTTCCAATTTGAGACAAGTGAGGAAAGTAACGAGATTGGGGAAGAGGGCCCTTCAAAAACATTTCCAAAAATTAGAAGTGACCAAGAGAGCGCTACTAACGAGGAAATTGAAGAAAGAGATGTCAAGGAAATAGAGATCGAGAGAAGACTAAAAGAGTCATCTGAACTTTTAAAGAAGGCTAAGCAACCAAACCTAGAAAATAAGGAGACCGTACCGAAAGAAAATAAGCCAAAGAGGCGAAAATTATTAGTAACTTTATCAATCGTAATAATAATTAGTTTTTTTACCTATAACCTAACTATTTTGTTTCTAGAGGATATACTTAAAGAAGTTCCGTTCGCACCTGAGATTTTGTCACAAATTAGTATTTATACTGCCATTTTCAATGATATAATTTTAATAACTATTGAGAAGATACTAGATTTCATTCCCAATTTGGCATAGTTTCCCTGTCAAATATTTCTTCATAAGTTGGTCTAGATCTAACAAGTTCATAACGATTATTATAAACCATAATCTCCGGAACTAGTGGTCTTGTATTGTACTCAGAGGACAGAACTGCCCCATATGCGCCGACATCCAAAAAAGCTAGAAAGTCTCCTGTTTCTGCTCCTTCTACAAAATAATTTTTTAGAAAAGTATCAGTTGATTCACAGACAGGTCCTACCACATCAAAGATCCCGGTCTTTCCGCTCTTTTTTTTATATAAGGGTATTAACTTGTGTGTCGCACCATACAACGCAGTTCGAGAAAAGTCATTCATACCTGCGTCAGTAATAAGAAAATTTTTGTTTTGAGATGTCTTCTTATAAAGAACCTTAGTTACTAGAATACCACAATTCCCAACTATATATCTGCCTGGCTCAAAAATAATTCTACAATTTAAATGTCCTAATATCTTTTTCACTAGGGCACTATATTCTTGCAGGTTAGGTTCTAAATCCTCATCTGTATATTTGATGCCCAAGCCACCACCAATATCGATATTTTCTAAATGAATGTTAATATTTTTAAGCTCTTCAATGAGCTGTGCTAAGTGTTCAAATGTTTGGCGAAATGCATTTAAGTTACTTATCTGGCTCCCTATGTGTACATCAATACCCACAATCTTTATTTTTTCAAGTTTGTTTGCATACTGGTAAACCTCTTTGGCCTTGTCAATCGGAATGCCAAATTTATTATCAGCTTTACCAGTTGAAATATTTTCATGTGTGCCTGCGTCTATGTCTGGATTAACTCTAAAAGCGATTGGTGCCTGCTTATTGAGACTAACTGCTATTTTATTGATCGACTCCAATTCAGACACACTTTCAATATTAAACTGTAACAGGGAAGATTTAAGTGCTTCAGCAATTTCAAAATCCTGTTTTCCTACTCCAGAAAATACAATTTTCTTTTGGTCGATACCTGCTTTTAATGCCCGATGATATTCTCCAAGTGAAACAACATCAGCGCCACCTCGAAGTTTGGCAATAGTTTCTAAAACTGAGAGGTTTGAATTAGCTTTGACTGAGTAACAAATTATACTATCCAATCCTTTTAACGATCTCGTAAAACGATCAAAGTTATCCTTTATGCTTGTACGTGAATAAACATAGAATGGGGTTCTCAAATTGCTTGTTATTTCGCTTACAGCTACATCTTCTACGAAAAGCTGATCCAGTTTGTAAGAAATATGTTTATTCATCTTTAATAAGGTTGGTTTTTTCATTCAAAAATGGTGATGATTTGACACCACAGCCGGAAACGTTAAGGCAAAATACTATTATTACAAGATAAAACATCCACTTACACATTTAATCTTCTCTTCCAAAATCTAATTTGTCTTTTTATTTCTCTAGATGCTGTTCCACCGAAACTATTTCTCGACTCAATAGAGTTTTCAGGAGATAGAACCCTAAAAATATTTTTGTTTATCTTTGGATTGACCTTTTTAAGATCATCTAAACTCAATTCACTAAGTTTGATCTTTTTTTCAGAAGCAACTTCCACAAATTTTCCAGTCAACGCATGCGCCTCTCTAAATGGCATGCCTAAATCTCTAACAAACCAATCTGCCAAATCAGTCGCTGTAGAAAACCCTTTTGATGCTGCATCATACATATTTGTTTTCTTAACTTTCATATTTTCTATGAGTTCCTGAGTTATTTTTATTACAAGTATTAAAGTATCAAAAGTATCAAAAACGGTCTCTTTATCCTCTTGCATGTCTTTAGCATAAGCTAATGGTAGGCCCTTCATTACTGTTAGGAGAGATAGTAGCGCCGCATTAACTCTACCAGTCTTAGCACGAATAAGTTCCGCGGCATCAGGATTTTTCTTCTGTGGCATTATTGAAGAGCCCGTGACTAACGAATCAGGTAGCAAAATAAAGTCAAACTCTATCGATCCCCAAAGAATAAGCTCTTCTGCTAATCTACTAAAGTGTACCATGGTGATAGCAGAGTCAGATAAAAATTCCAAAACAAAGTCCCTGTCGGAAACCGCATCCATACTATTTCTCATTGGAGTACTAAAACCAAGCGTTTTAGCTGTATAAAACCTATCAATCGGGAAAGAAGTTCCAGCCAAAGCAGCCGCTCCCAGAGGACATTCATTCAATCTTTCTTTAGTTTGCTTAAATCTTTCTAAATCTCTCCCGAACATTTCTAAATAGGCAAGTAAGTGATGACTGAATCTTACGGGTTGGGCAACTTGCAGATGAGTGTAACCTGGGAAAATTACTTCTATATTCTTCTCCGCTTTTTTTAGGATAGTCATCTGGAGTCGCGATAGTTCGAACTCTATCTCTTCAATAGCTTTTCTTATCCACATTCTAAAGTCAGTAACGACTTGATCATTTCTTGACCTTGCAGTGTGTATATGACCTGCCTCTGAGCCTATAATTTCTCCTAACCTCGATTCTATATTCATATGAATGTCTTCTAGCAAGTTGTCAAAAACGAAATCACCGTCTTTTAACTCCTTCTCTATTTTTTTTAATCCGCTCAATATCTTTTTTTTTGTTTGTTTAGTTATGATATTCATCTTAGCAAGCATCTCAACATGGGCTTGTGAACCTAAAATGTCCTCAAATGCCAGTCGTTTATCAATATCTATTGAAGAGTTTATTTTTGTAAGAAGATCAGTAGACTTCTCAGAAAACCTCCCTCCCCACATTTCATTTGATTTTTTCTTATTAGACATTTTAAACTCCACCACTACATCATAGATCATGTCTAAGATGTCAATGCTAAAACTAGGGCCTTTAATACTTATCGTAAATCTTTTTTTTTCGATTCCAGCTATTGCTGAGAGTAAATATGTTGAAAAAACTGAAGATATTATGAAAGGAGAGCTTAGAAAATTTATTTTCTCAGAAAAACCGGAGGTGCTGCCAAAACCCCTTATCTTGGATGCCAATGAAAATATGGTTGAGATTGGGTATGACGACGATATTTTAATAATAAACTTCTGGGCTACTTGGTGCGCACCATGTAAAAAAGAGATGCCGTCACTTAACAGTCTTGCCCAAAATATGAAATATGAAGATATCCAAATAATAACCATTGCATCAGGAAGAAACTCGAAGGAAGCTATTGATGGTTTTTTTGATGATAATAACTTAGTTAACCTCAAAAAATATCGAGACCCAAGAGGAAGAATTGCGGTTAAATATGGTGTTACTGCCCTTCCAACGACAGTTGTGATTAATCCTACGGGTTTAGAAATTGGCCGCATCATAGGAGATATTGATTGGGATACAGCAGATGTTCGCTCATTTTTTAAAAAGTTGTTAGAAACGAAATGACGCTTTTAATTAATTTTAATAACAGTAAATTTGGTCATTTAGCGTAAAAACTTATTAGATGAAGGGTGTTTGTATTGACTATTAAAACATTTAAATTTAAACGAATTAAACTTATGAAATTCACATTAATGGGAGCTTAAATATGAGAGTCGCGCTCGTAACCGGTGGTACTAGAGGAATAGGTGCCGCCATTTCGATAAAACTAAAAGAATCAGGGTACAAGGTAGCAGCAGTTTATGCGGGTAACGATGAGGTAGCCCACAAATTCTCTAAAGAAAATAAGATAGCTATATTCAAATGGTCTATTGCTAATTATGAAGAATGTGTCGCCGGAATAAAAAGTGTTGAAGATGAGCTAGGTGCAATAGATATTTTGGTTAATAACGCAGGTATTACTAGGGATGGTATGTTCCACAAAATGTCACAAGAGCAGTGGCGCGATGTAATCAATGTTAATCTTAACGGTCTCTTTAACATGACCCACCCTCTTTGGGATGGGATGAGAGCTAGAGGATTTGGAAGGATTGTAAATATTTCTTCAATAAACGGACAGAAAGGACAATTAGGACAAGCAAATTATTCCGCAGCAAAAGCTGGAGAACTCGGTTTCACAAAATCACTGGCCCTCGAAGGAGCGAGGAAAGGAATTACTGTAAATGCGGTATGCCCTGGATATATAAATACAGATATGGTTAAAGCGATGAGTGAGAAAGCTATTGAAGCAACTGAAAGTCAAATCCCTGTAGGGCACTTAGGAGAACCTGACGATATTGCTCGTTGTGTAAAGTTTCTTGTTGCTGATGAGTCTAGTTTTATTACAGGATCTACAATTTCCGCTAATGGTGGACATTATTTAATTTAATTGGAGAGGATGACCATATCGAAGGATTCTTTCAAACTCGTCTTCGTAAACCACCTTACCTGATACTCCGTTCCTTCGATGCACTATTTTGGGAGCTAACAATTTGAAGGCAGCACCACTAGTTTTAGTTGCTTGAACTATTACCGTTTTCGGACTGGTATCTTTAAATGAACTTATCGGCTGAACGGTTACTTGGCCAAAGTAACCGTTTAAGCATTTGATTATATCGGGAAGCCTCTCCACCCTTTGAATAATCGTAATTTTACCCTTTGGTTTACACCTATTCTTTGCTACTGAAACCCATGCAGATAGCGGCATGCTTTCAACTTTAGCCTGATGAGAACTTAAAGTATGAGGCTTCTTAACTGAATTTTGTTTAAAATATGGAGGATTCATGAAAACATGGTCAAATGATACAGATTTCAACTCTCTAATCGTGTTTGCTATATTAATATTGAAAATTGTAGCTTTAAACATATTTAGATCGATATTTCGTTTACAAAGGTCGGCTACTCTTTTATCCATTTCAACCCCAAAGACTTCTAGCCCACTAACTCTATATAATAGGCAGCACAACGCTACTCCATTTCCACAACCTAGCTCTAATACTTTTTGACCACTTTCTGCGGCGACTGATGCTGCTACTAAAACGGAGTCCATATTCGCTCTATAGCCCTCAGAAAATTGGAGTATTTCTAATTTGTTGCCCAAAAACTTATTTCTTGTTAGTTCTTTATAACTATAATTCATAAAAAATTTTTATAATTTATCTTTTCAATTGCCAATAGTTTTTATAAACACACATTCTATTAGTTATAACACCAACCGGAAAATATAATTTGACAACCTCTATATCAAAACTGTCCGATTTACTGTCTGAAAAAGTTAGAGTTACAAACCAAGTGATTGAGGAAAATCTTAGCTCAAAAGAGACTACAATTATTGGGGATATTGCTTCTCATCTAATTAATTCTGGTGGAAAGAGAATTCGACCGCTGTTAACTTTGACTGTCGCCAAACTTTTTGACTATAAGGGAGACAAGGACACCCTTTTGGCAGCTGCTATTGAATACATACATTCGGCAACTCTGCTCCACGATGACGTGATTGATCGTAGTGAAAAAAGAAGAGGTTTAAAGACAGCAAATATAATCTGGACAAACAAGTATTCTGTTCTAGTCGGAGATTATCTATTTTCAAGGGCATTCCAGCTCATGGTTAGAACTGAATCTTTGAGAATAATGAAAACCTTATCAGACGCCTCTTCTATTATTTCACAGGGCGAAATTCTACAAGTTGGTATTGAAAAAAAGCTTGATGCATCAAAAGAAGATTACTTAAAAGTAATTAAAGGTAAGACATCAGCCCTTTTTTCAGCGGCATGTCAGGCGGGAGCAGAAATAACCAACGCACGCGACTCCCACGTAGACGCTCTTCAGGAGTATGGGGAATGTATTGGAACCAGTTTTCAACTCATAGATGATCTCTTAGATTACTCGGGTAATGAGAGTAAAACGGGGAAAAATAAAGGAAACGATTTCTTCGAAAAAAAAATAACGCTCCCAATAATTCATGCATATGAAAGGTCTTCTAAAGCTGAAAAAAAATTTATAAAAGAGCTTTTTCAAAAGCCTTTACCAAATCATATTGATCTTACTGATCTTCTGGAAATCTTGGAAAGCAGCAAATCTCTACTTTATACAAAAAAACAGGCTTTAATATGGACTGAAAGATCCATAAACGCTTTGCAGATAATAGAGGATTCAGAAATTAAGACATTAATGATAGAGCTTGCTGAAGAAATTTTGGATAGAGTATCTTAATTTATTTTAGAAAATTTAATCCACCATTTATCACTTTTTTTGCTGATATAAGTTACCGCTTTTTTTGCAATATCTTGATTTCTGTAAAGACCAAAACAAGTAGATCCTGACCCGGACATTCTAGAAAGCAAAACATCCTCGGTTTCCTCTATGGTAGCGAGTACATTGTTGATTTCTGGATGTTTTTTGATCGCGATAGTTTGAAGGTCATTTCTTTGCCTCTTAAGATAGTCTACAAATTTATCCGTGCTGCTTAAATCTATAAAGGACTCTAATGGTTCATTATGTTTTTCAGTAACCTCTTCAAATATACTGCCTGTAGATACAAATATGTCTGGGTTTACTAAAACAACCCATAAATTAATTTCTGACATATCTAAAGGTCGAACAATCTCCCCAATTCCTCCCACTCTCGATGCTACACTTAATACACAAGCTGGAATGTCTGCTCCAATTTTTGATAAAACCTCATAAGAGGGCATTAAGTGCTTGCTGTTATTTGTTATAAATCTTATCACAGCTGCAGCGTCTGCTGAGCCACCACCCAAACCAGCACCTATTGGCAGATTTTTTTCAATATTAATAGAAAAACGATCTGTGAGTCCATTTCCAAATAGTTTTAATGCTTGTAATATTGAGTTTTCTTGAACATTTATTGACCCAGAAAATTCTCCTTTCAACGTTACCACATTTTTCAATGAACGTTTAAAAGATAGCCTGTCGAATACATCTGTGAAAACAACTATGCTATCAAGGGCATGGTAACCATCTGCCTGAATTCCTGTAACATGAAGAGCAAGATTAATCTTGGCGCATCCCTTTTCTTCATTAGTAATATCTTTCATCAATCCCAATTTTCTTTATCTTACTTTTAGTCCGAACTTTAATTTATCTTCTGTATTTTTTTGATCCACAGATTCAGGATTGAACGAAAGTGACTTTTTCCATTGAAATTGAGCCTCCCTTTTTCTACCCAACATCCATAAGACGTCCCCTAGATGATCGTTTACTATTGGATCGGTAGATTCAATTTCCATTGCCTTTTCTAAATATAATAAGGCTTTTCCAAAATCCCCTTTTTTGTAATATGCCCAACCTAGAGAATCAATTATATGATAGCTATCCGGGGACTTCTCGGCTGCCAGTATAATCATTTTCAAAGCTTGATCTAATTTCTCTTTCCGTTCTAATAGGCTATAGCCCATATAATTGAGAACCTGTGGTTGATCTGGGCTCAATTCTAGAGCACTTATAAAGTCAGATTCAGCTGAAGCCCAATTCTTCGACCTTTCAAATGATATCCCCCTCAAGAATAAAATTGGCCAAATAGCCTCAGTATACGTTTCTCTTTTTGCGACTTCTATTGCTCTGGTATAGGACTTGATGGCTTCCTGAAACAAGCTCATACTCCGTTGAAGGCTACCATAAGTTTTCAACAACCTGGCATTTGCATATCCATCAATTATAAATTGATGAATATATTCTAACGCTGACTCATTACTATCAAGTTGCTCGATGGCAAATGAATTTTCAACAATGCTATCCATAAAGAAAACATCATCATTTGAAAAGTTATCTAAAATTTCTCTGGATAGCTCATAGTTCCCACTATCGTTGAGTATGGTAGCAAGATTAAATTTCAAGAATGAACTGGTCGGATCTGCAAAATTCGCAAGGGATAAGTAAAACGACTTGTTGATAATATTGTCTGCTCCTCGCTGGCTAGATTGCGACCATCTAAAGAATACCTCAGCTATCTGCTTATAAGGGGTTATTCTGATAGCATCACTAACCCCACCATTAGAAAGCTTGTTTTTGAAGGCTTGTATGTAATACGCGTTATTACTAGCAGACCGAGCCTTGCTTATTATGCTTTCAGACACTTCGCTTTCTTTATTTTTTTGAAAAAATTTAACTAGAGCTAAAGCAGACTCCGAGTCAAAAAGAAAATTACTGAATTCCATATTTTCATAGAGTGTTTTTGCTTGCTCATATTTATTAAAATACACATATGCTAATAGTTGATTATAGTTAATAATCTGAAGTTGAGCTTCGTTGTTGATACTTATTGAATTGATCAAACGAAAAGCTTCGTCTTTTTTGTTATCAATAATCAAAATCCAAAATTCTGTAACTATCTTAAAAATCTCGGGAAAATTTTTCTTGTGGCGTTCGAACGCTCTTAATATTTCTGACTTTTCTCTCTTCTTTATAGCTTCAGCAAAAATAACCAAATTTGCGATAGGGTAATTAAGTTGGAGGTCATCAATTTTTCGTGATATTGCTGTTGCAATTTCGAAATTTCCAGCTAAGGCTGCGTAGATAACACTTCTCGTGATAATTTCTCTTTCAGAGTCTCCTCTAGAAATGAGATCTATATAATAGTACGAGGCATTTTTAAAATCTCCTTCTTTCTCAGCAAATTGCCCGGCAATATATGAGCCCGAGTTGGCTAGAACAATGGTGACCGAAAAATGCCAGAGTATAAAAAAAGCTACAATTAAAGGTTTAAGTAGAGGCATACCAATTAACCTACATATTTGGATAATTTGGACCATCTCCCCCTTGAGGTGTTTTCCACGTTATATTTTCGCTTGGATCTTTAATATCACATGTTTTGCAATGCACGCAATTTTGTGAGTTTATTTGAAACGAAAACGAATTCTTACGTTTTTCAAGCACTTCATAAACTCCTGCTGGACAATACCTTTGAGCAGGCTCAGCAAATAATGGGAGATTTTTTTTGATCGGAATGTTTTTATTTTTTAAAAACAAATGACAGGGCTGATTTTCCTCATGATTTGTTCCAGAGAAGCTCACATTTGTAAGTCTATCAAAACTAATCTTTCCATCAGGCTTTGGATACTCGATTTCTTTAAAGTTTTTTGCTGGCTTGGTGCTTTTTGCGTCACTTTTACCATGTTTCAAAGTGCCAAAAATATTTATCCCGCTTAAGTTTGCTATCCACATGTCTATTCCGCCAATTATCAATGACGCTAATAAACCGAAACGAGACCAAATGGGCTTAACGTTCTTCACAGGCTTTAAATCTGAACCAACTTTTCCATCCTTTATCTCTTTATCATATTCCTTAAGTTCGGTATTTTGGAAGCCTTCTTTTATAGCTTTACATGCTATCTCTGCTGCAGTG
>CACGWW010000004.1 GCA_902576905.1 uncultured Alphaproteobacteria bacterium
AGAAAAAGAAAAATGGAGAAATAAAATATAGAATAGCTGAAACGAGTCCAGCTTGCTTTGAATAAAACATAGACGCAATCCTATATAGAAAAAAGCTTGTTAATAGACCAAAAGCAATGAAAGGAATTCTAAAAATATTTAACTGAATAATTTCAAGTTTGTGTAAAAGATATGAAAACCACATCATTAATGGGGGATGATCAAAATAAGATAGAGAAAAGTATCTGCTAATTGTTAAGGTATACGCCTCATCGTTGATCAAGGGAACATATTTCATCACTGTAAGTTTTGTAAGGCAAAAAATTATAAACAAAAATATGAGCAAGTGAGTTTGGTCATATGCTTTGCCTTTCATTTTCTTACTTAGACTTCCAGGTAAAAATAGATGTAAGTGTAAAATTCCAAACAGCGCCGATGCAAGCGCCAATGAAGCTTGAAATGAGCCAATTAGATGAAAAATTAAAAACATAGGTGGCGATAGCAATATTTGTAAATGCTCCCAAAGAACAAATTAGATAAAAGGAAAATAGTCCTCTAATTAAGTCTAGAGATTTTAACTTTCTTTCCTTAAATGTAATGATGTTATTAAGGAAATAGTTTGAGGTCATAGCGGCAATTATTCCCAATGTTTGAGAGGTAGGGAACTGATTTGTTAATAGCATTGCGAGACCGGTAATTAACAATTGGACAAATATACCACTTAGGCCAACCATACAGAAAAGTATAAATCTTATAGAAACTGTTCCGTTGAGTATCTGAGACAAAACGAGACCAATCAACTCCAAGGCGGTAAGAAAACTCATTTTACTTTCACCCGCAACTCGGTTTTTAAAGCTGTAGCCGACTTCCTTGATCTCAATACTTGTCCCAGATGTCGCTAAAAAGTCTGCTAGAACTTTGAAGCCCTGAGTTTGTAACTTATCGGATTTCTTTAAAAAAGATTCTTTTTTTACCATGAAGAAGCCTGATAAAGGATCAGTAGATTTTATTCTAAGAAGTTTCTTTATCAAAAACGTAGTTACCTTACTTCCTAACTTTCTCATCTTTGAGAATGCATTACTGGAAATTTCTCCGTCTGCAGTAAATCTACTGCCAATAACAATATCTAGTGAAGCATCTTTAGAAAACAGTTCTAACATGTCTCTAAGTTTAGTCTCATCGTGTTGGAGATCACAGTCCATTACAGCAACTAACTCAGATCTTGCAGCAAAGATACCCTCGATTATCGCGCCTGAAAGCCCCCTTCGCCCTAATCTATGGATAAGTTGAATTTTAGATGAATTTTTGATAAAATTTTTTATCTCAAAACTAGTTCCATCTGGACTATTGTCATCGACAAATATTATTTCATATGTAATACCCTTCAACGATTTCTTTAGTTTTTCTAAGATTTTAGAGATATTATCTTTTTCGTTATAGGTTGGTATGACGATTGAAAGGCCAGACTTATTCAACTTTACTCTCCATTTGTATTGTTTTAAAAAACCATGGTGTTTTTGTAAATGATAAAGTGTTATAGTAACAACGGAGGTCTTTACATGTGGGGCGGTATTTATGCGGTGTTGTTTTCAGTCTCGACTATATTATCCTTTGAAAATCCAATAAAAAATGGTTTTCCAGAGGGTCCAGCTGAGAGTTACGCAAAATATTCGTTATCCAATGTGGAATTTCAAAATGAAATTGTTGGTAAAGAGTTTCAGTATTCATTTTATGAAAATAAGAGATTTGGCCCTCTTCAAAGAGGACAATCTATATCAGTAACCGATCAGGGAGGTATTTGGGTCGGTTATGGGTTTATAAGGAAAGTAAGGTTAAGTAATGCTTTTCATTTTAACTTTGACTTTTTCCCTGGAGTATATTTTAAAAATAATGAAGAAGATTTAGGAGGGTGGTTAATGTTTCGGTCAGGATTAGAGCTGGAATATATCATAGATCCCCGTTGGAGGGTATCATTATGCTATGACCATAGGTCAAGCGGAGATATATGGGAGTACAATCCTGGTATGGAAACGATCAAAATAAGCGTCATCAAAACCTTCATATAAAGTTATAAAAAGTTAAGAACGTGTTTTCTAAAAAATTGCGGCTGTTCGGTTAGCGAAGTCTTGAAAAATATTTTTTTAGGAAAGAAATATAAAAAATTGAAAAAGAAATAACTCTTCTAGAGGTAGAAAATCAAACTAAAATCCGGTTTCTAATTTGCTAAAACATCACTTATCGGAGAGGCGTTATATTTTAAAAGCGTTGCATGCTAAACGACTTCTATTAATTATTCAGATAAAAAAAGGGGACGAAAACGACCCCTTTTTTAATCTAAAGATTTTATTTCGTTCAACTAACTATGTTGTTGTTGTTGACGAACTCGAAGTCTGTAATGCAACTACAACCGCTGCAACTGCAGCTGCTGCGACTGCTATTGTTGTAGCTGCTGCCGCTGCTCCTGCTGCTGCACCAGAGGCAGCTGCTGATGTTCCTGCAGCTCCTGCACTACTGGATGCTCCCGCGGATGCAGAAGACTGAGCGAACGACGGAACTGCCAGTGACATTACAAACACTAGTGTTGATATTATTTTTAAAATACGCATTAAGTTAACTCCTACGTTTAGCTAGCTGACTCATTTATACAGCAAATTTATCCTATTTGAAATAAATTTTTAAATAATTTTTTTTTTTTTAAAAATGTTTGCTTATGTGTTAAAAGGGCAACATTAACTGATTTCCGCGCAACTAAAATTGTTGTAATGCGTATAAATTATAGGTCAAAAAATAACGATTAATCGGGCTTACCCATTGTTTGGACTTCAGTACTACCGTCGTGCCAGATAATAAGTCATATTCATTTACATATTTATGTTTTGCGCTGACACAGGTTTCGACATATCTGTCCACCATTAAAGTATACTCGACAATTTCTATTGATCGAAGCGCCATTTTTTTTCCAGTACATTTGAAATGAATTTCGTTATATCTGTTTTCTCCGTTGAGATATCGATGCGTTTTATCGTATTCAAGATAGCTCGATGAAAATATTTTTTTTGGCTTTTTATACCTCAGTGACAATAAATCTTGAGAATAGCCTCTAGTAGCAATCAATACCCCATCATCATAGGAGAGGCTAATACCATCAGAGCTAACCCATGTAAGGCGTTCTTCATTATTTCCTAAAGAGACTAGTGTTGCTTGATTTTTTTTGTCGGGTGAGGAAATTAAAATAATTGGCTGCTTAAATTGTTCCAGCCACTTTTTCGAATTAGGAAAAGGGGAAGATTGAATGACGTTTTTGTCTTTTGAAATAGATCTGTTTGTAATTTTTTTAAATATCCCCAAAAGCTCTTCTTTTTCGGATTTAACCACATCATCTGAGGTGCATGCGCTTAAAAAGGTTATAAATAGAATTATCAATGGTAATAACCTCATCTAAAAACTCTCGTCCAATTATCAAGAATATTTTTATTGGAATATTCACTGACCCTATAATAGAGGTAATTTTCTTCGCTCAAGTTTAATTTTGCTCCTCCATCTCCAGTTATTGGTTTTATTATCGCATTTGCGTAAGATCTAGATTTTTTACCAGTAAACCAGTTTATTGGAGCTTTGATAGTGATACCTTTGTCGAATGATCCTTCCCCCCATGTCTCAAAGGGAACGTCTGTCAATGTAGCGTACGCTCCGAATTCCCAGCCATTATTAAAAGATCGTTTTATAGAGATAGTGGATCCAAAGTCTCCAGCTAAGTATCTTCCACCATCAATTTTAATAATCCAATCATTTTGTAAGTCGTAATATACAGAAGCTAAATATGTATTAAAGTGCTCATTTTTTAATTTAAATCCTCCATCGGTACCTCTTTTTTGAACTTGCGCAATATCAAGACCAAACCCATAAGGTTTCTTATTATTTTTCCAAATTACTTCCGCTCGCACACCGGCGTGCATCAATTCTAAAAAACCTATGTTTACCAAAGCATACAAATTTGATGAAAGTTTTAAGTACTGATCTAAAGTGAGATAATTTATAAATAAATTAGAGGAAATATCTCTATGGTAATACATGAAGTCTGACCTAACGTTAGGAAGCCCCGTTTTTGGGTCTCTCTTAATGTCATCAAGCGTTCCTGCTATCGGCTGCCTCAGAGAACCAGAAATAGAGGTTGAAGCTAGAAATTTATATTTTGTCAATAATTCCGCTCCAACTGTAAATCTGATAGGATCGTCAGGATCAAAAAGACTCGTATCTATGTAGGGATATAAAGACCAGGAAAACCTTTCAATGCCGTCTTCTTCACCGTAAAAAAAACTATCTTTGGAGTTGCTTACTAAAACGGTTTCCCATAGCTTTTCCGGACCATTAAATTTTAGTTCGCTTCGTTCAAAAATTTCTCTCTTTACAACTATTTCAGATAAGAACAAGTTAGATTTAAAGTCTATTATATTTATTTGAAACTCTTTAATATCTGACGGTGTTGTAAGGGAGAGTATCCGCACCACCCTTCCAATCATTTGAGATATATTGATGTACTTTCTGTTAATAATACCAACCTTCGCTGTGCCTCCAAAGAGCGTCATTGTTTTGAGTTCAATACCGTCAAGTCCAAGTAGTCTTTGGCTCTCATCTAAAATCTCTCGCTTTAATTTTCGTTCTTGAGAACGATACTTTTCTTGAAGGATGGGCATAGGTGCAGGCTCAGTACCGCTGTAATAAGGGCTATTCTTGGGGTTAATGCCCATGTTCACTGATATCCCTAATGCATCTCCGTGCATCCAAGTCGCAATCAATGTAAAAGTTGGATCTACTTCATATTTTATACCTAAGTTTATGTCACTCCTACGAGTGAAGCCTTTTGGGGACGACGTTTCCCTGTGATAGCTGTCCGAGGATAACTCTGAAATAAATTTCATTTTTTCATTTATTTTATAACTCACAGAAAAAAAGGGAGAGTTGTTCCCTGTAAATAAATGACCAAAATGAAAAGTGCCCCCTTTCCCTACATCCAGGCCTTTCCGACTTTTGGAACCAAAAACATTATCGAAGCGATTTTCCCCAGCTAACCTTCCCCAACCTATACCTGCAGAAACATTTAGCTTTGATCCTAAGGATTTTGACGCAACTAAGTATTCTCCAGTGTATATACCTGTACCAATGAAGTCTCTCAAGCCAATTGCAATAGCCGGAACAAAAGCTTTTTCTCTATTTAGTGAATAATGAAGGTCAAAACTCCTGTCCCAAGTGTATCCACTATAGCTTCCACCTGGAATTCGGGCGTACCTAAAGGCCCCAGTAAGATTTTCCAGAACTTGAAAAGACAGATTTACTCTTATTGTCCCCCCAAAAACAGTTGAAGATATTGACATTTGTCCGTCTGGTAAATTTGTCGCTGAAGGCAGTTCTATTATCCCAGGCATACCATACATATTTAAGGAAGCAGTGTCTTCAAACTCATTAGCTTCGAGGGGCTTGATTAACTTTAAGTTAAATAATACGATTGTTAGGCTTGATAATACTAAATACCTAAGATACAAGATTTATTCACCCCAAACTTTAGATTGAGCTTTCCGCTGATTTTGCCTCATGCAATCCACCAAACTTCCTAGTTCTTTGATGATAGTCAGCCAATGCTAGTTTCAAGTCTGAATTTGAAAAATCAGGCCATGTCTTATCAGAAAAATAAAGTTCACTATATGCTGATTGCCATAAAAGGAAATTTGACAAACGTCTCTCACCTGCTGTTCTAATTATTAAGTCTGGGTCTGGTACGTTACAGGCATCTAGGTTGGAAGAAAAAAGGTTTTCATCAATCTCTAACTCACTGATTTTTCCCCGGGAAATCAGTGATCCAATCCGTCTAGTGGCTCTCACTATTTCAGCCCTGCCGCCATAATTTAAAGCTAACGTCAGTGACATTCCTTCATTATCTTTAGTCAAATCAACTAAATTCTTTATATACTTTTGAATAATTTTTGGAAACGGACTAATATCACCGACGATAGAAACCTTTACATTTTCTTGGTGTAGCTGTGTAAGTTTTTTATTTAAATAATATTTAAATAGGCTCATAAGAGCTTTAACTTCATATACCGGTCTATACCAGTTTTCAGTAGAGAAAGCATATAAAGTTATGTACTTTATGTCTAAATTAATACATTCTCTTAAAATTATTTCTACATTTTCTGCGCCCTTTTTATGTCCTATAGCCCTGGGCAGACCTCTAGTAGAAGCCCATCTTCCATTGCCATCTAAAATAAAGCCTATATGCATCTCAACCTGCCAGAAATTTTTTAAGATGTTAGTTGAATAAATATAAAGAATAAAGAAAAAAGTAATGGTTGGTGTAAAATATAAATGATCAATGATTTTTGCCCCACATACTCAATAAGTTTTAAAACTATACCCGGCTGGGGATCAGTATTAGAAAGATTTTTGTATTTTTTACTTGGTATTTTATTGATAATCCCCCCGAGCAAAAATCCAAAAAAGTAGAAAGTAATCCAAGGGATTATGGGATAAAAATCATTGGTTAATGGTGGCTGTTTGTTAAACCCAAGCCATGAAAAGATAAAGGGTATGTTAAAGGTAATCCCACTTATACTAATCAAGCTTGAAGCAAGAAAAATAAAAAATAATTGGAGGTTAGACTTTATCTTAATTAGTATTAAGCTGACTATGGAGCAGACTGAGAGAAAGTGTAAAATACCAAAGAAAATAAAACTATTTTTATCTAAAATAAAAGTCAGTATTGAAATGGCAATAGAGATTGTCATCAACCTTAATATGCGTTTCACGATTTTAGATTTACAGCTATTTGTTAGGCTTAGTAGTCTGGACGATATACCGGCTATGGTAATGAAGCTTAAACCTATAAGCTGGGCCAAAAATAGCCCCAATCCCTGTGTTACCACTTGAAGATCAATAAACCCAAAATAACCTAAATCCCAATAAAAGTGATATATTATCATAGCGAACACACATACGCCTCTCGAAATATCCAAAAGAAAAATTCGCAATCTATATCCTTATATGAAATTGGACCTATCTGATATTTAAACCATGGTGCTTTTTAAGTAAACCCAAACAAATACTTGCAAAAAAAAAGAAAAAAATGTCTATTTATCTAGGAGGTATGATTTAAGGAGAGAATTGTGGAGCTAACAAGTATCACGCAATTATTATCAGGATACGATAATGCTCTCTTTGCAAGTTTTATCGTATCTATACTAATTATTATTTCTGGGAGAATACATTTTCGATATTCTTCTAGAAGCAAAGAACACCTAGAGGTTCAAAAAATTCATGTGGGCTCTATCCCCAGAATAGGTGGTTTAGCAATCTTGGCAGGCTGTGCTTATGGCTGGTACGGAATAGAAAATTTTTCGGCCAAGTATCTTGGTTACATAGTTATTTCTGGAATGCCAATATTAATTTTAGGTCTTTTAGATGATTTATATTTTCGTGTCAGGCCTATCTATCGTCTATTAGGGGCCTCAATTTCCTCCATTATTGCAATTTTTTTATTAGATACATGGATGACCAGAGTAGATGTAGTATTTTTTGATCAGCTATTTTATATCGCACCTTTTGCTATTCTTTTCACAGTAATTGCAACAACTGGAGTAACTCATGCTTTCAATTTGATTGACGGATTGAATGGATTATCCTTGGGAATATCTCTTTCCACGTCATTTTTTTTGACAGTAGTTGCTTGGTTAACATCTGATGCCCTCGTAGTATTACTCTGCTTAATTTTCTTTTTGAGTACCTTAGGATTGTTTTTGTTAAACTTTCCATGGGGAAAAATATTTTTGGGAGATGGAGGAGCATATTTCCAAGGACATTGCTTATCGTGGATTGCTATTCTCTTGATGGTCAGGAATCCAGAGATAACCGCTTGGTGCATACTTTTGATATTTTTTTGGCCAGTTGTTGAGACAATATTTTCAATATATCGGCGAGTTTATAGAAAGAAGCCAGCTTCATTAGCAGATAGAGAACATTTTCATCAATTAGTTTTTGAAAAAATCAGAAAACGGCGATTTTTTCAAAATAGCTCAAACCTTGCAAATTCTTTTTCAACTCTTCTGATCCTACCGCTCTTTATAATACCAAACTTGCTAGCGCTAATTTTTTACAATGACATTGAAAATGCCACTATTACTTTTTTCCTTCTTTTTGGTCTATACGTATTTTCATATAAAAGAATGAAGGCTTCATCTTAAATCTCTATATAAAGTCCCTAAGAATAGCATTGAGAAAAATATTCGAGTTAGGCATTTGGTATGAAGCTAAATTAACAGGCTTGACCCATTCAATTTTTTGATCAATCAAGCTTTTTATAGGTCCATCCCATTTTCTGCATACATAGAGAAAAAGTATCTTTTGATTCATTTCTTGCCCATCTACTGCAAAAGTAAGGGGAGCGATACAACTTTTTGCAATCTCTAAATTTAACTCTTCTTTTACTTCTCTAACTAGTGCTTGTTCTAAGGTTTCACCATTCTCGACCTTCCCTCCCGGATATTCCCAATAGCCGTTATACTCTTTTCTATTCTTTCTAAGTGAAATTAAAACCTCGTTGTTATTGTTGATCAAAGCAAGTAAGGCAATAAGGCGTCTTTTCATGATCTATAATCCGCATTTATTCTTACGTAATCTTCCGTGAGGTCTGAAGTCCAAACGGTGAAATCTCTGACACCTTCCCCTAGATCAACTTTGATGTTTACAGTCTTTCTTTTCAATGCGAGGGATAATTTGGTATCATCAATAGCATTAATTGCTTTACCATTTTCACATAACAGAAAGTTTTGAATATAAATTTTTATGTTTTCAATTTTTAAATTTATCTTTGTTTTCCCAATAGCCATTATAATTCGTCCCCAGTTAGCATCCTCCCCAGCTATTGCAGTTTTAACTAAAAGAGAATTGGCGATCGAAAAACATATTTTTTTGGCAATAGTAGCAGTTTTTGCATTTGTCACCGTTATTTCAATGAATTTCTTTGCTCCCTCTCCATCCAATACGATCTTTTTTGCTAAATCTATCATTGCTTTCTTAAGTTCTGCGTAGAATGCTTTCAAAGCTTTCGCTTTTTGGTCTTTAGTAATCTTTAGGGGTATTTTATTCGTGGTTCCCACAAAGACAGTATCAGAAGTCGACATGTCACCATCGACAGATATTCTATTGAAGCTTTGTCTAACAGCTTTTTGCGTGAAAACTGACAGTGTCTCTTTATCAATTGCAAAGTCAGTAAATAAAAAAGCGAGCATTGTGGCCATGTTCGGGTGTATCATGCCGGAGCCCTTAGCGAAACCTGATAATGTAAATATTTTATTTAAGATTTTGAATTTACTTGTATAAATCTTGGGCTTCAAATCTGTTGTCAAAATTGAATAAGATGCATTCGTAAAATTATAAGAAGATAAATTTTTTTGGAGGTAACTAAAATGCTGAATAATTTTTTTATGAGGAAGTTTTTCTCCAATAACTCCAGTTGAAGCAAAGAAAATATTTTTTCTTTCACATTTAAAAATGGAAGATAAAGACGAAGCCTTTTCCTCACAAGCTAACAATCCATCTTCACCAGTGAATGCGTTGGCGTTTCCTGCGTTTATAAGTAAGACAATTTTTTGCTTAAGGTTCTGAGCTTTTTTATTATTTTCTTTGGACCAAATAACCGGTGCGGATGGCATCGTTGAAGCAGTGAAACATGCGCAAATATTGCTCCCTGGGTCCAGTACAATCAGCGATAGATCATCTCTGTTTTCATATTTTGTTCCGGAGCAACAAGTCGAGATTTTTAAGCCAGCAAGAGTATAATATTTACTACCTTGATCAGATCGTTTATTTGACTTATTCATCCAGCGTTTCTAGAAGTTTGATATTAGTAATTTCGTCAGGGTTGATGTTTCTTCCAACAAAGCTAATTTCAGAGTTCTCACTTAGCGATTTTAAATAATCATTGATCTTCTTTTGTCTCAGGTTTTGTATTAGTTGAGCTTTTATTTCCTTGAATTCTGGTATCTTTTTTTCTCTTGTTTTATTCAATTTTATTAGGTGCCAACCGAACTTTGTCTGCACGGGTTGACTTATATCTCCTTCGGATAAGACCATTAATGCAGTTGAAAATTCAGGTACCATGCTACCCAAGTCAAACCAATCAAGGTTCCCACCATTTTTTCCTGTTGGACCGATAGAATGTTCTTTTGCTAATGCCTCAAAATTTTTACCATTGCTTATGTCTTTTCGAATATTTATCGCTTGACCCTCTTCTTTTACAAGTATGTGAGACGCGTTATATTCTAGCGATCCCTTGAAGTCATTAGTTAGATTTTTATATGCTGATTTAACAAGTTCATCATTTGGAAAGTTTTTCAGTATTTTTGATACCATTTGAGCTGCTTTAGCACTTCGTTTTTCATGCTCGAGTGCCAATAAAGTCAGTTTATTTTCTTTATCAATTTTTTGTGACAATAATTCTTCATTAACAAGTTGTTGAACTATTTGAGAAAAAATTGTGTTCTTATCAAAATTCAGGTTTCTTTGTTGAATCTTTGAAAAGGCGATAATGGCGCTACCAAATTTGATTATCTTTCCATTTACTTCTATAAATGGGGTATCTGCTGACAAAGCTTCTTGTGAATAGATCTCTTGTGATGATTGAATAAAAAAAGTTGTTGCTATGATAGTAGCAAGAAATTGATAATATTTTTGTTTCATAAGTATTCCTTAAATCTATTCGGGCAACGATCTTCTTGATACAAAAAATATCTAGATTAGTATAGTAATTTTTATTTGGTTTATAACTAGGTTTATAACTATTTGGTAAATCTAATACTTTCCAAGCTCGGATTAAAGCTATATAAGGCTTTTTTAGATAAGTGAAAAAAATGATTAATATTTCGGTTTTTAAAAAAATATTTGGGAATTCAAATGATAGGCTATTAAAAGCTGCAAAACCCATTATTGAGAAGATTAATTCTCTGTCAATAGAGATGAAAAACAGCTCCGACCATTTTTTGATGCAGAAAACTAATGAGTTTCGCCAGAGAATTGAGAATGGACAAGATTTAGATTTAATATTGCCTGAAGCGTTTGCCGTTGTAAGAGAAGTATCGGAAAGAGCAATTGGCTTGCGCCCATTTGATGTGCAATTAATAGGAGGTTATTTTCTTCATAAGGGATATATTGCCGAAATGAAAACTGGAGAAGGTAAAACGCTGACTGCCACTCTGCCGTTGTATTTAAATGCTCTTCAAGATAAAGGAGCCCATCTCGTGACTGTCAACGATTATTTGGCAAAGCGTGATGCTGAATGGATGGGAAAAGTATTCTCTTCTCTTGATATAAGCGTGGGTGTAATAGTTCCAGATATGGAGGACAGCAAAAAAAAACAAGCTTACGCTGCTGATGTTACATATGCCACTAATAATGAACTCGGTTTTGATTATTTGCGTGACAATATGAAGTCCGACTTGTCAGAGATTTGTCAAAGAACTCCGCATTATGCTATCGTTGATGAGGTTGATAGTATACTAATTGATGAAGCAAGAACCCCATTAATAATTTCCGGCCCAACCAATGATAAGTCAGAACTATATACAAAAGTAAACTCTCTTATCCCAGAACTTGATGCAAATGACTTTGAATTAGATGAGAAAACTAAGACGGGAAGTTTAACTGATAGCGGCAACCAATTGATGGAAACATTACTTAAAGAAAAAGAACTTCTTTCCGCGACATCTGACCTGTATGATCCAGAAAATACCGACTTAGTTCATCATGTAAATCAAGCTTTAATTGCTAACAAGCTATTTAAAAAGGAGAGTGACTATATAGTTAGAGGAGGAGAGGTTATTTTAATTGATGAATTTACTGGAAGAATGATGGCTGGTAGACGCCTATCCAATGGTTTACATCAAGCAATTGAGGCAAAAGAAAAATTAATAGTAAAGCCAGAAAATACTACTCTTGCGTCCGTCACTTTTCAAAATTACTTTCGGCTTTATGAAAAGCTGGCTGGAATGACCGGTACGGCAATTACAGAGGCTGATGAGTTTGCAGAAATATATGGTCTAGGTGTTGTTGAAGTCCCAACAAATATGCCTATTTCCAGAACAGATGAAGATGATCAAGTGTATAGAACTAAGGAAGAGAAGTATAAAGCAGTTATAAATGAGATTAAAAAATCTAATGCTAAAGGACAACCTATTCTGGTTGGCACTACATCAATCGATAAATCAGAGGAAATCTCAAAATTTCTTAAAAAAGAAAACATTAAGCATAACGTGCTTAATGCTAGATACCATGAAAAAGAGGCTGAGATAATATCGCTAGCTGGAACTCCTGGAGCAGTAACGATAGCCACAAATATGGCTGGTAGAGGAACAGATATTCAACTTGGTGGTAACGTTGAAATGCAAATAAAGGGTAAGGTTGACGATGATGACCCAAATTTTGATCAGAAGAAGACCAGTATTCAGCAGCAAGTTCTAAAGAATAAGGAGCAAGTAGTCAAAGCGGGAGGTTTGTATGTTTTGGCTACAGAGAGACATGAAAGTAGGCGAATAGATAATCAATTAAGAGGGCGATCTGGTAGACAAGGTGATCCTGGAAAGACTACTTTTTTCCTAAGTCTAGATGACGATTTGTTAAGAATATTTGGGTCAGATAAACTTGATGGAATGTTGTCCAAATTAGGCTTGAGAGATGGTGAGAGCATTGCACATCCATGGGTGAGCAAGGCGCTTGAGCGAGCTCAAGGAAAAGTCGAAGCTAGGAATTTTGACCTAAGAAAGAATATCCTTAAATATGATGACGTAGTAAATGTTCAACGAAAAGAGATTTTTTCTCAAAGAAGAAATATAATGGAAACAGCTGATGTTACAGAGATGTTTGAAAACATCTACATGGATGTAGTGGAGGATATTATTGTTGAAAGCATCCCGGAAGGATCATTCGTAGATCAATGGGATGTAAATGGGTTAGAGGAGAAGCTCAAAGAGCAATTTAATCTAACTATTCAATTAGGTGATTATGTTAAAAAAGACAAGATATTAGAAACAGAGATAAGAGATATGATCTTAAAGGAAGTTCAAAATAATTTAGATCATAAAAAAGCTGAGGTTGGGGAACAATCATTTAAAATGATTCAAAAGCAAATCTTACTTCAAGTTGTAGATCACTCTTGGTCACGCCATCTCTCGACTTTAGATCACTTGAGGTCTGTTATAGGTTTTAGGGGATATGCCCAACGAGACCCTTTAAATGAGTATAAACAAGAAGCGTTTATACTATTTGAGAGTTTGTTGGAAAAAATAAAGAGAGAAACAATAAAAGTAGTTTTTTTTGCAAGGTTTATTTCAGAAACAGATATAAAACCATTCGACAAAGAGAAAGCTAGTTCAGAGATTAAAAATAGTGGGTCGATATCAGAAGGGATCAATTCCTTTCCAAACAAGAAAGTTAGAAGAAATAGTCCCTGCCCCTGTGGCTCTGGAAAAAAGTTTAAACACTGTTGCGGTGCAATTTAGCTCCTTGAGGAAAATATGTGTTGTTGAAGGAATGAGTTAAGACTTCACATCCTTCCTTGCTCACAAATAACGTGTGTTCAAATTGTGCTGACAACGACTTATCCCTTGTAACCGCAGTCCAATTGTCACTTAGAATTTTTGTTTCTGGTCGACCAATATTTACCATTGGTTCAATTGTAAAGCACATGCCACTTTCCAGCCTGGGCCCAGAGCCGTGATTGCCATAATGAAGAACATTTGGTGCTTGATGAAATTCACTTCCAATTCCGTGCCCACAGAAATCTCTGACTACAGACATCTTGTTTCTTTCTACATACTCTTGTATTACTGCTCCAATATCCCCAAAAGTATTACCAGGTTTAACGTTCTTTATTGCTAATTGGAGTGCATCATAGGTTATTTCAATTAACCTTTTTGATTTTAAACTAATGTCACCCACGGTGAACATTCTGCTAGTGTCCCCATACCAACCTTCAAGAATACAGGTAACATCTATATTTAAAATATCACCATTCTTAAGCTTTTTTCTACCAGGAATTCCGTGGCAGACTACATGATTAAGGGAAATACAACAAGATTTTGGATAACCTCGATAACCTAATGTTGCAGGAACCGAATTATGAGCCACGATAAAATCGTGACACTTTTTGTCTAATTCTTCAGTTGTTACCCCTGGTTCAATGAATTGACCAATCATATCGAGTGTTTTTGAGGCAAGATTACAAGCCTTTTTGATACCCTTATAAGCATCTTCACTGTATATGTATATTCCGTCTTTATTCTTATGCATTTTCTTAGTAATAATTTTTGTATAGTTTATGATTATTATCCTATCTTTATCCAGTAAAGAGGAAACTTAATTATTCACGACAAATTTGGAACTAAAATGAAAACAGCTTCAATTATAATCATAGGAAATGAAATTCTTTCTGGTAGAACTAAAGATACAAATTCCAATTATTTAGCAAAAATATTAGTTAAAAAAGGCATTGCATTACGGGAAGTCAGGGTTATTCCAGATAACCATAATATTATAAAAAGTGTTGTAAATAGTGAATCTTCCCTAAAAGATTATGTCTTCACTAGTGGCGGTATAGGTCCAACCCACGATGATATAACCGCTGAAGCTGTTGCAAGTTCGTTTGATGTTCCTTTGATTGTCAGGGATGAGGCCGTTGAGCTGCTTGCAATGAATTATAAGAATGGGAAAAAAGATCTAAATGCGGCTAGACTTAGGATGGCAAGAATTCCTGAAGGAGCTAAGCTGATAAAAAATAAAATTTCTGGAGCTCCTGGATTCATAATAAAAAACGTTTTCGTAATGGCTGGGGTCCCACAGATCTTTGAAGCCATGGTACAGGAAATAAGTGTAGATTTAGATCAGATTGAACCAATTCTTTCAAAGACTATAAAAATATTTAAGAAGGAAAGCGAAATCTCAGAAAGACTTTGGCAGTATGCAGATAGATACAAAGACATCTCTATTGGGTCGTATCCTTTCAATAATTCAGGAGTATTTGGAGTAGAAATAGTCCTGAGTCATACTGACATCACTTTACTAAATAAAATTTTTAATGAAATTTTATTAGATTTTAATGAGCCAAAAACCAATTAATTGCATGCCCTCCTTCAACCCTCAGGGGCACGTCCAAATCTAAATAGGGTAGTGTCGCTTGTTCCATAATTTTAGAGGCTCTATTTTGTATTTTATCAGTGACCTCTTTATTAGTTTCAAATATTAGTTCGTCATGCACTTGCAATAAAAGGTGAGCATCGAGTTTAGAACTCTTCAGAAACTCATGTATTTTAATCATAGCTCTTTTAATTATATCTGATGCACTACCTTGGATTGGTGCATTTATAGCAGCTCGCTCAGCAAAGCCACCGATTGGACCCTTGGTACCAATGTTTGGTAAGTGTATTTTTCTATTGAACAAGGTGGTTACAAAGCCAGTTTTCTTTGCAGTTTCCACCGTAGTATTCATATAGTCTCTAATTTCAGGAAATTGTCTGAAATAATCATCTATAAATTCTTGCGCTTCAGTACGAGTAATTTTGAGATTTCTTGATAGGCCAAATGCAGAAATGCCATAAATTATTCCAAAATTTATCGCCTTTGCTTTTCTTCTGAGAGACGCATCCACTTTTTCGAATGCGACCTTAAATATTTGGGATGCCGTACTCGCGTGAATATCAATATTGTTTTTAAATGCATCTTTAAGGCCTTTCACGTCAGCTATGTGAGCCAATAATCTCAGTTCAATTTGGTTATAATCAAGACTTAATAGATCAGCTCCTTCTTTGGCTATAAAGGTTTCCCTGATTTTTTTGCCCTCTGTATCTCTTATAGGTATATTCTGTAGATTTGGTTCAGAGGATGACAGACGACCTGTGGATGTTCCAGCGAGATTAAAGGACGTGTGCACTCTATCTGTAAAATTATTTATACGTAACATTAGCGAGTCAGAATAAGTGGATTTCAATTTTGAAATCTTTCTCCACTCTAGGAGATAAGATGCAATCTCAAAACCTTTAGCCGACAAGTCTTCCAGTATATCTGCTCCCGTTTGAAAACCACCAGATTTATTTTTTTTCCCACCTGGCAAATTTAACTTTTCAAAAAGAACTTCGCCCAACTGTTTTGGTGATGCGATATTGAACTCAACTCCCACTATTGAAAATATTTTAGTTTCTAACTCACGCAGTTTTTTTTCAAAAAAGTGCGATAATCTTCGCAACTGCTCCTTGTCAACAGTAATTCCTTTTAGCTCTGCATCTATTAAAACCGGGACCATTGGTTTATCAATATTTTGATAAACACTATAAACTGATTGTCTGATAAGCTCTTTTTTTAAAATTTTCCACGCTCGAAAAGTCATGTCAGCATCTTCAGCGGCATAATCTGCTGCTAAACTTATGGGCACATTCTCAAAGCTAATTTCTTTCTTTCCCGATCCTATAAGATCTTTAAGTTTTATTGTTTCATGATTTAGAAGATCCTTGGCTATTGAGTCTAAGCTGTGTCTTTGTCGTCCACTATTTAAACAGTGTGACATTAGCATCGTGTCATCAAAAGAATTTACGTAGCATTTATATTTGTACAAAACTTTAATGTCGTATTTTATATTGTGACCGATTTTTAATATAGTTTCATCAGCCAAAAGTGGCTGGAGTTTTCTTAAGACCATATTTTTGTCCAGCTGTTTCTTTTCTAACTCTCTATGTTCGGGTTGATCGGTCTGATGTGCTACTGGTATGTAGCAAGCTTTACCGATCCCAGTACAAAGGGAAACACCAACGAGTTCCGCGGATAGGGTATCAAGTGAGGTGGTCTCAGTATCAATTGCAAAAATTTTTTGTCTCAATATTTCTTCGCACCACCTATTAAGATCATCTTCAGTTGTTATTACCTCATATTTTTCTGAAGGTATTAGTACTCTTTGAATCTCTTTGGATGTTTTTGATGAATTCAATTCTTCTAACTGGGATGAGATTCTTTTTGATAATGTATTAAGTTCCATTAGTTTTGTGAAAACTAGTAATTTGTCGAGATTTAAAGTTGCTATTTCAAGATCTCGAAAATTGGTATTAATTTCGACTTTTTTATCCAATGTAACAAGCTTTTTTGACAAAATTATTTTATCGATGTTGTCAGAAATCAAATTCCTTATTCTATCCTTATCAATTTCTTCATATTTCTTCACTAAGTTTTCTACAGTTTGAAACTCTGAAATCAAGCTAGAAGCAGTCTTTACGCCTACACCTGGCACACCCGGAATATTATCCACTTTATCACCAATAAGAGCTTGTACATCTACTACCTTGTCAGGCGTAACGCCAAACTTTTCTCGTACCCTATCAATATCAATGAAAATATTTCTTATAGGGTCATACATTTTTATGTCGTCCGAAACAAGTTGCATCAAGTCTTTGTCTGACGAGAAGATCGTTACAATAGCACCCTCATCAGTTGCGTTCTCAGCCAGTGTTGCAATTATGTCGTCAGCTTCATAACCCTTCTTTTCAATTGCTAAAAAACCAAATGCTTCGGTAGCATCTCTTATTAACTGAAACTGTGGTACCAAGTCATCGGGAGGAGGGGGTCTATTTGCTTTATAATCTGGATAAATATTGGACCTAAATGTTTTGTCTTTATGGTCAAATACGACTGCAATATGAGTAGCTTCAAACTCCTTAAGCTCATTTATTAATTTAAAGAGCATATTACAATAACCTGAAACCGCTCCTGTGGGTATTCCATCAGAATTTGTAAGAGGTGGGAGAGCATGATAGGCTCTGAATATAAATCCCGAACCATCTACCAAAATAAGATGCTTCACAGAGTTAAGATTATTCACAATCTAGTCCTTTGGTGGTTGATATGAAAATCTCCGTTCGCAGTAAGGGCAGTCTATGAAATTCTCTGTCTCTTTTATTTTAAGCCATACTTTAGGATGATTGCTTCCTTTGCTATCATCACCATTACATGATACAACAATTTTGTTTGTAATTATAACTTCTTTCGACATGACAAAATAAATAACATATTTTATGTCTAATACTACTATAAAAGTGAAGAGTAAATATCATGAGAACAGAATTAACAGAGCTTGGCCTGGAGGTTCAAAACTTACATAAGGTATATAAAAGTGATGATAGAAGTGAGCCAGTTGTTGCCCTAAAAAATTTAAGCTTACAAGTAAAAAAAGGAGCCTTCTTTGGCCTTTTAGGACCGAATGGCGCGGGCAAGTCAACGCTGATAAATATATTAGCCGGTTTAGTAATTAAGACATCTGGAAAAGTAAAAATAAGAAATATCGACCAGGATATCAATGTAAGAGAATTTAAGAGAAGTATTGGGGTAGTTCCACAAGAAACAAACTTTGATCCATTTTTAACACCCTATGAGAGTCTAGATATACAAGCAGGTCTTTACGGTGTAAGAAAGTCAGAAAGAAATATTAATCAGTTATTAAAAAGACTTGGTTTAGAGGGAAAGTCTAATGCTTATATGAGATCCCTTTCTGGTGGAATGAGAAGGAGGTTGCTTATTGGTAAAGCTCTTGTTCACGCGCCAAAGGTAGTAATTTTGGATGAGCCTACAGCCGGGGTAGATATTGAGCTAAGAGAAATGTTGTGGGATTATATGAAAGATTTAAATGCAAATGGAACAACTATTATCTTGACGACCCATTATTTAGAAGAAGCTCAAGCTCTTTGTGAAAAAATAGCGATCTTAAATAAGGGTGAATTAATTGCTTGTAATGATACAAGTGATTTGCTTGCTAGAGTAAATCTAAAAGTTATAAATATTAAATACAGCAATTTAAATCTAAAGAAAATAAACCTTCCTGATAAAGCAAGTTTAAAAGAGAATAAAAATCAAAAATTATCCATATCTTATGACAGAAATGAAATTAAAACAGATCAATTGCTTGATTGCTTAAGGTCTCAGGGAATTATAATAATGGATCTCTCAACAGAAGAAGCCGATTTAGCTGATGTTTTTAGACTATTGACAAAGAATAATTAGAAGCTAACTCATAATCACGCTTTTCAAACTATTTTCTACCCTAGGACCATAAACTTTTAGCACTTCACCGGCAATAACATTCCCAAAAGCAGCACACTTTTCAAAGGGAAAATTTCTAGAAAGTCCATATAAAAATCCTGCAGCAAAACTATCGCCCGCTCCCGTGGTATCGACTGCAGCTACTTTGTTTGTTGAAATTTCGCTTGTAGATGACCCATGAAACAAAGTAGCTCCCTTTTCTGCACAAGTGCAGGCCACGCAACTTATGGAGTCATCAATAAATTCTTTGGCCTTTTTAATATCATCAATTTGGTAAAGCGATTTTAATTCATCTTCATTACAAAACACCATGTCTGCGGACACATTCAAGAGATAGATAAAATCAGACCGATGTCGATCAACACAAAAACTGTCAGAGAGTGTAAGGGCAATTTTTGTTTTATTTTTTTTTGCAATTTCGATAGCTTTATAAAAAGCCTTTTTACTTTTTTGCCCATCAAATCGATATCCTTCGAGATACAACCATTCACTTTGGGCAATTAGCTCTTCATCTATATCAATATCGGTGAGAAATTCTGTAGCTCCCAGATAAGTGTTCATTGTCCTTTCTTTATCAGGCGTGATTAAAACAATGCATTTACCAGTTGATTCAGTATAACCTTTATCTAGAAATTCCGTATTATAAAATATTGAGTTGTCTAACAAATCTTTTTTGAATAACTCACCTTTAGGATCATCAGCAATTTTTCCTATATAACCGGTTTTTAAACCTAGCTTTGCCAGAGTTGAAATTGTATTGGCTGCAGATCCACCCGCAGTTTCTTTGATTGGTTGAACTAATTTTAAAATATTATTTGATCTTTCCCTGGAGACTAGATTCATAACTCCTTTCGAAATTCCTTCCTGGCTAAGAAACTGGTCGGGCACCTCGCACACGAGATCTAGCATTGCGTTTCCTATCGCTGTCACGCTGTATTTTTTTGTGTCTATCATAAGGATTATAATTTTCTGTTTAAAAGGATGGATGATTTAAATAAAGTTAAAAAATTTATCCCTAAAGCTCTAACCGTAAACTTTCTTTAAACCTTTTTCTATTGACTGAATGGATAAGTCAAATTGGTTATCATAGTCACTACTTGATAAACTTTTGGATAACTTCATTCGCACTTTTTCAATGCTTAAATCAATTGCGCGACCTTCTATCTCTTCCAAAATTTTTCTTTCACTTGACAGTACCTGTCCTTCGGCAGAAATGAGTTTATTTCTCATTAGTTTCTCAATATTTTTTTTGGCCATTTCTTCGTCATCTCCTGCTCGAGATTTAGCACTTTGTACCATTTGTCCAATCGTTTCACTTGTTTTTATATGATCGGCCTCAATCGAGGAAAGAATTTTCTTTGCTTCTTCCAATATTTCTCCAGCCTTCTCAATTTCATTCTGAATATCATTAGATCTTTTATCTAAGAAAGCTCCAACAATGGAAGGTACTTTGAAATAGACCAAGACGCCCACAAATATTACAAAGGAAATTAAAACAACAAAATCTGTATTATTTAAACTAATTAATTTTTTTGAGCCAGCAGCATAACTCACCCCATACGAAAGGGCCAAAGCTAGAAGCGTTATCTGTAAAGCTTTAATGTTTAATCTGAGTTGCCTGAATATTTTCATTTAATCTACTTTCCTCTGGAAATCTTACTAATTATTTCGGATGCTAATTCTTCTGAAATTTTTTCAATTGCAGCCTCAGAACCATCTCTAAGCTCTTTCAACCTTCCTTCTGCTTCACTTATAAGTTGAGCAGTAGCAATTTTACTATCCTCTAATGCTGAGGCCATTTGTTCTTTGATATTGTGTCCACTAGCATTCATAATTTCATCACATTGGGACTTAGCTTTTTGAAGTTCCTCTTCAATTTGTTTCTCTATCTCACTCACTCTTAACCTAATTTCTTCAGCTTTTGCTATATTTCCATCAATAATTTTTCTTCGATTTGCAAAAATATCCTCCATTCTTGGAATAATAAATAGCTTTACAATGGCGAACAAAACCACGCAAAAAACAACCAACCAAAATATTTGGTTGGGGAAGGTGGAGAAATCCAGTTGAGGCATTCCCACCGCGCTGTTATCTGAATTGGAAGCCATTTAGAATTAGTATTTGGTTACATTGCATACATGAGCAGTAATGCAACTAAAAAGCTAAAAATCCCTAAAGCTTCTGCAAATGCGATACCGATAAACATTGTAGCAGTCTGACCAGAAGCAGCGCTTGGGTTTCTTAGTGCTCCCGAAAGGAAATTCCCTACCACGTGTCCAACTCCTATCGCTGCTCCGCCCATTCCTGTACAGGCTAGACCCGCTCCTATAAGCTTTCCCATTTCTACTAAGTTTCCATCAACCATAATATTGCTCCTTTTAAAAAATTATAATTAGTGACCCGGATGCAAAGCATCATTTAAATAAACACAAGTTAATATAGTAAACACATACGCCTGTATTACTACAACAAGCATTTCTAGACCGTAAACTGCTGTAATCGCGAATATAGGCGCTACTGCGCCTAGTCCCAAGGCCCCAGCAAAGCCTGCAAATACCTTTATCACTGCGTGTCCAGCCATCATATTACCAGCGAGTCTGATAGAGTGGCTCACGGGTCTCACAAAATATGAAATCACTTCTATTATTAGAAGTATTGGCCTTAAAGCTAAAGGGGCACTACTTATCCAAAACAGACTTAAAAATCCTAGCCCATTCTTTACAAAGCCGATTATTGTTACTGCAATAAATACGGAAAGTGCAAGAAATCCTGTTACAGCGATATGGCTGGTGTAGGTGAAACTGTAAGGTAATAGGCCCAGAACATTCCCAAACAATATTAGAATAAAAAGTGTAAATATGTAGGGGAAGTATCTCAGCCCTTCCTGTCCTGCTATATCGATAATCATATCTCTAATGAAGAAATACATTAGCTCGGCAATAGACTGTAGCCGACCAGGAACCAACTGATGCTTTCGTGATCCGTAAATAAAGACGAATGAGATGGACACCAGACTTATCAACATCCATAACGCTTGGTTTGTAAAAGAAAACCATTCCAGGCTGTCTCCTGTGAGAATAGGGTCGATGATGAATTGATCCATCGGGTGAATATTAAAAGCTGACTGTTTTTCCATCTATTTATGTATCATCAGTTGTTTGTTTCATTCATTTTTTTTGCTGTAGCTATCATTGTTTTAACTCCAGCCATAAAGCCAAGTAGAGAAAATACTATCAAAAATATGGGTTCACTCCCTACGACATAATCGAGTGCCATTCCCAAGCTCACCCCTAAAATCATTCCTGTGACAAGCTCAATTACCATTCTCCACCCGTCGTTTTGGACTTTCAGCCGTTTGGGCCTATTTTCCTTCTTTTTAGACTTAAATTCCTCTATTTTTCTATCCAATTGATCCAAATATTCTTTTTTGGAGGATTCATTCATCGTAAATTTGCTTCGTATTTTTAACTAACTGAACGTTATAAACACATGTAACTCTAGTCAACCCTAATTTAAGAGTTACATACACTTTTTAAGTTGCTTATCGAATATTTTTTTACTAAGTGCCGTTTTTTTTGCCACCACTAACAGAGCTTTTTTAGTTTTGTACGCTCCTGTTTTAAATCCTGCCTGACCTTGGTGATAGGCAAGATATTGAAGATACGCATTATTTTTTGATATTCCCAATAATTTATTAGTTTTGTTTATATACCATCCAATAAAATTTGTTGAGTGTGCAAAATTAGACCTTCTATGATATTTGTGTCCTGTGCTTTTTTTATATTCTTTCCAGGTCCCATCAAGCGCTTGAGAATAACCGTAGGCCGATGAAATCCTACCTGAGGGAATGACTCCAAGAAAATATTTCCTTTCAGTGCGAGCAGTGGGTCTGAAGTTAGACTCGGTTTTTATAAATGCAAGTTGCATTCCTGGGCTGACTCCCCATTTCCTCTCAGTCTTCTTTAACGCAGATCTCCAGCTTTTCTTCTGCTTTATTATTGAGCAAGCGTCCCCTTGATTCTTTGGGACATTCATGCAGCCAGATATAATGAGATAATTTAAAGCAAGAAAAATGAAAAAAGTTTTTTTTAGCATAGAAAGTTATTGTATTTGGATTGCTAGTTAATTTATTATTATCGTTGTCACTTGTAACTTTTTTAAATTCGATTATTTAAAAGTCAAAGGTTTTGGTCTAAAAGGTTAGAAAATGCTAAATAGAAATGCAAAATTTTCCATAGGCGAGGTTGTAAAACATCGAATACATCCTTTTAGAGGAGTTATATTTGATGTAGATCCTACTTTTGATAATACGGAAGAATGGTGGAACTCTATCCCAGAAAACCATAGACCAAAAAAGGATCAACCATTTTACCACCTTTTGGCTGAGAACGATTCAAGTTACTATATCGCCTACGTGTCTGAACAAAACTTACTCTACGATGACAGCGGAGAACCAATTGGACACCCTGAGGTGAAGCAACTATTTGGTAGCTTGTCTGAAGGAAGATACCTCTTATCTGATATAATGCATTGATAGCTAACTAATATCCTAGCGCACAACCATCTTTTCTGGGATCCGATGCCCCTATAAGAACACCAGAAGAGTCAAATCGTACCATTTGCCCACCGCCTATGGGGATATTTGCCTCCTCTATTTTATAACCCATTTTGGATAGTTTTTCTCTCGTAGCTTTAGGGTAACCTCTTTCCAAGTTTAATACACCATCAAAATAAAAGCTTCTTGGAAAGTTTAGGGCCTCTTGAAGTTCCATGCTATAGTCTTTTATATTGCTTAGAATTCTTGCATGACCATTAGCTTGGTATTGACCACCCATAACTCCAAATGGCATTATGCTGCCGTTTTTTTCTTCTAGAATAGCAGGAATTATTGTGTGTAAAGGCCTTTTGCCACCTAATAATTCATTTGGGTGATTTTTCTTTAAAGTAAAGCCAGCACCACGATTATGAAAAAGTAGTCCATATTTTCTAGAAGATAACCCCGATCCAAACGCATGAAAAGTAGAGAAAATGAGAGATATAGCGTTTCCCTCATTATCAGCTGCACATATTAAGACAGTATCTTTATTTCGCGTAAAAAAGTCATAGTCGAGATTATCGCTTAATAATTCTCCTAAGGAGATTTCTCTCGATAATTGTTTTAGATACGTTTCATCTGTAAATATATTTTGTTTAATTTTTGAAAAATTTGGATCTCCAATAAAATTATTTCTCGCAGAATATGCTATTTTAGCTATTTCAGCCTCCAAGTGAACTCTTTCAAAGGAGTCAGCTTTAAATCGTTCAATATGACATAATTCCATTAACTTTTTCATCATTATAGCTGTTATACCCTGTCCGTTTGGAGGTAATTCGATTAATGTACTGCCATCTTTTAGAGTTGCATATATTGGATCGACATATTGAACACTAACATCTTCGAAATCAGCAAGGGTATGTACTCCGCCTAACTCCTGTAAAGAGCTTACAAGGTCAACTGTAATATCCGACTGGTAAAAACCCTTTGAGCCCTGAGCTGCTATTTGTCTTAATACTTCTGCCTGCATAGGTGCCCTAAACAAAGAACCAGCTCTATATGGTCTCCCAGAACAAAGATAAAACTTCTCAGAGGATCCAATAAGCTTCTCTCTGTGTGTCTCCCAGTCAAAGGAAACACGGGGGCTGACTACTACACCTTCTTCAGCATACTTTATTGGTTGGGTACATAGTTCTTTTAAACCTAAATTACCAAATTTATTTGCAACCTCTTCAAATAGAGATACTGCACCTGGAACAGTAACCGAGTGGACGCTATCTAAAGGAATCTTTTCCATGTTTTCTGACAGCAAAGTGTCACTAGACAAATTCATCGGTGCCTTGCCAGACCCATTTAAACCAATGATGTTTTTTGATTTTTTTGTTTTAATAACTGCAAATGCATCTCCAAATAGACCGGTAGATTGTGGTTCACATAAAACCAGCATAAGGGCACTAGTAATAGCGGCATCGATCGCGTTTCCTCCTTTATTCATAGCGTCAAGCCCTATTTTTGCAGCTAGGGGGTGAGAAGTTGCTATCATTCCATTTGATGAAAATACTTGAGAGCGTTCAGGTTTTTGAAAGTCTCGCATTATTTGCTCCTACACTAAATTCAGCTTAAGTTCTTTATGTTTTAATACTCTTAGAGTGGATTTTAAATCATTGGAACACTTCAGTATTCTTCCATCCATAGCTACCAAGGAATACAATCTTCCGTATTTTGAATTTTTGGGTGTTTTCTTAATACTAAAGAGGGCCCAATCAGAATTTTTTCTGTAGATAGAAAAAACTACAAAATCTTTCAAAAAAGAGATGCTATAATCTTTCCATAGTCCCTGTGACACCATTACACCATAAAGTTGTAGAATTTGATTAAGCTCTACTTTTTCAAAACGCGCTTGTTTCATTTTCTTCTTGGTGGAGCCAAGGGGGATCGAACCCCTGACCTCTTGCATGCCATGCAAGCGCTCTCCCAGCTGAGCTATGGCCCCTTTTTCTTTTTGTCAAAGTTTAACACTAAAACAATTAGTTTAAAATTAGTTTTCTTCGCTGTCTGTAGACGCTACATCGGTAATCTCTTCCAATGGAACTGTATCCTGATCATCATCTTCTAAAAGTTCATCATCTAATTCGGATGAGTCCTCCCCCTCATCTAATATGAGATCATCCTCAATAGTCAACAATTCTTCTGACTCTTCAAACTTTGCATCGTTGATATTTTCTTCGCTTTTTCTCGTTACCTTGGTTTTTTCAGATGAAGATTTATCAAGTATAAGTTCTTTGCCGGTGTAAGGGCTTATCACAGGACTATTATTAAGATCATAAAAGCGTTTACCAGTCTCTGGACAAATTCTTTTTGTCCCCCATTCTTCTTTTGCCATTACCTTCTCTCCTAGCTGTTAATTGCCTTGGATGTTGATAAATGTTTGTTAAATGATTTGCAAGAAATTAAATACAGATTTTTACAATATTAAGAGTGAATTGCTCCCAGCCCACAAGCAAGTGCAGCCTCGCGTACCGCCTCTGAAAAAGTTGGGTGAGCATGGCAAGTCCTTGCTAAATCTTCGGTGCTCGCACCAAATTCCATCGCCATGCATACTTCATGGATAAGATCACCGGCAGCAGGCCCAATGATGTGAGCTCCTAGAATTCTATCATTATTTGAGTCGGCTATAATTTTTACAAAACCGTTACTAGAAAAAACTGTCTTTGCGCGACCATTACCCATGAATGAAAACTTTCCAACTTTAATTTGTATACCTTCTTCCTTTAATTCATTTTCTGTTTTGCCAACAGCAGCAACCTCTGGATCAGTATAAACAACGCTGGGTATTACTTGAAAATTCACATGACCAGCTTGTCCCGCAATTATTTCAGCAACAGCTATACCTTCTTCTTCTGCTTTGTGGGCTAACATTGGTCCTGATGTCACATCACCTATAGCAAATATATTTGTTGCAGTCGTTCTCCAATTGTTATCAGTTTCAATTTGCCCTTTAGGGTTCAACTTCACTCCGATGTTTTCGAGTTTGAGGTTTTTAGTAAAAGGTTTTCTCCCCGTAGCCACTAAAACGACATCCGCAGATAATTCATTTTGATCATGGGAATCTAGTTGCTTAAAAGTAACTTTCGCGCCTTTTTTTTCTTTTGTTATCGTAGAAACAGAGCTATTCAAGTGGAACTTAAAACCTTGTTTTTGCAATATAGATTTAAAGTTTTTTGATATATCGTGGTCCATACCATTTAAAACTTTATCAAAGAATTCAACAACTGTTACTTCAGTTCCAAGACGACTGTATATTGAACCCATTTCCAAACCAATAACACCTGCACCAACAATTATCATTTTTTCTGGGATTTTCTTTAATTCCAATGCACCAGTTGAAGACACGATCACTTGTTCGTCAAATTCCATGTTCTTTAGACTAGAAGCCTCGGAGCCAGTAGCAATAACGAAGTAGGTTGCCTCAAAATTTTCATTATCAACACTGATTGTATTTTGATCGATAAAGCTAGCCCAACCATTTATTAAAGTAATTTTATTTTTTTTAAATAGGTACTCTATCCCCTTAGTATTATCTTTTATCATACTCTCTTTATAGCTGAGCATTTTACCCCAGTTCACAACAGGTGGATCTACCTCTATTCCCATTTTAGAAAAATTTTCTACTGAGTTGTGATAGTTATGGGAAGCATTTAGTAATGCTTTTGATGGAATACACCCTACGTTTAAACAAGTACCTCCAAGTGAAGTATTCCCTTCAACACAAGCAACTTTTATTCCGAGCTGCGCGAGTTTTATTGCGCACACATATCCTCCTGGGCCACTGCCAATAACTATCGCATCGAATTTTTCCATTTGAAATCCTTATTTTTATTTTATAGATCAATCAACAATCGACGTGGATCTTCCAAGTTTTCTTTTACCCTGACTAGAAATGTAACAGCACCCTTTCCATCTACAATACGATGGTCATAACTCAGGGCAAGATACATCATAGGCAGTATCTCAATTTTTCCATCAATAGCCATCGGTCTTTCTTGAATTTTATGCATTCCAAGTATACCGGACTCAGGTGAATTTAGAATAGGCGAGGACATTAGAGATCCATATATACCGCCGTTAGATATAGTGAAAGTTCCACCAGTCATATCTGCCATAGATAGCTTTCCATCTCTTGCTAATAAGCCCATCTTATTAATTTCCTTTTCTATATCAGAGAAGCTCATGGCATCAGCATTTTTTAAAACCGGTACAACTAAACCGTTATCTGTTCCTACCGCTACGCCCATATTGACGTATTGCTTGTATATTATATAGTCCCCATCTATTTGTGCATTGACCTCGGGTACTTCTTCTAGAGCTTTACAGCAAGCTTTTACAAAAAATGACATAAACCCTAATTTAACCCCAACTTTTGACAAGAATTGATCTTTAAATTCACTTCTTATTTTTAAAATAGCTGTCATATCTGCTTCATTGTATGTTGTCAGCATCGCAGCAGTATTTTGAGATTCTTTAAGCCTTCGAGCTATTGTTTGTCTTAATCTCGTCATTTTTACTTTTTCTTCTGATCCCATTGAAGGCATTAAGCTTTTCTTTGTATTTTGATTGTTTGGCAAGCTTATTACGTCCTCTTTCATAATCCGACCGTTTCTGCCAGAGCCTTTCAAGGAGCTCGGATCAATATTTTTTTCCTTCATGATTTTTTCTGCAGAGGGAGCATTTTTTACACTTTTCGTTCCTTCAGCAATATTTTTTTCGCCGGTTTTATCATTTGACAATTCATTTTTTTCTGCTGCTGCTGCGCCTTCCTCTAATATAGCTAGTATTGCATCTAACTCTACTGTCTCCCCCTCTTTAACTATAATTTTTGACACAACACCGTTTACAGTACTTGGTACTTCGATAGTGACTTTATCTGTTTCGAGTTCGCATATCATTTCATCAACTGCGACGTTATCGCCGGCCTTCTTGAACCAAGTGCCAACAGTTGCCTCGGTCACACTTTCACCTAATGTAGGAACTTTCAACTCTATCATTATAACCCCCTTAAGTAACGCCTTAAACCTCTAAAGCTTGATCAATCAGTTTTCCCTGCTGTTCAATGTGCTGCTTTGCTAAACCGGTTGCTGGCGAAGCAGCGGACTGTCGTCCAGCATAATCAGCCCTGCCAGAGCTATGGCTTATATGACCTAATATCATCTCCAGTATTGGTTCTACGAAAAACCATCCTCCCTGGTTCCGTGGCTCTTCTTGGCACCAAGTTATTTTTGCGTTCTCAAAACGTGATAACTCCTTAATCATTGATTGTGAGGGAAAAGGATACAACTGTTCAAGTCTAAGTAAATATACCTCTTTTAGATTTCTCTTGTTTCTTTCCACAAATAGCTCGTAGTAAATTTTTCCCGAGCAAATAACTACTTTTTTAATTTTACTGTCTTCGGTGAGCTTAAAGTCACTCGATGTTTCGGCGTCATCTTTGAGTATTCTGTGGAAACTTGAGCCATTTGTAAAATCTTTCAATGAACTTACAGCTAGTTTATTTCTCAGTAATGATTTTGGTGTCATTATGACAAGTGGTTTTCGAAAATGCCTATGCATTTGTCGTCTCAATATATGAAAATAGTTTGCCGGAGTCGAAACATTAGCCACTATCCAATTTTCTTCTGCACATGCCTGGAGAAATCTTTCTAATCTAGCAGAAGAGTGCTCTGGTCCTTGACCTTCATAACCGTGAGGAAGTAGCATTACAAGCCCAGACATTCTCAACCATTTTTTTTCTCCTGAGGATATAAATTGATCTATCATAATCTGTGCCCCATTAACGAAATCTCCAAACTGAGCCTCCCACAGAGTCAAGCAATTCGGTTCTGCAAGAGAGTACCCATACTCATAACCTAAGACAGCGTACTCCGATAACATAGAGTCAATCACCTCAAATTGAGTTTTTTGACTAATATCCAATTTGCCACCTATTTTAGACACACCAAACTCAATGGAATTTTGTGTTATATTGTAAAGGGGATAGAAACGTTCTTCAGTCTCTTGATCTATAATTGCGGAATGCCTTTGGGAAAAAGTACCTCTTTTCGAATCTTGGCCAGATAGCCTAACCGAAAACCCCTCATTCAACAAAGAGCCAAATGCAAGCGCTTCAGCTGTTGCCCAGTCAATACCTTCTCCTTTGTTTAAGGTATCCTTTTTATTTTCTAACATTCTGGACACTGTTTTGTGTATCTTGAAATTATTTGGGACGGTTGTCAGTACCTTCGATATTTTTTTAAACACATCGTTCTTTATGGAGGTTTTTCCCCTTTCGTAGTTGTCCGGTCGCTTAGTAAGCCCAGACCATCTTCCATCAAGCCAGTCAGCCTTATTCGGTTTGTAGTTTTTTCCTGCCTCGAACTCGTCATTCAAAAAGCTTTGAAAATTTGATTTTAAGTTGTTCAACTCACCATCTTTTAGCGTTCCTTCTGCCTCCAGCTTTCTGGAGTATAATTCAAGAGTGGTCGGATGGGTTTTAATTTTTTTGTACATTTTAGGTTGGGTAAACATAGGTTCATCACCTTCATTATGCCCAAAACGTCGGTAGCAAAAAATATCAATCACAACGTCTTTTTTAAATTTTTGTCTAAATTCTGTGGCCACTTTTGCAGCGTGAACTACCGCTTCCGGATCATCGCCATTAACATGGAAAATTGGTGCTTCTACCATAAGCGCAATATCTGTTGGGTATGGTGATGACCTTGAATAGAGCGGTGCGGTCGTGAAACCAATTTGATTATTTACGACGATATGGATAGTGCCGCCTGTGCGATGTCCCTTTAGACCCGAAAGTCCAAAGCATTCAGCAACGATACCTTGGCCTGCAAAAGCTGCATCACCATGCAGCAAAACAGGTAGAACCTTTTCTCTTTCTTTATCGTTGAGCTGCTCTTGCTTTGCCCTTACTTTTCCTAATACGACGGGGTTAACAGCCTCTAAGTGAGAAGGATTTGCCGTCAGAGATAAATGCACTGTGTTTCCATCAAACTCTCGGTCAGACGAAGCACCCAAATGATATTTTACATCTCCGGAGCCATCAACATCTTCAGGTTTATAGCTCCCACCTTGGAACTCGTTAAAAATTGCTTTAAAAGGTTTGCTCATCACGTTAGCTAGTATTGATAATCTTCCTCTGTGGGGCATACCTATAACAATTTCCTTAACTCCTAAATTTCCACCTCTCTTTATTATTTGCTCCATAGCAGGAATTAGAGATTCTCCCCCATCCAATCCAAACCTTTTTGTGCCTGTGTATTTAACGTGTAGAAATTTTTCAAACCCTTCAGCTTCTATGAGCTTTTTTAATATAGCTTTTCGCCCCTCTTTTGTGAATTGTATTTCTTTGCCCAGCCCTTCAATACGTTCTTTTAGCCATGCTGACTGTTCTGGGTTCGAAATATGCATATACTGTAGGGCAAAGGTTCCACAGTAGGTTCTCTCAAGTAGAGACATAATCTCGCTCATTGAAGCAACTTCCAATCCTAATACATTATCAATGTATATTTCTCTCTCCATATCTTCCTCAGAAAAACCATAATTTTTTGGATCCAGTTCTGGATGATATGACAGGCTATTGATTTCAAGTGGGTCAAGCTTTGCTTTTAAATGGCCTCTTATTCTGAAAGCTCTAATAATCATAAGAGCCCTTAAACTATCTATCACTTTTTCTTTTAAGTTATCTGAGCTTTTGAAGAAATCAGATTTTTCCGAATATGCTAAAATTTTTTCTTCTAATGCTTCTGTAGATTTTGAACTCCAAAAGCTATTGTCTTGTATTCCAAAATCTTGCTTTTGATCTACAGGCCAATCACTTCGGGACCATGATGCTTTTTCAGCTGAGGTATCGCTTGTTTCAAAAAAAGATGACCATGATTCATCTACTGATTTAGGGTCGTTAAGGTACATATTTTGTAGATACTCAAGATAGCTAGAGTTTCCTCCGTTAAGGATGTCATCCGCTTTTTTAGAGTTTTTAGGATCCATTTTATTCATGGTTATTTACTTCTTTATCTATTTACCAATATTATAGTACTTACTAGCGTTTTCTAGTATGTTTGGCTAATTTTTTTGAATTGCCTCTTGTACTGCTTCTCCTAAAGTGGCTGGACTATCTGAAACAATAACCCCAGCTTTTTTCATTGCTTCCATTTTATCTTCAGCGGCACCCATACTTCCCGCTACTATAGCTCCGGCATGCCCCATTCTTCTTCCCTTGGGAGCTGTTCTCCCAGCAATGAAACCCGCAATCGGTTTTGATCTCCCCTTTTTGCGCTCTTTTATTAAATATTCGCAAGTTTCTTCCTCGGCGCTGCCACCGATCTCTCCTATCATTATTATAGATTGTGTTTCATCATCACTTAAAAACTTATCAATCACATCGATGAATTCTGTGCCTTTAATAGGGTCACCTCCAATACCAATACATGACGATTGGCCTAATCCAATTTTTGTCGTTTGATCAACAGCTTCATAAGTCAGTGTTCCAGATCGTGAGACAACGCCTACTGTTCCCTTTTTATGAATATGCCCTGGCATTATCCCAATCTTGCATTGCCCTGGTGTTATCACGCCTGGGCAATTTGGTCCTATTAGAATTGATTTTGATCGTGATAAAACTGCCTTTACTCTCATCATGTCTAAAATAGGTATACCCTCTGTGATGCAAACTATTAAATCCATTTCGGCATCAACTGCTTCTAATATTGCGTCAGCGGCAAATGGTGGAGGTACATAGATTGCGCTTGCGTTGGCCCCGGTAGTTATCTTTGCTTCCTCCACAGAATTAAAAATGGGAAGGTCTAGGTGAGTTCCTCCACCTTTGCCAGGGGTTACACCCCCAACCATTTTTGTTCCATATTTTATAGCCTGCTCTGTATGGAAGGAACCTTGACTTCCAGTAAGACCTTGGCAAATAACTTTAGTATCTGAATTTATATAAATACTCATATTGAGCTCACTTTATCTGTGCAACTATTTTAGCCGCGGCATCATTTAAATTGTCGGCCGTGATTACGTTCAAGTCACTTTGCTCTATAATCTTTTTTCCTTCATCGACGTTTGTTCCTTCAAGCCTTACTACCAATGGAACTTTTAATCCTACTTCTTTAGTAGCTTGAACCACTCCTTCAGCAATTACATCGCAACGCATTATTCCACCAAAGATGTTAACTAATATTCCTTTTACATTCTTATCTGATGTGATTATTTTGAAAGCTTCTGTAACCTTTTCCTGTGTCGCTCCCCCACCGACATCCAGAAAGTTCGCTGGCTCAGAACCATTCAGTTTAATTATATCCATCGTCGCCATAGCTAATCCGGCACCATTTACCATGCAACCAATCTCTCCATCTAATGATATATAATTAAGATCAAACTTTGATGCTTCTAACTCTTTTGGGTCTTCTTCAGTAATGTCCCTTAGAGTTTCTAAATCCTTATTTTTGAAGAGAGCATTGCTATCGAAGCTCATCTTGCAATCGAGACAAATTAAGGAATTATCTTTGGTCATGATTAAAGGATTGATCTCAATCATATCGCAATTTTTCTCGATAAAAAGATTGTAGAGGTTACGTGTCATTTTAACGCATTGCTTAAAAGCAGTATCCTTTAAACCCAACGCGAAAGCTATTTTTCTCCCATGGTGGTCGGAAAATCCTTCGGCGGGATCAACAATAATTGTTACAATATCAGTAGGATTTTCCTCTGCTACCTTTTCAATATCCATGCCACCTTTCCTAGAGCATACAAATGACACAGAACTAGAAGACCGATCAACCAAAAGCGCCAGGTAAAATTCTTTAACTATAGTACATCCTAGTTCGACGTAGACTTTGTTTACGGTCTTACCACCTTCGCCAGTTTGTTTTGTAACTAGTGTTTTACCCAACATTTTATGCGCTTGTTCAAGGGCATCATTGACATTTTTTGAAATTCTAACACCCCCACCCTTACCGGCATCATTTTCTTTAAATTTTCCCTTTCCGCGCCCACCAGCATGGATCTGTGCTTTTACCGCAAATACAGGTTCTTCATCTGCTTGTTCGGCAAGTGTTTTGAGAGAAGCTAAATTACTCTGTAAATCTAAGACAATTCCAGGCTGAACTGGAATACCGAATTGACTAAGCAATGATTTTCCCTGAAATTCGTGTATATTCATTTGCCCCCCTTCTTTACAATCTATTTTTTTCCTAGTGACGGATCAATCTTTATACATGCGTCAATTAGACCTTTGACCGAGTCAACAGAATTAGAAAATTCCATTTGTTCTTCCTTAGAAAGAGATATCTCAATTACCCTTTCTATTCCTTGACCACCTATCACTACTGGTACCCCAACATATATGCCATCAAGATTGTATTGTCCGTCAACAAATGCGGCACAAGGCAGTAATCTTTTCGAGTCGTATAAATACGACTCAGCCATCTGTATTGCAGAGGATGCTGGGGCGTAATACGCTGACCCAGTTTTTAGGAGACCTACTATTTCTGCTCCACCATCCCTTGTCCGTTGCACGATATTATCTAAAGCATCTTGAGATAAAATCCCCATTTCCACTATGTCAGGGAGAGGTATACCCCCAACAGTTGAATATCTTACTAGTGGAACCATAGTATCGCCGTGTCCTCCCAAAACAAACGCTGAAATATCTTGAACTGATACGCCCGTTGCTTCGGAAATAAAATATCTAAATCTTGAGCTATCAAGCACTCCAGCCATTCCAACAACTTTTTCATGAGGCAGACCAGAGAATTCTTTTAGCGCCCAAACCATTGCATCCAGAGGATTAGTAATACAAATTACAAATGCATTAGGTGCGTGTGTGGAAATTCCCTCCGCCACTGATTTCATTACTTTTAAGTTTATACCAAGCAGGTCATCTCTGCTCATACCTGGTTTTCTAGGGACACCGGCAGTAACAATGCATACGTCAGAACCAGCTATATCGCTGTAATCGTTTGTCCCCTTTAATTGTATATTAAATGACTCTACAGGCCCGCTCTCTGCAAGATCCAAAGATTTTCCTTGAGGTGTTCCCTCTGCAATATCAAATATGACAACATCACCGAGGTTTTTTAAAGCAACTAAATGGGCTAATGTACCACCAATTTGGCCTGCCCCTATGAGTGATATCTTTACTTTTGCCATATGGTTTATACCTTTCACTTCGTAACGCAGTTGTCTTTGATCTAATGGAAAATTATTTCGAAATATTTGTAGATAAAGCTTGAGTCAAAAAGTAAAATAATTTTTTATGAATTTCAAACTTATTTATTGAAATATTTGATTATATATTTTTGAAATATTTGAGAGGACCTAAAGTTATGTCAGATTTTTATCCACATCGATCCGCCTTGTATATGCCAGGCTCAAATGAAAGAGCTCTTGAAAAGGCGAAGTCTTTACCAGCAGACCTTTTTATATTCGATATGGAGGATGCTGTTTCGCCTGATAATAAGGAGCGAGCGAGGGAGTTGATTTCTAATGTATTATCGAATGAAAAAGCTGATTACAGGGGAAAAAAGATTCTTACCAGAATTAATTCAATGGATACAGTCTGGGCGAATATAGATTTGGAGTGTCTTCAAAAAAGTGGGACGGATGGTATTCTATTCCCAAAAGTTTCAGAGGTTTCTGATATGTTGGTGATTCAGAAAAGACTAAAAGAGTTGGATTTTAAAAAGCCTCCTGAAATTTGGATAATGGCCGAAACCCCAAAATGCGTGTTGAACTTGGGTAAGATTTTGGAAGAATTTTCTAACATCGGTGGGATAGTTGTAGGAACTAATGATCTTGCAAAAGAACTCGTTCTTCCTAAACAAACTGGTCGAGCAGGGCTGTTGTATGCTCTCGGTTCGATTATATTAACAGCGAAGGCATACAATGTTATTACGCTGGATGGCGTCTTTAATGGGATATCAGATGAAGAGGGTTTGCGCTCTGAGGCTGAAGAAGGCAAAAATATGGGATATGATGGTAAAACACTGATTCATCCAAACCAAATTGGTCTGACTAATGCCGTTTTTTCTCCCACCGAAAAAGAAATTAATCTGGCAAATAAAATAATCGAGGCTTATGAAAAAGCAAAAGAAGAAAAAAGTGGTGTAACAACTGTTGACGGTGTTCTAGTCGAAGAATTACATGTAAAGCAGTCACTTGCATTAATAAGTAAACTGAAAATGATCCAGAGTATGAGTTGATTTTGAGTGTTCATAATAATAATTTAGGCCGTTTTTTTGAGGATTATGCTGTAGGAGATGTTATCACGCACGCCACGCCCAGGACTCTGACCGAAGCAGATGCGTCTCTTTATATTTCAATATATCCAACAAGGTTTGCCCTTCAGTCCTCAGCAGAATTTGCAAGAAATTGCGGATTAAAAGATCGTCCTCTAGATGATTTAATCGTTTTCCATACTGTCTTTGGCAAAACAGTGCCAGACATATCTATAAATGCTGTGGCTAATCTTGGGTATGCAGAAGGTAAATTTTCTAATATGGTTTTTTCAGGAGAAACCTTATCAGTTAAATCCGAGATCATCGGTCTGAAGCAAAACTCAAGCGGAAAAACAGGGATAGTCTATGTAAAAACAGAAGGACAAAACTCATCTGGAGAAACGATTTTAGAATACAAAAGATGGGTTATGGTAAAGAAGAGATTTGTTAGTTTTGAAGACAAGCCTTCGAATTTACCCCATTTGAAGACTTCATTAGATGGAAGCGAGCTAAATATCCCTGATCAGCTCGATTTTTCTAAATATGATACTCGCGCAGCAGGATCAAAAAAAAGCTTTAATCATTATCAAGTAGGTGAACTGATTGATCACATAGATGGCAATACCATTTGTGAGGCTGATCATCTTTTTGCAACCCGACTATGGCAAAATAATTCGAAAGTGCACTTTGATATCAATGCTCGTCAGGATAAAAAGAGACTAATTTATGGAGGCCACATAATATCTTTAGTTAGAGCATTGAGTTTTAACGGTCTGGAAAACGCACAAGTGATCGTGGCGATAAACGGTGGTACCCACGCAAATCCAGTGTTTGCGGAGGATACGATATATTGCTGGTCAGAAATTTTGGATAAGATAGATCTAAATGTTCGGAACATAGCAGCTTTAAGACTGAGAAGTGTGGGTACAAAGGAAAAAAACCACAATATGAGACTGAAGAGTGATGACGGGAAATACTTGCCAACTATAGTTTTGGATTTTGATTATTGGGTATTAGTGCCTAAAGAGCTGTAATTTGGTAGCCCACTTGCACAAACAATTTTTAGATATATATTGAAGTCAACTGACAGTAAGGATAAAAAAATATGGACAACAGACCTCTATCTCCTCACTTAACGGTGTACAAACCTCAAATTACATCTGTGTTATCAATCTTTCATCGTATTACAGGCGCTGGTCTCGCAGTATCAACAGTACTGGTCGTATTCTGGCTGGCATCTTTAGCTATTGGTGAGGTTACTTTCAAAGGTTTTAGCAATTTTTTAAATAATCCACTTACTATAATAGTTTTAGTTTCCTCACTATGGGCGCTTTGGTATCATTTTTGTACGGGGCTACGCCATCTTTATTGGGATATGGGTTATGGGTACGATTTAAAGTCTGTCACCATCAGCGGGTGGGTGGCAGTGATTTTCTCATTTGTGCTTACATTTCTAACACTTTTATTTTTCATCAATTGAATGTCAGACGGTATTAAACATTGGAAATATTCGAGGGTTAGTTCCATACTACTAATCCCGCTTACAATCTGGTTTGTTGCATTTTTCAGTAAAAATTTCGGAATGCCGTTCGAACAAGTCGCTAGTTCATTATCTAGACCCTTAAATTTTTTGCTAATGTTCACATTTATTACAGCGACAATTTTTCATCTTCAACAGGGTTTACAAGTTATTATTGAAGACTATGTTTATAGGAGACTGTGGATTAATTTAAATATAGTATTTTGTAGCTTACTTTTAATTGTGAGTGTAATTAGTCTCGGAAAATTGGTACTCGTGGGTGTTTTATGAATTCATATGAAATCACAGATCACGTTTATGACGTAGTTGTTGTAGGAGCTGGCGGTGCCGGGTTGAGAGCAACTCTAGGGATGGCAGAGCAGGGCCTAAAAACCGCCTGTGTCACTAAGCTATTCCCCACCAGAAGTCACACGGTGGCTGCCCAAGGTGGCATTGCGGCATCATTATCAAATATGGGGCCTGACCATTGGCATTGGCATATGTACGACACTGTAAAAGGTTCAGATTGGCTGGGAGACAGTGATGCAATGGAGTATCTTGCAAAAGAGGCGCCAAAAGCTGTTTACGAACTAGAACATTATGGAGTGCCATTTTCCAGAACGGAAGAAGGCAAAATTTATCAAAGACCTTTTGGTGGACACACCACAGAATTTGGCGAAGGGCCTCCTGTGCAACGAACTTGTGCAGCAGCTGATCGTACGGGGCATGCAATTCTACACACGCTTTATGGGCAATCACTTAAAAACAATGCTGAGTTTTTCATAGAGTATTTTGCTATCGATTTAATAATGACAGAAGATGGTATTTGTCAGGGAATCATCGCGTGGAATTTGGATGATGGAACACTGCATAGATTTAACGCAAAGATGGTAGTTTTAGCAACGGGAGGTTATGGAAGGGCATATTTTTCTGCAACATCCGCGCATTCCTGCACTGGTGATGGTAACGGGATGGTTGCAAGACAGGGGTTACCTCTTCAAGATATGGAATTCGTGCAATTTCATCCGACTGGTATTTATGGAGCAGGATGTCTTATCACCGAGGGTGCAAGAGGTGAGGGGGGTTACCTTACTAACTCTGATGGCGAAAGATTTATGGAGCGATATGCCCCAACCTATAAGGACTTGGCTAGTAGGGATGTCGTGTCGAGATGTATGACAATGGAGATAAGAGATGGTCGTGGAGTTGGATCGGAAAAGGATCACATCTTCTTACACCTAAACCATCTTCCACCAGAAACATTAGCAGAAAGACTTCCAGGTATATCGGAAAGTGCCAGAGTTTTTGCTGGGGTCGATGTAAACAAAGACCCAATACCAGTTCTACCAACCGTTCATTACAATATGGGTGGAATTCCGACAAACTATTGGGGCGAAGTAATAAGTCCTGATGGAGAAGATCAGAACAAAATATTGCCTGGGCTAATGGCTGTTGGTGAAGCAGGATGCGCTTCGGTCCATGGAGCTAATCGCTTAGGATCAAACAGCTTAATAGATCTAGTGGTTTTTGGAAGAGCAGCCGCAATTAAGGCTGCTGAAGTAGTAGATAAGAACGAAAGCAATAGACCTTTGAATAAGAATTCTGTTGATCGAGCTATTGGGAGATTAGATGGACTTAGATTTTCCAAGGGGACAACTCCTACAGCTGAGTTGAGATTGAAAATGCAGAAAACGATGCAGTCTGACGCAGCAGTCTTCCGGTCAGACAAGACTTTATCAGACGGTTGTGAAAAAATGGCTGACATAGCTGCCGGCATTGACTATGTAAATGTTACCGATAAGTCCATGATTTGGAACACGGATTTAATGGAGACATTGGAACTTACAAATTTAATGCCAAATGCTTTGGCAACGATTGTTTCCGCTGAGGCCCGTAAAGAAAGTAGAGGAGCTCATGCACAGGAAGATCACCCTGACAGGGATGATGAAAATTGGCGTGTACATTCACTGGCCAAGATATCGGAAAATGGTTTCGTGAGCCTTAGTTACAGAGATGTTATTACTAAACCTCTGAGTGACATAAAGGACGGTGGGATAGATACGGCAAAGATAAAGCCTAAAGCGAGGGTTTATTAAAAAATGGTCGAATTAAGATTACCTAAAAACTCCAGGGTAACGCAGGGTATTACATGGGAAAAGCCGTCAGACGCCGAAAATGTACAGGAAGTCAGAATTTATCGATATAACCCCGAAGATAGCGAAAATCCCCGTTTAGATACCTTTTACGTAGATCTAGATAAGTGCGGGCCGATGATATTAGATGCGCTTATAAAGATAAAAAATGAAATAGATCCAACTTTAACTTTTAGGCGCTCTTGTAGAGAGGGTATATGTGGGTCTTGCTCAATGAATATTGGAGGCGTCAATACTCTTGCATGCCTTAAAGGAATTAAGGAATTCAATGGGCCAATTAATATTTACCCTTTACCACATTTGCCAGTGATCAAAGATTTGGTTCCGGACTTAAAGCAGTTTTACAAGCAGCATGCAAGTATAAAGCCTTGGTTGGAGACTTTTACAGATGAGCCAAAAGAGGAATGGCTGCAATCTGAGGCAGATAGAAAACAGCTCGACGGATTATATGAATGTGTAATGTGCGCTTGCTGTTCAACTTCTTGCCCAAGCTACTGGTGGAACGGTGATAAATATTTAGGCCCAGCTGCATTGTTACATGCATATCGATGGATTATCGACAGCAGAGATCAGGATAGAAAAGCTAGGTTGGACGAACTAAATGACTCTTTTAAACTGTATAGGTGCCATACAATAATGAATTGTGCAAAGGCATGTCCGAAGGGCTTAAATCCTGCAAAAGCTATAGCAGAGATAAAAAAGTTACAGCTGCAGAATAGCTGAAACAGATTGTAAACTAAGCAGCACTCTGCTCAACAAAATCCGACATATCTGATATTATCTTATTAAGATCATAATCTTTTGGTGTGTAGACTTTTTTAATACCCATCTTTCGAATTATTTCGAAATCTTTCTCGGGTATAATGCCTCCTACTATTACCGGTATTTTTGTCATGTTTTTTGTTTTCAATAAGTTTGTCAGATCTTCTAAAATTTCTAGATGGCTCCCTGACAGTATTGATAACCCAATAATATGAACGGACTCTTCTAAAGCAGAGTTGACTATTTGGTTTGGTGTAAGTCGGATTCCTTGATAAACAACATCAAATCCAGCTTCCTTTGCCCTCATTGCAATTTGCTCAGCTCCATTTGAATGCCCATCAAGACCTGGCTTTCCTATTAAGAGTTTAATATTTCTTTTAAGCTTTTTACTTACTTCTTTTACTTTCTTTTGTAGCGTAGGTAGGCTTTCGCTGTCTGAAGATTTTGAAACAGTCACCCCTGTTGGTGCTCTAAATTCACCAAAAACTTCTCTCATTGTATCTGCCCATTCACCAGTGGTGACCCCTGCTTTCGCTGCTTCAATAGATGCTGTCATTATATTTATTTTTTTTCTGGCTGCATCTTTTAGGTTGTCTTTAGCCTTTTCAACCAAATTATTATTTCTTTTTGATCTCCAATCTGTAAGAGAAGAAATTTGAATTTTCTCAATTTTTTTATCAACCACTTGCACACTATCGCCGTCTCCTGAAGAAAGGCCACTTTCTTCAGAAGTAGTAAATTTATTTACTCCAACAACAATTGTTTCACCACTTTCAATTTTAGATAATCTTTTCGCATTAGATGAAACTAAAGCCCTTTTCATGTAATCTAAGGCTGCTACCGTCCCGCCCATTTTGTCAATTTTTTCTACCTTTAAATTAACTTCCCTAAGTATCCTTTTAACTTTTTTTTCTATAATTGGGTTTTGGTCAAATATATCTTCATACTCTAAAAGATCTGTTTCATAGGCTAAGACTTGCTGCATTCTTAGAGACCACTGCTGATCCCATGGTCTGGGAAGTCCCATAGCTTCATTCCATGCAGGAAGCTGTATTGCTCTCGCTCTTGCATTTTTTGAGAGGGTTACAGCTAATAGTTCAAGCAATATCCGGTAAACATTATTTTCAGGTTGTTGTTCGGTTAGTCCTAAGCTGTTCACCTGTACACCATACCTGAATCGTCTGAGCTTTGCTTCTTTCACACCATATTTGGTGAGACAGATTTCATTCCATAACTCCACAAAGGCACGCATTTTACAGATTTCACTAATGAACTTTATTCCTGCATTTACAAAAAAAGATACCCTCCCTACTACGAAGGGAAACTCTTGAGCGGACACTCGTAGCCGAATTTTATCCAATACTGCGGTTGCAGTTGAAATTGCAAAGGCAACCTCCTCTTCAATCGTTGCGCCAGCTTCCTGGAGATGATACGAGCAAATGTTTATAGGATTCCACTTCGGAATATTTCTGTAGCAATATTCCGTAACATCGGCGATTAAATCTAAACTATCCTCTGGTGGGAATATGTAAGTTCCTCTACTCAAATATTCTTTAATGATGTCATTTTGGACAGTGCCCTGCAATGTATTAACTTTGAGGTCTTGCTCCTCTGCTAAGGCAACATAGAGCGCTAAAAGCCACGGCGCCGTCGCATTTATTGTCATGGAGGTATTCATTTTATCAAGAGGAATATCTTTAAAAAGCGTTCGCATATCGCCCAGGTGGTTGATAGGGACGCCAACTTTTCCAACTTCTCCTCTAGCTAGTGGGTGATCACTATCATAACCAGTTTGAGTTGGTAGATCAAAAGCGACCGAAAGGCCCGTTTGACCTTTATTTAGATTATCTCTGAAAAGCTTATTACTTGCTGAGGCCGAACTATGACCCGCATAAGTTCTGAATATCCAAGGCTTAGAATTCATACTACTGTCTTTTATTGAAGAAAAACATTTTTTCAAGTCAAATTTTCCTTATAAGAAACACTGGTCAGATTCAATACTTGGATTTTTAAAAATGTAGGGATCTAATAACGTTTGGTAAATTTGAGTTGAAATAGAACCAAGAATCATTCATAAAAACCAAATGATGGATAATGTAATGCCTGAAGTGAAAGCGAAAAATATTTACGAAGTGGGTGAGATACCCCAACTAGGCCAAGTACCAGAAAAAATGTACGCATGGACTATAAGACGAGAAAGACATGGTGTTCCAGAAAAAAGTTTCCAAATTGAGCAGGTAGACACCCCCAAGGTTGATAGTAATGAGGTGCTTGTTTTCGTTATGGCTGCCGGTGTAAATTATAATGGAATTTGGGCAGGTCTAGGTGAACCTATCTCTCCCTTTGATGTCCATAAAGCTGATTACCATATTGCTGGTTCAGATGCCTCTGGAATAGTTTGGGCGGTAGGCGAAAAAGTAAACCGCTGGAAGGTTGGTGATGAAGTAGTAATTCATTGCAATCAAGATGATGGAGATGATGAGCAATGCAATGGCGGTGATCCTATGTATTCTCCGAGCCAACGCATTTGGGGATATGAAACACCTGATGGATCATTTAGTCAATTCACAGCTGTACAATCGCAACAACTCATGTCACGGCCGAAGCATCTAACTTGGGAGGAAGCGGCGTGTTATACTTTAACCCTTGCCACTGCGTATAGAATGCTTTTTGGTCATGCGCCACATGAGTTAAGGCCCGGTCAAAATGTATTGGTTTGGGGGGCGTCTGGAGGGTTAGGTTCATATGCAATTCAATTGATAAACACTGCGGGCGCTAATGCAATAGGGGTTATATCCGACGAGGATAAAAGAGATTTTGTATTGGGTTTAGGCGCAAAAGGTGTGATTAACAGAAAAGATTTTAAATGTTGGGGTCAAATGCCGACTGTTAATAGTCCAGAATTCCGTACGTGGATGGGAGAAGCCAGAAAGTTTGGAAAAGCAATTTGGGATATTCTCGGCAAGGGTGTAAATGTTGATATGGTGTTTGAGCATCCTGGTGAAAGTACGTTCCCTGTATCTGTTTTTGTTGTAAAAAAAGGGGGTATAGTTGTGATATGTGCTGGAACTACAGGTTATAATCTTACTTTTGACGCAAGATATTTGTGGATGAATCAAAAAAGAGTTCAGGGTAGCCATTTTGCCAATCTTTTTCAAGCAAGTGCAGCTAACCAACTGATGTTAGATAGGCGTATAGACCCCTGTATGTCAGAAGTATTTCCTTGGCATAAGATACCAAATGCGCACACCAAAATGATGGATAATCTTCATAAACCGGGAAATATGGCTGTTTTGGTTGGTGCTCCAAAAACGGGTTTGAGGACAATCGAGGATGCTAGGGACGCTAGCATTAGCATTTAGTAAAACTACCTGTACAACCAACGAAATAATTGAGCTGCAGAAAACCCCAGAAATAGAGCTATTATTACTGAAAATAATCCGTAAAAAACTGGATTATTCTTTGAATTATATGATAGAAATTCTTGTACCCCCACTTTTGAAACTTTGACGCTTTGCTCAGACTTGCTTAATTCGATACCTTGTTGATCAATTAATGTCATCTTGATTTTATATAAACCTGGGTGAATTTTTTTGGGAAGGTTGACTCTGTGTGAGAACAATTTTTTATCGATTATATTTACTCGTTTTTCGAAAGTATTCAACTTCCCAAGCTTTTTCTTTAATCTAGTAAGCTCTTCGTAATATTGCTCTACAACATTGCCGTCTTCTGGCTTAGAGGTTATTTCTAGAAAGTCATAAAACAGTGATTTCAATTTCTTGTTTTCGATTTCTTTCAAAATTGGATGTTCAGGATTAGAGATACTTATTTGGTAAAAACTTGGTATATCTTGAAAATGAGCAATTTTTTTGTTAACCCAAATCCCCCAGATTTGAACTTTTTTTCTTATATTGACTGATGTTGAAGGACCAACAACTTCTACTAATAGGGATGTATCATCATTTTCTGGTGAAAGAGCCCCAAAAACTAAGATACTTGTTCCATCAAAACGTGTTGACAGCTCGATATCAGATTTATCAATATCTGATATGACTGAGCTCAAAGAGAACGGAGACGTTGAAAATAAAAAAATTGTTGCAAAAATTAGTGCTCTCATGACCCACTACCATACGTTATTGAAAATAAATCGTTGGGAGTCATCATTAAATCTAAGGCAAGCTTTAGACAGACCAAAAGAACGATTATTGCCAAAAGAATCCTAATTTCTTCAGCCTTCAGTTTAACGGTAACTCTTGCTCCCAATTGCGCTCCTAAAACACCACCAACAATTAAAATCAAAGCAAGTAAAAGATCGACAGTTTTATTTTGCGTAGCATGCATGAAGGTAGTGAAGGCAGTGATGAACATTATCTGATAGAGTGAGGTGCCGATTACGACTTTGGTGGGCATGCCTAAAATGTAAATCATTGCAGGGATCAGTATGAAACCTCCGCCTACTCCCATTATTGACGCTAAAATACCTATAATGAAACCAATGATAACAGGAGGGATTGCACTAATGTATAAGTTGGAACTTTTAAATTTGGTCTTAAATGGCAGCCCATGAATCCAATTATGTTTTTTCTTTTGCTTGAGAGTGTTTTCTGATTTTCGACTTCTTTGAATCGTAGATAAGCTCTCGAGAAACATAAGAGTCCCTATGCTACCAAGAAACAAAATGTAGCAGAGAGAAACGAATAGCTCTATTTGCCCATAACTTTTGATTATTCTAAAAACTTCAACACCAACCGCAGAACCAAGTAGACCACCGACAACCAGAATATTTCCCATCTTGAAATCTACTGCTCTTCTTTTTAGATGTGCTAAGACACCAGAAAAAGAAGATGCTGCTATTTGGTTCGCTTCGGTTGCAACTGCAACGGCGGCGGGAATTCCAAGAAGGATTAAGAGTGGGGTCATAAGAAATCCCCCTCCAATACCAAAAACACCGGATAGAAAACCTACGGCTGCACCGAGAATAAGAAGAACAAACAAGTCTACAGGCACATCAGCTATTGGTAGAAAAATCTGCATCAGAATAACTTTTTCAGCTTATCACTTTGATGGTAGTTTTATTTAACATTTATGGTTTAAAACTTTAAGTTAATGGTATACCGTTAAAGTGTTATATTATAGTTATAATGCAAGTCATTACTTTTTTTAAAAAATATTAGGGAGAATTAGATGCGTAAATTTATTCAGCTATTTACAGTAGCGATTATTGCGTTCTCTGCCTCTATACTTTCTGCAGATATAAAGCCTGCGGTTATATATGATATGGGTGGAAAATTTGATAAATCGTTTAATGAAAGTGTTTACAACGGAGCTCAACGTTTCACAAAAGAAACTGGCATCAAAGTTATGGAGTTTGAAGTTACCAATGAAGCTCAGCGTGAGCAAGGTATGCGAAAAATGGCACAAAGAGGAGCAAACGTTATTGTTTGTGTTGGTTTTGCACAGGCTGATGCGTGTGATAAAGTTGCAAAGGAGTTTCCTAACACAAAATTTTCAATCATCGATGTTGGTTGGTTAGACAACGCTAACATGCGCCAATATGTTTTTAAGGAACATGAAGGATCCTTTTTGGTTGGTGCATTAGCTGCTATGGCTTCGAAAACTGGTAAAGTTGGTTTTGTAGGAGGAATGGATATTCCTTTGATTAGAAAGTTTGCCTGTGGATATGTTCAGGGAGCGAAGGCAGTAAATTCAAAGGTAGAAGTATATCAAAATATGACGGGAACAACACCAGCAGCATGGAATGATCCAGCAAAGGGATCAGAGCTTGCAAAATCTCAATTTGATCGTGGAGCCGATGTTGTTTATGCCGCGGCCGGGGGTACTGGAGCAGGAGTATATCAAGCCGCTGCAGACTCAGGCAAACTGGCAATAGGTGTTGATAGTAATCAAAACTATATGCATCCAGGCACCATGTTAACTTCAATGCTAAAAAGAGTTGATTTAGCCACTTATGAAACCTTTATGGACGTTAAGTCAGGCAACTTCACAAGTGGAGTAAAGGTACTTGGACTAGCTGAAGATGGAGTTGGTTGGGCTTTTGATGAATATAACAAGCCCCTTATCACCGATGTAATGAAGTCAACAATAAATGGCTTGTCTGATAAAGTTAAAAGTGGATCAATCAAAGTTCACGACTATATGAGCGATAATAATTGCCCATCATAGAATTAACTTCTTATGAAAACTATTGAAAACAAGGAAGGCAATGAGACAATCGATTCATTGCCTTCCTCCACTAAACCAGCAATTGAGCTAAAAAATATCACTAAAAGATTTGGTCATGTTGTCGCTAACAGTGACGTAAACCTAAAAGTCAGCACAGGTACTATTCATGGAATTGTTGGAGAGAATGGTGCTGGTAAATCAACTTTAATGAATATTTTATTCGGTTTGTATAAGCCAGATATTGGGACGATTTTTTTAAATGGTCAAGCAGTTGACGTGAACTCGCCAGAAAAATCTATAGCTCTAGGAATTGGTATGGTGCATCAGCATTTCATGTTGGTTCCAACATTTACTGTTTTAGAAAATGCAATGCTTGGTAATGAAGGAAGCATGGTTTTGAAAAGTGGGGAAAAGGTTGTTCTTGATAGATTGAAAGGTTTATCAAAAAATTATGGTCTTGATGTTGACTTTAAAGCGATAATTTCGGATACCTCGGTCGGAATGCAGCAGCGGGTAGAAATATTAAAAGCTCTCAATAGAGGAGCTAAAATTCTAATTTTAGATGAACCAACGGGTGTTCTAACCCCACAGGAAACTATTGGTTTGTTCGATATTCTTAGATCTTTGAGGGGACAGGGAGTTACCATAATTTTAATAACTCATAAACTTAAAGAGATCATAAGTATTACTGATACAGTTTCAGTGATGCGAGGGGGAAAGGTTGTCGCGAATTTTTCTACAGAAAAAACGTCACCTGAAGAATTGGCTGAAAATATGGTTGGTAGAAAGGTGCTACTATCTATAAAAAAGCCTTATTTTACGGTAGGAAAACCAGTTCTTGAGGTAAAAAATGTGAGCCACGAAAGTAAAGATGGTGTCCATGTGCTGAACGATATTTCATTCGATTTAAAGGAAGGAGAAATATTAGGAATTGCAGGAGTAGCTGGTAACGGACAATCAGAACTTTTGGATATTCTTTCAGGTATAGAAACCCTTCAGAAAGGGCAAATTACTGTTAATGGTAAAACTATCTTGCCATATCAAGATTGGAATTCAAAAAAAGCAAGAGAGTTTGGTGTTGCTCATGTGCCTGAGGATAGGCACAAAAGAGGTTTAGTATTACCTTTTTATAATTATGAAAATAGCATATTGGGTTACCACCGGAATGAGGATTATTCTAGTGGTTTTTTGATGGATAAAAGGAAAATATTAAATTTTGTGGATGACCTTGTTGAAAATTTTGATGTAAGGCCCAGAAGCTCTTCAATTTCTTCAGGCAAGTTATCTGGTGGAAATCAGCAAAAGTTGGTGCTGGCAAGAGAGATAGAAAGCAATCCCAATATTCTTTTAGTTGGCCAACCGACTAGAGGAGTTGATATTGGAGCAATTGAAAGAATATATGAAGATTTAATGAAGTTAAAAAGTAAAGGTACAGCTATCTTGCTTGTTTCAGTTGAGCTGGACGAAATTATGTCTTTATCTGATAGAATTATAGTGATGAACCAAGGCACTATCGTTGGAGAAACTAATAGTTCACATGCAACTGAGTTAGATCTTGGAAAAATGATGTCAGGTCTCGAACAGGTTTAAGAGGTTAGCATGAGTGAAAGTAATATTATTCCTAAATGGCTAACGGTAGGCGTGATACCACTGATAAATTTGTTCTTGGCTTTTTGCGTGTCCGGATTGTTTATTTTTTTTATTGGCGAGAATCCGTTTAGAGCAATCTTTGTCATGATAAAAGGCGCTTTCTATTACCCTGGGGCTATAGGGTACACGCTGTATTATACAACAAATTTTATTTTTACCGGACTAGCAGTTGCTCTAGCATTCCACGCGCGACTCTTCAATATCGGTGGGGAAGGGCAGGCATATGTAGGTGGACTCGGGGTAGGTCTAGTGTGCTTGATTTTTGATCAGCATGTTGTGGGTTTTCTAGTTACGATATTAGCTATTTTGGGATCAGTATTTTTTGGGGCAATTTGGGGTATAATCCCAGGATATCTTCAAGCGAAAAGAGGTAGTCATATTGTGATAACAACAATTATGTTCAACTTTATCGCAGCAGCACTGATGGTATATTTATTGGTTAATGTAATAATAGAACCTGGACAGATGTCTCCTGAGACAAGAGACTTTGCATCAGGTGTGGGGTTAGTGCAATTACATATATTGGCAAAATATCTGGGATTAGAAATGGCAATGTCCCCCTTAAACCTTTCTTTTATAGTCGCTTTAACTGTCTCGGTTGGTTTTTGGTTTTTGGTGTGGAGAACAAAGTTTGGTTATGAAGTTAGGTCTCTTGGTCACTCGGAAACAGCAGCTATATACGCTGGTATTAAAGTATCATCTACGATTATAATTGTTATGGCTATTTCTGGTGGTCTTGCTGGTCTGGTTGCAATTAATGAACTTTTAGGAGTCCACAATAAGCTACTATTAGGTTTTACAGCGGGATATGGCTTTACTGGTATAGCAGTTGCCTTGATGGGGAGAAATCATCCTTTTGGTATATTTCTAGCTAGTCTTTTATTTGGAGCTTTATACCAAGGCGGAACGGAATTAGACTTTGAGTTTTCATCGATAACAAGGGAAATGGTTTTGCTCATTCAAGGTTTAATAATACTTTTTTCTGGAGCACTAGCTTATATGTTAAGCCCTTTGGTGGAGAGAGTTTACCTCAAGTATTACGGGAATTATAATAATGGTTGAAAGTTTTCAAATTACAATCTCCTTACTTGACTCAACTATTAGGATTGCAACACCACTCATATTTTGCGCGATGGCCGGTATTTTTTCTGAGAGAAGTGGTATCATAGATATTGGCTTAGAGGGCAAAATGCTGCTATCTGCCTTTGTAGCTGCAACAGCGACATTCTTGACAGGGTCTCCGATTTTTGGATTATTTGCTGCTATTTTTGCGTCATGTAGTGCGTCTTTAATCCATGGATTCGCCTGTATTACAAATAAAGGGGACCAAGTTATAAGTGGTTTGGCTATAAATATTTTGGCATCAGGTTTGACAATAACTTTAGGAATAGCTCTATTTTCTAGAGGTGGTCAAACGCCGCCTTTAGCATCAGAACAACGATTTATGCCTATTGATTTTCCTTTTCTGGATCAATTGAGTTATGTTCCAGTATTGGGAGAGTTATTTGTTGAAGTACTCTCAGGCCACAATATTTTAGTTTACCTTTCAGTTTTAGCAGTTTTTTTTCACCTATTATGTAATTTTTAAAACGAGATTTGGTCTTCGACTAAGGGCTGTAGGGGAGAAACCTGAAGCAGTTGAAACCGCTGGAATTTCGGTAGTAAAAACACGATATCAATCTATTTTAATTGCTGGAATGTTATGCGGACTTGCAGGAGCTTATTTATCGATTGCTCATGGTGCGGGCTTTGGAAGAGAAATGTCTGCTGGTAAAGGTTATATCGCTTTAGCAGCAATGATCTTTGGTAAATGGAACCCAATCCCAACTCTACTTGCGTGTCTTTTATTCGGATTTTTAGAGGCATTAGGGGTAAGGCTGGAGGGGGTCGAGTTAATATGGATTGGGGAAGTTCCAGTGCAAGTGATGCAGGCATTACCCTATGTTCTCACTGTAGTTTTGTTAGCAGGCTTTATTGGAAAAGCAAGGGCACCAGGAGCCATAGGTGTCCCATATAGCAAAGAAGGCTAATTTAAATTAAGCTTCATTATTATTGCATCTTCTCGACGACCTGAACTATTTCTGTAATAGCCTTTTCGAAGGCCGCACTCTATGAAATTAAAAGTGAGATACATATTTTTTGCTGGGATGTTATTCATTCCTACTTCAAGAGTTATAAAGTCAGCTCCATAATATTTGGAAAAGTTAATGATATTATTTAAGAACTTTTTCCCTAATCCCCTTCCTCTCACACTTTCTGCAACGCCAATAAAGTATATCTCTACCTCGCGTTCAGTGAGACCCAGTATAGCTATGCAATTTTTTTCCTTTTCGATCTTGACATTTTTAGACTTCTGAAATCGTTTAAAATCTTCCAAAGAGAACTGAATTGATTCAATGTCTACACACCTCTTATAGAGATTAAAATATTCCTCAACTGACATCTGATGGTTTATCGAGTATTTTCGGTCCTTTATATTTAGAGAATAAAGACTGACCCGGTGATACGTACAAAGGCTTTGGCAAAAAATTTCTGGGACTTACTATTTTTCTTGAGAAATGAAGTAAATCTTGAATAGACACCTCATTTTGTTCGATAAATTTTGTTACTTTAATACTTGTTGCTATTTCCTCCGCTCTATATCCAACAACTACTAAGTCAGAGTGATCATCGGAGGTTTTAATATCCTCTATTTCTGAAGAGGACATAAAAATAAGCTCTTCATCTTTTAATATGCACCAGTATATTTTATTCTCTCTATATTTGAGGGAAATTAAAGCGGAGTTATATATTTTTGACAGCGCTTGAAACTTATTTATTCCTATTAGTTGAGTAGGTAAAGAACAGCAAATACCCTTCATAGCGGATATTGATGCCCTAATCCCGTTAAAATTTCCTGGTCCAGTACAGACCACAATCCTATTTATTTCTTGTATCTCCGTCTTATTTTTTTTTAGAAAATCTGAGAGAAAAAAAAAATCTTATCAAAATTTGGTTGGTCTACATTTTTGTAATCATAAAGTAAGCCGTTAATATCGAGCCCCAATTTTATATCTGAGGTGGTAAGGTCAATTGCCAGTGTATTCATAACCCTGCTTATCAAGCTACAGGTCTAACTTCAGTTACTTCAGGAATGTAGTGTTTAAGTAGATTTTCAATGCCCATTTTTAATGTCATAGTTGATGAAGGACATCCAGCGCAAGCCCCTTGCATATGCAAGTAGACTACTCCTTCCTCAAAACTCTGAAATGTTATATCTCCGCCATCTTGAGCGACTGCCGGTCTAACCCTAGTATCTAAAAGGTCTGTTATTTTTTTCACTATTTCAGTGTCAGGTCCTTCATGAGTGTTGTGCGAGGAGTCTCCTGACCCCTGATTTAATATTTCCTCACCAGATTGTAAAAAGTCCATAATCGTGCCCAGTAAAGCTGGCTTTATATGTTCCCATAGAAAATCTTCTTTCTTGGTAATTGTGATAAAGTCGCTTCCCAGAAAGACTCCAACTACACCATCTACGCCAAACAGCTTTTTTGCCAAAGGTGAGCTTTCAGTGTTATCGCCATCACTAAAGTTGGCGGTTCCTGCACCCAAAACGGTCTGACCAGGTAAAAACTTCAGTGTTGCCGGGTTGGGTGTCTCTTCTGTTTGGATAAACATAATTTTTCTCCAGTATTGTTACTTGAAACTTAGATAGTTATCATAGTAGCATTTTTCAAGGCTAAGATACAGCTTCAATTCTTTCCTTAGTCATTGAGCCTGGCACGATAGTAACAGGTATAGGTAAGTTGCCACCATCTCGTGAAACTAATTGGCTAATTAGTGGCCCAGGACCATCACTCGAATTGTTAGCCCCTAAAACGAGTACTCCAACTTCTTTATCTTCCGAGATTTGGTTCAGTACCTCAGTAGCTTTTTCTCCCTCGCGAATAACTAACTCAGCCTCAAGCTTTAACTCGTCTTTCATCCAGTTTGAATAAATCTGAAAATTTTCTTCAATCGTTTCCCTTGCTTCTTCTCTCATTTTTTCGGCAACACCAAGCCAATGCGTTTGATCTTGAGGTGTGATAATCGCCAGTACTTCGACTCCACCACCAGTTTTTGCGGCTCTGGTGGCCGCATAGTGAAGCGCATTTAAGAACTCAGGACTATTATCCATTATTACTAAAAATTTTCTCACAATTCCTCACATAGAAACCTTGGACTAGTTTATCCGAAAAATGTAACAAATCTTATATATTTATTTCAAGAACCCAACTATCTCACGTGTCTTTTTTAATATCGGCTCAGAAATATCACTAGCTTTTTCAGATCCTTTTCGCAAAATTTCTATAATATATGTTTCTTCATTAAGGAGCTTTTTTACCTCCTTATTTATTGGATCAAGTTCAGAAATAAGGATATCGGATAGCTCATCTTTCAATTTTTTAAAATCTGATCCTGAAAATTGCTCCAGTGTTTTTTCAATGGATTGATCCGCTAAAGTTGCATAGATTCCGAGTAAATTTTCTGCTTCTGGCCGGTTCACAAGTTCTTCTTTTTCGCCCGGTATTTCAAAGGGATCGGTCTTTGCCTTTTGAATTTTTTTTCTAATCGAATCGCTATCATCGGTTAGGTTTATACGTGACATATCTGAGGCTTCTGACTTAGACATTTTCTTGGTTCCATCTCTCAAAGACATTACTCTTGTGGCTGTTCCTTCTATAATTGGCTCTGGTATTGGGAAAAAGCCTTGAGTGTTGAAGTCGTTATTAAATTTAATAGCTATATCGCGAGTTAATTCGAGATGTTGTTTTTGGTCTTCTCCCACCGGTATATGAGTAGCGTGATAAGCAAGAATGTCCGCCGCCATTAGGGTTGGGTAACAATAAAGTCCAAGAGAGGCATTTTCTCTATTCTTCCCAGCCTTCTCTTTAAACTGTGTCATGCGATTCAGCCACCCAATTCTTGCTACACAATTGAATATCCATGCTAGCTCTGTGTGTGTCGAGACTTGACTTTGGTTGAATATAATTGAATTTTCTTGCCGTAAACCACAGGCTAAAAACGCGGCGGTCACCTCGATAGTATTTTGGCGTAATTCTTTTGGATCTTGCCAATTGGTTATTGCATGAAGATCTACTAGGCAATAAATGCACATAGCATTTGCATCTTGAAGCTCTACAAATCGTTTAACGGCTCCGAGATAATTTCCTAAGTGGAGGTTTCCAGTGGGTTGCACACCAGAAAAAACTAATTTACTATCCATCAAAAACGTCTCTTATATTATTTACTAAAGTCATTGACCCAAAAATTTTTATCTAATATACCTAAAAACCTTAGGCATGCAAAATAACTAATTCCTGATAGAGGTATGACTATACTTAACCATAGGATTGTGAGGATTTGCGTAGAAAAATACTGAAGTGTAACAGATTTCGTCAATATTAACAAAGTGAGCATAAAACAACTGCTAATTACAATCCTTGGTAAAGCCTGTTTAAAAGCACTGTTAAAATAAAAACCAAATTTGTAGGTATGGTAGACTAGTGAAATAAACACCAACCAATTTGTTATTGCGTATGCTATTGGAGGCGCTAGAAACTCGAATGTATCTAGTAGGGTATAAGCAAGACTTACGTTTAAGAAAACAGACGCCAGCGAGTAATAAAAAGGTATTTTGATATTTTTTTCTGCAAAATAAAAGTTGAGTAATAGCATTTGTAAGCTTATCGGTATGATGCTCAAGCTGTAAATTGATAAAGCTTTACTGGTTTGAATAGCATCATTCACTAAAAAATTTCCTCTTTGAAACAGAGACGATATGATCTCGGAGTTTAAATATATCAATCCCACAGAGGCAGGCAGTCCAAAAATAAGGGACAATTGCATAGACCGGTTCAGATATGAGTTGCCTTCGACTTGTCGACCACTTTTTTTGAGTGAACTAAGCTTTGGTAGAGTAACAACATTTAAAGCAACTCCAATGAGCGCAATTGGAAGCTGTGCAAGCCTATCAGCATAAATAAGCCATACCATAGCACCATCAAAAAGTGATGATATTTGCCTCCCTACTACGAGATTTATTTGTGAAACGCCACTTGCTAAACTGATGGGTATTGCTTTTAAAAATAGTTCTTTTGAGATACTTAGATTCGGATTCAAGGCAGATAAATTTACTGAAGTAAGGTAAATTCCATTCAACCTACATGCTGTGAAAACCATTACTAAGTTTACAAAGCCAGAAGCTAATACAGCTACGCAAAGATAATAACCAAAATCACCAGAGTAAAGGGCAGAAAAAATTAAAGAACCAATAAGAAATAAGTTTAAAACACCCTGTGTAGCGGTGCTGATGTGATATAGGTTGAGAGTATTAAGTACTGAATTGAATAATTGTACCAGTGAGATGAGAAGAATGTACGGAAATATTATCCTCCCATATAGTACTGCCAATTCGAACCTTTCGTCATTTAAAAATCCAAACGCAAGTGCTTTTATTAAAGCCGGCATAAAAATAACACCTAGTATTGAAATTAAACCTAAGATTATAAAAAGAGAAAAAAACACTATTGTCACCAGCTCATTAGCGTTTTTTTTTCTACCTTTGACACCCATAAAAATTGGTATAAACACTTTGTTAAATGAGCCCTCAGCAAATATTCGCCTAAGCATATTCGGAATAGTAAATGCGAGTAAAAAAGCCTGAGCCACTGGACCTGAACCAAGAAAGAGCGCCAAAAAAATATCGCGCAAAAATCCTAATATTCGGCTAAACAGTGTCCAAAAACTAACTATTGAGAAGTTATTAATAAGAGAGTTTTTCTTTGTCATTTACTTTTTAGCGCCTTCTTAAAATGTTTATCAAGATAAAACAAAAGCTCCCTCCGCACTTGCTCTAGTTTTTGTGAGGATGTAATTTTTTCGCCAAATAAATCATTTACATAAAATGTGTCTACAGCTTGCTCTCCATATGTAGCAATTATCGCCGACCTTATGGTAATTTGGTTCCGAAATAGTGTGTTTGTTATGTCATATAGAAGGCCTAATCTATCTCGAGTATCAACTTCAATCATAGTTTGTTTATGCGACCCTTTATTATCGAAAGAAATCTTTGTTGGAACCTCAAAGTACTTTTCACGGTCTTTTATCTTGTCTTGTTTTTCTAAAATTGATTTTGTGATAATCTCCCCTGAGAGGGTTTTCTTAACTGTTTCTAACAACTTTTTAGTTTTTCTTTCATCATATTTTTTTCCAAGATTGTCTTGTATCCAAAAAATGAAATTTGCTATGCCGTCTTTTGTTGTAAATGTTTTTGCGTCAATGACATTAGCAGACGCAATTGCTAGTGCTCCTGCCAATCTTGAAAAAATGCCAGGATGGTCTTCCATGACAAAAATAATCTTTGTTATATCACGCTCGTTGTCATATGAAGGCTCAACCTGCAATGGACCTTGCTCAAGCCTTATTATCATTTCGGCTATAAGCTTTTGGGTTGGCGTATCTAAAACTAGCCAATAAGCATCAAAATGGCGGAAAGTTTCCTTTTTGATATCTTCATTGTTAAACGCTTGGAGATATCCCTTAAGCTTTGTCTTTGCTGCATCTATTCGCTCTGACCTTGTTTCAATCTTGATATCTTTTGAAACTAATTGAAGCGTTTGAAAGTAAAGGCTTTCAAGTAGAGACCTTTTCCAATTATTCCATGCATCGGAGGATACCCCTTTTATATCACATACTGTGAGTATAAATAGTAGATCTAGTGTTTCTCTATCTGTGACATGCTCTTGAAAATCTATGATTGTTTTTTGGTCTGATAAATCTCGTTTTTGAGCAAAATCAGACATCATTAAATGATTTCTCACTAACCAACAGATTTTCTTACGCTCACTATCTTTAAGAGAGAATCTTTTGCATAATTTGGTGGCAATTTTCTCACCCTCAATAGAATGGTCATTTTCTAGCCCCTTTCCAATATCATGAAAGAGTATTGAGAGATACAGGACTTTTCTATTAAGAGATTTCCTCGAAAATATTTCTTCAACAGCTGTGCCATAGTTTTTAGGTAATTTTTCAATCTCGGATAAAACTTTTAAGCATTGAATCGTATGTTCGTCTACGGTGAACCAGTGGTACATATTAAACTGCATTAACGCTACAATTCTGCCAAAGTCAGGTAAAAATGCCCCTAAAAACCCAACTTCGTTCATTCTTCTCAGAACTCTTTCGGGATTGCCGTAGTCAATCAATAAACTTAAAAACAGGTCATTTGCCTCAAAACTATTTTTCAGTGCAGAGTCTACCAAATCTAAATTTTGTGAAACTAGTCGTAATGCTTGTGGATGAATTAGTATTTTAGAGTCGAGGGCACAAATGAATAGCCTTAAAATATTAATGGGTTTTTCTGTTAAAAAATTTTTATCTTTGATATTAAGTCTGCCTTTTTCAATAATTAACCCTGATTGCAATGGCTTTAATGATCTTCCAGAAAGCCCTAGCAGTTCTGAAAGGTTTCTCTTAAACCCTTTTTTCTTTGCCAAATAATTCTCTTCTATTGCAGTTAAAAATATTCTCGTAAGATCTCCAACATTTTTTGCCTGTAGAAAATATTTTTGCATAAATATCTCCACGCCTCTTCTCGAGTTATCATCTTCAATATTTAAGCTTTTTGCTAAATCAGCTTGAATGTTAAAATATAATTTCTCATTAGCGTAGCCTGATATTTGGTGAATTTTACACCTTATAAACCAAAGAAAATTTTCCGCTTCTGTAAATATCTTTAGCTCGCTCTTCTTAAATATCTTTTTCTCTATAAGGGAATGGATGTCATCGGTTTTATAGATATATTTTGATATCCAGTATAAGGTATGGAGATCTCGTAATCCTCCCTTACCTTCTTTAATATTGGGCTCTAGCATATACCGCGCATTAGCATGCTTCAGGTGTCTTTCTGCTCTCTCCGAAAGCTTCCCTTCCACAAAATTTGATGCTTTTTTTGAAAAAACTTTTTTCTTTAGCGTAGTCTCTAATTCTTCAAATAAATCTACACTCCCACATAAGTATCTCTTCTCTAGCATTGATGTGCGTATTGTTAAGTCATCCAAACCTAGTTGAACACAATCAGATATAGTTCTTGATGAGTGACCTACTTTGAATTTTAAATCCCAAAGTAGATATAATACAGACTCCACTACATTCTTAGCCCAATTTGTCTGACGTTTCGTAGACAGGAATAATAAATCTATATCAGAATAAGGAGCCATTTCACCCCTTCCGTAACCTCCTATGGCAACTAACGATAGGCTTTGACTTTCAGAAGAGTCAGTTAACGGATGAAATTTTTTATGAACTAGATCAAAAATAGTAGAAACCAATATATCTGTTTTTTTACAAAATAGGCTTTTTGCTTCGTTGCCGAAAAAAGGGTATTTGTTTAGAAAATCAAAAGCGATTTGAGTCATAAGCTCATTAGAGGCTCTAAGAATGGATGTTATCTTTGCTCTTGTCTTTACATCTGGATCATTGGGAATAGCTATATCTAAAAGTTCTTTGCTTAACTTTTCTCCGCAACTATCCAATTCGATTATGGTCTTCTTTGCTGTCTGCATAAACTAGAGTAATATTATATTTAGTTAGACTACACGAGAGAATTATTAAAAAATTTACAAAGTCTAGAAAGCTGTAGATTGAGAAGTTGTATTAAATTGCGAGATTTTTGAATAAGTATGAACGAATTTGTGTATCCAGAAATTAAGTGCGGCTTATACCTTGTTTCACTTCCTGTGGGCTGTCTAAGTGATATCAGTTTTAGAGCACTACATATATTAAGTAATTCTGATTACGTAGCCGGCGAAGATACTCGTAATGTAAGATCACTATTTAAATTGTTGAAAATTAGCAAACCAATAAAGTCTATAATTTCATATCACGATCATAGCCCATCTCATACAAGAGAGAAAATAATAGATTTAATTAGACAAGGCAAAAGTGTGGCTTTAGTCAGTGACGCGGGCACACCATTGATTTCAGATCCCGGCTATAAACTGGTAAAGACTACAATTGACGAGGGTTTTGAGGTTTTTAGCGTTCCTGGACCCTCCTCTGTTATTGCGGCATTAACGGTATCAGGCTTGCCAACGGATACGTTTAGTTTTTTGGGTTTTTTACCGAATACTAAAAGCAAGAAGAAAAAACTATTAGAAACGTATTTAAATCTAGTCTCTTCTTTGATTATTTTTGAGAGTGGCAAGCGACTGCAAAAAACGTTGGAACTGTTAGCAGAAACTTGCAGACCATCCACCCAAATATGTATCTGTAGGGAACTAACGAAATTAAATGAAGAGGTGACCAGGTTTAAAGCACAAGAAGGTATAAAGGTAACAAAAAAAATGAGATCCTTAAAAGGAGAGTTTGTAATTGTTGTAGGAAAAAATGAGGCTCGAGATTTTGACTTGAAAAACCTAGATGAACAGCTTAGAAAAATAAAAAAATCAATGAGCATGAAAGATTCAGTGGATTTTCTAGCTGAGAAGCTAAATATCCCAAAAAAAATTATATATAAAAAAGCCCTAACGATATTTAAAGATAACAATTAACCTAGATTGGTATGTATTTATGAAACTCAAGATAGCATTTCAGATGGATCCAATATCTGACGTCGACATTAACGGAGATACTTCATTTAGATTGGCAGAGGAGGCCCAGAAGAGGGGTCATCAAATATACTATTTTAATCCTGAAAGCTTAGTCTATGAAAGCGGGAAAATTATTGCATATGGCCAGAAAGTATATATAGACCGGGAAGGTATACCAGTTATCTCTCTGCAAAAAGAGCAGAAAATAGATTTGTCGGAGGAAGTAGATATAGTCTTCTTAAGACAAGATCCTCCTTTCGATATGCTTTACATAACCACGACTTTCTTGTTAGAAAGGCTCAAAGGTAAAACTTTAGTTCTCAATGACCCATATTGGGTGAGAAACTCTCCAGAAAAACTTTTAGTTCTCGACTTCATAGACTTAATGCCACCAACCGTTATTACAAGAAGCCTAAGGTCAATTATTGATTTTCGAAATAGATACAAAGATGTAATACTTAAGCCTCTATATGGAAATGGAGGGACAGGTGTATTTAGATTGGTCGAAGGTGACAAAAACTTGAATGTTTTCTTTGAAACATTCGTAAACAACTCAAGAGAGCCAATCATTGTTCAACAATTTTTGCCAGATGTGTCTAATGGAGATAAGAGAATTATTTTAGTTGATGGAGAGCCGATTGGTGCTATCAACCGTATTCCCCCACAGGACGATATTCGATCAAATATGCATGTTGGTGGTACACCTGAAAAGTCAAACTTGACTGCAAGAGATACTGAAATATGTAAAAGACTCTCACCGGTGTTGAAAAAGAAAAATTTATTTTTCGTGGGAATAGATGTAATTGGTCAGCATTTAACAGAAATAAATGTGACTTCGCCTACGGGCTTACAAGAACTAGAGCGCTTCGAAAACACAAATTATGCGCAAACAATTTGGGAAGGTATTGAGAAAAAATGGAAGAGCGAGCAATAGATAATAAGACCACATTTGTAGCAATTATTATGATGGCCTCAGTAGTTATTCTTTCCAATGTATTGGTCCAGTTTTATCTAGGTGCTTTTTTAACTTATGGAGCGTTTACCTATCCAATAGCCTTTTTGATTAATGACGTTGTGAATAAATTAGAGGGTCCCAGAAGGGCAAGGCAAGTAATTTTTTGGGGTTTTGTCGTCGGCGTTATATGTTCTTTAATTGGTAGTCAAATTGAAGGCGAGTTTGGTCCTTTGGTTACTTTAAGGATTGCTGTAGGCTCAGGTCTTGCATTCTTAATAGCACATTTTAGTGACACTTATATCTTTCATTTTCTTAGAAAATTAAAATGGTGGGTCCCCCCTTTAGTATCATCAACAATAGGCTCAGCTCTTGATACGTTGATATTCTTCTCTATCGCGTTTTCAGCAACATTCGTTTTTATCGAACCAAAAAATGATGTAGCGTGGGCGAACGAGGCATCAGCGCTATTGAACTTTTTTCCCATAGACACACCTTTTTGGGTAAGTATGGCTGTAGCGGATTTCATGGTAAAATTAGTTCTGGCATCCTTATTCTTGATCCCATTTAGAAGGATAGTTTCATCGGCCCGCCAAATAAATGCATGATATTAGCTTTGCTTCAATAGTCTTGATTTTTCCCTCTGCCAATCTCTCTTTTTCTCGGTTTGTCTCTTATCGACAACCTTTTTTCCTTTGGCAATACCAATTAAAAGTTTAACTTTCCCTTTTTCGTTTAAGTAAAGTTTTAGAGGAATAAGAGTCATTCTTTCCCTAGTTAAATTTACCCACAGTTTCTTCAGTTGCTTTTTATTGATAAGTAGTTTGCGCCTCCTTCTTTCTTCATGACCAAATGTTTTTGAGTTGCTGTGAAGAGGTATATAACAGTTAATCAACCACAACTCTCCTTCCTCGATAGTTGCATAACTTTCAGCAATAAGACCTCCGCTATCTCTTAGAGACTTCACTTCTGAACCCACCAAAACCAGACCACACTCAAGTATCTCCCCGATCTCATAGTTGTATCTAGCTTTACGATTTTCGGCGAGTGATTTGGATGATACTTTTTTTTTACTCATCGGAAGCGGAGATTAAACCTGCAGTATGCATAGCTGATTTTATCTGGCTCTCTGTCTCTGTAGATATTGTACAAAGAGGCGCTCTCACTTCATTTTCACATTTGCTAAGTAGGCTCAGAGCGTATTTAGTCGGCGCTGGGCTTGGCTCTGCGAAGGCGGCACGGTGAAGGGGTAGTAGTTTATCCTGATATTCAAGTGCGCTTTTATAATTACCAGCCAACATCGCATCTTGAAAGAGTGCTGAAAGTTTTGGAGCAATATTTGCAATTACCGAAATACAACCGACACCACCATGCGAATTAAACCCTAGCGCGGTGGCATCCTCGCCAGATAATTGGAGAAAATCCGTTCCACACGTTTCTCTGGTATCAGAAACCCTAGAGACATCACCAGTTGCATCTTTGACCCCAATAATCCGTGGTAATTTAGATAACTGACCCATAGTATCAGGGTTCATATCAATGATTGACCGACCTGGAATATTATAAATTATAATAGGCAAATTTGAGTTATCATGCAGTCTTGTGTAATGATTAATAAGACCTTTTTGATTTGGTTTGTTGTAGTATGGAGTAACTACTAACGCAGCATCAGCTCCTACTTTTTCAGAAAATTCCATAAGTTCTATTGACTCGGCAGTACTATTGGAGCCTGCACCAGCTATTATTGGTATTCTCTTTCCAGAAAAGTTTATTATCGCTTCCACAACTTCCTTATGTTCTTGATGACTTAGTGTCGGAGATTCACCAGTTGTTCCAACGGCCACTATTGCAGAACTACCCTCGCTGATATGCCACTCAACTAAATTCTCTAGTGCAGAAAAGTCAACTTTTCCATCTTTAAACGGAGTAATCAGTGCAGGGATCGAACCTTTAAACATTATTTTTAACCTTTTCAATAATTACAATTGTAACATAATATATAGGAAACAAAAATTCGCAAGATTCATAATCTCGTTCCCAAAACTCTGAGTTTACAATTCTGCATTTTTTTCAGATAACCGAATCAAGATAGGTAAAATCCTTATTATGAAAAAACTTTTCTTGCTAATTTTTACTTCAATTCTTGTTTTTTATAAAGCTAGCATGGCTAAGGATTTGGAAGATTACATTAATAAAGGGCATGTAGAAGTTTTAGTAGAAGCACTTAAGTATTCTGATGCAAGTATGTTTGATGAGGCAAAAAATGAAATAAAAGACACCAATAATGAAAATTTGCTGTTGTTTATCAAATGGCTAAAATTACGGGAGGGTAAAGGAAGTTTTTCGGAATATTCCGAGTTTTTGAAATATCATGAACATTGGCCACAACAGCGTTTATTGAAAAAATTTGGAGAGCTCTCTATTGACAAAAGTGTTAAAAGAAAAGACATACGAACATTTTTCAAAGTTGGTGCAGATTGCAAAAAACTAAAAGAGGTTTCATCTCGTTTATATGAAGACGACTGCCTTCCCCAGACAGCCCAAGGCTCGATAGCTCTCTTGCAGGTACTGAACGCAAATACTAATACTGAATTTTTTAATGAGGTTTTGGAGAAGCTAATTGTAAGACAATTAGTGACAGATGAACAATGGAACTATCTAAATACCTATCACAAAAGTAAATTAGCTGAGATGGCTACAAAGCGATTTAAACACTTTAAGAAAAAATCTGACCTAAATGAGTTGGATAGAATTTCAATTTTTTTAGATCAAAAGGAATTGAAAATTTTAAAGAATGTAAATAAGTATAAAAAAATAAAGAAACTGTCTAAAAATTTCACGTATAAAGCCAAAAACTTCAATGATGTAGGGGTGGCATATGATTACATCTCTCTTTTGAGGAGATCTGGCCAATTTGATTTGGCTCAAAAGCTTATTAGGAAAAATTCATCACGGTATTTTGATATTATTGAAGATGAAAGATGGCTTCAAATTAAGCAAATTTACTCTCTCAGAGCGCTGAGAGGAGGATACGCTAACAGAGCTTATGAAATAGCAAACACCAAATATAACTTTTCCGATAATCCAAACTCTCTTAGCGATTTTCTTTATCTTGAATGGTTGGCAGGTTTTATTGCTTTAGAATTTTTCAATGATCCTAAATTAGCGAAAAAACATTTCTTAAATTTCTTTACATTACTTAAAGAGTGGGAAGAAAAATCCAACTATCTAAATGAAATTGGATATCATAAAGATATAATTTCACTTGATATCGCTAGCGCTAGAATTGGTTATTGGCTTGGAAAAACCTTTACACAATTGGGAGACAAAAAGAGTGCTCAGGAATTTTTTACCTTATCGGCGAACTATGATTACTCCTTTTATGGTCAGCTTTCTCTCGAGAGGTTGAAGATAAAGCCTAGTCCACGTTATGTGAAAAGAAAAGATAGTGAAGGTTTTAAGATAAATAATCAAAAAGGCCTAGTTGAGGTAGCCGCCAGTTTATATTTCGCGGAAAGGGGAGTTTTGTCTGATTATATATTTGGACATCTGGCTAAGTACCTATCAGAGCAAGAAAGATATAAGCTTTGTCATATACTTCACGACGCTGGATTTATAAAGGGCTCGCTGACAGTAGCGAAAAAGTCAACAGAAAAAGGAACGCCCCTACATAGTGAATTGTTCCCAACCAATAAAGATTTTGCATTTGACCAGAATGTCGATAAGTCACTGGTTTTATCGGTTATAAGGCAAGAAAGCGAGTTTTTTAGAGCCGCAAAGTCTAGAACGGGAGCGCTTGGTTTAATGCAATTAATGCCTAACACGGCAAAAGAAGTGGCTAGAAAACTAAAAATTAAATATCAAAAGTCAAAGCTCATAACTGATGAGAATTATAATATTCGCTTAGGGTCATATTATTTGAAGTATTTATTAAAAAGGTACGAAGGTAGTAAAGTTCTTACCTTAGCTGCCTATAATGCTGGTCCTGCAAATTTGAAAAAATGGTTATCTAATATGGGAGATCCAAGAAAAAAGGGTATTGACCCCTTAGTATGGATTGAATTGATACCATACCCAGAAACAAGAAACTATATAAAGCGTGTATTGGAGGCCGTTTGGATATACGATAGTAAGATTTCCGGGTCAGTTGAAAAGCCAAACTTGGCAAAAAAATATTTTGGCCATCGTTTTTAAATTTGAATAAAAACCAAGTTGGCAAACGTTTATCTGAAAGATTTTCAGTTTTTTAGATTTTTTGCAGTGTTGTCGAGTAAGTATGAGAGAATACCCGCAATTATAACGATCAAAGAGCCTAGTATGATAGGCCATGTTATACTCTCATTAAATATTAGAACTCCAATAATGCCAGCAAAAACCAAGTGGAAATAAGCAAATGGTTGAATAACGGCTGCTTCAGCGAACTCGAATGCTTTGATAAGTACGAAATGACCAACGATACCCAAAATACATAATATTGACATTAAGAGAATATCTGATTTTTCAATAGGTATAATATAAAATGGAGCTATAAGTGTTGAGAAGAAAGCTCCGATCAATCCTGTCCAAATTAAACTTGTATAACTACTGTCACTAAAACTTGCCATCCTTGTTAAAACTCCATAAAGGGCAAATAAGACCGCTCCAATGAATGGAATAATTGAATGTATTTGAAATACATCACTACCGGGTTTGACAATTATCAATATCCCTAAGAATCCTACCAGTACTATCGCAAATTTCAGCTTTGTAAGATCTTCTTTTAATATAAAGTATGAGAAGATTACGACTAATAAAGGATAACTTGAAAAAATTGCTGATGTAGCAACTAAGCCCACTATAGTGAAGGAGTAGACGGTGACAAATATTTCGGCTACTAAAATACTACTTCTTAAAATCTGCAAGAGTGGTCTTTTGCTAAATACAAGGGAGCGCGATTTCTTAAATAAAAAAAAGTACAAAGAAATTCCTGCAGCTAATGCCCAAAATCTTAGTACAATCGTCAACGTAACAGAGTATTTTTCAGCGAGATATCTTGAGAGGCCATCTTGTGTAGCAAAGACTAGAGTAGCAATAAGCATGAGAGCTATGCCTAATCTAACGTTTGGACCGGTCAATTATGATGCCACTGCAGACATGGACAAAACCCCTGACTTATCGGTAATCCAAAACTCTCCAGTATCTGAAGTGTTAATGGAAAATCCATCGGACACAAATATTGGGTTTAGTGCTCTATATTGAAAATACTGTAATTTTCCCTGAAACCTCTGATCCGCAGCATCAATTAAATTTTGTGCTAGTAATGGGCCATGAACGACTAGTGAAGGGTAGTATTCAACAGTTTTGCAATAATCCACATCATAGTGAATTCTATGACTATTCATGGTTAATGCAGAATATTTAAAAAGTTGATTTTCTGTATACTTCCTATTCCAACAAGCTTCAGAGGGTTTGTTGTGTGGCTTGTGTACTCTCTGATCAAATCCTAAACGGACGGGAAGATATACAAGGCTTTGCCGTTCGATTAGAAGTGTCGTGTCGTTATTTTTCAATTCATTTTTTATTTCAATTACACAGAAGTCACCTGAATTACCTTTTTTGTAATTTATACTTTCAAGCGTAATGACCCTTGTTATTTCCATTCCAATCAAAAGTGGCTCAAAAAAGTTAATTTCACTTCCTCCCCACATTCTTCTAGGGAAGCCAGTATCCGGAATTATGTTGTTTCCTGGCTTAATGTGGCCATCCAACCCGAGAAGCTTATCTTCAGCAGTCTCCCAACAGAAAAACCAATGCCAGTACTTAGGGAGTGGTTCGCCTAACTTTAATTCAAGTTCATTTACCTGGAAAAAGTCCTTAGCAACGCATGATCTCGCTACATCAACTTTATCTTTAATTACTTTTTGTTTCTCTAAATTTTTTCTAATATCTTCTTGTGTGAGCATTTTATTTGGCCAAAATGAGATTGCCTATCGGCATTCCATAAGCATTATATTGAGGATTGTGCAAGAAATTTTTCTAATAATTTATCTAGCAACTCATTAGATTTTTCATCAATAAGGTCCCCAGCCTCATTAAAGGCTCTGCTTGAATGACCAATTAACACTTCAGGAGTCTGTATTATTTTGCAGTCAAAGGGAGTTAGGCACATTCTGAGCATGTATTGACTTCTTTCCCCACCAGACCGGCCATCGGTAGCAGAAACTATAGCTATGGTTTTTGACGTAAATGGATTAGGCTTCAATCTAGACATCCAATCAAACGAATTTTTTAGCGCACCAGAAATACCTTTATTGTATTCTGGTGTTGATATTATTATTCCTGAGGCCCGGCTAAGAGTCTCTCCAAGTTTTATAACAGTCTCTGGAATTCCTGCTTCCTTTTCTAAATCGTCGTTATAAAGGGGAAGATTAATATTACCGAATGAAAAATGTTTATCTCCATCTTTCAATTTAATTTTTTTTTCTATATATTTTAGTAGTTTAGTATTTGAAGACGCTTTTCTGAGTGAGCCAGAAAGTCCAACTATTGTCGTAGATTTTATCATTTTATTTTCCGGCTACTTTGAGTATGAGTCTTGCTGTAGTGTCACAAGGATTGGATTGCATTTTTTTATAGTGATTTATTTATAACTGAAGGTTATAAGGTTGATAATCAAATTTTTCAAATAAAAAGGAAGAGTTTTTTTGGATATTACAAAACTTCGACTCCTAGGCTTCAAAAGCTTTGTAGATTCCACTGAGGTGGAAATATTGCCAGGGCTCACCGGAATAGTAGGGCCTAACGGTTGTGGAAAATCGAATATTATAGATGCATTCCAATGGTTGATGGGTGAGAGCAGACCATCTTCAATGAGGGCATCTGGAATGGAAGACGTGATCTTTGCCGGCGTAGAAGGAAGAAGCCCAAGGAACTTCGCTGAAGTCACCTTAGAAATTGATAACTCTGAGCAAAAAGCTGCTAGCGAATTCAACCGACACAAAGAAATTGAGATAACGAGAAAGATTACAAGAGAAATAGGTTCGTCCTACCGACTCAATGGGAAAGAAGTGAGAGCACGCGATGTACAGACCCTATTTGCCGATTTTTCATCAGGTTCTAATTCTTCTAGCCTCATTAAACAGGGGCAAATTGCAGAGCTTTTAAACATGAAGCCTAAAGACCGAAAAAAGATTTTAGAAGAGGCGGCTGGAATTTCAGGGCTTTACCATCGTCGTCATGAAGCCCAATTAAAACTTAATGGAGCGGAGAGAAATCTTGACAGACTTCAAGATTTAATTTCTCAACTTGAGGTGCAGTTAAAGACCATTGAAAAGCAGGCGCGAGAGGCTGAAAGGTATGCAAAGTTATCTAAAGAAATTAGAACACTAAAGGGTATGTTGTTACTAAAACAGTATCTAAGTTTGAGATCCGATATTAGCTCCGTAGATACATCTTACACTGAAAATTTGAAAAGACTGTCCCGTCTAGAGACTGAAGACCGTGAACTTCAAAAAAAAATCGATATTGAAAATGAAAATATCTCAAAACAAAAATTAGATGTCGAGGAAAAATCAGAGGCCCACCAAAATACTCTATTAGAACGACAAGTTGTGTTGAATGAAATTCACTTATCAGAGAGAAAAGCTAACGAATTACAGAGTCAATTGACTCAAAGCGGAGCTGATTTACAAAGAGAAGATCAGTTGATGGCAGATGCAGAGAGTAATATGGTAGATCAAAACAACCTATTACGGGAGGTAGACGAAAAACTGCATGACATTGATGAAAAAATTGAGAATGAAAAGGAAGCAATAGAACAAAACAGCCAACGCATGCAAGCCGTAGACGAAAGCTATAATTCATTAAGAGATAAGTTGAATGAGTTGAGAGCTGAAAAAATTCTGAATGAAAAAAGAAAAGAAGAACGTTCATCTGCTCTTTTAAACTTAAATAGAAATATCGAAAAGCTAAATGACGCTTTAGAAAAATTAAAGAGTGCTGAACAATATGAAATAACGAAACTTGAAGACCTTATGAAGGAACAAGATAATCTTAAATCTACATACCAAACTGACGCCAATAATTTTTCTCAAAAAGAAAAAGATTTTCAAAAAAATCAGGAGGAGATTGCACTTGTTGATAACGAAATCAATAAGCTCAATGCAACAAAGGCTGTAAATATTTCTGAGCTCGAGGCATCAAAAGGTCTTCTAAGTAAAAATAATGATCAAAAAACTGTTTTTGATAAACTAGAAATTGAAAATGGATATGAACGTTGTCTAGATGCACTATTCTTTTCAGAGTTAGAATACCCAGAAATAACGAAGAGAAAAATATCTGGTTGGCAAAATGTTCTTGATAAGACCGATAATAAAATAATAAAGAACTTTTCTAATTTAGAAAATTTATCTTCGCGCATTAAGGGTTCTGATGTTTTAAATTATCTCTTCGAGCATGTTGGGATAGTCTCTTCAACCGAAGAGGGAGATAAACTCAATAAAATGCTTCTTCCTGGCCAACAGCTTATTACAAAAGAGGGAGATTTATGGCGATGGGATGGGTTTGTAAGGTATTCGACAGGGGAAATATCAAAAAATGAATTAAAAGTGAGGAATCAAAAAAAAGTGGTCGAGATACAAGACACCCTTAAAGAAATAGAGTCCCAATTAGATGGTTTACAAAATAAAAAGATAATATTGGAAGAAAAAACGTCTTCATTCGGAAACTTAGAGACAGAAAGATTGAAAATATCTAAAGGGGGGTCTGATCTTCAGGCCTTGGAAGGTGAAATTGCACGACATAAGAACCAGCGCGCTATCGCTAGCGACAATATCATTTCACTAGAGAAGAAAATCGAGGAGGAGACTGCTGAACTCAAAAAATATCAGGAGCATGATAGTAAAATAGTGGATACCGTTGACCCAGATTCAGATAACCATGATCACCAATTACTCATTAGTAATTTAGAGGAATTGGATAAACAAAGAGAAGAGTTAAGAACTGAAAAGGGAAATTTTGATAAACTTGCTGACGATAAAAACTCTTTAGAACAAAGGAAACAAGAAATTGAGATCAATCGATCAAAATGGAAGGCTCAGTCCGAGATTGCTATTGAAAGAAAATCAAGTATTCAAGGAAGAATAGAGAGTCTAAATTTGGAGATAAAAAAAACCTCATCACGTCCATTAGATCTAGAAAATAGTAAAGAGGTTATTGATAGAAAAATGGAAGTTACTAGTAAAGAGCTCGTGAATGCTCGGGATACGTTAGCTTCATCAGAAGGTAATCTAAGAAAGTTACAATCCAGAAATAGGGAACTCATAGCAGAGCTAGGATTAGAGAGAGAAAATCAGGTAAGATTAACAACAAAAAAAGAGGGTTTGGCTGATAATATTGCAGAGTTAGATAGTAGAATAAATAACGAATATAATGTATATTTTGATACATTTCAGGATGAGTTTTCAAATAATCAAATCAAGGATTTTTCTCAAGCAGAAATAGAGACGAGATTAGAAAGACAGATCAGATTTAGAGATAATCTTGGGTCTGTTAACTTACGAGCTGAGCAAGACGCGAAAGAGATTAGAGATGAGCTCGAAACAATCCTAACAGAGAGAAACGATGTAGTTCAAGCAATTGAAAAGTTAAACACGGCGGTAAGAAGTATCAATAAGGATGGCAGACAGAAATTGACTGAGGCCTTTACTGAAGTGAATAAAACGTTTCAAACGCTTTTTACTAGACTCTTTCAAGGTGGGAATGCAGAGCTCGCATTGGTAGATAGCACAGATCCACTAGAGGCGGGTTTAGAAGTAATGTGCCAACCACCGGGAAAAAAAGTTACGACAATTTCACTTCTGTCGGGAGGTGAACAAACACTAACAGCTCTAGCGTTGATTTTTGCAGTATTTCTATCAAACCCAAGTCCCATATGCTTAATGGATGAAGTTGATGCGCCTTTGGATGATGCAAACATTGAAAAATACTGTGATATCCTCGACTTTATGATTAATGAAACTAACACAAGATTTATTGTAATTACTCATAACATAATAACTATTACTAGAATGGATAGATTGTTTGGTGTTACCATGATGGAACCAGGGGTAAGCCAATTAGTTGGGGTCGATCTCACTAGAGCAGAAGAGTTAATTAACTGAGGTTTTTATGAAAGATGATTTCAAAAATATAGTTTCTACAGATTGGCTGGAACAACATTTAGAGGCTCCTGATATAAGAATAATAGATTCTAGCTGGTATTTTCCACAAGAGAAACGAAACGCAGAACAAGAATTTTTAGAATGTCACATTTCGGGGGCATCGTTCTTTGATATTGACAAAATAAAAGATAATGATATCGACTTACCTCACATGCTGCCACCCTCGGCGATGTTCAATTCCACTGTCCGGAAACTCGGTATAGGCGATGGACATAAAGTCGTCATATACGATGGATTAGGAATGAGGTCTGCTGCTCGACTGTGGTGGATGTTTAAGGTGTTTGGATACTCTGATGTAGTTGTACTTGATGGAGGATTTCCAAAGTGGGTTAAAGAAAATAGATCGACTACTGCTGAAATAACCGAAAAAGAAATTAGACACCTGACTATCTACGAGGATAAGAGTATAGTAGCTGATAGGGATGATGTTATAAGAGCAACTAAATCAAATCATTGCTCAATAATTGATGCGCGTTCAGAGGGGCGTTTTATGGGAACAGCGCCTGAACCAAGAAGTGGTTTGCGATCTGGATCCATAGAAAATTCAATTAATGTTCCCTATGAAACTCTACTGAATGAAGATTTTACGTTTAAAAGTAAGCGAGAGATCATAGATATTTTTTCTAAGAAAGGTGTTGTTTTTAATAATTATATTATCACATCTTGCGGGTCAGGAGTAACTGCAGCAGTTTTATATTTAGCGTTAGACGAAATTGGCTGTTCAAAAATTTCATTATATGATGGTTCCTGGGCCGAATGGGGAAAAATTGATTAGTAGTTTCAAGTGCAACATCAAGAGGCAAGCATCATATTAAACTACACCGTCTCATATTTGTCTTTAGAAATGGAGGATATTAAGTATTTTAAAAATGTTTCGAGTAATCCAGCTATTAGCTTTCTAAAAGCAATATCACCAAATACATCATATTTTTTATATCTTTATAAGGAGGTTGGTCGAAAATATGAGTGGACCGATTGGTTGCGATCCGAAAAAAGCAAGTTGGAAAGCTTTTTGACTGACGAAAACGTTATTTTATATTCTCTCATTCTCCGAGGTGTACCTAAGGGCTTTTTTGTTCTCGATTACAGGCTTTTACCTGTTTGTGACTTAGCCTATTTTGGGTTGTTTGATGACGTAACTGGCAAAGGCCTAGGTAAATTTATGATGAACAGAGTTTTCGAGGAAGTAATGGAGAGGGATGATGTAAAAACATTAACTGTCAACACTAATACATTGGACCACAAAAGTGCCCTTCCTCTTTACCAAAAAGCTGGATTTAATATATATAAAACAGAGATTCATAAGAGAAGTGCGTCGTCTCAATTGGAAAATAAGGAGTATCTATAAATGTTCGAGCATTTAAATAGTCAACCATCAGATAAAATAATGGAGTTAATGGCTCAATACGCCGAGGATACAAGAACAAATAAGTTAGATTTGGGTGTTGGCGTTTACAAGAATGCCAAAGGAACAACACCAATAATGAAAGCCGTAAAAAAAAGTGAAGAGATACTGCACAGATTGCAGGATAGTAAAAGTTATGTTGGCCTTATAGGCTCAATTGAATTCTCCAAAAATATAGGAGGATTAGTCTTAAATAATTCTGTAGATGACAAAAGGCTCTCATTTGCTCAAGCGCCTGGAGGAACCGGGGCCTTACACCAACTTCTTCTTTTAGCAAGAGCTACAAAGAGCGTCGGTAATGTTTGGATTTCAAATCCAAGCTGGCCCAATCACCAAGCTATTTTGAAACACTTAGGTATTAATATGAGCACCTATTATTATTTTGATGAGACCACATGTGAAGTGAATTTTGACAAAATGTATAATGACCTTAATGATATGCGTGAAAACGATATACTATTATTGCATGGATGTTGTCACAACCCAACTGGAGCAAATTTAAGCTTGGAACAATGGGTAGAGATAACACAATTGATTCAGGACAAAAATGTTTTACCTTTCATAGATCTTGCATATCAAGGCTTTGGAGACGGCTTAGCTAAAGATGTTGAGGGTCTCAATTATCTTGTAAAAAATGTATCAGAGGCGATGATAGCTGTCTCGTGCTCAAAAAATTTTGGTGTTTACAGAGACAGAGTAGGTGTAGCTATTGTAGTTTCAGAGCTAGCGAAACGACATGTAGTTCAAGATAACCTTAAATCATTAAACCGGCTTACATTTTCTTTCCCTCCAGACCACGGTGCTGCAGTAGTTAATCAAATATTGCAGGATGAAACGCTTAAGGTTTTGTGGAAAGACGAGCTAGAAGAAATGCGTGTAAATATGTTGGATTTGAGAGAACGGCTTGCGTCGGAATTGCAACGAGAAACTAAATCAGAGCGTTTCAGTTTTGTTAATAAGCATAGGGGTATGTTTTCTAAGTTAGGCTTAACTTCCGACCAAGTTGAGGTTTTAAGAAAAGATCATGGAATATATATGGTCTCCGATAGTAGAATAAATGTAGCAGGTTTGCGTAAAGGCGTGATAAATTATTTAGCAAGTGCGATTGCGAGTATTATTTAAAGCTGACAAAGATTTGTTTAAGAACAATTATAATTAGGATTAAAGGAATGAAAACTGTAGAAGGATATCAGCCCAAGGAAGAGTTTTCCAAAAAAGCGCTAATAGATAGGACCAAATATCATGAAATGTATAAAAGGTCAGTTGAAAGTCCTGAGGCGTTTTGGGAGGAACAGGGTCGTAATCGACTGCTGTGGCAAAAAGAATTTACTAAAGTCAAAAATGTTTCATATTCCCATCCTGATATTTCTATAAAGTGGTTTGAAGATGGTGTGCTCAATGTGTCTGAAAACTGTGTAGATAGACACCTAGAAAACAAAAGTGAAAAAGTGGCAATCTTATGGGAGGGTGATGAGCCAGGGGTTTCTAAAAAAATTACGTACAGAGAACTCTATGAAAATGTTTGTAAGGTTGGAAACGTTTTAAAGGATAGAGGTATAAAGAAAGGGGATAGAGTAATTTTGTATATGCCAATGGTTCCAGAAGCGGCTTACGCTATGTTAGCATGTGCCAGAGTAGGCGCTATACACTCTGTTGTTTTCGCAGGCTTTTCTCCAGAAGCGCTTGCGAGCAGAATTATTGATTGTGGAGCAAAAGCGGTGATTACCGCCAATGAAGCGCCAAGAGGTGGAAAACAAACTCCTTTAAAGAAGAATGTTGATGAGGCTTTGGATATATCCGGAGATATAACATCTCTTGTTTTGAAGAGAACTTCAACAGAAGTTAGTATGAAGGAGGGGCGTGATTTCTGGTTAAATGATTTAATGGATAAAGCAAGTACTGTTTGTCCTCCTGAACCTATGAGTGCAGAAGACCCGCTCTTTATCCTTTATACCTCTGGCTCAACAGGAAAACCTAAAGGTGTTTTACATTCAACGGCGGGATATATTCTGTATGCTTCGATGACACATAAATTTGTTTTTGATTATAATGATAGAGATATCTATTGGTGTACTGCTGATGTAGGTTGGGTAACTGGTCACAGCTATATCGTTTATGGGCCTTTAGCAAATGGAGCAACGACTCTTATGTTTGAGGGCGTTCCTACCTATCCTGACGCATCACGATTTTGGCAGATATGTGAAAAATATAAAGTAAATCAATTTTATACGGCTCCAACAGCTATAAGAGCCTTGATGGGGCTAGGTGACGAATTTGTTAACAAAAATGATCTGTCTAGCATTCGAATTCTAGGCACTGTAGGAGAGCCTATTAATCCTGAAGCATGGGAGTGGTATAATCGGGTAGTAGGTAAAAACAATTGCCCAATTGTCGATACGTGGTGGCAAACTGAAACAGGTGGAATTCTTATTACACCTTTACCAGGAGCTACAACAACCAAGCCTGGTTCTGCAACTTTACCCTTTTTTGGTATTGAGCCTGCAATTCTTGACCCAAATTCTGGAGAAGAGATATTTGATGAGGAGTGTGAAGGCGTATTGGTTATTAAGGATAGTTGGCCAGGACAAATGCGTACTGTCTTTGGAGATCATGATAGGTTTGTTTCGACGTATTTTAATGATTATAAAGGTTATTACTTCTCAGGTGATGGGTGTAGAAGGGATAAAGATGGGTATTACTGGATCACTGGAAGAGTCGATGACGTATTAAATGTTTCAGGTCATAGAATGGGAACAGCAGAAATTGAAAGTGCTTTAGTCGCCCATCCAAAAGTTAATGAGAGTGCAGTAGTTGGTTTCCCCCACCCAATTAAAGGCCAAGGGATATACGCATATGTATCTCTAATGTCCGGAGAGAAAAACTCTGATGAACTTTTGAAGGACCTTCAGGATTGGGTTAGAAAAGAGATTGGTCCTATTGCAAAGCCTGATATTATTCAATTTTCTCCAGGTCTTCCAAAGACTAGATCAGGTAAGATCATGAGAAGGATTTTGCGAAAGATCGCTGAGGATGATTTTAGCAATTTAGGTGATACATCTACTTTAGCAGAACCTGCTGTCGTTGATGATCTGATTGCTAATCGTAAGAAGCTTTAAAGTGAATTAAATTAATGAGGATATCTGTGGTCAAAAATTTTTTTATTATAACTTTTTGTTTATTAACAGTTGCTTGTCAAACAAATCAAACCAGTCTAGAGCAACCCAATATTACAGGGAACTACACTGGCCCAACAATCGGGAATAAGGTCAAGCTGACAGATGATGGTCAGTGTATAGCACGTAATTTGAGCTTTTTAGTGGGGCAACCTGAATCGGCGCTCGGCGCAATGGAGTACCCATCCAATACTAGGATTATTTTCTTAGATAGAAATGAAAGTATTGAGAATACTAACCCTAAACGATTGAGTATTATTGTTGGCAGTCAGAAGAAGATAGTTAGCGTCTATTGCGGTTAAACTCGTTAGATACTACGGCTACAATACTCTTCTATGAATCTCTTGTTGAGAAAAGGTCTCAGTAGTTTTACGGGGTGTGTAGATAGACTTAACCGTAGAGATTGATAATCTAAAATCAATTCTTCACCTAAAGTCATATTAGGAAGATTGACGCTTTTCTCTAGTAAGTATTCCTTCTCAGAATAACCTTCAAAAAGGGCTAAAGAATTTGTTTTTTTTATAGCTTGAGTATCCCAAAGTAATAGTCTTCTGTTTTTATTAAGAGAGTGAAAGCAATTTGCTTTAATCAGCAGCTTTATAATACTTGGGCTCAGTCTAATACGATGCCCTAAATCTTGGGGATCATTATAACCATTGCCTCTCTCTTTAATAATTCTATCGACGTCATTTTTTGACAGTCCTTTGATCTGCCTGAACCCCAGGCGTAAACTAAAACAAGGTTCGCCATGATTTTCTAGAGAATGGTTCCATTCGCTTTTGTTTATGCATATTTCTTTAACTTTTACTCCGTGATTTTTTGCATCACGTATTATTTGGGAAGTAGAGTAGAATCCCATCGGTTGAGAGTTTAGTAAAGCGCAGGCAAAAACATCAGGATAATGATATTTTATCCAAGCCGATGCATATACAAGAATAGCGAAGCTTGCAGCATGGCTTTCAGGAAATCCGTATTCACCAAACCCCGATATCTGAGAAAAGCACTTTGTAGCAAAATCCTTGTCGTATCCATTTTTTTGCATGCCATCAATAAATCTTTTTTTAAACTTACTAACTGTACCGTTTCTCTTAAACGTTGCTAATGATTTTCTCAGTCTATCAGTATCTTTCAGTGAAAACCCCGCACCTTTCATTGCAATTTGTATTGCTTGTTCTTGAAATAGTGGCACGCCAAGAGTCTTGCCAAGAATTTCTTTTAGTTTTTCGGAAGGAAAAGTAACTTTTTCTTGTCCATTTCTTCTTTTTATATAGGGGTGAACCATATCCCCCTGAATTGGCCCAGGTCTGACGATGGCAACTTGTATTACCAGATCATAAAAGCATTGTGGTTTTAATCTCGGAAGGAAGTTCATTTGGGCTCTGCTTTCAACCTGAAAAACCCCTATAGTGTCCGCCTTGGAAAGCATATTAAAGACACGTGTATCTCGATGTGGAATATTGTTTAGGCTAACTTTCCGGTTGTGATGGTTTTTTATTAAATCAAAAGATTTTTTTATACATGTCAGCATCCCAAGAGCTAAAATATCTATCTTTAGTATACCTAAAAAGTCTATGTCATCTTTATCCCATGCTATTATACTTCTGCCTTCCATAGCAGTATTTTCAATAGATGTAATCTCATCCAAATAATCCTCAGTAATTATAAAGCCACCTACATGCTGACCTAAGTGTCTAGGAAAGCCTATCAATTGGTCGCTGAGGGCCAAAGTCTCCAATATTCTAGTATGGTCATTCTTACCTTCTAAGTTGTTATTATTGTAATGAGGTATCTTATGTCTATCCCATCCAACAATATTTTCAGCCATCGAGGATATTATTTCTTTGCTTAACCCCATTACTTTGCCGACATCTCTTATCGCTCCTTTCGCTCTGTAGTGGATGACTGTAGCGCATAAGGCAGCTCTTCTATCGCCATATTTTCTATATATTTCGTCTATTATCTCCTGTCTGCGTTCATGCTCAAAATCAATGTCAATGTCAGGAGGTTCGTTTCTTGCTTCTGATATAAAGCGCTCGAATACCATAGACCCAATCTCTGGGCTAACGGATGTTACTCCCAAAGAAAAACAAACTATGGAATTAGCAGCAGAGCCACGGCCTTGACACAAAATACCTCTACTTCTTGCAAATTTCACTATGTCGTACACTGTGAGGAAATAGGGAGCGTATTTGAGTTTTTTTATTAACAGAAGTTCTTTTTTTACTCCCTTTAATATTTTCACAGGAATATTTTTTGCATAATATTCATTTAATCCATTAAAGGTTAGCTCGTGTAATATTGTATCGGGGTTCTCTCCTTTGAGCACTTCTTTAGGGTATGTATAGCTGAGTTCGTCTAAAGAAAACGAGCATCTATCGCTTACAAAGTTAGTGTTGTGTATCGCTTCAGGATAATCTTTGAATATAGTTATAAAATCATGGGGTGATCGCATTCTTTGCTCTCCATTAGTGCTTGATTCAACTCCCAGGTCATCTATGGTGCATTTCATTTTTATTGCAGATAGGGTATCTCTGACTTTTCGTCTCGAGCCATGATGCATTAGAGGAGTAGAAGACCCTATAACTCCACACTTAGCATTTTTTGCAAACTTATTGATTTTGTAAAAACGTATTTCATCCAAGCCATCATATCTGGGCGCCATAACTATATATATAGATCTACTATTATTTCTCTTGAGTATTTGGATAAACCTCAACCACTCAAGCCTCTCTGAAAGGCTATGATTTTTTTCTGAAATATGAGCTAAGAATATAATGCCATCTTGGTTTTTGAGAATACTTTCATAGTCAATATGGGAATAACCCTTCTTCGAATTTTTTTTTCCAGTAGTTAAAACTTTGCATATGTTTTTCCATCCTTTTCGTGTCTGAGCTAAACATGTTATTTCAGTTCTATGAGTTGTAACAATAGTAACTCCTGGTATTAGTTTTAGAGGAGAGTGTTTACTTTTAGTATCATATTCGATTTCCTTTATAGTTCTAAGCCCTCTTACTATTCCAGAAATGCAATTTTTGTCGACAATTGCTATAGACTTTAATCCAAACTCTATTGCTCTTTCAACATACTCTTCAGGATGGCTAGCTCCTTCTAGGAAGCTGAAATTAGATGTTATGCAAAGCTCTGAATACGACAACTAAAAGTTCTATCTTATTAAGTTATTCAACCTGCCTTATTAGAAGACAGTTGAAAGATTATATAGTGATTGAATTTTATAAAATTATCAGAATTTCTTATATTTCCGTAAATTCTATCATGTAACCGTCTGCGCTTTTTCTGGTTTACTATAGTCTTATAGACTAGACTAAAAAGCTTCATTTTCCAAGGATGGCTTGCTACTAAGCCTTGCTGTACTTTGTCTATTCCAACGCCAACTACATTATAAAATTTTTGCTCTATATCTAAAGATGGAGCAACGGATTTTGTTATATCTTTTTTTGATATAATATTCAAATCTACATCTTTAATTAGTTTCAGCATTTCCGATAAAGGATGTCCTCCTCCTGGTCTTCTGTTGTGACTACTATGCTTAACGTCAGAGCGGAAGCAATCCGCAACCAATATTTGTCCACCTTTGTTTAGTAATCCTTTAGCCTTTTTTAGCGCAATTTTTGCAGGAATATATTGAAAGCTTTCTGAAAACAGACATAAGTCAAATGTCTGTTTTTTTTTGGGTTCATAATCTTCAAACCTTATATTATGAACTTCGGCTTTATTATTTGTATTTTCTAAACATCGTTTGCTTAGTATATCGCTAGGTACAATAATAGTGACGCTATGGCCTAAGGAGATTAACTTTTTTGCTGTTTCTCCAGCACCTCCGCCAATATCAAGGATCTTCAGCTTTTTCTTTTTTGGAAAGTATTTGAAAAGTAGTTTTGTATACTGTTCTTGAGCCTTACCCAAATTCTCAAGACAAGGGTCTAGGTTGTCCCAAACGCCATAGTGCATGTTCTCTTTTCCAGTAACAAATTTTGCTATTGCCAAAGAAACCTCAAGCCCAAGAGCTTTAGTATCTAATGTATTATTTTTTTGAAATTGCATCCCTATTAACAGCCTAAATTACTAACAAAAATTACCATGTACAAACCATCTATTTTCTGAAATCTTATTCTTTTCTTCAAACATCCACAACCTTGCACCACACGTTGTTGTCACCTCCCAATAGTCACGTAATCTAAAATTTGTCCCTTTATCCTTGTTCCACCATTCAGATGCTATTCTTTCAGGTCCACGTACATAGCAGGTTTTATACTTTTTTCCTCTCCAACTGAATTTATTCAGATAGTCATCTCTATACAAAGTAGCATTAATGAGATCCGGTGAATATAAAAGTATTGGTCTGATAAATTTACTTTTCTGCCATTGATTACCTGTTTTTCTTTTTGGTTTGAATTCATCTAAAGAAAAAGTTTTCTCTGGTATGTGACTGTGGCGTTGTGCGAAGGATTTCACCTTATTTTTCCCTAACCTAGCTTCGATTCTGGCCATCAATAAACTTATTTTTTCTTCCTCATCTAGACATTTAGAAGTGCAATCTCTACCAGAAACATTTATAGCTATTTGTCTTTCTCTTGCTTCTTCAATGTGTACTCCTTCAAGGATTATTGCTTCTATATTTTTGAGACTTTTGATAGTCTTGAGTTTTTCTAGCATTACCAGTTCTATTTTGGCTTTGTCTTGCGTGGGGTTACTGAAATTTATCTCTATAAGTAATTTGTTGTTTGGTGGAAACTTAACATTACATCTTCTAATTAGCTTCTTATTTTTCTCGAGCTTATCACATAGTTTCTTAATAAGAGTTTTGATGAATTCACTTATACCTTGAAGAGTTATTTCTTCTAAGAACAGTTCTGTTGAAAAGGAATATTTTTCTTCCAAGACAATTTTATTGAATAATTCTGTTTCTTTACCCAAAACTTGCCGTACTCTTTTGGTTATATGATTGCCAAATCTTCTATTAATAGAAGTCGAATCTATGTTTATTAGATCTCCAACTTTGTATATACCAAATAAATTTAATAGATTTACATCGGTACTTTCTATATTCAACGCTTCCACTGGTAAGGAAATAAGAGATTTTTCTGTTTTATAATTATCAATTATTCTAGATTTATACATAGAGTCATTAACAGAATAGCCTGTATTAAAGATAGATAATTTCTTTTGCAAATTCTCGGTATCTCTGTCGCTAGGAATTTTAATCCTTGTAGCTCTACTTTGATCATTGATTATTTTTCTAAGATTTACTCTCGGTTGTTTTTGATTGGAACTATTTTGGAATCTTGCTATTGCCCAAGCGGCTCCCTGAGTTCCTGCAATCCCTATAATGCTGAGTATATTAATTTTAGAAAAATGAGTTGTTAGTTGATGTATAAAGTCTTCCTCTTTCCCCGTGAATTTCTCGCATCCTGTTATATCAAGCATCAAGCTATCATAGCCATCTAATCTTACAAGAGGCGTGAATTGATATATGAAACTAAAAAGTTTAATTAGTTTTTTTTTAAGATCCGAATGTTGAACTGTTTTACTAATCACATGAGGGTTCAATGTCAGAGTTTCCTTAGTAGACATTCCAGCGCATATATTTAGCTTTTTAGCTAATCCGTTTGCGCATATTATTTCCTCCCCTTCAGAAAAAGAAACAACTAGAGGTAATGAATCTAACAGGGGTTCTCTAGATAATATCGTCTCTAATGGTAACTGTGGAAACCAAATGGAAGCGAATCTATTTTTCAATTTTATTTTGTTCATGTTTTGTTCTTTTTAATTGTAAACGAGTAAAAAGTCCAACTCAATTTTGTACTTTAGCATACAGCAGATATGAAAATTATTTTACCTATCTTTTGTGAACATACCCTGATAGGATCTCCGATAATAATTTTGTGATAGGTAAATAATGATAAAAAAAAATATTTTTTAACGCATCGATAGAATTTAATTTGTATGATGCTAAAAATAGAGTAGTAAAAATAACACTATGATATCCAGAAAAAATAAGTTTGATTACGATGAGTTAATATCATGCGCTAAGGGTGAACTGTTTGGAATAGGTAACCCTCAACTTCCAATGCCTCCTATGCTAATGATTGATAGGGTAACAGAGATATCAGATGATAGTGGTGAACATAATAAAGGACATGTGATAGCAGAGTTCGACATAAATCCAAAATTATGGTTTTTTGACTGTCATTTTGAAGGAGATCCTGTAATGCCAGGGTGTTTAGGTTTAGATGCATTATGGCAACTAACGGGATTTAATCTGGGATGGAGAGAAATGAAGGGTCGCGGAAGAGCTTTAGGTGTCGGTGAGGTAAAGTTTACAGGAATGGTAACTCCAGATATAAAACTTGTGAGATACGAAGTAAATTTTACAAGAGTTATCGATAGAAAGTTAAAACTAGGCATGGCCAATGGAACTATGTATGCAGATAATGAAAAGATATATTCAGCTGAAAATATGAAGGTAGGGTTGTTTCAGAGCTGATTTATTTTCAAAGGGAGAAAAGTACGATTATGCGTCGAGCGGTTATTACAGGTTTGGGAATTGTTTCATGTATCGGAATTGATAAAAAAGCGGTAGAAGAGAGTCTTAGAAAAGGGACTTCCGGTATAAGCAAAAGTTTAGAATATGAGGAACACGGATTTAGAAGTAGAGTTCATGGAAGACCAGATATAAATATAGAGGATTTTATAGATAAAAGGCAGCTAAGGTTTATGGGAGATGGTGCAGCCTTTAACTTTATAGCGATGCAACAAGCTATAGATGATAGCGGGCTAGAGGAAAAAGAAGTTTCTAATGAAAGAACAGGGCTTATTGTTGGATCAGGAGGACCTTCAACAAAAAACTTATTTTCTGCGCATAAAACTGTAATAGAAAGAGGTAGCCCTAAGAGGATGGGACCATTTATGGTTACAAGGGGTATGTCATCTACAAACTCAGCTTGTATAGCTACTCCTTTCAAAATAAAGGGTGTTAACTATTCTATAACTTCAGCTTGTTCAACCTCTGCCCATTGTATAGGAAATGCTGTTGAGCAAATACAGCTAAACAAGCAAGATGTAGTATTTGCGGGTGGGGGAGAAGAGTTGGACTGGACGCTCTCCTGTCTTTTTGATGCTATGGGTGCAATGTCCAGCAAATATAATGATACTCCAGAAAACGCTTCAAGAGCTTTCGATAGAGATAGAGATGGCTTCGTTATTGCAGGTGGCGGTGGAGTAGTAGTCGTAGAGGAGTTAAACCACGCTATTGCCAGAGGAGCAAAAATATATGCTGAAGTCACAGGTTATGGCGCAACCTCCGATGGTTATGACATGGTAGCACCGTCAGGCGAAGGAGCTGAGAGATCGATGAGATTAGCTTTAGCCTCTTTGAACGGTAGGAAGGTAGATTATATTAATGCACATGGTACTTCAACTCCTGCAGGAGATGTCACTGAGATACAAGCGGTTAGAAATGTATTCAGTGAAGAAAAACAACCTTTAGTTGCTTCCACGAAATCACTTACTGGCCATAGTCTTGGTGCCGCAGGTGTCCAAGAAGCTATTTATTCACTGATTATGATGGAAAATAACTTTATATCGGCAAGTGCTAATGTTTTTAATTTGGATGAAGAAATCAACTCTAATGAAGTGGCTACGGGATTGGTAGAAGGAATTGAATTGGATACTGTTTTATCGAATAGCTTTGGGTTTGGAGGTACCAATGCCTCAATAGCCTTAAGCAAGTATACTGGATAACTTTCTTGTCTGGCCTCATGAAAAATAAAAAAGGCTTGGTTATGGGTGTAGCTAACCAAAAGTCCATTGCATGGGGAATAGCTGAAGTATTAAGTGCAGAAGGAGCATCTTTAGCATTAAGTTATCAGGGTGAAAACTTTAAAAAGAGAGTAGAGCCATTGGCCGAGAGTATAGGCTCAAAGCTTTTATTTGATGTCGATGTCTCGGATGAAAGTTCCATAGATAAATGTTTTAATCATTTATCTATGGAGTGGGGATCGCTAGATTTTGTAGTACATGCGCTTGCTTTTTCTGACAAATCTGAACTGTCTGGTAGGTTTATCAATACTTCGAGGCAGAATTTTTTAAATTCTCTGGATATATCTTGTTTCAGCCTAATTGATGTCTCAAAGCGATGCTCCGCTCTTATGAAGCAAGGTGGAGCGATTTTAACGCTTAGTTATTTAGGCTCGCAGAGAGTTACTCCTAATTATAATGTGATGGGAGTAGCAAAAGCAGCTCTGGAGTCATCTGTTAGATATCTAGCAAGCGATTTGGGTGAGAATGGGATTAGAGTGAATGCTATCAGTGCTGGACCAATGAAAACACTAGCGGGTGCTGCTATAGGTGGAGCGAGAAGAGTATTCCGTCTTTCCGAGCAAAATTCTCCCCTAAAGTCAAATCCAACATTAAGATCAGTAGGGGGCACAGCTGCGTTTTTGTTGAGTGATTATGGAATGCACGTTTCTGGGGAAGTAATCTTTGTAGATGGTGGTTACCATGTTATGGGTATGCCCAAATTAGATAATATTGAGAAGGCATGAGTTGGTAGATTTCTCTCTTATTTCTGATACCTACGATAAAATCCATCAGCATTTAGTTGAAACGCCTTTACTAGAATCGCCTTTCCTAAGTGAACGACTAAATAAGCGTGTTTTCATCAAAGCTGAGTGCCTACAAAAAACAGGTTCTTTTAAATATAGAGGAAGTTGGTCTTCTTTTGTAAATAATGACTTCGAAGACTTAAAAAAGGGTGTATTGGCGTACTCTTCGGGAAATCATGCTCAGGGCATAGCAGCCGTTGCAAATCAACTTAAAATTCAAGCTACAATTATTATGCCAAAGGATGCTCCTAGACTTAAGATAAAAAATACTCAGTCATATGGAGCTAATGTAGTCTTTTACGACCGAATAAAAGAAAGTAGAGAAGAGATTGGCAAAAAGTTACAGAAAGAAAAAAATTTAAAGCTTATACGACCTTATGATGATCCCTTTGTAATCGCTGGGCAAGGCTCTGTGGGAATTGAGCTAATAAACCAAGCAAAAAGGATGAAATTAGATGCAGCAGATGTACTGGTTTGTTGTGGAGGAGGGGGATTAGCTTCAGGTATTAGTTTAGCTTTTCAGGGATTAAATGAGAATTTTAAGGTTAGAACTTGTGAGCCTGAAAATTTTGATGATATGGCTAGATCGTTAAAGCAAAGGAGTAGAGTAACGAATAAGGTGTTGGACGGATCTATTTGCGATGCTATTTTGACTCCCACACCTGGGGAACTAACTTTTGAAATTCTTAAAAAGCATGCGGCTCCTGGTCTAGTTGCTAGCGATGCGCAAGCCCTCGAGGCAATGAGCTTGTTATTTTTGCACCATAATCTAGTTGTTGAGCCTGGAGGAGCTATCTCACTAGCAGCGGCATTAAATCAGTATGAAAAGATTGATTCAGATGCGCTTATCATTGTCTGTACAGGTGGAAATGTTGACCCATTTATTTTTTCAAAAGCTTTAGATCTAATTGATGCTAAATATTAAGCGTACTTTTTTAGTAGTTGCTTCGTAAGGCGTTTTTTATATCTACGTTGTCGTTGTCGGCTTTTGGTTATATTGGCACGCCAATGTTCACGCTTATCTTTTACGATCTCTTCGAAATCCCTGGCTACTTCTATATTATCCGCGTCTATTTCATATGTTCTTTTGGTCATATGTAAATAAATAGCCTTAATATAATATAATCAAAAAAACTATTTACAAATGTTCACTTTTTGTTCTATTTTGAGCTATGAGTATGTACGAATCATATAAATCCATCTCAAAAAAAATCACTTTGAAGGATGTGAAAAACTTATTCAAAGAGAACGAAAAGACCTGGAATAATTTTATTCGTTTAGAGGGGCAAACTATAATTTTTAATGGTTGCACAGTTCAAATTTCCTGTAATTTAGATAGCTCTATAGTATTTATAACTAGAGAGGAAAGGCACAGTGAGTGTCTGCAATATATCATGAGTTGTCTTGAGTTTGGTCTAGACACAAAGATTTGGCATGAGGAGATTTTAACGGAAGTTAATACCCTTTACGAGACTATTTAAGCCAAGTGTAAAATTAGCCCAAAAGATATTTTTAAATTTTTTGCTAATTTCTTTATAAATTAAACAGGTAGTAAGCAAAGTTTAAAAAACTAAAATGCGCTTACTTGCTAAAAAGTAAAAAGTTCTACAAATGATTGATCGAGAAATAAACAAATACATAGATAACTATTTAAATCCTATTGCAAATATTTTTCATAAAATTGGCGTGGACGCAAATTGGATTACGTTTTTGGGATTAGTCGTAACCTTTATATGCTTCGCAGCCTTATCATACGGATTGTTTTATTTAGGATTAATACTAATCCTAATTAATAGGTTTTTGGATGGTTTAGACGGCAGATTGGCACGACTTGGCACACCAAGAAAGTTTGGTGCTTTTTTTGATATTACGTCCGACTTTGCGTTCTATGCTTTAATCCCTTTGGGTTTCGCGGTGGTTTCTCCGTATGAAAATGCATTGCCGACAGCTTTTTTACTGGCAGCTTTTTATATAAATGGATCAAGCTTTCTTGCCGACGCTATCATAATCGAAAAATATAATATTAAAATTGACCAAGCGGATAAGGGATTCTTTTACTCTTCTGGATTGATTGAAGGTTTTGAAACTATCTGTTTCTTTTTATTTATTTGTTTTTTTCCAAATTTATACGCCAACGCTGCGTATATTTTTTTCACCCTAACACTATTAACGCATGTGATACGAGTATTTAAATCATTTAAGCGTTTTCTATAATTTATTGAGCTCTGTCTATAATCCTTTCGTTTTGAGGATCATATGGACTGTCTCGAACTATCTCTGCATTCCAAAACGCATCATCGATTTTTATCCTAAGCTTTGTGCCTACTTCAGAAAATGAGGACTTTACATAACCTATACCAATACTCCTTTTAAAATGTACTGAATATCCTGCTGAGGTTAATCTACCCAGCATTACCTCTTCTGTTTCATTATATAATGCTTCTCTTCCCCAAGGATCTATATCCTTTGGACCATCTATAAGCAGTGTTACACAAGAAACATTGGTTTTCCTTTTCAGGAGGGCGTCTTTCCCTAAAAAGTTTTTGTTAATATCCACAAATCTACTGAGCTTAGACTCGAATGGCCCAGCGTCTCTTCCCAGATCTGACCCAAATGCTTTGTAGGATTTTTCTTGCCTCAGCCAATTTTGCGCTCTAGCCCCAACCAATTTCAAATTAAACTCCTTCCCTGAACTCAGTAAT
>CACGWW010000005.1 GCA_902576905.1 uncultured Alphaproteobacteria bacterium
TAAACATGACACTGGAAGACGTTCGCATTATTTGACTGTTCAGTTTTCCATATATGATGCGCCTAATGTCGACGAAATAGTGTGTGCTCTTGGAGCTGCTACAAGCGGTAGGCCCCACCATAGGATAGGTGATCGATACTCAGATCTAAAAGCCCTTGGCAAATCTGTTGAAAATCCAGCTGGGATATAATCATAAAGGTAAAATCAATGAAACTAGATAAATTCTACATTAATGGCGAATGGGTCTCCTCTATAAAAGATGAAAAAATTGATATTATTAATCCATCTGATGAATCAGTTATTGGGACACTAAACGTTGGCTCTCAGCAGGATATTGACAAGGCAGTAGAGGCTGCAAAAGCTGCGTTTTCAAGCTATGCGCAGACAAGTGTAGCTGAGCGATTAGACCTGTTGAAAGAAATAAGAAACCAATTTGAAAATCGCTTTGAGGATTTTGTGGAAGCTATAACCAAAGAAATGGGAGCGCCGGTTAAGCTCTCTCGTAATGCACAAGCTGCCGTGGGCATGAACCATCTAAAAACAGCAATTAGAGTTTTAGAGGCGCATAAATTTGAATACCCTTTTAATGGTTACACTGTAAGGAATGAGCCAATTGGAGTGTGCGGGCTAATCACACCTTGGAATTGGCCAATAAACCAAACTATATCGAAGCTTGGACCGTGTCTTGCCTCAGGGTGTACGGCAATTTTGAAGCCAAGCGAAATATCACCACTATCAGCTAATATAATTGCTGAAATAATGGATACTGCGAAAGTTCCTAAAGGAGTTTTTAATATGGTGCATGGCTTGGGTCCGGTTGTAGGAGAGGCCTTATCCAACCATAAGGATGTAGACATGATGTCTTTTACTGGTTCAACGAGGGGAGGGGTCGCTGTTGCTCAGGCTGCAGCAAAGTCGGTCAAGAGAGTAAGTCAGGAACTTGGAGGAAAATCACCAAATATAATTTTTGATGATGAAAAGTTTGAACAATCGGTCACCGTTGGTGTACAAAAAATAATGGAGAATACTGGACAGTCTTGTAATGCGCCAACTCGAATGATAGTGCCAAAGAATCGACAACATGATGCTTTGGAAATTGCAAAAAATGTTGCAGAAAAATTGATAACTGGTGACCCTACAAAAGAAGACACAGACATCGGCCCTCTAGTAAGTCAAGCTCAATTTGATAAGGTACAAAGGTTAATTGAATCTGGGATTAAAGCTGGTGCTCAATTAGTAACCGGTGGATTAGGCAAGCCTACAGGGCTTAATGCCGGTTATTTTGTTAAGCCAACTGTTTTTGGAGATGTAAATAACTCCATGGAAATTGCACAAGAAGAAATATTCGGCCCCGTCTTATCTGTAATCCCGTATGAAGATATTGATAATGCGGTTCAGATTGCGAATGATACAAGCTATGGCCTTTCTGCTTATGTATGTGGTAGTGACCCCAGAAAATTAAGGAGTGTCGCAAGGCAAATTAGAGCAGGTCAAATCCATATTAATTATGGTAGCGGGGGAACTAATGCACCATTCGGCGGGTTTAAGCAATCGGGTAATGGGCGAGAGAAGGCTGAGTGGGGTTTGGAAGAATTCTTAGAGACTAAAGCTATAATGGAGTAAAGGATATCAGCAGGGGGATTTGATTTGTCTATTGACTCGGAAACAAGCAATAATTTTACAGTAGATTGTTTGCAGTATGCTAATTGGTCTAAGGAAATTTTTGAGCAGATGAGACAAGGTGGAGTTGACTGTGTCCACGTAACTATTGCTTACCATGAAAACTTTCGGGAAGCTGTTTTAAACCTTGAGAAATGGAACGAATATTTCAATAGTTATTCGAAGTATATAGTGCAAGCAGGTAGCTATAATGAAATATTATCTGCTAAGAAAAATAATAAAACAGCGATTATTTTTGGTTTTCAAAATCCGTCTCCGATAGAAGATGATATTTCTTTGTTAGAAGTTTGGCAAAAGCTTGGTGTTCGATTTATGCAGCTCTCTTATAATAATCAATCGCTCCTTGCTACAGGTTGTTATGAAAAGAATGACCCTGGCTTAACAAGAATGGGGAAAGAGGTTATTAAAGAAATGAATAGGCTTGGTATTGTTGTTGACATGAGCCATTCTTCTGATCGGTCAACTTTAGAGGCAATTGATAATTCGTCACGGCCGATTGCAATTACTCATGCTAATCCAGCTTTCTGGCATTCTGCCTTAAGAAATAAGTCAGATGAAGTTCTAGACCGAATGTTTAAAAATGGTGGTATGCTGGGATTTTCTCTTTATCCTCACCATTTACATAATGGGAGTAATTGTACTATTAAAGACTTTTGTAAAATGATTGCAAAAACGGCAGAAAAATTTGGATCAAAAAATATTGGGATAGGAAGCGATCTTTGTCAAAACCAGCCTGATAGTATCGTAGAGTGGATGAGAAATGGAAGATGGAGCAAAACAAGAGACTTTGGAGAAGGAGATTCTTCTAACCCTGGCTTTCCTATTCAGCCTAATTGGTTCAAATCAAACAAAGATTTTATCAATATTAAGGATGGATTAAAGCATATTGGATTTGATAATGATGAAATTAATTCTATTATGGGACTCAACTGGATGAAGTTTTTTAAAAATTCTTTTGATAAAGAGATATAAGTTGGTGATAGAAAAAGAAGTACAGTTGTGTGGCCCACAGCCAAATATTAGGAAGCCTTCTGATGTTATGAAACTGGAAAGAATGGGGTCCTTCCATCCATCAAGGCTGTCCTTTTCAAGAATATTGATCCGTAAAATGATACAGCAAAAAACGCGCATTAGTTGTACGCGCTGGGAAATGGATGAGAACGGATTTGGTAATGCGGTTTATCAATTGAACCTCTTTGGTAAAGACTTGGCTTTAATTGCATTTTCTAATTTTCTAGAGACTTCACAAAGGACTGATAGAGTTATTGCATCTGCTTGGGATACCTCTTTTGCTCTGTTTGATGGCGTTCCATCAATTTCAGATATTGAAAGGCTTAAAATGCAGTTACCTTTTCAAGAGGCGGGTAGGTATAAAAATACAGAGTTAGTTCTGAGTAGGGCTAATAAGTCTGTAAGGATGTTTGAGCTGGTAGCGCAGTCATTAAGTGAAGGCAAGCAACCTCCAAGCGAGCTGATAAATGATATTGGATATTTAATGCGAACCACAGCGGTGTATGGAAACGGAAAATTCGGCATTGATGATAGAAAAAATCATAGTGATCTTTCTGATTTTTCTGTACCGTTTCAGCTTGAAATGCTGACCGTGTACTTAATCAGAGGCTTTTCACTAGACCTAGTTAATCATATTGCAAAAGCCCGTAATCCTAAAAAATTTGTTCCCCTTGATAAAAAAATTCAAAGATATCTAGGAATTGGTAATGCAACGGGGCTTGGGATGGCTCCATTTTTGGTGAAACATCCTGTCTTATTGAATAATTGGTTTCAAGTTCGAGAAACTGCATTGTCGCGGATGATTGATTTAGCAGAGCTTTCTGAGGAAAAGGCTGAAAGATTAATTGAGCTTACATTTAGAGTTAAAGACTTTATTAACTCTTGGAATACTAACGATGATAGACAGAAGAAAAGAATTGATATTTTAAAAGCTGAGTGGGTATCATTAATAAATGAATTTACTTTAGAAAAATTATTAAAAATCAATGCTTTAAAAAATATTTTTAATATTTCGAAAAATTATTCGACAGAATGCCAAGAGCTAATCGTTTCATTGTTTTTGGAAGTTGGTGGAGATCTGATTGACGGGCTTGATCTATGTTTAGAGAGCACCAAATTGCCTATGCTCTACCCTAAAATGAGAGTTGCTGAGTTAGCTGACTTAATAAAAAAGAACTTCTCTTGGGCTTTGAAAATAGATTTTTCTTTGAAAGAAAATCAATCAAGATTTTGGTACGTTTCAGAAGAAAAATTGGAGCCAAGATTGGGGAACAGATATGAAGAGGAAGGCCAGGATTTAGAAAGGCCTTTAGATATTGCTAGGAGGGTGTATTCTTTGCATGCCGATCTTGGAAGTTTCCATGATGATATGATCGTAGCAGAATTTTTAATGAAACACCCTGAACATCGATTTATTATTCGCAGGATACAAACGAATGCTTGGGCTCCATACTCCGAAATACACGATAATTTAATTGATGAACATTGCAAACCTATTGATATGCTACGTTGTAAATTATCCTTTTTTGGCGCGTCTAAATTTGATCCGAAATCAGACAGGTGGGTTAGAGTAAACTTATTTCAAGGAGCACCTCTAAAAAACGAACTCAAGGACCAAAAAAATGACGATTGGTGGATGCCTACACTCGAATATTCTTAATGGATCTTTCTTTTTCGGAGCTAAAAGACTTAGTATTTAACGCAAGTATGGGTAGCAACCTTCCCGCTGGAGTCTGTGAAGATTTATCGTTTGGTGTTAGTTTTCTAGAGTCTCGTTCTTTGCCTGGTTGCAAAGAGCTTTTATATTCCCTAAATTGTAAACGCCACCCACCCGTATCACCTCAAAAGAACGGCGTAAGTTTAATTTTTAGCAATTCACGAGCAATTTTTGAAGGGGTTAGCGCAATTGATTTGCTTGTTTCAGAGTCTTGTAAAAGTGTGATATTGGAAAATATTGACTCTTCGATGCTTTTGGTTGGACTAGCTTCTAACTATTATGGTTTTAGTTTTAGTTTCCATAAAAATAAAGAAATCTGTGCTGCACTTTTTAATGATCAACTTAATTGGAAAAACGACAACTTCAGACGTAGCAATGATATAGAGATACGCTTAAACAATAGTGAGCTGAATAATCCAATATCCAAACGCTCAAGAATGTTGTTAGATGAAAATGTATTCAAACAACTTTCTAATCTAGCATCTAACATGCTGGTTCCCGAAAGCGAACTATCTCGAAAAACGGGAGCAGGGGCTGGAAATATAGATAATGATTAATTGTGTTAGTTAAAATTACCTAAGCCTTGTAACAATGGCGCAAAATTTTGAAGCACACCAGGAAGCGACCTTATATCTTCAATTACCCCATCTTTTGCAGATACGATTGCTGAAAACAAGTCATTTCGATCCTGTGATATTTCATCAATTGAAAGACTATTAGATCCATCATAATCAATATTAGCCATTAACGTTTGGGTAATCAGAGGCAAAAAAGGTACAATTGCAACATACACTCCAAAGGTGGTAGTCTTATCTAAGTCATCATTAGCATTTTGGCCTAAGAGAACTGAAACCAAGCTTAGGGAACGTAGTCCTCTATTTAATTCAGCTCGGTGAAGTCTCTTGTCTTTGTTTACATCTAAAAATTTAAATAAATCTTGAAGGCATTTGTCTTGCTCAGGGTTTCTGCATGACTGTACTACTGAGCTGTTTAGCAAGCTAAGTAATTCTCCATATTTGCTCTCTATTAACGGATCATTACTTTCGCATTTATAGTATATTGTGTCTTGCGTTTGCTGGTTTTTTAGAAAACTATAATCAGACCCATCCCAGTCTTCTGGAGGATATCTTTCTACTAGTTGCCCTCTATCTATTTGATAAAAGTAGTTGAAATCTGGATTGTTATCGTTTGTTTGGAATGCTGTCCAATTTTCTACATTTTTAGGAAACACAAAATTAAATTCAACTTGACTATCATCTTCATAAATATAACCGTTGGTTCCTACAAATAAAGCATATTGTTCTATTGAAAACTTACAAGATTTACCAGACCAATACCCTTGATACTTTAAAGGAATTTGATCGGAAAACGCGTTGCTTGTCACTACGAAAAAAGAAAAAATAGCAAGTATAATTGTTCTCATATTACATCTCCTTTTATCCAAAAGGTGGACTAACCAGATGTCTCAGTTTATTTTATACAATAAATTGGTCAAAAAATCGAAAGTATTTTTACAGCGAGGAGTTTTAGATGGCACTAGAGCACGATAACGCAATGATGGAAAACTTATACTGGTGGGGTGTGCCTACTCTCTTCAGATGTCCTCAGGAAAAAGTTTTAGGAAGCGATATTTCATTGGTGGGCGTTCCGCATTCCACAGGAAATGGGACAACGGAAAGAGACCAACATTTGGGGCCAAGAGCGCTTAGGAATATCTCAGCAATTGGTAGACGAGCACATTTAGATTTTGGAATAAATCCTTGGGATATTGCAAAAATTATTGATGCGGGTGACGTACCTTTCCCAAAGGCAAACGATAACGAAGATTGTATAGCGCAAATCACTAATTTTTTTAAAACAATAGATAATGCCAACTCTAAACCTATCTCTATTGGGGGTGACCATTCCATAACTGGTGGGATAATTCAAGCTCTTGGAAAAGGCAAAATTTCCGATGGAAAGCCTGTTAGTTTGCTGCATCTAGATGCGCATACCGATGTTTTTACGAAAGTCGATCATTTTTTAGGTTCAAAGAAGTCTGCCGCGCATTGGGGCGCTTATCTTGCTGATCAGGGTAATGTTGATCCAAAATCATCTATGCAAATTGGTCTAAGAGGACACCCACGTACATTAGACTGGTTGGAACCAAGTTATGAGTACGGATACAACGTTGTCACAATGAAAGAATTTAGGGAGAGGGGTCTTGAATCTGTAATCGCTCAAGCAAAACAAATACTCGATGGAAGGCCTGTATATATCACGTTTGATCTTGATTGTCTTGATCCAACAATAGCACCTGCTGTTGCAAATTTGGAAGCGAGCTCTAAAGGCTTCGATATAGATGAAGCAATAAGTTTAGTAAGGCTCACAAGAGGCATGAATGTCATTGGTGGAGATATTGTTTGTATGATGCCAACAAAAGATAGTCCAAATAATATAACTGCACATACAGCTATGGCTATAATGTTTGAGATGATATGTGTAATGGCCGAAAACAATAAAACTTCAAAAATGTGAAGTCATTTTTTGTTTTTTTCAAGAATTTGACTAACTATATATCAAGAGTTCTAAGGAGACTGAGATGATTATAAGGTTCTTAACGTTTGCTGCCTATGCTTTTTCGTTTTTCACCCTAGTGGGTGCTGGAGGGTTGCCCACCTCAAATTCAGGTGGAACATCTTCAAGTAGTGGTTCATCCTCAAACAGTTATTCAGGGGGTGCCAGTAATTCTTTATCAAATCCCTTAACCGCGCTTGAATTAAAAAACGGTCTAAATATGGTGCAATCTCTTGTATATGGAAAAAAATATGAAAAGGCTGAAATTAAATTAATTTCACTGGAGGTAAAATTTCCACAAAACGCAGACATTCAGAATTATTTGGGCTTTGTTAGTCGTAAAATGAATAAATTAGGGAAAAGTGATGCTTACTACAAAAAGGCACTTCAATTAAACCCAATGCACAAAGGAGCCTTAGAGTATCAAGGCGAGTTATTTCTACAGTACAAAAATTTAGAAAAGGCAAATGCTAATCTGAAGTTGCTTGAACGAATTTGCGGTGTAAACTGTGACGAGTATAAAGATTTAAAAAAAGCTATTGAAGATTTTAAGTAAGATAAAAATTAAATATATTTTCATGACATAATATTGTTTAAAGCTTGAAAATTTTATATCGAGGTTGTTATGTGTGGGATAGTTGGTCTGTACGCAAAAAAAGAGAATATATCTGCAAATTTAGGGCTTCATTTATCAAAAATGCTTGAAAGTATGAGCGATAGAGGTCCCGATAGTGCTGGATTAGCGATTTTTGGGAAGCCAATTGCAAAGAGAGCTAAAATAATGGTTCAGTCTCAGTCCCCCGAAGATGATTTTCAAAAGCTAAAAAAGTTTTTATCTACTAAGAAAGAAATATCCTTCAGTTTTGAAACTCATTCCACACATGCAGTCATAAAGCTTGACGTGAAGCAAAAAGATAAGGTTGTCAATCTAATAAATGATACCTTCCCCAATTTGAGAATATTAAGTGTTGGTAAAAAAATGGAAATTTATAAAGAGGTAGGCAGGCCTGCTGAAGTAGTAAAAAGATTTGAAATAGCTAAAATGAAGGGTTCCCACGGTATTGGGCACACCCGTATGGCAACAGAATCTGCAGTTACAACACTTGGAGCACATCCATTCTCCACCGGTGAAGATCAGTGTTTGGTACATAATGGGTCGCTATCAAATCATAACTCTCTTCGAAGAGAACTAATGAGAAAAGAGATGACTTTTGAAACAGAAAATGACTCTGAGGTAGCTGCCAGCTTTATTACTTACGGAATGAATAGTGGAAAAACGCTTAAAGAAGCTTTGGAAAGCGCCCTTGTGGAGCTTGATGGTTTTTATACGTTCGTTGTTGGTACCGAAAACGGTTTTGGCGTTCTAAGAGATCCGATCGCTTGCAAGCCCGCTGTACTGGCAGAGACCCCTGACTATGTAGCTTTTGGGTCCGAGTATAGAGCCTTAACCTCTTTACCAAAAATAGAAAAGGCTAAGGTCTGGGAGCCAGAGCCCGCTACTGTTTATTTTTGGGGACATTGAAAATGAATATTCTTGATTTTAATAAATTGTCTTTGAGAGACATTAATAAGGTTTTGCAAGAATCTGATAAAAATAGCTTTTTTTCTATTAGAAATCCAAAAGGAAGCCACGCGTTAGCTGTTGGTATTAATAAACAGATTACTGTGAAAGTTATTGGTAGTGTTGGATATTACTGCGCAGGAATGAATAAATTTTCTGATATCAAAGTTGAAGGATCAGCTGGCCCAGGGTTAGGCGAAAATATGATGTCAGGTAACATTCATGTTACCGGTGATGTAAGCCAGTATGCAGGAGCTTCGGGACATGGGGGAAGTATCCTAGTCGAAGGAAATGCCTCTTCAAGATGTGGTATTTCAATGAAGGGTTTAGATATCATTGTAAAGGGAAATGTTGGCCACATGTCTGCCTTTATGGCACAGAAGGGGAATTTGGTTATTTTCGGTAATGCTGGACATGCTTTAGGGGATAGCATATACGAAGCCAATATATATGTCGCAGGTGAAGTTGCCTCTTTAGGTGCAGATTGTATTGAGAAAAAAATGACAAAAAAGCATCTTAGTAAATTAGAAAATATCTTATCAAATGCTAATGTTTCTGATTATAATCTTGATACCTTTAGGCGCTTTGGATCTGCTCGTTCACTTTATAACTTTAATGTAGATAACGCTAAAATATATTAGGAAAATTACGTGAAAAAGAAATCAATAACAGAACCAAGAACTTCGCATACTTTCGATGCATATACAAACTCTGAAATTAGAAGAGCAGCTGAGACTGGTATATATGACATAAGGGGAGGGGGATCTAAAAGAAATTTACCGAACTTTGATGATTTATTATTTCTTGGAGCTTCAATTTCTAGGTATCCTTTAGAGGGCTACAGAGAATCTTGCAATACAAAAGTGATCTTGGGTGACCGATTTAGTTCTAATCCTCTTAATCTTGAAATTCCAATTACTATAGCAGGAATGAGTTTTGGAGCTCTATCCGCACAAGCAAAAGAGGCTTTAGGAAGAGGTGCTAGTTTAGTTGGAACGTCAACAACAACAGGTGATGGAGGAATGACAAAAGAGGAAAGAGGTCACTCAAAACAGTTAGTCTATCAACTTCTTCCTTCTAGATACGGAATGAACCCTGATGACCTTAGAAAGGCAGATGCAATCGAAATCGTTGTGGGTCAGGGTGCAAAGCCAGGTGGTGGAGGAATGTTACTTGGTCAAAAGATAAACGATAGAGTTGCAGAAATGCGAACGCTGCCAAAAGGAATTGATCAAAGATCACCATGTAGGCATCCTGATTGGACAGGGCCAGACGATATGGAGATAAAGATACTTGAATTGAGAGAAATTACTGGATGGAAGGTTCCTATTTTTGTAAAAGTTGCCGGTTCCAGGCCATATTATGATGTAGCTCTAGCTGCTAAATCTGGTGCCGATGTCGTAGTTGTTGACGGAATGCAAGGAGGTACAGCAGCGACTCAAGAGGTATTTATCGAAAATGTAGGTATGCCTACGCTGGCGTGTGTGAGGCCTGCTGTAAGAGCATTGCAGGAATTAGGCTTGCATAGAAAGGTACAGCTCATTATTTCAGGAGGAATAAGGAATGGTGCTGATGTAGCAAAAGCATTGGCTTTAGGTGCTGATGCAGTATCTATTGGATCTGCTGCATTGATTGCACTTGGAGATAATGATCCCAGGTATCAGAAAGATTATGAAAAATTAGGTACAACAGCTGGTTCTTTTGATGATTGGCACGAAGGTCTCGACCCTGCAGGAATAACTACTCAAGATAAAAAACTGGCTAAGCGTTTAGACCCTAAGCTAGGGGGAAGGCGGTTGGCAAATTATCTTAACGTAATGACAATGGAAGCGCAAACCATTGCAAGAGCTTGTGGTAAAAATGATCTTAGAAACTTAGAACCAGAAGATCTATGCGCTTTAACGGTGGAGTCCGCTGCGATGGCTGGAGTGCCATTAGCTGGAACCAACTGGATCCCTGGCACTTAATTATTCTAAAAAACTTTTTCTAATTTGCTCCAAAGTTTCCACTTCATTAGTTGGCTTATCCCACCTAATTCTTTTGAACCTAGGAAAACGTAAAGCAATTCCCGACTTATGTCTGTTGCTCAAAGACATTTCATCGAATGCAATCTCTACGACTAGTGTTTTTTCAACCTCTCTAACAGGTCCAAATCGGTTTATAGTTTTTGTTCTTACAAATTTATCTAATTTATTTAACTCTTCATCGCTAAAGCCGGAGTATGCCTTGCCTATAGGCACAAGTTCCTTTTCTTTGTTGAAGACACCAAAAGTATAGTCTGAGTAAAAAGAACTCCGCTTTCCATGTCCTCTTTGTGCATACATGATTATCGCATCTACATTCTTTGGGTTTCTTTTCCATTTAAACCATTTGCCGCGCGGTCTCCCAGCAATGTAAGGACTGGAAACTAATTTGATCATCACGCCTTCATGTATTTGTTTGTTGGATATATCTCTTATTTTGTCTAAAAATCTCCAGTCTTTAAAATCAATTGTTTCCGATAAAAACATAGGAGATCTATTCGTGCTAAAATAGGAATTCAGAACTTTTTTCCTTTCAATTAGCGTTTTATCTCTTAGATCATCGCCGTTGAAAAACAAAACATCATATACCTTTATAAAACATGGATTTTTTTTTATAAACTTTTCTGAAGGAGCTTTTTTGTTAAGCCTTTGCTGAAGATCGTTAAATGTTTTTGGATCATTGTTAATTCCAGCGAGTAATTCTCCATCTAGTACAAAATTACCTTGTATTGTCTTAATTATTTCTGGAAAAGAATTAGAAACTTCATCACCTGTCCTTGAATAAAGGCGACATCCTTCACCATGGCTTACAATTTGAACTCTAATTCCGTCCCATTTATATTCAGCAACGAAATCTTTTGGATTTGCTGTTACCAAATCTTTTTCCATCACAAGCGGATGAGCAAGCATCATTGGATGAAAAATGTCATAAATTGAAATTTTCGGTTTACTACCCTTATTCTCAAGCCACAAAAACAAATTAATGTAAGGAAAGTGTAACCCATGCCAAATCTTTTCAATTTCATCAAGATCAACGTTGCCATAATTTGCTAGTGCTTGCTTTACCAGCCTGCTTGATACCCCAATGCGCAAGCCTCCTGTAAAAAGTTTAATGAAAGCCCATCTCTGATCACCAGTACTAATGTTAAGAATATTAATTATATAGTTTTTAAGCTCATCAGTTTTAGCCTTTTTTAGGTTTTCAAACAAATAAGAAAGTCTTGGCATATTGCCACTTTTTTCTTGGTCCCATAACAGCGATATAGTTTCAGCTAAATCACCTACATAGTCGTAAGATAGGTCAAATAAATGTTCGTCTTGCTTTTCTTTGATTAAATCTTTAAAGAATGAAGCTTTTATGTTTTTAAAGTTAAGTGAACCGGTAAGTGCTGCCAAAGCATAGCCTCGGTCGGGGTCAGGTGTCGAGCTAAAATACTGTTCTAATAGTGCTAGTTTTCTGTTCCTTGAGCTTGTCAAAATAAGATCTGATAGTAAATTCGAAAAAGCTTTCATTATAGTTCGTTTCTTTCATCTCTATGTTGAAGAGAAAGCGGCTCAGCTTGAATTCCGATTTTCTCGCACCAATATTTCAGAGCATCTTCTCTTCCGTGTGTTATCCAAACTTTTTGTGCACCAGTCTGTTTAATGGTATTGGTAAGCTCATTCCAATCGGAATGATCCGATATAACAAGAGGAATTTCAATTTGGCTTTGCTTAGCGCGCTGTTTGACTTGCATCCAACCTGAAGCATAACATCTCGTAATATTTTCAAAACGTCGTGACCATCTATCCTTGAGTGCAGAAGGGGGTGCTACAATGATTTTCCCTTTAAAATCTTTTTTGTTGTCTAAAGTAGCCTTTCTTAGAGTGCCAAGCCTAATTCCCTTGCTTTGATAAAAATCACACAATTTATCCATTGATCCATGAACAAAAATATCATCTGAAAAACCTGCCTCTCGAAGAAGCCAGATAATCCTTTGTGCCTTGCCAAGTGAATAAGCTCCAATTAAGAATGTATTTTCTCTATGTTTGGAAATATTGTCTAGCAATCGCTCAATTTCCATTTCTGGTTTATTAAATTTAAATATTGGCAATCCGAAGGTAGCCTCGGTAATAAGCAAATCACATGGAACGACCTCAAAGGGATCTAAATGTCGATCTAAAATTGTTTTATAGTCCCCAGTAACCACAATTCTATCCTTTGGTGTTTCTAATAAAACTTGTGCGCTTCCCAATATGTGTCCCGCAGGATAGAGCGTAACGCTTATCTTTCCTATTTTAACCGAATGCCCATATTTAATTGTTTGAAAACTGCTTGCACAGTTCTCTCCGTATCTAATTTTCATAATCTCAGAGGTTTCAGGAGTGCAGAGTACATGCTTGTGACCTGCTCTTGCGTGATCAGCATGCCCATGGGTTATTATTGCCCTTTCTACAGGAAAAAAAGGGTCTATATATGTATCGATGTCTTTAATATAAAGTTTGTTATCAATAGATATCATATTTAGAAAGATTAGTTATTACGGTAAGTTTTAAACATAATCCAATTGACATGTGGCTCAAGAAAAAAGGTTGGTCTTTATATGACCATCAAATTGAAACCTTAAACTTGATTAAGAAGGGGTTTGATGTAATTTTACATGCTCCAACGGGCGGGGGTAAGACAATTGGTGGTTTCATGCCATCGATAGATGATTTTGTAAATAATAATTACAAAAGTCAGGAATTCCATACTTTATATATATCACCTTTAAAAGCCTTAACAACTGATGTTAAAAGAAATTTACTCAATCCTATCAATGATTTAAAAATTAATATTAAAGTAGAGACACGAACGAGTGATACGTCAACATATAATAAAGCTAAGCAAATTAAGAAGCCTCCTAATTTTCTTATGACAACTCCGGAGTCATTCGCACTTCTAATGGCAAGGACGGATATCATTAATTTGTTTAAGAATTTAAAATTTGTTATTATTGATGAATTACATACATTTTTCGATTCAAAAAGAGGGCACTTATTAAGCTTAAATGTAGCAAGGCTACGATCTATTAAACCATTTCAAGTAATTGGGCTCTCAGCTACTTTGAAGAATACTAATCTTGCTAAAAAATATCTTTCAAATAATAAGAAAACAAAGCTTGTTAGTACTCATTCAAAGGTCACACCAGAAATTGCGATATTAAATTCAGGAAATAGAATTCCTTGGTCGGGCCATTCTCCTAGATATGCTCTGTCAGAAATATATTCAGAAATACTTAAATTTAAGTCATCTATTCTTTTTGTAAACACACGAGCTCAGGCTGAAATATTATTTGAAAGTCTCTGGGCAATCAACAATAAAAATAAAAAAATAGCTATTCATCATGGAAGTCTAGAAAAAGAGCTTAGGAAAAAAGTAGAAAAGGAAATAGTAGAAGGGCATGTAGAGTGTGTAGTTGCCACCAGTTCATTAGACTTGGGACTTGACTGGGGTAATATTGACTTGGTTATGCAGATAGGAGCTCCTAAAGGTGTTGCAAGGTTGGTCCAGAGAATTGGTAGAGCAAATCATACGATCAATACTCCTTCAAGAGCTATTTTAGTTCCAACTAATTGTTTTGAATATGTAGAATGTATTGCTGCAAAAAAGTGTGTGGAGTTAAATTTTCTAGAAGATGAAATATATTCTGAGGGATCTTTAGATGTACTTGCCCAGCATATTGTTGGTGTTGCAATTTCCCAAAGATTTAAAAAAGAAGATCTATACAAACAAATTAAAGAAGCATGGCCATACAGAAATCTTAAATTTGAGGATTTTGAAAAAACTCTTTCATTTGTTGAAAATGGAGGTTATTCCCTTCAGGCTTATGAAGAGTATTCACGGTTGAGGAGGGATGGAGAATATTATGAAATTAGGGATAAGTCACTAGTAACAAAATATAAAATGAATGTTGGAACTATTGTTGAAGCGGAAATGTTGCGTCTTAGGGTAGGTAATAGATATTTAGGAAATATTGAGGAGTGGTTTATTAGTGGTTTATCAGCAGGGGACACATTCATATTCGGCGGAAAGAGGCTGATGTTTGAGAAAGTTATTGGTAATATCGCATATGCTAAAATAACTGCCCTCGAGCATCAAAAAATACCATCTTTTAAAGGAGGAAATTTGCCACTGTCGACCCATCTCTCAAGAACCGTAAGAAAGATTTTTTCTAAACGACTTGATGCAGTAGATCTTCCTGATAGTTTAAAAAAATGGTCAGAGCTGCAGACAAAGTTTTCTTCCTTCCCAAAAGAGAATGAATTCCTTGTCGAAACCTTTAAGAGAAAAAAGGGTAAGCAGGAAAAATATTATATGGCAGTTCACCCATTTGAAGGAAGAAACACGCACCAAACTCTAGGATTCCTTATTCTAAGACGAATTAAAAAGCTTGGCGTGCAACCATTTGGATTTGTTGCAAATGATTATTCTATTTTATTTTCATTTTCTAAAGAAATTGAAGACATCGACTTCCTTTTTTCTCAAGATATTTTAATCGAGGATTTATATGAATGGTTAGAAGAAACTCCATTAATAAAAAGATTATTTAGAGAAATCGCTATAATTTCCGGATTAATTTATAAAAATCTTCCAGGCAACCAAAAAACGGGTAAACAAGTGACCTTTAATACTGACTTGATTTATGAAGTATTAAGAAAGCATGAGCCGCATCATATATTATTAAAAATCACTACAGAAAATGCTAAGAAAGACCTAGTTGATCTTGATAGGCTTTCAACGTTTTTATTCAGAATTAAAAACAAAATAAAGATAAACAAACTCAATAGAGCATCTGCTCTAGCCTTCTCTTTACTCTTTGAATATCATAAAGAGACACCAGATAAAAATGAACTAGATAATTTTTACTTAGAGAAGCTAGAGAACGAATTGCTCGAAGAAGTCAATGCATTATAAGGACGTTATTTTTGCCAATAAAAAGTTCTCCTTCTTTGCAAATGGTGAACTTTATTGGCCAAGTAAAAAGACTTTGATTATTTCTGATCTACACTTTGAAAAAGGTTCGTCTTTCACTGAGTCAAATCAGTATATTCCACCTTTTGATACTATTGAGACACTTAGACAACTTTCAAATTTTATACACAATCATCCTGTCGAAAAGATAATTTTTCTAGGCGATTTGATCCATGACAATTTAGCTTTTCAAAGGATGACTGCAAAATCAAAAAAACTTTTTTTTAAAATTCTTGAAAATATCGATTGTACCTTAACCGTTGGTAACCATGATAATATTAGTTTTCTAAAAGATATTGGATTAACCTTAACTGACAAGATTGTTATTGATGGTATTTGTTTCAGCCATTACCCATCAATTGATCAGAGGTTTTCTGTTTTTGGTCACTATCATCCAAAAGTTAAGCTTATAATTAATGCTAGAGGAATTTGGGTTGCATGCTTTGTATTAAATAAAGAAAGAATATTGATGCCATCATATGGTTACTATACGGGAGGCCTTTCTATAAAGAGCGTACAAATACAAGAGTTATTTGATGCCCAATACGAAATTTTTCCTTTAGCGAAAGAGAAAATTTACAAGCTGAGTTTAAAAAAATAATTTCTCTTTATTTAAACCGTTAATTGCCGATGGAAGAACAACACGGACATGATGACGTATTTATTATTTTAAGAGATTGTGGTCTTTGCATTATTCCTGTTCCAATGCTTGTTAAATTATCTTTTTTAATAACCTTGTTGAATTCACCTCTTTTCTTTGCACCAGACCATCCAGTATAAATTTCAAGTTTCATATCAGAATAAGAAATATCAATTTCAACTGAGCTTTTTCCAGTTGCTTTCCACATATCGTAGAGATATCCATCCCTTTTGACCTTAACAGCAGATAAGTCTGGTATCTTTTTTATAAATATCTTACAAGGACTATTCTCCTTACTTTTATTTGCTACTTTAAGTTTTATATGTAATGTTTGACTGTTAGGGTCGTTGAATGCCTGCTCGACTAAAATATTTGGAAAGTCGACACCTTCAAGCGTTGGAGCATCGAATTTTTCTAAATTAGGGTTTCTAAATAGGTTTGACCATGCACCTGATTTCCCAACTTCAGCCATCATAGCCAGTGCAGCCCATTGTCCTCTTGGCCATTTTTCATTCAAATTAAACCAATAACCAAAGTTTATATTATTCTCCCCAAACCATCGCGGCTCAAAGTGTTCTTCAGCAAAAGCTCTCAAACGCATTTCTACTGTTGTATCCCCAAATTCCTTTGCACAGGCTAACCCAAGAGCCATAAATCGTGGTTCAGGCTTCATTTTTATTTCTTTGTTGATATTGTCCCAACCAAGTTTTTTAACCGCTGTTCGATATAAAAACTCCGCAAAAATTGGATCTTGAGGCATCATATAAAAGGCTATTGTCAATCCATTAGATGGTCCAGCTGCATGAATATGATCTATCAATGGATCATAATAGATTGGTGTCCATTCTAGCGCTCCTGAACTATCAAAGCCGTAATACTTATCTTTCGTATGTTCTACCCATTCTGGATAAACAGAGTGTGTATTTTTTTGAAAAATTGCATCATAAAGTTGAAGACCTAATCCTGCTGCCGATAAGCAATATGGCCATATTTTTGTATTTTCACAATGTGGGCCCATTCTGTTTTTTGTCCATTGTGAAGATAAATGTTCAACTAATCTATGTTGTGTCCAATCAAACTTCGATCTATCGACCCCAGCTACCTGGAAACTTGAACCCCATGTGTCTTCGCCGGTCGTGTAGACATGTAAGCTTTGGATCAAATTTAGCCAACCTTTAAAAAATAAATTTCCATCTGCACCAATTGGATCTTTCTGTAGACCCCAAGGCTCAATGCCGTTTGCAACCCAGCCTGGAGTATCATATTTTCCTACCAAGTGATCTGGTATCCAAAGATCTATCCATTCTTGAGGATATTTGCCTCGATTAGGATCAGGGCCAATTTGGGTTAACCAATCGTAAGCAGCCCAAAAGGTAAGATGTCGTTCACTCAAACCTTTTAAAATGAAAGCATACACTTCTCGCCATGCTGGTGTAACATCCGCCATCAATCCGAGTGCGTAGCTAGACTCAGAAAGATCAAATCTAGCAAAATTCAATACTGGGGGGTTAGATGTTTTATCCCACCAATCTAAGGGTTCGCCGTCTTCAGACCAATCATCATTAATTGAAACTTTCCTGTGTAAAAAAGTTAACCAGCCAAGCGTTTTATCATTTAATGATGGAAGACTTTCAATATTCATACTGAATTTTAACATAAATAAAAAAATAGTGGTAAGTTTCTATTTGAAACTAGTTCATTCCTTTCGCATTTAATTGGCACTCAATGCTTGCTTATATATAAAATTTGTATGAAACTCGACTAAGAAAACTTTAGTATTTATAAATGGAAAACGAGCTTTCAATTAATAAAAGATATGTTAAGGGTCTAAGGCTAGCCTCGGTAACCCTATTTGGCTTGTACCTAATTGGTTTTTTAAATATAACTTTTGTTCCTGGCATAGAAATAGTATTTGTAAAGCAGATGGCTACCATCCTTATGGTAACCGGTTTTATTATATTTGGTGCAATAGCAACGCTTATTGGGAACGAAAATTATAAAATTTGTTTGTTTTTTGCGGTAGCGATGCAAATCGCTTTTCCTCTAGTTTTTGGAGCGCTCATAAATTATGAGTTTTCAATGATAAATGCTAATGAACTTTTTGGGGGCAGGTTGATGGATTATGCATTTATCGGTGCTGCAGGACCAATGGTTGTGTCTGTTTTATTTGCAAGATTTTATCTTTCAATATTTTTTGTCGTTTACAATTTTCTTCTCGCACTTTTTCAGGCTTACAATACGATAGCAATTGAAAGCACCTTTTTTTCTTTTGATTACAGTGAGATATCAACAAATATTAATGCAATTAATGGGGGTATTTTTTCTCAGAATATAACCTATTTGCTGGTAGTTGCAGTCGGTTTAATCACATTAGCATGGGTTATCGAAAGTAATCTAAGAGAGGCAACCCTCCAGGAAAGGTCAAATAATATATTAGGTAGATATTTTTCACCCGAAGTAAGAGATGAGATTGAAAAAAATAAACTTGATTTCAATCAAAATTCTGAAAAAGAACAAAACATCGCAGTAATGTTTACTGATATATCCGACTTCACAAAGCTATCTGAAGGTTTAGATCCTAAGGACGTGCTCAAGCTACTGTCAGAGTATCAAACTAAAATGGTTGCTGCCGTTTTTCAAAACGGTGGCTCCGTTGATAAGTTTATTGGTGATAGTGTGATGGCGACTTTTGGCACGCCGGTTTCTAGGGGAAATGATGCGCAAAATGCACTTAATTGCATAAGGCAAATGCAGATTTCAATGCGAGAATGGGAGAAAGAACGTTCAGATAAAGATTTGCCTGTTATAAAACATAGAGTGGGCGTGCATTATGGATCATGCTTTGTTGGAAACGTTGGGAGTGAAGATCGTGTTGAATTTACTGTTATTGGAGATACCGTAAATGTAGCTAGTAGAATTTGTGAGGCATGTAAAGAGGTGAAATCCGATATACTAATATCTGACGAAGTTAAATTGCGACTTAGCGAAAATTTACCTACGGAAGAAGTAAAGAATTTTGAGGTTCGGGGAAGAGATAAAAAAATAACACTTCATAAGTTAACTGTATAAGTCAGACTTTCTTAAAAAAGCAAATTTGACCTTCTAAATAGATTAAAGGCTTAATAATTAAAGATAGATTTTTTTAACTAAATTTTTAATTAATAATATTTTAATAGTGTCAAAGCTACTTCAGGCATTTTTTTTCTGAACCTTTGTCAAAATCCATTTAAACAACGCCCCAAATATAAAACACATCAACATGAAAATTAATCGATGCTCAAAAGGCATATCATTCATAAAGGGGTAGGGTAGGCCGGCAGTTATTTTACCAACTGGAAAATCACTATTCGGTTGAACAAAAATCTCTAGCCAACCGAAATATCCAAAGTTTATAAAAAAAGCAAATGCTGTAATTCTATAGAAATCAGTAAATGCCTTCTTTAAAATAAATGCATCAAAAAATAAAAGTGCTGGTCCAGCAAAATGCAAATAGATTTCACGAGAAAAGTTTAGTCTTTCTCCTGCATAATTAACCAAAGTTGGATCAATAAAAAAGAGTCCCCAATATAGTACAATTGTAAAGAAGCCCATCAAAGCTGATATAGCAATAAATGGTGTCACTCTATCAAATATTTTAAAACTAGAAGAAAGAGTTAAAAAGATCAAAGCAACAAAATTCGCTATCAGTGACCACAAAGTAAAAAATCGTAACTGCTTTCCAAATCCGGTCTCCAAAAAAACTTTAGACCCCGAAAAGAAAAAGATATCTAGCACAAAAAAAAGGGCTAAAGATAAACAAGTAATTCTAAAGAGAGTTACAAGCATATGGACTTTCCATTCTCTTTTAAAGAGTTAATAACCGCATCGCATACAATTTTACTTTTTTATTTTAATAGCAAAATAACATATAGAACTATCTTATGATTTGCAATTCTCAACAATAGAGAATTAATATAATGATAGGATACGCAAAGACTATTTTAAGCTTACAAATAATTTTTGAGAATATTTAGTTATGGATCGAGCAAAAACTGTTCTTTATTTTGGGTATGGGTCAAATATGTCAACTCAGTATCTCATAAAAAGAAGAAAAATTATTCCTCATGAGAGCAAAGTTGGGGTTTTAAAAGATTACCAATTAATAATGAATATGGGTGGCCCAAATTTTCTGGAGCCCTCCTTTGCAAATATAAGAAATTGTAAAGGTGTAAAAGTTGAAGGTGTAATACATAGAATTGACAAAGAAGATTTGCAAAAGATAGTGAATACTGAGGGAGAAGATTATAAATTAGTGAAATTATCAGTTTATGTAGAAGGCTTAAGAAAAACAGCATATACGCTTATATATAAAACAGACGAAGCTAAAGATATTCCTCCATCCAAAAGATACTTAAAAATTTTAATAAGCGCCGCTAAAGAAAACAATTTATCACAGAAATATATAGATAGTTTAGAGCGAAGGCCTAGTGTTTATTATCCGATTTTATCCGAGATTTTTTCTTTAAGAGTATATTTATGGGTTTGGTTGAGGACCTAAATTTGGCTCACAACACATAAGTACATTAATATAAATATATTTCACTCATATAAATTTGGAATAATAAAATCTTTTTTAAAAAGAACAGATAAATATAATAAATTTATCAGGTAATAAAAACAAAAAAGGTTTAAAAATGACTGTAGAAATAGCTAAAACAGATGATGTCTGGACAATTATACACAATCGTCCTGAGGCACGGAATGCGATGGATCCAGAATCAGCTGATGATTTGGTAGAAGCATTTAATGAATTCAATAATAGTGATGCAAAAGTTGGAGTTTTTTATGGAGAGGGAGGAGCATTTTGTGCTGGTTGGGATCTCAAGTATGCTCATACCTTGGGTGAAAGTAGAGAAGAGCTTCACAAGCTAGATTTCCCTATAGGGTCTTCTGAGCCGCCGAGAGGTCCATTAGGGCCATCTAGAATGGAACTGAATAAACCTTTAATCGGTGCTATAGAGGGTCCTGCAGTAGCTGGGGGAATGGAGCTCGCGCTTTGGTGCGATATAAGAATTATGGCAGAGGACGCTTATTTTGGAGTTTATTGTCGCCGTTGGGGTATACCACTGCTTGATGGAGGTACAGTTCGTCTTCCGAGACTTGTTGGTCAAGGGAAAGCACTTGAAATTGCGATGACTGGTCGGAAAGTAACAGCTCAAGAAGCATATCAAATAGGATTATGCGAGAAAATTGTGAATACTGGAAGTACTCGTCAAGAGGCAGAGGCCATGGCACGTGAAATAGCTCGATTTCCTCAGGCAGCAGTATTGGCTGATCGTAGGTCTATAATCGAGACACGGGGACTGACTATCCGAGAGGGTTTGAAGTTGGAATGGATGAATGGAGTAGACGCTAATCCCAAGGAAGGTCTAGCGGGATTAGAGAGGTTCTCAACCGGTGCGGGTCGGCATGGTGATTTCGAGAATATTTAATATTCAATATGTAATCGGAAGTGAAAATCTAACAATTAATGATTTGATCAGCTTAACTCTCTATTTTTTAGGACTCTAAAAAGATGAAATCAAGTAAAAATTCAGGATAAAAAAATGGATATCAATGCTTTTGAAATAAATTTTTCAGATGTTGAAATACAAAACATAAAAACCAAGGTAGCATCCTTCCCATGGCATGAAATGCCTAAAGATGGAGGCTGGTCTTTCGGAACAAATATTGATTATATGAAAAACTTAGCTGACTATTGGACAAAGGAATATGACTGGAAATCTCAAGAAGCCAGATTAAACCAATTTCCTAATTACAAAACAAAAGTAGATGATCTTGATATTCATTTCATAATTAAAAAATCTTCTTCTCCAAAGGCTATTCCGTTGATTTTAATTCATGGATGGCCCGGTTCAATAGTTGAATTTCTTGAAATCATTGATCCACTTTGTGAACCAGAAAAATATGGTAATAATAATGAAGTTTGCTTTGATATTATTGCACCCTCTATTCCAGGTTTTGCATTTTCTGGGAAACCAGAGAATCCTATTGGACCAAGAAAAATTGCTAGCATTTTTAATAAACTTATGACTGAAAAGCTTGGTTATAAAAAATATGTTGCTCAAGGAGGTGATTGGGGGAGTGCAATTTCCACGTGGCTTGGGTTCGATCACTCGAAGAATTGTAAAGGTATTCATATTAACATGCTCCCCGCAAGACATATAGATGGGCCAAAAACGGAGGAAGAAAAAAGTTGGGATAGGCAATTTAGTAAAGATTACGTCTCTCAGAGCGGATACTTTGCCATACAAAGCACAAAGCCTCAAACACTTAGTTACGCTATGATGGATAGTCCTGTAGGTGTAGCTGCATGGATAATAGAAAAATTTTATTATTGGTCCGATTTAGAGGATAGAAGTATAGAACTGACATACCAAAAAGACGATTTATTAACTAATATTATGATCTATATCCTAACGAAATCATTTAATACATCATCCTGGATTTATTATGGCAGAGCCAAAGAAGGGGGACGAATACTCTCTCAGGATGGAAGAAGGGTAGAGGTTCCAACTGGAAGCGCTGTTTATCCAAAAGAGTTTTTAACATGGCCTCCTAAATCATATGTAGAAAGGCTTTTTAACTTGGTTCATTGGACTGAAATGGATAAAGGCGGTCACTTTGCCGCTCTAGAGCAACCATCTTCCTTAATAAAAGACATACAAGACTTCTATAAAAAGGTTGTCATTTAAATAGGGTGAATAGAATAAGTTGTGTAAAGAAATTTTTTTTTCTAATTAGATTAGCTTTTAAAAAAGAGAATAAGACATTGTTGCTTTACTAATTTGGCGCATAATATATATTATGTTATTTTTTTACTTTAATTATTTATTGCAAAACAGAATAAAAACATATACTTACACAGTTATCTCTTTAATTTATTTTTGATATCATTTCAGAAATAAGTTTTTCTAGCCTTTCTATCCTTAATTCGAGAGAATTTCTTTCACTTTTTATTGGAGATATCTTGCTCTCATTTTTTGCTATTTTTTTCGTTTTAAGATCACGAATAACTGAAAACACTTTGATTTCCCTATTAATACCTTTCATAGTAATTGAGTTTAATTCATCTACTTCGACTAAATCTTGTGCATGAGCATAGCTTTCATAGGACATTAATATCCCATCACTCGGCGCGGCAGCCTCTAATCTTTGGGCTATATTTACCTCTCCTCCAATAATTGTATACGTCAACCTTTGTTCACTACCAAAATTTCCGACATTACAATAGCCGGTATTAATTCCCATTCTAATTTGGAATGGCTCATAAAAACCCTCGTTTCTCCATTTACTTTGGAGGCTTTTTATTTTTCTTTGCATATTTAAAGCCATTTTTATACATGCTCTTGCATCCTCTCTTTCTCCTTTGCTTTCTGGGTCACCAAAAAATACCATCATCGCATCACCAATATATTTATCTATCGTTGCTCCATAAGTAAGCGCTATGTCAGTCATTTCAGAGAAATACTCATTTAGATATTTAGTTAAATCTTCCGGTTGTAAACCTTCCGATGAAGATGTGAAGTTTTTTATATCGCTAAAAAAAATAGTTAGTTTTTTTCTTTTGGTTGCGATTCCAGTATCAAATTGGCCAGAAAACAGCGCATTATGAATTTGAGGCGGTAAATACTTACCTAGTTTTGAAGACAGTTTTTCTGTATCTTCTTTTTGTTTTTGAACGAGATTTTTTTGCTGTTCTGCTTCCTCTAATACCCTTCTCAAAAGAAGTTGATTTGCATCAAACCTGATTTCGGCTAAATGTTCTTTATGGTTCCTTGTTTTTTGTAGTTGATTAAAAGTTATTGTATATTGGTATCTGCTGAAACCGTTATCCATATCCTCACTATTTTCTTCATCGATAGCCATTTTAATGTCGAAGAGTTCTGAAAACATACTTATCAAAAAAACTGAATAGTTGGCTTCAAAAAAATTGTTATTTTCAACTACTTGAGAGCTTATAACCGGCACGTCGTATTTACCTGGACCTATCTTTATAAAATTTAATTTAGATCGCACTTTATCATTGTGCATTTGCCCAAGGTAATCATTTGTTATTTTTTCCCAATCTGGCAGAGTTTGATCTAAAATCTTGAGGTTTTTAGAGAAATTAGAGTGATCTAAAAGCTCTTTTTTATATTTTATCCTGAAATCGTCTATAAATTTGCCAATTGAAGGTACTATTGAAAGCATTAAAATACCTTGTTCAAGCCCAATAGCATAAAGTGCTTCTTTCCCGAAACGGGTTCTTATCTCCTCAAAAATTCTTGCTCTTAGATGACTGGGATACTCTTTATCATTATCAATTTGAGTAATTCCGTGCTCTTTAAGAACCCTTTCTCCCAAAGGCCCTAATCCAGCAAGCACTTTTATCGTGGAAGCTAGCGCGGCTCCTGGTATCTTCATTTCATTTATTGTTTTGATGGCGGGTGTGTTCATTTTATCCGATCCAAAATCTCTTCAATTTTGGTTTCGAGAGCATCCAGCCTATCCGCTATCCTTTCTGGAACATTCTTTATTTTATGAGAAGATTCTTTTCTATTATTTCTCTGTCTAATTTCATTTAAAACCGAAAATACTTTAATTTCTCTTTTTACTCCTTTCATCGAAATGCTATTTAGTTGCTCTACTTCTATCAAGTCCCGAGCGTGTGCGTATGTTTCATAAGACATCAATATCCCTCCTGGCTGTGCTGATGCCTCCAAGCGTTGAGCAACATTTACTTCACTACCAATAATTGTATAAGTAAGCCGTTGGTCGCTTCCAAAGTTACCTACGTTACAATAACCAGTATTCATGCCCATCCTAATCACGAATGGATCTGCAAAACCTTGTTTTTGCCATTTATCTTGTAAATCAGATATTCTATCGCGCATTTTCAATGCCATTTTAACGCATGCTCTTGCATCTTCTTGTTCCCCCTTACTGTCTGGGTCACCAAAAAATACCATCATTGCGTCTCCTATATATTTATCAATTGTTGCACCGTGAGCGAGCGCAATATCAGTCATCTCTGAAAAGTATTCATTAAGATACCTTGTTAGATCTTCCGGTTGAAGACCTTCCGAGGTAGATGTAAAATTTGAGATATCACTAAAAAAAATAGTTAATTTACGTCTTTTTGTAGTAATTCCAGTATCAAATTCACCAGAAAAAATTGCTTCGTGGACTTGCGGAGGAAGGTATTTAGCCAAATTTACAGATAACCTCTCGGTTTCCTCTTTTTTTCGTTCAGCATCCTCTAAAACAGCTTTCATGAGACCTTCATGCGCTTTAAGTCTTGTATTTGCGATTATCTCTTTCTGATCCCTTAAAGTCTCATTTGGTAAAAATTTGAGGATAAAAGCTCCACTTGACCAACCATCATCAATATCTTCACTTTTTTCATCAAGTTTATAATCAATATCGAACAAATCGCCAAAAAGGTTAATAAGAAAAATATGATAATTTCCAATTCCAAATTTCCAATTTTTCAATGGCTGAGCGAGAACAAATGCCATTTCCCATGTATCTTCTGATATACGTTTGAAACCTATATCACCTTTTAGCTTATTGCTACGAAATTGCCCCATGTAATCATTTGTAATTTTTTGTAGCCCAGGCAAAGTTTCATCTATAAAGTTGAAATTTCTAGTTCTATTGTTTGAAGACACCGATCTCATCGAGTATGTTTTTTTAGAATTATCTATGTACTTACCAAAATCAGGTAGCATAGATAACATTAAAAGCCCTTGCTCTATACCAATTGCATATAATGCGTCAGTACCAAATCTACTTCTTACCTCCTCAAATATTTTTAGTCTAATGGAACTCGGGTAATTTTTTTTTGGATCAATCTCACTTATTCCATTTTGCTTTAAAACTTTTTCACCAAGTGGACCAAGCCCCGCTAGTACTTTTATTGTTGATGCAAGCGAAGCACCAGGAATTGTAGCTTTAATTTCACTAGACATATCTTATTACTCTAAGTTTTATTAAGATATTATAGACTACTCTTATTTTCCAGCCTATTTAATTTGATTTAATCACGTTTTTTCGTAATCTATTATTAAAAGCTTGGGAGATATAATGGGAAAAAAACATTTCATTTGTACGCATACTTGGTTAAATGAGGATGCGAAAAAACAAGGTACTGAATTCACTTCTAATATGACTGAACAAGAATTTTTTGACTCAGTCAAAACTGACAAGGCTGAGACACTAGCTCATTGGATGGGAAAAGAAGATTTTTTTTTCTGTCATTGGTATGCCGATAGTGCAGATGATATTATGGACGCGCTTGATAAAGGAGGATATCACGAACTAATGATAACTATGCCTTCTGAGATGCAGCGTTTTGTTACAGCTGACAATATTAAAGATCAAAAGCTTATAAACCCTGAAGAATAATCCAATTTTTAAATTAACTGCATTTATTATCTATAAATTCAAGAAAAAGTGGCCGTATCTCTGTTCGCCAAGCCTTTCCACTAAAAATACCGTAGTGACCTGCCCCATCTTGTATATGTGAAAACTTCATATTTTTTGGTAACTTATTCAAAATATTTAAAGCTGCAGAGCATTGACCAGGTGCTGAAATATCATCGTTAGTGCCTTCAATGATAAATGTTGGAATGGTAGTGATTTTTCTAAGATCAACAGGTTGTTCATCAATAGAAAACTCATTCTTAGCGATCTCTCGCTTTTTAAATATCCTATCTACTGTCGAGAGATAAAATTCAGCTGTCATATCCATAACTGCTAGATATTCGTCATAAAATTTGTTATGTCTATCGTATTCTGATGCTTGACCTGCGGCTTCCTTTTCAATTTGATCGATAAAAGCTTTACTATGAGTCTCCTGGTTCATTGCCATAAATGACGCTAATTGGATTGCTCCTGGATATACTTCACGTCCTACTCCTTTATAATTCAAGCCGACCGGCATGGTTACAGTTGATTCAAGTGCCTCCATCGAGGTTCTGCGACCAAAGTCCGTGACATCTGTTGGATTGGCATCAGGATCGATTGGCCCACCTATCAAAGTAAGTGATTTTGGATTAAATTCAGGAAATCTTTCTGAAGTAATCGCTGCAGCTGCGAGCGCAAGAGGAGCTGGTTGGCAAACAGCCATAACATTGAGGTCTGGCGATAGATCACGAAAAAAATCTACCAAGTACTTTGTAAAATCTTCAATATCGAACTTACCTGCAGAAAAAGGAACATCTCGGGCATTTATCCAGTCAGTCACATACACATCACAGTTAGGAAGAAGAGAAATAACAGTATTTCTAGTCAACGTTGCGTAATGTCCAGACATTGGAGCAATGATTAGCACTTTTCGATCTATTTTCTTTCGTCGTGTGCTCTTAAATTTAATCAGATTACAAAAAGGAAGTTCTTTAACTGTCTCTAACGCTACAAGATACTCAATCCCGTCCGAAATAACAGAGTCTATTCCCCAGTCAGGCTTAGACGTAATTCTTGATAAGCTGTGCTCAGTTACCTTTCCCCACGCTGCAAGAGTTGAAGGAATAGGACTTGGGTACAAACCAAATAATGGATTTTCCCAAAAAGCTCTTGTTGTTGACGCGACCCACTTATTGTATTGTCTTAAATTTTCGAAATAGTCGTATGTAGGTAATAGCATAGTTTTTACTAGCTTTTTAAAATTAAGGTTTTATATCTACTCTATTAATAACGATAGCAATGAAAGTGCAAGAAGAAAACAAAAATCTGAAAGATGACGTTGCTGTAGGTCCGAAAGAATACAAGGAATTACTCAACAATTTTGACAAAATAGACACGCTTACAAAGCGACTAGTAATAGCTTTATCTTCTAAAACACCTGATCCTGAGGTTAAAACTCAACCTTCTCAAGAGTTATATTATAAAGCTTCTGCAAAATATTTTTCAGAGATTTTGTCTAATCCAACGAAGCTTATTGAAAATCAAGTTAAATATTATAAGTCGACTTTGGAAAATTGGACAAGTATCCAAAATGACATTCTTAAAAGTGCTGGTTCCAAAAAAGATCAAAATAAGCAGCCTGAAAAGACTGATCAGGGTTGGGATGAAAACCTATACTTTAAACTAATAAAACAGCATTACACTATATCGTCAAAGATCATTGAAGAAACAATTGATGATTTAGATGGATTGAGCAAGTCTGATAAAAAGCAAATAAGTTTTTTTACCAAACAGATGATTGAGTTTTTTTCTCCTTCTAATTTTCTAGGAACTAATCCCGAAGCTCTAACACAAGCTCTTGAAACTAATGGAAAGTCTTTGGTTGACGGTCTCGAAAATCTTGTAACTGATGTAGAAAATAGTACTGGTGACCTAACAGTATCCCTGACAGACACACAGGCATTTGAAGTAGGAGAAAATCTTGCTATTACTGAAGGTCGGGTTATTTTCAGAAATGATTTATTTGAGTTAATACACTATAAGCCACTTACGGAGACGGTTTCAAAGACTCCCCTACTCATTGTTCCTCCTTGGATAAACAAGTTTTATAATTTAGACCTTCAACCTAGAAATAGTTTCGTTAAATTCGCAGTAGAACAAGGCATTTCAACGTTTATTATCTCCTGGGTAAATCCTGGTAAGGAGCATACTGAGGTTAATTTCACAGATTATATTGAAAAAGGCTTTTTTGAAGCCTCAAAAGTAGTTAAAGCTATTACAGAGCAGGAAAAAATAAATTGCATAGGATACTGCATAGGAGGAACACTTTTAGCTACGGCCTTATCTTACCTTTGCAAAAAGGGTGAAAACTTCGTTAATTCTGCAACTTTTTTTACTACGCTAACCGATTTTGAAGACCCCGGAGATTTGTCATTATTTATTACAGATGAATATCTAGATGAGATAAATCGACAAATCGAAAAGGTAGGGTATATGGAAGGGTCGTTTCTTGCTCAAACTTTCAGTTTTTTACGCTCAAATGATTTAGTTTATGGGCCCGCTGTTCGATCATATTTAATGGGGAAAAAGCCCCCTCGTTTTGATTTGCTCTATTGGAACGGAGATTCTACCAATTTACCTGGAAAAATGGCACTGGAATATTTGAATAATTTTTACAAAGAAAATCAACTGTCAAGAGGCGAATTAACATTAATAGGGGAAAGGCTTTCACTCAAATACATTGATATACCTATTTTCGTTGTAGCGACGCACACTGATCATATTGCTCCTTGGCGATCATCCTTCTATGGTTTAAATAAGTCCTCAGGTAACAAAAGGTTTGTCTTAGCTGGTAGTGGACATATTGCAGGTATAATTAATCCAGCATATAGTAAGAAATATGGCTATTGGACAAACTCGAAATCATTTTCGGATCCCGACGATTGGTTTAAGACTGCAGATCGACATGAGGGATCTTGGTGGCCCTATTGGTCTACCTGGATCAAAGCTAGATCTAGCTCCCATGAAAAAGCATATGTGCCTGGTTCTCATAAAGACTATCCCTCTTTGGGGCTGGCACCCGGCAAATACGTTATGAAAAATTACAAGTAATTCTGCGATTGCAAAAAAATATATTGACATTTTATGCAAATGCAGCATATATTGCTTTATCCGCATATAAAAAGGAGCAGAAAATGTTTAATTTTGAAGATTATACTAAGAATTTTGAAAAAATGATGTCACAAAGCCCTATAAAAATCGATGAAGCAATGAAATCCATAATGGATTATAACTCAAAATTTGGGAAGATAGCTTTAGACACAGTAAAAAAGAATACTGAGCTGTCACAGACATGGGCAAAGGAAAGTTTATCGGCCTTAGACCCCTTTGTTAAAAGTACTGAAAAACCTGAAGATTTTATGAAGATTGCCACTGATTACGTGAGCTCACAAACCCAAAGCACACCAAAGCATATAGCAGAGTTTGCAGAGGTGGCTAAAAAGGCCCAGCTAGAAACAATAGATTTGATGATGAAGGCCGGAAAAGATGCCCAGGAAGAGCTTACCAACGTGACAAAGAAAGCTTCGTCTCCGAAAGAGTAGACTTTACGTAAAAATTTCCTCCTAAAAATGGTCGCTTAGCGGCCATTTTTTTTAACTTATCAAAATATCATCTAGTTGATAAAATACAACATTATGGATAATGATTCAGATACAATAATCATCAATAAGTATAGCAGCAGACGCTTATACAATACCAATTCTAGCGAATATGTAACATTAGATGATCTCTGTAGGCTTATAAACGAAGGGAAAAATTTTAAGATCATAGATAAGGACTCTGGAAAAGATATTACCAATCAATATTTGCTACAGATAATATCAGACCTCGAAAATAAAGAGGGTAACGTGTTTCCTCAAGATGTGTTAAAAGAGATAATTCTAAGTTATAACAATACAGCCCAAAAATTCATGCCTGAGATATTATCAAAAACATTCGAAGTATTTCACCAGCAACAACAGAGTTTTTTAAAAGCATTTAACTCACCGGCAAAGGAGAATAAGTCTAGCGAAAACAGTGCCGTTTTTTTTGAAGAGTGGCAAAAAAGTCAGGCTGAAATAATGGAAAAGATGATGCAGCCTTGGCTTAACAATCCCCTATTTAAAGAAAAGAGAGCTGAAGAGCCATCTAACTCCAGTGTGTCAAAAGATAATAGTAATGTGGAAGAAATAGATTCCTTAAGGCAACAAATTGAAGAATTAAGAGATATAATTACAAAGAAGAACCCGTAACTTTTATCTATATATTCTGTACAACCCGCCCTTCTTTTCATCAGAAATAATAAGAATACTGCCGTCATTAAGTTGTTCAATATCCCTAATTCTACCAAACCGTTTTTTAAACAACACTAGCTCTTTTTGGGGTAACTCGTTTTCTAATTTAACTACATAAAGGCTTTTAAACTTAAGTGAAGATACTAACAAGTGCCCCTTGAATTCAGGAAACATATTTTTGTCATAAAATATCATGCCTGATGGTGCAATTGAAGGCACCCAATACCATAAGGGATTCTCAAAACCATCTAATGAAGTTATCCCCTGCCCTATCTTTCCGCCCCAATATTCTTCGCCATAAGTCACGATTGGCCAACCGTAGTTTTTCCCTGGCTTCAACACATTGATTTCATCTCCACCTTTTGGACCATGTTCATTAACCCAAATTTCATTGGTCTTACTATTTATTGCCATTCCTTGAGGATTTCTATGCCCCTTTGTATACACTTCCGCGGGCCAGCTATCGTGGGGCTTCTGTTCCCTGGTAGAACCATCATATTTATTTACCCTGATGACTGAGCCAGCATGAGAGTTTGCATCTTGGGCTTCGTATCTATTTCCTCTATCTCCAATAGACATAAAAATTTCGTCATTCAGAATTGCTAACCTACACCCGAAATGGACTCCTGACTCCGAAACATTATTAGATTTAAATAGTATTTTTTTTGAGATGAGTTTATCTTCTTTTAAGGTCCCAGCCATCAAAGTGGTAGAGGAGCCTCCAGAAACCTTAGATGAGTAACAAATATAAACCTTTCTCTCAGACACCGACTCTTTATCAACCAGTACGTCTAAAAGACCACCTTGCCTGACGTTAAAAACCTCTGGTAAGTTACTGATTTTTAATCTTGAACCATTTTTTAAATTTACCTTAAACAGGTTTCCTCCTCTCTCAGTGATTAAAACTTCGTCATTATCAAAAACAGAAATACCCCAGGGATGAGAGAAAGCTTTTCCAACTTTCTTAACTTTGTACTCTTGTGTGAATGATGGAGCTGAAAAAGCAAATAATGCAACTGTCAGCAAGAAAAACGTCAATGAGTTAAACAGCGTTATGTTTAGAAATTTCATACTAATTCCTTCTCAAGCAGTATTTTCAATAAGATCATGCAGATACATATCTACGTTAACCTTTGCATTAACAACCTTATCAAATTCTACTTTTTTAATAGTATCGACTGGTTTTGCAATGATCACATTCGAAAAACCGTCTTTTAAAGCAAGAATAGCATTGACTCCAAGCTCAGTAGCTAGCACTCGGTCTACTGCAGATGGATTCCCACCTCTCTGCATATGACCCAAAGTTGTAATTCTTAAGTCGAAATTTCCCTTTTCTTTTAATGCACCAGCCAGTGAAGCCCCTCCTTTAGAAAATCCACCCTCAGCTAGTATAATAATACACCCTTTTTTGCCTCTATTTAGTTGATGTTTAATTTTCTGAGCAAGCTTTGTAATATTAGTTTTAACCTCCGGGATTATTGTAACTTCTGCCCCAGCACCAATTCCAGCCAGTATCCCAAGCCATCCACAATTTCTACCCATAACCTCGACTATATGAGTAACATTAGCAGTAGTAGCGGTATCTCTGATTTTATCTATTGCTGTCAATGCAGTATTTATTGCTGTGTCAAATCCAATGGTAGACCCCACTACAGCCATATCTTTATCAATTGTTGCAGGAACCACAACGCATCTTGTTTTGGAAATTTTTGATAAAGCAATTGCTCCCTTCGTAGATCCTTCCCCTCCAATGATTATTAATCCATCAACTTTATGAGAGCGGAGATTATTTTCAGCAATCATTCGGTATTTTTTATTTACAAACCTTGATGAGCGAGAGGTATGCAGAATGCTACCTCCCCTCTGAATAATATTTCCTACTAGTCTTCTATCAAATACTACAAAATCATTATCGATTAACCCTTCATAGCCATTTCTAAAACCAATTATATCAATTTTGTTATTAAGTGATGTCCTAACTATTGCTCTTATAGCTGCGTTCATCCCAGGAGCATCCCCTCCACTTGTTAGAACTGCAATCTTTTTCATTTTTATCATGAAACCTGAAAAATTAAATTATATTACTTCCTTATTTGCATTGAAAACATGACATTTGTCTGGATTGAAAGCCACATTAATGGTGTCTCCGACTTTTATTTTCGAGTCCCCATCTGTTTCTACTACAAGTGGCTCTCCTTCCTTATCTAGATATAGAAAAGTGCCAGACCCTAGTTTTTCAACAACAAAAACCTTGCCTTTCCAAGCATTTTTTAAATCTTTGCTAATTTTTAAGTGCTCCGGTCTTATGCCTAAAGTTATTTCATCCCCAGTCTTTAAATTTGTGGTGGTTTTTTTTAATAAAAAGCTTTTTTGACCCAGCAAATCGATACTAATACTTTGGCTGCTCTTTTTTAATATTCTTGTTTTTATAAAATTCATTTTAGGAGAGCCAATAAACCCTCCAACAAATAAATTTTTGGGATTATGGTATAAATCCATTGGGCTTCCAGATTGGGATATTTTACCTTGATCTAACACAACAATTTTATCAGCCATGGTCATAGCTTCTGTTTGATCATGGGTCACATATATCATAGTTGCATCTAATTGATCATGTAATTTTGCTAATTCAACTCTCATTTGAACTCTCAATGCGGCGTCGAGGTTTGATAAAGGTTCGTCGAATAGAAAAACCTTAGGTTTTCTAGTGATTGCACGTCCAATAGCAACCCTTTGTCTTTGGCCGCCTGAAAGTTGTTTTGGTTTTCTTTGTAGAAGTTCTTCTATCTGAAGAATTTTTGCAGCATCATAAACCCTGCTATCGATTTCATCCTTAGTAAGTTTCTCTAACTTTAACCCAAAGGCCATATTGTTATAAACCGTCATATGTGGGTATAAAGCATAAGACTGGAACACCATCGCAATATTTCTGTCTTTTGGTGACAAATCATTAACAATGTTTCCATCAATAGAGATTGTCCCTGAGTTTATACTCTCTAGTCCTGCAATCATTCTTAAAATGGTGGATTTACCACAACCACTCGGTCCAACCAAAACCGTGAATGATTGGCTATCTATATTGAGAGAGACATCTTGTATAACGTGGTTTTTGCCATAATATTTATTTAGGTTTTTTATAACAATTTCAGACATATTTGTGATCTACTTTAAATAACCTAAAAACTTACTTTGGGTCTCAAGCATGTTGTTAAGAAGCCTTGCGGCTTGAGTGGAGTCATTTACAACAGGATCAGCCAAAAGTGCTAGGTAAGCTGAATTTTTTGAACAATTAAGAACTGCATCTGTTGTCATTTGAATAACACCCGATTGCAAACTTAATAAAGATCCAAATGCACTGGGATAATTTTCGAATGAAACTCCTTGCACGCCAGATTTATTAACTTTTCCAGGTACTTCTACTACAATATCTCTTGGAAGGCATGCTATATAACCCCTATTCGGTATATTAACCGCAGCTTCCTCGTATCCGGAGTCACCTAAAATACCTTCAATTATGGGAATTACTCTTTCGTGTGTGCCAATATTCTTAGGATCGAAGAAATGATCATACGAACTTTTATCATCATAAAAAGCTAAACACTTTGCCTTATAATTATCATAAAAATCTAGAATTGCATCATGGTCGGCTACACTGTAAGCCCACTGTATATATTCTCCTAAATGACTATCAGTTGTAATTGGGAGGTATCCATAAATTCTAAAAAGTTCACGAAAAACGCCTCTTTCCGCGCCAGGCTTAGAGGGCTTAGCGTCATGTTTGTTAATCAAGTCTGCAAAATAGGTTGAAAAGTTTTGCTTAATTATCGGATAACCGTCTTTACCGGTATTTTTATATTTAGCTTCTAATAATATACTGAAATGGTTCAATCCAGCTGCCCTAAATTCAATGTTCGACAATTCAGTTTCCATTAAATCCGGTAGTTGCCTCTCCATTGATGCAATTTCATGGCACATCCCAATAAATTTTAAATCTGGAAATTTTGTGGTGACTGCATGACAAATGCGCTGCATTGGGTTTGAGAAATTAAAAACAAAGGCATCGGGACAAATAGCATTTATGTCCTCGCAAATATCCAAAATTGGAGGTATTTGTCTCAGAGAGTGGAATAAGCCTCCAGGCCCACCATTTTCTCCATAGACTTGCCTTATTCCATATTGCAATGGTATCTTCCAGTCTTGATCCCAAAGATCAAATCGTTTTCCAACCTCGATTGAGATTATACAAAAAGTTGCTCCCTTTAGAGCCTCTTTTCTTGAAATAGAGGCCTTTATATCAACATTTACTCCTAGCTTTTCTTTATAGTCATTTGCAATTATTTTAGTATTAGCGAGTGTTGTTTTATCTATGTCATGAAGAAAAATCTCACAACCATCCAAAGTGCCTGACTTAAAAATGTCGCTAATTATACCCAATCCAAAATTTTGGCTACCGGCACCAATTAAAACAATCTTTTCCATCTCTACCCTTTCACAGATCCAGCTACTAAGCCCCTTATAAAATATCTCTGTAAAGAAAGAAATACAAATAGCGGCACTATCATTGAAACGAAAGCACTTGTTGTCAAAATCTCCCAGTTCTGAGAAAACTCACCTAACATTTCTCTTAAGCGAGAGGTCAAAACTATTTCACTGGGCATTTTATCTAGGAATACCAACGCGACCAGCAAATCATTCCAGACCCACAAAAACTGTAAAATGCCAATTGATGCGAAAGCTGGTATGGATAATGGTAATATTATTTTCATAAAAATTTGATAGTGGCTGGCCCCGTCAACTCTAGCAGCCTCAAACATCTCATGCGGTAGGCTTTTTATGAAATTCCTCAACAGAAAAATTTTCAAAGGCAACCCAAAACCAGTATGAGCCAACCATATGCCAACGTAGGATTTTGCAGAAACACCAAAGAAGTTACCTATTTGATTGTAGACAGTTAAAATAGGAATAAGCGACATTTGCAAAGGAACAACTAAAAGGCACACAATAGTAGCAAAAATAAGATCTCTCCCATAAAAATTCATCCAAGAAAGTGCATAGGCTGCAAAGGCTCCTATTATTAGCGGTATAATTGTAGACGGCACAGCAACTGTTAGCGAATTAATAAAAGATTGGCCTAGTCCCCGGAATACTAGAACTTCTTTATAATTTTCTAAGGTTAGGCTGGGAGGCGTGTTTACAGTAAGAAAAATCCTTTTCCCTTTCTTATGCTTAAACTCTTTATCAGACGTCCATCTATAGCTCCCATCCTTTTTTAGGTAAAAAGTACTCCCATTCTTCATTGTTACTTTTGAAGGAGCCTTAAATGCTTTTGGATTTTTGCTAGTAATTCCAAAGTTTATCACAGATTTAGTTGGTGAATTCTTTAGCAAATTGCCTGTTATGATAAAAACACCATTCTCTTCAAATTGAACATTGCTTTTTTCAGTCCTAACAATTTCATTAAACTCATTATGCTTTAATGCCGTCCACCAACCAGTTAACGCTACTTGGTCTTTGTCTCTTAAAGAGCTAATTAATAACCCGAAGGTAGGAATAACCCAAATAAACACAATTATTAGCAAAAAGAAATGCGCTAGAAATTTACCAAAAGAAAAGTGTTTCATCTTTCTTGTTCCATTTTGAACCGCCTTAGGTTCCAAATCATTATTGGGATAACGCCAAGCATTATAAAAAGCGCTATGGTACTACCTCTGCCCGAGTCCCCTCCACCTCTGAACATCCAATCGAACATTAAGTTTGCGAGAACTTCTGTTCCCCATTGCCCATTTGTCATTGCTAAAACGATATCAAAAACTTTTAGCACTAATATCGTAATAGTAGTCCAAATAACTACTATTGTTTCTGAAAGAAACGGAATAATAATATAAAAAAATATTCTTACTTCACCTGCGCCATCTATCCTTGCAGCTTCAAGTGTTTCTTCAGGAATAGCCCTTAGGGCTGCACTGAAAATAACCATTGCGAGTCCAGTTTGGATCCAAATCATTATTACCATTAAAAAGAAGTTATTCCAAAACGGGATAGCTATCCATGCATGTGGATCACCACCAAAATAAACAATTATTGCGTTAAGAATACCAATCTGGTCATTTCCAGCCCCTCTGTATTCATAAACAAATTTCCATATAACACTTGCACCTACAAAAGAGATTGCCATTGGCATAAAAATTAAAGTTTTTGCAAATACGCCCCACCAAACCCTATCCGCTAATGTAGCTATGGTTAACCCTAAAAAAGTACAAGTTGTTGGAACAACGATAAGCCACAAAAAATTGTTAAGAATGCTTTGACGAAAATCACTGTCATTCAGAGCCCAAACGTAGTTACTCACTCCAGTAAACTCACGGCCATAGTTATCAAAAAAGCTAAGCCGAATAGTCTCTGATACTGGATAGATTAAATAAACTAACAAAATTATTAGAGCTGGTGCCATAAAAATCCAAGGCCGAAACATAGAATCTTGTAAGTTCCTTTTGCTGAACTTATTCACCAGATAATCGTGTGCCCAGTTAGCAAGCACAAAATAGCTAAGTACAGCTGAGACACCTATTACGACGTAAACTATAAAATTAATAAAAGACAATTTTCTGGCGATTAATAAAAAGAGGCGGTTAAAAACCGCCTCTAAAATTTTAATTAGCGATTTACTTTATCGCATCCCAGCTTTTTTGGATTTCAGCGGTTACATCCTTAGCAGATTTACCTCCGGTATAATCAACCATTCCTGTCCAAAATGAACCTGCTCCGATTGGGCCAGGCATTAAGTCTGAGCCATCAAATCTAAAAGTGGTCGCATTAAGTAGAATTTGATTTAAACCTCTGAAGGTATCGCTTGAGTGTTTTGCTAAATCAATGCCCTTGTGAGGGTTTAAAAATCCAGAACCTTCAATCTCCATCCATATATGGTTAGATTGAGGGTGCTTTAGATAATTTATAAACTCTCTTGTCGCAGGGCTGTCGTTAGTGATCGCGAAAAGTGTTCCACCGCCCAAAACAGGGTTTCCTAGCTTCTTCGTTGAGTACGCTGGAAAATAGAAGAAGTCATAGTCTTCGCCAGCTTTAACGCCTTCCGGAAAGAATGCAGGAATAAAGCTAGCTTGTCTATGCATCATACACTTTGGAGGTGAAGTAAATAGACCTTTAGGGCTGTCTCTGAAATCAGTTGTTGCCACAGCAGCAGCACCACCATCAACATAAGCATCATTTCGTGCGAAAGAACCAAAGAAATCCATAGCTTCAATGACCTTTGGATCATTAAAAGGCATTTCATTTGTAACCCAAGCATCGTAAACTGATGGTGCATGTGTTCTTAGCATTATGTCTTCCATCCAGTCAGTTCCAGGCCAACCCGTTGCATCACCTGAACCTAAACCAATGCACCAAGGCGTATTTCCGTCTTTAGCCATTTTTTCTGTAAGCGCTACTAACTCTTCCATAGTGTTTGGAACTTCATAACCATTATCTTCAAAATTATCTGGTGAATACCAAACTAAACTTTTAACATTTACTCTGTAGAAGAAGCCGTAAAACTGGTCTTTGCCACTTTTATCTGGGTATGTTCCCAAGTCAATCCAGGATTGCCCAGCCGCGTAATTATCCAATACCCACTTTTGAGTGTCAGCTCCAAGTGGTGTTAATCCACCTATAGCTGCAATATTAGCTGCGAGTCCTGGTTGTGGAAAGATCGCTAGGTTTGGGGGGCTTCCTGCTTTGACGTCAATTGTGATCTGTTGTTCAAAAGAGTCAGACCCACCATATTCGACAACTGCACCAGTAGCATCTGTAAATGCCTTGATAACTTTTCTAAATTGGTCATCTTGTGGCGCCAACCACGGTCCAGAAATCGTAATTTTTTGACCAGAAAGATCTGGTCCACTGTAATGCCCCCCTGCAAACGCTGAGGTAAAGGGCAAGATTATTATTGATAGTACAATAAGAAAAAAACGTGTTATTCTCATTATTCCCCCTAATTGATTATTGTTATAGTAGATTCAAACTGTTACACAGTGTTACAAACCTAGCGTAATTCTTTGGTGCGATCAATTTTTATTTCGGAAAATACCACCTCAATCTGATTAACTTTTAAGCAACAGACTAAATTTTAACCAAATAGATAACGAAAAAAGAGCTGATTATTTGAATAATTTATCTCTAATAAAAAATTTTCCAAAAGATTTTATATTTGGCACTGCAACTTCGAGCTACCAAATAGAAGGGAATAGTTTTGGCGAATCCGGGAAAAGCCATTGGGATCAATTTGCAAAAATTGACGGCATGGTTTTCAATTCACAAGATGGGCGAATAGCATGCAATCATATTGAATATTGGGAAGAAGATCTTCAGTTAGTTAGTGATGCAGGGTTCGGTGCCTATAGATTTTCGTTCTCTTGGCCAAGATTGATGCCTGATGGAAATCAGATTTTAAATCAAAAAGGAATATCCTTTTACGATAAACTCATCGATAAAATGCTTGAGTTGGATTTAAAGCCATTTGGGACTTTTTACCACTGGGATTTACCGATTTATTTAGCAGATTTAGGTGGCTGGGCAAAAAGAGATACAGCGGAGTATTTTGCTGATTACTCTGAAGTAATAATGAAAAATTTTGGAGATAGGCTATATTCAGTTGCTACAATAAACGAACCTTGGTGTGTCGCATGGCTTTCTCACTACTTAGGTGTCCATGCACCAGGCCTTAAAGATATTGAAAGCACAGCGAAAGCGATGCACTACATAATGTTAGCGCATGGGTATGGAATGGAAGTAATAAGGTCTTATTCATTTAAGAATGCTGGAATAGTTTTAAATAAAGCTGCTGTAGAAAATTATTCAGATAAACCTGAAGATATTGATGCCGCAAACTTATATGAAAAAATTCATAACTCGTGGTTTAGTGACGCCGTTTTTAAATCTAAATATCCAGAGAGTCTTCTAAATATTCTTGGAGATTATATGCCTGCTGAATATGAAGAGGACCTAAAAATAATAGGAACGCCTATAGATTGGCTTGGAATAAATTACTACACAAGAAATTTAATAAAATTTGATAAGCAAGAAAAAATATTCCAATTAACAGATATTGAAGGTCCTTTAAATAAAACGGATATGAATTGGGAGATTTATCCAGAGGGGCTTAAAAAAGTAATTGAAACTGAAGTTAATAGCTACAATCTGAAATTACCTATCCATATCACTGAAAATGGGATGGCAAACAAAGATTTAATTATAGATGGGAAAATTGATGATCAAAAGAGGATCGACTATTATTTTTTGCATCTTCAAGAAATACAAGCGCTTTTAGATAGAGGTTATAATATCAGAAGCTACTTTGCTTGGTCTTTATTAGATAATTATGAATGGTCTTATGGATACGATAAACGATTTGGTCTTGTCTATGTTGATTTTGAAAGCCAGAAGCGTATAAAAAAGAAGTCGTGGTATGAGTTTTCCTCTAACCTTAAATAGAAACTTTTTGTCTTTGAAAAAATGGACTGTAGAAGGCTTCCGCTGATCCCTTCAAGCCATTGTTATCGTCAAACGACAATAGAATAGGTACATCTGAAACGTAATTTTTGTATTTTCCTTTATTACGGAGCCTGTCATGAAACATGCTATCATTAAAGACTTCAGATAGCTTTGCTGATATTCCACCACAAATAATAACGCATTTTTGACTTCCCGTTACAAGAATATTGTTTGCAATAGACGTTGCAAAAATTTCGACCATAAGCCTAGCAGCATTTCTAGCTAATATATTACCTTCCTTTGCAGCAAGCCCAATTTGATCTGCAGAAGACATTTCAGAGGTATGATTTTCTTTAAAGCAAAGATAATTATAAATATTCACAAGGCCTCTACCACTTAGAACTTCTTCTGTTGAAACATAATCAACCTTTTTAGACAACCACTCTAATAGGTTAATTTCTTCTTTACTCGCAGGCGAGAAATGCACGTTACCGCCCTCTCCTTGAATTGGCAAAGGAATATTATCGATAAAAACTAATGTCCCAACTCCTAGCCCGGTCCCTGGGCCCGTTATAAGTACATTTGTCCCATCTAAAGATTTTCCGTGGTTTAATAAAGCAAGTTCATGCTGTTCAAGAACCTTTTTTTCTAAAAAGTTTGAATTAGCACTGAAGAAGTTTGTAAAGCCTAATCCCTGCGCAGCAAAATCATTTATGGCCAACAAACTATTGCAATTAGTTGCGTTTAAAAGATCTCTCTTATCAAAAGACCAATGATTATTTGTAAATTCTACAAAATTATTGCCGCAGGGTCCTGCTATAGATAAAGATAAATTCTCAATATTTAGGTGGTTTTTAGAAACATAATGAGCTATTGCATTGCCAATATTTTCAAAATCAATACAATTTAGGAACTCAATATGCTTTATTTCGGATTTGTTATTCTCCTGGTAACCAAAGCGTGCATTTGTCCCGCCAATGTCAGCAACTAATAGCTTCAAATCAGCCCCCTAATACTACTTTGAACTATACACTACTTATTTTTAATTGAAGAAAAAGTTTTTTAAATGGTTATTCAATTTTTGAGGGCACTCAAGCATTGGCATGTGACCTACACCCTCCAAAACTGTAAGAATAGAACTTTTTATCATTTTATTCATATCAGAGTGATAGGATACCGGGCAGAGTTGATCACTTTCACCACATATAATAAGCGTTTTGCAGTCAACGTTTTCTAAAATGGAGGTTTGATCCTTTCGATCTCTAAGTGCAACAGATTGATTGTAAAATACTTTTTTATCCAGTTTCGATGCCATATCTACACATTGTTGAATAAGGTTATTTTTATCTCTGCAGTCATCAGTAAAGTATCGAGATATATAATCAGATTTCATTAACGTTATTAAATCTAATGCGTCCAACTCTTTAAGGGTTTTATTCCTCCTATCCTTTACCTCTTCTTTTTCTTCATAAGGATTAGTATTTAGTAAAGCCAAAGAGAGCACTCTTTTACTATGTTGCTTGACAAGTTCCATAGCAATAATGCCTCCCATGGAGTGGCCTAGAAGATGAAATTTATTCGGTAAATTTGAAGCTAAATTTTTAACACCCAACTCGATATCACGATGCTCATTGAACTCAATAACTATAACATTAAAAACTTTTTCTAATACATTAATTTGATGAGTAAAAATATCTTCATTACACATCATTCCTGGTATAAGAACGACAGATGGGCTCATTTTACTAGTGACGCACCCTCTGCTAATGATTTCAGCTTTGCATAGGCAATGTCTGGATCAACAGCCCCAAATCCAGCAAATGTACCAAAACCACAATCCGTACCACCAATTACACGGTCGTGTCCTACAATATTCACGAACTTATTTATTCTTTCTGCAACAAGCATTGGATGCTCAACAAAGTTCGTAGTAGAATCTAAGCATCCAGGTACAAGTATTTTGTCTTCCGGAATATCATTCTTTCGCTCTTGAAAAATTTGCCATTCATGGGCATGTCTTGGATTGGAGGTTTCAAAAAGTAGGTACTGTGCTTTTGACGACATAAGTGTATCGAACATTTTTTTCATTGAAATATCGCAAACATGCGGACCCTCATAGTTTCCCCAACAGATGTGAACTCTAATTTTTTCTGAGGGAATGTCTCTTAAAGCGTGATTCAGTGCCTCCACATGGAGGTTTGCAATTTTAATAAAATCTTCATCAGTTAGATCATTAAATAGCATATGTCGAGACAATGCTAAATCAGGACAATCAAGTTGTAGCGTAAGACCTTCAGCAACTATTGCATCATACTCTTGCTTCATCGCATCCGCTAAGGCCTCAAGGTATTTTTCTCTACTAGGATAGTAATCATTCTGAAGAAAAAGAGAAATAACTCCAGGTGAAGCAGCATTCATAAAGCCTAACTCAACATTATTAACTTTCATAGCCGACTTTAGGTTTTTTATGTCTTTTTGGAGTTCATTATTTTCTTTTGATTTTACTTCACCCACGCACATCGGGCGTGCGTACTGAGGGGTTCCACCATCATCAGCTATCTTTTTTAAATATTGTGGAAATAATTTCAAGTCTTGAGGTGCATTCCTTGGACTATCACCATCAAACCCTGTATATCTATCTTTGACATATGTAGCATAGGAAATTTTACTTGTTTCTCCATCAGAGACTATATCAATACCGGAATCTTTCTGTTTCTTTACAGTTGCTTCAACCGCTTTCTTCATAACGTCATCGAATTCATCAATTGAAAAAGGTTCATTTTTTTCTCTAGCAAAAATAAAATCTACGACTTTTTGAGATCTAGGAAGAGATCCTACGTGTGTTGTTAGTAATTTCACTTTATGGCCTCCATGTTGCACCAGCTGGATCGTCCGTTGGTATTACCCTATACAAACCACTTTCCCCAGTCATTGAAGGTTCTAATGTATAATCTAGATTTTCAGGTACAGAAAAAGTGTCACCAGGATTTAAAACTGTTTCAAATGTATTGGAAAAGAACTTCCAATGACCCTTAACGGGCATCAAAACATTTATTTTATTTGATTTTTGAGAGGCATTTGAAAGTGAATTTCTAGAAATAAACTCAACTTCAAATCCAGGCTTGTCTACCAGTTTAGCCTTTTCACCAATAACTTTAGCAGGATTATCTTTAGATAAAGATAAAAGGTCTAAATATCTTGCAACATGATTAGCAATAATATCATCCCCTTTGAGCTCTGGAAATTCAGATAATTGTTTTTCTGTTAGTGGCGGCATTGGGTTCATATTATTAGGCAAGCTTTCACCTTTTTTTGTATCATAGAGCTTGCCTTTTTCGGACAGTACAAGCCCATGATTTTTTGCATCTTCTAAAACTTGTGGAGCCCAAATGACACCTCCTCCAGCATCATCACCCCCTAAAATTGCCATAATCATCCCATAGTCATTCCCTATATTTTCAAAACCTCTAAAAATCCCTGTTGGAATATTAATAATATCTCCTTCTTGAAGAATAACCTCACCCGCAGTACCCCAACGACCCCAAAAAAAGCGCCATCTTCCCCTCAACACAAAAAATACCTCGGCAGTTCTGTGACTATGAAGAGAATTCCTACATTTTGGTGGTTGCCCAGCAGCCCCAATGTTAAATCCATGAGGAAGGGCAAGATGGACATGTTGATCGGGGCTTTCGGAAACACCCGCACCTATAATAGTGAAGTTTTCCTTTTGGTCAGATCCCGGTGTATGGGCATCGATAAAGGCTGTTTTACAAGGTATAAGTTCACCATAACGTATAATTCTGCTTTCGATATCTAACTGAGACATAAGTTTTCCTTTTTTTGTATCAATATAAAATTTATTTTTGCATATATATTTGTTTCCAAATTGAAACTGGATCAAAAAGAGTAAATTCCTTTCTTAATCCATAGGGACCAAATTCGGCGTGGGTAAACCCCATAATGTATACCTCCGCACCACTGGGTTCGTCGAACATCCCCCAACCTTCGTGTTTACCACTTAAACTCCAACGAACAGCCGCTCTTGGCGAAAGCATAGGGTCTTCCCTGCCAATGACATGCTCTAGTTTAAATGTTGCGTTTGGAAAAGACGATCTCAGCCCCATCCATAAAAATTCAGTATCAGCCCAAGAATGAACCGTAGTGCTTCCAGGGTGTTCGGTTTGCACAGCTCGATCATATTCTTTTTGGATAATAGAGTAGTTTTTTTGCATTATTCCACTAAGAATTTCACTTAATTTCTGGCCCCACTTATTATCATTACCAGAGCCTGTATAAGGACCCTTAACATCTATTGATGGAGAAAAGGGCTTGATACACTTTTCTGCGCCCCCCTCTCTTTCAATTAAGTCTATAGCAAATTTTTTGGGATCCATGCCTAATTGTTTAACGATCCCAGCTGTGTCTCTGATTAACCATTCATCATTTATCTGATTATTTATAGCGGAACAATCTGCAATTGCTCTTATTACAAAACGCTTACCAGTTGCTTTACCAAAATAGCCGTTACCTAAGTGAGTTCCCATTGTTAATAAGCGGTGTGAAGATAAAAAGCCAGTTTCATCATCTCCACTCCAAATCACATCTTCACCAGTTAATTGTCTATCTGGAAATTCAGATAAAGTTGCTAAGGTTCCATTAATTGTATTTTGATTGCCAATCGAAATACCTTCAGGAAAACGCATGGGTATATCTTTAGTGTAATAATGATTTAATGTATCAATGCCCCTATCTTCCCATATTTCTTTCGTAATTCCTAATATGTAGTCTGGTAAATCTTTCCATTTCTCTGCAAAGCCCTTCATTGTTAATGTCCTTTATGAATTTTAGCTGATTTTCTTAAAATAAGCGGTCCGTCAACCTTTATTTTTTGAGGCCTCGCCTCGGGATTTTCTATTTTTTCAATCAATATCTCTACAGTCTCTCTAACCATGATATTTACTGGTTGTTGAACAGTTGTTAGCAAATATGAGGGCCAAGACGCCGCCGGAACGTCGTCGTAACCCACAACTGATACATCGTCAGGAATTTTTAGTCCAAGCTCATATCTGAGGGTATCCATAACTGCAAAGGCCATGTGATCGTTAGCTACAAATACCGCCTCAGGAGGATTATTCAAGAACATTGATCTTGTTGCTTCTCTAGATTCCTCAAGTACAAAATTACCCACTTTTCTACTATGTAAAGATAGTCCAGCATCATTAAGTATAGAGACAAAACCAGCCTCACGATCTCTTTGAGTAGAGGCACCTTCCCATCCTGCTATGTAACTAATCTTCTTGTGACCAGAACTAATTAAGAATTTTGCAATTTTTTTGCCTCCTTCTATGTTATCCGAGGTGATGGCTGACATATTTGGTTCGTCTTGAGCTCTATTAAATAGAACCATGGGTACGCCAGCATTACGGCATCTTTCGGATAGACCAGAGGACATTGACACTGATGCAGCAATTATTCCATCTACTTGATAGTCTAAGATCTCTCCGATTACGTTATCTATACTTTGCCTGTCTTTACCCGCCATAAAAATCAACACATGATATCCTTTTTCCTGCAGACAATTAGAGAGGCGTTCTAGCGCTTCAGGATAGAACTGGTTTTCTAAGTACGCTACAACTACACCGATCATACGACTTTTGCCAGATACCATAGCTCTAGCAATTGAGTTGGGTCGATATCCCAGGCTTAAAGCAGCTTCTTTTACCTTTGTGGTGGTTTTAATAGAGACCGATGCTCCGGGCGTAAACACCCTACTCACAGCCGATTGGGAAACTCCTGCAAGCTCGGCTACGTCAGCAGATGTTACTTTTGAGTTCTTCATTCTGCTGTCCAGCCTCCATCTATCACTAGAGAGCTGCCAGTAATTAATGCAGATGCATCAGAAGCTAAGAAAACTACTGCTCCCATAATATCTTCAACTTTTCCAACTCGATCCAATTTAATTTTACTTTTAATCCAAGAGAGTTTTTTTGGGTCATCAAAAGTGGGTTTAGTCAAATCAGTTAGTATAAAAGTCGGACAAATTGTGTTAACTCTTATGTTAGAAGCTCCTAATTCAATGGCAATTGATTTAGTAAATCCTTCTACAGCATGTTTAGAAGCGCTATATACGGCACGCTCTTGCCCTCCAACCAGTCCCATTTGTGATGAAATATTAATTAATGAACCGCTTTTATTTGCCGAAATTAACCTCCTTGCTACCGCCATAGTAAGAAAATAGGCACCTTTTAAATTAACGCTCATTACATCATCAAAATCAGATTCCTTAGTTTCAACAGAAAGAGAATGCTTAGCAATTCCGGCCGAATTAACTAAAATATCAAAAGGATCTAAATGATTAATTATTTGAAGTGTTCTATTAGTCTTTGAAACATCTAACTCTACTAACTCGGTAGAAATTCCCTTATCTTTCAAAGAGGCGCTTAGTTCTTCTAATTTCTGCGACCTTCTTGCAGCAATCGTTATAGAAGCTCCATATTCAGCAAGAGCAACTGCACATGCTAATCCAATCCCTGAAGAGGCTCCTGCAATAAGAGCACGTTTGTTTTTTAACGAAAATGAAGGTGTACTAGGTAAATTCATTAATAGTTCTCATCAATGTTAATATCGCTATGTGATCTCGATTTATTTAATTCCCTAAGCCTCTGAAAAACATTTATTCCGACCTGATGATACATATCCAAAATATCAACTAAAACCCAGTTCTCCCTAATTAAACCATCCTCTCCTAACTTCCAAAAGTCGAGACTACGTAAAAATATTTCTTTATTAACTGGTGCAATTCCCAGCCAACCGTCGAAATTTAATTGCATATGCATATTTGGCCAGCCGGTTTCACATACATATAGCCCCTCTGCGATCCAATGTGTATCGGCTTTCCATTTCGAATGGAAGTCTGACTTGTCATCTACCGTTCGATCTGGCATTGCATTTAAAAAAGGTATTTGATGCCAATTTCTAAACCCTGAAATTCCTCTGCAAGATCCAATTCCAGCAGGACCATACCAATTGAACTGAGGATGCCAATATTTTTCAAGTTTCATTGCTTTTGGGTTTGGGTCAGACGGGTGCTTACACAAATCTGTAAGCATGTTTTTAATTTTCAACATACTTGTATGTCCGTCGCCTCTCGCATATAAACCATCACCAGATATTGGACCAGGAGTGCACATGAACTTCCCCAGCTGTGGAGCCATCGGCCACGAGTTTGATTGCATCATTAGCTCTGGTAAGTCCCATATAGCTTGAATCTCAACTATTTTTTCTTTATCAAACCTGTAAAACTCATGAAACCGCATGTGAGCAAGTTGTCCCGTCGGTAAAATGTCTAAAAAAGAAGATACAAAGGTCCCAAAATAGTTTCCCATACAGGCAACCCAGTCGGTTCCCTCTGGAGTTTCACCCGCTAAAATGATGAGATCTCTTCTTTCAAGATTTGGAAATGCTCTTAAAAGAGGCTTATACGTAGTACCGAAATATTTTTCTGCTCCTTTTATCGTTCCAAAAGGAAAACACATCTTAATTTGACATTCTGGAACTAGTATTTTTTCAAATTGTTCTTGAACAGTCTGATCTGAAAAATCCCTCATGGCAGATAATAGAGGAGCGATATGATCCTTAAGTTTTTCCGATTTACTAGCACTCATTAATCTGCTGAACCCCCATAAGGAATATTTTTCCTTCCAAAGCGCCTTACCCTCAAGTTACACTGTTCTGCATGCCCAATAAACCCTTCAAGAACGCATAGACGCGACCCATACTCACCAATTTTTGTAGCAGCTTCATCAGTCAGAATTTTTTGATAGCTATGTGTTTTCAAAAATTTACCCACCCATAAGCCCCCAGTATATCTACCTGCTTTTTTTGTAGGAAGTGTATGATTGGTGCCAATCACTTTATCTCCGTTTGCTACATTCGTTCTTTGACCTAAGAACAATGCACCATAGGAATGCATATGCTCTAGATACCAATCGTCTCTATCAGTCATTACTTGTACATGTTCATAGGCCATCTCGTTTGCAACAGACAACATCTCTTCGTGAGTGTCACATAGCACTATATCACCATAGTCCCTCCAGCTAGCACTGGCAGTATCAGATGTTGGTAAAATTTTTAAAAGTCTTTCAATTTCTTTAATTGTATCGTTTGCTAAGCTCTCTGAATTAGTTATCAAGCAAGCCGGTGAATTATATCCATGTTCTGCCTGGCCAAGAAGATCGGTGGCACACATTTCAGCGTCAACAGTTTCGTCTGCGATAACCATTGTTTCAGTGGGTCCAGCAAAAAGATCAATTCCCACCCTCCCAAATAACTGGCGTTTTGCTTCAGCAACGAATGCATTTCCAGGTCCAACCAGCATATCGACTGACTTAATCGTTTCAGTGCCAATAGCCATTGCTGCAACAGCTTGAATACCACCTAGCACGTATATTTCGTTGGCTCCTCCCATTTTCATTGCTGCAACGATTGCCGGATGAGGTTCACCATTTACAGGTGGTGCGGAAGAGATAATACGTGGCACGCCTGCAACTGAAGCTGTTAAAACTGACATGTGCGCAGAGGCAACCATTGGAAACTTGCCTCCAGGAACATAACACCCTACTGATTGCACTGGGATATTTTTATGACCTAAAACTACTCCTGGCAAAGTTTCGACCTCTACATCACTCATACTATTCATCTGCTCTTTCGCAAACCTTCTAATCTGATTTTGAGCAAATTTGATATCTTCCATGTCACGCGTGGAAACTTTTTGCATTGCGGCGTCAATTTCGGATTCTGAAAGCAAAAAGTTTGGTCGATCAAAGTTATCAAACTTTTTTGAAAGCTCACGAACAGCTTTATCTCCTTTCACTTCAACTTCTTTCAATGTTTTCTCGACCACAGTCCTTACGTTAAAATCCTCTTCAAGCTTTTCACCTTCTGATTTACTGTTTTTAATTTTTCTTACCGCCATTTTTTAAACCTCTACCTTTAAAATTAATAAAAAATTTTTCTTCAATTATTTCTTCTCAAAATTTATCCTTTAACTGCTCCAGCAGTCAGTCCACTTACAATCTGCCTTTGAAAAAACATGACCATAATAAATAAGGGTGCAGTAGTCGAAACAACTGCTGCTACAGCAAACATTACATTTCCCTCAGTTTGTGTAGTTCCCATAAAACTCGCTATCTTGGGCACCATGGTTTGGTTGTTTTGTGATAAGAGCATAGATGTTATAGCAAAATCATTGTAAGCCAATAAAAAGCTAAACAGTCCTGTTGTAATAACACCAGGCCACATCACAGGTATAATAACGTGCCTAAAAGCCTGGAACTGCGTGCATCCGTCGACTTTTGCGCTTTCATCTAATTCTTTCGGAATTTTTTGAAAAAAACTATGCAGCATCCACAATGTAAAAGGCTGATTGATGGCGACCAAGACTATAACAGTGGTTGCTAAATGTCCCCACAAATTCCATTCATAAAATGGTAGCAAATAACCAGCTACTAACGTTATCGGAGGCATAGCTCTAAAAATGAGAGCAGTTATCAGCAGCCAAAAGGTATACTTGTAAGATGATCTAGAAAGCGCATACCCGCCTAGTGTCCCGATTGTTAAAGACGTCCCTACAACAAAGAAGCATACCAAAGTTGTGTTTATGACCGCTTGCCAAAAGTTCTCTTGCACCCAAGCTCCATAATAACCATCTCCCGTAAAGGCCCCACCTTTCTCAGCAATAGTACGTGGGGCAAACAGAGCGTTCATCCAATCTGCTTTTGAAAAGAAGTCGGCTTCTATCTTAAAGGATCCCCAAAGAGTCCAAATGAACGGAAAAGCTGCAATAATTAGCCAAAAAACAATAAATATCGATATGGAAACTTTGAGCGAGATAGGAAGTTTAAGAGAGTGATTTATCATTTTGCACTCTTTTCGTTGAAATCACGCCAAGTTCTAATCAAAACAGGAAATAATAGAATAGAGACACCTATTATTGTTAGAACTGAAGATGTTGCTGCAGACGAAAGTAATCTAGTTTCTCCTCCTAAGTCATTGAAAATAAACCATGAAAGAGATTGTGCATGTGCTTCAGCACTAAAGCCAACTATTGGTTCAAAGACTCTAAAATTATCCATTAATTGCATCAATGCTACAAAAGTAATAAGCGGCATTAGATGAGGTATCACTACATACCAAACTTGTTGTAATCTTGACGCACCATCAATTTTAGCGCTCTCTATAGTGTCCATTGGTAAGGTTTGTAATCCTGCATAGAAGACGACGAATGAAAAAGGAGCAGCATGCCAAACGCCATAAACTATCAACATAACCCAAGTTAGACCAGTGGATGCCTTTAGAGATAGATCAGGGTCTTCGAATACATATTGCAGTGCTTCACCAATTATTCCTCTACTGTCTATCATCCAAAATAAGACAAGAGACCCTATCAAAGGAGAAACGATCATTGGAAGAAGAGAGAAAAAGATAGTTAACCCTTTTAAGTTGTGATGAAGAGAATTCACAGCCAAAGCAATGATAAAACCAAAAACGAGCATTAACGGAGTTACCGTGAACGTGAATGTCAAAGTGAAAGCCATTGCCCTATAAAAAGGTAAGTTTCCGATATTTTTTTTAAATTCTGTGAAATTATTGGATTCTATCCATATTTCTTTTACTTCGTTTACTGCCAGATGGCCTCTGTCCTTATAAATTTCTAAACCAACAAACTTTCCTAATGGTTCGGATTTCCTTAAATCTCTTGTTGCTTCTTGATCAATTGTTGTTTCTTGCTTGCAACCAAAAGGATCACAGTTCTCTGTAACGATAATTACAGCATCATGAGGGGTAAATAGTGACTGAATGACAATTGAAAAAATTGGCAAAGCAATAAAAAGCAGCATTGCAGATGCAGTAGGCAAAAAAAACCAAAAAAAAGTTTTATGTTTCATTAAATAAACTCTGGAACCAAAAAATTATCAGGGAAGCATTAAGCTTCCCTGATACAAGATCGCTTTTAGTTAAGAAAACCCTTCTCTTTTGCGGCTGCAGTATAAGCAGCTTCAACGTCTGCAAGAGCAGTGGCTGCATCTTCTTTACCTTGCATAAAGTCTACAATTTCACTACCAAGAGCTGAGTGTAGAAGTCCTTGATAAGGTAGCATAGGATATGGAATTGCATTCATTCTTGCTGCAGCAGCAACGCCTACATTTGCTGGACCAGGCTTAAATCCTTCGATCAGCCAAACAGCTAATGGCATCATTTTATCGTCTAATCTTTTAGGATTAATACCATTCATCATTGCTATAAACGTAGCTTCAGCTTCTGCATCTGAGATGTTTTTAGCAACAGTCCAACCGTCCCACCAAAGTGTTGTTGCAGGAGTTGATCCTCCTCCAACAGTCATAGGATCTCCTAGTGTAGTTGTTTTTACTACGGTTGGGGTTGACTGCTCAGGATCCATTAAAGGACCCATTCTTGATCCCCACATATTCATCATAGCTACATTACCAGCTTTCCACTCTGCTGAGGTCGCGTTTGAGTCATGAGTCAAGAAATCTGGGTTCATATATGCGGAAAGAGCCTTTAACATTTCAAGGGTAGCTACTCCTTTTGCATTATTAATTGACACTTCAGCTGAACCAGACTTAAAAAACTCACCTCCATGACCGATATACATATTTGTGAATTCCTGAGCTAAATTCCAGCCAGCTTTATATGCACCTCCTAGAGGATAATCCATTAAACCTTTATCTTTTATGATTTTTGCTCCAGCGAGCATTTCTTCATAGGTTTTTGGAGCCGATATGCCAGCTTTTTCTAAAATATCTGAACGATAAACTAAATGTTGTGCATTTGCCATGAAAGCAATGGCCATAACTTTACCATTAATTGTGATAAGCTGGTTTTTCTTTAGGCCTTTTCCATGTTTTGCAACAAGATCATCTAATGGTCTAATCACATCATTATTCATTAACGCAACTATTGATGAATTGGCTATAATGGCGGAAGTATACTCCGCTGGATTACCACTCATACCAGCAACATTTATTTTTTGGTGATCAGCTGTCAAGTTAGCTTTAACTTCTGATCCCTTACATACCTTTGCGCCATCTGCAACTGCGTGGATTGCTGGAAACTCGTTACCTACAATGCTTACCCTTGCCGATATTTTACATCCGTGACCATCAGCAAAAATAGGGGCAGCAAAAACGGCTATAGCACTTGCTACAACCAACCGCATAATATTTTTAATCATAATAAAACTCCATGATAGTTTTGTGCTTCATATTAAAAGCACTAGGTTTGTCTCGATTTCTCGAGAATTTATGGGAAAAATTATTTCCCAATTCGATCCCCCGTTTTATGATCAAACAGGTGACATTTCTTTGATGGGATATGAATTGAAACATAATCCTCAATATTCGCTCTGTAATCTTTTTCTGTTTTTATACTTACCAATGATTGTCCAATCTTAACGGTGACCATAGTTGCATCACCTAAGATTTCTAACGTATAAATTGGAGCATTTATTTGTCCGCCGCTTTTCACGACGCTAGCGTCTTCGGCTCTGAAGCCTAACGTGACTTTTGAGTTTTCTACATTTAATCCACTCACTGAGGTCAAATCTGCAGTAAATTTTTTATTTTTAACCTCTCCGTCAATCAAATTCATGGCAGGAGAGCCTATAAAGCTTGCCACAAAAGCATTGGCGGGGTTGTCATATATCTCTGTAGGACTACCTACCTGCTGAATAATACCCTCTCTCATAACGACAACTCTGTCGGCAAGTGTCATAGCCTCAACTTGGTCATGAGTAACATAGACAGTTGTGACGGCAAGTTCATGGCTCAGATTTTTTATTTGAGCGCGAGTAGATACTCGTAACTTGGCATCAAGATTCGATAAAGGTTCATCCATTAAAAAAACGTTTGGCTCTCTTACGATAGCGCGCGCTAAAGCTACCCTCTGCCTCTGACCTCCCGATAATTCAGCAGGCTTACGATGAAGAAAATTTTCTAATTCCACCATTTTCACGGCACGCATTACTTTTTCATTGTGCGTAGATTTATCTATTCCCCTCACCTTGAGAGGAAATCTAATGTTATCATACACATTCATGTTTGGGTAAAGTGCATAACTCTGAAATACCATCGCGACATCACGGTCCTTCGGTTCAAGGTCATTTATTTTTTTGCCATCCACTAAAATTTCTCCGTCGGTTGCATCTTCTAAGCCAGCAATCATTCTCATTGTTGTTGTTTTTCCACAACCTGATGGCCCTAATAATACAAGAAATTCTTTATCAGCTATTGTTAAATTGAAATCATCTACTGCTGTAAAATTACCCCAACGTTTTGTAAGTTTTTTAAGTTGAATTTCAGCCATTTAACTTTCTAAAATAAACTTATTGCATACGTTTGCAAGTAGATAATAAAATGTTAATATATTAAGTTAGATTCTAGCAAGCAATTTTGTAATTTGCTTCAATCTGGCACAAAAAAAACGATAAGAAACCGTAGCGATAATTAATTAAAAGAAGAATTAGGTGAGTTTTCAAGCTGAAAAAAACTTAGTGCGTGAATTTTACGAGGTACTAGAAACGTCCAATATTGCAGATACGAAAAAAGTTTTTTTGAAATATTGTTCAAAAGACATCATCTGGCGTGGTTTTCATCCTTTTAATGAAATAAATGGGGGCAATTCTGTATGTGAGCTTTTCTGGAACCCTTTGAAATCCAGTTTGTCTAGCCTCACAAGAAGAATGGATATTTTTTTTGCGGGAAACAATACTATTTCGGGTAACGAAGGTGTTTGGGTGGCGTCAATGGGCCACTTGATGGGTCTATTTGATAAACCATGGCTAGAAATATCGCCAAACAAAAAACTGACTTTTCTGCGATATGCAGAATTCAACAAAATAGTTTCAAATAAAATCGTCGAAACAGCAATGTTTTTTGATATTCCCCACTTTATGTCTCAAGCAGGGGTATACCCTTTCCATTATCAAACAGGGGCTAATCTTGTTCAACCCGGTCCGTCATCACATGATGGTTTATTATTTGACGATCAAGATGCGACGGAAACTATTAAAACTAAAAAAGCTATTGAAGATATGATTGATGATCAAAAGGTTTGGAAATCAACTGATAGAGTTTCATTAATAAAGGAGCTTAAAAATAGCTGGCACCAAGATATGTTATGGTGGGGTCCATCAGGCATAGGAGCCACGTATACAATCGAAAGATATGCCGAACAACACTCCGGACCATTCAGAGAAAGTTTTAAGGAACGCCAGTTTAATGGGCATATTTGTAGGATAACAGAAGGATTTTTTGGAGGGTTTTTTGGTTGGCCAAATCTTTCGTTGGTCCATTCAGGAGGATTTATGGGGATGCCATCCACAGGGAAAAGAGGTGATATGCGGGTAATTGATATTTACAGGAGAGAAGGAAAGAAGCTTAAGGAAAACTGGATATTCATAGATCTTCTTCATTTTTGGAAGATGCAGGATATCGACATATTGGACAGGACGACGAAAATATCACCTTGATGGCAGCATAAAATTGGGTAAAGAATAGATAATGAATATTGATCAACTTATTAAAACAACTTCTAAATACGATACGCCAACAATGTGTAATGCTATGGATGTCATATTAGGCACCAGATCCGCTATAGGGTTTACTAAAAGCTCGATGGTTACAGCGCAAAATTCTACCCAGCCCATTGTTGGCTTTGCAAAAACGGCTAAAATACGTGCCTCTTCACCCCCACTCAAATCCCAAAAAGAAATTAACAATATCCGTATGGAATATTACGAGTATATCGTTAAAAACGAAAAAAACCCTGTAGTCGTTATAGAAGATACGGACTTTCCTAACTGTATTGGAGCTTTTTGGGGTGAGCTTAATGTTGCTGTACATAAGGGATTGAAAATTAAAGGCACTGTTACTAATGGACTGCTAAGAGATTTAGGGATGCTGGATTCTGGGTATCAAGTTATTGCGGGAAGCATAGGGCCTAGTCACGCCTTTGTACATATCACTGAGTTAGACACACCTGTAAATATATTTGGATTAGAAATAAAGCCTGGAGACTTTATACATGCTGACCAGCATGGAGCTATGACAGTGCCAAAAAAGCATTTGGATGCATTGCCTCATGCGTTAGACCTTGTTGTAAAGAAAGAGATTCCGATTTTGGAGGCGGCTAGACAAAAAGATTTTAATATTGAGAAATTAAAAAAAGCTTTCCAGTCATCATGGGATATCAAATGAAAATGTTTAGGGGTACAAAATTAAGTGGAGGTATGGAGTGAATAAAAACTTAAAAGCAGTCTTATTTGGGTCTATCGGAACAATTGCTGAAACCTCTGAGATACAAAGACGGAGTTACAATTTAGCTTTTAAAAGATTAAATATTGACTGTTACTGGAACGTAGCAAACTATTGCGAAATGCTTAAAGTCCCCGGCGGCAAAGATAGAATAAGAAATTTTACAATACCAAACATAGCAGAAGACTTGGTTGATAAAATTCATAATCTAAAAGAAGAGATTTATGCAGAACTTATAGAGCAAGAAGATATATCGCGGATTGAGTTTGTTGAAGTATTTCACCATAGCAAAGCAAGTGATTTAAAAGTTGGTTTAATAACAACTACTTCAGAGACAAATATAAAGTCGTTATCTAAAGCACTTGAAGATAAAGTAAACTTTAATGACTTTGATATAATTACTACGTCTAAAGACTGCTTACATCCAAAACCAAATCCCGAAATTTATCAAAACGCGCTCAAAAAAATTGGGGTTAGTCCATGCGAGGCCATTGCAATAGAAGATACTCAAGTAAATCTCGGGGCATCAATAGCGGCAGACATTAACAGTATTCTATATCCTGGAGAATATTCAAACTACACGAAGGAAGTAAAGCCGAGCTTCAATCTAATGGAAGAAATATTTAAAATTTAGAATTTATTTTTTCCAATTTGGATCAAGCTTATCCAGCAATCTCCAATAAGCTGGCCACTCAGGATGCCTCACTTCGGCTCCACCTTGAGCAGCTCCACCTTCGAACTGTTTTCTAGTATGAACCATAATTTTTTTTGGAATTTTTATAATCTTACCACCCGAACTCATTGCTCTTAGTTGTATCTCAGCATTCCTAATAAACACTTGGTGCCTAATAAAAGCCCAAATAGCGCTTGGTCCAGCAGTAATTAAGCCATGATTTCTTAAAACTAATGTATGATTTGACTTACCAAGAGATTTAATAAGTCTTTTTTTCTCAGAGGCGTCCAGAACTATACCCTCAAAATCATGATAGCCTACCCTTTCATATAATTGGCAAGCCTCTTGAAACATAGGTATAACCTTTTCTTTTAGCGCTGCAATTGTTTGACTCATTGGTTCATGGGTATGCATAACACAATGAAGGTCTTTATTTCTTGCTTTATGTATAGCAGAATGAATATTATACCCAGCCTGATTTATGGGCCAATCATTAGGGTCTAACTTATTCCCATCTAAATCAATCTTAATTAAATTCGATGCATTAATTTCGTCGTATTTAAGGCCAAAGGGGTTTATAAGAAAAGTATCAGTGTCTGGAATTCTTAAGGTTATATGGTTATACACAACGCTTGTCCAACCATAGTAGTCAGTTAATCTATAGATGGCAGCTAAGTCAACTCTAGCTTTCCACTCATTCACTGACATTCCCTTTGGACATTTTGGGTATGAATTTTTAAATGCAATTTTCACTTTATATTCAAGCCAAAAAATTAGTTAATTAAAGGTAACATCTTCCGAGTTTATATTTATAGTATCATTAAATCAATTGTAACACATTCTGCGTTTATTTGTATAACTTCAAGGAATATAGATTGATAAACAAATCGGAATTACACAGTGCGCATATTGGATCAATAGTTCTTAAACTAGCTGTTCCTAATATGCTCACAATGTCTATGTGGATTATTACTTTCATTATAGAAGGCTTTTACATTGGACAACTCGGGGTAATACCCCTAGGCGGCTTGGCCTTGGGCTTTCCCATGCTCTTTTTGCTCTTAATGCTATCAGCTGGAACAATAGGTGGTGCCATTACCGGTTTAGTGGCTCAAAAGCTTGGCGCTAATAATGTTCAGGCAGCGGAAGAGATTGCATTAAGTGGTCTAATATTTACATTTGGTCTAGGTATACTGTTTGCCGTTATTTTTTTAGTATTCGGTGAGGTAATTTATATAAGCCTTGGGGCTAGTAAGGAAGTTTTAGAAGAAGTTTTGAAATACTCTAACGTTCTCTTCGCTGGGTCATTTACCATCTGGGTTGCAAATGGTATGGCTGGCGTGGTGAGAGCAACAGGCAACATGTTCATTGCCTCACTTTTCTTAGGTATTGGGTCATTGGTTCAAATAATATTGGGAGCAATATTCATATTTGGCATAGGCCCTATACAGAGCATGGGTATTGCAGGATCATCACTTTCCATTGTTATAGGAAATGGGATCGCTGCCTTTTGTTTGCTATTTTGGCTTATGCACAAAAGTAACGCATTAAAGCTAAGGATATCAATCCGGTTTTTTAATCCTAATAGCATAATTTCTATTATTAAATTAGGATCTTTAGCGTCAATAAATGCATTTTGCACTTGGGGGTCAGTTGTTGTCATAACTGCGTACATGACAAATTTTGGCGTTCAGACACTCGCAGGCTATGGCGTTGGGGCACGTTTGGAATTTCTTATTATTCCAATTGTTTTTGGCTTTGGAGCAGCATCAACTGCTTTAATAGGGATAAATATTGGTGCTAATAAATTAAAGAGGGCTTTAAACATTGGATGGGTTGCTACTCTTTATAGTGCTTTGGCTGCTGGCTTAATAGGGTTCGGTGCCTATTTCTACCCTAGTTTTTGGTCTAATGCATTTACATCTGACCAGAATGCTCAGGAAGTATGCAAAACTTACTTAGAAATTGTTGGTCCTTTCTATATCTTTTTTGCTAGTGGGTTATGTTTATATTTTGCATCTCAGGGTGCAGGAAGAGTTCTCTGGCCTGCTATAGCAGCAATTATTCGTTTATTGATCGTTATAATAGGCAGTATCATTGTTTCAAGATACACTACAGGTTCCATTAATTATTACTTTTCGCTCATATCTTTTGCATTTCTTGTTCAAGCACTAATAACATCTGGAGCGATATATCTTGGCGCTTGGAATAGAAAAACAATACCTAAAGAAGAAACTATAAGATAAATTATATCTGTATTAAACTTATCAAATAATAGTACTTTGGATCTATGCACAAATTTATTTGTATAAGTGGTTGTACAGCCTCGGGGAAATCTTCTTTTGCCATTGAGCTTGCTGATTATTTTGAAAGCCCTGTGATAATCAATGCCGATGCTTTACAAGTGTATGATTGTTGGAAAATACTTACAGATCGTCCAACAGAAAAGAAGATAATGCATGATCTTTATGGTCATGTTTCATATACTGTTAATTATAGCGTTGGAGATTGGATCAAAGACGTTAAAAATATTTTTGATCTATATTCAAAAAACTCAAAAACGTTTATTTTTGTTGGTGGTACAGGATTATATTTTAACGCATTATTAAACGGTTTGTCACAAATTCCTCAAATCCCAGAAGAGATCAGAGATTTTGCAAATTCATGTGATCTTTCTTTTTTCTTAAAGGGTTTAAATATAAATGATCCAGATATTTTGGAGAAAATAGATACCAATAACAAACGAAGAGTTCAAAGAGCATGGGAAGTGCTAGAAGCAACCGGCAAGAGTATATTATATTGGCAAAGCAAAAATACGTCCCCATTAATTTCTGCATCAAACGCAACGTTATTATTGGTTGAATTAGAAAAAGAGTGTTTGGCTAATAGGATAAGTAATAGGGTCAATCATATGTTAGAGTGTGGTGTTATAAAAGAAGTAGAGCAAGTCTATAACACTTGTTGGGATAAAAAATTACCTTTTGCAAAAGCAATAGGCGCAGAAGAGATAGTTAGTTACTTAAAAGGGGAAATAAGTTTTGAAAAACTATTCCAAAATATTGCCCTTAAGACACGCCAATTTGCAAAAAGACAAAGAACTTGGCAAAGAAATTATATGAAAAACTGGAGCCCCATTAATACTCTTGAATTGAATAGGTTAGATATCAAAAAAATAGTAAAAAAAGTAAAAGCAAACAATTAATTCGTTGCACTCTACATTAATAAATAATAACTATAACCTAGTGCCCCAATGAAATTTAAGAGATGATAAAGCGTTACTCTAGGCCAGAAATGATAAAAGTATGGTCACAGCAAGAAAAGTATAAAATTTGGTTTGAGATCGAAGCATATGCTTGCGAAGCTATGGAAAGTATAAGCCTTATTCCTAAGGGAACAACGAAAAATGTGTTGAAGGCTAGTGGTATAGATTATGACATTGATGAAATTGATGCCATTGAAAAAATAACAAAGCATGACGTAATTGCTTTTCTTACATATCTTTCAAAGTTTGTTGGAGAGAGTTCAAGATTTGTTCACCAAGGTTTAACGTCTTCTGATGTACTTGACACATGTTTCAACATACAATTGGTTAACGCATCTAACTATCTTGAAATAGGCTTAGAAGACCTGTTAGATGTTATAAAGGTAAGAGCTTTTGAACATAAAGATACCATTTGTATAGGGCGCAGTCATGGGATATTCGCAGAACCAACAACTTTTGGTTTAAAACTCGCGCAGGCTTACGCCGAGATGAAAAGAAATCTTTTGAGATTACAGAATGCTAAGATAGAAATTTCAACTGGCGCACTATCTGGCGCTGTTGGCACTTTTGCGAACATTGATCCGAGGGTGGAGGCAATGGTGTGTAAAAAACTTAATCTCAACCCGGAAATAATATCAACCCAAATCATTCCTAGAGATAGACACGCAATGTTTTTTTCTGTGTTGGCAATTGTCGCCTCCTCTATCGAAAGAATTGCAACAGAGATTAGACATTTGAGTAGATCTGAAGTGCTTGAAGCGGAAGAGAACTTCTCAGAAGGCCAAAAAGGTTCAAGCGCTATGCCACATAAGAGAAATCCAGTCCTTACAGAAAACCTCACTGGTTTAGCAAGATTAGTTAGGATGGCCGTAATCCCCGCACTAGAAAATATTACGCTTTGGCATGAAAGAGATATTTCTCATAGCTCAGTAGAAAGAAATATTGGCCCAGATACAACTATTACGTTAGATTTTGCCATTACACGTCTTACAAAAGTTATAAAGGATTTGCGTGTTTATCCAGAAAATATGAAAAGGAATATGGAAAAATCTAAAGGCCTTTACAATTCACAGCAGTTATTACTTATGTTGACCCAGAAAGGAGTTAGCCGTGAGGATGCTTATGCTAACGTACAGAAAGTTGCAATGAAGGTTTGGAACTCAGAAAATTTGGACTTCATAGAAGAAGCTCAAAGAGATAGTTTTATAAAGTCACATATAAATGAAAATGAGCTATTGGAGATTTCTAAACTGGAGTATCATACAAAATTTGTTGACACTTTATTTAAGAGAGTTTTTGGCACCAAATAATGACTATAAAAAAAAAGAAAAAACTTTATGAAGGCAAGGCGAAGATTTTATACTCTACGGGAGATTCCTATTACCTAATCCAGCACTTCAAGGATGAAGCAACCGCCTTTAATGCAAAAAAAAAGGAAGTAATAGAAGGTAAGGGAGTTCTAAATAATTTTTTGTCAGAATTTTTTATGCAAAAACTTAATTCTGTTAATGTTCCAACTCACTTTATTAGTAGATTAAATATGCGCGAGCAATTGGTAGAGAAGTGTGACATCATACCTTTAGAAGTAGTCGTCCGAAATATCGCAGCTGGCTCCTTATCAAAAAGATTGGGTATAGAGGAAGGTAAACGCTTACCTAGACCATTAGTGGAGTTTTACTACAAGGATGACAATCTAAATGATCCATTGGTTACCGAAAGTCAAATAAGTACTTTTGAGTGGGCTACAGAAACAGAACTAGGAGAGATATTTGAGATAGCCTTAAGAACAAATGATTTTCTATGTGGACTGCTTTCTGCAGTTAATCTGACACTTGTAGACTTCAAAATTGAAATCGGCAGAAGCTTGAGATCAGAGGGCGAAAAACTTATTATTGCTGACGAAATAAGTCCTGATACCTGTCGTCTATGGGACTCAAAAACAAAAAAGCGCCTCGATAAAGATGTTTTTAGATTGAATGAAGGTAGTATTTCAATTGCATACACTGAAGTAGCGGATAGATTTGATTTATTACCAAAAAATGTGAGAAGTGCCGTACGATGACCATTAATGAAAAAGTTTTCAAATTTAAAGTTGAGGTTATTCTTAAAAAAGGTGTTCTTGACCCACAAGGAGAGGCTATCAAGCAATCTATCAATATAAATAGTCTAGGAAATATTTTGGATGTAAAACAAGGAAAGCTCTTTGAGATAACGGCATCATCAAAAAATAGAGAACAAGCTATTAAGGAAGTAGAAAGAATCTGTGCAGATTTGCTTACTAATTCCGTAATTGAAGAATTTACATATTATGAGGTTTCAGAATAATAAAGTGTGGAGTCATAGTTTTTCCTGGTTCTAATTGTGACAAAGATTGTCAAAGAGCTTTTGAAATATTTCCTGAATTTGATGTCAAAATGATCTGGCATAAAGAGACAACCCTTCCAAAAGTTGACCTCGTTGTACTTCCGGGAGGGTTCTCCTATGGTGACTATCTCAGATGTGGAGCGATAGCGGCAAAATCTCCTATTATGAAAGCTGTTAAAAACTTTTATGAGATTGGGGGATTTATTATCGGAATTTGCAATGGGTTTCAAATTTTGACAGAGACAAAGATATTACCGGGAGCATTAATACCAAATACTAATCAAAAATTTATTTGCAAGGACCAAGATTTGATTGTGGCAAACAATAAAACATTTTTTACCTCTAATTTTGAGCTTAATAAAACTATTTCAATTCCTATAGCGCATCATGACGGTCAGTATTTTTTAAATGGCCCAGAAATTGAGGAATTAGAACAAAATGAAGGAATTGTTTTAAAGTATAGAGACAATCCAAATGGTTCAATCAAAGATATCGCAGGGGTTTGCTCAAAAAACAAGCGCGTTATCGGAATGATGCCACATCCAGAAAGAGCAGTTGATAAGGAGTTAGGTAGTGTATCGGGATTGAGGATGTTTGAGTCAGTAATATCAAATTTCTAACTGAAATAATTACTCTTTCTTTTAATTAAATGGCCTAAGCTTTTAATTGATTATGCTTTCTTTTCATCATGTCTTTAGCTGTTTCAACGGCAACAGCAGCATCTCTACAATATGCGTCAGCGCCAATTGATTTGCTAAATTCTTCGTTCAAAGGTGCTCCACCAACTAAAACCATGTACTTATCTCTTAATCCTTTTTCAACTAAGGTATCAATTACCACCTTCATATAGGGCATAGTTGTTGTCAATAACGCAGACATACCCAAAAAATCTGGTTCCTCTTCCTCTAGCGCTGTTAAGTAGTTTTCAACAGGATTATTTATTCCTAAGTCTCTAACCTCAAAGCCTGCACCTTCCATCATCATGATAACAAGGTTTTTTCCAATATCGTGTATATCACCCTTTACTGTGCCAATCACAAGCTTTCCTAAGCGCGGCGCACCTGTTTCTGCTAACAGTGGCTTAAGAATTGCCATTCCTGCCTTCATGGCATTGGCTGCTAATAAAACTTCCGGTACAAACAATATACCATCACGAAAGTCCTCTCCTACTATCCGCATGCCTTCTACTAATGCTTTTGTTAAAACATCATAAGGTAGCCATTTTCTCTCCAAAAGGATGTTTACACCTTCAACGATCTCATCATTAAGACCGTCATATAAATCATCGTGCATTTGGAGAACGAGCTCATCGTCACTAAGCTCACTAAGAATAATTTCTTCGTCAATTTCTTCTTCGTCAGACATACCAAACCTCCACTAAGAGACTCAATTTTCTTTAGTGTTCACGAAAATTCTAATTTGGTCAATCATAGATTTTAACCCATTTGATCTTTGTGAAGAAAGGTGAGCATTTAAGCCTAATTTCTCAAATTCTGCCCTTGGATCAACGGCTTGTGCTTCGACAAGTGTTTTGCCTTTATATAGGCTTAAAAGAATTGCGATTAAGCCCTTAACTATTAGAGCATCAGAGTCTCCTTCTATATTAAATACTTTAGAACTGTTAGATATGTTCCAATTCATGTCTAGCCAGACCTGACTTGCGCAACCATTTACCTTATTTTTGTCTGTTTTCATTTCATCTGGGAGGGAGACCTGCTTTCCTAAATCGATTATATATCCGTATCTATCTTCCCACTCACTAAATAAATCGAGGTCTTCCTTAATTTGATCGAAATTCATGTGTATATTCCTCAATAACTTTATACTGTTATAAGATGTAGCCCATTGTCATTGAATGTAAGAGATATTTCACCATTTTTTAGTTTCAATGCATCTTCACCAAAAATTTTGAACCTCCATCCCTCTAAAGCTCTCACATTTGGATTTTCATGTCGTGCAATCATTTCAATATCCTTCGAACTGGCAATTAATTTTGTTGCAACATTATGACAAGCGGCATTAAATTTAAGAAGAACTTTCAAAAGCTCAACGAGGGCTAACTGGCTCGAAGATAAGGGAATATATTGATAGTTCTCTATAGGCTCGTCGGGTAAAGATTTAGATCTTTCTATACACTCTATTATACCTTTTGCAATCCATCCAGTTTTTAACGCCTTAGATGGTAATCTAGAGCTATAAAGATCTTGAAGTTTTTTTGGCCTCTGAGAAGCTATTTGAATTATTTCTTCATCTTTTAAAATATGTCCTCTTGGTAAATCCCTTTTCTGAGCTTCATTTTCCCTAAACGAAGAAATACTCTTTATAATTTTAACAAAATCTTGATCTTTCCTTCGAAGCCTTATCTTTTTCCAAGACTCGTCTGGGTCAGTGGAATACGTTTTAGGGTTTTTAAGAATATCAAATTCTTCTTTTACCCAAGAAAGTCTATTAGAGTTATTTATTTCATCTTTAAGCTTTTCATAAATAGTTCTTAAATAAGTTACATCAGTTAAGGCATAATTGATCTGCTTATCTGAAAGTGGTCTCTTTGACCAATCTGTAAACCTGCTAGATTTATCTATTTTTTTCTCTGCAATTTGATTTACTAAAGTCTCATAAGCAACTTGATCACCAAAGCCGCAAACCATAGCAGCAATTTGAGTATCGAATATAGGTTTTGGAAGTACGCCTGTTTTATTGAAAAAGATTTCTAGATCCTGCCTTCCTGAATGCAGAACTTTTAAAACACCTTCATTTGCTAAAAGGTCAAAAAATGGTTTTAGGGATAGTTTTTCTGATAGTGGATCTATTAACGCAAAACTGTCTTTACCTTTTTCAGGATAAGCAATTTGAATTAAACATAGTTTAGCGTAATAAGTCTTATCACGCATAAACTCCGTATCAATGGTTACATAGGGATAATTTGCGGCCGCCAAACAAAAAGCCTCAAGATGCTTAGTAGTATCAATTATTGACACGTAATTCCCTTTATAGTTTTAATTGTGCACTATCCCTCTTAGAAACTCTTTCATACCAATCCCTCAAACCGGTCATTAAATCAGGTATTGGCTCTTTGATTGCTCTCGTAAAATCAACAGCAACAAACGCCCATATATCGGCTGCCGTAAACCTATCTGAGCACAAAAAGGATTTACCACTTAATTGGTGGTTTAATATTTCAAAGTATGATTTAACTCTTTCTCTTCCCCTAATTGCTAATTCTGGAATTTGTTCATAATTTTTTGGACCGGTAATAGCTCTATTTTTCATGGCTTTAGAAGTATTTCTTAAACAATCTGCAATTGCTATAAATAAATTACTTTCAACGTCATTAATTAAGTTTATTATTTGTCCCTTTTCTTCGTTTGTGCTTCCAAGTAGATTTATTTCAGGGAACACTTGCTCGAGATAAACACATATAGAAAGACTGTGATAAAAGATGTTGTTTTCTTTAGAAACTAAGACAGGAACTGTATTTCGTGGATTTATTTTTGAAAACCAATCCTCCATTTGTTCTGAATTTCTTAAATCAACGTTCTTAGTCTCGATGTTGATTTTTTTTTCTTGGATAAACATACGAACCCTGCGAGGGCTTGGCGCAGTATTACAATCATAAAATATCATCTTTTTCCTATAAAATTGATAATTTGAAATTTATTGTTGTATTATATAATTAAAATTTAAATTTGTCTTGAATAGTTAACGAGAGGTCTTGCAATGAAGGATTACTGGCAGAATTATATAGATGGAAAATTTGTTGATGGTGGTGCGGGTGTAATTCAAGTAGATAACCCAGGTACAGGGGAGAAATTAGCTGACCAAGCCATTGCGGATAATGCTGACGTTGATAAGGCTGTTTCTGCTGCGAAAAAGGTTCATGAAAGCGGTTTTCTTACAAATATGCGCCCAGTAGAACGTGCAAGAATGGTAAAAAAAATCGGTGCGTATTTAATAGAAAATTTAGAAGAAATTGCTCCATTATTGTCTATGGAAGCCGGTAAAACGCTTTTTGAAGCCAAATTTGAAGTAACAAATGCTGCTAGATACTTTGAATATTATGGGAACCAGGCCGAAACGCTAGAAGGTCGTTCAATACCTCTTGGATCAGCATACTATGATTTCACTTCCTATGAACCTTACGGTGTGTCTGCTCAAGTCATTCCTTGGAATTTCCCGATGGAGATGACAGCGAGATCTTTGTCTACTGGTTTAACGACTGGGAATGCGTGTGTAATTAAATCTCCAGAACTTACACCGATAACCCAATATTTCTTTGCCAAAGCTGCAGAAGCGGCAGATTTTCCAGCTGGAACTGTAAATATTATTTGCGGAATAGGCGGAACGGCTGGTGAATATTTATGCTCTCATAAAAATATCAACCAAATAGCTTTTACAGGCTCAGTTAAAACGGGATCTGCTATTGCAACGGCGGCTGCAAAAAATATAGTACCCACTGTATTAGAACTCGGTGGAAAATCAGCGGGGATTGTTTATCAAGACGCTTCAATGACTAACTTGAGAGAAAACATCAGAAAAGGCATTTTCTTCAATGCAGGACAAGTTTGCTCAGCAATGTCACGATTAGTAGTTCATGAGAAAGTTTATGACGAGGTTGTTGGTTTGGCAGAAGACGTTGCAAAGAATATGTCTGTAGGAATAGGTATTGAAAGAGACGAGTTTGCAAATAACATGGGCGCTATGATCTCCTTAAAACAACGAGATAGAGCGGTTTCAATCTGTGATGAAGCCCAAAAGCAAGGAGCAAAGGCTGTAACAGGTGCAAGAAAACTAAATAATAAGGGATTTTTCTTAGAACCTACAGTTTTTGCCGATGTTGATCAGAATATGGAAATAGCTCAAACCGAAATATTTGGACCAGTGCTATCAATACTTAAATTTAAAGATGATGACGAAGCCATAAGTATCTCGAACGGAACCGAATACGGTCTCGTAGGCGGTGTATTTACTAAAGACCTTGACAGAGCTATGCATTGTGCACAAAAAGTCAGAGCAGGCCAATTCTTTATAAATGAGTGGTTTGCTGGTGGTGTTGAAACACCGTTTGGGGGATATGGAAAGTCTGGATATGGAAGAGAAAAAGGACGAGAAGCGCTCTTAAATTATGTCCAAACAAAAAATATTGCGATAAAATTAGGCGCTAGTTAAACACTGCTTTAAAATATAAAGTGATTTTACCTGATAATATTCCCTTAAACCCTTTAACAAAAGGTCAACTATGGATATCTCATTATCCCGGCAAGAGAGACATCGGGAATAAGGCTATTCAAGCAGAGATGGATTTATTAGAACTTAAAAAAAGAAAAATAGATATTGTTGCATCACTTTTAGAGAGAAAAGAGTTAGCGTCATTACAGATTGCAAACCTCTTCGAACTTATAAAGAAACATAACTTTAGTCACTACTATTTTCCTATCAAAGACAAGTCTGTACCAAAAAATAAAGTACAATTACATCGCTTTCTTGATAATTTGTGCGATGAAATTCAAAAAGATAAAAACATTCTTATACATTGTAATGCTGGACTAGGAAGATCTGGTCTTATTGCCGCTTTATTATGCAAAAAGCTTGGTATAGTAGAGGAGCCTATTTCCTTTATTCGGCAATATCGTCCTGGCGCCATAGAGACAAGAGAACAAGAAAAACTGATATCATCTCTTGATCTAGTATAAAAATTGTTGTTTTTTAATATAATTAATAAACTAAATGCATAGGAAAAAATATGGGTGATTTCGGTCTCATTTTTGGAGGATTATTAAACGGGCTTCCCTTTCTTATTAGCCATTTTGTAACGTCAGTTATCGTGCTTTTAATTGGTGTAATCATCTATCTATTCATTACGCCAATGAAAGAAATAGCTTTAATAAGACAGAAAAATACTGCAGCCGCTATAAGTTTTTCTGGTGCTTTAATTGGTTTAGCTTTACCACTTGCAAGTTCTCTATCCGCTAGTGGATCCATCTATGAGATCATCGTTTGGGGGTTTGTAGCAATAATTATTCAGCTTTTTTGCTTCAAAGCCGTTGACATCTTAATAAATGATCTTCCAAAGAGAATTGAAAATGGTGAGATTTCTTCGTCTATTCTTTTATTTTCTATAAAAATATCAGTTGCGCTATTAAATAGTGCAGCAATCGCTGGATAAACATGAGATTCATTAGTAATGGATTTTATTTTTTGATTGCAATTATAGCGATACTATGGTCGTTCGCATCCTCATTCGAAAAAGACGGCTCATCAAGGCCTAAATCCAATAGCTTTTCAAACAAAAATATTACATCAATTAAGACAATTGAGTATTCGAACAATATGAATACACCTACAAGTAACAAAAAAAATCTTCGATCTCTTCCAAAATTTACAATTCAATCAGAAAGTAAAATTCGTCGTCAAGGCGGGTCTGGAACAGCATTTTATGTTGGTCAAGATACCTGGGTTACCGCAAGGCATGTTATAAATCAATGCCCAAAAGTTATGATGTCATTTGGAAAAAAACAAATGATTATAAAAGATATATATATCCATCCCAATTCAGATTTGGCAATTTTCAAGAATAAAGAAGATATAGATCTCCCCTATTTTGAAATCAGTAGATATAAAGATGAAGCTTTTTCTTCAGGATATCCAGCAGGAAATGCTGGTGATTTAGCATTAAATTATCTCGGACACGTAGGATTAGAAAACAAGTCATATGGAGTTTTTGAAAGAGGCCTTGTTTATAGCATCACAGACAGATCACCATTCAGTCTTAACTCAATTGGTGGCCTCAGTGGAGGGCCGGCTTTTTCTAAAGACAATAGATTAAGCGGAATACTAGTCGCTGAAAATGCTAGAAGAGCCCTTGCTATATTAGTAGAAAATAAGTCATTATTCGAGCTTTTAGAAGAAACAAATATGCTTGCAACTTCGATTGAAAGTAACAATAGTGTTAGGTTGATAACTACAAATAAAAATTTTTCATCAAATGGAAAAACTTTGCGAAAACAGGGGGTTATTCGCAAAATTTTCTGTATATTTTAAATCAATAATGGGGGTGACTTAATGATAGAAAAAATAGTAGAAATTAAAGTTTCTGAAAATCAAAAAATGCCTACATTTATTGTGCACCCAAGCGACGATAATATATATCCCGTTGTTATTCTGTTAATGGATGCTCCTGGTATCAGGCAGGAACTTCACGACATGGCATCCAGAATAGCTGCTTGCGGTTACTACGTACTATGCCCTAACCTCTATCATAGAACAGCTAAGCCTTTTGAATGGAATAAACCGAACCTTAATTTTATCGAAGGTTACTCTCCAGAAGCCTCAAGAGAATTGATGTTTAAAAATATGGACAACCTATCTAATGCCCTAGTTTTAGAGGACATAGATCACATGATTGAATTTTGTGAAAATCAAAATAGCGCCAAAAATAGTTCTATTGGATTAGTTGGATATTGTATGAGTGGGCCCTTTGCTTTCTATGCAGCTGGAAAATTACCAGAAAACATCGCAGCAGCGGCCTCAATACATGGTGTAAAGTTGGTAACAGAGAGCGAAGACTCCCCCCATCTATTTGTTAATAGTGTAAAAGGTGAGCTTTATTTTGGCTGTGCAGAAACAGATAGCTATGCTCCATTAGAAATGATAAATGCTCTGGAAAAACATCTGTCTGCAACTTCAGTTGACTACAAAATTGAGATATTTCCAAAAACTCATCATGGGTTTGCATTTCCAAATAGAGGTCAACTATATAATAGGAGGCATGCCGAAACCCACTGGTTTAGAATACTTGATCTATTTTCTAGAAAGTTAAAATAGGTTTTCTAGATGAACTCCGAACAGATTTTATTAGTGGCAATTTTTTGTTTACTTTTCTCTTTGTTGCTTTGGGGAAAATTTCGTTATGATTTAGTTGCTTTTTCCATTCTCATAATATCTGTAGCTATTGGTGTTGTTCCGTACAATAATGCGTTTGATGGCTTTGCTCACCCGGCAACTATTATCGTTGCATTAGTATTAGTAGTATCAAAAGGCTTGATTAACTCCGGAGCAATTTTTTTTATTGGCCAAAAAATATCAGCATTTGGGAAAAGTCTGTGGGGACATATATCAATTATAGGTTTTATAGGTGCAATTCTCTCGGCTTTCATGAATAACGTTGCAGCGCTTGCGCTCTTAATGCCCATAGATATAAATAAAGCTAGAGCATCTAATTGGGCACCAAGAAAGACACTAATGCCCTTATCTTTCGCAACAATTCTTGGAGGTATGGCTACCCTGATAGGTACGCCTCCAAACATAATAATATCAAGCATTCGCTATGAGCACACCGGTGAACCATTTAAAATGTTTGACTTTTTTCCAGTAGGAGGAATAACCGCAATAATTGGACTTGCATTTGTCGCCTTAATTGGCTGGCGTTTAATACCAAAGACCTCACAAAATGATGACGCAGGGAAAGAATTAATAGAGATAGCCTCGTATGTATCAAATTTAACAGTATCAAGAAATTCACTTATATTAGGAAAAAATCTTCATGAGATTTATGAGGCAGCAGAAAAATGTGATTCTGCAGTACTGGGTATAATAAGAAACTCGATAAGAATAGATAAAGGTAGTCGAAATTTAAAAATAGAGGAAAATGATCAACTTATAATAGATGCAACCCCAGAGTCTTTAGATGAATTTCGATCGACACAAAAACTTGAATTCCCGTTTAAAAAAGATCGGATTTTAGCTGAATCAGATAATTATATTCCTATTGAAGTTGTCGTTACAGACACGTCTCGTTTATTAAATACGTCTGCAATAAAAGTTGGATTGGGTTGGCGAAAAGCTACAGTGTTACTTGGAATTTCAAGAAAAGGACGCCCCATAAGAAAACAAATTCGGAGAACAATAATAAGAGAAGGCGATATGCTTTTGATTCTTGTGCCCAAAGAGAGCTTTAATGAGGTAATTAATTGGATTGGGTGCCTCCCTCTTGCAGAACGAGGCTTAAACATTACGGATACAAGCAAGATGACTGCAGCTCTTAGTATTTTCTTTGTTGGCCTGATAGTCGCAAGCGTTGGCCTACTAAAGTTACCTATTGTTTTGGGCTTAGTGATAATATTATACTGCCTTACTAAAATAGTACCTCCTAGAGATGTTTATTCTAGTGTGGAATGGCCCGTAATTATCCTTTTAGCCTCTGTTATACCTTTAGGAGCTGCTCTTGAGAGTAATGGTACAACAGAAATAATTGTCCAGATTTTAACAAAATATGCGTCATCAATGGAACCATGGTTGATTATCGCAATAATTATGATTATTACCATGACACTATCGGATATCTTAAATAATACTGCTACGACTTTAGTTATTGCACCTATAAGCATTCAATTAGCGCAAACACTAAATTTAAATACAGATACATTTCTTATGGCAGTCGCAGTATCAGCATCATGTGCTTTTCTAACTCCGATTGGACATAAAAATAATACCATAATCTTGGGGCCTGGCGGCTACAGATTTGGGGACTACTGGAGAATGGGTTTAGTTCTCGAAGTCCTTATTATTATAACAAGTATTCCGCTACTATTGATATTTTGGCCCATCAATTAAAATAGTAATCTAGTGTAAGCTCGATCAAATCTTGATGCCTATAGGGATATAATTGTTCAGTATTGTTATAGCTATCAAAGGAAATAAATTTGCTACCAATATTGATGCTGTTGCTTAACTCATATACCGCTGATACTGATGAAAAACTCCCATTATCTCCCAAAATATTTGCATGCTGCAATGAAATATCTAAAAGATCGTTATACAATCTCCAATCAAACCTTAAACTATATCCATATTCATTCTGCTTATTTGCTATTTGCGCACCGTGATCATGAATATATGTACTAGCTAATTCAATATTTATGCTCAAATCCCTAAAACCAGAATAATCAGCGCCTAAAGAATATTCGGATACCTCATTTTCGGACCAAGGGCCTATCAAAGGATTGGAATAAGGAAATCTTTTTCCCTTTTTATGAGAGGTATCGAATTTTAGAACAAAGTCTGAAAACGCAAAATTACCGCTTAAACCTAAGAAAGCTATTCTATCCTGCTGAGTGCTAAGCGTAGTTACATTTCCTGACACAGAGGAACTCAGTGTTGATAACTGCTTATTATTATATTCTCCTAAAGACAAATCCAATTCAAAGCCCGATAAAAGGATTTTATTTCTTAAGGCGTAACTTATATTATGTTGCACGGGAGAAACATCGGTAATTATTGACGCACCTAAAAAAACAGCTTCAGGGTCAAATGCCGTTCCAGATCTTGCAACTTTATTTCTTTTTTCATCCAAAAAGACAATAATCTCTTGCTTTAACGAACCAATATTGTACCCAGCTAATATAGAGGGAATATTTAATCTTATATCATCCAGATCCTGCAACCCAATTGTAGATAGATCTCTGGGATTAGTAATATCACTTGAAATTAGTAAGTTTGATTCTCCTCTCGCAATTATTTGATTTCCAACTCTTAACCAAAGTCCATCGATTGGATAAAAGTCAATATATAGATCTCTTAACTTAAAATCAGCAGCTGTAGGACCGTAAGAGTACTTAGAACTTTCAAAATACCCCCAGTCCCAATTGACGTCACCAGAAAGCTTGAAGTTAACGACTTCCGCAAATTTTGTATTTAACCCTAAATTAATATTGCTATGTATTGCTTCAATCCCTGGGGCTCTCCTGAAAAAAGGGACAGATGGAGATTCAAGGCCATAGTATAACTTTTGAGAGAAAATTGCATCCCAATCAAAACTTTCACTGGTTTGTTCTTTTTCGCTTGAAATGTCAGAAAATTTTTCTTTAACAACATTCGTTGTAACAATATCAAGTTCACTTTCTATTTCCTCGAAATCATCTCCACCAAAATCAGATAGGAAACCGTCATCTGATTGTGCATATACTGTCGAATAAAGAAATATGATAAAAACAAATAAATTTACGAGCCTAAACACGTTTATTAATAGCCTCGCTGCATGGCCTCAGATTCAAACAAACTATCATCTAATTTTTTATTAAACGCTATTGTGTCAATAATAAAAATACTTGAATGCTCGCGCTTTTTCTTTTTTGTAGTAGTCATCTGTTGTGTCTTTGCAACCCAGACACCATCAATTTTTTTAATATCCTTTGCTGACCAGAGCTTAACTTTTTTTCCCTTTTTTACAAGTATTCTGCCTTTGACACCAAAGAATATATCTTTTCTAATCCAAGTAAGTGTTTTTAAGTAACCTGTTTCCTTTATTACATCTTTTGACTTTGGTGTAGCCTCAATTACCCAACAATCTGAACCATCGACTTCATCACTATCTTTTACAATTTTGTAAGTATAGTCTTCAATTTCTACTCCATCTAAATCAGAATATGTAAAATCACTACCCATAAAAGAATTGGACCGATCTCCACCAGAAATCCTATTAGTTTTTTGAAGACTAGGCAGATACAACCAGGAATCATTATCTTTCGACGGATCGTCCCAGTTGTAAGACAAATAGGAGGTATTCTTCACATCGGAAGGACTCAAGAAAAAAGAGATGCTTTTTGTTCCAGTTGAAACTTCTTTTGTAAAACCCTTTAGTTTTCTCTCTCTTTTTCTATTTTTCTTGTCGATCAAAACAAGTGTAGATGTCTGCTCTATAGTTTCTCCTGTATACCTCTGATCAACTTTTTTCATGATCTCGTAAGCGGTCATGGACACAGATACATTTGGGAAAAGTAACACAAGAAAAAACAAAAAGTATTTTGGAAATATCATATTAAAGTTCATATAATTACTAATCTCAAAGCTTAGGCGATTTTTTCTTCTTTTTCGAATATAAAGAGTAGCGCGGGTATAAACAATAGGCAGCCTAACAAAGCCAAAGTAAAAATCACAGTGGTGAGCCATCCAATATCAATCATCGGTACTAAACGTGCAAACAAAAAAGTGCTAAACCCAATAACAAGTGCCAATGACGTAGTGATAATGGCTCTTCCAGACTCTGTCATAGCTCTCTTTATTGAGTGTTCTACAGAACTTCCTAGAGATCTCGCTAACTTATATCTACTGACGACATGAATACAGTCGTCAATCGCAATACCCATTGTCATAGCTCCCACGATTAATGATCCCAAATTCAAATCCTTACCCAACATTGCAAAACATCCACCAGCAAAAACTATTGGAACGACTGCTGGGAACACGGCAATCGCGCCATGTTTAATAGACCAAAAGATAATAAAAAGAACAACACTTATAAAGGTTAATGAAAGCATGAATGATTGGCTAATCCCTTTATCGGTATACTCATTTTGAGCTTGAAACATTACCATTGGACCGGTAGGAGTAACATTCAAGTCTGGAAAATCTTTGTTTATTGTTTGCATCATATCATCCAGAAACTGATTATATTCACTAGCATCCATATTAATTGTCGGTAAAGTTATTCTCGTAAATCGCTCATCAAAATCTTTAATATCTGAAAGGTCATCATCAGGACCTGAGTTTTCGAACAATAACAAAAGCTGGCTAGTCATAGGTTTACTATCCGGTATTTTGTAAAACTCTTTTTTGTTATCTGAAAACGCCTTCCTAATTTGCTTAAGTTGATCCAGATAACCGACTATTTTCCCTGACTTTTCTTGTTTTTCAAGAAAAGCCTCGAGAGCGTCAAGTTTTGTGAGAAAGCTAGGCTCTTTAATCCCCTCTTCTAATTCAGAGTCTAGCATCATATCAATATTTGAAGATCCTTTAAACTCTCTATCAAAATACCTCAAGTCTTCTGATATTTTGAGATCACTTTTAAAAAATTTAAAAATATTCGTATCAACTTTAATGTAGGTTGCGCTAAAAAAGCTTACAGAGATGAATAGCAGTCCCACCACTAAAATACTAAATCTATTTTTGTAGGAAAAATTTGGAAGACTGGTGGTCACACGTGTAAGCCAATCATTATCATAAGCTTTCTTCGTAGCTGGTGAGAGTCTGTTTAAAAACGATAAAGCAGCAGGCAACGAAGTCATTGAGAGAATAAAAATAATCATTGGTAGTATCGTTGCTAGCAACGAAAACTCACGCACAGGGGATAATTTTGTTATATACAGCGCAGCAAATCCAATTGAAGTGGTAAATTGCGTAAAGAATATAGGCTTAAAAAGGTTTTTTATTAATTCTTTAGATGCGTCTAAAGCTGTGTGCTTGGAAAGAGTTCTTAAGCTATAAAACTCAGACATAACGTGAACCGTGCACGCCATGCCTAACAACATTGTGATAGGAATTAAAGCTTGGTTAACTGGCGTTATATTATAGCCAAGATACGCTTGTAAACCGGTCATCATTGTGACTGCTGTACCAATAACGACCCAGGGAGCCAAAATACCGGTCAAAGATCTAAAAACAATGCCTAAGACAATCATCATTATAGCAGCAACAGTAGGATTTAGCCAAGCGGCATCTGAGTTACTGATTACGGTGAAACGTTCATTTAAAACCGGTTGTCCTCCAAACTTTATATCATATCCCTTTTCCAAATATCCCATCTCATTTATAAAGTTACGTAAATCCGTTACAACTTTAAGCTTGTGATCAAGTCCGTTAACAATATACTCCGTTCTTGCAATTATTCTGGTATGCCTAAAATCTTTGCTTATAAGGGTGTCGAGCGCTAGGTTTTCATCCTGCATGGCAATCCTAGCCGTGTCTAATTGATCTAAATTATCATCTAAATTCTCTATGTCCTCGAAAATATAGTCTGTAGCAACAACTCCACCTTGATTATATGTCCTCTGATATCTGGCTAGACTATCAACCTTTTCAACCACCTCATGTTCTTCTAACATTGCATGAATTTCTTCAATCATCTTTACAGTTTCAAGATTGAAAAGGTCTTTATCTTTTGGTCTCGCTTCTATACCTACAACTAGAGACTCAGTGCTTCCAAATAGATCTCTCATTTTATCATGAGCTAAAAGCGTTGGATCGCCTTCAAGGAACCACATTTCATTTGAATTATTAACCCCTATAGGGTTTTTAGAGATAGAAAAAACTGACACTAAAATCAGTAAAACTGTTATTATAAGTATGAAAATTCTATTCTTAATTACTTGATTTGACCATGCCTCTATCATAAAACCTTTCCTCCGATGAACGTGAGATAATGCATTGAGTTATTTAATACAAGGCTAACGTTGCGTAAATTTATTATCTATTTAGTATTAATAGAAAAGGGGCTAAAATAATAATTATTGTATAAAAGAATGCCATTTCTTGGATGGAAGATTTCTAAAGGGAAGGTTTATGCAAAATATATTTCTTACTGGAGGAACTGACGGGATTGGACTTTCCGCTGCAAGGTCCTTATTAGCGATGAACCATCGGCTTTTTATTACATATCGAAATAAAAATAAATTAGATGCTGTAAAATATGAACTTAAGTCATTTTGCAACGACAAACAGGTAAGTTTCTTAAGATGTGATTTGTCTGAGCCTGATGATATTTATGAAATTGTGAATGTATTTAGCAAATCTAAGATAAAACTAAATTGTCTGATCAATAACGCAGGAACTATTTTGTTTAAGAAATCGTATAATAGTGTGGGAATTGAAAAAGTCTTTGCAACAAACCATCTAGGTCCCTTTTATCTTACAAATAGGCTTCTTGAAAAAAATTTGATACGTGAAGGTGGCAGAATAATTAACGTAGGGAGTAGCGCTCATAAAACCGCAGTTCTCGATTTTAATAATTTAGACAGTAGCAATTCGAAAAGTTGGTACGAACGTTATTCAAGGTCTAAGTTATGTAATTTGTTATTTACATTAAAGTTATCGGAAAATCTTACCGAAAAAAATATATCTGTAAATTGTGTACATCCAGGAATCGTAAATACGAACATAGGTCAAGATCATAAAGGACTTTTACAGTTTATTATTAGGTTAGTTTTAAAATATAGAGGCATATCACCTGAGGAAGGCGCAGACACTCTTGTCTATCTAGCAACGAACGAGACGGTGCAAAAAGTTTCTGGTAAGTATTTCATAAAGAGAAGTGAATCAAACCCCTCAAAAGAGGCTTTAAAATCGGATATTGCAGATCGTTTATGGCAAGAAAGCACTAAATTAATAAATAGATTTTTGTCTTGAAGAACACTTTCAAAATTATTTTGTGTATAATTTTCATATCCTTACCGGCACCTATTTTTCCGCAGAGTACAAAAGTGTATGAATACTGGCTGGATAAGTTTTTGCTACCAAAACTCCAACAAAAATTTAATAGCCATAAAATTATTAGTGAAATTGAAACGCATCTCAAAGACAATATAGGCTCTGTGATAAAATTAAAAAGGTTACTCAATAAAAACGAGCAGGCTGAGTTTTCTGATCCTGCAAAGTATTTCAATAAAAAACTAATTTTACAAAAAACCAAAGTAGGCAAAAAATATAAAAAAAGCCTTCAAAAAATATTAGAAAATATCGAAAGTTTATATAAAGTAGATAGACATTTTTTGCTTGCTATATGGGCTAACGAGACATTCTTTGGAAGAGTAAGGCCAAGGCTAGACAGTCTTCAAGTACTATCTCTACTCAGCTTTTCATCATCAAATAGACTAGTTTACTTGAATGAGCTTATTTATCTAATTGATTTTGCAATAGAAAATGAAATAAATATTAAATATTTAAAAGCTTCGAAAGCGGGTGCTCTTGGACAACCTCAGTTCCTACCTTCCACTCTTGTTAAATTCGCTGTAGATTATGATAATGACGGAAATAGAGACATATGGAACAGTCAGCCAGATATATTGGCTTCCATTGCAAACTATTTACATCAGTTTGGATGGGATAATAACTTAGAATGGGGATATGAAGTTCAACTGTCAAACAGCATTAGTTGCTACCTAGAGGGACCAGATCATTCAAGAAGCTTGAGCCAGTGGAAAAAGCTAGGAGCATCTAGATTTAAAGGAGAAGAATTTCCTCAAGATGATCTTAATGAGTCATACAGTTTAATGTTTCCGGCTGGAATACACGGACCTATTTATTTAGTAAGCAAGAACTTTTATACACTTAAAGAATACAATAACTCCGATTTATATGCTTTATCTGTTGGGTTCATTGCAGACAAAATTAAATATAACAGCCACAACTTTTTTAAAAATTGGGAAGCAACCGAAAATTTAACAAAAAATGAAATAATAAGTATACAGGAAAAGCTATCTAGAAAATATTACACGGGTGGCATAGACGGTCTAATCGGGCATAAAACAAGGCGTGCAATAGGCCTGTACCAAAGAG
>CACGWW010000006.1 GCA_902576905.1 uncultured Alphaproteobacteria bacterium
GGATCACTAGAAACGGGTAAAAAAGCGGATTGTTGCGTCCTAGAAGAGGACCCCTTTGATATTGATGAAATAAAATTTAAAGATCAAAAAATCTTAGGGACAATTAAAGGTGGCAAGCCGCATATTATTGAAAATAGTTCGTAGTTGTGGGTATTCCTCTGACATTGATCTCCGGTTACCTTGGAACAGGTAAAACGACATTAATAAATAATTTACTTAGGACAACTAAGAAAAAAATAGCTCTACTGGTAAATGACTTTGGTGACGTTAACATTGACGAGTCCTTAATTGAAGCTAGAACTGACTCCGTTCTGAGCATCGCGGGTGGATGTGTGTGTTGTAGCTATGGAAATGAGTTGATAGAGACTTTGGAGAGTATGAATTCAAATGAGATTTTACCAGATCATATTGTGCTTGAGGCAAGCGGGATTGCTTTACCTTCTAAAATTATACAAACAATATCGCTTATGGACTTCCTGTCATTTCATGGAACGGTGTTGTTAACAGACGCATCCCGACTTAGGTCACAATTAAACGACTTGTATATCAGTGATACAATTAGTTTACAAATCGAGCAACATGATCTCTTGGTATTGAATAAAACTGATTTGCTTAAAGAAGATGAGCTATTAAATTGTATCGACACTCTATCAAAACGTTTTGAAATACGAAAGTTTCTTAAAACGGTAAACGCATATATTGAAGAAAAAGATATGCTTCTAGACTTTGGCCCTAGTCACAAAATAAACATAGAGAAAAAACAGGAGCATGGATTTATTTCCTCTACAATTAAACCGACTGGAACAATGAATGCTGAGGCGCTAAGCACACTTTTGCGGGATCCAGTTTATAATATCGAAAGAGCTAAAGGATTTTTTAAAAATAAAAAGGGTGAAGTATGTACAATCCAATATGATGGATTAACTTTAAAAATTGAAAAAACACAAAAAAATGAAAAAGAGTCTGTATTTGTTGTGATCGGTAAAAAGAATTTTTATAACGAAAAAGAGTTTATTGAGAAACTTAACGGTATCCAGACACAATAAATTGGAGATAGACATTGACTTGGGAAAAAGAAGCAAAAGAAATTAATGAGAAGAGAAATTTTGCTGATCAAATGGGTGGCAAAGAGGCTGTAGAATTACAATATAAAAAAGGCAGACTACCTATAAGAGAAAGGATCAACAGGATACTAGATAATAAATCTTTCAATGAAATTGGTAAAAGTGCTGGTTTCTCGGAGTATAATGATAATGGATCTCTCAAGAAATTTACTCCCGGAAACTTTATTCTAGGATTTGGGAAAATCAATAAAAGACCAGTGATCATAGGAGGAGAAGATTTTTCTTTAAAAGGTGGATCACCAAATGCTGCCGGTTTAAGGAAAAGTATATACACAGAAGAGCTAGCACTAAAATACAAGGTTCCTTTAATTCGACTGCATGAAGGGGCTGGGGGATCCGTTGGTGGCACCAATCAAGAAAAAAGTAATCGACCTACAAGTGATGCCGTATATACGCCTTCACGATTTATTTCGCTCGCTAACACTTTGGGAGAAGTCCCCGTGGCAACGGCTGCGTTGGGACCAGTCGCCGGGCTGCCCGCATCTCGTCTCGTTGCTTCACACTTTTCAGTAATGACAGAGAGCTCGTTAGTACTTATAGCAGGGCCAAAAGTCGTAAAAAGAGCGTTAAATATAGATGTTACGAAAGAAGCTCTCGGTGGACCTGAGGTACACTTAAAAAGCGGAGTAATAAACAACTTTGCAAAAACAGAAGATGACGCTTTTGAACAAATAAAAACATTTCTTTCCTTCGTGCCAGATAATGCTTGGATGTTCCCAGACCCTATTTCTACTAACGACAAGGAGGATCGTTGTGATGATTTATTAATCGATGTAATACCAAAAGATAGACGTAGACCATATAGCGTTAGAAAGATCATCACATCCCTACTAGATATAAATGATGATCAAAGCACCTTTTTCGAGATAGGTAAAAAATATGGTCCAAGCCTCGTAACGGGCTTAGGTAGACTTAATGGTCAATCAGTTGGTGTTATCGCTAATGACTGCATGTTCTACGCAGGAGCGATGACAACCAGTGCCTCAAAGAAATTAGAAAGATTTTCTGATTTTTGTAACAGTTTCCATATTCCGATTATCAGTTTGGTAGATGAACCAGGATTCATGATTGGTCCAGAGTCAGAAAAAAGTGGTACAATTAGATTTGGCACTGCTGCAATATCCGCGATAATGCAATCAAGAGTGCCATGGGCGTCTGTGCATATGCATAAATCTTTTGGAGTAGCCGCTACTGCACACTATGGGCCTGATAGCTTCACATTGCTTTGGCCCAGTGCCTTAAGTGGTGCTTTACCTGTAGAAGGTGGTGTTGCCGTTGCATTTTCAAAGGAAATTGCTAAGGCAAAAAATCCTGAAAAAAAACAGAAGGAGCTTGAGGATCAATTAGCTCAAAGACAATCACCAATTCCAAGAGCAGAAGGTTTTTCTGCCCATGATTTGATAGATCCTAGGGAAACCCGTCCACGACTGATATATTGGTTAGAACTCGCGCTTAAAGCTTACCGATTGAAAAGCCCAAAACCTTACCTTGTAACAATGAGACCATAATGAATTTACGAAGCACCCTGCCTGTTAAAGTCGAAAAGATTTTTCGGCATCCAATAAAATCGATAAGTCGAGAAGAAATTACACAGATTAATTTAGAAAGAAGAAAAGCTCTTCCGTTAGACAGAATGTGGGCATTGGTGCATGAAAAAAGTTCTTTTGACGAATTATCAAATGAGTGGCAACCGTGTACTAAGTTTCTCAGAGGCTCAATTATGCCTACGCTATCAGCCGTCGAGTCAATAAGGACTGATGATCAAAAATATACTTTTAAACATCCTGAGCTAAAACCTATATCACTAGACCTTAGTGATCATACTGACAGAGGATCTTTCGTGAACTGGTTGCTCCCTATTTGTTCTGATAAATTTCCGAAACCTACTAAATTAGTGTGCGTAGCCGATACAGCTCTCACAGACACTCCTTTCCAGTCAATTTCTATCAACTCGTTGGACTCTCTAGAAGACCTCTCTAAAAAAGCAGGGATTAGCTTGGAACCTGAAAGGTTTAGAGGAAATATATGGATACGAACCGGGAAGCCATGGACTGAATTTGATTGGGTTGGTAAATTAATTAAAATTGATAAAGTAGAGTTAAAGGTCGTTGATAGAATTGAGCGATGTAACGCTACAAAAACTAATACTAAGACAGGCCAACATAATTGTGATACCATAGGTATACTTAATGAACGTTTTGGCCACCAGGATTTTGGCGTTTACTGTAGTGTGAGAACACCCGGGACTATAAGAATAAATAGTGTGCTTTCACTTAATAAAATGGAATGATAATATGAACCATCTTAGACCAATTAAACAATTACCTACCCATGAAGTTGAAAACATGCCGCCATATATGGGCAATCAAGATTTATGGAAAAATGATAAAAATCTTAGAGAAGCTGTTAATAGAGAAGGCGCTGGTTGGGCAGAGAAAAATTTAAGTGCGTTTGGACATTTGATGGGCTGCACTGAAATGTTTGATCATGCTGAGAAGGCAAATAAAAATCCGCCAGAATTAAAAGCATTCGATCAATATGGCAATAGAATTAACTACGTTGATTATCATCCTTCTTACCATCACCTCTTGGGAGTAGCTATAAAGAATGAAATTCCAAGCTTTGCATGGAAACATAACAAAGAGGGGTCGCAAGTTGCGCATATGGCACTCACTTACATGTTTAATCAAGTAGAGGGCGGTGTTATGTGTCCGATGGCGATGACATATTCTGTTATACCAGCACTTAAGCATAATCAACAATTAGAGGATCAATGGTTACCAAAGGTACTATCAAATCAATATGATGATAGAGATATACCCATCGATCAAAAAGTTGGTGCAACAATAGGTATGTTTATGACCGAGAAGCAGGGGGGATCGGATGTAAGAGCCAACTCAACGAGAGCAAAGCCGGTGTCCTCTAATGTTGGTAATGGGTCAGATTATCTTCTTACTGGTCATAAGTATTTTTGCTCGGCCCCTATGTGCGATGCCTTTCTTGTGCTAGCCAACACTGATGTCGGGTTATCATGTTTTCTTGTGCCGAGATGGATGCCAAATGGGGAACGAAATAGTTTTTTCATCCAGAGACTAAAAGACAAGCTTGGTAACAAGTCGAATGCATCCTCTGAAATTGAGCTCGATGATACATTTGGTACAATGATTGGAGAAGAGGGGAAGGGAATTAAGACAATTCTAGATATGGTTATAGGAAATAGAATATACTGTGCTGTCAGCTCCGCGTCTTTAATGCGTCAGGCGATTGTTCAGGTCCAACATCATGTTTCTCACAGGTCAGCATTTCAAAGAAGACTGATCGATCAACCTTTAATGAGAAACGTTATCGCCGATATGGTTTTAGAAAGTGAGGCTGCTTTGAATTTGTCACTCAGAGTAGCAAGAGCCGTTGACAATCAAAATTCCAATGAGGATGAACGGTCGTTCGCTCGTATAAGTACCGCTATAAGTAAATACTGGATAACTAAGAGAGCACCTTATTTAGTATTCGAAGCTTTAGAATGTCATGGTGGTCCTGGTTATATAGAGGAATCTATTATGCCCAGGCTTTACAGGGAGGCTCCTCTTAATAGTATCTGGGAAGGAAGCGGTAACGTAATGTGTTTAGATGTTTTGAGAGCTCTACAAAGAGATAAAAATGCACTACCTGCGTTATTTAGAGAACTCTCCTCAGCAAAAGGATCAAATAAAAATTTTGATGAGAGCTTTAGTCGCTTGAAAGAAACTTTGCAAGATCCAATAGATTTAGAAGTTGAGGCTAGGCTACTGACGGAAAAAATGGCCTGTCTTCTTCAGGCATCAATATTTATAAAAAGTGGCGAAGAGGAAAAAGTTTCGGCTTTTTGTAATAGTAGACTTGGGCCACAATGGAGTGGAGCTTTTGGGACGTTGCCTACTGATACAAGTTTTGAATATATAATAGGCGGCTTATAAATAGGATTAACTTTAGAACTGCTGTTTCATTAAATTTTATAGAAAACAAATGTTCCCTCTATACCAGGCTATAGATCCAAAATGGCCGCTGCACGAATGAACCCGGCGGAAGCTTTCTTTATTTTAAAGGGAAAGCAAGATATCGTATATCCATAGTCTGGTAATTTCTCCAGAGAGCTCAACTTCTCCATATGGCAATAAGCCTTTTCCATACCTGCTCTATGACCTTCCCATATGATTGAAGAATCCTTTGTTTGTCTATATTTTTCCGCAGTATGAGCAAAGGGTGCATCCCAGCTCCAAGCATCAGTCCCAGTAATTTTTACCCCTTTTTCCAATAAAAACATTGTGGCGTCTTTTCCTATACCACAGCCCTTAAGGAGATAGTCGTCAGCACCGTAGTGTTTGCCAGCTGATGTATTAACCAGAACAATGTCAAATGGCTTAATTTCATAGTTAATTCTTTTAAGCTCGGCTTTTATATCATTAGGTGTAACAACATAACCATCTTCCATATGTCGAAAGTCAAATTTAACACCAGGGTTAAAACACCATTCAAGTGGAACCTGATCAATAGTGATCGCTTTTTTACCCCGATCCATAGTCGAATGAAAATGATAGGGAGCATCAAGGTGGGTGCCATTATGAGTACTTATATTTAATTGCTCAACGGCCCACCCTTCTCCTCCGGGCAAGTCATCTTTCTGAAGCCCTGGAAAGAAAGAACAAACGTGTTCAGCAGAATCTTGGTGAGAAATGTAATCAATCTTTGGGAGAGCAGCAGGGGGATCAGAGTTTATGCCTATTTCTAAGGATACCGATAGATCAATAATCTTTTTTCTCATGACATGCACACAAATTTCTCAAGCTAAAAAACATTGTAGTATCCTCCTATCTTTTTACCTAAATTAATACTAATTATATTAATAACTCCTTTCTTTTGAGAAGTTGAATAAAAATATGACTATAAAGCGTGTAAAGTTTTCGGATATTCAAATACATGATTTCGATGATGTCATTGATGTTCGTTCGCCATTAGAGTTTGAAGACGACCGGATACCGGGGTCTATTAATCTTCCAGTCCTTTCTAATGCGGAACGGGAAATGATCGGCACGATGTATAAACAGAAAAGTAAATTTGAAGCAAAGAAGTTAGGCGCATCTATAGTTTCTAAAAATATTTCAGGTCATTTAAAAGATTATCTCTACAACAAAAATAGAGATTGGCTTCCTTTGATATACTGTTGGCGAGGTGGACAGCGATCTTATGCCTTGGCCACTATACTGGACCAAATAGGTTGGAAAGTAGAAGTGGTAGATGGAGGCTATAAATCATTTCGAAAACATATAAGTGAATTCCTAAATAGAAATATAGACAGGTACTATCTAATACTCCTCACAGGAAATACGGGCACAGCGAAAACAAAAGTACTTAATTTGATAGAAAAAAGAAATGGGCAAACTATCGATTTGGAAAGCCTGGCAAATCACAAAGGATCTGTATTTGGATCACAAGGTCAGAAACAACCGTCTCAAAAGCTATTTGAAACGCTACTCTACGATAAACTGGTAAATCTCAAACCTAATGAGCCAATATTTGTGGAGGCAGAATCCAATAAAATTGGAAACTTGCATATACCTAAGGAATTTTGGAAGTTGATGAAAAGTGCTCCACAAATTGAATTATCAGCTACTGTTGAAAAAAGGGCGAAATTTTTAGTTGAAGAATACTCCGAAATAACAACCGATCTAGATTTATTAGAAAAACAAATTACGAGCCTTTCGACCATAGCTGGGCATAAAGTTGTAGAAAGCTGGTTGCTAATGGCAAAAAATAAAGACTTTTATGAACTTGTAAAACAACTTATGGAAAAACATTATGACCCTAGGTACAAACGAAGCCTGTTAAGAAAGAAGAAAGAAGTATTTGCCAATTTAAAAATAGAGGATATGTCCCAAAAAGGGTTAAGTTCAATGGTTGATAGAATATTACAAACGGCAAAAAAAATAGAGTGAATTCTCTATAATACTTCTATATGGGGTTTGCCATTTGTAAGTTCTCCTATAACTTTGCAATGAAAACCAAAATCTACTCCAGCAGCAATAACGCCCTTTACTTTGTCTTTGGGGACAGTAGCTAGTAGTGGACCAGATGTTTGGGGATCAAAAAGGATATCTGTATTTGCTGTCGTTTTGATAAACATTTTCTCAACATACATATAATTATTCTCAAAAATCGAAGACCTAATACCTTTGGCTATAAGATTATTGGCACCAGGGTATACTGGTATCTGATCCAAATATAGTTTTGCTCCGACGTTAGACTTTGAAACTATGTTTAGAAGGTGGCCACTTAAGCCAAATCCAGTGACGTCCGTCATCGAGTTTGCAACTTTCCTCAACACATTTGCAATAGAACTTTGTGACTTAGACATTGTATCAAAAAGATTTTTTAGATCCTGCCCTTCACCTTCAAAACGCATTTCCCCTGCCAATAGAACCCCAGAGCCTAATGGTTTTGTTAATATTATTTGATCACCTACGCTTGCCTTATCGACAGTCTTAGGTTGGTTTTTGGAAAAACCTCCCAACGTGAACCCGATCACTAGCTCTTTTCCTAAAGAGGTATGACCGCCCACTATCTTCACTCCATCAGCACCAAAAACACTATTTGCCCCATCTATAATTTCTTCGATTGTTCGCTTTTGTATGTCATTGGAGGACTCTGGAATAATAATATTTGTGAGAGCGATTTCAGGATCGGATCCCATTGCCCAAATATCTCCCAAAGCGTGAATCGCCGTTATTTTACTTTGAAGCCATGCATCCTTTGTAAATGACCTCAGATGATCGGTCGTCAAAGCTTGAAACAAGGAATTAAATTTTATAATTGCTGCGTCATCTCCTATTTTACTAACAATATGTTTTGAGCTAGGATCTGATAACTTTTTTAACGAAGACTCCAAAATAACATTGCCGACTTTCGAGCCACAGCCACCACAAAGCATTTTTTGGTTATTGCTTCGAGCGTTTTCCATATCTTTAGTGACCATCTCACTAAGTTTTTTAAAATTCTTGATAAATTTTTTATCGATAAAACTTTTTAATGCCCAAACCCATTTTGCTGAAAAGGCAATCCCATTTCTAAGGAAAATCGCGGATTCACCTTCATATACAATGAGCTTTAAATAATCACTTTGAGGTTTAAATCGAATTAGCTGTTTGTTCTTAAAAAGCTTAAGGATATTTTTATAAAGAATTGGTGCTTGCCTAACTGCATAAACTCCTGACTTATCTACCGCTTTAGAAGGGAAATGTGCACAATCACCAACTGCAAACGCATTTTGAAAACCTATAACTCTTAGCGTTTCGTCGACACAAACATATCCATCTTTATTTTCAATTTTTGAATTTTTAAACAAATCATTTGGTTGAGGTCCTATACAAGAAATAATAAAATCTGCATGAAAAAAGTTGCCGTTTTTTTGTACTAACCCATTATTTGAAACTTCTTTTATTGTAGTGTTTTCAATTATTTCAATTTTTCGTAGTTTGGCTTTGGTTTTCAAATATCTTTGCTGATTTAAACTCAGTTTTTCAAAAGCTTTACCACTTTCAAAAATTTTAATCTTAAAATCTTCTAATTCAGTCTTTTTCAATCGAATATCCATTGCGAAACTCAACTCAATTGATGCTAGACCTCCCCCTATGACACAAATAACCGGAGACGTTTTTTCATTAATGGACTCCAAAAAGTTTTCCCAACGCTCTTGAAATGCAGCTAAAGGCCGAATACTGCATCCAAATTTTTTAAACCCATTAATCAAAGGTACGGAGTTAGATCCTATATTTATGGATAGGAAATCAAAGTATACAATCCTCCCTGTCTTACACATAATTTGACTTTTTTTCTTATCAATTTTTTTAACAGTATCGATAATTAATCTTGTTTCTGTAGCTCTACACAAACTGAATAAATTTATTTGAGCATCTGATTTAGCACATAAACCAGCTACTAGAGCAGGTAACATACCGGTATAAGAGGAAATAGGATCTGGATTTATAAGAGTCACTCGAAGAGAAGGATTACTATTCATTGCCCACATTTTCAAAAAAAGACAATTTGTATGCCCCGCTCCAATGAGAACCAAGTCTCTTTCAAAAAAACTTTCCTCACTATTCATTTATGGTTATCCTTTTGTTTGCAAATTCTTTAGGCATAAAAAAATCTATTTTCAATCATAGGGACTATAAAAAGAAATGTCATTTTTAACAACAAATTCACAGTTTAGATTGGCACTGGTAGGAATTTGTGTTGTGGCGATTACTGGTGGCTTAGGCAGGTTTGCCTACACTCCTATAATTCCCTACATGCAGAATACTCTTAATATTTCTTCTGCAGATATTGGCTTGATAGCTTCTTCTAACTATTTGGGATATCTAATCGGTTCGATTATTCCCCTTATTTATTCTTTTGCAAACAAACAAAGGCTTACACTTTATATATCGGTTGTAGTGTCCATTGTGACACTTGGCCTTATGGGTTCAACTAGTGATTTTTACTTATTTATTTTATTAAGATTCCTTCAGGGAATTTCAGGTGCAATTGGGTTAGTTATTGCGACAAATCTAATTTTTTCTCAGATTACAGTTACCGGTCGCATAGATCTTCGTTTAGCTCATATATCGGGTTTTGGTGTTGGAATGTTTTTAAGTGCCATAGCTGTATGGATCTGCTCTATGTTTGACTTGCAATGGCACTACCAATGGTTTGTGATTGCGTTAATTTGCTTGGTTTTAACGATACCAATCATTTCAAGTCCACTAGAAGTAGGTTCAGAATCAAGCATTAATCAGACCTCTCAGTCGAATAAACTCTCTTTAGGCTTCGTCGGTATCTCCGTAGGTTACTTTTTTTTTGGGTTTGGCTATATTATTTTTGGCACCTTTATCGCAGCTTTGGCGGTCAACACCCCCGAATTAAAGAACATTCAGCATGCAAGTTGGATCTTAGTTGGGATATCTGCTATGCCAGCTATTTTCATATGGCAAGCTATCAGTAAACTTACTGGTAATCATATATCTCTAGCCTTATCCTGCTTCACCTGCTCTATAGGGATACTTACCTTGTACTTTTTTGATGGAATTGGAGCTTCATTATTTGCCTGCTTAGCTTATGGAATTGGGGTAGTCGGAATCGTAGGTTTAGTGTTAATGGAAGGAAAGATACGGCATGCTGGCTCAATAAAATTTGCCGTGGCTTTTTTAACTACCACCTTTAGCATTGGCCAGATTATTGGACCATACATTTCAGGTTTAATGATCGACTTTTTTGGAGACTACAAAAACGCCATGCTTTTATCTGGTTGCTCGCTTTTCATGGCAGGAATATGCATGATCAATTATAAACTTTTATTTTCTCGCCTCTAATACCATATTTGTCGCATTTTTTTTGACTATCTTGCAGTCCTTAAATCCTGCCTGCTCCAACACCTCAATTAGTTTAGCGGGTCCAGCTTGAGCTCCCAATGCTAAGCCAACCTCCTGAGATTTTGAAACCGGTATACATCCCATAGTTGAGAATGAATAATACATTTGTCCAAAAATGTTAAAGTTTTCCTCTGGTTTATCATTTGCTGTTGGCTCAATCAGAATAACCGCCCCGCCCTCGTTTAGGTGATCATAGGCATATTTTGCAGCTCCTACAGGATCGCCCATGTCATGCAGGCAATCAAAAAAAGCTATATAATCAAACTTGCCCTCATAACTTTTTGAATCCGCTATCTCATATTTTATCTTGTCTAATATTCCGGCACTATCAGCTAGTTTTTTTGCTTCCTCTATTGATGGTCCATGGATATCAAATCCCGCTACACTTGCATTAGGAAATGCTTGTGCGACCATTAATGTAGATAGTCCGTGTCCACACCCAACGTCTGCAAAGCTTCCACCAGCCTTCAATTTTTCGCCGAAACCATCAATCATTGGAAGCCATTTTTCTATTAGGTTTACTTGATAAGATGGTTTAAAAAATCTGGCAGTTCCAGTAAAGCAAAGTGGGCAGGCATTTTCATAGGCTACACCATTTCCTGTTTTAAAGGCTTCTAGTACTTTCTCCTCAGCATATACTTGTCCTGCTAGAACTTCATACGCGCCCAACATGTTAGCTGGCCCTTCTTCATCTGCAAAAACTGCTTTTTGTTCAGGTGATAATGAAAATTCCTCTTTTTCTCCATCATAAGATACAAAGTCAGTAGCGGATAAAGCATATAGCCATTCTCTTAAATAACGCTCATCAACTTTGGCTTTTTCAGCAAACTTTTTGGAAGTAATGGGTCCTAATGCAGAAAGTTTTTGAAAGAGTCCTAACTGATCACCTATTCGCATAAGTGGTATTAATGCTGATGCTGCAACATCTTTCATTATCTTAAACTGAAGTTTTTTTAATTTTTCAACATCTAAGTTAGTGTCTAACATTTTTTCCTCCTCTAAATATGCGTTCTGTTACTCAGTTGACTTTGATTAACAACTTTCCAAAATTGTCACCTCTTAAAAGACCCTGAAAAGCTTCAACCATATTGTCCAAGCCTTCTACTATATCCTCTCTATATTTTAGCTTCCCTTCCAAATACCACTTTTCTAAATGCTGCATTGCTTCTAGTTGTTGCTCAGGAAATTCTCTTACAATAAATCCTTGTATTCTCAATCGCCAAGTTAGAACATTTCTAAAGAGCATCGGCAGACGATCTTCTTCCAATTGCTGGCTTTGATTATTATACATTGAGATTACGCCACAAACTGGAATTCTTGCAAAATCTCGGAGATGAGGATATACGGCATTGAATGTTTTCCCTCCAACATTTTCCCAATATATGTCGATGCCATCTTTGCAAATTTCTCCTAGTTTTTTTTCGAAATTATCCTCGTTGTAATTCAGACAATGATCAAAGCCTAATTCATTTTTTACATAAATCGATTTTTCTTCATTACCTACAACCCCTATTACATTACAGCCATAAATTTTTCCAATTTGCCCTACGACAGATCCAACAGCTCCTGAAGCCGCAGATACAACTAACGTCTCTCCCTCTTTTGGATTCCCAATATTCATCATTCCTATATAAGCAGTTCTACCAGGCATTCCCAACGTCCCAAGAGCTAGACTTAAAGGAAGATCAGGATTGTGAACCTTTTCTATAACTATATCCGAAACCAACGGCATTGTTTGCCATCCAGTTCTACCGATAACAATATCACCTTTGTTAAAGGTATCACTTTGACTTTCTATAACTTCAGAAACAGCTTCTCCCTCCATTACAGTTCCTAGTTCCACGGGCTTCGCATAACTGCGCCCCGCGTTCATCCTTCCTCTCATATAGGGATCTAAAGACAAATAAATTGACTTTAATTGTACTTGACCGGGTTGAACTAGTTTTAGATCCTCTTCAACAATTTGAAAATTCTCTTTTAAAGGTTCTTTATCTGGTCGTGATTTAAGAATTATTTTTCTGTTCATATTCCATCCTACCCATTAAAGGTTTGTTTTGAAAAATTTAGGAAGATTATCTTCATAAATTTCGGAGTGTGATAGCACACCTTCTGTATGATCTGCTCCTTCTAATGGAAAAAATATTATTTTACCATTTATACTCTTCACATATTCAACTAATTGTTCGGAGTGGAAAAAAGGCACTCTAGTATCTTTTTTCCCGTGAAAAACTAGCATTGGCCTATCCTGCAAGTCACTAAGCGCTTCTTTAGGCATATTCTTATCAAAGAAAATGCCGTGAAATTTAGCAGCGAAAATTGCAAGCTGCCACGTAAACCCAGGCACACCGTGGTATTCCAACTCATGTTGAACAATAGAGTCCCAATCAAAAACTCCGCTGTCGAGTGAAAATGCTCCAAGATCTTTTCTATTTTTTATCAAAAAATAAGTACCCAGACCTCCTCCTGATACGGCATGAATTCCAATGTTTCTCTCAGGTATTCCTTTTTTGTCAACAAGATATTCGATCGCTGCATCAACATCCTTCCATTCTTTAGTTCCTGCAAAGTGCCATCCATCTGGACATGAACTTTCTCCATGGTTTCTAACGTCAATCATCAAAACATTTAATCCCGAATTCGCAATTATATTTGCTGGTATTAATTGGTTAAATTCTTTCTTTGAACCATTAATGCCATGAACAACAATAACCGTTCGCTTTTCACTTTCTTCATCAGCGGGTATCCACCAAGAACTAATATCTATACCATCTTCTGTATTTTCTATTGTTACGCTTTCGTACTTTTTATTTTTTAGGTACCACTGTGAAAGGTCCGTATCCACAAGTTGTGACCATTTATCACCTCTAAATGGACCTTGTCCTTTTGCATTAGTGACAAACCTTATAGGATTGTTCGCTTCTATTTTTTCATGGTTTGAGCATGAAACCGGTAAAGCTTGCCAAAGTATAAATTCACCCACAGCAAGGCATAAAATAAATATTGAAATGACAAGAAAAGAAGCATATTTCACGATCGAAGCCGACATTAATACATGTTGAGGGAGAAAACCTCAAATATCTACAAAAAAGTTCAAATTTTAGATGTTCACAAAATTTTTTTTGTAGTAGCATTTCCCCATACTAACTATTTTGAGGAACTTTGATGACATTATTTACTCCGACTTCTAAATGGCAAATGGAAGAACACCAATTATTTACAGACAGTGTAAAGAAATTTTTTATAGACGAAGTAAAACCCAATCTGGACGAGTGGGGTAAAAAACAACAAGTCGACAGGACCTTATGGAATAAGGCAGGAGATGCTGGAATTTTAGGAAGCTCAATACCTGAAGAATTCGGTGGCTTCGGCGGTGATTTAGGGTTCGATGCGATCACTTTATATGAACTTGGAAGAACAGCGGGAGACTCTGGTAGCTGGGGATATGCGATCCAATCAATAGTTGTTCATTACATCAACGCATATGGTACCGATGAACAGAAGAAAAGATGGCTTCCAAAACTTTCAACTGGTGAATACGTGGCTTCTCTTGCTATGACAGAACCCAGTACTGGATCAGATGTTCAAGCAATTAAAACAACTGCAGAAAAAGATGGAAATCAATATAAAATTAATGGATCAAAAATATTTATAACAAATGGTGGCTCAGCTGACCTCATTGTTTTAGCGGCAAAGACAAATAAAAATGAAAAATCGAAAGGTGTATCATTGGTAGTCGTTGAAACAAAAGACCTAGAAGGCTTCTCAAGGGGAAAACCTCTAAAGAAACTAGGTCAAAAAGGTAATGACACATGTGAATTGTTTTTTGAAGATGTGAAGGTTCCTTTAACAAATTTGCTTGGGAGTGAAGAAGGCCAAGGTTTTTATCAGTTGATGAAGCAGTTGCCATGGGAAAGATTAGCAATTGGTATCGGCGCTCTGGGAAACATAGACTTTGCGCTCGAAGAGACAATTAAATATGTAAAAGATAGGAAAGCCTTTGATAAGCGAATTATGGATTTTCAAAATACTCGTTTTCAACTCGCTGAAATGAAAACTAAGGCTGAGGTTCTTAGGTCCTTTATTAATGATTGTGTCGATAGGGTTAAGCAGGGTTCTCTTGATGCTGCTACGGCTTCAATGGCAAAATACTGGGGAAGCCAAACCCAAAATGAGATTATGGATGGATGTTTACAACTTCATGGTGGATACGGTTTTATAATGGAATATCCTATCGCTCGAATGTACGCGGATGCCCGTGTGCAGTCGATCTACGGAGGGACTAATGAGATCATGAAGGAATTAATTGCCAGGTCATTGGACGACTAATTAGAATGGAGGATCACAACAACACTGGCGGACCTTTATCCGGTTTAAAAGTGGTTGAATTCGATGGGCTTGGGCCAACTCCGTTTTCCGCTATGCAGTTGGCAGATATGGGTGCCAATGTAATTAGGATTGCTCGAAAAACAGGAACCCAGGCTGCCAATCAATTTACCGATGTTGTTATTAGAAATAGATCTTATATAGAGCTAGATCTTAAGGATGTTGATGACATCGCTAGCGCGAAGAAAATTGTATCCCATTCTGACATTTTAATAGAAGGGTTTCGACCAGGCGTTATGGAAAGATTGGGCTTAGGGCCTTTAGAGATGCTTTCAGCAAACAAAAAGCTCGTTTATGGAAGAATGACGGGGTGGGGTCAGAAAGGGCCTCTCAGTAATACAGCAGGTCACGATATTAATTATATTTCTATTTCTGGCGCACTTCACGCTATTGGGACCAAAGATACTCCAATAGCGCCACTAAATCTTTTGGGAGATTTTGCAGCAGGTTCAATGTATTTAGTTTTCGGAATCCTATGTGCCGTTTTACATGCGAAGCAGACTGGTCAGGGGCAAGTCGTCGATGGCTCCATCGTGGACGGAACTGCCAATTTGATGGCAATGATGTACTCTATGTTTAATTTTAAACAATGGGAAGATAGACGAGACATTAATCTTCTTGATGGGGGTGCGCCTTTTTACACAACTTATAAAACTTCTGATAGTCGGCATATTTCAGTTGGTGCTATTGAAGATAAGTTTTACCTAGAGTTTATTACAAAACTTGATTTAAAACTTGATGAACTTCCAAACAGAACAGATAAATCTAATTGGCCGAAGCTAAAAGATATATTTCAAGAAATTATCAAGACAAAAACTATGAGAGAGTGGGAGGAGATTTACTTTGGGACAGACGCATGCGTTGCCCCTGTTTTAAACTTTGAGGAAGCTTTTGTCGATCCTCATAATAAATACCGAGGAATTTTTCCTGAGGCTTTTAATATTATTCAACCAAAACCGGCACCCGATCTATCCGTAACTCCAGCACCAAAAATTACAGATAAGCATAGGATTAAATTGACTAAAGCCGAGTTGTTTAGCCAGTGGGGTATTAGCTAAAATGTATGTTTCAGAAGCTGTAAAATCAAGATTTTCTTGCAGAGCATTTACTGAGAAACCTGTCTCCAAGGAATTAATCACGGAAATTTTGGACGTCGCTAAACGAGCTCCATCGGGAGGCAACCTTCAGCCATGGCATATTCATGCAATATCAGGAAAGAAACTTGATCAGATAGTTTCGGATATTGAATCAAAAATCACAGATATGCCTATGGGGGAAAAAACGGAATATGACGTATATCCGCCAAACCTTTGGGAACCTTATAGAAGTCGACGCTTTAAATGTGGCGAAGATTTATACAAAAGCATAAATATACCAAGGGAAGATAGGGGCGCACGGTTAAATCAACTGGCTAAAAATTTACGCTTTTTTGGTGCTCCGGTCGGGCTATTTGTTTACATCGATAGAAAGATGGGACCTCCCCAATGGTCAGATGTTGGGATGTTTCTGCAAACTATTATGTTAATAGCAAGAGAGAAAGGCTTACATAGTTGTGCTCAGGAGGCATGGGCGATGTGGCATTCCACTGTAGACAAACACCTTGTTGTAGATAACAAATTTATGCTCTTCTGCGGAATGGGTATCGGGTATGCTGATGAGAGTCATCCTATTAACTCATGGAGAACCGACCGTGAAGCAGTCGACGGTTTTACTACATTTTATGGCTTTGACAAGTGATGTGGTGAAATAATACCATCGTTATGAAATCAATGGAGTTACAACAAACAATAGAAGACCTCAAAGCAGGTAACAGGCTAGCTTTATCAAAATTCTTAACCCATGTAGAGACCAGTGACAATCCAATAGAATTGGTCTTGAAGCTTTATGATAAAGCAGAGCGCACAACTCCAATAATTGGGGTAACTGGATTCCCTGGGGCAGGCAAATCGAGTTTGATAAATAGCTTCATAAGTATCCTTAGATCGAAAGAAAAGAAAATTGGCGTGATTGCTATCGACCCCAGCAGCTTAATTTCTGGAGGCTCGCTTCTCGGTGATAGGACTAGAATGGAACAGCATTCTTCCGACGACAATGTCTTTATAAGGTCACTATCGTCAGATGGTGCATTGGGTGGAATATCTCACAAAAGTTTTCTTCTATCACTGGTTATGGCCACTTTCGACTTTGATTTTATTTTCGTTGAGACTGTTGGGGTTGGGCAATCTGAATCAGATATTACCAAACTAGCAGATCTCTCAATTCTTACTTTAGCCCCAGGACTTGGAGATAGTATCCAGGCGATGAAAGGTGGAGTTTTGGAAATAGTAGATTTAATCTTAGTTAATAAATCCGACAAACCAGAATCCGCACAAACATTCCACCAAATAAAGGCTATAATTGATATGGCTCAGGCTCCCAATGGTAAAAATATCAAAATAATGATTACTAATCAAAAAGACCGAGAAGAAAATACTAAAATAATTACCCACATTGAAAATTATTTAGAGAAGAGACCAAAATTAGAGAAAAGTAAAGAAAGTTATTTGTGGTTCGTACGTCAAATACTTTATGAAAAAATAGAAAAGAGCCTCTTTGATCAAGAAGTATATGCGAAACTAAATCAAGAAACTTTCAATGAAAAAGATATTAGTGAAATTGTTAAACGTATTATTAAAGAATTAAAATAACTGTATCTTAATGGTGATCATCTCGGAGATGCTTTATTTGAGACAAAACTTCTCTTTTGAAATCATCCCGATAAGTCATCGCTTTACTTAAAATCAATTCTTCCAGTGCCTCAAGCCAACTACCATAATAATAATCTAAATCGTCTTCCATGCTCACTGACTTGTCCTTAAGCTTATTACCCAGAGTAGCAGTCCAAAGCGCCCAATCGAAAACTTTTTTTTCATACAAAGAAATGGTAAGTGCAAATAATTCACAATGCCATGGTGCAGAAAAAACTTCGCTGCCTTGAGGTAATGGTATTGGTTTATCACTTGAATTTTTCAATATAGCTTTCCCATAAATCAACTACTACTGTGTCCTCAAAATACTCACATTTATCCCATAAATCTTGGCTCTTAAATTCTACTGAGTAGAGTGCCTCCGGATTTTCCCCCAAAAAATGAGCGTTTGTATCTGGAAATACATGGTTACCGTGATAGGCAATGACCTTACCAGTTCTTCCCTTTACATAGTCTGGTAATCTTGTATGACCTTTTTCAACTTTTGTATTACTGTTATTAGCTCTTACGGAAACGGTCTCTCCTAAGTTGAATTTTTTCTCTGTGGTACTTTCTCTTTTGGTTGGTCCCCCCATATTCAACAATTTTTTTACATTTTTTGCTTCTAAAATGCGAAAAGAGCTTTTTTTAAAATTGCCTCCTTTTTCTTGCCCATCTTTAATAATACCATTTTCACCCAATAGGTTAATCAGACCAGCAAGCCATTTTTCAAAATAACCAAATTGTAGATAGTCTTTTGGCTCCAAAGACTCACGCGCATACCTAGACCTATCCAGATTCCATAAGCTTGAAAAACCCAACGCTAAAGTTATAGCGAAAACTTCCTTTTCCCAATCTGCCTTAAATTTTACGTTACTTGACTTGATATCAATTCTTCGGGAGTCAAGCCGACCACCCATATCATGCGCCTTAGACATTATTCACCTGTTGGAGGCTTTGGAAAGCCTGTCCCTATCATACTATCACGCGTAACCCAACTCACTAATTCGTTTTCACGCAATCCCTTAGAACCAGGTGGCTGTTGTGGCAGAACAAGATACCGTATCTCTGCAGTCGAATCCCAAACTTTAATTTTTTTTGATATTGGAAGTTTGACATCAAAGTCGCTTAAAACTGCCCTGGGTTCTCTCACTGCTCGACTTCGGTAGGCATCCGACTTATACCAGCTAGGCGGCAATCCCAACAAAGGCCACGGATAACAACTACAAAGGGTACAGACTATAAGATTATGGACTGTCTCAGTATTCTCTACCACCACAACATGTTCACCTTGACGACCATTAAGATCCATATCCTTTAACACCTGATCTGTATTATTTAATAGATCCTCTTTAAACTTTTTGTTTGTCCATGCTTTGGCAACTATCTTTGCACCATTTAAGGGCCCTACCTTATTCTGATAGGTATCAAGAATTTCATCCAATGCTTTTTGATCAATGAGTCCTTCTTTTTCTAAGATCGACTTCAAAGCTTTAACCCTGGCGTCTGGATTACTTGGAAACTCTTTGTAAAATTGTTTTAAATTATCTTTTTTCATATTTTGAGACTAATGTTGTCGTTGCATATTTCTATTGCTTCAATATATCCTTCTAGACCCTTACCCATAATTACATAGTCCGCCCTCAAAGATACATATGAAAATTTCCTGAACTCTTCTCGCTTAGAAATATCGGATATATGAACTTCGATTACATACCCAGTAAAAGAATTTAACGCATCAAGGATTGCGACTGACGTATGTGAATACGCAGCAGCATTTATAATTATACCATCTGAAGTCTTTATTGCCTCTTGAATAAACATCACTAATTCCGATTCGGAATTACTTTGTTCAAATTTTATATTCATTGAACAAGCTTTGCCTTTACTCACACACATTTCCTCTAGATCTTTAAGCGTTCGAGATCCATATATTTCAGGCTGTCTTGTGCCAAGTAGGTTCAAGTTGGGCCCATTTAAAATTAAAATATTTTTTTGTTTGCTCATTTTAACAAAATTTCGTCCAAAATAATAAAAACCATTGCATAGTTCTTTTAATGATTTATATCAGAGTTCGAGTTTGTTTACGATAGGAGAAAAGTGTTGCAAGGTAAAATTTTAACTCCAACAAAAAGAATAAGACGCACTCCCTTCTCTTCTAAAATAGAAGATCAGGTTAAGGGTGTAACAGTTTATAACCATATGATTTTACCGACCATCTTTAAAGACGCTGAGGAAGACTGCCGACACTTGAAGAGTGAAGTTCAAGTATGGGATGTATCCGTCCAAAGACAAGTTGAAATTGTAGGAAAAGACGCTGCAACGCTATTAGAACTCTTAACTCCAAGAAATGTAAAGGATATGAACCCAAACAAATGTCTTTACGCTCCGATGGTCAATCAAAATGGGGGTATGATAAATGATCCTGTACTGTTAAGAGTAGATGAAGACCGTTACTGGATTTCTATAGCTGATAGTGATGTTCTTTTATGGGTTTCAGGAATTGCTGCTGCACTGAAATTAAATGTTGAGGTGTCAGAACCTTCAGTTGCGCCTCTGGCAATTCAGGGGCCTAAATCCAGGCTACTTATGAAAAGAATATTTGGAAATCAAATGGACTACTTCAGTTATTTTGACCTTAGAAAACTAAAGTTTGGAAAACACACTATCAATGTTGCTAGAACTGGTTGGTCCAAACAAGGTGGTTTTGAAATTTATGTCGAAGGCACGGAATATGCCAATGAACTATGGGAGGAATTATTTGCAAATGGGAAGGATTTGAATGTTAGACCAGGATGTCCTAACCAGATCGAAAGGATTGAATCTGGACTTTTATCTTATGGATCTGATATGACTGTACAAAACTCTCCCTTCGAATGCGGTCTCGGCAGGTTTTGTCAAATTGATGCAAATTCAACATGTATCGGTTCCGAAGCTCTTGAAAATATAGCACGTAATGGACCCTCGAAAGTATTGAGATACTTTGATGTTAAAGGCGATAAGGTGCCATTTTGTCACGATCACTGGCCTATATTTAATAATAGAAAGGTGGGGGAGGTTACTTCTGGAATTTTTTCGACAGAGTTCAATACAAATGTTGCTATTGGCATTGTTGACGTCGAGTACTCTATTGAGGGTACTAAGTTACAAGTCCTCATAGATAATAAGTTAAGAGATGCTTTTGTTAAAGAAAGACCCTTTAACCCTAAGCTAAAACCGTTTATTTAAATATATCATGGATAAAAATTCTCCTAAGATCGGTTTTGTTAGCCTAGGTTGTCCCAAAGCATTAGTTGATTCGGAAGTTTTAATAAACAAGCTCCAAACATTGGGTTATGGAATATCACAAACTTATGATATCGCCGATGCAGTGGTTGTAAATACGTGTGGTTTTCTTGACACAGCAAAAGCCGAAAGTTTGAATGCTATTGGTGAAGCCTTGAATGAAAACGGAAAAGTAATAGTAACTGGGTGTCTCGGCTCCACTCCAGAATTTATAAGGGACTCTCATCCAAATGTGATGGCTATAACTGGACCGCAAAAGTTTAATGAAGTTTTGGACTCAATTACGGAGAATATTCCAATAAAGACCAACCCATTTGAAGCAAAACCTTCGTCGTCCTACGTCAAACTTACACCAAGACATTATAGTTATTTGAAAATCTCCGAGGGATGTAATCATAAATGCTCATTTTGTATTATTCCCTCTTTGAGGGGGCCTTTAAAATCTAGGTCAATGGCTTCAATACTATCTGAAGCAAAAAGTTTAGTTGAAAGGGGTACAAAAGAATTACTTATAATATCGCAAGATACTTCCGCTTACGGACTGGATCTAAAGTTTGAAGAGACACTCGTAAATGGGAAAAAACTTAAGACTAATATTTATAACCTAGTGAACGAGTTAGCGTCTCTTGGAGTATGGGTGAGACTTCACTATATTTATCCTTATCCTCATGTGAAGCAATTAATACCTCTTATGGATCAGAATACGGTCTTACCATATTTAGATGTCCCTTTTCAACATGCACACCCGGATGTATTAAAGAGAATGGCTCGGCCGTCAAATAAGGTGCATGATCTTGAACAAATTTCTGAGTGGCGTTCAATTAATCCAGATCTTAGTATCAGATCAACTTTTATTGTAGGCTTCCCTGGAGAAACTGAAAGTGAGTTTAATTTTCTTCTTGATTGGTTAGAGGAAGCAAAAATTGATCGAGTGGGCTGCTTTAAATATGAAAACGTATCTGGTGCTCGATCAAACGAAATGGAGGATCACCTCCACCATGATATAATACAAGATCGATACGACCGTTTTATGTCTAGGGCACAACAACTATCCCAGTTGAAGCTTAAAGAAAAAGTAGGCAAAACATTTACCTGTGTTATAGACTCTGTGGAAAAAGACCATCTTATATGTAGATCAATTTTTGACGCTCCAGAGATAGACGGCATAGTTTCCGTTCCAAACAAACAAAATCATCATCGCGTAGGTGAACATGTAACCGTTAAGATTATAGGCTCTTCCGAATATGACTTAGAAGGAAAGCTTCTTTTATACTAAGACTGTGGCTGGGACTTCAAGCCTCCACCTTTCTTTCTACCAGTTAAGCCAGTTTTTGGTATTGAAGTTACACTACTCTTATCCTGTTTATCGTCAGGTTCATCAAAATCATCTAAATCTCTATTAAGGGGTTTTCCAGACAGCACCTGTGTTATTTCACTTCCTGTAAGAGTTTCATACTCTAGCAATCCATTAGCTAACAAATCTAGCTTCTTTTTTTCTTTCTTTAAAATATTTTTTGCTGTTGCGTAACCCTCATCGACGAGCTTTCTAACTTCAATATCAATCTTTTCCTGTGTTTCTGGACCAAGATGACTGCCAGGACTTGTTGGACCTAAATAAGTCTGCTGTTCATTGGCATAATCGATATTTCCTAAATTATCAGACATCCCAAATTGCATTACCATTGCTCTAGCTATCTTAGTTATTTGTTGAATATCAGAACTTGCCCCAGATGTTACGTTCTCAGGTCCAAAAACCATTTCTTCTGCAACTTTGCCTCCCATAGCCATTGCTATTTTCGATTTATATTTAGTTCTAGTGACAGATAACTGATCTCGTTCGGGTAAACTTAATACCAAACCCAAAGCTCTTCCTCGAGGTATAATGGTGGCTTTGTGTATCGGATCATGCTGGGGAACATTTAATCCCACGATCGCATGTCCCGCCTCATGATAAGCGGTCAATTTCTTTTCTTCGTCTGTCATAACCATGGATCTTCTCTCTGCGCCCATCATGACTTTATCTTTTGCATTTTCAAAATCTATCATAGCGACAAATCGTTTACCTGCCCTTGCTGCCATTAATGCTGCCTCATTTACAAGATTAGCAAGATCAGCACCAGAAAAACCAGGCGTTCCTCGAGCTATAATTCTTAAATCTATATCTGGTCCTAAAACGGTCTTCTTTGCGTGCACATTCAGTATTTTTGTACGGCCTTGTATATCAGGATTTGGTACCTGAACCTGTCTGTCAAATCGCCCAGGCCTCAAAAGCGCTGGATCTAAAACATCAGGTCTATTGGTAGCAGCAATTAATATAACTCCTTCGTTGGACTCAAAACCATCCATTTCAACAAGGAGTTGATTAAGTGTCTGCTCTCTCTCATCGTTTCCACCACCATATCCAGCTCCTCTATGACGGCCTACCGCATCAATTTCGTCAATAAATACTATGCAGGGTGCGTTTTTCTTTGCTTGGTCAAACATATCTCTCACTCTGCTTGCCCCTACTCCTACAAACATTTCAACAAAATCTGAGCCAGATATAGTGAAAAAAGGCACACCAGCCTCTCCCGCGATGGCTCTAGCTAATAGTGTTTTACCCGTTCCAGGAGGCCCAACTAACAGCGCTCCTTTCGGTATTTTCCCGCCGAGCCGTCCAAATTTTTGAGGGTCTTTTAGGAACTCTACTATCTCTTCCAGCTCATCCTTTGCTTCATCGATACCAGCCACATCGTTGAATGTTACTTTACCATGTTTTTCAGTTAGAAGTTTAGCCTTGGACTTCCCAAAGCTCATGGCGCCTCCGCGACCACCTCCTTGCATTCGATTCATTAAGTAGAGCCATACACCTATAAGTAAAATAAAGGGCAACCAAACGCTTACCGCACTCATAAGTCCTGACTTTTCCTGCTTCACAGCACGAACTTCGACATCTGATCTGCTTAAAACTTCTATTAAATTTGTACCAAGTGGCTGTACAACTTCATATCTTGTTCCATCTGCTGCTCTTACATGTATGGTTTCTCCATCAAGAACAACTTCGGACACCTTTCCTGAACCAACTTGATCCAAAAACTGAGAAAAAGATATTTCTCTTTTGTTGTTAATTGTGTTGCCGCTGAAAACGTTGAATAAAGCGACTAGCAGAAAAAATAAAATTACCCAGAAGGCTATGTTTCGAAAGTTATTCATATGTTTGATACCGACTTTTTTGTTCTCTAATGGCTTATAAGTATGCTAAAAAAAAGCAAATTCAACTGTTTTTAAAAGAATTTGTAAAACTCAGCATCCTTATTTAGTAATTTTATGTCAACATCATAGTCCAAATTAGAGAGAGGCACAAATTTAACACCTTTATTTGTTGTTATTGCCGGAATTGTTGCCAATGCAGTTTTATCAAATTCACTAGTGATAAAGAATCTATGGTCATCAAGACATAACAACCCGTAAGGCTTTACATATAATTTTCCTTGTGATTTTGATTTTAACGTAATTAGCCATCTGTTATCCCAAATAAATTTTTCTTCTTTTACTAAATAATTTTTTTCAATGGACGCTAATTCTCGTGTGACGGTTATTTTATCATTTTCTTTCTTAAAAACTGTCCCACCTAAAGTGGCACCGGTCAGTTTACCGTTAAGTATTTTGTTATGCATATTCTCAAGCTGTGAAAAACGGGGTTTGTAGAATTTTCCTGAAAACCAGGAGATTATACCCGAAAGCACTCTTAATTGTGTGTCCTCAAACAGCTTAGAAAATTTTTCAACTTCGAAAGTAATCTGACCGACATCATTAAACGATAAAAGTGTTTTGGAATTTTGTTTTGCTATTTCCTTAGATAGCTTCGAGGCCCTTGACATGTGATCAGCTGTTTTTACAAAATTTGGGGCTATGAGACCATCAGATTTTAGTTGCTTGAGAAGTTTTCTCATCTTCACTCGCTGATATTTATCATCATGATTTGAGGGATCATCTATCCAACTATAATTATTATTTCTCAAGTAATTTCGTAACTCTTCTTTTCTATATTTTAATAATGGCCTTATCCATAAAATCTCATTTCTGACGACCATATTTTCCATACTAGCTAATCCATCTACACCAGATCCTCGTAAGAATCTGATAAGAAGGTTCTCCTCTTGGTCGTCCAATGTATGGCCAACAAGGATGCATTGTAAATCATTTGAGATAGCCCAATTCCTTAATAATTGATATCTTGCTAATCGAGCATTGTCTTGCAAATTTCCTCGTGCCTTTAATATGTTCTTGGTTGGTTTTAAAGAAAAATGTTTAACTCCTTTCATTTCACAGATTTTCTTTACAAACTCAACCTCTGCTTTACTCTCTGATCTCAACCCATGATCTACCGATGCTACCAATATCTCAGGCTTATTTTCAGCTTCCCACTCTGTTATAATATGAAAAAGAGCTATTGAGTCACTGCCACCTGAAACGGCTATTCCAAAAGAACTTAGTTTCAGACTAGCTAAGTTCCTAATGACCTGCTCAATCATTTTTCCGCTATCTTGGTTGATCACAGTTTAAGAGATTTTTTGCTTTTACAATTTCAACCAACAAAGTTCTTTCAATATTTTCAAATCTTGACCCAACTTCATCAAGAGTTAAACATGCTTGTTCCTTCTCTCCAATGGCTCCTAAACTGACCCCCAAACCAAATAATGTTTTAGCAGCAGTCTCTCCATCCGGATTAATTGTAAAACTCTCTAAATAATCATTGGCAGCACCAATCCAGTTTTCATCTTTTACTCTAGTTTCCGCTCTCCAGAATAAAGCAGCCGAAAGTTTTCCACTAGTTGGGAAACTTTCTATAAATTCTGAGAAACGTTGCTCTGCCATAATCGTTTGACCGCTATCAAAAAGTTCTAATGCGCTCATGTACAGTTCTTCCTCTCTGCTAAAAACTTCAAGGTTCTCTAAAGACGCAGAGCTGTCTATTAGGGGCTGGATTACTGTCTCTGTTTGAATATTTTCGTTTGAGCCTTCAATGTTTTCAAGATCGGTTGTATCCGAGTTTAATATTGAAGCTTTCAAATTTTTTAGTTCCTTGTAATAGTTATTTTCTAAGATTTCAAATCTATTGTGTAGCTTTTTGATATCATTCTCTATTTCAGTCATCTTTAAAAATTGCCATTCAAACTTATCTTCAACAACGTTTTTCATCTTTAAGTCGAGTATTTCCTTTTCAAGTAATAGTAATCTTTTTTGAAGGGCTTCCAATTCAGGAGCTTCACTTGCTAATGAGTTGCTAACGTATAATAAAAACGGTGTTAAAATAATAATTAATGATCTTAAAAGCATAATAAGTTTGTAATCTCTGTTTCAATCACTGCTCAACAATTTTTTTCCGACTACTGTTACTGCTCTACGATTTTTGGACCAGCACTCCTCGTTGGAACAAACACGCAAAGGTCTCTCTTTTCCATAGGTAACTATACTGATCCGATCTTGCTCAATTCCTTTGGCTAAAAGAAATTCTCTAACTGCAGTAGCTCTTCGTGCACCGAGAGCTAAATTATATTCTCTTGTTCCCTGTTCATCAGCGTGTCCTTCTATAGTGATGGGTAAAAACTTCTTTTCCTTAAGCCAATTCACTTGTGCATTTAAAATACTTATGGCGTCTGGCCGTAATCCACTTTGGTCAACAGTAAATAGAACTGTGTCTCCCACTAAGTTTTGGAAATATTCTATATCACTTTCAGAGATTTGTGCTTTATCAAGTGAGTTTGTAAAACTCTTATCATTTTCGCATCCCACAAGCAGTAGGATGACGAAAAAAGCAAGTCCAATATTTTTCATAATTTTTGCCTCGTCTACTGTTCGAATTTTATGTCTTTTATAACATAAATCTTAAACGATAACATTAATTTAAAATTGGAGACCAATTAGGGTCCGAAGCGAAGGAAGAAGTTTTTATTTTTCTAAGATTTCGTCCAGATATGTCAATTGAGTAAATAGAAGGTGCTCCGGCACTACCTGGTGTTTCCCTGAAAAACATTAAGACTCTGCCATTTGGAGCCCAAGCAGGGCCTTCATCAAGAAATGACGTAGTCAGTAACCTTTCTTTTGTTCCATCAACCCGCATCACTCCAATATGAAATTTTCCCTCTTTAATCTTTGTAAATGCAATCAGGTCACCTCTTGGTGACCAAACGGGAGTAGCATATCTACCTTTGCCAAAACTTATCCTTTTTGCATCTCCTCCTTGTGTAGAAATAATATAAAGTTGTTGCCCACCTCCTCTATCACTTTCAAAAACAATACTCTTCCCATCTGGTGAAAAGCTTGGCGCGGTATCAATCGCGTTGTTTGTTGTAAGTCTTCTTTTCACTCCCGTAGACAAAGTATTTATAAAAATATCGGTATTACCATTTTCAGTCATTGATAATACTATTTGACTACCATCCGCAGAGAACCTGGGAGCAAAACTCATTCCCTTTAATTCAGGGAGAGAGGTTATCTCTTCTGAGCTAAGATCCATCAAATAAACCCTTGGCTTACCTGTTTCGTATCCAGTAAAAATAATTTTATTGGTAGTCGGTGAAAAGCGTGGCGCAATTACTAAAGAAGGTGGGTGCTTTAATAACCTGAAATTTGCTCCATCTTGATCCATAATAGCGAGCCTCTTCGTTCTATTATCCTTTGGCCCCGTCTCAGAAACAAAAACAACTCTGCTATCAAAGTATGCTCCTTCACCTGTAACTCTGGTATATATTGTATCAGAGATTTTATGTGAAATTCTTCTCCAACTTTCCGAATTTGTGAAGTACTGCTTTCCTTTTCCAATTTCTTTTTGCTGAGATACATCCCACAATCTGAACTTAACTTCCAAGCGACCATCAGGCTTCAAACCAACAGATCCCATAACCAAAACATCAGCATTAATTATCGACCAGTCACTAAACTGTACTGGTGTATTGAAACTCAATGGCATACTGACGTAAGCAGACTGTGGGATAGATTTAAATAATCCGGTGCTATCAAGATTATTTGAGATTACTTTTGCTAGTTCTCTGCTTATAATCGAGTTTGCACCGCTTTCTTTAATAAAGCTTGGAACGGCTAGTGATAAAGGTTTTATTACCCCCCTATTTACTGTCATGTCAAGCTTTGGAGCGTCATTTTTCTGAGCGGCTACAAAGCTAGAGTTTATGAATAAGATGCTTGTAAAAGAAAAAATCTTTAGGAATTTTAAAACACTTTGTCTAACCATTATTTACACCCACATTTGTTTCAGGATCAAATACTACTCTTAAGACCAAACCTCTAGGAAAGCTTTCCTTTGGAACTGGAAAAGGAGACGACTCTAAAACCGCTTTGATAGCAGATCTTTTCGCTATTAGAAAGTTTCCAGAGGCTTTTTGTGGATAAACCAGCTTTATTGGACCGCTTATATATCCATTCTTATCAATCTTTAACTCCAAAATAATTACATACTTTTCATAATTTGCTAGTCTATTTATCGAAACAACATTCCAATTCTCGTTTAACTTCTGAAGAATCCTGGCCTTAGTCAATCTTTGGATTGAAGTTTCTAAAACTTTTTCGTTTTTCTTATTATTAACCACTTGTTCGATTAAGTTATCATACACTTCATTACTGTTTTTTTGTAATGTAGTTTCATTAGTGTCATCCTGATCGCTTAACTCAACAAATGTCGGTCTCGATGGGGGTAATTTTGCAATATTTAAGGCACCAGAAATAATCTCCACATTTTTACCTTCTGACGAAATATGTGAACTAGTATTCTTTCGTTTTGCTTGATCATTATTTTGTTTTTCTGAAGAGTCTTTCTTTTGAATAGACCTGCTTACTCTTTCTTTAACCTGCTCTTCAACGTCATCCTCCCCCCTTTGAGCACGATTTGTTATAATTTCATCACTCGTCTTACGCTTTTTAATTTCAATTATATTCGGCTCTGTTACACCTTTTATTTCATTGCCAACATTTTCCTTGGGAGGAATGGATATTTTTTTTGGATTATTACTGGAGTCGGTAACAGTTCTTGGCTGAAAGTTTTCGACTTCGAGAGCACTTGTTGTTTTCAACGCAGTGAGTTCATTAAGCTCTTGCTCAGATAATAATTTTATACTTACTTTATTTAACGCTTCATTTGGATTTTCTTCTAATAATTGAAAATTTGCTATTAATAAAAAACCTCCAAAAATATGAAAAAATCCAGAAGTATAAAGACCTTGTCTCATGTTTAATTCCGTTTGTGTTATTCTACATCGGTAACTAATGATATCTGAGAATACCCAATATTGCTGATTAGAGCCAGAATGGCTGCAACATTCTGATACTCGATATCTTTACTAGCTCTCAAATAAATCTCATCCGATTCTCTCTCTTTTTTAATCGCCAAAAGCTTAGAACGGAGCTCACTTTTTTCTATTTTCACTTCATTTATGAAAAGATTGCTTTCACCATCCAGCGTAAGAGTAAGAGGTCTTTCTTTTTCAGTTTCTAGTGGTTTTGCTTGAGTACTGGGCAAATCAACCTCTATGCCTACGCTCAACAGAGGCGCTGCTACCATGAATATAATCAAAAGCACCAACATTATATCAACAAAAGGTGTCACATTAATTTCTGACATTGGTACAAAATTCCTGCTAGAATATTTTTGCCTTTTTTTTGTGCGGCTTTCCGACTTTGATCCCATTTGCATACTTAATCTTTATGATTTTTATTCATGTCAATGTGCCTTGAAATTATAACAGAGAATTCTTCTGAAAATTCTTCTACCCCATTTATAATTTTTTGAGAGTCACCTGAGAGCTTATTATAGAACACAACTGCAGGGATTGCCGCTAGTAGCCCTAAAGCTGTAGCCAATAGGGCTTCAGCAATACCAGGAGCTACTACCGCTAAATTACTACTCTCTTGAATTGCAATTTCTTGAAAGGCATTTTTGATACCCCAAACAGTACCAAATAAGCCCACAAAGGGTGCAACTGATCCAACTGTAGCAAGAAAATATAATCCGGAGCTTAGTTTCTCGTTCCACCGATCTAATACAACATACATTGCTCTCTCTAACCTAGACTGCACTCCGTCTATTAGTTTTCCATCTCCGTCTGAGGATCTTTGCCATTCATCCATCGCAGCACAAAATATTTGTTCACAAGCACCTTTGGGGTCGTCTTTTTTTTCGTTATACAATTCTTCTAAAGAGCCCCCAGACCAAAACTCATCTAAAAAAACTTTCTTTTCTCTTTTTGATTTTCTGTAATCTAAAATTTTCTGAATAATGATTGCCCAAGACCAAAAAGAGGAAAAAATCAAAATCAACATTACTACTTTTACAGTAAATGTGGCCTTGAGGAAAAGAGCTATAAAGGAGAAGTCTAGCGACTGACTCTGCAACAAAGATTCTTCCATATTTTCTATTCTCCTATTTTCTTTTTAGAAAATTTAAAAAACTTCTCTATTTTATGTACAAAATCGGCTGAGAATCTTTCAGGTTTGCCCAAAGAATTTAGTAGTGCTAGCCTTACATCACAGTCAAAAATTCTTTTGTTATCTTTCAAAATCTCCTGTCTTAGCATCATGCTGGCTCTTTTAATTTCTATCAAAGTCGTACGAATTACTAACTTATCTCCAAAATACGCAGGCAATAAGTAATCGGCTATAATATTTTTAACAACGAAAAATCTATTTTCTGCTACGAGCAATGCTCTCTGATCAATGTGCAAGAATTCAATGAACTTGCTTCTCGCACGCTCAATAAATTTCAAGTAGTTGGCATGATATACTCTTCCACCCATATCTGTATCCTCGTAGAAAACTTCACATTTATATTGAAACATTTTTTCTTCCAATTTACTTTCCACCTAATCACCTGGTTTTTCTAGTCCAAGGTATTCCCATGTTTTTTTACCGAGAGCACGACCTCTTCTATTGAGTCTTTGGACTCCGAAAGCGCAGCAGCAAGAGTATCTAAACCTACTGGACCACCTCCATATTCACGCGCTACCAAATTTAAGTATTTTCGATCGCCTTCATCAAGTCCCATATGATCCACACCAAGCCTATTAAGCGCGCTGTCTACTAATACGTCATTAATAACACCACTATTTTCAACGGTGGCAAAATCAATTACCCTTCTTAAAAGCCTTCCTGCAATCCTTGGAGTTCCTCTTGACCTTTTTGCAATTTCAGCGGCGCTTAATTGATCGATTTTAAAGTTCAAAAGATCGGCCGCTCGGCTAATAACCAAAATTAGGTCCCCAACCTCATAAAAATTTAAACGAACCGGAATCCCAAATCTATCTCTCATAGGCGTGGTCAGAAGACCTAGCCGAGTTGTTGATCCTACCAGAGTAAAAGGTTTTAATTCTATTCTTAAAGAGCGCGCGGCAGAACCCTCTCCTACAATTAAATCGCAACTAAAGTCTTCCATAGCTGGATATAGAATTTCTTCAACAGCTGGTGACAATCTGTGTATCTCATCAATAAAGAGAACATCATTAGCCTCGAGACTAGTGAGAATTGCCGCTAAATCACCAGATTTTGTTAAAACGGGACCAGAAGTCATTTTAAAATTTACCCCTAATTCCCTCGCAATAATTTGTCCCAAAGTTGTTTTTCCCAAACCTGGAGGACCATGAAAAAGAACGTGGTCTAATGCTCTTTTTCGTATTTTGGATGCATCCAAAAAAATCTTTAGGTTTTTTTTTAAATCGGCCTGCCCAATAAATTCGTCTATACTTTTAGGCCGAAGAGTATTTTCATAATCTTCTTTTAATTCATCCGGTGACAAAATATTTTTTTCATCATTCATAGAGACTATCCTTTTGCAAGTGATCTGAGGGCTTTCTTTACCAACTGCGAAGCATCTACAAGATCATCTTCGATTAAAATTCGGTCTATAGTGCTCTGAGCCTCAGCTGTTTTAAAACCTAAGTTCTGCAAAGCAGATAATGCATCTTGCTGAATCTCCTTTCTCTTTATTATGTTGATGGTCTGCTCATTACTATAGCCTCTAATCTCATTGATTTCCTCATCCTCTAAAACTATTAAATCTTTTCTACCACTTAACTCTACAACCAGTCTCTGAGCCATTCGAGATCCGATACCGGAGACAGAAGAAAAGGCAAGCTCATTTTTCATCCTTAAGGCGTGCAAAAGTTCTTTCGTATCCAGTGTGTTTAAAATAGTGAGGGCAACTTTCGCTCCGATACCCTGAACTGATCGTAAGATATTAAACCAATCTTTTTCTATCTGAGTTATAAAGCCTACCAATTGTAATAAGTCCTCTTTCACTAATAACTCAGAGTATAGCGATATGTCTCTGGATTGGTTATCCAGATTTAAGGATCTTGCAGTTTTTTCAGTGACATAAACAACGTAACCAATTCCATGAACATCAATGACGACGCTATCTCTTTTTTTCTCAATGAGTTGACCTTTTATTCTACCTATCATTTGAGATCACATTGCTTTCTTTATTGCTCTATTAAGATTAGCATTTAGTTTCAAAGTATGCATATGGCATATAGCAATCGCAAGAGCATCTGCCTCATCCGACTGGCTAAAACATACTTTTGGGAACTGTAACAAAGCCATTCTTTCAACCTCTTCTTTTGTCGCGTGGCCTTTTCCTGTAAATATTTTCTTAACATAGTTCGGGGCATATTCACTTACTTCAATTTTACTCTCTCCGAGAGCTATCATCGCTGACGCCCTCGCTTGTCCAAGTTTTAAGGCAGCGAGAGGGTCGTTCTTTACAAAAGCTTTTTCTATTGCGCCACTTTCTACTTCAAATCTTTGTAAAACGGATCTTAATTGATCCAAAATAGATACCAATCTGGCTGCCATATCTTTTTTATTGCCAGCTCTACAAATACCACTACCCACAAATTTTATTTTCGGGCCATCCTCCTCGATCACGGCCCATCCAGTGTTGATCAGTCCTGGATCTATTCCTATTACCTGCATATTTTTCTTATGTTTTTGCGGTAAGTTTAGCATACATCATAATAAGGCTTCAATAACTGAGTTTTATTACTCTTTTAGGAACGGTCCTTTTTAATAGTAATGATGCCCAATTAGCTTCTTTTCTTTCGACTAAAACTTTTAAGCCGAATTGCTGTGAAATCTCTTTCAAATGCCTCGCCTGTTTAATGGTTAAGCCTGACAAGATCAAAAATCCACTATTTGATAGATTTTGAATAAATGATCTCATTAGAGACTTTATTGGATTAAATAAAATGTTAGCCACTATTAAATCATATTTTGCCCTAGATTTAAGATGGTTACCTCTTAATCCTGAAGATCTGTAAACTTTTACATGCCTCACAACCTTGTTAACAATTATGTTTCGCTTGGTCATTTCAACAGCATGGATATCGTTATCAACCGCGATCACCCTTGAACAAAATAACTTGGCAAGCGCTATAGCAAGGATCCCAGTACCACATCCGACGTCTATTATTGTTAATGGTTTAATCTGCATTTTTTTTAATTCTTGAATTAACTCTAAACAAAATTTAGTTGAGTAATGATGCCCCGTTCCAAATGCTAAGGAAGCATCAATTGTTAATGAATATCTATCTTGCTTTACAGAGTTTTCAAAAAAAGAGCTTGTAACAATAAATTTGTTTATTTTAACAGGTCTAAACTTAACATTAGAAGCTCTAAGCCAGTTTTTTTCTTGAACTTTAGTTTTCACAATTTTTACTTTAAAACACTCCTCAATTAAACATATTGTGATCGGGTCTAAAGCTCTTTTTAAAAAAATTTTCTGGCTAAACAACGGTTTATTAGTGCAAGCTATTACTTCTTGATACTCCGCCTCTGAAATGTTCAGCTCAAAAAACTTTTCAAGCTTACTCAATTTCTCTGAATTCAGATTATTTAATGTATAACAAAAGATTACTAGAGGGCCTCTATAGGATTCTCCAAATTCTTTTTTAGGTCTATACCAGTTCCACCTAATCCACAATAGCCCCGAGGATTCTTTGCAAGATATTGCTGATGATAGTCTTCAGCTAAAAAGAACTCAGGTGTTTTTTTTATCTCAGTTACAATAGAACCAAAGCCTGCTTTTTTTAGTAATTCTTGGTACAACGCTTTAGTTTCCAGCAACCTCAGTTTTTGAGTATCTGAAAAATAATAAGCCCCACTTCTGTATTGCGTTCCTATATCATTACCCTGTCTATTCAACTGTGTTGGGTCATGATTTTCCCAAAATGTTCCCAATATCTCAACATAACTTATTTCTGCGGGATCAAACAGGACTTTTACTACCTCATTGTGGCCAGTTAATCCAGTACATACATCCCTATAATTAGGATTTTTTGTGATACCGCCGGCATACCCAACTGCAGTAAGTTTTACTCCTTCCAGCTCCCAAAATTTCCTTTCTGCACCCCAGAAACAACCCATACCAAAAATAGCCTGCTCAAGATCACCACCTTCTGGAAAACTAATATCTTTATTAAAAATGTGGTGAATCATAGTGGTTGCTAGTTTTTTGCGTAATATTCAACAACTAGATTTGGTTCCATTATCGCTGGATAAGGAACATCTGAAAGCTCTGGAACTCTTTTGAACTTGGCAGTCATTTTCTTAAAATCAACTTCAATGTATTCAGGTACATCTCTTTCTTTTAACGCAAGCGCCTCTACTATGAGAGCCATTTCCTTCGATTTATCTCTTACCTCGATGACATCGCCTTCTTTAACACTATAGGATGGAATATTAACTTTTTTTCCGTTAACCATAACGTGACCATGGTTAACAAACTGTCTCGCAGCAAAAATTGTAGGGACAAACTTTGCTCTGTAGACCACTGCGTCTAATCTTCTTTCCAAAAGTCCTATTAACTTTTCACCAGTATCACCTCTTTCTTTTTCGGCAATATTAAAGATTTTTCTAAACTGTTTCTCTGTCAAATCCCCGTAATATCCTTTTAGCTTTTGCTTTGCTCTCAACTGCAACCCAAAATCAGAAAGCTTTCCTTTTCTCCGTTGCCCATGCTGCCCAGGCCCATACTCTCTTTTATTAACAGGTGATTTGGGCCGGCCCCAAATGTTTTCTCCCATTCTCCTGTCGATTTTATGCTTTGCAGCGGTTCTTTTTGTCAAAATTTTACCCTTTAACTTGGAGGAAGTGACTTGTTTATATTGAAAGATCTTCTAGTGTCAAGAAATCATTTACTTATTGGCATAATAAAGTTAGAGACTATAAAATGTCTGAACCATCCGTAAACATTGTGAAACTGGCAGTCGGCGTAAAGTCAGTGGAAGAGTTAGCCCTGGTCCAGCGGCAATTTTTAAGCGAAGGTGACACACACGCCAAAAATGGATTCTATCATTCAACAAAGCTGATGCCAAAGAAGCATGAAGCTATTGTTAAATCTGGCTCTTTGTACTGGGTAATAAAAGGCGTGATCTGTGCAAGGCAAAAAATCGTAGCTATCACAAAAGATGAAGATTTAGATGGAATAAAAAGATGTAAAATATTCTTGGATGACACAATTATAAAAACAACTCCAATGCGTAAAAAACCCTTTCAAGGTTGGAGATACCTTAAGAAAAACAGAACTCCAGCGGACATCGCAGATCCTGTAACAGGAACGTTTGAAGATGATATTCCCTTAGAGGTTCAACAGCAATTATTAGAGGTGGGTTTATTATAAACTAGCTACCCAATACAAGTTGATCTAAAATTCTTCTTAATTCAAGATCATTTTTATTTTTTTTATAATATGTCTTATTAACAAAAATTGAAGCAAAACTCTTTAAAAGAATACCATCTTCAATAGTCTTAAGTTTATTTTGCCTCAAGGTTTCGCCGGTGGACGAAATATCTACTATAACATCGGCAAGACCATTTACTATAGCACCCTCAGTAGCGCCCTGGCTTTCTATAATCTCAAAATTAGTAACTTGATTATCTATTAGAAACTCTCGAGTAATATTCTGATATTTTGTCGCTATTCTTAAGCAACGAGAATATTTTTTTCTAAAAAAGAAAGCAACCTCATCAAGGTCATCAAGATAGTTAACATCAATCCAAAATTGAGGAACACCTATAACCAAGTCTGCTTCTCCAAAATCTAGTTGCTTCAATTCTAAGATACACTTTCGCCAATCAAGTATCTTTTCAAAAATTAAATCTCTACCTGTGATACCAATATCTAAATTACCTTTTTTTATTTCCAGTGGAATATCTGATGCAGCCAGAAGTATTATTTGAACTTTCTTTTCTCCTTTAAATTCCGCCAAATACTCTCGCGTCATACCTATGTTTACCAATTCTAAGCCTCTTTCAGAAAAAAATTTCTCAACCTGTTTTTTTAATCTGCCTTTAGATGGGAGTCCGAACCTAACCAATTTTTTAATCCTTAATCTCTGTCATAATTTTAATTTTTTCTTAAAAAATCCATTCTCAACATACTTCCTATAGCACAAATTGATTTTCCCTTTTTTGATAAGCTACTGCATAAGCTATCATACCTCCCACCTTGAGCTATTGGTGGATACTTTCCATGATCCAACTGAAATCCGAAAACAAAACCGTCATAATATTCAAGAGTTGTCAGACCGTAAATAACCTGAAATTTTACCATTTTCGTATCGACATGCTCACTTAAGAGCTCAACCCTACGCTCAAAATTTTCTATAGCTTTCCTGAAAGTGCTACCGACCATTGAGAGGGATAACATGCTCTTTGGTGCTTCTCTTAGGCTTGACTGGAACCTCATTAATTTTAATAAAAAGTTTTTTTCAGAACTGGCAATAAGATTTTGTGATAGCTCTTGCTCTAAAACTTCGATTCTTTGCTTTATGTCCGTCTTGGTTCTAACTCCGTAAAAACTTTCCATTCCAAGTAATTTTTTTTTCCATAGTGACAAATTTGCGATTTTAGATGAGTGATTATTCCTACCACAAATTTTTTGCTTTGAGTAAAGATCCAAAAGTCTCATAAATCTTTTTGGTCGCCATAGATGTCTTTTCAATGAAGTCTTTTTATAATCACTTATATCAAGATCATTGATAGCGCTTGTTAATACTTGCACATCGCCTGTAACTGAGTTCACTTTATATTTACTCAAAATTTTATTTATAAGTAGGTATGCTTCAACGTCGGATGAAATTGATTTGGTTTTTTTGCTATCAAATAATTCAAAGCCCATCTGGTATTGTTCATTCGGAATAACTGACTTAAAATTTTGTCTTCGCCAAACGTTACCGCTGTAAAAATACTTAGCTTGAAGAGAATTACCTCTTAAATGTTTTAACAAAATTGGAACAGTAAAATCTGGTCTTAAAATCTGCTCGCCTCTTACAGGATCGGAAGTCGTATAAGCCCGAAGTTTTAAATCTTCACCATAAAGATCAACTAAGTCTGATGAATTTAAAAGAGAAGGCACACTTATCTCCTTTAATCCAGCTTTTTTAAAGATTGTGGCTATACGCCTTATTTCCAATCCCAAATTACCGGAGTCTAACTTCGGTTTTATAATCCCTTTTTTTGATTTCAACATTTTATCTTTTGAGTAATTCCAAGATTTTTTTTGTCAAAGCTTCTCTTTTCACAGGAAATTGTGCCGGTTGCTCTTTCCATTCTTCATTTGAAGAAATGTTATCTGCAAGTTTGCTACCCAGCTTAAGATCCTTAATTTGAACTATGTCCGCTTTAACTTCATTGGTCCCAGCCACTATGGCGAACGCTGCACCACGCAAATCTGCATACTTCATTTGCTTACCAAAATCCTTAGGGTTTCCGACATATAAATCCGTATTAATCCTATTTTCTCTTAGTTCAGTTGCGATTTTTATATAATGTTTCATCAAGTTTTTATCCATTACAGTTACTATAACGTCTACAACTCCTTTTTCATTATCACCATCAGATTCATGAAGATAAGATACTAGACGATCAATACCAATTGATACCCCAGTGGAGGGTACTTTTTGGCCAGTAAATCTACTAACTAAATCATCATATCTTCCTCCTCCAGAGATTGATCCTAGCAATCTAGTAGGCGTAGATAACTCAGTTTCAAACACTGTTCCTGTGTAGTAAGCCAACCCTCTAACGACACTGGGGTCTATTTTGAATGAAAGATTAGATATATCTTTTGAGAGCAAAGTGTCAGTTATATTGCTTAACTCACCTATTCCTTGTTGTCCAATTTCAGAGTCCCCTATTAGATACTTCATTTCTTCTAGGGTCTTATAAGGGTCACTATTTGTTATTTTTAAAAAACTAATTATGGTATCAATTTGATCAGCACTGAGGTTAGCACCCTCCGTGAAATCTCCACTGCTATCCGTTCTTCCTTTTGCCAATAGGTTTTTGACACCCTCTAATCCAAGTCTATCTAACTTATCAATGGCCCTAAAAACTACCAATTCAACATCACCCAAAATTGTGGTATCCGCTAACTTAACAGCTTGAATTAATCCTGAAAGTATTTTTCTGTTGCTAATTCTTGTACAATAATCACCTGTAGAAAACCCTAGTTCTTTTAAGACATCAAAAACAATAAAACACATTTCAGCATCTGCCATGAAACTTGAAGTGCCTACAATATCAGCATCAAATTGATAAAACTCTTTAAATCTATCTGGTCCTGGCTTTTCATTTCTCCATACAGGTCCGAAGCTGTATCTTTTGTATGGTACTTGCAAAGTATTGCGATGTTGAGAAAAGGCTCTCGCTAGAGGTGCAGTCAGATCATATCTTAAAGCAAGCCAAGACTCATTCTCATCCTGCCAGGCAAAAACACCCTCGTTTGGTCTGTTTATGTCTGGTAAGAACTTTCCTAAAGCATCGACCGTCTCAACTGCCGGAGTTTCAAGTCTTTCAAATCCATAAAGTTCATAAACCCTATTTACTACTCGCAGAACTTCCTCTCTTTTCTTGAGATAAGAATGAAAGTTATCCTGAAAGCCTTTAGGAGTAATTGCCTTGGGACGTGATTTTTTTTTCGAAATATCCATTTAACTTACGACTTAATTCCTACACTGCCTGTATTTCATATACACCTTCAACAGCTTTAATATTCTCTATAACTTCTGAACTGATATCATAAAAATATGGTAATGATATATTTGTTTTCTCCTGACTTGTCTCATCTTTAACCGTAATTAGGACATTACCTTCATTGGGAGTTTCTTTCATTACTGCACTTTTTAAAAGACTAGATATTTTACTAACCTGACACTTTGTGCTTATGACAAAATGATATTGCTTAGGTTTTCTATTTGCTATGAACTTTTCTAAATTTCTAACCGACTTAACATTTATTCGTCCGTGACCATTTTGATCTTTTATTTTTTCAAGAACTAAAAGTACGAATGTACCGGCCACTAATTCCGCAGTCAAAGCTGTTAATCTGTCAGGGAAAATAAAAACATCAAAGGTTTTAACGCTATGATCAATTAAACTGACCAAGAAATATTGTTGTCCATTATTTGTTGTCTTTAATACTAAGTCTGTTATGAACCCTGCTGTGATAATGCTATGGAATTCGCCTGTTGAATTTGACAGTGTGTTGAATTCTTTTATTCCTAGTGACTCGTAAAAGCAAGGCTCATGATTGAATGGCGACACAAAATAAATACCTGTAACATCATAAATCTCTTTCGATCTCACTGGTAGTGAAGGTGAATTAATGGATTTGAACTCCGGTTTCTTAATTGTCTCGATAGAATTTGAGAATAGATTAACTTGGCTAGATCCCTCCTCATCATGGCATGCAGCCGAATACAAAATAAGTTCCTCCAGCTTTTCTAGCATAGCAGCATGCCCAAGATTGAAAACGGCAAAAGCTCCAGAGCTAATTAACATTTCCAAGGGCCTTTTGCCAACTTTTTTCAAATGGACTCTTCGTGCAAAATCGAAAATATCAACGAACTTTCCATTTCTTTTTCTATTTTCAACAATTTTGGACATAGACTCAAAACCAACATTTTTTATTGCTCCTAATCCAAAAATTATCTGGTCTTTATTTACCGAGAACCTCACCTCTGATCTATTTATACATGGCGGGCACATCGTAAAGCCAAAAGCATTAATATCATCAAAATAGTTAGAGAATTTCTCCATATTATTAATATCGTTATTCATTGCGGCGGTAATGAATTCGGCAGTATGATGAGTTTTCAAAAAGGCTGTCTGGTAACTTAGGACTGCATACGCAGCCGCATGAGATTTGTTAAATCCGTAATTAGCAAATTTTGCTAATAAATCCCATATGCCCTCGGCTGTCTTTTTTTCTATTCCGTTATTATTCGCACCTTCCAAGAATTTAGGTTTTTCCGCATCCATTACCTCTTTTATTTTTTTTCCCATTGCTTTTCTCAACAAGTCTGCATCGCCAAGGCTATAACCTGCCATTTTTTGGGCAATCTCCATGACCTGTTCTTGGTAAACAATAATCCCATGGGTTTCATCAAGTATTTTATCAATCGATGGATGGAGAAACTGTCTTTTTTTCGGGTCATTTTTGGCTTCACAGAACGCTGGTATATTTTCCATTGGGCCGGGTCTATATAATGCGACTAAAGCAATAATATCCTCCAATGAATTTGGTTTAAGATCAATCAAGGCATCTCTCATGCCCTTACTCTCGACCTGAAAAACCGACATTGTCTTCGCTTTTGAATAAAGCTCAAAAGTTTGTACATCGTTTAAAGGTATCTTATTTATATCAAGATCAGAGGAGGAACTGAAATTTACTAGTGAAACGGCTTCACTTATTATCGTTAATGTTTTTAGTCCAAGAAAATCAAACTTCACTAAGCCCGCTTTCTCAACCCAATCTTTAGTGAATTGGGTTGCCGGCATATCAGATCTGGGGTCCTGGTATAAAGGTACCAATTCAACTAATTTCCTGTCACCAATAACGATACCAGCAGCATGTGTTGAAGCATTTCTTAATACTCCTTCTAATTCTCTTGAAATATTCAGCATTCTAGAAACTTTTTCGTCATTTCTAGCTTCTTCAATAAGAGCGTCTTCTGTTTCCATTGCCTCGTTCAGGGAAATAGGTTTCGTACCCTGGACTGGAATAAGTTTTGCTATCTTGTCCACCCTTGAGTAGGGAAGTTGAAGCACTCGTCCGATGTCTCTAATGGCCGCCTTGGACCAGAGCGCACCAAACGTGATAATCTGTGCAACATTTTCTTTGCCATACTTTTGTTTGACATACTCTATAATTTCATTTCGTCTATCCATACAGAAATCAATGTCAAAATCAGGCATAGATATTCGGGATGGATTGAGAAATCTTTCAAAAAGCAATGAATATTTAATTGGGTCTAAATCAGTTATTGTCAGGGCAAATGCTACCAAGCTACCTGCTCCTGAGCCTCGACCTGGTCCTACAGGAATTCCTTTAGCTTTCGCCCATTTAACGATATCTGCTACAATCAAAAAATAACCACTGAAGCCCATATTTTTGATAACTTCTAGCTCGTAAGATAATCGATCAAGATAGATTTTATGATTGCCCACTGCAGAGAGTTCTTTGAACCTTATTTGCAATCCTTTTTTTGCTTCTTGCGCCAAATCTGCGTCTGCATTAGGTGAGAACTTGGGTAGCATAGCATCTGTTGATCGAGGCCTGAAAGAACACCGCATGGCAATTTCAACTGTATTTTCAATAGCCTCAGGAATATCGTTAAAAAGGTCTCTCATCTCATTTTCAGATTTAAAAAAATGGTCCATGCTCAAAGAGCGCCTTTCTTGTTGTTGGTCAACAAAGCTTCCTTCTGCAATACATAGCAACGCATCGTGCGGTTCATAAAGTTCTTTTTCTAGAAAATACACGTCATTTGTTGCTACAAGAGGAAGCCTTTGCTCATCCGCTAATTTCAAAATTTTGTCTTCTTCATTTACTTTATTACTGTAATTCTCTCCCAAAGGATGACGGTTCATCTCTAAATAAAATCGGTCACCAAATGTTCTTTTGAAGTGAAGCAAAAGATTTTCTGCTTCTTTAATTTTATTATCTTTCAAAAGATTGTTTATAGGGCTTTCATCACCACCAGACAGGCAAATCAACCCATCAGAAAATTTATCGATTTCTCGGATACTCATACCTTCATACCGGTAGGTATCATCTAGAAAGAACTTGGTCGAGAGCTCCATCAAATTTCGATATCCTAACTCATTCATTGCTAAAAAAAGCATGCTAATACGGTCCGTTGCTCTCAATTTTTTTAAGTCGGCTTCCTTTAGGCTCATAGGTAATTGGCATCCTATTATAGGTTGTATCCCATTATCTGATAGCACTTCCGAAAACTCTAAAGCGCCAAATAAATTTGCCCTATCAGCGATTCCAACGGCCGGCATTTTAAATTTACAGCATTGGTTTGCCAACTCCTTTGCGAAAATAGCTCCCTCCAACAGAGAGTAAATTGTTTTAGTTTTAAGATGAACAAACATTCTTGCTTTAATTTCTTTGTTTTTTTTTAATAGAGGACTTTCAACTATACGATTTTGTCAGTACACTTATCAACATTAACTTTCGAAGGATTTATAAAAATTGATTTCTACGAATATCGTACCCCGCGTTTCCGAGACGGACGGTGTTGGCCATATTAACAACGTATTCGTCCCCATATGGTTTGAGGCAGGTAGGAGAGAAATTTTTCGGATATTTTCACCAAACCTCGACTTTGTAAACTGGAAGCTTGCATTGGTTAAAGTGACGGTTGAGTATGTAGATCAGCTGTACTTAGCGGAGAATGTAGAAGTAAGAACGGGAATTCAAAAAATCGGAAATTCTTCATTCACAATAAGGGAGAAAATATTTCAAACCAACAGGCTATGTGCAAAGGGCGAGGCAATTTATGTCAATTACAATTTTCAAGAAAATAAATCTGAACCTATTTCTGATGGAATTAGGGATAAACTCTTGAGTATCAAGTTTGTAGATAAGTGATATGAAAACAATAGTTATAAAATCACAAATTACATTGGAGATTGATGAAGAATTTAATGAAGATGCTATGTTAAAAGCAAACGAGTGGAACCAAATGGTAGGCCGTTTTCTTGCTTTAGTTGATAAAACGCTCGTTACTGGCGTTCAATTTAAAGATTTGAGAATTAACATTGTGGAAATAGAAAAAGAAACATAAACTTTAAAAAAAGTGATAGATGTAATTTTGCCATCAGTCACGATGATATTTTTAGGAGGTTATAATGATTACAAAAATGTTAAAGTTAGGGACAGTTGTCGCGATAGGTTTTCTTATTTCATCTTGCTCTAGTAGCAATGGATCAAATAGCCTTATGAGAATGTTTTCTGGAAACCCCGAAAGAACAATTACAGTAGCTATAAAAGATGGTACAGCAAAGCAATTAAAAAACTCTTGGGATAAGAAAGCTTTAAGTGCATGTGGCTCGGCATACACCGTAGTAAATTTGGGGTCTACTGTCAGCACTGCGGGGGGGCATAACTCTCTTTCTGGAACTATTTCTTGTAACTGAGTAATTTAATGACCGATGTAAGAGAATATAATTTTGATACAAGACAAATTTTAAGTACTCTGCGTGAGTGGGTTGAGGTTGAAAGCCCTACCTTTGATAAAGATGCAGTGAATAGAATGATGGATTTGTGCTCCAATTTTCTTGCCGAGATGGGCGGGAGACTTGAGAGAGTGCCTGGCAAAAATAATCTTGGTGATTGCTTAAGGGCAACTTTTAATGAGACGCCAGAAAATTCAAATTCTCCTGGCATTCTCATCATGGGCCATATGGATACCGTTCATCCAATTGGAACTTTAAGAAAATTACCCTTTAGAATTGATGGCGACAAATGCTTTGGCCCTGGAATCTTTGATATGAAAAGTGGAAACCTCATAGCGATCGAAGCAGTGAAAATGCTTATGAAAGAAAGAGATTTGCCTGACTTGAAAATTACAATTTTAATTACATCAGATGAAGAAATAGGTTCACCCAGCACAAGAAGTCTTATTGAGTCCGAGTCTTTAAGATCAAAGTATGTTTTAGTCCCTGAACCTGGTCTTCCTGATGGGGGATATGTTTCGGGTAGATACGCGATTGCCCGATTTAATTTAAAGACAGAAGGCGTACCATTTCATGCAGGAATAAATCCAAAAGCAGGAAAGTCGGCTGTAAAGGAGATGGCTAAAAAGATCATAGAGATAGAAGATTTGTCTAATGATGATAGAACGTTTTCGGCGGGCGTTATAAAGGGAGGACAATGGGTAAATTGTGTCAGCTCAGAATGCATCGCAGAAGTAATATCTATGGCGAAAGAACAAAAAAATCTTGATGAAGGTTCTTCTACCATACTTGGTCTCACTACGAACTTAGAAGGAATAAAGTTCACCGTTGAACAAGGTGTGGTAAGACCAGTGTGGGAGCCGAATGATGGAACATTCAATCTTTTAGAGGTTACAAAAAGCATTTGCAAAGGTCTTGGTCTTTCATTTTCACATGGTAGTATGGGAGGTGGATCCGATGGAAACTTCAGCGGTGCCTTAGGAGTACCTACAATAGATGGATTAGGCACACTCGGTGACGGTTATCATACCCTTAATGAACATTTATATATCAACAGCATTGCTAAAAGAGCTAACGTTATCGCAAATATAATAAAGCAGCTTAAATAGTTAAGCCCTACTCAGAAAAATTAAAACTGCTGTTTGGGTACCTATTAAAAATATTGCAACAGCTATCAAAACTTTCATAGAAAAGCCAAAATACCGTTCATTTATGAAAAACTTAAAAAATAAATATAAAAATACGAATAAAATTAGTTCAAAAAATATTAGCCTTAGGAACATGTAACTCTTTCTCCTTAATAAATACTTGGAAGGCCTAGCAAAGCCAATATTGATATTGCAATTAAGCTCATCCCGATTAATTCAAACAATGTTATTTTTTCTTTATAAAAAATAAACGATATCAAAACAGAAAAGACTATTTCTAGTTGTCCAACAGCTCGAACAAGAGTTGCATTAACAAGAGAAAAAGCATAAAACCAACAACAAGTTGCCGCACACGCAAAAAACCCAACTGGCAAACCCTTTTTCCATATTAACATTAGCTTTAGGGCATTTTGCGTTCCTTCAGTGATAAGAATATATATGCCAAATATAACTGATTGAAAAGCCAAAGCCAAAAATGACAAAATTAATACTTTTTTATAGATTAAGTCTGAAGTTACGCTATCGAGCGCTACTTTGTATAAAACAGAACTAAGGCCCAAAAAAATACCACACGACACTCCCAAAGTTACCTGCTTATAAAATAACGTGTTATACCCTTCGTTCCCGATAAGTTTCTGCTTAGACATAAATAACATCCCAAAAAAGCCTATAATTATTGCTAATAAAACTTGTGAGGTGAGAATAAACCCTACAATAATGATTTCTAAAAGAGTGGTTTGTATAACTTCAGTTTTTGAAAATGCGACACCTATAGCAAACGATCGCAGAGTAAATAATTTTATAAGAATAATTGTAAATAAAATTTGGCAAATGCTTGCGGCAATTAAAAAAAACCACACGGTTGACGAAAAATTTTTAAGTATCATTAATTCTTGAGTATCTATAAAAAATACAGCTAGCAGTGCGACAAAGGGTAGAGCAAAGATAAATCGCGAATAAGCTGATGCGAGCACTCCTACATCTTCAATTAAGTTCTTTTGAAAAACGCTACGAAGTGTCTGGGATAAACTCGCGATTGCTGTAATAAGAACCCAACTCACGTTGAATTAACTTCCAAATCTAGTGTATGAAATAGCGTCAATCTTACTTCGAAAAAAATATTGTAACATCAGCTATTTTTATTCCCCATTTCAAAATCTCAGCTCTATTTATAACTACTTTCTTATCAGCTTTAATAAACCTATCATCGAAAGATACCCTTATATCAGTTTCACCAATGCTGATCGTGGTATCATAAACCATCCGCAGGGTATTACCATCTTGTTTTCCCTTTGCAACTCCAATTGTATCTTTTGATTTACCCTCATAGGTACCAGTGTCTATTTTTTTTATAATCCACTCTCTATACTCAGTTTCTCCATCATTGTAGGTAAAATATTCTTTGAGTAGAAGTTGTTTGTTGTCTATATTTCCATTAAGCCTTACTTTGAAGGTCCTCTGCAAATTCCCAAATCTATCAACGATTAAACCCCAGGCTTTTGTCTCACCATCGAAGTAATCAAGTAGATCAAAAGATAAATTTTTTGAAACAACGTTTTCCATACTTGAATTGGAGCACCCCGTTATAAAGGGAAAAACTAGAGGAAATATGAAAAGAGTTACCTGAAAGAATTTCATTCGTAGCGTCCCATAAAGATGTTCCATAAAATTTTTTCCGCATTTAGCGACTTCTCTTTTAGTAGGTTTGGAAATCGACAAGTTTACTTTGTGTTAAAACGAAAATCTAATTATATTATAAATCAAATCATTTAAAGCCCTGAAACTATGACAATTATAAAGAAAATTAAAAAAATTACATTTGTGATAATAAGCGGCTTGATATTTGGGTTTTTATGAGGCTGCTTCATAAGTGGCTCCTTTTCAAATAGATTTTTATGAACCTATCATTTTTCCTAATTCATACAAAATTTCTGCTTAGTTAAAAACAAAAAAAAATCTATAATTTAGATGACTTTTTCAAAAATATTGAGTTGACCTCGGCATTTTTTGACAAAAATCTTTCAGAACTTCATTTCGCATAATTAGTTTGATTAACGTACCACACAGAAATAAACTGAACAAAAAGAAAACTAAAAAACATTCGCCCTAATATTGATGGAAAAAATATGATAAGATATGACCTATATATAAATGGAAATTGGCAAAAACCTTCCTCAGGAAATTATTTTGAATCTGACAACCCATACAGCGGAGAGGTGTGGGCAGAGATTGCTAAAGGTAACGAAGAAGACGTAAATCTTGCAGTTATAGCAGCGAAGAACGCTTTTGAAGAACACTGGGAACCCATGAAACCTACCGAGAGAGGTAAAATATTGGTTCGGTTAGCCGAACTTATTGAAAGAGACGCGGTGAGACTGGGAGAAATAGAAGTAAAAGATAATGGTAAGCTTTTTGCTGAAATGGGTGCACAAACAAAGTATCTAGCTGAATGGTATAGATATTTTGGAGGACTAGCAGATAAAGTTGAGGGAGCAGTTATTCCTATTGATAAGCCAGGTATGCTAAACTATACGAAATACGAACCTTTTGGAGTCGTAGGACTTATTACTCCATGGAACTCACCTCTCCTTTTGCTAGCCTGGAAGTTAGCTCCTGCACTTGCAGCGGGGAATACAGCAGTTATTAAACCAAGCGAATTCACATCCGCTTCAACTCTTGAGTTTATGAATCTTGTTGAGGAGGCTGGTTTCCCTAGTGGAGTTATTAATTGTATTACTGGCTTTGGGCTAGAGGTAGGCCAACCCCTAGTAGATCACAAAGATGTAAGCAAGATTGCTTTTACTGGTTCGGACATTTCAGGACAAAAAATATACGAAAGTGCTGCAAAAAAAATAATGCCAGTAACACTAGAATTGGGAGGGAAATCTCCAAACATTGTTTTTAATGACGCTGATATGGATGCTGCTGTTATGGGTGTGATTTCAGGGATCTTCGCTGCTACCGGCCAAACATGTATTGCTGGCTCCAGGCTACTACTTCATGAAGACATACACGATGAGTTCGTTTCAAAGTTGGTTTCAGTTGCAAAAGAAGCATCGATTGGTGATCCTATGATGCAAACCACTAATGTCGGACCAGTGACTACTGAACCTCAGTTTAAAAAGATTATTAACTATATAGATATAGCAAAGAGCGAGGGCGCAACATGTGTATTAGGGGGAAACAAATATAATGGACCCGGCTCTAAAGGAAACCGATTTGTAGAACCAACAATTTTTACAAATGTAAATAATAGCATGAGGATAGCTCAAGAAGAAGTATTCGGTCCAGTGCTATCAATTATTCGCTTTAAAGATGAGAAAGAAGCTATCAAAATTGGTAATGATATACTTTTTGGTCTTGCGGCTGGCGTTTGGACCAGTGATATCGGGAGAGCTCTTAGAATGGCCGATAAGCTTAAAGCGGGTACCGTTTGGGTAAATACATATAGAGCAGTAAGTTACATGTCTCCCTTTGGTGGCTACAAAAGATCGGGCCAGGGTCGTGAAAGCGGGCAAGAATGCATCAAGGAGTTTTTGGAAACAAAATCAGTGTGGATTAGTCATGAGACCTCAACAGCAAATCCATTTATTATTAAATAAAAATTTTTCTAGCGCTAACAATTTCAAAAAATAATAAAACGAGCTATATTTTCTGGTGAACCTCTATAATGTTTCCATCAGGATCATAGAAAAAAATTTGATGCCATCCTGAAACCCCGATGTCACCCCAGTCTGTAAATTCAATATTTTTTTCTTTAAGATGTTTTTTAAAGGCCTCAATGTCATCGGTACGATACGCAATATGTCCCTTTTCAACTGGATTTATAAAATGGCCTGTTTTGAAATTTACGGTTAAGTCTTTTTGTGCCAAATGCATTTGAACCTTACCATCACCCACAAATGATACATCACCTGAGTATCCTTTTTTCTTTTCTAAAGTAGGCAAATCATCACTTTGGGTGTCCAGAAATAGTATATCCTTATAAAAGGTTTCAAGTTTCTTCACATCTTGTGTTGACAAATTTATATGGTGCAATTCCAGTTTCATTGTTAATTAACTCATTTGTTCAATTTATTTAATATGATAAATTTATCCATAGATATCTTTCATATTGACTAAAAATTATATGAAATGCCAACACCAATTTCGTGAGTTTGGTTTTTGGGTTCCATACATAATGTAGTTGGAGAGCACGATACTAAATCGGAGTCATCTATCTTCCAAGACCTAAGAAATCCGTAGGTAGACCATTTATTATTTATTCTCGAACGCAAGGTTAGATCAATCCCATAGCCATAGCGTTGAGTTTTCTCTACATTAGTGGGATAAACATTAGGCAGAATTTCATTTAAGTAGCTTATTTGTTTGCCCTCTATAAAGTAATTGTACTGAGACTTTAGAGAAAGGTTTTCATTTATATACCAAATTGCACCGATTGGAATGTAATTATACTGCGAGAGTCTATCATAACCAAGATGGTTCGTTGATGACTTTTTAAATCCACTGTCATCGAGCAGATAGCGATATCCTAGGCCTATAAAGGACTTGAGATCGTTTGCTCCTCCAAAATTATTGCTCAAATAATATTCTAATCTGCCTTTATAATATTCTTTTTTCATAGTACCTGTTCCCACGGAGGTGTAGTCAACATTCCCAAAACTATACTCAAGCGTATACAGAAAACTCCAAGCAGTACTTTTTGTGTTTGAAGATACCTTAGGGTCTCCCCAGTTCCTAAGTCCTACACTATATAAAAAAGGAGCAGATTTATCCTCCATGAAGAAGTTATCGTTTGGATCAACTTCCCGGTAAGTGTAAGAGGTAATATCTAATGTTAGTTCAGCAGATTGTGTTATTTTCGAATAAACCAATAGTGATATGCTTAGGATAATGAGATTTCTTAGCATCGCATAAATGCTGCTTGTTATATCAAATGCTATTTTCGGCATGTTTTAGGTTGTAATGGAATAAATTCTGAATTTCAATATTATTGATTTAGTTAAATACTGAGGAGCAAAGTATGATCAAGTCCAAAATTATGAGTTATATAACCCAAGATTTCCAATCGAAGAGCGATCTAATAGTAGGAGGAGAAGAATGGCAAAAGGTGGTGCTAGACATGCAATCCAAATTCGCTAAAGCAGGGGCTATAAGACAAACAGTTAGTCAAGTTTTCAATAAAGATGGCATTCAACGATTAGGTAACCTGTGGGAATATACTGATGAAAAAGCATTTGCAGACTGTCAACTACTCTTCAGGGAAGCAGAACAACAGTTCAATAAAACTGAAATTCCACAGAAACTATTTTCAAACAGAGGTGTTATTTTACACGATGTTTATTTCTGATAAGGCCTCGCAAATTAAATTCAAAAAGTAAAATACTAGTATTTAATAGCTAAATAAACTTTTAAATTGAATGAGCTTTTATCTCTAACTCTATAAAAACTAATTTTTCTTCGCCGTTATTAATTACATTATGCGTTACACCTGCCTTTCTGTAGTAAGGCTCCCCTTTTATAAGAGTAGTGATTGTTTCAACCTCATTATCATCAATTATCAATAATTGGCCGTTAGTTTGGGGAATGACCACGTAGTCCCATTGGTGTATATGGAACCCTGTTTCTTCATTTTTATTAAACGAATATTCTGTTACCCTAATTCTTTCATTATCTATCTGAATATTTGCACTAGCCTTGTTTCTTTGCATTTTGTGTTTTTTAACCTCTTCCTACAAAGGGCATATTACTAGCCATTATTGTCATATTAAGAATATTGGTATCTAAGGGGAGACCCACTAAATGTAACACTGCATCAGCTATATGTTCAGGATCGAATGTAGGCTCTTTTTTAATTGAACCATCTGCCTGAATTATTCCCTTCTTTATTCCTTCTGTCATTGGTGTATCGGCGTTACCAATATCAATTTGGCTACAAACAATATTAAATAATCTTCCGTCGAGTGCTAAACTTTTTGTCATTCCCGTGACTGCATGTTTAGTTGCAGTATACGCTATTGATCCAGGTCTTGGGGTAATAGAGGAAACACTTCCATTATTAATTATCCGGCCTCCCATGGGAGACTGTTTTTTCATAAGCGCAAATGCATACTTACTGAAAAGAAATATACCGTTAATATTGACTTCAATAACCTCTTTCCATTCACTAAAATTTATTTCGTCTATAGTTTTTGAAGAGAGAAACGTACCAGCATTATTGAAAAGTAGGTCTATGCGGGAAAAATTTTTTTCAATCATTTCAAAGCATTTTTTTACTTCCACCTCATTACTGACATCCATTGGAAATACTAGTGCTTGATCATTACACACTGTCTTTGTTTCTTCTAACTTATCTTTACGTCGTCCTATCAAAATAACACTAAAACCGGCATCTGAGAGCTTAACAGCTGTGGCTTTACCAACCCCCGTCCCAGCTCCTGTAACAATTGCAATCTTATTCATTGAAATAAAAACCTGTTTTAAAAAAGATAAAAATTTTGAACACCTTTACTAGCTAAATAAATTTAATCAATATGAATAAGAACTATATCTTTTCAATTTCCATAATTACATGGATATAGTCCATCGCATGACCATTTGGGTCTCTTTCAACTTCTGCCCTATAATTTTCATAAAATGAGTCTATTATTTCGCTGCTCTCATTTTCACATCTATTAGATAAAGCCGTTCGAAATACCGTCTCTGACCAACTCCGGGTGGTTGGAATAAGGCTGTCAGCAAACTCTTTTTTTGACATTGTCCGAATATTTTTTTCATAAGTCTCACGATAGGGACATTTTGTCAATTTGGTACTGCATGACAAAAGCTTTAACCCAGCTTTTGAAACCTTGGACATTTTATCATTAAACGGTGCGCAAAATTCTTCCACTGTTCTGTAATGCTGAGCAAAAGTAGTGTTTATATATTCTTCTTTTGTTATTATACCTTGATCCAAGTGCGTTCTCCAATGCTGATTAAATTTATCAAACATTGAATGTCCTCCTGTGTTGCCGAGATAACGACCTTTTTCATCAATTCCAAAATTCATGCATATAAAGCGCCCACCTGATGCCAGCTCTTTAGCCCTTGAAAGAAGGATTGACTCCCAATCTGTGGCTGCTTGGGTCATAAACTGCCTTTTTTCTGCTATATTGGCTCCAACCATATGTACGTGATTTTTTATCTGACAAGGTTTTTGCGAAACATAATGCATAGCTGTCGCGGAAAAGCCTAGGCATAAGCTGTCTGTTGCTAGTAATTGTTGATGGAAGCCGGTACCACACCCATGCACAAAAACATTTTCAAACATTTTTTGATAAGCTAGCTCTTTTTCTCCATGCATCCCCTGCATTTTTTTAAAAAGGGTTGAGAAATCATTAGAGGCCAAATCGGTGTAAATGATCTCAATTACTCTGTCATCTCCCCTACTTCTAATAAGATTTATCAAATTGTACCAGAGTTCCTGACTAGTTCCTCCATCTGCTGCACCAAAATCTGCAAACCTCAATATTTCCTTATTGGGAGGAGAAATTACAGCTTTTTCTAAAATTTCTTGTATGGAGTCTATGGCATTTTTTGCTCCTGCAGTCTTTTTTGAATAGTATCCCTCTCCCTTCATTGATAGAACATCTTGAGTGTTTAGTATTTCCGGCTTTTTACTATTCATTGGGTCTAATTTGAGTTGTTAAGGTTAAATGATCGAATTTTTTTTCTTATTTATTGAGAGCAGGTTTCAAAATTTGCCTTCAACTTTAGGACTACATTTTTATCAGTATCTTGTATAATTTGGGTGGTTGACCAACCCGTATTTGTGTTAAATATCATATTTTTGCAGTTGGCTTTCTCCCAATTTTTAATCGCATTAATCTTATAATCCTCTGAAAAGTCGGATAATGAGTATTGAATGTGTTTTTTTTCTGTTATTAAAGCTTTTTTCTTACAATCAACGGTAATCCCTATTAATTCGTAGTCGCCTATATTATAGGGGATTTTTTTTTCTTCTTGAGCTTGCATGCCTTTCATCGCGTTACAAATGACCTCGTCTAGCTCATTACCAACTGCTTTAAACGCTCCAAACGAACTGGAGATAGCCCATATAGAAAGAATGTTAAAAAAAAATTTCATTTAAATTTTCCGTTCTAACTTTAGCTCATTGCCTCAAATACCTTATTATAAATTTTCCACTCGTTATCCACTTTGAGAAACGTAAGCGTATCTGTAAACATCATATTAATATACTCACTTTTTACTTTCACCACTGCGGTCTCCTCTCCAGTATCAACCATTAATATTTCGTAGTCTTTAGATTTACCTCGTTCTTTCGGTGATGGGATGTTTTTTTCAACGAATGTTGCCCACTCCTCCTTCGTCTGTCTTATCAGCTTACCGTTAATATGACCGGTAACTTTGGCGTCATCATCGAATATTTTTCTTGTCATAGCTCCATCAGATTCGTAGGCACTATTGATATAGTCTTCCACAACCTTAAGAACTTTTTCCTTATTTTTCATTTGCACTTTTTTCCATTTTCTTTTGCTATTTAATAAAATTATTAAAAGTAATGATGGTTAATGGTATCGCAAAATACCGACGAAACAAATTCCTTTTTTTCAGGTCCATTTAACCATCTATAGATACGCCTAAATGTTTTTTTAAAAAGACGAAAAATTTTTGTTACCATTGCATCTAGGGAATACAATAATAAGGAAAACGCGTATGAAATTTACAGTTTCACATAAAGAAAAATCTAAATTTGAAGCCGGTCTTAGAGGGTTTTTTCAGTATAGGGATCTTGGAATAGACACTGCCACAGAGGGAAATTATGGAGCAAATGTAATTAGAGCTGTTCCAGGCAAACATTCCAAGGGTGAATGGCATTTACATAAATTAGATTTTCAAATGGTTTATATACTTAAGGGTTGGGTTACTTTCGAGTATGAGGGCCAAGGAACCTTTACTTTTCATGAAGGAGACTCCGTCCTGCAACCCCCAAAAATATCACATAGAGAGATAGAGCATTCAGAAGATTTAGAGCTTCTTGAAATAACAAGCCCAGCTTCTTTTGATACAGAGACTGTTTAGTTTACTCTTGACTGTTGGATAATTTCAAAAACCAGACTGCAGTCATATCCGCTACCAGTTCTTTCTTTTGATTGAAAACTTCGACCAGTATTGTAGTCACTCCAAAAGGTTTTGAATTTGATTTGCGCGATGACTTGACTGTCACTGTACAATGAATAGTGTCATTTGGTCTGACAGGTTTAAACCAATTAACTTTGTCTAAACCTGGAGACCCCATTGAAGATTTTGAGGTTTTTTGCGTATCTAAAATTAAACTGTGGGCAATCGCTATGGTTTGCCAGCCACTTGCTATAAGGCCACCATAATGGGACTGCTTTGCCAATTTTTCATCAATGTGAAAAGGTTGATAATCCCATTTTTTAGCGAATGAAATAATATCTTTTTTGGTAATTGTCTTTTTTTTTGTTTCGAATGAGTATCCTTGATAAAAGTCTTCAAAATACATTTCTTGCCTCAAAAATTACAATTTAGAAAATTTGATAAAAAATAGCTATGTTTCTATAGGGGCCTACTATTTATAGCACCTCCAGATGAGTCGGTTCAATACTTCTTACGAAATATGGGCTACAAAACAAGCTTATGCCCGTTTTCTCGCAACCATTTTCTTTTTTTTTGGAAATCTTTGCAGTAGTTTCCCACCTGGTACCAGAAATTCTTTGAGTGATTAGGTTCGATGATGTGACTTAACTCATGAACTATTAGATAGTCAATTATATGATCTGGAGCCATTATAATTCGCCAATTATAAGAAATTTTATTATTTGCAGTGCAAGATCCCCATTTTGACTTGTAGTTCTTTACAGTAATCCCATATGGTTGAACCCTCATCTGCTGCGCCAACTCTTCAGTTCTTGCTTTCAAAATTTTAATAGACTCTTTTAAGTACCAATCTTCCAGTAACCTTTTAATGTTTTCTCTACCTGCTGATTTATCATCAAGATACGAGACCAGTAAAAGACCTCCTTCAATTCTAACAGCTTCTTTTCGCTCCAAAATTAGAGATAAGCGATACTCATCACCTCTGAAATAAAATTTATCATTATCAATAAATTCTCTATTTTTTAAATTCTGTTCTTCAAAATTCAAAATCGCTCTTTGATTTATCCAGTGCTGTTTTCTCTTGATAAGATCAACTAAGGTTTTTTTAGATACACTTCTAGGTGTTTTAATGATTAGTTTGTTATTTTTAACCTGTAATGCAATAGTTCTTTTTCTGTTGGTACGTTCTATCTGTATTTCCAAGTCTACATTACCAATATTAATTAATTCACTTGCAAAGCTTCTGGTATGCATTTTGAACAAGGAGGAAAGCTTTAACTTACTTTAAAAGTGACATTGCTGTTGCCTTTAAATTATGTACGACAATGGTATTAAGGTTAATCAGCTTACTAACTTTTGGTCTATAATAATCAATCCATTCACTACTCTCATAAACAGCTTCATACAATCTCTTCTTATGATCTTGATCTAGAAAGCGTCTTATCCAAACATAAGTTGACCCTTTCGTTTCTGAGTGCATTTTTCTTTCCCCTTCTTGTTCAAAGAACTCATCAGTACTATTCATTGTAAAAGTGCCATTTATTTCCATTCCTCTTTCTCTTTGAAAAGGAATAATTTCAACATCCATAAACTCTATCCATTCAGACATTTTATTTGGATATACTTCATATATTCTTAATTCGAAAAAGGGTTCCATTAATAATCCTCCATGCATTTACGTGATCATCCTTTATAAAAATCAACATTAAAGCAATTTTTTGTTTGTTCACATACTTTTGGTTGCTAATAAAAATTTTGATTGGCTCTGGATTTAAAAAAAATATGCTTTATTTCATCGTCAACAAGTGGAGATAAAAATGAATTTACTTAAATGGCTTCTTGAAAATGAGAACTCACCGTTTTTGTGGGGTGGACTAGGCATTTTTCTAATTATTCTTTTAATAGGCTTTTAATCTATAGATCGTGTTAGACAATTTTGGTGATTAAAATGGATGACGTAGATCACGAGGCCTATCAACGGCTTCCGACGAAAAAGGATCAGGTACTAAACGATTTTAGAAACTTTTCTAATGATCACTTATGTAATTACTCAAAGAGTAGAAACTTTGACATGGGCCACCCTCATGCGAATGTCTCAAAGCTATCACCATATCTTCGCCGACGACTAGTCTCAGAAAATGAGGTGTTGCAGATAGCCTTAGAAAAAAATTCTATTTCATCTTTGGAGAAATTCATTCAAGAGATTTTTTGGAGAACCTACTGGAGAGGATGGCTGGAACTGCGACCTGATGTCTATGAGGACTATGAAAATGGTTACGACGGTTCTTATTTGCCTGATAAAACTGGAATAAAATGCTTCGATCATTGGACAGAGGAACTTATAGAAACTGGATACCTGCACAATCATGCACGGATGTGGTATGCAAGCATTTGGATTTTTACCCTTAGAAAAAGTTGGGTTTCTGGTGCAAACTTTTTTAAAGATCACCTCGTTGATTGGTGTCCAGCTTCAAATACTCTAGGCTGGCGTTGGGTCGCTGGCCTTCAAACAAGAGGAAAGATATATGTTGCAAAAGCGGATAACGTAAAGCTTTTTACAAACGATAAATTTTTCCCAAAAGGCGAACTGAATGAAAATCCCTTTTTCAATGAAGACCTTTGGAAGACTTATGAAAGAGCGTCTGAGCTTTCCTATGTAAAGCCAAATTTAAATGCTTGTGAAGATACGGGGGTAATTATAAATAAAAATGATCTCACTTTAAATCACTACCTAAGCAAAGAAAAAATTATCCGCAAAGGATGTATTTTTCATGATCCGGAATATCAATCTAGCAAGAGCGATCTTGTAAATAAGTTTGACAGTGACCTAATCGAAAATCTACGCTCAGATTTACCGAGCTTTGAATTCCGCCAAACAAAAAAAGCTGTATTGAAATGGGCTAAAAGTGAAAAATTAAAATACTTAATTTTTCCTTATGAGACGGTGGGAAATAAATACTTCATGACAAGTGACTTTATTAATGAACTTAGAAATCAGAACATTGAAGCAATTTTTTATATGAGAGATTGGGATAGATATGCGTTTCCATTTGCAAATAAGGGCTTTTTCCCATTTAAAAAAAATATTTCAGACTTGTTATTTAAAAATGGTATTAGTTAAAATAGTCAGTAATCAATCATGTATCTGGCTTTTTGTTTAGTTATTGAATTATATAAAACCATTTCACCACTCCGGGGCACAATGCCAGTCTGTTCCGAAATAACAACCTGGTGGGTCACAAATAAAACAAGGTCTGAATAACCAAGGGAACCAAGTTTCTTTTGAAGTTTGTTCATGACCTGATCTTTTTTTTCATATACTTGAAAGAAGGAGTTTAGTCCTGAAAAAGTCGTCCATTGGCCAAGATTAAGCTCTTTGGCTGTATCAATGCACCGACACCACTCACTTGTTAAAATTTGAGAGAACTTCAGATTTGTTGATCTTAAGTAATTTCCTATCAATCTGGCCTGCAAGCGACCTGTATCATTTAAATTCCGTTGCGTACTACAGTCCTCTTTGATAAAGTTTTCCGGATCTCCAACTCCAGGAGCTAAAGCATGTCTGAGAAATATGACGTTTGCTGATATATTTTTCTTTATTATTTCTAATTCAGATCGAGCAAAAGTTTCGGAAACCAAAAGAAGCGTTATAAAAACAACACCAGTTAAAATATTTTGGAACTTAAATTTTACCAAGTGCTATCTCTGGTACATTCAATAACATTCGCTCTGTCGTCTCTTATGCAATTATGGAATGGAGAAATTGACTTATAAAAAAGTGTTCCCACCATGTATAAAATGAGAATTGTGACTATCAACCTTATATAAAATCGCCTTTCCTTTAAATCTAATACTTTTTTATCAATCATATTTTTGTACCTGTTTAATTGTATCTAAAAAACTATGCTGTTTCCAACCATTCAATTGCTGTTAGATATATCATTGAGAAACGACTTTAAATCAGAGTATTTGTAATCTATGTACTCCGCGTTATCTTTATAGTCTTCAAGATTACGCTCATTTTCCATCCAAACAGTTTTCAACCCTAGCAATTTTGCCGGTTTGAGATTTTTTGCTGTATCCTCAATAAAAATACTTCTTTCTACTTGATTTGAAAGAATGCCAAAACTTTTAAGCATAATTTCATAAGATTTTGGATCGGGTTTAGGTACATAGTGTGTAGCTTTTATATCTAATATTTTTTCAAACTCAGCTCCTATCCCCATTGCTGATAAAATTTTTTTCGCGTGGTCTTGAGATGCATTTGTATAAATGAATTTTTTACCAGAAAGATTGTTTAAACTTAATTTAAGTTGCTTTTCATATTGTAATTCAGGATGTGTAACATCATGAATAAAGTCAAGATATTCATCAGGGTCTATTTCATATTCTCTCATAAGACCAGTTAACGTAAGACCATATTTTTTATACATGTTACTTCTAACTAAGTTAGCTTCTTCCTTCGTGAAAGAGAGAACTTCCATTATGTACTGAGTAATCCTCTCGGATATTTTGATAAATAGCCCAGCTTTTATATCGTATATCGTATTGTCAAGATCGAAAATCCAGTTTTCAAACGAATTATTAAATAATTTTTTCATTCAAACTTCCTATTAAGAAAATCAGTCTCTATTAATTTATTGATTATAAAATTGTAGCGCAAAAAACGTTTCAACCTTCTTCTGTTTGTATAAGATATAAGAAATCTACTACCTCTTGATACTTTTCGTCAGCAATATCTTTGTAACTACACCCAAAACGATCTTTTACTTTCAACGCCACATGAGCATATGGATTTCTCCCTTTTGGATGATTGGGGTGCTCAGGGAGCTTTCCAAACAATTCATCGCCTGTGCTTTGAATTAAACGCCAAATTCTTTCTTTATTAATTTTATCCAAATTTTTCCCTCTTGGATAACAATCAAACAGGCGTATCACCAGCAAATGTTATCCGATGCATTAACCTTCTTTTCCCATGGTAATCGTTTATCGGATTATGAAGGGTACACCTATTGTCCCAAATCGCAACTGATCCTTTTTTCCACTTAAAACGGCAGGTAAACTCTGACTTTATTTGGTGCTTAAACAAAAATTCAAGAAGAGGGGTACTCTCCTCTAAGCTAAGACTTGCGAACTGTAAAGAGTGCGCTTCATTGATAAATAATGCTTGTTCTTTAGTTTCAGGGTGTGTTCTGACTACCGGGTGTATCGCTCTCAACTCGTCGACCACTTTTCCAGACGAAGAGTGTTTCATAACATCTGATCTTGAGGCTACTACTTTCCCTTTACCAGAGGTATTAATTACCTTTTGTTCATTCAAGAATTTCCGCATACCCTCTGACAGATGATCTAATGCCATGCATTGGTTCGCAAATTCGGTGTCACCACCAAAATCAGGCACCTCAACCGCGTACAGCATTGTTGCTTTTGGTGGTTGCTCTTGGTAAGTGGTGTCACTATGCCAAACCCCACCAAAATTATTAAGGTCAGTTTCTTTCTTTAAAATGGGCGTTATCTCAGGAAAATCTTTCAGACCTTTCACAAATGGATAGATTATAGGTTGTCCAAACATCTTACCAAATCGAAGTTGAGTTTCCGGATTGAGCTCCTGGTCATTAAAAAATATCACCTTATATTTTAAAAAAGCGTTATATATCTCTTGAAATACAGGGTCTTGAAGAGGCTCTTTTAATTCTACTCCGGTAATTAATGCTCCTAACGCACCCGATATCGGACTAACTTCTATGTTTTTATATTTTGCATCACTCATAATATCGTCTACCTGCTAACTTGAATTCTACTAGAATAACCATTGATTAATATTACCCACAATTTTTAACAAATACTCCAGAAAAATTTTTAATTAGCCTCGCACCAAATAAATAGAGATAATTACTAAGAGTATTTGTATAAATTTGTAGAGAACGATATTTTTTACCCATAGCAAAACAATGTCCACTAAAAATGTAAATTGAAGCGTAATCCCCAAGAAGTATTTTTTAAATGGTAAAAATTTATGTAGATGCCGACGCTTGTCCGGTAAAAAAAGAAATAGAAAGGATCGCAGCACGCCATGATTTGATAACTTATATGGTGTGTAATGGAGGAATCCGTCCTTCCCACAATCCACTTATAAACCTCGTTGTTGTTAATCAGGAATCCGACGCCGCAGACAGTTGGATTATAGGTAATATCGAGAAAAACGACATCTGTGTAACAAACGACATTCCACTTGCTGAACAATGCCTAAAAAAAGGTGCTTTGGCAATAAGACCTAATGGAATGAGATTTACTCTCGACAACATAGGTATGGCAATCGCTACGAGAGAAATAATGGGAAAAATACGTGAAGGCGGTGAAGTGACTTCTGGTCCGCCTCCCTTTAGCAAATTAGATCGATCCAAATTTCTGAGCTATATGGAAAACGTGGTTCGTTCAGCTATCAAGTCGTAAATGCACCAAGACATTGCGAATCAACACAGGTTAGTTTTTTGACCTAGCAACTCCAATCAGTCTCTGCAGAACTGACTTTGCCACTCGAGACAATTCCACTTCTTCAATGTTGCCTAAATTATCGAAATTATTACCCACTACTATTAATCCCAACATTCCCATATTACCATGTGGTGTACATTGATATAAGTAAACTCCAGGCAAATCAAAAGTAATTACATGACGGACGTTTAAATCCGATTTTTCTGGAAGTGCTTCCATATTTGGTCCTGCAAGAAATTCAACATTATGGCCCTCATTCTTTGGCAACCACTCTATAGTGTCACCAACGCCAATATTCGCAACCTCGATGCTATAAGAGTCATCTGAGGTAAACTCTATTTTTATAGTATCCGCAACTACGACTTGCCATGATAATAAAATAAGAAAAAATAAAAAAACTAATAATCTCATCTTGTGTAATAAAGAATGAAGATGAAAATTATAAATATCACGTTAAGTAAATATAAGAGTACGGAGGCCGTATGCAGGCTCTTGAATCCCTTTTCTGAGTCCGGGCGACCTTCGAGCATTAAGTCCCGCATCTTATTTATTCTAGGAGTTAAGAAGTAAGTGTTAATCAAAAAACTTATTGCTATAGCTATCCCAAGTATCATTCCGGAAACAAAGTCACCTAACGAAAAGAATAAGAACATAAACATAGAAATTAAAAAACAAAAATTAAAAAGGCGAGGAAATATGTATCTCAAGAATTTCTTAGAATGATCTTCATCGAGTGTCTTAAAGACTGCAGGCGAAGTAACTACCATGAAGGAAGTCATCGCTCCCAGAATAAGAGCGTTTAATAATAATCCTATCTCGAGGTACATGACGATGATATAGCGTTACAATCAATTAAATCAAAGTCAATCATGTTACCATTTCTTAGAGTTTTAAAAAAAGCTCTAGATTATTCAAGAGGATTAAACATTTATTTTTTTATGCTTAAATGCTGGAGATAAAACTCATTATACATTTCTTAACCTAAAAATTGCTAATTGCCTCACATCTTTCGTAGGCTTTTAAGCATCGATAATTTAGCATAGCAATTCCTAATCTCTCAAATATTTGAGACATGTATCCAGTATCTGTTTTGGTGGCACTACGATTTTTCGTTTTTCGAGATCCAAAAACCCACCATTTGATGTTATCTTAACTACCAAACGATTTTCTCTGTCATAAATATCTAAAAGCCTCACAATTTTTCTTGTATCATTAGCGATATTGAATCTAAGATTAATCATTACCTCTTCGCCTTCAAAGACCTCTTTTTTGAACTCCATAAAGGTGTCAAAGACAATTCCACTAATTTTGTATTTACTATAGAGTTTTAAGAGACCGACTTGCTCGCATATCTTCCAATACGCAACGTTAGCAACAGTTAGATAACCCGCTTCTGATACATGCCCATTTTTGTCTATATGATCACTAGTTAATTTAATAAAAACGCTATTTAAATTTTTTTCCAAATACGAGTTTCCGTAAGATTTAAGCAAAACAATATTATTAGATACCAAATAGTTCTTTTTTAGGACTATGGCAATAAATAATGCATTGGGTAGGACTTCTAATCAATCGATCTCATCCTTAAAAGCTGCAGCTACTATCTTTGAGGTTTAGTAAGACGAATTTGTCAGAAAAGCGATCAAACCAAACACTCCTAAGAAAATCATTGCCCATATTAGCGATTGAAGAATGAACTCCTGAAAACTTTGCCTCGCAATATAAACAATACCCCCCGAAAGCATCAAGAGTAATAAAATATAAAAAACAATACTGGGGTAATCACTGTACAAATTTTGATATCCTTTTACAAATTTCAATCAGTTTCTAAATCTCTCATCTTTTTTATAAATAGTTTCTTACCCATAGAGATATTTTTTACCCAGTCGGCATTTGCATCTCCATCAGCATTATCAGAGATATACTTGAAACATCGAAACTTTATATCATTCAAATAACAAATTTTTGCGATAGAGTATGCCTCCATATCGACAAGATCTGTTTTCAATTTAGGTGTAGAAGTAACAAAAGAATCTCCTGTACCACAGCTATACCCGCCAGTTCCAAACTCTATTTCTTCAATATCATCAAACGGGGTCTGACCAATTTTAAAACCTAGCGGTGAAGCATCCATATCTCTTTGAAAGAATTTAGTAACTTCCACCAATCCCTCTAACTTTTTATTTAAACTGCCAGCGGTACCATAGTTGATTATTTGAGTTGGAGAATAGTCTTTAATAATTTCAAACGTTTTGATTGCGGCGTTTATCTTTCCTACGCCAGTATATTGGATTTGGAAGTTGGGTAGATCATTTGAGCTGAGTTCTTCTTCGACAGCGACTAAAATTAAAACCATATTATTTTAATGTTTCTTTGAAATTTTTTGAAAGATCTCACACAATGCTTAGAGAGTCCAGCTATAGATCATGTCGCCAATAAATATTTCGCAATTCAAGCGTTAAGCCCATCTAGATTATACATGCTTGAATAAACCCTTTTATTCGTTGGCTTCGTCTACTTTTTGGTTCTTACGCATTTCTTTTGCAATAAGAGTTATTATAATTCCAGCACTTAACGCACCGAGTAATGAAAGCTTGAATAGCTTAAATTTTATAAAAGTGTGTAGCATATTTAAGATTTAGGCTGAAAAAATACTTATTCAATTGTTATTTTCTATTTTCCTCTCTGAAATTCAATTTCGCTGAATATACCTACTGCGATAAAACGTCTCTTTAAATACTATTTATCGAACTATTTCGTGGAGTAGTAGGAAGTCCTACTGTCATCGGAAGGGTTTGTTGGTTAGTGACATTTCCAGCCATTACCAACAAACCTTGACTGTGTTGACAGTAACAACCTTTATTATTTATATTTTCTACACAGTAATAAGTACTAGACTTTAACAATTTTTGATAAGAAAAATCCAAGCCTTTGCACTACCATAATGTCTAGAATTTAAATGATAATTGATTTCCTTACACTCGAAAAAAGTTTCTGGCTTTTCTTTCAATACCTAAAAATCAAAAAGTAATCTAGTCTCTTCCATACATGTTTATAAGGTGGGACGCCCAATTAACCACTGAAGGATTATCATTAGCGTTCAAAATAAATTCTTGACCAATACCAATACAATCCACTAAACAATTTTCTTCATCTTTCCATTTTAATCTATTACGGAATAAATTTTTGGTATCCGAAAAAAACTCTTGGGGGAAACTCCATTTCGATCGAGTTTTACCCTTTTCGGTCAATATCAACTCTTTAGCAGTTTTTTTAAATCTACCATGCCCCTTTAGATCTTTAACACTATCGGAGAAAGTTAAATTTCTTGATGCAATATAAATAGTATTATTTTTATATTGCGTTATATCCTTCGTGCCGTGAGGATGTGAAAGGCCATCCTTTGATAAAAAATTTAATATCTCATCGTTTCCTTTGATTATCTTTTCAACTTGTAACCACCCGAAAAGATGATGCAGATCAGGACCTCTCCGCTGATAATTCTTAAACCAACCAAAAAATAAAAAGAGATCACCCCTCTTTATACCACAATTATCTAGTTCTCCTTGCGCACCGCCTGCTTGCCCAAAAATACCAATTTTTTCTGAAAACAGTGGATCAACATGACAAAAATCTTTATCGGATATCGATTTAGCACCAATTAAATTCAAAATTTCTTGTCCAGCCAAATCATTGCATCGTAAATCTTTATATCTGAACGGCGACAGTTTCTTTTGAGGAATAGGAACAGAGAAAATCTCTCCAGTTTCAAAGATAGGAGAAGCACGTCCTCCAGCGGTTGAGTCGAACCCTTTTCTGCTAATTATCAAGTTTTTCATGTCAAAAATTTACAAAGGTTTTTCGATAGCATTACCGGTTTTTTTGCTCCTTACGACTTTTTGATAGCGACCCAATATGATTTCAACTACTAAGTCTGAACACATAACTTCAAAGTGGGTATGAGGAACTTCTATCAACTCCATATCTTTCCGAGATCTCATGCTCTTAATAGTACATACTCCGTCGTTTAGACCTCCGTGATAAGGTACATTTCCTTTTGTACTAACTATCTGAGTCCAATCAACTGTTAGTTTTATATTCTGAGACTCCTTTATTGGAATAGACCTCCGACCCACATCTCGAAATAATTGGTACGATGGAACAAAAAAGCGAGCCCAGTCCGCTGTCCAACTTCCTGCGAAAGGAGTACTAATACTTACTGCACCTGCAACGTCCACATGCTTGGTTAAATGTAGAGCGTAAAGACCTCCCAAACTATGTCCGATCATAAAATATGGACCTTTTACTTTGAGAATATCATTACAAAGCATCTCTAAATTATCTTCAAATTTATGCGAAGTATCGTACTCAACTACCAACTCGTTTTTAAACTTAGTCAATGACCTTAAGTATTTGAATGATAGTCCAGATTGGTTCGCGCCATGTACCCAAATAACCGTAAGTTCATCAGAGCCGGCCTTATTAATTCTTCGTTTTAGAGGGTCAACCCACCTTTTTATTAAATTCATCATTCTTAATTGTACCAGAAATACATACCAGCAGAAATATCGTAGAACGCTTTATTAAGAATGTTTATGATATTTCTACTTAATTAAAACTTTCTAAAACTTATGCAGCCCAATGTTAACCTGTGACAGATCGAGCAGTTATGGACAATTCTATATTTCTATATATCTCATTTAATATCATATTGTTGATTAAGAAAAGGAGTTTTGATTTGAGGATAGTAACATCAATAATTAGCGTTTTCATAGCTCTCTTATTTTTAGGCTCCTTTGCCAAAGCACAGACTGAAAAATTGGATAATCTTGCAGCATGCGCCGGAGTAGTAATAGGAAATGGTGCCGTAGATTTTTATTTAGGCGATGAGCAATCATTTGATGTTGCTGCAAATATTGCATATTCAGCATACCTTTCAGAAGTCTTTTCTGGAGGATATCAGCAAGATGATTTGCAGGTGGCCGACCAAATACTTGGGGGAAACGTAGATAAGATCATTAATGCCCATAATAGTGAAAATTTTACCGCAGATGTGTATGAAGAAGTTGTTGCTTGTTATAGAGCACTATCAAAACAATTAATGGACGGAGCAGAGACTATTATCAATAACCAAAGCAAATGGAACGAATTGAAAAATACCTCTATAGAGACTTTGAAGAGAATGCTGCGCGCAGGATAAAATGATTTTTATCCTATAAATTCTATCCACATTCCTTTAGGAGCATGAAGATATTTCAGTACTAAATTTTTGGTTTAATTGATTACTTTTTTAATTAAAACATTACTTCAAGCGATAATATTTGTTATATGAGATTTATATGTTTTGTAATTTTTATTTTTTCTACAGATCTTTTTGCCAGTGAAAGAGAATTACCAGTTGGGACATTCCGTGGCATAAGTTTTTCATTAGAAAAAAATGGCCAAGAAATATTCTCAAATAAAGATGTTCATTATAGTAAATCTACTTTACAGATCACAAAAGTTTTAAGTGATATTTACGATTTTACTTTTGCCGTTTATTTGCAACATACTCCCGAATCAATGGCTTTAACTGACACTAGGATTGATCGATATAAGGTAAAATGGAAAAGTGAAACCATGGGAGCACTCATTAATCAAAGGGAAGAATACGAAAAGGAGCTCTCGGAGTTTCTTTTATTATCCAACAAGTTCACAATCAAAAGTCTAGTTTCCACTAGTGGTATTATTGAAACTCAAACATATGTAATTGAGTAAAATTCATTCTATATGAGACAATCACTGAACTGAGAGAAAAAGAAAAATCTTTAAGATGAGAAGTTAGCAGGAGAAGCTTTAGAGATGTAGTCTGCTTTTAGTTTGAACGTAGTTGATAAGGCTTTGGTTAATATGTTTGAGGGATTATAGATTAGAAAGTCTAATTAAATTAGGGAGCAGGTGCTTTTAGAGTTGGACAAATAAGGAAATGATTTGATCTCGTTCCTTATTAGTCCCCTTTCTGTTAGATTCTACTTACGACATAAATCACAAGAATAATATTTCAGAACCAAATTTTTTAGGTGTCAAAAAAACTTTTGGAACAGATATTGCTTCAATCTTTTTTTCATATTTTCCTCATAAATGGAGAACCCAAATAATATAAATTGGGTTCTTCCTTTTTTTATCCAAATAGAAAATTAATGAGAAACATAGTTGGTGGGATTTCCAATATACCTAAAAGGTATCCAACAACCATTACTGCCCACGCAAATAAAAAGATAAGAGTGAAAGTTTTAGTCATTGAAACCAAATTTCGAGATTGGGAAATTTTTATGCCACTCAATCTGACCGTCTAATACTAGTATGTCTATTAAATCTAGATTTTGTTGTTCTCTAAATTCTCGCATTGTGTCAAAAATCCTCTGCGCATTTTTGTCATTATTTATAGTTAAAAAGAACAAAACAGAGTCCTTAGATAATCTGCAAATGTAAACATCTACTAATCCCTGATTCTCTAGAGACGATAACTGTTCCTTGTAAAGACCAATAACTCTATCGCATTCCTCTTCGGTTTTTAGGTTTAGTACGACATTTCTAAAGATGCTCATATCATTTCTCCATTACTAACCGGCGCTCACCTTGTACTGTTCTTTAATATTCTCAATAGCAGAGGACACTATCCGATTTTATTGACTCTTCAACTAGTCTATCAGGCAATGCAAACTCTGCTTTATATCCATCAAGAAGCGACTCGTCATAACCCCTTGCCTTAGCAGACATTCCTGAAACAAATATAGTAACATTTGTATTCTTTAAATTTTCAAGATGTTCATGTAAGTCGCCAGTGCCTTGACCAACTATTTCACCAGCACTTTTGCAATTTAGTACATGCACCCCATCTGCTGCTAGAAAAAGAGTAACATCATGACCCTTTTTTTCTGCAGTAAGGGCAACCATTAAACCCAGTGTTACTTTATTTTTAAATTCAACATCGCTATGGATATGGATTAGTACTTTAGACATTTTTTCTCCTTAATATTTATTTTCTTACTAGTAGTTCCGACTTTTTTTGAAGGTTTTTGATGAGACTTTGGTTAATATGTTTGAAGATTTATATTTTTAAATTATTAATATATTTTTAAGGGAAGAGATATATGAAAAATTTAATGATAGCGACTTTCTTATTTTGCATGACTGTAATTTCTACACCGTTATATTCTCAGGGCAATCCAGAAGACCAATATAGACAAATGGGTGGCGTTGTGGGTCTTACCGAAATGTGTTTTGGAACAAAAGACCTTGAAACTGTACTTTTTCAACAAGTTGGAAATGTTTTTTATTCAAGTCCAGAAATGGGGAGGGTTATGTTTGAATTGTTATACGTTTATTTCGAATCTTATGAAGTAGGAAAAAGCGAAAAAGTAATATGGAATGGAACACAACAGGCATATAATACAAATACTTTTGACTGCTCCGAAGAAAATAAAACCCTTATAAAGTCGTTTGAGCAACAATTAATTGCCGGATTGGAATAATTAAGAGTTCAAAAAGTTTTTGAATGTTTATGGAAATGAATCAAAATTCTAATAAAAATAAGGCTCCATTTATGGTTTGGTTTCCATCTTTCCTTAAAAAAACTATTTGGCATTCAATGAGCTTAAATCCAAATTCCTTTGATAAGCCTTCGATATATTTTTTTGAATGCGAATACCTCCCGGATTTTTCTAACATATAACCTTCCCCCTCAAGATGCTCAGTAGAAAAAACTAACTTGCCAGTTTTTTTGTTACGAAGTTTTATCAATCTGAATACTTCTGATAAGTCACCAACATAGATAAATACATCAGTTGATACAAAGTAATCGAAATTTAAGATAGATTCAGAAAGATATTTTAAGATATCTTCGTTAATAAGTTCATGATAAACGTTTTTTTTTCTAGCAACATCGAGCATCCTTACTGATAAATCCACCCCAACCAGATTTTCGACTTTGTGCTTTACTTCCGAACCAAATAAGCCTGTGCCACACCCTAAATCAACTATAGTACCTAGGGACTTACTATTACTATACTTTAAAATTGTTTCAGTAATTAATTTTGGGATTTTATATTCGAGGTTATTAATTAAATCATTTTCAAAATTTGAGGCATATTTATCAAATAACCTTTCTACATAATCCCTAGGTGCCGATGGTTTTGTTTCTCCAGTCAAGGCTGCTAGCATATGTCTAGCAGATAAGAAGTCCGGCTTTATTGCAATAACTTGCCTGTAAGTTTCTTCAGCTACACTATATTTCCCAAGCTTATGCAACATACCTCCGAGCTTATAAATAATTTCAGGATCATTATTGGATAGAACAATTGCTTTTCTTAGCGCTTTTTCTGCTTGATCAAATTTTTTCAAGTCAGATAACGTTTGTCCTAAATTGACATAAGCATCAGTATATTTGGGATCGATCATTATAGCTTTCCTAAAGCTAGCTTCAGCTTCTTCTAACTTTTTCTGTTCAAAAAGTACGTTCCCCAAATTGTAGTGAGCTATAGTAAATTGAGGATTAATATTTATTGTCCGTCTATAAATTGCTATAGCATCATCGAAGCTTTCAGTCTCCATAAAAATATTTCCTAGATTAAAACATGCTTCTGCAAAATCCGGTTTTATCTTTATAGCTTTTTTATAATTTTCTTCAGCCTCTTTAATTCGCCCTAGCTCCTGCAATGTGACACCGAGGTTATTGTAAGACTCTGGATCGTTTGGCGAAAGCTCAACAACTTTTGTATTAATCTTCAAAGCTTCAGTCAAATTACCTTTGCCCCCATATATCGCACCAAGAACCTTCCAGCTCCAAATACTTTTAGGGTATGAAGTTATTTGTTGCTCAGCTAAACCCTTTGCTTCTAGAAGATTCCCCGATTGGAAAAGATGAATCAATTTCTTTATATCTTCATTTGATGGCTCTGAACTCAAACCTAACCCCCGTATTGAAATCAAAATAGTCTAATTTATTTCAGTAAAATCGTAAACTCATACATGTGTTAAGTCTCTATGAAATGAACTTAAGAAATATTAAAATACAAACATAAAGCTATCTTCACTATGTTTCTATTCAACAGCAAAAAAAATTTAATCCCTCAACCACTCTCGCTTCATCTTACCAAACTTCATTTCAGAAATGTAAGACTGTCGTTCAAGTTGCTTTGAATCCATGGTGTAAAGTATTTGAAAAAACACTATCAAATCTAGAAGAAGTCAAGGCTAGAAGGGGTAAAATAATATTACTTACTGACAAAAAAGGAAAAGAGTTATCCAAGGATTTAACCAAGTCAATTTTTCAACTGCCAAGCTGTTCTGACCTTCTAACACCGATCTTATATTCCCTACCTTTGCAACTGATAGCTTATTATACAGCTCTTGACAAAGGAACCGATGTCGATCAACCTCGAAATTTGGCAAAATCTGTTACTGTGGAATAACTTTAGAAAAATATATGGTAATTACGATCTGTTCATTAAGTACAGAGTTGTTGTAGAAACCAAGAAATTATCCATCTTTGATTTAGGTCCAAAAAGAGAAAATAGATTGAAACTTATAAAGTCTCTAAGTGATAAGGGGAAGTCATCAGTTGAGATCAGTGATTATCTTAATAGATCCAATTTGAAATCTCCTAGAGGTCATCAGTACACTCCAAAATTGGTCTGGATGACATTACACAAGTACAAGAAGAGATTAAAAAGATTTGATAGTTATAAGATTGTCCATAAGTCAGAGGAGTTATGTATAATTTCAAATAAGTTTGGAAGACCAGAATAAGATTATTTTATCCTTTACAACCGACCCAATACTTAGTGAGACCCTTCATTTTCTAACAGTCTTTCTTTCTTCTCAAGAAATGGACTTTTAAATTCATTTGTCTCATTCATTTTCATTCACCAAGAAGGTCTTCTTTTTTACAACGAATGATTTTAGAGGTTCCTTTCAATTTTAGAATTGTATTTGATTTCAATGATATATTGGATACTATTTTTTGATGAGAAAAATATTAATTATCACTGTTTTTATATCTCTTCTTTCCTTACCAAGTTGGAGTGAGACGTTTACATTTAATGATTTGGTTACAAGGAATAATCTCTACTACAAAAAGTTTTCTGATATTCCATTTACTGTTGAGATATCAAGTAAAGAAAGTGGAACGTTTAAAAAGGGGAAGAAAGACGGTAAATGGATAATCTACCATAATTTTATTTCAGAAGATGGTAGGAAAAGTTTAAGACAGTTAATAGAAAAAGATAATTTCAAAGACGGAAGACCAGATGGGTTTTGGGAATTCATCAACAAAGATAGTTCTCTCACTATAGAGGAAAAGTGGAGAAATGGTCATTTAAGAGAAAGAATTACTTTCAAAGATGGAATATTAGATGGTGTTTGGGAAAATTATTGGGATTATGGTCAGTTAAAATCCAAATACAATTACAAAGACGGAGAACGAGATGGTATTGGGGAGGGGTATTATACAACTGGTAAGTTGTTTTACAAGGTAACTTATAAACGTGGAAAAAAAGATGGACTTATGGAATATTATTCTCCAAATGGTAAGGTGGTTTTTAGGGGAACTTTTAAACGTGGAAAGGAGAATGGTCTACTTTATTATTATACCCGTGACGGAGTTTTTCAGAAAACGGAAAGTTGGAAAAATGGTATTAAACAATTTGAGTATTATACCAATGACGAAATTTTTGAGTAAACGGAAACTTGGAAAAATGGTATTAAACAAGAATGACCAATTATCTTTTGGATAACTATGATCTCTCCAAACTCTTTGATAGTAAAAATAAACCCATAAGTTTCTCAGAAGATCCCACAAATCACATTCCAACCAAAGGTTCCATTATCTACACGATTTGGGACAATGACGATAAGATCATCTATGTGGGTATTAGTGGTCTACAATCCTCAAAAGAAAAATAAATCCAATATCAAGAATGATATCCCACAGATCAGGTAGAAGAAGTGGAGATCAATTTTGTGTTTATGTTCATGATTATTTTGTAATACCCGAACTTATTAGGGAGGGAACATACAAACCATCCAAAGGGTTTCTAGACGAAAAGACAAAACACTACATTCAAAAAAATCTTTCCTATAGATTTTGTGACTTTGTCGGTGACAACAGTATAGAGGTAGTGAGAGGTCTAGAAAGTAAGATTAAGAACGGTGTATTTGGACTCAAACCTCTCCTTTATGGATAAGACTTCAAAAGTTTTGAATTAACAGATTTGATATATTATTCTCAAAGTATTCCGTCACTGTCGAGTAGTTTCGAAGCACGAATTAACACAAGCTGATTTCTCAAAGCACGAATTAACAAAACGATTTAATGTCTATCTGAACTTCACAGTTACGTGTAGGACAAACTCGTTGGTATACAAGCGTGAGCTTACTAACAGACAAGAAGAGATATATGAGTTGATTAAGTCTATGCACGACAGTGGACTTGGTTATAGACGTATTGCAAAGAGATTACGTGATATGAACGTCAAAACAGCTCGAGGAAGTGTCTTTAAGAATAATAACGTATTCGCAGTCATAAAGAGATACGAAGAGCGACAGGTACGTCTGAGAGAAGAACGTAATCGTAAGTATGAGCATAAATGGGGCAAGATGTATCTTACGTTTGAAAGAAAGTAGCTATGAGCAAAACACTTGTTTTGAACATAGCAAAAACCTCAAAATTAAAGTCAATAAAATAAGCTACTTCAGAAGCTCAATTTTTATACCCTTTGCTTATAGCTAGTGAGTGTCTCAAACTGGACTTTAGAAATTTATTATGAGATGATTTGAGCCTGTTTTATATGGAGGACTCCATGTTACGTTTAATGTTATTGGCATGTTTAGCTTTTTCATTGTTAGGATGTAAAACAAATCTTACTCAAGATGGAAGGATAGAGAACGCAAAGAATAACTGTGAAAAGTATGGTTATAAAAAGGGTTCAAAAGAATTTACTAAATGTGTCGAAAGTGAAGCAAGAGCTATAGAAGCTAATATGAATCAAGGGATAAGAAATTTGGCGATATACAACGCTTATAGAAACTCGTACTCAACTCCTAGCACGTCCCTAATAGCTCCAAGAAGCACTAATTGCACAACTTCATTTTGGGGAAGAACAGCCAATACAAATTGTTATTAATCACAAAGAACGCGCACTCCATCACTATTTTTAGATTCTTACTTAGCACTCCAATTTAACGTCTATTGGGTTAGGAACTAACTCCTTGGAAGCCCCTGTGTAAACATCAACTCCCGCTCCAACTAGTCCACCGAGCACCACATTCCCTGCCATAGATGCAGCCCCAGCAGAAGCCGTCTGATTAGTTACATTTACAGTAAGTGGCTTGCATCCTTTTTTCGTGATATATACAGATACCTCACTTTTTCGAGGCATTTTCAGTCCACATGGAGTGGTTCTGCACATCATGTTATTGGATGTTTCAACTCTTGCGCCAGATGGATCCGTTTTAATCTCCAAAACTTCCTTTGTTCCTCGTGTAATGCTACCACAACTTGTCAAAATACTGAATATTGCGACACCGTAAATTGCTAGTCTCATAATAATGCTCCCACGTTAATATTTAAAAATAGTTTCATTAATTCACTTTTGTGTCCAGTTTCAATTGTCTCATTTCTAATTCTTCAACCCATATCAAGCCACTTTCTCTAAATTTCTATATACACTATTTCTGCATATGTTCATCGCCTTAGCAACTTTAGAAACAGACTTTGTTAATTTTAAGCAGGGAAGGTAATGTCCGAAAAAGCATACATTTTCCAACCATTATTTGTATTTTTAAAAGCATAAAATCCGGTTGCTTCCTCGATAAGAGAACCATCATCTCTCAGTCTTCTACAGTTGCGCATAAGAATATGAGCCTTCTTATCTGAGATAGCTACAACATCTATTTCAAAAGCGTTGCTTGTTGCCCATCCGGTTTTCTTTTTCCACTCTCTTGGATCAATTGGAAACTTATCTAGCATTGTCACAGATTCTTCTCCAATATAAGCCAAGGGATAATCTACACAGCTGTTAATAGTGTCCATATCTGCTTCTACAATAGCGTTTACATATCGGTTGTAAGTCTCTAGCACTTGGGCTCTAAGGTTCTTATCCATGTGATTTGAACCTTCTGTCTAGTTTTTGATGCCACGCTTTAACTTCTTCAAATTCATCAAAATTCATTTCAATAGCAATAGCGCGCTGTACCACCTCATATCCCGTTATATCAGCAATACTTAATGTATCACCTGCTACATGTGTCCTTGTCTTTAAATGGGCGTTCAATCTCTGAAATAATATTCTGCACGACTCTATTGCCCATTCCGCAATTGCAGGAAATTGAGGAAAGTCGTTCCTCGTACCAGATAAAACTTTACCCTTAAACCTATCGAACTTGTTTCTAATGCCATTCATAAGGGGTAAATATCCGTCTATTTCAAGTCGTCTGTCCCACATTTCTATAATTGCTCGTTCCTGAGAAGTAATTCCAAATAGTTTAATGGATCCGTTATTACTTTCCTCCAAAAATCTGCAAATAGCCAAACTTTCAGAAATTACTATCCCATTACCTAAATCTAGAAAAGGAACACAATTAAATGGATTGAGAGAATTATAAGGCTCTTTAAATTGATCTCCATCTCTGATATTAAGTTGAACTGTGGGCACATTTATGCCTGTTTCTTTTAGAAAAAGAGCTACCCTATTTGACGATGGCGCAAGATCGAATTGGTAAAGTTTCATGAATTTTTCCCTTTATTTTATAGAATTCATTAAGTTCATATTATGAATTAAAAATGCATAAATAAAAATATAATAATCTCTATCGTTTCTAGAAATGAAAGCTAGATGAAATTAATCTCAAGAGAGCTAGAACAGAAGCTTGATGAGATAGCTGATGCACTTGCGATAACAGACAGCAAGATGAATGCTATATTTTCAATGCTACATATTAACCAAAGTCTTATCAACTACCTCCAAACTAAAATCAGACCATACCTCTGGATACTCTCTTTCTAACTTCTCATCTTTCAGTCTTTTCTTCTTCACTATGGAATGGACATGATTACGTTTAAACTTTTTTCCACGAACAGATAGATATCCTTTCTTATTTAACCACCCTGCGATTTGGTCAAAGGTAATTCCTTTTTCTCTTTGTTCAGTGATTGTCTCATAGAGAAAGAATTGGTATGGTGAGTACCGTGGAACATTCAGGGCAGGGTGGTGAATAGTTATGGTAAAGCAAAAGAAAAAGTCTCTATTTAATCTTGCGACCCCACAACCATCCTTAAATACAGTTGAATAGTGTTGAAAGTGGGTATTAAAAATTAAAATAACCTACGCAGAGAAGAAAAGGATAATAAATGAGCGTCGCTAATGTAACCATGTTTGAGTTCCAAACTTCTGAGTCCATAGAAGAATTTGCTTCTTGGTACAAAGGTCATGGAACTTATCCTAATAATGACATTTCTCTGTTCGTTCGGACAGGAGAGACCTCTGCTATCGGTATATCGGTATATCCAACCGAACAGGATAGGCAAAATGCAGATAAGTTACGAAATGAGAGTGCATCAACTGATCTATCCGAGATAGTCAAAGAAATAATACCCTTAAGCGGTGATGTTCTTGTACATTTTTTGAAAGGAAGGTTGTTGGAATAAAAAAATTTTAAACTGATTGATGCTTCAGAGACTATAGTTAAAAACAATAAAAGATTATTAAAAGCGGACTTGCTCAAAAAGAGTTTATGTTACTCTGGGGGTAAGGGTGTATCGAATACTTCAGTTCTAAAAGCGCTTCTTTCTTTCAAATTAACATACAACTTTTCTAACGATTTAAACTCTGTAATCTCTAAACCCAAAACTACACATCTATGTATCCAGCAACCTACCGGGATGTCTGCTAAACTAAGTTCATTATCAAGAAGATAATTAGTTTTTTCTAACTGCTTATTTAATAATTTGAAGCATGAATAGATCTTCTTTTTTGCTTCAATTGCTAAAGTAGTGTTTCTTTGGTCAATGGGAAGCAATATATTATGCAATGTATAATGTGAACAGTTTAATCCAAAAACTGAACTCGACCAATCAATCCACTGATTATTTAATGCAATCTTTTCTTGAGTGTCAGACCTCAGAATATCAAACTTATCAGATATGTATTTTATTATTGAATTGGATTCATAAAGTATAAAGTCACCATCTTTCAAAACTGGAATAGTGCTATTTGGGTTCAACCTTATAAACTCTGGAGAGGTCAGTCCACCATACTTCCCTCCAACTATTTCTGTTTTGAATTCCAAGTTACCTTCACTACAAATCCAACGAACCTTTTGAACATTTGCAGAAGATTTTCTTCCATATACAGTTAACACAACGACCCTAGAATGTTTTTATAAGAATTGAATGTAATTATTTACTATAGATTGGTCAAATTTAAAAAATCTTCAAACATATCGACTAAAGTCTTATAAACCACCTCTAAACTACAATCAGAACGAACCTCTGGATATTTTTTTCATATTTCAATTTTTTCTAATTTTTTAATCGCTTATTGCCCCTAGAGGAATTGAATTCTAGAGTCTAATAAATTGCAATTTCAACAGATTTGAGTTTCACGACCAGATGGTATTAAGTGGAGATCTTACAAGTCTTGAGTATTTGACGTTTTATTAAACAAAGGAAAATTAGATGAGTGTATTTAGGAATGTTATTTTCAATTTCAAAAATGAAGAGGACTGTGAGAACTTTCTCACGCGATACAAAATCTTTATAGAACAGGATGAAAAGATAGGTTTAGAAACCTTTTATATTTGCAGACTAACAAAAGACTCATTATTGATTTTTGCGATGATTGATACAGAAGAAAATGCAAAGAAATTATTAGATAAGTCTACAGAATGGAGAGAGTTGAACAGGTTTGAGTTTCATGATCAAATGGTGCTAGATGGCAATTTAGAAAAATCCTGGAACTTTTTGTAATAAGAAAGGATTAAGATATTCTTTTTGAAACTACATAGTTATTTATACCATCGAACCCTCAAACATATTTACCAAAGTTTTATCAACCACCTCCAAACTAAAATCAGAACGAATCTCAGGGTATTCTTTCTCTAACTTCTCATCTTTAAGTCTTTTCTTCTTCACAATTGAATGAATGTGATTGCCTTTGAACTTCTTCCCACGAACAGATAGGTATCCTTTCTTGTTTAACCACTCTGCGATTTGGTCAAAGGTCTTACCTTTTTCTCTTTTTTCAGTGATTGTCTCATATAGAAAGAATTGGTATTTTGAATATAGAGGAACGTTTAATGAAGGTCTTCTTATTGTCATGGTAAAACAAAAGAAAATATCTGTGGGTGGAAACGCACACCTATACCGACCTTCGGACACTGTCGAGTAGTTTCGAAGCACGAATTAACACAAACTGATTTCTCAAAGCACGAATTAACAAAACGATTTAATGTTTATCTGAACTTCACAGTTACGTGTAGGACAAACTCGTTGGTATACAAGCGAGAGCTTACTAACAGACAAGAAGAGATATATGAGTTGATTAAGTCTATGCATGACAGCG
>CACGWW010000007.1 GCA_902576905.1 uncultured Alphaproteobacteria bacterium
AGCTAACAGTATCTAATCAATCACTTTGTAGGGTTTTGGCGTGAACCATGAGCTATCTTGAGCTATATCATTGTGGTAAAGGGACATTTGCTGAGTTCCTGTGGATACAGTAATGTTATCTTGGATCAACTGGCATTGGGTGAACGCAAAATTCTTTCCCTCGCGAAGTATCGAGGCTTCTGTTATTACCTTGCCAGGTTTGCACGGGTTTAAATACTGTATATTTAATCCTAAAGTTAAGCCGGTAGTGAAGCCTTTATGGATAAGATCAACCACAAAAAACATCGAGGCGTCTAATATAAAGGAAACAGTTCCGCCATGTGCTATTGTTCCTTTGGTATGGCAAAACTCAATAGGTATATACCAAGCAACTTTTACAGTTTTGTTTTTTATGTTTAGCTCTGTCACGCATGGTTCAAGTTTCTCTTGTATTTTAGCGTATCTAATCTCTGAAGGGTCTGTCATCTTTTAACTTCTACTAGTTTTTGTATTACTATCAAATATGAACATGATAAAAAGAAAAAAACATAAATGTGCAAGCATATTTTTACACCAATAGCTCATCGAGGAGGCACTGAGGCAGCTTTCGAAAACACCTATGAAGCGTTCGCTGATGCCTATGGACTAGGATATAGATGGTTCGAAACGGATGTACAAATTTCAAAGGATGGATTTCTATACGCTATTCATGATAGTAATTTAAATAGAATTGTTGGAATTAATATTAATATTAATCAGCTTAACTCAGAGGATTTAGATCAAATATTAATAACCGGCAAACACAGGATTCCCAGGCTTGATTTATTGCTACGAAAGTTTCATGACGTTACCTTTAACCTGGATGCTAAAAACATAAATGCTGCTAAGGCCCTAGTAAAACTCCTAAATAGTGATAAATCGTTGCAAAACCTTTGTTTGGGTTCGTTTAGCCACAAGACTATAAATTATATGAGAAAGTTTTTGAAAAGAGAGCTCCCAATGTCTTTTAGTCAATGGGAAGTATTCTCACTGATCTTGGACATTAAATTCAATAAAGACAAGAAATACAATGCTAGCTATCTTCAGATTCCTAAGAGCTATTTGGGTTATAAGCTAATATCCAAAAAATTATTAGATTACTGCAAAAAAAATGGAATAAAGGTGCATGCTTGGACAATTAATGAAAGAAACGAGATGAATAAGCTTATTGGAATGGGAGTGGATGGAATAATGACTGACAACTGTCGAACTCTCCTAGATGTAGTGAGGAAATATAAATTCTTCGATAAGAAAATAGTTTTGCATCCCTTTTTAAATGCTCAAATGTCCTAATCCAAATTAAAATAAATAAATTTTTGCACTCTCTAAAATCATAAATAATTTAAAAGAAAAAATATGTTGCAAACAAAAAATCCTTCGGTAATCGCTCTCTCCACCGCCTCTGCAGCCTCCGTGACTGGTCTAGCTTTTATCAGTCCTATAATTTTATTAATTAAAAACCATTTCAACGTTAGTTCTAATGAGGCCCAGTTGACAATAACTATTTATCTCGTGGCTATTTGTATTTCTCAGATCTTTTGGGGGCCTTTGTCCGATGTAATTGGAAGACGTGTAGTGTTAATAATTGGAGCTAGTCTTTTTTCATTAGGTGGAATTTTAGCATCTCTTAATTCAGCTTTTGAAGTATTTGTATTTTTTAGATTTTTGCAGGGAGTTGGTGCAGCGGCTTGTCTTTCAATGCCAAGAGTAATGTTGACTGAAAGCTATGGAGTAAAAAAAGCAGCAGCTAAAATGTCGACCTTATTAGCTTTTATGGCTATTTTCCCTATCCTAAGTGCTGCTTTTGGTGGATATATTGGTGAAAATTATGGATGGCAAACAAACTTTTTTACTCTGTTTATCTTTGGTGTCATTGTTTTTTCACTAAATTATGTGTATTCACCAGAAACAATTAAAAATAAAAAAAAGAGACTTACTTTTAGAACAACATTTCTTGATTTTAGATACTTATTTGGTGAAATATCTTTTCTTTATTTTGCCGGTGTTTCATCCATACAAGCCGCTTTTTTCTTTTCAATGGCTGGTTTTATGCCTTACCAATTCGAACGCTTAGGCGCCTCGCCGACAGCGTTTGGACTTTGGTTTTCTCTAACTAGTATAGGCTATATAATCGGAAATATTGTTAGTAATAAGTACTCAAGCTGGCTAGGTTTAGAACGGTTTTCCCTTTTAGGGTGTTTTTGGTGTTTATTATCTATTGCTCTGATGTTTTTGTCTGAAATACCGCAAATTAGTACTCCATTAACACTTGCTTCAGCCTGTTTTATGTTTGGGTTAGGCAATGGGCTCATATTAGCAAATGTATTAGTTTTAGCACTTTCATCTGTGAAGCAAAAATGCGTTGCTTCTGCAAGTGGACTTCTAGGTGCTATACAAATGTTTTGTGGCGCAATTCTAGGAAGTTTGATAGTATTTCTAGGGGGAGATAGCGACTTTTCGCTGTCGTTATTTGTTCTTTTTATCCTTAGTATATTTTCTATACTATGCTGCTACCGTGGAGGGCTCTCGTCAAAGATCTTAAGATCAAAATGTTAATTGGTTTGCGATGGAAATCGACAAGGAATAAATCTAAAATCCTGATAGGGAAAAGACTATGCCGCAATTGAATTTAAATTATGAAAAACTACAAGAGTGGATGGATGATTATGTTGAGAAAAATAAGTTCAATGGTTGTTCTTTAAGTATAGCAGATATAGAGGGTAACACACTATTAGACATCGCCAGTGGACATGCCGATAAAGAAAAAACTAAAGAATTTAATTCTTTATCAATTGTAAGAATTTTCTCAATGACGAAGGCCATTGTCTCAACGTGTTTGCTTCAATTACTTCGTGACAAAAAGATAAATGTCAACGATACATTAGACAATTATTTTGATAATTACTCCAATTGTTTTGCTCTTGTAAAAAATGCGAGGAATTTAACGGAGTTAGAAAAAACAAAAGCACCATCTATTTATCAATTACTTAATCATACTTCGGGATTATCTTATTTTTTTAATGATGATTTAATTGGGAGGGAATATTTAAAGCAAAATCTTACAGCTACGCCCAATAACGATAATCTTTCGGTTTTTGCTGATAAGATATCTATTTTGCCTTTAGCCTTTAAGCCTGGAATTAAATGGAATTATTCCGTCGGGATTGATATTGCTGGGCGATTAATTGAGATAATCTCGGGTAAGCCCCTGGATGTTTATATAAAGAAAAATTTATTAGATCTGCTGGATATGAAAGACACTGAATTTTTCCTGCCAAAGACAAAAGTTGATCGTTTTGCGGATTGTTTTTTTTACAATGAGATGCATGAAAATTTTTTACCTCTGGTTAAGGAATATGAAAATTTCTATTATCAAAAAAATCAAGTAACAAATTTCTCCGGTGGATCAGGACTGTTATCGACAGGTCGTGATTATCTTAAATTTTCAAGTCTTTTGCTTAACGGTGGGAAATATTTTAATACAAGGATCTTTGACGACGAAGTTATAAGTAGCATTAGAGTAAATTCATTAAATCGAGATATAGCATCAATTGGGGTAGAAACTTTCGCACAGATGCCAACCACAGGCATGGGCCATAGTCTGGCAGGTAGCGTAATTATCAACCCTGATCCAGATTTTCCAAGTAGTCTTGGGGATTTCGGTTGGGGCGGCATGGCAAGTAATTATTTTTGGATTGATTTTAAAAAAGGCTACACGGCTGTATTTATGACCCAATTGTTGCCCTCTGCTTCTTATCCCAATAGAAAAGAATTAAAAGAATTAGTTCATCAGTCTTTGCATTGAAAGCATAACGGTATTGCAAAAATGCATGTTGTGATTGTTAGCATCCAGAAGTACAAAATGGCTGTTGCTAACGTCTGCTAGTAACACTCCTCCCTTCACTGGGCCGTATTCATTGCGGCCTTTTTTTGTTTAATTATAAGAGTTGTCGTTTAATATGGATTAGATGGGGGTTTCAAATGTTTAGATTCGTGCTTAAATTACTCGGAGCATCTTTTTTGGTGCTTTGGTGGCTAATATCAGGTTTTTTTAAAAAAATATTAGATATCTTGAAATTAGTTGCAAGGATTAAGAAAATATTTGTCAATCAAAAAGAAAATTCTAAAAGGGGAGATACATGATGAAAGATATAAATTTCAAACAGTCTGAGGATGCATTATTTCTCGAAGAAGAACACATTATTTTAAAAGAACAGATAAAAAAATTCGTTGAAAATGAAGTAAAACCGAAAGCCAAAAAATGGGAGGTGGATGGCTTTATACCAAGAGAAGTTTTCAAAAAAATGGGAGCTTTAGGGTTTTTTGGGTATAACTTATCCTACCGAATTTGGTGGATCGGAAATGGATGTTCGCGGTAGTGTGGTTTTTGCTGAAGAACTTGGCAAGTCAACATTTTCTGGCTTTGCAATAGCTTCCTTAGTGCATACTGATATGGCTTCAGTTCATTTATTAAATGCCGGAAATATTGAGCAAAAGGAAAAGTATCTTGCCGACATAATTTTAGGAAATAAAATTTCTTGCGTTGCGGTTACAGAACCACATGCTGGGTCTGATGTAAAAAATATAAGAACGAAGGCTCAAAAAGTCGGAAGTAAATATATCATCAATGGATCGAAAATTTTTATTACGAATGGAGTTCATGCTGATATCTATTTTGTTGCAGCAAAAACTAGTGATGGATTGCAGCAATCAAGTAATATAACAATGTTTATTGTAAGAAAGAATAACCCGGGGCTGATTATAAATAAGCAGTTAGATAAGCACGGGTGGAGGTGTTCAGATACTGCGGAACTATTTTTTCAGGACTGTGAGGTAGAGGAAGCCGATGTGCTAGGGACGCTAAATAAAGGCTTTTACGCAATTATGCAAAACTTTCAGAATGAGAGATTAGTTATGGGTTCAATGGCTATGGGTGAGGCACAAGCTGCTATTGATACCACTGTAGATTATGTTAAAAATAGAGATGCTTTTGGTGGGAAGTTATGGGAAAAACAGACGGTTAGACACAAGCTTGCGGAACTCCAATCAAAAGTGACTGCTGCACGCTACATGGTATATGGTGTTGCCAATAAAGTCAGGCTTGGGATCGATGTGATAAAAGAAGTATCAATGATTAAAGTTCTTTGTGGAGAGCTAGTTAACGAAGTAATGTATGCTTGTCTTCAGTTACACGGTGGAACCGGATACATGACGGGGACGGATATCGAAAGATTAACTAGAGATGCTAGAGCGCAGTCGATTGGAGGAGGTGCTACCGAGGTTATGTTGGAAGAGGTAGCCAAGCGTATGTAGCAGAGTCATATTGGTTTATTTGAAGAATTTCCCTTTTAGGTTTCCATAAGCTAAACTAAAAATATCTTGATCATTGTAAGAAGTGGCTTTAGCAAGTGCATTCGAATGATTGTTTACGCTCTCTTTAGTCAAGATAAAAGGCAAACGTGGCATTTTTGTTGCTTTTTCAGCGAGTTTAATTGTTTCCAGCTCGAGTTTGCTTGTACTTAAATAGCTGTCGATTAGCCCCCAATCTTTGGCGGTTGAAGAGTTTAGTTTTTCTGCCACTAGCAGAAGCCTTTTTGTTTTTGCAGGACCCAATAAAGCAATTAACCTAGGTACTGATCCCCAGCTCATATTTAACCCTCTCTCAACTTCCGGTACATAAAATTTTGCTGCCGTTTCAGCAAGTCTCAAGTCACATGAGATAGCAAGAGCAACTCCACCTCCCACGCACCATCCCGTAATTTTACATACGGTTAGACAGCTAAGCTTTTCCCACGCATCACACATGATCTTTCCAAGTTGGAAGTAATTTCTGTTCTCTTCAAAACCAAGTTTTTTAAGCCTTAAAAACTCTTTATCCTTTAAATCAAAGCCAAAAGAAAAATTTTGTTTGCCTCCAGACAAAATGATTGCCATCAAATTATTATTTTTGCCTAGATTGTTGGCAACCTCTGTTAGCTTCCGAATAACATCCAGCGACAAAAGATTTGAATGCTTTCCGCTATCAAATGAAACAGAGACTATTTTATCTGTTATAAACTCAACGTTAACCATCAATTCGATAATAAACATTTTTTCAGATAAATAAATTATATTTGACCATTAGATTTTATAATCTGACTTTAAATTTTAGGTTTAATAAATTAAGCCTCTTAATAAAAATAAATAATCGATAGCTTTCTCGTTTTGTTGGTGTATCCTTTGGAAAAAGAGGTTTCTTATGGACGTGATATTTCATGGTGTGCGAGGATCAACTCCTACTGCTGACCAAAATTTTTTAAAGTATGGCGGAAGCACGACCTGCACTGAAATACTTCATGAACAATTTCAAATTATTTTTGATGCTGGAACAGGCTTTCAAAATGTAACGATACTAAAAGATCGTCCCACATATTTGATTTTCTCTCATTTTCATTATGACCATATTCAAGGCTTGCCTTTCAATCATCAGATTTTTGACCCCTCCAATAAAGTAACAATTTCTTCTGGGCTAGTAAAAGCAAATGAGTTGAGAGAAGTGTTTGTAAGAGCTTTCCAACCGATGTATTTTCCAATTCCACTGGTAGACACTCTAAAAAATTTAAAGTTTGTGGAATTTGATTTGATTATGGCTGATCTTGAGCATCTATGTTGTTTAAGTACCATAGAGTTAAATCACCCGGGGGGAGCTGCCGGATATATTGTTGAAAAAGATAAGAAAAAAGTATGTGTTTTTCTTGATCACGAGTATGGGCAGGAACCACTTATTGATGATCAGCTTATTAGTAGCGCTACAGATAGTGACCTAGTTGTATGGGATGGAATGTTTTTAGATGAAGAACTTCCGCCCAAAAAAGGCTGGGGACATTCTAGTATTGAGCAGGGAATTACTTTCTCCGAAAAAACTGCCTGCAAAAACTTAGCCATAGCCCATCATGCGCCAAGTAGAAGTGACGAGCAACTTAACGAGCACTCTAATAATTTATCAAGCGACAAGGTTTTTTTTGCCCATCAGGGCTTGTCCCACTCGGTGTGAAATAAGTAATAAGATGAAAAAATTAGATTATAAGGCCGGTCAATATATTTTCAAAGCAGGAGATAAAGGCAAAGAAATCTTTTTACTCATGTCAGGAGATGTTGGTATTTTTTTGCCAACAAATGATACCAAGGATCCAAATTTTAAAGTTGGAGAGAATGAGGTTTTTGGAGAAATGGGCGTTATTGAACACAAACCCAGAATGGCTAGTGCACGCTGTATGTCAGATGCCACTGTAATTGCCTTGTCTGAAAGTGAATTTGAAGCAAGAGTTGAGAAAGCAGATCCTTTTATCAGAGCCCTCTTAAGAATACTCTCTCAGACAGTAAGAAATTTGCAGGATAAAAAATGATTTTTAAAAATGCTGGGAGAATAATTTTATTTACTATTTTCATACCGTTAATATTTGTTGGTTGTCAGTCAACCGTAGACCAGCTTACTATTTCTACTTGTAAGGCGGTAGAAACAAATGTTGCGAAATGCAGTCAGCTGATAGCTGATGATATTTCTGATAAAAATGCAAATACACTGTCGGCCGTCAACGAGGGTGACTTGTAAATTTCAGTTCATGAATATTATAGAGCAATTAAGTTTTAAGACTGATGGGTATCAAATTGTAAATATCACCGAGAACATTCAGGAGTTAGTTCAACGCCATGAATTTAAAAAAGGTTTGGTGAATTTATCGATTTTGCACACAAGTGCATCTCTCACCGTTCAAGAGAATGCATCCAAAGATGTTTTAAAAGATATAAGTGCTTTTTTAAGTAATTTAGCACCAGAATCTGCAAATTATCTTCATGACGTAGAGGGAGCAGACGATATGCCTGCGCATTTAAAAACATTGATTACAAATACTAACTTAACGGTGTCTGTAGTTTCAAATAAATTGGTGCTTGGGGTCTGGCAGGGAATATATCTGTGCGAGTGGCGCAAGTTTGGTCGAACTAGATCTATAATCGTTCACTTGCTAGGTGAATAGAAAGATAATAATAAAACCAACCTAGAAAAAACTTGACAATATGGATAGACATAATAGGAATATGTCATAATTTTGAAAGTAGAAAATGTACGCAATTATAGAAACCGGCGGTAAACAGTACAAGGTACAAAAAAACGATATTTTGGCGGTAGAAAAGCTGTCTGCCAAAGGTGGAGATAAAGTACAGTTTAACACGGTACTTTTAACCGGAGGAGAACAAGTCAAAGTGGGTGACCCTTTGGTCAAAGGAGCAGGGGTTCAGGCTACCGTTATCAATCAAATAAAAGACAAGAAAGTTATCTCATTCGTTAAGAGACGTAGGAAAAGTTCCTCTAAGAGTAAGAAAGGCCATAGACAACAAATAACCCTACTAAAAATAACCGATATATTGGAGTCCGGGGCTGATAAAACCAATATTCAAGAGGCAAAGTCTGGAAAAGGTCTTAAAATTGACTATTCTGCAAAAGTAAATATCAGTAACAAGGCTGAAAAGGTTATAGAGTCGGTGAAGGCCAAGCCAGCAAAAAAGACACCGGTGAAAAAAGAGCCAAAAGCACAAAAAGAAACTAAGGCAGTGAAAACAGCTAGTATGGCCGCAGATAAGAAAAAAAAGGACACTACTAAAAAGTCAACCGCGGTTAAAAAGGAAGTAAAGAAAAAATCACCTTAGGCTGAGGCCAGGTGATTATTAGGAGAACGTCATGGCACATAAAAAAGCTGGTGGATCATCAAGAAACGGAAGAGATTCTGCTGGACGCAGACTCGGAGTAAAAAAATATGGTGGAGAAGTTGTGTCACCAGGCAACATTATCGTTAGACAGAGAGGAACGAGGTGGTTTCCTGGCGAGAACGTGGGAATGGGCAAAGACCATACTTTATTTGCTTTAAAAGATGGAAGAGTGAAGTTTTCTAAAGGTTTTAAGAAGCGAAAGTTTATTTCTGTAGAAGAGACGGTCGCAGCTGCTGAATAGATTTGGGTCTGAGTTGATTTCAGATTATATCGGTCTCATTTTCTTTGTTATGGCAATGGTAGGCTCTCCTGGGCCAGCGAATATTATTCTGTTTGCGCTAGGTTGTACTCAAAAGTTTAGAGTGTCTATCCCATTCATATTAAGTGTTGTTTTGTCTAAACAACTTATAATTTGGCCAATTGGATTTAGTTTGCTCTTGGTAAACGATCTTATAGACCAGTATTCAAGCATAATGATGATATTATCGATAATTTTTATCTCCTGGATAGGTTACAAGATTATTTTCATGGATCTATCAGTAAAGAAAAAGTCAACTACATGGGCTCCAAGGTTTTATCATGGGTTGCTTGTTCATCCATTAAATCCAAAGGCGTGGATGATGATTACCTTGGCGTTTACAGCTTTCCAGAGCCAAGGGATATCTTCTGAAACAATCCCCACTATAGCTATGATTTTTTTACTAATACAATTAATTTTTCATTCTGCTTGGTTCTGGTTTGGTTCTCTAGTAAGACGAGCAGATTTATCAGAAAAAAATAGTCGAATTGTAAAAATAGCTCTATTGATTAGCCTCATAGCGAGTATTGTATTTTCATACTACTAACTTTTAAAATGCAACTTTTTAATTAACCGAAAGCTACTTTTACTTATGCAATTTATTGATTTGGCACTTATACACATCAGATCTGGAACTGGTGGATCAGGTTGTACAAGTTTTCGGCGTGAGAAATTTATCGAATTTGGGGGACCTGATGGCGGTGATGGAGGTAAAGGTGGTGATGTTGTCGTGAGAGCGATCTCCAATCTCAATACCTTAATAGACTTTAAGTATAAGAGACACTATTTCGCTAAGAACGGTAGGCCTGGTATGGGACAAAATAAGACGGGAGCAAATGGGGAGGATGTGATTCTAAACGTTCCAATAGGAACAGAGGTACTTTTAGAAAATAAAAAAACAGTTTTGGTCGATTTAGTTAATGAGGGGCAAGAGTATGTGATAGCAGAGGGTGGAAATGGGGGATGGGGAAACAGTAGATTTAAATCATCAACTAATCAAGCCCCGAGACAAGCTAATAAAGGACATTCAGGGTCTGAATTGATGTTATGGCTAAGGCTAAAGTTGCTCGCCGATGTTGGTCTGGTAGGATTACCAAATGTAGGCAAGTCTTCCCTTTTATCAGCTATGAGCAATGCTAAGCCAAAGATTGGTGATTTTTCATTCACAACACTCACTCCAAACTTAGGTATGGTGAGCTATAAACAGGGCGACTTTATTTTAGCTGATATTCCAGGGATTATAGAAGGCGCTAATGTTGGTAAAGGTATTGGGATCCAGTTTCTTGGTCATATAGAACGGTGTCAGGTTTTGGTTCATGTTTTGGATGTATCCTCAAATAACATTTTATCTGATTTTGAAACTACATTAAAGGAGTTGAAGGATTACAAGAGTGATCTGGTAGAAAAAATTAAGTGTATCGTGCTTAATAAGGTAGACAGCATAAATAGTAAGGAGTTGGAAAAAATAGTAAAAACTTTTAATAAGAAAGGTATCGAAGTATTACCTATTTCTACCTTTTCGAGAGTTGGTATTGATAAGTTAAAGGACAATTTGCTTGAGTTACTAAAAAAAAATAAACTTGAAGAAGCTAAGCAAAAGGAGAGGACTGAAAAATGGAGCCCAATTTAAATAAAATTAGTCCTGACAGAGAAAAAATTTATCAGCAATCAAAGTCGATTGTCATAAAAGTCGGATCATCCTTGCTAGTTGAGGATAAACTTGGTGCAATAAAAAAAGAATGGTTTGCGTCTTTTATTGAAGATGTTATCGATTTACGCAAAAAAGGAAAAACCGTAATTATCGTTTCTTCGGGTGCAATAAATTTGGGGAGAAAAATTCTTAATCTTAGAGCAAACGAATTAACTTTGGAACAAGAGCAAGCAGCAGCATCGGTTGGACAGATTGAACTCTCAAAGGAATATCAAGAGCATTTTAAATTAAAGGGCCTTATATGTTCACAGGTATTAATTACCTTAGATGATTTCACAAATCGTAGAAGGTATTTAAACTGTAAATCAACGTTAAAGACGTTACTAAAATTTGGTGTTATACCCATTGTTAATGAGAATGATACGGTTGCAACTGATGAAATACGATACGGAGATAACGATAGATTGGCTGCGCAGGTCGCGTCTATATGTGAGTCAGACCTGTTAATATTGCTTTCCGATATTGACGGTCTTTACACAGAGTCGCCAAAAAAGAGTAAGAGTGCAGTACATATTCCCTTTATCAATGAGATCACAGAAGAAATTGAATTAATGGCAGAGGGACCAGAAAATGATTTCTCACATGGAGGAATGAAAACAAAAATTGAAGCAGCAAAAGTCACTACCTCGGTAGGATGTAATTTAATTATCGCTAATGGCCAAAATCTTAATCCAATAAATAATATTTTTAAAATGAAAGCGACGTGGTTTCTAGCTTCTCAAAGCGTCAAAGCAGCAAGAAAGAAATGGATTCTAAACATGAAATCGCAAGGTGAAATAGTAATAGATTTTAAGGCAGAAAAAGCATTAAAATCTGGGAACTCTTTATTGCCAGTGGGCGCAAATAAATGTAAAGGCTCTTTTACAAGAGGTGACGTAGTCACCGTTAAGGGAGAGGACGGTCAGATAATAGCTAAAGGGTTGGTCTCATTTAATCAGATTGAAACAGAAAAAATACTTGGTCTTAAATCTGAGGAGATATCGGGTGCATTAGGTTATAATCGAAAACCAGAGCTTATCCACAGAGATAACATGGCATTCTTTAGTTAGGGAAAATTAAATAATGAGTGACAATTTTAAAATATTAGAGGTTGGAAAAAAGGCGCGCAGCGCTGCTTTGGCGCTTTCTGAAATTTCAGACACAGTTATCAGTGATAGTTTGGTATTGTTTTCAAGCTTTATTAAAAAACATAAGGATCAGATACTGAGAGCAAATGACGAAGATGTTCAACTAGCTATTCTCAATAATGCAAGCAAAGCATTTGTAGATAGATTGAGACTGGATGATGACAGAATTAATTCTTTGCAGACTGTAATGTTGGACGTAGCTAAACAAAAATCACCTGTAGATCAAATTTTAGAGACAAATATACGTCCAAATGGCTTAGAGATTAGTAAGGTCACCACTCCAATTGGTGTTATTGGCGTAATTTTTGAGAGTAGACCTAATGTTTTTTGTGATGCCGCTGCCCTTTGTCTCAAGTCAAAAAACGCATCTATTTTAAAACCAGGCTCTGATGCGTTAAAAACAGTACAAGTATTATATGATATTCTTGCCAAGGCTTTGTCGGAGATGGAAATGCCAGAAAATTGTGTTCAAATACTTAGGTCTGGCAGTAGAGAAGAAGTAAAGTTACTAGTAAATATGACAGATTATGTTGATGTAGTTATACCGAGGGGAGGGCGGAGCTTGGTTGAATTTATAAAAAGGGAGGCAAAAGTTCCTGTGTTTGCTCATCTAGAAGGTATAGTTCATGTTTATGTTCATAAAAAAGCAGATCTTGAGATAGCAAAGAAAGTAGTACAAAACTCTAAGTCAAGGAGACCGGGTATATGTGGAGCTGTGGAGACGCTCTTGATTGATAAGGAATTCTACAACAACCAAGGCAACGAGCTTATAGATTTTCTAATTGCTAATGGAATAGAAATACGCGCAGATAAGGCACTATTTAAAAATAAATTCATTGTAAGTGTTTCTGATAGCGACTACGGATATGAATTTCTAGAAAATATTTTAGCTGTTAAGGTCGTAAAAGACATCGATGCTGCTATTTCACATATTAGAAATTTTGGATCAAATCATACGGACTGCATACTGACCGAGGATAAATCTGCCAGTGATTTATTTTTTAAAAAGTTAGATAGCTCAATTCTTTTATGCAATGCATCTACTCAATTTGCTGATGGAGGAGAATTTGGTTTTGGAGCAGAAATTGGTATTTCCACCAATAAACTGCATGCTAGAGGTCCAATAGGTGCCCAACATTTAGTATCATTTCAATACCATGTAAATGGAAATGGGGCCTTAAGACCTTGAATTAGTAACTAAGAAATCCAGGTTCTGAATGGGCCCGAGTCAATGTGAACAAATCCGGATCGTGCATACCTACCAACTCCACCAGTCTTAAAACTTTTGGCTGCCCTACTGATTTTATCGGTAGACCTTGTTCTCATTCTTATGTCGGCAGCCATCGCCTTAACATGATACGAATTTTGTGCAACACCGTCGGTCATTCTTGAAAGCATTTTGTTGGTTTTACTAGTTCTATACCCTGATAAAAGATAGAATGGCTCAGAGCTATCAAGAAGCCCCTGTGTTGCCGATAAAATATCTATGTTTGCAGGATCATACGACCGGACCTTATTTTGTCTCCAGTCTCTCATAAAGTAGTCTATTTCTTTCAAAGCGTCGCTAACATACGAGCCCTCTATCCAGTATACAGAGTTTATGAATTCTCCGGTATTAAAATTCCGGAACCTTATCTTACGTATATCACCTGCTCCCCTTAAAAAACCTGGAGCTTTCGCTAAAACTGGTGCTGCCACCACAACTGATGCAGTAGACACAAAAGAAGTAAGCAAGGATCTTCTTGTTATCATACCTGTTTCGCCTCGAATAATATCTTTTTCTTTATACGACATATTTATTACACGATATAGTAAAAAATAAAAGATAAACTTTCGAATCAGTGGAATTTTTTGAAAAAGCGCCTATCCTATTCATTGCTACAATTAACCGTTGTTAATAATTTGACAGCTATATATTATCATGTCAAATTTTTAACACAAGGATCAAAATAACTGAAGGCGAACGATGTTTTTAGATAAAATAATACCATTTCATTATAAAAAGAGATTTTTGTCTTTTAACGAACACTTTTTATCAAAGATGATGTGTGTCGTGATTATCTTAAATATATTCGTGTTTGAAGCACTCTCGCAAGAGAATGAACAAAAAAACGCTTCACAGATAGCTTCATTAAAGTCAACACTGTCCGAATTTTATCTAGCCGAAGATCCAATATCAGTATTTTATGTCAAAAGAGAGTTTGAGCCATTTTGGATCACAAATGAGAAGAAGCTACAAAGCCTTACAACTATTATTGGAGGGGCAGAGCTTCATGGCTTACCTTCCTCGCGATATCCGCTTGAAGAGCTTAGACAAGCAATATTTGAAAGTGAGCCATCTCAACAGGCAAAGCTAGAGCTCATGGCAACAGAGGCCTTTTTGTTGTTTGCGCAAGATATTTCAGGGGGTATTCTGAACCCCAACATGATAGATGCTAACATCAACGTATCGCCGCGGAGAAAAGGAACTGCTGAGCTGTTGACGGCTCTAACTGATAGCTTAAACCTAAATATATTTTTTCAGAACTTATTCCCAAAATCAAATGAATACATGAGTTTGCGAGATGAGTTGAAAAACCTAAGAGAGGCTTCACTCGACGGGTCTTGGGGAGACCTTGTACCTACAGACGCTGTGTTAGCGGTGGGAATGACACATGATAATGTGCCTTTTCTTCGAAAAAGATTAAACAAAATGGGTTATCCAGTGTACGAAGTTCATTCAAGGCTATTTGATGAGCAATTGAATGGCGCGGTTAAAAGATTTCAAGAATATCACGGTTTAAACCCCGATGGTGTATTCGGAAAAAGAAGTATTGAAGCTATCAATGTTCCCGCTAAAACCAGATTAATGCAGGTAATCGTAAATCTGGAACGAATGAGATGGAATAACGAAGATAGAGGAGCTGAATACGTTTTGGTTAACCAGCCAAACTTTCACGCATATTTCAAATCCGGAAACGAAAAAGTTTGGCAATCACGAGTAGTCATTGGCTTGCCTAGTAATCAAACAGCAGAATTTAACGACACTATGACTCATATGGTGGTAAATCCCACATGGCACGTTCCAAAGAGTATTGCGGTTGAGGAGTACCTTCCGCTGATCCAAAATGACCCCAATTTTTTAACCGATAACGAAATGGTTTTAATGGTTAGGGGTACGGATACTATAATTGATTCAAATCTAATTGATATGCAGGCGTTTACACCCGATAACTTTCCATTCCATATAAAACAAATACCTAGTAACATTAATGCTCTGGGACTTGTTAAATTTATGTTCCCAAATAAATTTAGTATCTACATGCATGATACTCCAATGAAAGATTTGTTTTTCAAAGATGAGAGAACGTTTAGTCATGGTTGTATAAGGTTACAAGAACCTTTTCAATTCGCATATTCTTTACTGCGAGACCAAGAAGTTAATCCGGAAAGCAAATTTCAAGAAGTTCTTGAAAAAGCCGAAGAAACTTACATTAATTTATCTAGAAAGATTCCAGTTTACATTACCTATCGCACTGCGTTCTTTGATGACTTTGGTCAAATACATTATAGAGCTGATATTTATGGAAGAGATGCTCTTGTATACATGGCTTTGGTTGATGCAGGAGTCTCGATTTATTGACTGCCTTTCGAAAATTTTGGATTAAAATATTATAAAATGCTTACCCTACGAGATATTTCTAGCCAAATTGGTGGAACCTTAGTGGGCAATCCTGAATTGTTAGTCGCTGGACCAAGCGAACCAAAGTTTGCGAGTGAGCAGCAACTAGCAATGGCACTTAGCAACAAATACATTAACGAAATTGGGCTGGGCAGAGCAAAAGCGGCTTTATTTACTAAGCAGGTCGACTGGAGAGCCTTGAAGCTGGAGGGAGCAATTATCCTTAATAAGGGTAAGACAGCTTTGTACGAGGTAAATAAAGTATTTCATAGTCCCCCAAAATGTATAGAAGGTGTAAGCGGAAGTGCGTTTTTAGATGACTCAGCGAGGATAGGGAAAAATGTAAATATTGGTCCATTTACATATGTAGGACCTAATTGCGTAATTGGAGATAATGTGACTATTTTCTCTAATGTTACTTTAATGAATAATGTAATTATCGATGACGAAACAATTCTCCATTCTGGAGTTAGGGTTTTAGAAAATGTCATAATAGGTAAGAATGTCATATGCAATTCAAACGTTGTTATTGGAAGTGATGGCTTCTCTTTTGTATCAGACACGGGTGAAGGTGTCGAAAAAGTGATGTTATCTAGGTCAGACGAAGTAAAAATGAGTCTGAAAAATTACCTCAAAGTCGAAAGTTTAGGTTCCGTAGAGATACATGATAATGTAGAGATAGGTGCCAATTGCTGTATAGATAGAGGTACAATAGCCAATACGATCATTGGAGAGGGCACTAAATTAGATAACCTAGTCCACATAGCGCACAATGTACAGCTAGGTAGGAATTGCTTAATTTGTGGTCAAGTAGGAATAGCTGGATCTGCAAAAGTAGGTGATAGGGTGGTTATGGGTGGACAGTCAGGAGTGGCTGATAATATTGAAGTTGGATCAGATGTAATTCTGGCTGGCAAAACTGGTTTATCAGTTAATGCAAAGTCGAACCAGTTTCTGATGGGTAATCCTGCTATGTTGAAAAGTAGAAACTTAGCATCCTACATGGCATTTAGAAGGTTACCAAAAATAATAAAATTGTTGAAAAAATAATTCAGTAATATAGCGTGACATATATCTTTCACATTCCTGTGTTATGGGACGTCTATCATGGAAAATATAGAAGAAAAAGTTTTAGAGTTGGTTGGAAAACAAACGGGCATCGATCCAAAGCACATTCCTCTTAATAGAAAGTTTGAAGATCTAAATTTAGACTCTGTGGCCATTGTTGAATTGGTTTTTTCATTGGAAGAAACATTTGATATATCAATTCCATTTGAGGGTTTAGATGAAAGTGAGATAAAAAAGCGTTTTTACACAGTATCAACCCTTACCGATCACCTAAAAGATCTTTTGAAAAAAAATGCCTAGGTCCTCCTTTTTAATTAATTTTTATGACTAACAGAGTGGTAATAACAGGAATGGGGGGTGTTTCATCTATTGGAATGTCGGTACCTGAAATATATAATAGCCTCAGGGAAGGGAGACCCGGAATTGGCCAACTTGAATTTCCAGATATAACAAGGCTAAAAGTAAAAACTGGCGGACAAATAAAAAACTTTGATCCAAGTAAGTATTTTGAATTGAAGCAAGTTGGAAGGACGGATCGATTTTCCCAATTTGCTTTGCTGGCTGCTAAAGAAGCAATAACGAACGCGGGGCTCGAAAATTGTGAAGAAGAGTGGCCAGAAAATGCCGGTGTAATTTTGGGCTCTTCTATTGGTGGTATAGAAACTATAAATTACAGCTATAAACAGGTTTTTGAGAAGGGGCATAATAGGCTGCACCCACTCACTATACCTAAGATTATGAATAACTCAGCAACTAGTTTGATATCGATAGAATATCATATACAGGGACCAAGTTTTACCGTCTCGTCTGCTTGTTCTTCTGCAAATCATGCTATGGGAATTGCTTACGAAACTATTAAATCAGGAAAGTCGAAAATTCTGATTACGGGTGGAAGCGAGAGTTTTTTAAGTTTTGGAGGGATTAAACCTTGGGAAAGTCTAAGAGTTTTATCTCAAAGCAAGTGTCGTCCTTTTTCCAGAGGAAGAGATGGTCTCGTTCATGGTGAGGGTGCAGGTATCTTTGTATTTGAGAGCTTGGCCTCTGCAAAAAAAAGAAAAGCAGACATAATTGCGGAAGTAGTTGGATTTGCAATGTCTTCAGACGCATCTGATCTAATAAAACCTAATAATATTGGTCCCCAAAAAGCTCTTGAAGGCGTATTGAAAGATGCAATGATCAATAAGACAGATATCACTTATATTAATGCACACGGTACTGGTACTATGTTGAATGATAAAATGGAAAGTGAAGCAATTAAAAAGGTATTCGGAAGACATTCTAAATCTGTTAAAGTCTCTTCTACAAAAGCTATGCATGGTCATCTAATTGGCGCGACAGCAGCAATCGAACTCTTGGCTTGCACGCTTGCCATAAACGAAAACATTATCCCTCCAACTATTAATTATTTAGGTTTAGATCCTGCTTGCGATCTTGATGTAGTTCCAAATTATTCTCAAGAGTTAAAAAGTGTAGACGTTGTTCTCAACAATTCTTTTGCATTTGGTGGAATGAACGCAGTGTTAGCCCTTAAAAAATATTTAAATTAGTCACTAGCCTAGCTTTTTTATTTTAATTTTTGTTATACGATTTCCTTTTCTCTTTAATATTTCATATCGAAATCCATTAAAAATAAAAATTTGTTTTTCAGAGGGTATTGACTGTGCTTCATGTATCACAAGACCTGCAACTGTGTTAGCTTCCTCATCAGGGATATTCCAGTCTCTATACCTATTAAGATCTCTAATAGTCATATTCCCTTCAACTATTAATGAGTTGTCATTAAGCTCCTTTACCTGTTGTTCAATCACATCGTGCTCGTCACTAATTTGACCTACTATTTCTTCTAAAATGTCTTCTAACGTTATCAGCCCTCTCAGGTCACCATACTCATCCACCACTAGTGCAAAGTGTGATTTTCTTTTTAAGAATTGTTTCATTTGTTGATCAAGAGTAGTGGTCTCTGGAACAAAATAAGGTTTCATTGCAACCTCAAGTATATTCATATCATTTACATTGAATCTTCTTGTAGACTGCCCAAGCCCAAATCCCTTGAATGATCTTAAGACATCCTTTGCATGAAGTACCCCAATCACATTTTCGGGGTTGTCTTCATAGATTGGAAGTCTGGTGTAAGGAGAATTTAAACACTTCTCAAAAATCTCATTAGGGGAACTAGTAGTGCTTATCATTTCGATTTGACTGCGATGTAGCATGATTTCTTCTACTTCTCGATTGCCAAGGTCCAAAGCTCCCAGCAGAATATCTCTTGCTTCTTTCTGCACTGCCCCTTCCGAGTGATGAAGCGATATAGCGCCTGCTATTTCCTCGGTTGCCATTTCTTCGATGTTATCGTCGGACTTAACTCCAAAAGCGTTGAAAGTAATTCTTACAAAAAATCTTATTGCTTTAATAAAAGGAGTAAAGGCAAACACAAAGAACCTGACTAAACCTGCAACCCTTATTGAAACGCCTTCTGGGTTGGTAATCGCGTAAGTTTTGGGCATAATTTCAGCAAAGACTAATATTAAAAAGGTCATAGTAAATGTAGCTATTATGACACCATTCTCTTGAAATAGTGATGTAAAGAGAGAAGTTGCAAGAGAGGTTGCAAGAATATTCACTAAATTATTTCCTAATAACAATGCTCCGAGCAAGCTCTCACCATTTTCCTTTAAAGCTAATGCTCTTGTTGCCATTTTTGAACCCTTGGCTTTCAGTGCAGTTAGTTTGGCTTTACTTGCTCCTGTAAGAGCTGTTTCAGATCCAGAGAAAAAAGCCGAAATAATTAGCAGGCTAGCAATTGATATTGATACTAACCAAAAATTCGTGTCAATAAGCATAATTTATTCCTTTCCTACATACTTACGTATATCTTTATATGTTTTTAAAATCTTTTTTAGCAAAAGGGTGATTTTCTTGAACACTTCTTATCATTTTTTCATCTAGAATATGGGTATAAATCTCAGTGGTGCTAAGGTTTTTGTGACCAAGAAGGGTTTGTATCACTCTTAGATCGGCACCATTTGACAATAAATGGGATGCGAATGCATGTCGGATTTTGTGCGGGGAAACGAAACGCGGGTTTAGTCCTGCAAATCTCGCAATTTTTTTAATAATCAAGAAAAATCTCTCTCTATTCAAATAGCCATTTTTTGATCTTGAAGGAAATAAAAAATCACTTTCATAAAACGCAATGTTGGTTTTTTTTAACTCCGCCAAATATTTTTTAATCGCTGATATGGCTAATCCCGAAATCGGGACCATACGTTCTTTATTTCCTTTACCTTTAATTAATATTATTTCTGGCGTTCCAATAAAAAGTGATTTTCGTAGTGAAACGAGTTCACTAACTCTCATCCCACTTGCATAAAGAATTTCAATCAAAGCTTTGTTTCTTGTTTTCTCAAGTTTATTTTTTCCTACTTTACTTGCAGAGTTCAATATTTTTAGCACCTCTTCTTCAGATAAAAAGCCGGGTATTTTTTTTGCTTTTTTAAAGTTTTTTATATCCTCACATGGGTTCCGATCAAGCAAACCTTCCTTTATTAAAAATTTAAAAAATTGTTTTATAGTAGATAATCTTCTTGAAATAGTATTATCTGCAAAGTGCCTTTCTCTTTGATTTTGGAAAAATTTGTTAATATCGTCTTTTTTAAGTGTTTCAACATTTAAGTTTTTTTCTTTAATAAAAGTAAAGAAAATCTTTAGATCCGCTCTGTATGAAGACGCTGTATTCAGGCTCATATTTTTTTCAGTTACCAGACTTAGTAGAAAGTCCGATGATATGTTGTCGACATTTTTCATTTGTTACGAACCAATTTTTTCAAGGTATTTAAAGCTATTAGCTCGACCGAAATTTCGTTCACTAAATCAATAAGTCCAATTTTTGTCAGCATGCTTAAGCTCAGTTTCAACTCTTCGAACTCAGTTGAAAGGCCATTTTCTAGTAGATTTAAACTTTCTAATAGAATTAATCCCTTTTCCATTTGAGCACCAAGGTTTCTATTTGTAGGAAAACTTTTTTTAATTATTTCTATGTTTAGCTTTTTTACTAACTCGCAGAGCCTAGAATCTGTTTCATGTTTTATGAACACCTTTTTTTTAATATCTATTAAGCAGTTTATATCAGGATTACTTGATTCCATCATAAAATACTCATTGGTCATGCCATCAGTTAGACTAAGTAGAGCAATGACCAGATCTTTCAGTCTTTTGTCATCAGAAAAATATAAATTTTTTAGTTCATCTACGTATTCATTAGACAGATGCACTAGTAATTTTTTTTTTTGAAATACTTTCGTAGCTTGTTTAAGAGCTAAAAGTTTTCTGTATTCGCTATCGCTATTAAAAGCCCGCTCTAATTGCATTACAACTATTGTTGCATCATTAGAGTTCTCTTTGTCTTCAATTAGGCTTGTTCTGTATAAGCTAAATAAAGTGTTTGCGTTGACTACATATTTTGATGCTAACTGCTCCATAGATTTAATTCGTATTTTGGAGGGAATGCCTAATAAACTAAATGCATATGCGTATTTGTTTGGTAGTATGTCAGGAGGTATTAATTCTTTCTTGCCATGCAGTAGATAAAAACCTGTCGGACTTAGATCGTTAATCTCAATATCATAAAGTCTATTAATTTCAATGTCTGGATCTAAATAATTTAATAATAATTTTTTTTCTTTTTCATCAAATTGATTCAAAGATGAACCCACCGTAAACGCTAAAGCGGCTGCTTGCCAGTCATTTTTCCTTACCAAACATATTATTTTAAACTGCAGCATTCCCTCAAAGTTTGGATATTTATTTGCCAAATCACAAGTTTTTGACAGTCTTCCGTTCAGAGATGCAACTTGAATTTTTCTCTTCATGAGTTCAATTGACGGCTCTTTAATATAATTTAGGATCTCTTCTACTTCATCAATTGCACCCAAATTGATAAGTTGATCAATACGTGACAATAGGAACAAATATCCCATATTCTTCACTCCTATGGAGTTTAAAGGAGGCTTTGCATCTACCAGTAAAAGTCTTTTAAAGATTTTATTAGTGGAAGTTAAAGTAAGATTAGGCATACTATTTAGCTTTTCCGAAAGTACTTTTTCACTTGAGTTTCTCCATAAATCACTTGGGAACTTTGTTCGCTCAATTGAGATTAACCCTATTCCATTTACGTTTACCGCTCCCAGGAAATTTTCTTTAACATTTTTTTTATCTAAAATGGAGTTTGACGATTTAGATATTAATGAGGTCTTGCCTATACCCTTATATTCTTTGGTCGCACTCTGATGCTTACTTTCATCCGAAAATGCTTCAGAGAATATTATTAATAAGACTAAAAAAAATAAGAAAAAAGCCCTAATTTGTTGATTGATCATCGATATTGACTTCAATAATTACTTCACCTTTGGGAGGATCTTGTTCTACAAACAAATATAATAAAAAAGTTGAAATAAATATTATTACGGAACCTATAATATAGTATTTTACCAATCTTAATTCGTCCTCACTAAAACCCAACTCTTTTTATATAGTAAGTTTTTGCACCAATATACGTTTTCTTTGTTATATAAAACAAATAATTACAATGTTGATATAGTAAATGAATTTATGCAATGAAACAAATTTTATCTAAATCGATAGTGTTAACAGGTTTAATGGGAAGCGGGAAAAGCGCTATTGGTAAAGTCCTTTCTAAAATGATGGGGGTCCCATTATCAGATACTGACAAAATAATTGAAAAAGAAGTTGGAAAAACAATTTATGAAATTTTTAATGACTCAGGTGAAAAATACTTTAGGCAAGTTGAAGAAGAAGTTGTGGGTCGAGTATTAGATAAAGCTGCACACATAATTTCAACAGGTGGTGGATCTATATTATCTTCTAAAACAAGGAAAGCGATTAAATCAAAATCTTTTTCTATTTGGGTTCAGTGTAATGTTGATATCATATCAAAGCGTATTCACGATCAGGAAAAACGACCTCTTTTAAAGAATAAAAATATATTAGATACTTTGGTCAAGAAGAATAGAGAAAGAGTTAAGTTCTATAGACAAGCAGATACTTATATTGTCAATGAAAACTCTAATGTAGAAATGACTGTAGAGGCCATAGTCGAAGAACTTTTGTTGAAAAAGGTGATACATAAATAATGATACGTAAAAAGTCTATAAACATTCGCTCTAAGAAAACCACTTACGATATATTGATAGGTAAAAATCTTTTTAAAGAGAAAAATAACTATCTTCAATTAGCTTTAGCGGGTAAGAAAATCGCTATAATTTCTGATAAAACTGTTCATCGCTTACAATATGCAAATTTTTTGGATCAAATAAGTGATTTAAAAGTTGATCCTCACTTATTTTTGATAGAACCAGGTGAACCTTCGAAGAATTGGAACGTTCTGAAAAAAGTTATCGATTGGCTAACTGAGCTAAATTTTGACAGGACAGATTATGTTATCGCTTTTGGTGGAGGAGTAGTCGGAGATCTAGTATCTTTAGCTGCAAGTTTATTTCGTAGAGGTATAAATTTAATTCAAGTTCCGACAACTTTATTATCTCAGGTAGATAGTTCAGTAGGAGGCAAAACAGCTGTAAATAATGGACCAGCAAAAAACTCTATTGGAACGTTTTATCATCCTAAAGTTGTTTTTTGTGATACATCTTTTTTAAGCACCTTGCCGGAGCGAGCATTTCTTGCAGGATATGCAGAGGTTTTAAAAATGGCTCTTGTTTTTGATAAGGATTTTTACAAATTTTTAACAGAAAACCAGAAGCTTATATCATCGCGAGATGAGGTAGTTTTGTTGCACATCATTGAAAAATCTCTTGGACTAAAAAGCAAGGTTGTCGAAATCGATGAAACCGAGCAGGGAGATAGAGCACTCTTAAATTTTGGTCATACCTTTGGACACGCTTTAGAGACTTATTTTAGCTACTCGGAAAAATTACTACATGGAGAAGCAGTCTCCCTCGGAATAGTTCTTGCTGCTCGTTTTTCTAAGCAAGAGGGTTATTTGAGCGAACGAAAGCTTGAGAATATAGACGAACACTTGCGTTCAATGAAACTTCCTACCGTAACAACCCAAATTCATAATGCTAAGCTAGATATATTAAAACTGTTGACATTTATGAAACAAGACAAAAAAGTGATCGGGGACAATATTAACTTGATTTTATTGCAAGATATAGGTAATGGCTTTATTGAAAGAAATGTGTCTTTTCAAAAATTAGAAAAATTTTTACAAGTTCAATTAAGTTAGAGAATGGTTACCAAGCTCCATATTGATTTTAATAAACCGCTAAAACAAAAAGATAGATTATTATCAATGTTTTTGTCTAGAAAAGCAGTGGCGGGATTGATTATTTTAATAGTAGCTATCTGGATGATACCTGGTTTATTTGTTGAGAATATTGAAAAAAGTGAGGCAATAAAACGAGATGATACTGAAAAGGTGTTTGTAGTATCCGCTCAAAAAGTACAAAACCGCGATACTTACAAGGTTGTGAGAGCTAGTGGCGTGCTAAAACCAGTTTTTGAAGTTGATGTCTTAAGTAAGAAAGATGGGGAAGTAAAAGAAATAGTAAAACAACGTGGGCAGCTAGTTGAAAAAAATGATATCATACTCGAAATAGATAAGGGAACGATACTGGAACAGCTAGAGGCTGGAGAGGCTGCCTTGCGATTGGAAGAGAAAAATTACTCAATTACTGAAAGCCTATCGAAGAAAGATATGACATCGGAGTTGAATTTGGTTAGGGCTGAGGCCTCTTTGACACGAGCAAAAGCAGATATTGCCAATTTGCGAAATAATCTTAAAAACAGCACTGTTATTGCGGGTATTGGTGGAGTGCTGGAGATGTTAAATGTTGAAGCCGGTCAATTTGTCAAAAAAAATCAAAATATTGGGAAAATAATTGATCTTTCAAAAATGTTGCTATTCGCACCGGTGGCTCAAACAGACGTTTCTAAAATATCGCTAAGTGATGAAGTTGTAGTCAATGTAACCGGAGTAGGAAATAGAAGGGGTGTGGTTAAACGTATAGCGTCTTCAGCCAGTGAGGCGACCCGAACATTCATTGTTGAAATTGAAATTACTAATACAGACAGTTCTTTGAAGGCTGGAATGAGTGCGGAGGTTGGCATTTTAGTCGAGAAGGTTCAGGCTTTTTCGATATCTCCTGCGCACTTAGCAATTGGAGAAGATGGGTCTTTAAAGGTAAAAACAGTAAGAAATAATATTGTTTTTGAGAATGATGTTTTGTTGGTAAGAACCTCAGGTAATTTTGCTTTGGTTTCTGGATTGCTAGATGATGATATCGTTTTAACAAATGGTCAGGCTTTCGTGAGCCCAGGAGACGAAATAGAGTATAAAATTAATTGAGACAAAAAATATGAAATCAATAATTGAAGGCTGCTTTAAAAGACCTGGTGCCGTAATTTTGGCCCTAGTATTGATCTTCTTTTCAGGTATCAATGCATTCTTATCTATACCTAAAGAAGCATCACCAGACGTAGAAATTCCTGTTGCATATGTTAGTGTAGCTTACGAAGGTATATCTCCTTCTGATGCAGAAAAATTGTTAACTAAGCCACTTGAAAAACAGCTAAAAACAGTTGCAGGACTAAAAAAAATGACGTCAGCAGCAACGGAAGGTTATACATCTATAACAGTTGAGTTTGATGCAGGTGAGGATATAGATCTTGTCCTAGAGGACGTACGGCAAGCTGTCGATGATGCAAAAAAAGATTTACCAAAAAATGCAGAAGAACCAAAGGTGACAGAAATAAGTTTGGCACTATTCCCAATCTTGTCAGTGTCTTTGTCTGGAAACGTTCCGGAGTCTTCTCTTATTAACATAGCGAATAATATTAAAGAAAAAGTTGAAAGTGTAGCCGGTGTTCTAGAAGTAGAAGTCGGTGGTGACAGAAAAGAAGTCATTGAAATACTTATTGATGCTAGTTCTATAGAATCTTACGGTATAAACCCACAAAACGTTATTGGTTTGGTGGCGGCTAATAATCAATTAGTAACCGCAGGTGCTATTGAAAATGAAAATGGTAGATTGGTTGTTAAAGTTCCTGGAGTTGTTGAAACATTAGATGAACTTTTTGCAATGCCTGTAAAAATTGCGGACGGCACCACCATAAATTTTGGTGATATTGCGATTATAAGAAGAACTTTTGAAGATAAAAAAAGTTGGTCCAGAGTCAATGGTAAACCAGCTGTCGTTTTAGATATAAAAAAGAGAGTAGGATCTAATATAATTGACGTAGTTGATGCCTCAAAAAAAGTGATCTCTGAGGAAGTGTCTAACATTCCAGGAAATATAAATGTAGATTATTTATTTGACGAATCTAAGTCAGTCAGAAATTTACTTAATGATTTAGGTAACAACGTTTTCGCTGCAGTTTTAATCGTCTTGGTAATAGTAGTGCTGGCATTAGGAATAAAAAATGCTCTTTTAATTGGGTTTGCGATACCCAGTAGTTTTCTTCTTGGCTTTATCATTTTGAGCTACTTTGGGGTAACTATGAATATAATCGTCTTGTTTTCTCTTATACTCGTAGCAGGTATTCTGGTAGATGGAGTTATTGTTACAACAGAGTATGCTGACCGAAAAATATCTTTGGGCCATGATAGAAAAGCTGCCTACTTAGAGGGTTCGGTAAGAATGTCATGGCCTATAATAGCCTCTACAGTAACCACTTTAATGGTATTTTTTCCTTTATTGGTTTGGCCTGGTATTGTTGGTCAATTTATGAAATATTTGCCAATAACAATGATTGTAGTTTTGTCAGCATCTCTTTTGATGGCCTTGATTTTCATTCCAATATTAGGAAGCTTTCTCGGAAAAATTTCAACTGACAAAAGAACTAAAACAACGCCCCCAAAACTTTATAAAGATATTCTTAAAATCTCAGTAACACGACCGATACTTTCAATTTTTTTGGTAGGTTTATTGATAGTGGGATCTTACACGGCATATTTTTCTGCTAAATTAGGAGTGCAATTTTTCCCAGATATTGAACCAGAACAAGCAGTTGTTCAAATTCTTTCTAGGGGTGACCTGTCTGCTTCAGAAAAAAATTCTTTAGTGAAAGATACAGAGGCTTCAATTGCTAATTTAAATGGCGTAGATATAAATTTTGCAAAAACGGGGGCTGACGGCAGGACTAAAGATCTAGTGGGCTCGGTGCGAACCATTTTCTCTGATTGGGATGAACGTGAAACAGCCGCTGATTTAATGGAAAGTATGAGAGGGAGAGTTAAATTTTTAGAAGGCGCTAACATAAATATAGTAGCGCAGAAGGAAGGCCCGGGAGGGCAAGGAAAGCCGGTAAGAATTGAAATAACGGGTACTGACTTTGATCAATTGAACAAAGCGTTATTTGTTATTAGACAGAAAATGAACAAAATAGATGGTTTTATTGATATTTCAGATAACTTGCCGTCTCCGGGCTTAGAATGGAATTTAAATATCGATAGAGAAATAGCCGCTCGACATGGTGTTACAGTTGCCAGTTTGGGCACAATGGTAAAGTTACTTACCAAAGGAGTAAAAGTTTCAGATTACAGGCCGGACGATACGGACGAAGAGCTTGAGGTGTTTTTAAGGTATATAAAGTCTGAACGAAATTTAGATAGACTTCAGGAATTACGAGTTCCTACATCCGACGGAAGATATGTACCGTTGTCAGTATTTGCTGAACTTACGCCAGAAAAAAAGGGAGGCACCATTTCTCGTTTAGATGGAAACAGACTTCGATCTATAGAGGCAAATGTGAAGGAAGGAATGCAAGCACCGTTTTTAATTGAAAAACTTAAGAGTGGAATAGAGAATGTAACTTTCCCAAAAAGTGTGAGCGTAAACTTTGCAGGTGAGGATGAAGATATCAAGGAAACACAAGCTTTTCTTGGGCAATCCCTAGTTTTCTCTCTAGTGTTAATGTCAATTGTTTTAATGATCCAGTTTAATTCAGCATGGCAAACTATCGTAACAATGTCTGCGATCATTTTATCAACGGGCGGTATATTCTTGTTACTCTTTTTGACAGAAAGACCTTTTGGTGTCGTTATGTCCATGCTTGGTCTGATTGCACTTGCAGGTATTGTTGTAAATAATAATATTGTTTTAATTGATACCTTTAATGAATATAAAAGAAAAGGACATAATCATAGAGAAGCGGCTTACATGGCAGGACTTACAAGGTTTAGGCCCGTTATTCTGACAGCTATTACAACGATATTAGGCCTTGTTCCGATGGTCTTCAGTCTAACCATAAGATTTTCTGAACGAGATATACTTGTGGGAGCTCCTTCTTCTCAGTGGTGGGTCGATCTCTCTAGTACAATTGCTGGAGGGCTGACTTTTGCCACGTTCCTCACGCTAATAGCCACCCCAGCCTTGCTGGTGATCGGAAGGACATCAGTTTTCTCAATAAAAAATAAATTAGTCACTCTATTAAAAACAAAGCTTAGTACCAAAACGGTATCAACTTAGCGCTGCCTTCGCAGCCTTTTTTGATTAAAGTTCACGTTCGGTAGTTCTTTAATCTTAAAAAGCTCTGGATGGGAAGAGCTGTTGTCAGGAAAGGCAGAGCCTTCCACAAAGTGTTTTTGAAAATTGGGCTCAACAGCAGTTTCAATTTTATGGACTTTTCTTACGACCGAAGAGATTTCTCTCCTCGAGCTTACGTCTAAAAGAGCGATGATCGCTCCTGCACCTGCCGAGTTTCCACTCGCCACAATTTGGCTGACTTGCGCATCAGGTACTAGACCAATAATTAAAGCATGTTCGGGAGATATCTGTGAGCCAAAAGCGCCTGCCAGTAAAATACTATCTATTCTGTTCACTCTGCTTTTTTCCAATAAAATTTTGAAGCTTGCATGTAGGGCTGCTTTAGCTAGTTGAATTGCTCTGATATCCATGTTGGTTATAGATAATGAAACTTTGTTATCACTATATAAGAGATAGGAATTTGTTCTTTCAGAACTAGTACACCTATTTGAACCAGTTTGTGCTGCTGAACCAATTAGTCCATTAGCATCTAGTAGCCCAGCTAAACGCATTTCTGCGACTGCTTCTATAATTCCAGATCCACAAATACCCGTTACTCCAACCTCAGATACGTTTTCTGAAAATCCTTCTTCATTAGACCATTGCTCACAACCTATAACTTTAAAACGTGGTTCTTTGGTAATTGGATCTATGCGAACTCGTTCAATAGCGCCAGGTGCTGCTCTTTGACCTGCTGAAATTTGTGCCCCCTTCAAGTGCTGGACCAGTTGGGCAAGAACAAGCAAAAATTTCCTCGCCTCTGGCTAGAAGTATTTCGGCGTTAGTTCCGATGTCAATTAAAAGAGTAGTGGTATCTTTTAACTTTTGTGGCTGTTCTGCTATCAAAACAGATGCAGCGTCAGCACCAACGTGTCCTCCAATGCATGGCACTGTATAAACATAGCTTTCTGGATTTAGAATTATACCTATATCTTTTGATTTGATAGTGAGGCTGTCTGAAAGCGCCAGAGGGAATGGGGCTTGACCCAGTTCCTTAGGATCAATCCCAAGAAGAAGATGATGCATAATGGGATTAGCAACAAAAACAATTTCAAAAACGCTATCTAGTTTGATCTCATGTTTTTCTGCAATTTTTCTTGTAAGCTCATTTATACCCTGTATGATGGAATTATTTAACGTTGCTAAACCTTTTTCCTCCATCATGCAATATGAAACTCTACTCATGACGTCTTCACCATACCTTATCTGTGGATTCATTATACCCATGCTGCCAACAATCTTCCCTGAGTTTAAATCACAAAGTGTAGCTGCAATTGAGGTTGAACCTAAATCAATTGCTACCCCAAATGCTGGTATCTCGGAATATCCAGAGTGAATGTCTACAATTTCTGGAACGGTGTTTTCTTTATAATATAGTAAAACCGTAATTCCCCAATTACCTCTTCTCAATTTCTCCTGTAAATCTTTGAGAATACGAACACTACATGTAACCCCTTGAATATTCCAATCATCCTTCAAACTAATTTTTAGGCGTTCAAAGTCGCTCTCAAGAGAGTCAAGTTGTGGCTCAGAAACCTGAACATAAAAGGCTTTAACGGATGTATTAAGAGAGAAATCGCGCAAATTGGTTTCTTTTTTTATAATTTGTTTATGAATTTGACTATCCTCAGGAACATCTACCACTAAATCACCAAGAATTTTTGTTTGGCATCCAAGCCTTCTCTCCTCAGATAAATGAAATTTAGTTCTATAGATAAGCTCAGTTTCATTTCTTTCTGACACGCTTGTTTCTTTGGAACGAATATTTAATTTGTTAAATTCTCCAAAAGTCAGCTCTACCTGACATTTTGAGCACCTGCCCCGCGCACCACAAATGCTATTTAAGTCTACAGAGAATTTTTGGGCAGCCTCAAGTATAGTCGTTCCTTTTTTTTTACGCGCCCCCCTTATTCCTGAGGGTGTAAATACAATGGTCGCTGAAGAATTTCTGTTTTCCATTTAATAATCTTATAATCTTTGTCGACGTCTTCTTGTAGTTCTCGAGCTAACGCCCCCTTCTTCTACAACTCTATTAGATCTGATCCAGTTTGCCCCATTAGGATCATGGTTCATTAAAAAGTCTGCTGACCTTATAGCGTTAATTTCACTCTCATTAGTGGGATTCATTATTGCACTTGTCAGGCCAGAGCAAATGGCCATCGAAAGATATGAAGCATTAATTCCATGTCTATTAGGTAGTCCAAATGAAATATTAGATGCCCCACAAGTTGAATTAACACCAATTTCACGAAGTTTCTTAACTAAGTCAAAAACTTGTAAACCAGCAGTTGCCATAGCACCAATGGGCATAACTAAAGGATCTACAATAATATCATTCTTAGGTATTCCGTAATCAGCAGCTCTATTAATTATTTTTTTTGCTACTTGAAAACGTACTTCTGGATTTTCAGATATTCCTGTATCATCGTTGGATATCGCAACAACGGGTACATTATACTTTTTGACTAGTGGAAGAATTGTTTCCAGTCTCTCTTCTTCGCCTGTAACGGAATTAAGAAGAGGACGTCCCTTTGCTGTCTCGAGGCCTGCTTCTAAGGCAGCAGGTACAGAGCTATCTATACAAATTGGAACGTCAGTCAAGCTTTGAACTAAGTTAATTAATTTTTTGATTAACGGTGGTTCTGTGATATTAGGATCAGGGTTATCATTATAAACAACACCAGCATTTACATCGAGGATGTGAGCCCCACACTTAACCTGATCGAGTGCATCCTTTTCTACAGTTGAAAAATCCTCGCTTTGCAACTCCAGTGAAAGCTTTTTTCTTCCCGTAGGGTTTATTCTTTCTCCGATGATACAAAAAGGTTCATCAAAGCCAATTTTTACTGTTTTAGATAATGACTCTATTATTGTAACGCTCATTTTCCCTCCTATGCTGGTGTGTCGATATTTCTTGCAAAAGCTGCGCTAGCTTCTATTCCTCCTAAAGGGAAAAAATGAAGAGAGTGTACGTTTTTAAAAAGCTTGTTTTTTTTATTTGAATTTAAATCGTCAATCATCTCTGTTGGTTCAAAAGGTAATAGTAGTTTGGTTAAATCCTTAGCTCTCTTTTTTAAGACTGATATAGAGGGTCCAACTCCACACATAATAGCGTACTTTATCAAAGCTTGTAGTTTTGTTGGCCCTACCAAGCCTAAGCTTATTGGTAAATTAATTTGTTCGCTTTCCAATACTTCTAACCATTCCATTACAGGTCGAAGATCGAAACAAAACTGTGTAGTAATTCCAATTTGCAATTTTGTTTTTTTTGCTAACTTTTGTTTTATCTTGAGAGCATTTATAGTCCTTTCTAGAGACCCATCTTTATCAATGTCTTTATTCCCCTCTGGATGGCCTGCGATTTGAATTTTTTTAAATGCATGTTTTTCAAAGATCCCAGTTTCTAACATTTGAATGGAATTAAATAACTCTCCTTTTGGGTTTTTCCCATTTCCTGCGAGCAATAAACTTTGATTTACGCCTAAAGACGAATACTCTTTAACCCAATCTTCAAGTTCACCTGTGTCACGGATAATTCTTGCTGGGATATGAGGCATTGGGGCCATTCCCTCAGATATTAATCTTTTACAGGTAAAAAACATTTCTTCAACCGGTGTGTCTTCTAAATGCGCGACATAAACTGTTGTTTTCTTTGGCAGTATTCTTTGGAAGTCATCAACTTTCTTTGCTGTTCTAGGCATAACCTCTATTGAAAAAGTCGTGGGGTCATTTGTTAAAGTTTTTGTGTCCACTAAGATAATCCCCCATTTTCAATAAGATCATTTAATTTCTTATTATTATAGTCAACTTCAAATCTTTTATTCTCTTTGCTAATTATATCTTCCAAAGATCCTTCACATAAAATGGGAGTCGTTTTTCTCCATTCCTTTAAGTAAGAATCTGTATCAGTAAAATTTAGTTTCATAGCGCATTTATCGATGGCTTTTTCGAAGCGATCGGGCAGTTTTACTTTTTTTGCTTTACGCCCTTTGCCTACAATAAATTGAGCAGGAATATCTCTCCAAAAAATATAAACAACTTGCTGAGAAGGCATCTATTTTTATTCCTGTAAAAAGTTTTTATTGAGTTATAAGTTGCCTAATCATATAAGCAATTACATGTTGCTATAAAAGTTTATTTTTTTCCACTTGTTTTTAAAAAAATATGAGAAATTTGAAGGTAAAAGTAAAGTCTGCTAAAGGAAGATCCATTTCCTCTACAAGGTGGCTTCAGAGACAACTTAACGATCCTTTTGTAAAAGAGGCAAAACTTCAAGGATTTAGGTCTCGTTCAGCCTTTAAATTAATAGAAATTAATAATAAATTTAATTTGCTTAAAAAAGGATATAATGTTTTAGATTTGGGGTGCGCTCCGGGTGGGTGGTGTCAATTTGCTGCTCAAAAGGTAGGAGTGAAACCCTCTGAAGAGCTGGTTGTTGGACTGGACCTAAAGTCATGTGAGCCAATCATGGGGGTTAAATTTGTTGAAATAGATTTTTTGGATGAAACGCAATTTTTGGAGTTTGAAAATTCCTTAGATACAAAATTTAATGTTATCCTCTCTGATATGGCTCCAAATTCTACAGGTCATAAAAAAACCGACAACCTTCAGATTATGGCACTTGTTGAGGCGGCGTCAGACTTTGCTATAAAATATTTGAAACAAGATGGGTGTTTTGTAGCGAAGGTATTAGATGCTGGTCCAGGCCCAGAGATTCAAAGACTGGTTAACAAAAAATTTGAAAAAGTAATTAATTTTAAGCCCAAAGCCAGTAGATCTGACTCATCAGAAAGATACTTAGTCGCTACTGGATATAAATAATAAGGATAAATGAAATGCAAATAAAGGAGGCTTTGACGTTCGATGACATATTGTTAGTACCTAATAAGTCAAATATTCTGCCAAATGAGACAGATACTCAGACCCTAATAACAAGTAGCATCTCTCTTAATAGCCCAATTATGTCATCAGCTATGGATACTGTAACTGAATCAAGAATGGCAATCGCTATGGCTCAATATGGAGGAATAGGAGTTATTCATAGGAATTTAAAGATAAAAGAACAGGTTGCTTGCGTTAATGACGTTAAGAGATTTGAAAGTGCTATTGTCTATAACCCCATAACGTTAAGAGAAAATCAGAAGTTAAGTGATGCTAAGGAGCTACAAAAAAAATTGAACATTACTGGTTTTCCGGTAGTGAATGAAAAGAACATCTTAAAAGGTATTCTAACGAATAGGGATATGAGGTTTGTGGAAAATTTAGAAACCCCAGTAAGTGAAATGATGACTGACACTAATTTGGCAATCGTCAATGAGCCTGTGAGTAATGAAAAAGCACGATCAATTTTGTCTGAACGGAGAATAGAAAAACTTTTAATCATAAATAAAAATAATGAATTGGTTGGCTTGATGACTGTTAAAGATCTTGAGAATTCTGTCTTAAATCCTCTTGCAACAAAGGACTCACTAGGTAGGCTAAGGGTTGGAGCGGCTTCCACAGTTGGTCAGAAGGGACTTCAGCGGTCAATAGCTTTAGTTGAGGCTGGGGCAGACTTGATTGTAATTGATACTGCTCATGGACATTCTTCTCATGTACTGAAATCAGTAGAGGAGCTTAAAAACAGATTTCCAGATATTGATATTGTTGCAGGAAATGTTGCAACTAAGGAAGCAACAAGAGCACTTATTAAAGCAGGGGCTAACGCAGTAAAGGTTGGCATTGGTCCTGGTTCAATCTGTACAACTAGAATAGTAGCGGGTGTAGGAGTTCCCCAATTTACTGCTCTCTTAGAGTGTGCCGAAGAAGCTGAGAAGCATGGCAAGGTTATAATAGCTGATGGTGGAATTAAGTATTCAGGTGATTTTGCTAAGGCTATAGCTGCGGGTGCTTCATGTGTAATGGTGGGGTCACTATTAGCTGGAACTGATGAAGCACCTGGAGAAGTATTATACTACCAAGGAAGAAGCGTTAAAAACTATCGTGGCATGGGTTCCGTCGGAGCTATGGCAAGAGGATCAGCCGATCGATACTTTCAAAAGGAGGTTGAAGCCGACAAACTCATTCCGGAAGGAATAGAGGGTCATGTCCCTTATAAGGGGCCAGTGGGAAAGGTTCTACATCAGCTTCTTGGAGGTCTTAAAGCTGCAATGGGTTATACTGGAAATCACACAGTCGACTCTATGAGAAAAAATTGTTCATTTGTTAAGATAACAAATGCTGGGCTTCGAGAAAGTCATGTTCATGACGTGAGCATAACGAGACAAGCCCCAAACTACTTTTCAAGCTGAAATGAGAAAGGATTCTCAAGCTAATGCTGCTATTTCTATCTTAGATGACTTTTTAGATGGTAAAAATCTAAACTCAATCCTCTTTAACTGGACAAAAAATAATCGATATGCAGGATCTAGTGATCGAGAGTCTATACGAAATATAGTTTTTGATATTTTGAGGGTGAAAAAAACATTTACATCTGTTTTAGAAAAAGAAAAGCAACCGATAAATGGTAGAGCTCTTGTTTTTCTTCATTCAGTTTTCTATGCGTTAAATTTAAATGATATCTTTACTGGGCAAAAATATGGTCCTGAGAAACTCTCTATTTTTGAAAAAGAGTTTTCAAAAATATCAAAAGAAAATATTAACGAATGTTTTGGGGTTGTTGATAATATTCCTGATTTTTTGATAGCTGAATTTAAGAGGTCTCTTGGACGAAAGTTTAAAACTGCTATGCGATTATTGGAAAAGCGAGCTCCAATTTCGATACGTGTTAATCCTCTTAAGTCAGACATTTTGTCAATTTTAGAGTGTCTATCCTTGGAAGGGATAGAAGGAAAAAAGTCTAAAATAGTAAGATATGGAATAGATATTATTGGCAATCCTCGTCGTCTTACGCAAATACAAGCTTTTAAAGATGGATGTTTTGAGGTGCAAGACCTTCACTCGCAGAAAATAATCGAAGATTTACCATTGGATGAGCATACAAAGGTTTTAGATTATTGTGCAGGCGCGGGTGGGAAAATACTAAGCATTGCATGCTCGTTAAAAGGTAATGGAAAGTTTTATATCCATGATATAGATGAAAAAAAGTTAAAAGAGGCTGATATAAGGGCTGAGAGAGCAGGGGTAAAATTTGAAAGGCTTGAAGTCGAAAAGTTACAAAATTACCGCTGTAGCTTTGATTACATCGTAGCTGACGTGCCCTGCAGTGGCTCTGGGGCGTGGAGAAGAAATCCTCAGCAAAAATGGAGAATTACCCCCGAGTCTTTGAATGAAATTTTAACTAGGCAAACCGTAATTTTAGATGAGATTAAAGATCTCTTAAAAAAAAATGGCTATATCTTTTATATAACTTGTTCTCTTTTAAAAATTGAAAATGAGGAACTTATAGAAAATTTTCTAATGGATAATAAAAACTATAGGCTTTTAAACAAACAAAACATTACAATTGATGACAGTGGAGATGGTTTTTTTTGTGCTGTATTGCAAAAGAAAAATTAAAGTTGATATTAAATTTGTTTATGATACCTTATTGAGAACAAAATGGGAACACTTTGACAAATAAAGTAGCTGTTCCAGACTATATATGATAAAACAAGGGATTCTGTACATGGAAAATTTAATAAATATCTCAGAAAGAAAAAATATGGATAAAGATAAAGCCTTGGACACCGCATTAGCTCAAATTGAAAGAAGTTTCGGCAAGGGATCAATCATGAAACTTGGGCAAGACAATCCAGTTATGGATATAGAGGCGGTATCTACTGGCTCTATCGGGTTAGACGTAGCTTTAGGCATTGGCGGACTTCCTAAAGGAAGAATTATTGAGGTTTATGGGCCAGAAAGTTCAGGAAAGACAACCTTAGCTCTCCATGTGATCGCTCAGGAACAAAAAAATGGTGGTATTTGTGCATTTGTAGATGCAGAGCACGCTCTTGATCCAAGTTACGCTAAAAAACTCGGTGTTAATTTAGATGACTTGCTTATCTCTCAGCCCGATGCAGGTGAACAAGCTTTAGAAATAACTGAGACACTTGTTAGATCTGGTGCAGTGTCTGTTGTTGTAGTCGATAGTGTTGCGGCATTGACGCCCAGATCGGAACTGGAAGGGGATATGGGGGATGCCCAAGTGGGTGCTCAAGCTAGATTGATGAGCCAGGCAATGCGTAAGCTTACTGGATCAATTAGTAGATCTAACTGCATGGTAATTTTTATAAACCAGATCAGAATGAAAATAGGGGTAATGTTTGGGAGCCCAGAAACAACAACAGGTGGAAATGCACTAAAATTCTATTCCTCAGTAAGGTTGGATATTCGTAGAATTGGTGCATTAAAAGATAGAGATGAAATCGTAGGAAATTCTACAAGAGTAAAGGTTGTTAAAAATAAAGTTGCACCACCTTTTAAACAAGTTGAATTTGATATTATGTATGGAGAAGGCATTTCAAAGACAGGCGAAATTATAGATCTTGGCGTAAAAGAGGGAATAATTGAAAAATCGGGCGCTTGGTTTTCTTACGGAGATGAACGTATAGGACAAGGTCGAGAAAATGCGAAAATGTATCTGAAGGAAAACGAAAATATCTGTAATGAAATAGAAGAAAAGATAAGAAGATCTTACAGTATTAATGATGACGAAATAGTAGACGAGGCACAAGATCAAGCCGAGTAAATTTTGTTATTATAGAGTTTAAAAAGTTTTAAAAAGCTGTATGTTAGGATCAGTAAAAAAACTACTTTGGATTACTGATGCTTTTAAATGATATAAGGGAAACATTTGTTAATTTTTTTAAGTCGAATGATCACAAAGTAATTAAAAGTTCATCACTCGTACCAGATAACGATCCAACTCTGATGTTTACAAATTCGGGAATGGTACAATTTAAGAATTATTTTACCGGTATCGAAAAATCTAAAGTTAAGACAGCAGTTACATCTCAAAAATGTGTGCGTGCAGGTGGAAAGCATAATGATTTAGATAACGTTGGTTATACGGCGAGGCACCATACTTTTTTCGAAATGCTTGGTAACTTTTCTTTCGGGGATTATTTTAAGGAAGAAGCAATAAGTTTGGCATGGCAGTTATTAACAAAAGAATTTAAGTTACCTAAAGAAAAATTACTGGTGACAGTTTTTCATGAAGATCTCGAGGCAATAAATCTTTGGAAAAAATGTGCCAACCTTTCAGATGATAAAATCATTAAAATCTCGACGAGTGATAATTTTTGGAGTATGGGTCCTGTAGGGCCCTGCGGTCCTTGTTCAGAAATTTTTTATGATCATGGCCCATCTGTTTCCGGCGGTCCTCCTGGATCTCCTGATGAAGATGGTGATCGTTTTGTAGAAATCTGGAATCTCGTTTTTATGCAATATGAGCAAATGCCCGATGGAATAAGGATTGATTTGCCAAAACCATCTATTGATACTGGAATGGGTTTGGAAAGAATTGCAGCAGTCCTACAAGGAAAGCATGATAACTACGATACTGACCTGTTTAAAAAGCTTATTGAGAAATCTGCTGATTTTTCTAATACAGATCCGTATGGGAATAAAAATATTCATCACAGGGTAATATCGGATCATTTAAGATCTGCGTCGTTTTTGATCGCTGATGGCGTTATGCCCTCTAATGAGGGTAGGGGGTACGTGCTTAGAAGGATTATGAGACGAGCCATGAGGCATTGCCACTTATTGGGTTGTGAAGAACCTCACCTTTATAAAATTTTCCCGTCTCTACTGCAGCAAATGGGCGATGCTTTCCCTGAACTTATTGAGAGAAAAAGTCTTATCGAAAATGCTCTTAAGGAAGAAGAGACACGTTTCAAACTTACTTTGGATAGAGGCTTGAAATTATTAAATGAGGAGCTGGCTATGCTTGAAGATAAAAAACTTTTTTCTGGCGAGGTAGCTTTCAAATTATACGATACTTATGGTTTTCCATTAGACTTAACAGAAGATGTTTTAAGAGAAAGTAATAAAAAAGTAGATATAGAAACATTTGACACGAAGATGAAAGAGCAGCGTGATAAGGCTCGTGCATCTTGGATTGGATCGGGAGATGAGTCGGAGGAAAAAATATGGGCTGATTTAAAATCGAAAGAGGATGCTACGGAATTTCTAGGTTATGAAAGGGAGAGAAGTCAGGGCCTGATAACCAAGATTATTAAAGATGGAAAATATATAGAAAAATTATCTCAAGATGAAGTTGGCGTTATAGTTATGAATCAGACTTGCTTTTATGGGGAGTCTGGAGGTCAGGTAGGAGATCAAGGACAAATACGAGGTATTAGCGGATTAGGTAAAGTGACAGATACAAAGAGGGTAGGGCAAATTTTTGTACATTTTGTTAAGGTACAAAAGGGTTATTTTGAGGTAGGTAATAATTTAGAACAGTTTATAAATATAGATCTAAGGCTTGATATTAAAAGAAATCACTCTGGAACCCACTTGGTTCATGAGGCGCTTAGAAGAATAGTGGGAGAACATGTTGCTCAGAGAGGCTCCCTTAATAATGCTGATCGGCTTAGGTTCGACTTTAGTCATGATAAGCCTGTTACAGAGGAACAGATCTTTCTAGTCGAGCAGTTGGTTAATAAGCACATTAGGGAAAATACGCCAGTTATTACTGAAATAATGCAATTAGAGAGTGCAAAAAAACAAGGAGCCAGGGCTTTATTTGGTGAAAAGTATGGTGATGATGTAAGAGTTGTTAAAATGTCGCCAGAAGATGAAAGTCATTTCTCAATAGAATTATGTGGTGGTACTCATGTTGACTCAACTGGTGATATTGGATTTTTGAAAATTATAGGAGAGAGTGCTTCGTCATCTGGAGTACGTAGGCTGGAAGCGGTTACAGGAAAAAAAGTTGTAGACTTTATCGAAAATATTCAAGTTGTGAATAAAAGAGTTTCGTCTCTCTTAAATGTTAGTACAGAAAATTTAGTTGAAAGAGTCAATAGTCTTTTGGAGGAGAAAAAAAGACTGGAGCAAAAAAATACTGAGCTAAATAGAGCTCTGATTAGTGGCGAGGGAGAACAAAAAAGTCAAAACCTCGAAAAGATTGGAAAAAATATAATTTTCTCAGGAAAGGTTGTTGATGACGTACCGAGCAAGGACTTAAGGACGTTTGTAGATAATATTAAGAAACAAAATAAAAATGTAATTGCCGCGCTTTTATCAAAAGTTGGCACCAAGGTACAGATAGCAGTAGGTATTTCTGATACTCTAGTTGAAAGGGTCTCAGCGGTTGATCTAGTTAAAATTCTATCCACAAAAACAGGAGGTAAGGGTGGTGGAGGCAGACCTGATTTTGCGCAGGGCGGAGGTACCCTTCCCGATAAGGCTGATCAAGCTTTGTTGCACTTGAAATCATATTTAGAAAGTAGCCTATCTGACGATTAGAGTTTTATTTCAGATAATTTATTTTCTAGATTTGAGTTAACTTTCTCGAGAAAACCTTCTGTTGATAACCACTTTTGGTCTTCACCAACAAGGATAGCAAGATCCTTAGTCATATCGCCCTTTTCAACTGTCTCAATTACCACTTCTTCTAGAGTCTTTGCAAAAGTAGCTAACTGAAAGTTTTCGTCAAGCTTTGCTCTGTGCTTAAGGCCACCGGTCCAAGCGTATATAGACGCTATGGAATTGGTTGATGTGGCTTCTCCTCTTTGATGCGCTCTATAGTGTCTTGTAACCGTTCCATGAGCTGCTTCTGCTTCTACTATTCTTCCATCGGGTGTCATTAATTGGCTTGTCATAAGACCAAGAGATCCAAAACCCTGTGCAACAGTATCAGACTGCACATCTCCATCATAGTTTTTGCAAGCCCATACAAAACCACCGGACCATTTTAGAGCACATGCAACCATATCGTCAATTAATCTATGCTCATAAATTATCCCAGCTTTTTTAAATTGAGCCTCAAATTCTTTCTCGTAAATATCTTGAAAGAGATCTTTAAACCTTCCATCGTACGTTTTCATAATTGTATTTTTGGTCGAAAGATAAACATCCCAATTCATTTTCAGGCCATAGTTCATTGAAGCTCTAGCAAAATCAATAATGGACTGGTCCAAGTTATACATTCCCATCGCTATTCCGGATGATGGCGAATCGAACACTTCGTGCTCAATTTCATTTCCATCTTCGCCAACGAACTTCATGATTAATTTTCCTTTTCCAGGAAATTTAAAATCCGTAGCTCTGTATTGGTCACCGTAGGCATGTCTGCCAACAATTATTGGCTTTGTCCAGCCGGGTACTAAGCGGGGTACATTGTTACAAATTATTGGTGCTCTGAAGACTACACCCCCTAAAATATTTCTGATAGTTCCATTAGGAGATTTCCACATCTTCTTTAAATTAAACTCTTCAACTCTTGCTTCGTCTGGTGTAATTGTAGCGCATTTTACCGCAACTCCGTGCTTAAGTGTTGCCTGGGCTGCTTGAATTGTAACATTATCATCGGTGCGATCTCTTTCCTCTATACCAAGGTCATAATATTCTAAGGGAATGTCTAGGTAAGGAAGTATTAATTTATTTTTAATAAAATCCCATATAATTCTGGTCATTTCGTCGCCATCCATTTCGACAACGGTGTTTTCCACTTTGATTTTTGACATTCATTTACTCTTTTAATTGAAAAAATTTAAAATAATTCGTAGTTAAGGTTTATGGGAATCTTAATCAGTGTTCAACTGTTTTTTCTTACATATTTAAGAAAAATTCGTTAGTTTTAAATGTGGAGAATTCAATGCAAAAGCTGAACCCAGTCTTCATACTGGTAAATCCTCAAATGGCTGAAAATATTGGTGCAGCGGCAAGGGCAATGCTAAATTTTGGGTTCTTGAATTTGAGGCTAGTAAGTCCTAGAGAAAACCATCTTTCTGACAGAGCCTTAGCTATGGCCGCTGGTGCAGGTAGAGTTCTAGATCAGGCTGAAGTTTTTAAAAATGTGGCGGATGCCTGTAAGGATCTAAATGAAGTTTTAGCAACCAGTGCTCGTGATAGATATAAGTACAAAGATATCGTAGACCCAATAGCAGGATGCGATACTATCTTTAAAAGCTGTATCAGTGGACTTAAAGTAGGCATTTTGTTTGGTGGTGAAAGAGCAGGCCTATCTAACGAAGATTTATTTTTGGCTAAAAAACTTATTAGAATACCATCCAACCCTATGTTTAGTTCTCTAAACCTTGCTCAGAGTGTCTTGTTGATATCCTATCAGTTAAATGTTTTTTCTCTTGAAAAAAATATAAAATTTTCTCAGATTGATGTGCCAATAACTAAAGCTAACTATGAAGAAATGCAGGTTTTTGCAATGAGATTAGAAAACGAATTAGATAAGAAAAAATTTTTTTATCCTGAAGGCAAAAAGAAACGCATGAAGACTAGGTTGAGAAAATTGATTTATGGCCTTGAATTGAGCAAAGAGGACGTAAAGATCTTTCATGGTGTTTTAAAGGCTCTTATCAAAAAGAAGTAGTTTTCATTGAGTTATTTTCTTTTCTGTCTTTTTGCTCTAATTTATATGCAGAACAAAAACTAAATTTTGATTTATGACTAAAAATAGAAAACTATTTGAGGATGTAGACGAAAGATCAGGTAGCACCCAAGCTAGTTCGATAGAGACCTTATCAGTTGAGCAATCGTCCTGGCTAAAAATCTGGCTTTGGACATTATTGATATCTCTAATCAGTCTCATACTAGTCGGAGGTTGGACCCGTTTAACGGACTCTGGCCTATCTATAGTTGAGTGGAAGCCTCTAACAGGTATGATCCCCCCTTTTAGTTCTGAGGGATGGATTGTTGAGTTTGAAAAGTACAAAAGCATTCCAGAATTTAAATTAGTAAATTTTGCTATAACTATGGATGAATTTAAATTTATCTATTGGTGGGAGTGGGGGCATAGACAGTTAGCCAGGTTCATTGGTCTCGTTTGGTTTTTGGGCTTTCTCTTATTATGGATAACGAAGCAAATTCCCGAGAGATGGACATTTTATTTCTTAGGTATTGGGTTACTTGGCGCTTTGCAGGCATTTTTGGGATGGTGGATGGTATCTTCTGGTTTAGATGGACAAGTAGTAGATGTTTTTTCATATAGACTGGCGATCCACTTAACTATGGCATTTATAATCCTTGCTCTGATATTTTGGGCTATTTTGTTTCATTCTGAAAACACAGTAAAGATATTTGAGTCTAGAAGGCACCGAAATAAAGTTTCTGTAAATATTTTAGCAGTACTTGGTGTGCTTTGTTATGTTCAGCTTGCTCTGGGAGCACTAGTAGCAGGTATCGATGCAGGAAGAGCGTACAATGATTGGCCTTTAATGAATGGAAACTGGATACCTGACGATTTGTTCGAGTATGAGCCTTTTATAACGAATTTTTTTGAAAACTCCGGTCTTGTACAGTTTAACCATAGATTAACCGCGTATTTACTATTTATTGTAGTGGGTATTATTTGGTGGGCTAATAGAAGAAACCCTTATTTGAAAATAAGATTAGCGGCAAATTACTTAATGATAATCGTCGTGGTTCAGATGCTTTTAGGTATTATTACCGTTTTGTACAGTGCACCTCTTTCACTTGCTAGTTTACACCAATTCACCGCTATTTTGTTTATTCTTGCTTATATTAACTTACTCTTTAAAACCTACTATCCAGTAAGTCAAAAAATTTAACTCACAATATTTTTATGGAGATTCAATCAACTCTTTTTATTAAGAAAATCGTTCATTCCCTGATTAGTTTCTTTAAACAGCAAATTCTCTACTATGACACTTGATGCATAGGAATAGGCATCATCTATTTCCATTTCAGCTTGTTTATAGAAGGCCTTCTTCCCAATCTTAACCGCTAGTGAGAGTTTTGATGCAATCTTTTCAGCCATTTCTAGGGAACAATCACCCAGATCTTTACTGTTAGCCACTTTGTTAATTAGTCCTAATTCTTCTGCTTGGAATGGATCTAAAAAATCTCCGGTAGTAAGCATTTCGAATGCTTTCTTTCTTGTGATATTTCTAGAAAGAGCTACCATCGGAGTTGAGCAGAAAAGCCCTATATCCACACCATTTACACCAAACGATGCTTCTTCTGATGCAACGGCAATGTCACATGTCGCTACTAATTGACAACCCGCAGCCGCAGCTACTCCCTGTACCTCGGCTATTACAGGCTGTGGTAACTCCCGAATAAGCTTCATAACATAAGTACATTTTGACAATAATTTTTCAAAGTAAGCTTTGCCTCCATCGTTTTCAAGATCTCTTTTTTCCTGCATTTCCTTCAGGTCATGACCTGGACAGAAAGCTCTTCCTGATGCTTTGATAATTACTGACTTAATCTTTTTAGATTTTCCAATTTCTTCCAAGTTTAACTTCAGGGCCTCTAGCATGGCCTCTGAAAGAGCATTTAAGTTTTTTGGCGAATTTAATGTCAAAATTGCTATTTCATTCTGGTCTGATCTTAATAAAATTTTATCCATTTTTTATTTTCCGCTATCTTACCGGGGTGTTTTTAAATATCTTTAAGTCTATAATATACGAAACAAACAACGATGTGAACCAAAATGAAAAGTGTTGAAGATTTAACAGCATATTTTGACAAAGTTTTTTTTCAAAAAGCCTCAAGATTTGAGTTTTTGGAAATAGATGATGGACACTCACTTGTAAAATTATGCCCCGAAGAACAAGATTTAAGGCCAGGAAACACTATCTCGGGACCAGTGATGTTTGAAATAGCAGATTGTGCATTTTATGCGGCGATTCTTTTTAAAGATCCTGACCCTATGTCAGTCACAGTAAATTGTTCCATGAACTTTTTTAAAAGACCCAGCGTTAGCGATTTGTTTGCTAAAGCCACTATTTTGAAATTTGGACAAAAGTTAGTAGTAGGAGAAGTGACAATATATTCCGAAACTGCAAAAAATAGTGTAGCACAGGCAATGATGACTTATGCTAGACCTATAAAAAAGTGATTTTGCTAAAAATAAAGATAAACATGGCACTTTGCTATTGACCTAGGAATTTAATCGGTTAAAAGATTAAACGATTTTAGGATATTTTTATGAAAACCTTTTCAATAAAGCCGTCTGAGATAGAGAAAAAGTGGATTTTAATAGACGCTGATGGCGTAGTTCTGGGGCGCTTGGCCGCTAAGATCGCCACTATACTTAGAGGGAAAGAAAAGCCTACCTTCACTCCTCACATGGATATGGGTGATAACGTAATAGTTATAAACGCCGAGAAGGTACATCTAACTGGAAATAAAAGAGATACTAAAACATATTTTTGGCACACAGGTTATCCGGGCGGAATTAAATATAGAGTAGCTAGTGATATGTTAGAAGGTAAGTTTCCTGAGAGAGTTATTGAAAAAGCAGTAAAACGCATGCTGCCGGGGGGTCCGTTATCGAGAAAGCAAATGACAAATTTGAGAATTTATAAGGGGGAAAGTCATCCTCATGAAGGGCAAAGCCCGGAGATATTCAACATAAAGAATATTAATGAAAAAAATACTAGGAGAGTTAGATAATGGCTGAAGTTGAAGAAGTAGTGAGCACGCCAACTAGTGAAAATAATGAAAAGCCAAAACTCGATAGCCTAGGAAGAGCTTATTCCACGGGCAAAAGGAAAGATGCTGTTGCTAGAGTATGGATAAAGAAGGGTAGTGGTAAAATAACGGTTAACAAAAAACCAGTGAATGAATATTTTGCTCGCCCAACCTTGCAAATGATTATTCAACAGGCATTCTCGGTGACCAGTGTAGAAAATCAATTTGATGTTATGGCCACTGTAAAAGGTGGAGGTCTTTCCGGGCAAGCAGGCGCTGTGAGACATGGATTATCAAAAGCACTCACTGTGTTTGATGGAGAGTTACGGGGAGCTTTAAAGGCTGCTGGATTTTTAACAAGAGACAGTAGAGTTGTTGAACGTAAAAAATATGGAAAGCCTAAAGCTAGAAGATCCTTTCAGTTTTCTAAGCGCTGATTTTTTCGCGCTACAGTTATTAATAAAATATATATAAAACAGGAACTTAGTCTATTTTGGTGCTCTTTTTTCAATGCACGTTTTTAATAATCTCTTTATTTTATTTAAGGCGTTTGCTACGGTTATGAACATTAGATGCACATCATCTTTTCAGATTCACAAAAAAGCTACACATCAGTCAACCTTTTTAGGATTTTGCTTTTATGCTACTTGAAACAAATCGCCTAATAATCGAATGCTTTAAAACCAGTGATGTTTCTGACTGGGCTAAAATAGAGAGTGATGCAAATGTTAGACGCTTTGTTGATGGAAAAGTGCTATCTTTAAAAGAAGCTGGTGAATATGTTGAATTAAATATTCGACAGTATCAAACACATGAATATGGTAGATATGCAGTTCGATCAAAAGAAAACAGAAAACTTATTGGTATGTGTGGCTTCCTAAATGAACCTTATGGAATTGATTTTGGTTATCGTTACTCAAAAGATAGCTGGGGTAAAGGCTTGGGGTACGAAGCTGGAAAGGCAGTACTTGAATATGGCTTTTCAGAATTAGGATTGGAGAAAGTGTTTGGACTTACAGCGGAGCAGAATTACGGCTCTATTCGAATTCTTGAAAAATTGGGTTTCAAGTTTCAAGAGAAATTTCTTTTCAATAATACAAAAGCATTCAAATATTTCTATACCGGAGTCTCTTAGAGCACTTAAAAACATATTTCTTGTTAAGCAGGGAAAGTAATATCTGAAATGGCATACATCTTCCAACCGTAAATGGTATTTTTAAGAGCATAAAATGCAGTTGCTTCCTCAATAAGAGAACCGTCGCTTCTTAGCCTTCTCACATTGCGGATTACAACATGAGCTTTCTTGTCGGAAACTGCTACGACGTCTATTTCAAAAGCGTTGCTTGTTGCCCATCCAATTCTTTTTTTAATTCTCGAGGATCAATTGAAAACTTATCTAACATTTCAACTGAATCTGCACCGATATAAGCCAAGGGATAAGAAATACAATCATTTATTGTTTCCATATCCGCTTCGTTAAACGCATTTAAATATCAATTATAAGTTTCATACACTTGTGCTCTAAGGTTTTTATCCATTCTCTGTTCCTCTTGTTGTAAATACATGCTTCACAACCATATCTCCAGACAGTCTGAAATTCTCCTTAACTAGATGTTTTAGTTTGCCTGATGTACGACTTTCAGCAAGACTACGCACTTCTTCGTTGGGATAAACTGAAACACCCACACAGCTTGTTTCAGTAGTTTTAATCATCAACAGCATTTCAGCATCAGGGTATAGAGTGGGACTGTCTCTTTCATATGTTTTCAGAAAATCTTCCATAGCCTCTTTTGTTTCGAAATCCATCGATACGACGTTAGTTGGTGTCATTTTTTCACCTCTACTTTTGTTATTCTTTCAATGCTTCGCCAAATTTTTCCGTCACTGTTTTTCAAAACCATTCCGACTACGCGATACGTCTCACCATCTTTTTGCCTTTCAAGTCTTGTGTAATTCATGCAGTCTTCATTCTCAAATAAACATTGTTCTTCAAACATAAAATCGGAAGCCTTCTCACTTTTTGAGAAAAAATCTTTCATTCTTTCTAAGAATTCATCTCGAGCCCACATCTGACTCTCGAAAACCAAAATATAATCATCAGCTACCCAATCCTCTAAAAGCTCAAAATCTTTATTGTGCAGTATGTGGATCATTTTTTCATAAGAAGTCATATCAAGCAAACTTTTCTAAATTTCTGTACACACTATTTCTGCATATGTTCATTGCTTTAGCAACTTTAGAAAACAGAGAATATACTGAGAACGCATTTGGAAAATGAAGCATTTCAAAAAATATGTCCCACAGCAAAATTTACAACCTCTAGATGCATAGTATAAATGGAGGTCTAAAAAATTATAAAAACAATATCTGACAGTCGTTCCAATTTTCAAAACACTAATCTTTTAACGCTACTGTTTTTAATAAAAACATTAGAAAACATGCATTTAATCGTTTTTACTTGTTTTTTTTGAATGCATGTTTGATGCACATTTTTTAAAAATTGCTTTGCTTTATTTAAGGCGTTTGTTCCGGTGTGCCACGAAAGAGTTGCATAGCCGTTCAAGACTCACAAAAAATGCGAAGTTAGAAAATACTTATAAATGAGCTTTAATAAATGAATTCAATTTGTATTCCAGTTTTTTGGAGATTTGCATTCTGTAATTACTGATCTTTTTTGATATCATCAGTGCATGAGAAAAAGAGCAAAAAGTTGTTTCAAGTGTAAAGAACCTTATGATATTCTATTTCGATGTCGGTACGGTGGGGAGAGGACATGGATTTTTCTTTGTAAGAATTGTTTAAGCGCCGTCAAAAAAAAAATCAAATGGATTACCAATATGGTGGTACTTGGAAAAGCAAAAAGAAATAATGAAAAATTTTGTAATCTTTTTTTTGTTTGTTTGAGCGCTGTTAATAATAGGATATTTTTCTGGATGTATCGAGTCCCCACCAATAATCCTATTAATAGAAATTTTTTTGAGAGGATAAAAGATGGAGAAAGTAGATAAAGAGAAATTCATGAGTGAAAATTGGAAAAAATATAATGCTACAAAAGATGTCGAATTTTTAGCAAAAGCCTGTGAAGAGGCTCCTTTTTTTGGACAAAAAGAAATGGCACTTGAAATCGCTAGAATACTAAGATTGGTAAAGAAAAATTAATAAGTAACATGGGTTAGAACACTATTAGAAGTGTTATTGAAAGGGTGAAAAAATGATTGATGATAAAGTAAGGCTGGTAAAACCCGGTAAAACTTATTTTGGGGCACAAGGCGTGGCGTACGGATCAGGCGCGTCAAGAAAAACTGCTGGATCAGAAAAAATTTGTATGAATATATTACCTATGCCTCCAGGGATACATCCTGTGCCTCATGTGCATAAGGATATTGAAACAATTGCCTATTTACTTGAGGGCGAGTGCTCAGTCTTTCATGGGGAAAATTTAGAAAACGAAACTGTAGTTAAAAAAGGAGAACAAATTTTTATTCCAGGTAATGTGCCTCATACACCCTATAATTTTAGTGATAAAGAGTGTATATGGATAGTCGTCCATTCATCAGGTGATGATCAAGATGAATTAATTGCTATGCCCGAGCTTGAAAAAGTTCTTTCAAAAATCAAAAGGAATAATAATAAAAAATGAAATGGATAATCGTATTCTATCAGATCATTGTTGCGCTGCCCGAAGGAGAAATTGTGTTCTCAGGATTAAGTTTGGGAAATAAATTTGTATAAACTGAGTTAAATCTTGCTTACTCCTATGACTCAAAAGATGAGTGCGAGAAAAAATTAGTTTCATTTAAAGGAAAAAATAAAATTAGCACAGTAGATACCTTTTACTCCAAAAGTGCAAACATAGTAACAGATCATGAACCTCTAAGTGATAACAACAGAGTGATTGTAAATGCCTTCCAATGCATACAAGTTAACTAATTTTTTTTACTGGTTACGCTGTAAAGCCTTTTGTCTGGTTTCTCCTCCTGCGGATCTTTTTTATATTTTTCTGTATAGGTTTTTATCACCTGGCTGATTCATAGGCATCAAATTTTAGGTTCATTCGTAGGACAAATATTAGAAATAACAATATAGGTTTCTTTAGTTTAACAAAACAGATTGAGATGATAATAGATTACGGATGGTAATAATACTCGATTGTGATGCTAATAAGCTATCATTTTATGACAAAACCATTAAAACTAATAGCAGGTAAAAATTTATATAATCTATACACGTATTATGAAAGTATTATGGAAGAGATGAAGCTGTCGAAAAAGGGAAATGAGTTAATAAGACTGTACGGAGAAATGGCAGTTAGAGGTTTCGATAGAAAAAATGGAACTAGAAAAGAAAAAGTCTATAATGACTTTCAACTTACAAAATTTAGGCATGTTTGTAAGAAACAAATCTCTAATGAAAAAATAAAAACAGTTTTAGATTATGGGGGAGGAGGCTCGGATTGGGATGCCCCAGGCTTTGATCCTGAAACAAATCAGTCCGCAAAGCAATTTTTTAAAGTACAGAAGGTACAAACTTTTGAACCCGCGAGAGGATTAATTGAAAAAAGGAACGCTGACTGTGTTGTGTGTATTGATGTTCTTGAGCACATCTTTATGGAAGATATCCCAAAAGTTATAACCGAATTGTTTTCTCTTTCAAAAAAATTACTAATTGTTAACGTAGCGTGTTACGAAGCAGCTGCTTTACTTCCAAACGGGGAGAATGCTCATATCACTGTTAGAAGTCCGTGCTGGTGGAAGGGAATTTTTGACTCAATTTCAAGTAATTATAGGGATGTTGAAGTGGTGTTAATCTGTTCATTAAACATTATCTCGGGAGTAATTTTCGAAAGTTTTAAGTTTAGTGACTGGTCTTCAACGCCAGGGTACACAACCAAACTGACTTTTAGAACTTTTAAACCAAATTAATTCAGCAGATTTTTCCCTCATATTTATTTACTAAATAACAATAAATTGCTTTCAAAACAATTTTTCATCATTTATTTGAGTTTTTGTAGAGTTTTTTTATTTATAATTGAAATTTATAAACTTATCAGGAGGCAGGTATGTCAGTAAGAGTTAAAAAAAACAAAGGAGTCTGGACAATTATCCATTCTCGTCCTGAGAGTAGGAATGCGATGGATCCCACCAGCGCTGAACAGTTAACTGAGGCATTTTTAGAATTTAATGATAGTGAAGATGGAAAAGTTGCGGTCTTTTGGGGTGAAGGAGGCGCATTTTGTGCGGGTTGGGATTTAAAGTTTGCGTCCACGTTAGATTCTGATGATCCATTGAAGGACCTAGATATTGATTTAAACGATATGGTTTTGAAAAATAATAATTTAATGCCTAGAGGACCGATGGGGCCTAGTCGTCTTAATCTTAATAAACCTGTGATCGGAGCGATAGCTGGACCGGCTGTAGCAGGTGGGATGGAATTAGCTTTATGGTGTGATTTCCGAGTAATGGAGGTGTCCTCCTATCTTGGAGTGTATTGTAGAAGGTGGGGAATACCCTTGATAGATGGAGGTACCATAAGGTTGCCGAGAATTGTTGGGCGTGGCCGCGCTTTGGAAATTATTTTGACAGGACGGAAAGTTAAGGCAGAAGAGTGCTTGGCTTTGGGTCTTTGTGAATATATAGTAGAAAATGATCAATCCAGACAGAAAGCAGAGGAATTAGCGCGTCAGATTGCAAAATTTCCTCAGATTTGTGTGCAGGCGGATAGAAAGTCAGTTTATGCTCAAGAAGGTCTTTCAATGATAGACGCGCTTAAACAAGAATGGTTTAATGGGAAAAAAGCTTTATCAGAAGAGGGTTTAAATGGAGCTAAAAGCTTCAAAAAAGGTTTTGGGAGGCATGGAGACTTCGATAAACTGGGTTAAGAAAAAAAAATATAATTTTCTTAATTGCTAGAGATTAAAATTTTCTGATATATATCTTATAACTATTAATAGGAGATTGGTAAATTATGGCGCTTTTACAGAATATTGATCCAGACGGTTTGTTTGAGTACTCTGTTGTATTTACGGACAGATCTTTAAACCATATGTCTCAAAACTTTCAGTTGGTGATGAGAAGTCTCTCTAAAAAACTTAAGCAGGTTTACGGGTCAGAAGGAGTAGCTCTTATTCCAGGTGGAGGTACGTTTGGAATGGAAGCGATAGCAAGGCAGTTTGCTAATGATCAAAATGTTCTCGTAATCAGAAATGGATGGTTCAGTTTTCGCTGGAGTCAGATTTTTTCAAAGGGTAACATTACATCGAATGTTAAGGTATTAAGTGCCTCACCAACTTTTGAAAATTTTCAAGCACCTTTTAAACCTGTATCCCTTGATGAAATTACACGATATATAAATGAAAACAAACCGTCCGTTGTTTTTGCACCACACGTGGAAACTTCGGCTGGAATTATTCTGCCGGATGAATACCTCAGGGGCATATCAAATGCCGTTCATTCTCATAGTGGTATATTTGTTTTAGATTGTGTCGCTTCAGGTGCAGCGTGGGTCGATATGAAAACCACTGGAGTTGATGTTTTATTAACAGCTCCCCAAAAAGGGTGGTCGGCATCACCCTGCGCAGGTGTTGTCATGCTCAGTGAAAGGGCAATTGACGTGATGGAGAAAACTGAAAGCTCAAGCTTTAGCTGTGATTTAAAGAAATGGTTTGGAATTATGAACGCCTACGAAAATAATGGGCACGCTTATCATACAACAATGCCTACTGACTCACTAGTTAAGTTTGAAAAAACGGTAAAAGAGACGGAGGATTTTGGTTTTGAAAATGCTAGAGATCAGCAAAATTATATTGGAAATTCAATTAGAGCTTTGCTAGAAGGTAAGGGCTTTAAGAGCGTGGCAGCAGATGGGTTTAAGGCTACAAGCGTCATAGTAAGTTATACGGAAAATGACTCGTTTCAAAATGGTAAGATTTTTGCAGAGAATGGGATGCAAATAGCCGCAGGTGTACCGTTGGAGTGTGGTGAAGGAAACGATTTCAAGACTTTCAGACTAGGTCTCTTTGGTTTAGATAAACTTAAAAACCCTGATAGAACAATCTCTAATTTCAAGGATGTATTAGAAAAAATTTGTTAGGCAAAATGATTTTATTCGCTTTTTTTGCCCTCGGAGGATGAAAAGGCCTCTCTCATTGATTTCATCACGCTGTCCATTCTAGGATTACGTTTGCAGTCAGAAATCATAACCATTTCTTCTTCTGCTCTTTGTATTTCACCATCATATCTGAATTGAGGAAAATTTGGAGACATCCATAGCCTTAGTGGAGCATTTCTCTTTGTGCGTAAAACCGCAATTTTACCATAAAATGGCGTTTTTATTTTCGTGCTCTCATCTAGTACGACAAATGCATCATCAGTTATTGAGCACTTATTTTCAAGAGAAACCCTCACGCGGATAACTTCTTCATCTTGAAATTCTTTAAAAACTTTGGGAAGCAGGAAAAATCCGCCCACGAATATAATAACAATACAACCTAAAATGAACGCAACTTCTCTATATTTCATACTTTTTTACCAACTTTTATTAAACTAAGTTTTTAAGTCAGCCCAACAAGCCAGCTTGTCCCCCCTTTTTTTCCTAGCAGCCTTAATTGCAATTCCTACCGCTTGAGTAATGCATAGAGCACTCAGCTGACATACTAGCATAAGATCTTCGTCCTTACTATATATGGGCTGTGTTCCTGATGTAGCAGAAAAAATAATATCTCCATCAAAGGGGGTATGGCTAGGTTCAATTGCTCTAGCTATTCCGGAATGAGCCGCTGTTGCTATTCGGTTCAGGTCACTTTTATTAAAATTTAAGTTTGTACAAACTATACCCAAAGTAGTAGCCTCACCTTTAAGAAGCTTAGTAGAGTTAATTAAGGAGCTTGTCAGAGGTTTTTCAAGATGCTCCTTGTTCGCGCCAAAAAAATCTGAGTAAAGAATGTTGGTTCCAGGAAAACAAGGAGATCCAACTGAATTAACCGCTACAATGGCCCCCACTTTTACTCTGTCGCCGTAACAGAATGAAGCAGTTCCTAACCCGCCTTTGACAACACTTGTAGTTGCTCCACAGCCAGCTCCTACTGAGCCGATTTCAAATTTTTCAGAGACATTTAAAAAAGCATTTTGGCCAAGATCACGGTAGGGATTTATTTTCCAATCTTTAAAGCCTCCATTTTTAAGATCAAAAAGAATTGCACTAGGCACAATAGGAACTTTAATCGGTCCTGTATCAAAACCACGGTTTCGATTTTTTAGACAATCCATTACCCCGCTGGAAGCATCTAAACCGAATGCAGATCCTCCAGAAAGAACTAGTCCATCAATGTTATCGACTATTTTATCTGGTGATAATAAATCTGTTTCTTTCGTACCTGGTGCTCCCCCTAATATACTAACGCTCGCTCTAAATGAAGTTGCTCGCGTCAAAACAGTTACCCCGGACTTCAACTTGTCATCATGAGCGTTGCCGACTAGGAAACCATCAATATCAGTGATCGAATTTGAGGGGCCATTAAAAAGCTTTGTCATTTGGATCTATTTATATTGTTCTTCCGCCATCAACCTCTAAATTAGCACCCGTAATCATACTTGCTGAGTCTGAACAGAGAAAAAGAGCTGCAGAAGCAATATCTTCAGGCATAGAAAATCGACCCAACGGAATAGTAGAAAGAAATTTCCCTCTCATCTCAGGAGTATCTTCTCCCAAAAACGATTTCAGCAAAGGGGTTTCTCCAGCAACGGGGTTGATAACATTTACCCTTATACCAAATGGGGCAAGTTCAACAGCCATAGTTTTCGATGCAAGGATCATCCACCCTTTTGATGAATTATACCAATTTAGATTGGGTCTTGGAGAAACACCTGCAGTACTCGCAATATTTAGAATTACACCGCTTTTATTTTTTTTAAAATAGGGTACAAAATGCTTTGCTGTTAGGTAAACTGACTTGCAGTTTACATTAAATACTCTATCAAATTCGTCCTCTTCTATGGTCTCCATGGGTGCAGGTAGATGGGTTGTGCCTGCATTATTAACAACGATATCGACCTTTTCGTGTTCTTTAAAAATGTCGATTTTCATTTGTTCAACACTTTTAGCGTTTGATACATCTACTTCTAAAGCATATCCCCCTGTATCTTCAGCTACTTTGCGAGCACTATTGAGATCTATATCCGCAACAATGACTTTTGCTCCATTTTTTGCAAATAAATCAGCCATTGAAGCTCCAAATCCAGAACCTCCACCTGTTATAATTGCGGTTTTATCCTTTAGTTGCATGATTAATCCCTTCATTTAAAATCCTAATAGTATTGTAATTTACTTTTACTTAAAATAAAATTGAGATTTACTTTATACGTATTCTCATTAGTTATTTACAAAACACGAAATACAACTATTGGTTTATTTATGAAAAACGATGTTGCTCGAGACATATCCTATGCTACTTCAGCTAATGGTTTAATGGGTCAATTATTTATTCGATCTATAGAAAATATTACTGGGAGGATTGGTTTAATAAAAAGAGCAAAGGACTATGATATCGAAGTGGCGAAAGGTCGCAATTTTTGGGAGGTCATAGTTGAGAGGTATAATATAAAAATGAATATAATTAAGGGGTCTCTTGAGGATATACCAAAAAAAGGACCAGTAGTTATTGTCTCCAACCACCCATTTGGTATTTTGGATGGGTTACTACTTGGGTATATTTTGTCCAACACACGGAATGACTTCAAAATAATTGCTAACAGAGTTTTTAGGAAAGCAAAAGATCTTGATGAGGTAGTTCTTCCTATAAGTTTTGAAGAAAATAGAGAAGGTAATCTCCAGAATATAAATACGAGAAATGAGGCAATTCGCTTCCTAAAAGGAGGTGGTATTGTTGGAATTTTTCCTGGTGGCACCGTGGCAACTTCAGCAAAGCTTTTTAGTCGTCCTCTAGATCCATTTTGGAAAAGATTTACATCGAAACTTATCTTGAAATCTGGTGCCACTGTCGTTCCCATTTTTTTTGGAGGTAGTAATAGTAGGCTGTTTCAAATCGCAAGTCACATGAGCTATAATCTAAGGATGGCTCTTTTAATTAGAGAGTTTGGTAGGAAAGTTGATAGGAAGGTCGATGTTGCTATTGGAAAAAAAATAGGTTCAAAATATTTGCAAAGATACTCTAAAGATCTTGATGGTATGATGGAATATCTGAGAGTTCAGTCATACTTGCTTTCAAATGATCCTAACCAAACATTTGAAAATGGTTTATTTTTAGGATAATTTGACGCCATGGCAAATATTGTTAAAGATCCTATATCAGTTTCCATTATTGGTGGCAGTGGTTACACCGGTGCAGAACTCATACGTCTTATTTCAAAACACCCTCATTTCCAGTTGAATCAAGTTGTAGCTAATAGAAATGCCGATAAAAAAATACAAGATATATTCCCGCACCTAAGGCATTTAAATTTACCAGATTTCATAAACTTTGATCAAATGGATTTCGATAATGTAGATTTAATTTTTTGTGCTTTACCTCACGCGACAAGCCAGGAGATTATAGTAAAAGTTCCTGAATGGAAAAAAATTATTGATCTATCGGCGGATTTTAGGTTGGAAAGCATTGAGGAATATGAGAGATGGTACGGGACAAAGCATATTGCGAATTCTCTACAAAAAAAAGCAGTTTATGGCTTAACAGAAATTTATAAAGAAAAAATAAAGAGAGGATCTTTAATTGCCTGCACGGGTTGTAATTCTGCTGCCACACTCTATCCTGTACTTCCACTCTTGAATGAGGGAATTATTAAATGTGAAAATTTAACAATTAATCTTGGTGCAGGAGTATCGGGTGCTGGTAGAGATGCAAAGCAGAATCTTATTCATTCAGAAGTTTCTGAAGGTGTAAAACCATATAATATTGGTAGACATAGGCATATCGCAGAATTAGAGCAAGAGTTTAAAAAAGCCACAAATAATAAAATCGATATAACATTTATCCCACACTTATTACCTCAAAATAGAGGAGTTCTTGTATCCATACCCATAGACTCACCTGCTTCCATTGTTCATAAAAAACTGGAAGATTTTTACAGTAATGCTCCTTTTATAATTATTTTGCCAATTGAAGAAATACCGGCCACCCAACATGTTAGAGGCTCAAATTTTTGCCATATTGGTGTTATTTCAGATCATAATAAAGATAAAAGTGTCGTTATTTCAGTTCTGGATAACTTGATAAAGGGCTCTGCAGGTCAAGCTATTCAGAACGCTAATATAATGTTTGACTTTGACGAGACATCTGGGCTGATGGAAAGCCCAATTTTTCCTTGAAATGAGCAATCATAACAAAAAAAAAATGCGGATAATGTTTATTTCGTTTGGAATGATTGTTTTAACAGTAACAACTATAATATTGTTGAATGCATTTCGATCAGGCATTGAATTTTATAAATCTCCAACGCAGTTACTTGAGCTGAAGGATGATTCAATTAATTTACGGGTCGGTGGTCTAGTGATGAGGAATAGTATCAATAGTAAAGGCGTCGATGTGTTATTTGTAATAACAGATGGTACTAACGAAGTTAAAGTTAAATATACTGGAGTATTACCTGACCTTTTTGCCGAAGGGCGAGGAGTGATCGTTAGAGGTAAATTGAAAGAAAATGTTCTTGTAGCGTCTCAAGTATTAGCTAAGCATGACGAAAAATATATGCCTCGTGAACTACAAAAAACGTTGAATAGTGATTAATCTAATCAATAGTCAATTTTTTATAAAGAGTGATGATAAAATTGTTGCAGCTCCTACCAGAATAAGCATGCTAACCAATGCCAAAATGGGGTCACTATTTTCGATGTTCCAACCCAGAACACCACTTGAGATTGCTGACGTAGTAACCATCAAAGCTGAACTTATACCAGAGGCACTTCCAGCTAAACTTGGGACTGCCTGAATAATCGCAGTATTTGCAACAGGCCATATTATTCCCGTTCCAAAAGCCATGATAATCATTGGCATAAAAAAAGCCAACTGATGCCCATATAAATTCGAGGTGAAAAATGATAGGGATGGTCCAATCATTAATAGTATCGACCCCAAAATTAAAAGAAGCCTCGTAGAAAATCGGTTTACTAGTTTTCCAACAATTATGTTCCCAGGTACAAATCCTAAAGGCATTAATGCGAGTAGCATTCCAATTTGTGATGGAGATAGACCGTATACTTTTGCTGCAACAAAAGGGGCTCCCACAAAAAATATTCCAAATATTGAAAAACTGAATGCGGAGACTAAAGTCGGAGGCCAGAAATTCATTGATGAAAGTAGCAACGGATAGGATTTTATTTGGTTTATCATGCTTTTTGATTTATTAAAATTTGTTTCTTTCAGATCAAAAATAATAAGAACAAAAAGGAAGAGACCCAGTGCCGTAAGAAAATTAAAAATTTGCATAGAGCCGAAATAATCTGAAATCAGTCCTCCTAATAATGGTCCTATAAGAGGCCCTATGGCCATTATGGTTGAAATATACCCAAACATAACAGTTGCCTTATTACCTTTATAAATATCTCCTACAATCACTCTGGCAAGTACCATTCCCGCAGCAGAAGAGGCTTGCAGAAATCGAAAAAAAAGAAATACATAAATATTTTCAGAAAAATAAGATCCTAAAGAGGATAGTATGAATATTATGAAAAAACCGATAGCAACCGGCCTCCGTCCAAAACGATCAGATAATGGACCGGCAATTAAATTAACGATTGCTGCCCCTATTGAAAACGCAGAGACACTTAGTTGAATGGTTCTATAATCACTCGAAAAAACTATTCCCAAATCTGGTAGGGCTGGAACTATTATGACTTGTGCTAAAATATATATCCCAGCTATAGCGGATAAAGTAATATTGGTAGGAGCTGCATGGGTCATTTACAAAAGTTCTTTTTTTAAACTTTTCATTCGATAGCATAATATTAAGGGAAGTAAAGCTTTGATTTGCTAAAGACAGCCTATGAGCTTAGCTTTCTGAAGTGTTAGGTTGAGTATTGTGTCAATATAGGGGGTAGGGGAGCATGTTAACTCACCCAACTCTTTTACCGCTATGATAATTGAATCAATCTCAATAGGTTTACCTGCTTCTATATCTTGAAGCATTGAAGTTTTATGTGCTCCGACTTTTCTGGCTCCCTCAATCCTCTTTTCAATTGACATATTTATCTTCGCTCCTAATTCTTCAGCAATTATTTTCGCTTCAGTCATCATTGCTCTTACAATTGCCTCAGTGCCTTGGTCGTTACAAATTTGCTCTAAAGTAGCGCCTGTAAGGGCAGATATTGGATTGAAACTTAGATTTCCTATCAATTTCAACCATATTTCATCACGAATATTTTTTTGAATAGGTGCTCTGAACCCTGCTCTCTTTAAGATGTCAGAGATGAATTTCAATCGATCACTTTCACTCCCCTCGGGTTCACCTAGACTAAATCTGTTTCCAGCAATGTGCTTAATTGTTCCTGGTTTTACTATCTCGCAAGCTGGGTATACAACTGATCCCACAATGTTATCTGGAGGTAGAATAGTATCGATCAGTAAATTTGGGTCTAAGCACTTTATTTTATAATTTGCATACTTATTATCTAATTTATGAAAATACCAGTGAGGAATTCCATTCATACAAGTTATTATTGTTGTATCTTTCCCAATAAGAGGCTTCATCGCTTCAAGACTAGGTAAAAGTGCGGGTGATTTGATTGTTAGGAAAAGATAGTCCTGAACTCCCAATGAGTGGGGTGCATCAGTGCAAGTAACAATTGCAGTCTCTTCTAATCCTGTCGAGTCAATAAGAGTGAGGCCATTTTTTTTCATAACCTCTAAATGCTGACCTCTTGCAATAATGCTTACATTTATTCCAATCTTTTCCAAATTTACTGCTAAAAGACCTCCAATTGACCCTCCTCCAAAGATACAAATTTTCATTTTTCAAGTCCTAATTTTTTGGCAAGCCCAATTCTTTGTATCTTTCCTGTATTCCCTTTCGGAATTTCATCAAGAATTAAGATCTGTCTGGGAATTTTAAAAGTTGTTATTGACTTGGAGAGATATGTCCTCAACTCTTTTTCATCGATGGTTGAACCATCCTTTAAAACCACAGCCGCAGCAATATCCTCTCCCAATTTTTCATGTTTTACTGAAAAACATACAGCTTGGAAAACTGCTCCATGTTTCATAAGAGCTTCGTCAACCTCTTGAGGGGATATTTTTTCTCCTCCCTTATTGATAATTTCTTTAATTCTGCCTGAAATAAATAAAAAACCATCCTCATCAAATTTTCCTAGGTCCCCTGTTTTAAACCACCCATCAAAAAAGTTTTCCTTATTTGCTTTATCGTTATTTTTATATCCTTTGGTTACGTTTGATCCCCTGATAACTATTTCCCCGACCGTATTTGCTACAGTTATCAGCTTATTTTCTCTAAAAAGTGCTATTTCTGGGCCGGCAGATTTACCCACAGACCCCGGTTTTCTTACACTATCCAAAAAATTTGAAGCCATTTGATGAGAGGCCTCTGTCATCCCATAAGCTTCAATAACGGGGCACTGAAAAGCATTTTCTAACGCTTCTATAGTGGCTACTGGCATTGCAGCAGAAGATGATCTTATAAATCTCAATCTTGACGCTTGAATTATTTCTTTATTTCTTGAAGCTCTCGATAGGATAGCTTGATACATCGTAGGTACAGCTGTTATCCATGTAGGTTTAAAGTTTTTTATATACCCATAAAAAGTCAGCGCATTGAAGCCACTAGTACATACAACACTTGAGCCTGTCACAATTGATGATAGTAAAGAGGCGATCAAGCCATGAATATGGAATAATGGCATTATATTTATGCCTTTGTCTTTTTTCTCAAGCTGAAGTACGCCAGCGATATTCAATGCAGAGGATATGATATTTACACTAGAGAGCTGTACCTGTTTAGGCCGAGATGTTGTTCCCGAAGTATGCAATATTAGACAAATATCATCGGCTTTATTTTCATCAAGCAAACATTTAGAAGGGGTCGACAACGATTTTATTGAGAGCCTATTTTTTGGAGAATAATTATTTAGGTAGAAGAGTTTTATTTTGAGTTGTTTTGCTGCCTCCAAGAGAGAATTTGATGCATTATTATCGGTAATTATAAACTCACAATCCAAGTCTTCTAAGAAAAACAAGAATTCGTCTTTAGTGTAATTTGGGTTTAGCGGTGATACAGTTACATAATTTGCGAGGGCTAGAAAACTGATAGCCATATCAACCCCGTTAGGCAGTACTAGAGCACAAATTTTATTTTTTTCCATATCTATTGATGAAAGTTGTTTGCCAAACTCCTCGATAGTTTCTACTAAATCCTCATACTCTAATTCTAATCCGTCGTTGCTGAAGAGACATTTACCTCTATGTACTTTCATTATCTCAACGATTGATTTACCAGTTAAACTCGTGACCAAAATATCGCTCCGAATTAATTAAAAGAATTACTCTAGACCTATATTAATATTTAATTATTTGCTACTACTAAAAATATAAACAAAATTCTTTATAAACTAAATGCTATGACCTCAAAAAGACTATCTGCACTTGTCCTGTTAATGGTTCTAATTTCATGGCCTGTATCTTCATACTCGTCAGACTTTGTTTTCTATTGTGCACCGTGGAAAGAGATAAAGAACCAAACGACCTTAAAAAACAATTTTTCTATAAAAATTAGCAATTCCTCCTTATCTATACTGGGAGGCGACTTAGACACAAAGTTTTTTGAATTAATTTATTCTCATCCCTCATTTTATCTGTTTTCTTCCCCATCTGGAGTTTTACTAAATATCAGTAGGGAATCTGATCTCAAAGAGGTAACACTTTGGCAGAATAAAAATAAAGAGAAGTTGTTTTATATTTCAACGTGTAATAAATAGTATTGATGTTTAAGTTTATTTATACATGTTTAGCGTGTGTTTGCTCCGTCAGCGTAACTTTTGCAAATGAGCAGACTTACAATGATCTTGTAAAACGAGAGATTACGGAAAAATTAATTCGAGCAAATGAAGTGATTAAAAGTAAACAGCTTGATAGATATCGAACTTTTTCAATAATTGTAGATGACCAACTAGTTTATTGCCATTATGAATACCCACGTAAAAAAAGTTTGCCATTGATTATTTGTTATTAACCGTTAGAAAGTAAGAAATGCTAGGAGAGAAATCATGAACGGATTAGAAAGTTTTATTCCTATAATACTGATATTTGTAATTATGTACTTTTTGTTGATCAGACCTCAGCAAAAAAAAATCAAAGAGCATAAAAATATGGTCGATAATCTTCGAAGAGGAGATCAGGTACTAACACAGGGTGGTATAATTGGTAAAATAACAAAGGTTAAGGAAGGTGAAGAGATCGAGGTAGAATTAGCAAAGGATGTTAAAGTTTCCGTTATAAGATCTACAATTGTAAATGTATTGAGCAAAACTGAGCCTGCAAAAAAATAAATGCCACAACTTAGTTTTTTTAGGATATTTTTTATCGTAATTGTTTGTTTTTCATCACTTTTGTTTGCGTCACCTAATTTTTTTTATAGTACTGTTGATAGAAAATTAGATAATCCCACACAGCCATCCTCATGGCCCGATTTTCTACCCTCTACCCTTGTAAAACTTGGATTAGATCTCAGGGGCGGGGTATATATGCTACTAGAAGTTAAAACAGATGACGTGATAAGAGAAAAATTTGATTTCCTTTGGACGGATGTAAGGAGCTCCTTAGTTCAAAAAAGGAAAGAGCTCGGATCAATAAGACGAATAGATACCTCAGGAGACCAACTAAAGATCGAGATAGGTAACTCAGAAAATATTGATTTTGCAATCAAAGAGATAGAAAAATTTAACTCTTCAACAGAATTATTTTCGTCTAAGTGGTCAGGGTCAGTGCAAAGAGATTTACTAAAAATTAGTTCACTGGAAAATATTATAACAATTACATTTTCTGACGAACAAAAGAGAACTCTTGAAAAGCAAGTAATCGAGCAATCGGTGGAGATCATAAGAAGAAGGGTTGACGAAACTGGTACAAGAGAACCGACTATCCAAAGACAAGGTAGGAAGAGGGTCTTGGTACAAGTTCCTGGTTTGGGTTCAAGTGAAGAGTTAATAGCTCTTCTAGGAAAAACAGCAAAGCTTACTTTCAACGAGGTTGTGTCGATAGATAGTAGCTCAAACTTTCCTGCAAAATTGGATGAAATTGTAGTTGGTTCTGAACAAAATAATGATCTGTTTTATCTGCTTAAAAAACGGCCAGTTGTTTCTGGAGAAAACTTGACCAATGCACAACCATCTTTTGATGAAAATGGATTGCCAGCAGTCTCATTTAATTTTAATCCCTCAGCAGCACTAAAATTTGGAAATTATACAAAAGACAATATAGGTTCACCATTTGCAATAGTATTGGACAACGAAGTGATTTCAGCTCCCACAATTCGTAGTCATATACCAGGAGGTTCAGGCATTATAACTGGCAATTTCTCAGTAGACGAGAGTAATAGGCTTGCTATTCTGCTGAGAAGTGGGGCGCTACCAGCAGAGATCGAAGTTTTAGAATTAAGAACTATTGGGCCTGAGTTGGGACGCGACAGCATTAATGCTGGGAAATTAGCTGCTTTGGTTGGTGGACTCCTCGTTCTAACTTTTATGTGGTTAAGTTATGGTCTTTTTGGCATTTTCGCAAATGTTGCTCTAATGTTGAATATTATTTTAGTGATGGCACTACTCTCAATTCTTGGTGCTACACTGACCTTGCCGGGTATAGCGGGGATTGTTTTAACAATTGGTATGGCAGTGGACGCTAACGTACTTGTTTTCGAACGTATAAAAGAGGAGATTAAAAAGAATAGCTCTATTTATAATTCAATAAACATTGGATATGAAAAAGCTTTGTCCTCAATTGTTGATGCAAATGTAACTACCATGATAGCAGCTATCATTCTCTTTTTCTTTGGCTCGGGACCAATTAAAGGTTTTTCGGTGACTTTAGGATTAGGGATAATTACGTCTGTATTTACAGCTTTACTGATTACGAGACTGTTTATCGATCTATACATTTTATTTTATAGGCCAAAAGTTTTGAGGGTGTAAATGTTACTTAGAGGTTTATTTAATCAGTCAAAAGAAATACAATTTTTCAGCTTTTCAAATGTGCTGTCCTACATATCACTAGGAGCTATCTTAGTATCCATTATATTATTCTTCACTTTAGGGCTAAATTATGGAATAGATTTTCGTGGTGGTACCATGTTTATGGTATCAAGTTCAGAAAAGATAAAGGTGTCAGATGTTCGAAATACGTTGAGCGGATCAAATTTAGGGGATGTTTCTATATCTCAAGCTACTAACCCATTAGAGACTTTGAGTGCTGGAACATTAACTAGTACCGATAATATTTTTATGATTAAAGTTGAAAAAACTGAAGGTCAAAATATTGAAACAAAGGTAAAAGCTTTACTGCTAAATAAAGTACCTGATATTAAATTCTTACAAATTGAATCCGTTGGATCCAAGGTTTCATCAGAGCTTGTAAGAAATGGTATGCTGGCTGTTCTTTTCGCTGTTATATCAGTTTTAGTATATATTTGGTTACGGTTTGAGTGGCAATTTGCTCTCGGAGCAGTATTTGCACTCATTCATGACGTTATTTTGACAATTGGGGTATTTTCAATCCTAAGGTATGAATTTAACCTCTCAATTATAGCAGCTTTACTTACAATTATAGGTTACTCGTTAAATGATACCGTTGTAGTATTTGATCGCGTGCGTGAAAATCTTAGAAATTTTAAATCGTTGCCACTACTGAAAGTTTTAAACATGTCGATAAATAATACTTTAAGTAGGACAATTATGACCTCTGTAACAACTTTATTGGCTCTTTTCGCTCTGTATTTTCTAGGTGGAGATGTTATTAGAGGATTTACGTTTGCTATGATCTGGGGTATTTTAGTTGGGACTTATTCATCAATTTTTGTAGCAGCGAAAATTCTATTGATACTTGATGTTAAACGAAATTGGGATGAAAAAGAATCCAAAGCAGGCACTCAATTTTAACTCACTGAACTGTTGCTAAACAAACTATTTATGCTAATAAATGAATATTATTTAAAGGAGATTTAAAATGGCATTTGAACTTAATGACTTGCCTTATAGCCATGACGCGCTTGAGGCCGCAGGCATGAGCAAAGAAACTTTGGAGTTTCATCATGATTTGCACCACAAGGCTTATGTTGATAATGGTAATAAGCTTATCTCAGGCACTGAGTACGAAAATATGACGTTAGAAGAAATAATTAAAAAATCGTATGACCCATCGGCGATTGCTCAGTCTGGTATTTTTAATAATGCATCACAGCACTGGAACCACATGCAGTTTTGGGAAATGATGGGTCCAAACCAGACGGGATTACCAAGTGAATTGGCATCAGCTATAGACGATAGTTTTGGTTCTTTTGGAAAGTTTAAAGAAGATTTTTGTGCTTCAGGAGTTGGACAGTTTGGATCAGGCTGGGTATGGCTTGTAAAATCGAATAATGGGGATCTCAAAATTTCAAAGACCGAAAATGGCGTTAATCCGTTATGTCATAATGAGACAGCTCTCTTAGGATGTGATGTTTGGGAGCACTCATATTACATCGATTTCAGAAATAAGAGACCTGCTTACTTGGAAAATTTTTTAGATAAGTTAGTTAATTGGGAAAATGTAGCGTCAAGAATGTAGTAGCTAAAACTCCCAACCTTTTTCTATATTGCATCTTAAGTACCTACTTTATTTAATTTTAGGGACAGTCATTTGGGGGCTGTCCCCAATTTTTTATGATCTTCTATATAATGTCTCTTCAATCGAGATAGTGGCACATAGGTCGTTTTGGTCTGCAATATTTTTATTTCTTTATCTTTATTTTTTTTTAGGGTTGAATCGTAAACTTTTCCAAAAAGGTTTATATGAATTAGGCTTACTTTTTTTGGCTGGGATATTGATTGCTATAAATTGGTATGGTTTCATTTATGCAGTAACCTCAGGCAATGCACTTCAGGCTTCTCTGGGCTATTACATTTTCCCTCTGGTCGCCGTTTTTCTTGGGATTGTTTTTAACCAAGAAAAATTTACTTCCATACAAATTCTTGCTATTTGTCTCGTCATTATAGCCGTTGTTTCATTAATTTATATGAATGGAGAAGTACCCGGCCTGGCTCTGATACTTGCATTCAGCTTTGGTTTCTATGGCTTGATAAAAAGCAACGTAAGATTAAATCCTATTTCATCTGTTACGTATGAAACGATTTTGATTACACCGTTAGCTATAATAGTGATGATTATCTTCACTGAACCAACCATAACTAGGGAAAATATATTTGCCGATAGCACTTTAATTTTATTAATATTTTCTGGGCTAATTACTGCAATTCCTCTCGTATTATTTTCTGCAGGGACAAAAGTTTTTTCTTATGCCACTGTCGGTTTGGTGCAGTACTTAAATCCAACAATACAATTTATAATTGCAATCTTTTATTTTGAAGAAGCATTCGAATTAGGCCATGCAATAGCGTTCTTTCTCATTTGGGTAGCGTTATTTATCTATTCTTTTGAGTCAATCTCCAAAGAGCTCAATAAAGATGGTATTAGTGTTTCAACGCTTTCAAAAAAGCTAAAATAATTTAAAAGGTCTATGCTAGCAAATTCTAAAGAAACGAATTGTTCCAGGAGTATCCTGAAATTATCCCAGTAACCATTAATATTTAAGAAAAATATTGGTTTTCTACTAATGTTCAACTGAAACCAAGTTATTGTTTCAGCCACTTCTTCAAGCGTACCAATGCCTCCTGGTAAGCACAAAAAAGCATCTGAATTATCATACATTGTTTTTTTTCTAATATGCA
>CACGWW010000008.1 GCA_902576905.1 uncultured Alphaproteobacteria bacterium
AACAAGATAACCCAGTTTTCTGAGCTAGGGAATAAAGCCAACGAGAAGAATATGGATGTTATGAGCAAGAATTCCACCAGTGGTATGCTTTCAAAGGAATTAAATTCAGAACCGACTCTTTTTCGTCAGCCTATTACTCTAACTAATAAACTTGACACGCCCTCTCACTCAGAATCACTGAGTGCACAAAAACCTTCGGTCTTCAACCAAGAAAATAACGAAAAATTGTTTCAAACACTAAATATGTTGTCACGGAATTGGGGGAATAAGCTAATAGATAAAATTGAAAAATCTATTGTCGATGGGATCGAACAACTAGAAATTTCTTTAACGCCAAAGAGTTTGGGGAGGCTCAATGTCACGATAAATATACACGATACTATTGCTAAGATTAATATTGTAGCTGAAAGTGCCAGCGCCGCCGCACTCTTAGGAGAAGCAGAACAGAAACTATCACAGATGATGGAAGCTTCTGGACTTAAGTTGGCATCGCTTCAAACACTTACGCAACAGTTTGGTGGCAACCATAGAGGTAAGGGCCAAGAGCATAAGCTTGCTTCAACAGAGAAAAAGAGTAAAATCGAACAAGATTTAAACATACCAGAAAACGTTAAAAATATAAATAGTGAAAGCGAAGGACTTAACCTTATAGCTTAAATAAGAGGACAGGCAAAATGGCAGAAGAAGAAAAAGAAGAAGAGCCTAAAAAAGGCGGGTTAATGAGGATAATTATGCTTGCTTTAGGAGCTATTGCTTTAATCGGAATTGGTGTAGGAGCAGGATATTTTCTATTTGGAGGGAAGCCAGCTGACCCATCGACAGAAATAGAGGAAATAATTGAAAGAAAGATGAAGGAAGCTGAAGAAGCAAAAGCGGCAGAGGAAGCTGCAAATGCTGGACCTCAAAAAAAGGAAGCTCCAGAAGTGGAAAAGTTTATAACAACTTATTACGAGTTCCCAGGAAACTTTACAACAAACTTAAGAGGCTCTAGAAAGTTTTTACAAGCGGGAATCGGGGTTTCGACCCAATATGATGAAAACGTCATAACAAATGTAGAAGATCATCAATTATCTCTAAGGTCTAGTATTTTGGCTGTTATGAGTGAATTTTCTGAACAAGATATTGAGGGTAAATCTGGAAGAGATGCACTTGCAAAAGCTATTGCAGCAGAGCTAAACACAAAATTGCAGGCTTTAGAAGGATTTGGAGGTATTGAGAACGTTCATTTTACTTCTTTTATGCTTCAATAAAAATGGAATGAGGGTATAAGTGGTATCATCTAGAAAATTATCCAGTGAGGAAGTTGATGCACTCATTGAGGGTTTGCAGACCGATGATAATGGAGGTTCGTCATCTTCTGACTTATCAGAAGCTGCTAACGTGAGACCGTATAAGTTTGGGTCAGATGAGTTATCTTTGTTGGGAGATTACTACGCTCTAAGGCTTGTAAACGAAAGATTCGCGCGACAAGCTAGAAGTGTCTTTCTTCCCATGCTGAGAATTCTTCCGCGAATATCTTCTTTTCCTCCTGAAGTGAAAACATTTGATGAATACTCATCAGGGATTGAAAGCTTTATGAGCTTAACATCCAATAGATTAGAAGAACTCAGAGGGAATATGCTACTGGTTATGGACCCAAATTTTATCTCTATTTTAACAAATTCTTATTATGGTGGACAAATTGAAGCAATAAAGGAAAAGAGATCCGAGTTTACGAGTACTGAAGAAAGGCTAATAGAGATCGTATCTGAAGGGCTTAACAGGATGCTGGAGAAAGCATGGTATGATCTTATGCCAATTACTCTTGTAGAACAAAGTAGAGAAGTTAATCCACAATTCGCTTCATTTGTTGATAATTCTGAGATGGTGATAATATGCTCTTTTGTAGTTCAATTACCTGGTGTTGATGCAGCAACCTTTGATGTAATCTATCCACTACAAACGCTTAAGCCTATTGCTTCCCAGCTAAGATCTAGAGTTCAAAGCGAGGTAATTGATGATGATTATACATGGAAAGAAAAGTTAGAACGCATGGTAATGGAGATTCCTTTGAATGTCAGTTGCCGATTAAGTGAACCTACTGTACAAATGAATAAACTTCTCCAAACTCGAGCAGGTGATACCTTCCCTATATATGTGGGTGAAGGCATTGAAGTTTTAATTGAAGATCAATTGGTGTTTTTAAGTGAATTAGGAGAACTTTCTGGACAAGCAGCGGTAAATATTAAGAAAAGATTAAGTAAATAACAAATGGGATCAAACAATGGGTGAAGAAGAAAATATAGAGGAACAAAGTGAAGAGCAGTCAGCTAATATTGAAGAAAAAGATCAAAACACCGCTTCTGCGGATAATCTGCGCGTTTTAGAAAATATTGATGTTAAACTGACAGTTGAAGTAGGCAGTGCCGAGCTCAAAATTAAAGAATTACTCAGGCTAAATGAAGGATCTGTAATTGAGCTAGATAGGTTAGCTGGAGACCCATTAGACATATTAATAAATGGAACAATGATTGCTAAAGGTGAGGTCGTAATGGTTGGTGAAAGATTTGGCATAAGATTCGTTGAGATAGTTGATCCTCAAAAAAGAATTGAGAGTGTCAAATAAATAGGTCATTTTTTTGACGTTATTCGTTGAAATTTAATATTTATCTTCCAAAATACGTCTGATTTACAAGAATAATTTCTTTGGCACAATATTTGCCTTTTACTAAGCAAGGAGGCAGGTATGCAAGTTCAAGATATAAGCGTAACACAAATAGTTGTTGTTTTACTCTTTTTAGGTGCTCTTATTGTTTTACAACAGTTACTGAAAAATAATAAATTTAGTTTCCAAAGCCATTTAAATAAAAAGAAAAGAATAAAATTCATTGATGAATTTGCTTTGAGTAATTCCGAGCGAATTAGATTAATTAGAGTTGATAACAAAGAATATCTTTATTTCTTTGTTAAAGGATCCCAACCAACAATTATTCCTCATGAAGGAAAAAACACATCAACAATTAAGCAAAATATTAAACTTAGCCAGCTTTCGGATAAAACGACTGGTGAACCGCGCAATGAGGAAAAGTCAAATAATAAACCTAATATTTTGTCAGACGCGATATCTAATGCACGAAAAATGAATCCAAAGCTAGGATTTAAGAGATGATAAAATTCAAAAATATATTAGCATTGCTACCGATAATATTGTTATTTCTTCTAGCTGGTTCTGCCTTTGCACAGAACGGCATATCAAACTTTGCGGAAGGACTCCCAGCTTTGAAGGTTGAAAGCAATGGTGACGCAGAAACAACCTACTCTTTATCGCTACAGATCCTCGCTCTAATGACCGGGTTGACCCTGCTCCCCTCCATAGTGCTAGGAGCTACTTCATTCACCAGAATAATAATTGTTTTGTCAATACTCAGACAAGCTATGGGAACGCAACAAACTCCACCAAACCAGGTTCTTATAGCGATAGCACTTTTCTTAACTTTCTTTATTATGACCCCAACACTGACGGAAATAAATAAAATAGCCCTCGACCCCTATCTTGAAGGGGAGTTACCAGCAAAAACAGCATTATCTAAGGGATCAAATACCCTTAAGGAATTTTTAGTAAAAAATACTAGAGAAAATGATTTATCTATGTTTACGGATTTAATCGGCAATGAAGGATATCGTGATCATGAGGATATACCACTTACCGTAATACTCCCAGCTTTCATTACATCAGAATTGAAAACTGCTTTTCAAATAGGCTTTCTTCTTTTCCTTCCTTTTCTGGTTATAGATATGGTGATTGCCTCGATATTGATGTCCTTAGGAATGATGATGCTCAGTCCTATGTTAGTCGCCCTTCCCTTTAAGCTTCTCCTTTTTGTTCTGGTTGATGGTTGGGCAATGACGGTGGGATCGCTGGTAGCAACTTATGTGTCAAATTAATAAAGGAGCTTTAGCATGGAATTCGACAAGAACGTCAATTATTTAGAAGATGCTTTCTGGCAAATAATTATTTCAGCAGGCCCAGTCCTCATAGTGGCACTTGGCATAGGCCTCTTGATTGGTATAATTCAGGCAGCAACTTCGATCAATGAAATGACCTTGAGTTTTGTTCCAAAGTTAGTGCTTGTTCTTTTGACTTTGGCTTTGATTGCAAATTTTATGTTAACTGGTCTTTCCGATTACTTTGCGTTTATTTTTGATCAAATAGCAGCAATCGGTCAAGCCTAAAAATGGAACAATCAATTAATGAGATTATTCCAGGCCTAGGGCTTCAAAATATAATAGAAATATTACTAGCTTTTTTTTTAACTTCTATCAGACTTAGTGCTTTCATTATTGCATCACCTTTTTTTAGTGCACGATTTATTATGTTGAGAGTAAGAATAATAATTGCATTTGTAATTTCAATTGTAGTTTTTTCAATTCACCCTTTGGATCTAGACACTCAGGTACTCACCTCTGCCTATGGTATCGCTATTATTTTTAAAGAGATTGCTATAGGCGTGACCGCTGGACTTATACTTTCTATAATGTTCTCAGCAGCATCCTTAGCAGGGGAAAAAATTGCAACCAGCGCAGGCTTAAGTTATGCAGCCCAAGTAGACCCAGTTTCTGGAGTCCAGACACCCGTGGTAAGCCAAATTTTGTATCTTTTCCTTATAATGATTTTTTTGACAGTTGATGGTCACCTCATAGCACTAAGGATCATAATTGAAAGTTATAATTTCATCCCTATAGGTACGCTCCCAGTTCCTTCAGCATTAATAGATGGTGGAATGGCTGCTTCAGGCTCCATGTTCTTAAATGCGTCGATAATTATGATGCCAGTTGTTTTGGTAGTATTACTTATCAATGTGGCAATAGGAATAATTACTCGATCGGCTCCGCAATTAAATTTGTTTTCATTTGGTTTCCCGATCACAATGCTTGGTACTTTTATTGTTTTATATTTTTCCATAAGCAACCTAGGATTTGCGTTTTCAGATTTGATTGATTCATCTCTCGACCATCTAATGACAACTCTTGAAAGTTTAAAAGATGGCTGAAGAAAACCAAGATGGACAGGAAAAAACGGAGGAGCCTTCCCAACGCAAAATTGACAAACATAAAGAAGACGGAAAGGTTTTAAGTTCTAAAGAAATGTTTGTTTTCACAGGGATCGCGGGAGCTTTGTTGCTTATGTACGCTTTTTCTTTTGCATTTAAACCACTCTTATTTGAATGGGGAAATCTATTTGTTTTCACAGGAAATGACAAGCTGGACGATTTACCAACAACAAAATCATTAGATGCTTTATTTTTTATATTAAAAATCTCTCTATATGTTGGCGTGCCAATGTTAGTCGTCGTATTGGCTACGCAATTTGCCGTTGGAGGTATAAATTTTGCGCCCAAAGCCCTCAATTTCAAATCTAATAGAATTAATCCCTTAAGTGGATTAAAAAGAATGTTCTCCTTAAAGAGTTTAGTTGAGCTTGGAAAGGCATTATTAAAAGTCGGTTTGTTATTTGCAAGTTCTATTGGCGTAATTTACTATTTGCTGCCTCAAATACTGCGAATTACAGATGGTAATCTAAAGACTGGGCTAGAACTCACTCAATCTTCTTTTCCGCTCTTGATAGGAGCCTTGCTGATTTGTTTATTGGTAATAGCGGCAATAGACTATTTTTATCAAAGGTACGAGCACATCAAGTCTCTTCGAATGACTAAGCAAGAAGTTAAAGACGAGTATAAACAAACAGAGGGTTCCCCTGAAGTAAGAGCGAAAATAAGGCGACTTCAAATGGAAAGTGCCACGAAATCTGCGAAGCAGCAAGAAGCTTTAGAAAACATGGGTGAGGCCACAGCTATTATAACAAACCCAACGCATTTTGCTGTAGCTCTCAAATACGAAGTTGGGCAAATAGGAGCCCCCAAAATCATTGCGATGGGTAAGGGACTAATCGCAAAAAGGATAATAGATATCGGCACTGAGAAGAACATAACAAGTTTTCGAAGCCCACTACTCGCTAGAGCATTATTTTTTACAGGAGAAATTGGAGAAGAGATCTCTGAAAAGCTTTACAATGCGGTAGCAGTAGCACTAGCATATGTTTATAAACTAGACAGAGGGGAAGATATAGAAACCCCAGATATTGATGTTCCAGAGGATTTAAGATTCAATGAAAATGGAACGATTTTGAAGGAGAATGGATATGCCTAGAAGAAGCCACGAATCTCTTGGAGACTATATAAGTTCCGCTTGCTTTGGAGGAGTTGCTTTTCTATCCCTATTAAACGGTCTTGAAGCATTTTATGCGGGCAATATTTTTAGAGCTGTAGTTATTTGGATTGTCTGTTTTTTGTTGTGCCTGGCTGTCTTTAGATATGCAATAGCTCGCCTTTTTGACTCTATCAATGAGAAAAAAAATAGAAAATCATGACAACTTGTAATCAATGCATTCATTTGTTTATTACACATGATCCTAGACGAAGGTGGGGTTGTCGAAAGTTTGGTTTCAAGTCGTCAAAGATTCCTTACCAAGAGGTTATGGCAACAACTGGCATGAAATGTGCTTACTACAAACGTAGAAATGTTAAAAAAATAATTGAATCTCGCAGGAGGTCACATTAATGAGCTCAGATCTAAGTACAATCGAAGAAAGTATTAAAATCGCCCTAGATGCAGCAGACGCGGCGACTGATGTAACCTCTGAATACAACAAAGTAAAAAGAGAGCATAAAAAACTGGAGACACAAGTGAAGCAAATACATCGTTATACGACTATAATTTTTGGAAGCTCTATGATCGCAGCAATAGTAGCGATGATATTTTCATCAGTACTCTATTTTCGTTCAATGTCAGACTTGAGTGTGATGACGACTACAAATAGAGAGGCTCTTGTGATTTTTGCAGAAAATGTTGATGATCTCAAAGATAACGTCAAAGCTTTATCAGTGGCCATGGAGAGTCAGGTAGCACTCGAAAAACAGAATGCAAAATTAGTAGAGGAGTTATCTTCTTTGAGAAAAGAAATTTCTGTTGCAACAAATGCTCTTGCTAGCAGAGTACTTGAACAAAACAAAGGCTTACAGGACGCAATGACCAAAAATACAGAGCAAGCAGTTAATATATTTGCTGAAAAAATAGCCCAATCATTTGAAAAAAGGCTTAATGAGCTTAGTAAAGGAATTGATGCTTATCAAAATGAACTCCTCGCTTCTTTAAAGGATATGAATGCTTCTACATCTGACAATATGGTAATGGAAGAGATATCTAAGTCTCAAAACCAATTAACAAAAGAAATCAGATCTCTCTATAAAAAGAACGAAGAAATATTCAGTAAAATTAAGAGCTCAGATGGACTGATTAAATTCCCATGATTTTTTGGAAACAGCTACTATGCAAGATTTAGATAGTCAACAATCAGAGAGCGAAAACGAGGACTTCATTAAGTCAGAAATGTCCGACGAAAATTCTAATAAGTTGAACGAAAGTTCCTCTGAAGAAGCACAACTGCAAACTTTCTTAAAGCTTAAAGAGCATGGCCAATCTTCTAGAACTAAAGCTTTAAGACTGAAAGAAAATGATGTGATAGTTGCGGTAGATGGAAGCAGTTATCATGAGAGCATAGATAAATTGGTTGATCTACTGTCTAGTGGAGAAGAAGGTGACATGTGGCTCTTAACGGTATGGAGAAATGGTAAGTTTTTTGAGATATTTACCAGAGGTCCATTAGGTGGAATTTTTGAATTCACTCGTCCTGAAGAGTCTCAGATGATTATGGAATTGTTTCAGAAAAGGGAAATGGGACAGAAAGAGGAATACCGTATTTTTGAGGCACTGAGAGATGTTAAAAGAGTGGTAGATGTCTACGATACCACACATACTCAGCTCGCAGTTATCTTACCTCCGGTATGGTTGGTGCAACAGAAAATGTGGGAGCCATTGTTAGCGATACTTTGTGTTTATCTTATCACCTTCAGCGTAAATATATATCTTTTTATATTAGCAGTCGTTTTAGTAGGCCTCTATTTAAGAAAAGGCCAAGTCACTCTTAGAAGAAGCTACGGGCTGTTTCAGGATAGGCAAGTATGGGCAATAGTTGCGGCAAGATCCGATAAAGAAGCTCAAGAGATGTGTCGGAACCTCGATGAAAAAGTTAATTTTATAAATTCCGTCTTAAAACCTTATAAAAAGGAAGTTCCTAAGCCTAGGAAAAAGAATAAATCTGGGAATGTTCTCAAAGCCCCACAACAATACACGTAAGAACCCTGAATAAGTTGATCTACCCACTCAGCTATGCATATTGTTTTTAAGTAATAATTTTCCTAAATAGTATGTATTGGTCTCTCACTATATCTTCCTACAATAAATAGGTGAATAAATGCATGGACTTTCGAAGCAAGAATATAGAGTAACGAGCAATAAGATTTGGATGGCTAGCACTAATTTCAGTTAATCTCACCAATACTTTTTTGGGTAATTACAAGCTTGATTGATATTGTTTTTAATACAAAATGCCTATTTTCATTTAAGTATACTTGCTTCTTTCAAAGTAATTCTGGATGATTTCTCTAGTATTATCCTTCCCAAATCTAAATTTTAGAAAGTCTATAAAACTTAAACTTTAAATAGATAAATCGCAGTCCATCATTAGACCGATTAAAAATAAAATCCTTTTTCACAGAATTTAGTTAACTATTAAAAAATCTTTAGACCCAAAGTTTTTTTATGCGTAGTGTTTCAAAAAAGTAGTAAAATAGTCCCCTCATCCTCCTTCAGCAGATCCCATAAAAAAAATTTGAATGATCTTACCTTAATATTTTAATTGGTTTATGATGACCAAAGAAGCAGTTGTGCCGTCATAATGATATATCTAATAGCCTGGCTCACAGCTTTTGCTATTCCAGTTATTGATCTAATCTACAAAACAACAGGGATACCAAATTTGCCAATGCGTTCTGAAGAAGAGAAACAAATGATTATTGAGAAAATCATTTTCTGATTTTTTTCGATTAATCTTACAAAATTTCGATTATCTTACTTTTTAATGCAATAAGGAAAACCCTATTTTTTCATATCCCTTCATAGACCTAAATCCTCTCTTTGGGGGCGCTTTTATATATAGCTCACGAGGGTAGATAAAATCCGGCGCAAGCACATGTCGTATGGATGCATTGTTAGATCCCTCCATTTTAAAAAAATTTTAGTATCGATCGCAGAAAGGTCACAATTTGGGTATTCAAACCAACAAGCTTTTTACTACTTCTGTTTCGAAGTTGATAACGTAAGTAGTAATTGTCAAATCTATCGAAATACAGCTGTAAGATCTTTGTTGATATCAAAGTTTAACAATGCATTTGGTACAAATAAATCCATACGGTGTTCAAGTACGATAATCAGAAATTTATTTCAATCTCAATTCTTCTATTTTTTTCTCTTCCAGCAGAAGTCTCATTTGTATCAATTGGCTTTGACTCACCAAAGCTCACCGCTTTCATTCTATCTGTGCTTATGTTTCCAGCTTTCTCGAGCTCTTGCACGACACTAGATGCTCTAGCTGCAGCTAAATCCCAGTTGTCTCTGAAATTTCCTCCAAACATCAAGGGTACATTATCAGTATGGCCAGAAACAGTCACTGTCCCTGTATTTCCTACCCCCTTGTCAGCAATTTTTGCCATAATCTGTCTTGCTTGAGACGTTAACTCCGCTGATCCTGATGAAAATGCTCCACCAGAGCCTACTGTCACGAAGACCTTGCCATCTTTTCTTTCTACACTAACAAGACCCTTATCTATTTCATTTTTTAAAGCAACTTCAAGTTCATTCGCTGCTTGATTGGCTGACGCTTCTTCTGCCGACTTTTCTTTATCTGTTACCCCTGAACCGGAATCTTTTGATGAACCTTTTGTTTCGCCATCAGCCTCTGTTTGTGCAAGAGATGCTAATTCCTTTAATTTCTCCTCAAGACCCCCAAAAAGCACCTCTTGATCAGTATTACCTGTTTTATTCTTAGCTTCTTCAATAGCCTCCAGTGTTTCTTGTATCAACTTAGGAAGGTCCTTCGCCAAAGTCTCTTCATCACCTATTTCTACTCTTACAGCTTCCCCAATTGCTTCTACTTTTATTTCTCCTTTATCAACAGCTTCTTGAAGGGCTTCTACTAATTCTTTAGCTTTTTTATCCTTCTCGCCTCCCTCATCTTCTTCCGTTTTTACTTCGAGCTCTTTTTTTTCCAGATTAGTTGTTTGTTGGGTCATCTGCTTTGTAACTGATGGGCTGGGAGAAGGGCTAAAGTTTAAGGACAACACCGTAGTTCCTTTTGGTTGCTCAACAACGGGCACCAACCTTTGAACACCAAATGCATTCTTCAACGAACCGGATATCTGCTTAAATTTGGGCACGTTAAATTCTGCAAATGACAGGATAAGAACAAAGAATGCCATTAAAAGAGTCGCCATATCTGCAAAAGTTGCCATCCATGCAGGAGCCCCAACAGGAGGGCACTTAGGGCATTCCTCTTCCTCTTCCTCTATCTCAGCTTCTACTTCTTCTGCCACTTCAATGTTCCCTTGAGATCAAATTCTTATTAAGCGGCAGCTTCAAGTTTTTGTTGTACTGCAGGTGGTAAATTTGCCACCATCTGATCTTGAATATTTCGAGGGGATTCTCCTCTTGCTATATTTCTGAGACCCATAACCACCATTTCTCTATATGTGACCTCATATGCGGTGTAACCTTCTAGGGACGTTATCATTGGTAAGAATAGCACGTTTGCTATAAAAGCACCATATAGAGTAGTCAAAAGAGCAACAGCCATAGCTGGGCCTATAGCCTTTGGGTCAGCCATATTTCCCAACATTAAAACCAATCCAACGAGAGTGCCAATCATACCCATTGCTGGAGCAATGTCTATCCAGGCTTTTACAACACCTTGATTAGTCTCATGGCGTGCCTTCATAGCCTTTATCTCTTGATTTAATTGCGTTGTCAGTTTGGCCTCATCTGCTCCGTCAACAAGCATTTGTAATCCCTTGGAAAAAAACTTATCAGGCACATCTTGACCTTCAAGTGCCATCATTCCATCTTTCCTGGCAATACCCGCTAATTCCACCATTTTTGTTACTAATTCATCTTGAGGTTTCACTGGCGGAAAAAAAGCTTTTGCCATTACACCGAAAGAACCAAGAAACGTTGGTAAAGGACATGTGTACATGACACAAAAGAAAGTTCCACCAAAAACGATAGCTATTGAAGGTACATCTATAAAAGGACCAACGCCGCCGCCCGAAACCATTGCGTAAATAATAAATCCAAGAGCTCCAATTAATCCTAGAAGAGAGGCTATATCCATGGTTTTTCCTTTATCCTCATAATATTTTGTTACCTGCAACAATAACCATTGCAATTATAGTACCAAAAAATTCAACTAATTTAAAAATGAAAATTTTTGGCATCAAACTTGTTTATGAATATAATAATGTTATGTACAAATACAAGAAAGCTAATTCTATGTTAAGTTTACGATTAATAGCGATATGTTGGGTTTTAATACTCACTGGAGGTCTTTGCTATTCTAGTGACAATAGATTTGTTGTAAAAGACCACATAGTTATAGATCTGGAAAATAAAATTGAATGGTTGAGATGTTCCGTTGGCCAGAGGTGGGATGGGAATAAGTGTTCAGGAAAAATTGTAAACCTTTCTTTAGATCTCGTACCGGAAGCGATAAATATTGCTAATGAACAATTAGGCGGAAATTGGCGATTACCTTCAAAGGCAGAGCTTACTTCTATAGTTTGTAAGAGCTGCCCTTCTCCTAAGATAAACGAAAAAATCTTTCCCAACACAGACAATGCGCCTTACTGGACAAGTAACCGCAGTATTTTCAATAGTAAATTCTACGTTAGCGTAAATTTCCACACTGGTTTCTCCTTTAATAGATTTTCTCCTATCAAAGATCTAGCGGTAAGGTTGGTAAGGGATAGATAAAAATACCAGATTTACATTTTCTTTTCGATTTTATTTGTTTTCCACTGCCAGAGCTTAAACAAAAATAAAACTAGTCCAAACACCAAAACGAGTATTGCAATTAAATCTGTAGAAATAAATGTCAACAAATGCATTTTGTCACTGGCGACTAAGCCTAACACTATAAGCATTACTGTAGCCATTATAAAAGATCTGATTAACCTACACGTAAAGCAAGGTCCCTCTGGAGCATTTTTCTGTTTTATTCTAAACATCCTTTTTTCCTGTTACACGTTAACTTATAATTTTACTTTTTCATAGTAATTTTTTGACACAATTGTTTTCTATTTTCTTAAGAAGCAAATACAAATCATTGATTTTATTGCATAAATTTTTCAAAAAGCCGACATTAAAGCTCGTCAAATTGATTTTTTTGAGTTTTAAGCGAATTCTGCTTTCATGATTTTATAAGGAGATTTGAAATGCAATTATCCCAATCTTTAAATATCAAACAAAAACAGTCATTAGTAATGACCCCACAGCTCCAACAAGCTATAAAATTGCTTCAGTTGACTAACCTGGAACTGAAGCAGTTTTTGGAGGAACAAACCTTTGACAATCCATTTATAAATGTAGAAGAAGAAACCCAGGCATCAGAAAATAATGAGCCCGCGGTCGACTTGTCGAACAAAAATGACTCTAATAGTGAGCAGGTAACAGCAAAAGAACAAACTGATTTTAGAGATGACCCCACTAATAATGAGGATTATGATAACCGCTTCGACAATGCGAGCATCGATTATGGAGTTGTTGGAGGTAATAAATCACATGATGGTGAAGATTGGGACTTAATAGCATCCATCGTACCTAACCATGAAAAATCGTTAATTGCGCACATTGAGGATCAGTTACCTTTTTTGTTAAATTCTCCAAAGGAACATTTCATCGCAAGACATTTTTTGGAAGCAATAGAGCCATCAGGCTGGTTGGGAAAATCACTTGACGAAATTCATATCGACACGAAGGTGCCTCACAACGATCTTGAGAACGTTTTAAAAAAGCTACAGAGTTCAGAACCGACAGGGCTGTTTGCTAGAAACTTATCAGAATGCTTAAGGCTTCAGATATTAGAAAAAGGCTTAATGTGTGATGAGCTCTCAGTTCTCTTAGATAATCTTTCTCTACTTGGCAAAGGTGATTTGAATGGTTTGATACGAAAAATTGGCTGTGACGAACGAAAAATAAAGGACTTTTTAGCGATAATTAGAAGCGTTAACCCCAAGCCAGGATCCATATTTTTGGCAGAAACGTCAAATATGCACAAACCAGATCTGCTGGTAAGGAAAGTAGGAATGGATTGGATCGTTGATCTTAATCGGTCTACGCTACCGTCAATAAATATAAATGAAGACTATGCCAAAAAGTTATTGCCAGTAGGTCATAAAAATTCAAAAATTGACGGCTACGCAAGCCAAGCACTTTCATCTGCTAGATGGCTAAAAAGGGCTTTGGAGCAAAGAAACATTACAACGCTAAGAATTACAGCTGAGATAATTAAGAGGCAAAAGAACTTTCTAGAAAGAGGGTTGGACTTTCTTGAACCCCTATCACTTAAAGATATCGCGATTGCAGTAGAAATGCATGAGAGCACAGTAAGTAGAGTAACAAACGGATTGATGGTCTCTACCCCCAAGGGAACGTTTCCATTAAAATCATTTTTTAGTGTTACTATTGAAACTAATGATAAGGATAATAGTAAGTCAGCTGCAGCGGTGAGAAATATGATAAAGAAAATTTTAAGTGAAGAAAAAGGCGAAAGACCACTTAGTGACGATATTATAGCGAAATTGGTGAGTAAGAATGGTGTAAAGCTCGCTAGGAGAACAGTAGCTAAATATCGGGAAATGTTGAACATCCCTTCTTCTTCAGAAAGAAAAAGGAGAGCTAAATTGAATGCAATGGCTGCAAGCTAACCTGTCAGGTACCAATTCCTTTCCCAGCTTAAAAAACTATTCCTGTATAGGCATGTCTTGTTCAATACTAAAAGTACTTAGAGCTTTATATTGAGCTGGTTCTAATTCCTCATTATTTTCATCAAAGAAAACTAGTTTAAAAGCCAAATTAAAATCGTTATCTAAGATCACTTTGTCTGAAACTTTTTCAAGTGTTTTGCTAGCCATATCCTTCTCCTTTTAGTGAAGAAACTGCATAATATGTGCCAACACAATCATGGATCACTTATTTTTTTGTATCCTTGAAAACCTCTATAATTGCATCAACATGATCTTCGCTCAAATCAAATCTTTTTCTCAACGAGTCAATCTTCTCTTGCTCTTGATCGGAAATTTCGCCATCTAAAAGAGCGTTAGCTACCTCTGCCTCCAATATTGCTTTTCTTCTCGCCACTTGATTGGCAAATGCATTTGCTACAATACCAGTTAAAAGAGCAACGACGCAAACTCCCATTATAGCAGTAACAGCACCTATAATCTTTCCCAAGGGTGTCAAAGGAGAAACATCGCCATAACCAACCGTTGTCAACGTTATCAAAGACCACCACATTGTTTCGGGAATTGATTTAAATTTATCCGGTTGAGCGGTATTCTCAGCTACGTACATCATTGCAGATGAAAAGAATAACGCAATGGCAAAAAGATATAGAGCGGCTACAAATGAGCTTCTTTCATGCTTTATTGCTGACCATAGGTCTTCAAGTGCTGTGGAATAGTGTGAGATCTTTAGTAACCGAAGTAACCTAAGAACCCTTAACCATCTTAAATCTACACTGGTAATAAATATTGCGAGAATACTTGGCACGATCGCTAAAAAGTCGATGATTCCAGTAAAACTAAAAATATAGCTTAATCGCCTCCCTAACTCCGTTTTATAATTTGTGTCTTTTTTCTCCGCGCTTGCCCATATACGTGCAATATATTCCAAACCGAAAATTACCACCGAAAAAATCTCAAAGTAAAGAAAAGATCTAGCGTATCTCTCACTCAAACTGGGTACTGACTCCAATGAAACAGCTATGAGATTCATTATTATCAAGGAAGATAGTGCGATCTCAGTATAAAAGCTTACTTTATCTTCGGGCTTACTTTTATCCAATATTTCAAGAAGACGTTCTTTTGTAATCATTGCTGAAACCGTAAATAATTTTAAATCCAAGCCTTATTTTTCCGCCTCTTGCTTGAGTCACTTTTCATCATCTGACTAAATGCATTTGCAAATCTTCTATGGGCTTCTCTATTTTTTTTTAACGCACTATTTAGAGGAATAACAAGGTCTCCATCCGTTCTGAAAAAAGGAGGATCAAAATCTGGGTGATTTTTCAGTATTATTACTATTTCATCCAGTAGTTTTTTTTCTGTCTCATTCATGCAACAAATTACTTGCTGATTTCAAGTTGATTCCTTATTGATAACACAATTGTCCAATTATCACGAATATATTTAGGAACCGCTGTATTTTTGCGACTTACACTTTTGACAAAACTCGTAAAATCGAATTCAGTGTTAGTGTCTACCATCGTATGAAAATTCACCGCACTAACGACTTCAGACTTATTCTCGTTAATATCCTGTTTATAAGCTTCAGGCTCTTTAACTCGCAAATATTGATCTTTTTGATCCAATTTGATCAAAGGCACCGTTTCTTCTTTCTTTATAAATATGTTAGTTTTTTTAGGTTTAGGTTCAAGAACAGCAGCTAATAGCTTTGGTGTCAATGAGCTCTTTTTATTCTCTTTTTTCCAGACCGCTTTAACCTTTCTGTAGTATTTAACGTTAAATTTACTCTTTGAAGAGTGATAGTATTTTACCGCCTTTTCCCACGAACGATGTCTTTGGTGCAGTTTGTTTAGAAATCTTGCCGCGTAATCAACGTTTTTTATTGGGTTTATCATATCATTTAAGTTATTAAAAAAATCTTTGTGCCAACGAAAATTAAGCTGCATACAGCCAACATCGATATTTGTGACGCCCTTTTTAATTCTTTCTTCCAGAGAGCGCAAAGCATCTTCTTTCGTTTGAAAATACGAGCTATCACCCCCCGCATTCAATGTCCACGGCCAAGCTCTAATAACCCCATCTACTTTTTGATAGCCTGATTCAACTCTGGATATACTCAGTAGGATATTTTCTGGTAATCCATACTTTTTTTCCGCATCTTTTGCCAGATACTCACACAGTAATGCATCTTGATGACTATTCACAGACTGAGAGTGGACCCCACTAAAGTTTATTAGTAACGTGAATAGAATGATAAAAAAAGAGATTTTATACTCAAGAAATCGGAGATTCATTATGATCATGCAATGAAACTGCAATGAGCATGCCAACATGGGTAATTTATTTTTTTCTCACCTCAACAATTTCTAAGCCTTTCATTATTGGACCGTTCTTATGAAAAAGTAAACGAGCTATTATAGTTGCTGCACACCTAGTCTCATTCTCACTGGATATAACCGGCAACCCACATTCCCCAACTAAAGTACCGGTAAAATTGTCTTGTACCATCATTATTTTCTGACCTTCTCTGGTCATAAAAATTATCTCTTTGCGTTCTAGGTCATAGCCCATAAACCCGGAAAACACGACTTTAATACCATTTAATTCGTCGAAGTTAACTCTATATTTTTCTGATCGCGCTATCTCACTTTTTAATCTTCCAACCTCATTTCTATGTTCTTTCTTTAAATCTAGTATTAGCTTCTTGTAATTTTCATTGCTATCAGTTTCAGAGCTACCAATACTATTTAGCTGGATTTGTTGGTTTGACTCATAGCCTTCAATAAGCATTCTTTGAGTAGTAAGTTGTTCATTGAGAGAAACTATTTTCAGCTTAAGCTCTTCCGACCTTTCTAATAATTTTTCCTTGTCAGGAACACTTTTTACTTTTTCTATCAAACTCCTATTTTTTTTCTTTAAATTATTTAAGGCGCTTTCTAGTTTGTTTTTTTCCAGAGCCACTTCATCCAAAGAGCTAATTTTTTCTTTCAACTGCTCGTTTTCGTTTTTAAGTAGTTCCAGCGCACTTTTATTTTTTTCTTTTTTATTTTCGGCCAATTTTTTTTTGTTTTGTTGGTCTACCAGTTCAAATTTGAGCTTTTCAATACTTTGCTTGAGCTTATCCTTTTCCGTTTGCAGACCCTTTCTAGCCATTTCTAATTTGGATAATTCTTGACTGCTATCGAGCAACGATCTTTCTGCATTCAGTAGTTTAGAGGTCACCTCTTCAAGATGTCGATTTGCAAGCATCTTTCTGTTTTTGCTTTCACCATCATCATTTATTTCTTCAAGATTAATCTTTAGTAGATTTGATTTCACTAACGCAGCTATTATTTCACCGGAATAGAGTGTTAAACTAAAAAACGTAGCTCCTATGATCAACAGCATAGTCCGATTTCTTCTAGAGTTTTTTGACACCATTTTTCTCTCGTAATGAAATAAGTTTGATGCTACAAAGACAATTAATCAACCAACTAGCCCTTTTTTATACCCTAATGAAGCGGAAAATTAAAGGCAAAAAAAGTTAATGGTAAGCAAATGCGCAACTCTACAATAGAAAGAATTACTGATGAAACCAAGGTTAGTTTGGTTTTAGACCTGGACGGTGTCGGCAGAGGTAAGATAAAAACTAATATCCCCTTCTTTGATCATATGCTTGAACAACTTACTTTCCATTCATCAGTTGACCTCGAATTAAATGCGCGAGGGGATATCGATATTGATTTCCATCACTCTGTTGAGGATTGTGGGATTTGTTTGGGAAAGGCTTTTTTCGAGGCTCTCGGGGATAAAAAAGGAATTAATAGATACGGCTTTTTTTTACTTCCTATGGATGATGCCTTGATAAGAGTTGCACTAGATTTTTCAGGACGGTCGTTTCTCAGTTGGAAAGTAAACTTTCCAACTAACAAAGTTGGTAATTTTGATCTAGAGCTTGTGCGCGAGTTTTTCAATGCGTTCAGCACAAACTCAGGTGCCACACTACATGTGGAAATGCTTGATGGTTTCAATTCACATCACATCTCAGAGGCCATTTTTAAGGCTATGGGTAAATCCATTAAAATGGCCATCGAAAAAAATAAAGGTGTGGAGATGATACCGTCTACGAAAGGAAGCTTATAAAAAATGAACATTGCCATTGTCGATTATAGAAGTGGCAATCTGCATTCTGCTCTCAAAAGCTTCCAAGCTGCTGCATCGAATTTTAAGAATGTGAATGTTAAAATAACTTCTTGCTACAAAGATGTTCGATTAGCAGATAAAGTAGTTTTACCAGGAGTTGGATCATTTTCTTTTTGTAAGTCAAAATTGCATGAAAACACCGATGTTTATAACTCCCTCATTGAAATAGTAATAGAAAAGGAAAAGCCATTTCTCGGAATATGCGTTGGAATGCAACTTCTTGCAACAACAGGTCATGAAGGACAAAGTAATAATCCAGGTTTAAATTGGATCCGTGGTGAAGTGAAAAAAATTAATGTAGAGCAGAATTTAAAAATACCACATATGGGTTGGAACAACCTTTCTTTTCAAAATTACCATCCGATATTCGATGGCATTAACACAAATGATCATTTCTATTTTGTTCATTCTTATGAATTTATTGCCCATTCCGACAATGTTATTGTGGCTACTACAAATCATGGCAAGAACATAGCAGCAGCCATAGCTAAAGAAAATATGATTGGTCTACAATTTCATCCTGAAAAAAGCCAAATTCCGGGACTAAAGATTATAAGCAATTTTATCGAATGGGATCCTCTACGTTAACGAACCTATTTTACTTTGCTCCATTCCTGTGCCTGACAAATAAACAAAACACATCCCGATACGCCGATTTTTTTCTTCGTTAGTATTTCAATTTTTGAATTATAAACTTTTCCGTCACTATAATCTTTTATTTTACCCCCTGAAAAGTTATTCTCTCCGTCTTTTTTCATATCCCAAACAACATACTTACCCTTGTGGTCATAATTTTTAATCACTTTCCCATCTTTAGAAAAAGCCTTAATCAAAGTACCACATATTAAGTTTTTATTTTCTTTACATGCTCCAAATTTCACATAAGCCCAGCCCCCAGACTTTTTACTTGGCATTGTTTTGTATGTACCTGAAAACGCCCCCGCAAAAACATGAGTGCTAACCATAAGACAAGCTACTATCGCTATAAGTGTTTTCATCATTATTATCTCCACTAGAAAGTCTTTAAATCTTGTTAATAAATTAATTACATTGTATTAAACTCACCATGTGATTTTACTAGAAAAACTCAGATAAGGAAAGTTAAGTTGAATTTTTATCCAGCTATTGATCTGAAAGGAGGTCAATGCGTAAGACTGCAGCGGGGAGATCTAGACACTGCGATCGTTTATAATGATAATCCTATTGCTCAAGCAAAAATATTTCAAGAGGCAGGGTGTCATTGGTTACACGTAGTAGACCTAGATGGTGCCGTTTCTGGGAGTAAAAAAAATGTAAAAACCATTGAAGAGATAAGAAGTTCTACCTCCCTAAAAATTCAAGTTGGTGGGGGGATAAGAAGTCTGAAGGAAATAGAATTCTGGAAGTCGAAGGGTGTAGATCGTGTCATTTTAGGGACTTTAGCAGTTTCTAATCCTTCTGTAGTTCAAGAAGCATGTAGACTATTTGATGGCATCTTAATTGCGCTAGACTCCAGGTCAAATAAGGTAGCTACTGCAGGCTGGAAAACTACATCAAATAAAAATACTTTAGACCTAGCAAAAAGTTTCGAAGATTGTGGTGTCGATGCAATTATTTTCACTGATATAGAGAGAGATGGCTTAATGAAGGGATTGAATTCTGATGCTACAAAGAAACTGTCGGATAATGTAAGTATTCCCGTTATTGGGTCAGGGGGTATAAATGGCCCCGAGAACCTCGAAAATGTAAAAAAAAATATTCCGAAATTGGAGGGGGTCATCGCTGGAAAAGCTTTATATACTGGAGCTTTAAGAATTGAAGAGGCATTGAGAATTTTGAAGGATTAAAATGTTAAAAACGCGTATAATACCTTGTTTAGATGTTAAAGATGGTAGAGTTGTCAAAGGAACAAATTTTATAAACCTGCGTGACGCTGGTGATCCTGTCGAAATAGCAAAAATTTATAATGATAAAGGTGCGGATGAACTTTGTTTTTTAGACATTTCAGCTTCCCAAGAGAATAGGAATACAACCTACGAAATTGTAAAAAAAACAGCCGAACAATGCTTCATGCCTTTAACGGTTGGAGGAGGAGTACGTCAAGACTCTGAAGTTGAAAAGTTACTTAATCATGGTGCAGATAAAGTAAGTTTTAACAGCGCTGCTGTATCTAATCCCCAGTTGATATCATTAGCTGCCAATAAATTTGGCAGTCAATGCATCGTTGTAGCAATAGACGCCAAATTTAGTGCGAGCATGAATGATTGGGAAGTTTTTACCCATGGAGGGACTAGGTCCACTGGTATAAAAGTTACTGAGTTTGCAAAATCTATGGAAGACAATGGTGCTGGAGAGATTTTATTAACCTCGATGGATAAAGATGGTGTACAAGATGGATATGATATAAAGCTCCTAAAAACCATAACAGATCTTGTAAGAATACCGGTAATAGCATCGGGAGGTGCTGGTAAGGTAGAACATTTCCTTGAGGCTGTTAAAGACGGTGGAGCATCAGCTTTGCTTGCTGCATCCGTTTTTCATTTTAACGAAATTTCCATATCGGAAGTAAAAGAGTTTCTTAATAAATCTAACGTACCCATGAGGATGACATGAACACAATACTTGAAAGATTGGATTTAACAATTCAAGGAAAAAAAACTGAGTCTCCAAACAAATCGCATACCGCAAAGCTTTTAAAGAAAGGAACAGAAAAATGCGCGGAAAAATTTGGCGAGGAGGCAATAGAACTCATAGTTGCCAGTGTAAAAAAGAAAAAAAAAGAGATTATTGGAGAGGCTGCTGATACTTTGTATCATATGTTGGTTTTGTTGAGATCAAAAAATATATCTATAAATCAAGTATTGGCAGAGTTAGCTTCTAGAGAAGGCATATCGGGGATTGAAGAGAAAAGACAAAGGATTTTAGAATGATAGAGGAAACCATAAAAATTACAGAAAAAGTACTTTTAACTTTAATCGGCATAGCAACTGTCTTTGCTACCGGTCAAGAAATTTACTATCTAATATTACAACAAAAGGTGCAATTAGCAGATCTCTTACTTCTTTTTATCTACACCGAGGTTCTGGGGATGGTAGCAATTTTTTACAAAAGTCGACGAATACCGATACTTCTACCTTTATTCATTGCGATTACCGCTCTTAGTCGTATGATAATCTTGCAGGGTAAGGGCTCAGATCCACAAAACCTCATCTATGAGGCTGGTGCGGTTCTTCTCCTTGCTATTGCTTGTTTCATTGTAACACATAAAAATGTTTCTAGAGCAGAAGATTTCGATTTTAATAGTAAAAAAAGTAATTAATAATATACAGAGCTTCAAATTAAAGAGGGTATAAAAATGGAAGGTAGTCTTGGCGCAATGTTTGTTTTTGTCTTTATTATTTGTATAGCTATTATTGCGTTGATTTTGGCTTTGGAATCTCACAGGAAAAACAACGAATAATTTTTTCTTTACTTTTTAAAAATTAAATCTATTTGTACCTTCTTGGGTTACAAATATGAAGTTAATACTGCAGGTTATTATATTGTTTTTTTCAAGCGTTGCTCCGGCACTCACAGATGCAACTGAATTCTCGTTTAAAAGTATTGACGGGGGTTCCTTAGATATAAGGGCGTATGGAGGTAAGGCGGTTTTGATTACTAATACTGCTTCAAGATGCGGATTTACAAAACAATATTCACATTTAGAGAAATTACATAGAGGTTACAAAGACAAAGGGCTAGTAGTCATTGCTGTACCATCCAACGATTTCAATCAGGAGCTGTCAAGTAATTCTAAAGTTAAGGAGTTTTGTAATGTATCATTTGATCTTACTCTACCCATGACAGAAATCACTTCAATTCGAGGCAAAAATGCTCACCCATTTTACCGTTGGTTAAAAAAAGAACATAACTTTCAACCAAAATGGAATTTTTACAAAGTTTTATTGGACAAGAATGGACACTTCCACAGTAGCTTCAATTCTCTAACAAAACCTAATTCAACCAGCATACTGAAAGTGGTTGACGAGATACTAAAACAACCTTAATCATCTTAAATATAGTTGGGAGATGTTAAGATGAAACAAATTATTTTACTAAGTTCGTTGGTGTTATTGTCCGCATGCTCATCTTTTGATGTGCCATTGATACCATTTATATAACTCAAATAGCCCTTCTTCGTAAGGAATGAGGGCTCTTTGAACCCATAAAACTTTTTTATTACATTTTATAGTTATTTGATAAACTATATTTCTTAGAGACATAATCGGAGGATTAAATGAAAGTAATAGGCCACTTTATTAACGGCAAAGAAGTACCTGGAAAATCAAAAAAAAGCGGGCAAGTGTTTAATCCTGCTACTGGCGAGGTGCAAGCCGAGGTGGCTTATGCAACACGCGTCGAACTAAACGAAGCCGTCGAATTAGCTAGTGTAGCGCAGCCGAAATGGGCAGAGGTCAACCCTCAAAAGCGTGCGAGGGTTATAATGAAGTTTGTTGAATTACTTCATAGAGACATGGATAAATTGTCGGCACTATTGTCATCCGAACATGGTAAGACGTTACCGGATGCAGAAGGTGACATAATCAGAGGACTAGAAGTGGCTGAGTTCTGTATAGGAGCGCCACACCTACTTAAGGGAGAATTCACAGATAGTGCAGGACCGGGAATTGATATGTATTCAATGCGACAGCCACTTGGCGTTGTTGCCGGTATTACTCCATTTAACTTCCCAGCAATGATACCTATGTGGAAGTTTTGTCCTGCAATAGTCGCGGGTAACGCTTTTATTCTTAAGCCATCTGAAAGAGATCCATCAGTGCCTATGGCTTTAGCCGAATTACTATTAGAAGCAGGTTTGCCAGAAGGCATTTTGCAAGTCGTAAATGGGGATAAAGAGGTTGTAGACGCTATATTGGATAATGAAACAATACAAGCTGTTGGATTTGTGGGTAGCACACCAATCGCTGAATATATTTACACAAAAGGTTGTGCTAATGGAAAAAGAGTACAGTGTTTCGCAGGTGCAAAAAATCATATGCTGATTATGCCAGATGCAGATATGGATCAAGCTGCTGATGCACTGGTAGGAGCTGGATATGGAGCTGCTGGCGAGAGATGTATGGCCATCTCCGTAGCGGTACCAGTTGGGGAAAAAACAGCTGATAAATTAGTCGAAAAACTTATACCTAAAATAGAGTCGCTAAAAATCGGTCCCTATACGGCTGGTAAAGATATTGATTTTGGTCCTGTAGTTACAAAAGAAGCACAAAATAAAATATTGGGACTTGTTGATAAAGGAGTAGAACAAGGAGCATCTCTTAAAGTTGATGGAAGAAATTTCAAAATGCAGGGTTATGAAAATGGATTTTTTGTGGGTGCGTGTCTTTTTGATAATGTTACAAAAGAAATGGAAATATATAAGCAAGAGATTTTTGGACCTGTTCTGTCTACCGTACGAACTAAAAACTATGAGGAAGCTCTTGATCTTGTGAAAACTAACCAATACGGAAACGGGACCGCTATATTTACTCGAGATGGAGACACTGCTCGTGATTTTGCTAATAAAGTTAATGTGGGAATGGTGGGAGTGAATGTACCTATACCCGTTCCGCTAGCTTATCACACCTTCGGCGGCTGGAAAAAATCTGCTTTTGGAGATCTTAACCAACACGGACCAGATGCCTTTCGTTTCTATACAAAAACAAAAACTGTTACGTCCCGATGGCCTACTGGCATTAAGGAGGGAGCGAGTTTTTCAATTCCGACAATGGAGTAACTAGTGCATTTTTCTTTATCAGAAGAACAAAACATTCTTTATAACACGGCTAGGGAATTTGGTGAGGAAACTATTGCGCCAAATGCGATAGACTGGGAAAAGAAAGAAGAAATTCCCAGAAAACTTCTGAAGGATGCTGGAACTTTGGGACTTGGAGGGATTATTGTCTCTGAGGAAGATGGTGGCTCCGGAATGTCGCGCTTAGACGGAACGCTAGTATTTGAAGCTCTAGCAATGTCCTGCCCTTCTGTCTCCTCTTTTATTTCAATCCACAATATGTCTGCATGGGTAATCTCAAAGAGAGGTGACCAAGTTTTAAAAGATAGATTTTTAAAAAATATTGTAAGCTTTGATGACGTTTGTTCATATTGTTTAACAGAACCTGGATCAGGATCAGATGCCGCAGCACTAAAAACAAAGGCAGCAATAACAAATGAGGGATATAGCCTTAATGGATCAAAATCATTTATATCCGGTGGAGGTTTTTCAGATTTATACGTTGTACTGTGTAGGACTGGAAATCAAACACCGAACGGCATATCAATGGTCTTGGTTGAAAACGGACAAAAAGGTCTCAGTTTCGGAAAAAAAGAGCAAAAAATGGGATGGAAAGCACAACCAACCGCAATCGTACAATTTGATAACTGCTCAATTCCTGCCGCAAACCTTGTAGGTGAAGAAGGCGCTGGCTTCAAATACGCTATGGAGGGTTTAGATGGGGGAAGGCTTAATATTGCCGCCGCGTCCTTAGGCGGCGCACAAAAAGCCTATGAAATTGCAAAATCATATTCAAAGGAAAGATCAGCGTTTGGTAAACCCATCAGTAGATTTCAGTCTATAGAATTTAAGTTGGCAGATATGGCAACGCAACTCGAGGCGGCAAGACTTTTTTTGAGAAGCGCTGCTTGGAAATTAGATAATTCAAAACCGGATGCGACTGTCTCTGTCGCAATGGCGAAGCGATTAGTTACCGATGTATCATTTGAAGTTTCAAATACCGCCCTACAAATACTTGGTGGTTATGGCTATCTCGAAGAGTATGGCATAGAGAAAATAGTACGAGATCTCCGTGTTCATCAAATTTTAGAGGGAACAAATGAGATTATGAGAGTCATTATAGCAAGAGCTATTTTGTCCGAGTAAAAATGTCGGAGGATATTTTTATACGAAAATCAGGCTGTGTAGGCCATATAACTTTAAATCGACCTGAAGTGTTAAACTCACTAACCTATTCGATGATACTCTCTATAGAGAATGCATTAATTGAATGGGAAACCGACGTAAGCATAGCCCTCGTAATTATCGATGCTAAAGGAGATAGAGCCTTTTGTGCTGGTGGTGACATTCAGATCCTATACGAAAATGGGTTTAATAAAAACTTTGCTTATGGTCAAAAGTTCTGGGCTGACGAGTATCGTCTAAATGAGAAAATTGCTAATTATAAGAAACCTTTTGTAGCTTTCATGCAAGGTTTCACGATGGGTGGGGGTGTCGGTGTTTCATGCCATGGTAGTCATAGAGTAGTAGGGGAAACAAGCAAAATAGCGATGCCAGAATGTAGCATTGGTCTAGTTCCCGACGTTGGAGGCTCTTTTCTTCTTGCACAACTACCTGGAAATATAGGTACGTTTCTGGGCGTAACTGGTAAAAGGATGAAAGCAAGTGATGCTATTTATTGTGGGTTCGCTGATTACTTCATAACGGAAACAAAGTGGGAGGACCTAAAAGAAAAACTTTTTGATACTGGAAATATCGATTGGATAAAGAAATATCAGGGAAGTACAGAGACCTCAGAAATAGAAAAGTCTTTTTCACAAATTTCAGAAGCTATGGTTGACGTCTCAACTAGGAATATAGAGTCCAGATTACAGCACCCATTTTTTGAAAAGGACTTGAGTGCATTAAGATTTAATTCCCCAATTTCAGTAGCCTATACAATATCAATGCTAAAAATGGAAAAGGTTCGGAATAATATTTCAGACGCCCTAGATGCAGAATACAGTTTTACTGCTCGATCACAAGAATTTGGAGACTTTCAAGAGGGAATAAGAGCAGCTGTGATCGATAAAGACAGAACTCCGCTATGGAAAACCAAAAATCTGGGAGAAATTTCAGATGAAGACCTCAAACCGTTTTTTCAAACTATTCAACGTTAAACTAAGGAGCACACTTTTATGAAAATAGGATTTATAGGGCTTGGGAACATGGGTGCACCCATGGCAAGAAATTTAATTAAAGCTGGTCATGAGTTGTTAGGTTTTGACGTCACTCCAACCAATGTCGGAGATATTACTCAAGACCCCATTACTGAAATAGCAAAGAAATGCAGTATTATTTTTTCTATGTTGCCTGATGGAAATGTTTTGAGAAATGTTTATGAGGAACTCATACCCTTGTGTAACCCTAAAACAATACTTGTTGATTGTTCAACAGTGGACGTGGAAAGTGCTTTGCATGTATCAAAAGAAGCTGAAAAAAATTCAATAGCGGTAATAGATGCTCCAGTGTCTGGTGGTGTTGTAGGTGCAGAGAATGGCACACTGACATTTATGGTTGGGGGAGAAAAAGATGCTTATGACCAAATAGAACCATATTTTGCGATAATGGGTCAGAAATCTGTGCTATGCGGTGGGCCAGGAGCTGGTCAGTCGGCAAAGATTTGTAATAATATGATTTTGGGAATTTCAATGATAGGAGTATGCGAAGCTTTTAATTTGGCCCAAAAACTAAATCTAAATTGGAATAGGTTATTTGATGTTGTATCAACATCATCAGGGTCTTGCTGGTCTGTAAATACATATTGCCCAGCTCCTGCTGTTGGGCCAGAAAGTCCAGCAGACAGGGACTATAAACCTGGTTTCGCAGCTGATTTGATGTTAAAGGACCTTAAGCTTTCTCAAGCAGCTGCCGAGTCGGTGTCGGCCCCTACTGAATTGGGTAAGCACGCAACTGAAATATATGAAACTTTCATTTCTGAGGGTGGCAAGGGTATGGATTTTTCTGCTATTTTACCCTATCTAGCAAAAAAATAGTTTTATATTTGAACTTAAATGGCATAGCATTAGAGAAAAATAGGAATAAAAAATGAAAACCCGGATAACAGAATTATTCAACATTCAACACCCAATAATTCAGGGTGGTATGCACTATGTGGGATTTGCCGAGCTAGCCTCTGCTGTTTCAAATGCTGGTGGCTTAGGCATAATAACTGGACTTACCCAGAAGACCCCGAACGATCTTGCAAAAGAGATAGCGAGATGCCACGAAATGACAGACAATCCGTTTGGAGTGAATTTAACATTTCTTCCAACGGTAGCGGCGCCTGACTATCCTGGATATATTGATGCAATTATCGATGGAGGAATTAAGATTGTAGAGACCGCAGGAAGAAATCCCCAACCTTATATGGAACAATTAAAAAAAGCTGATATAAAAGTTATTCACAAATGTACCTCTGTTAGACACTCACTCAAAGCTGAAGCTATAGGATGTGATGCTGTGTCGGTAGATGGATTTGAATGCGGAGGACATCCCGGTGAGGACGATATGCCAAATATGATTTTACTTCCCCGAGCAGCTGAGGAATTGAAAATTCCATTTGTCGCTTCAGGAGGCATGGCAGACGCACGAAGCTTAGTTGCCTCGCTTGCAATGGGAGCGGATGGAATGAATATGGGAACAAGATTTATGGCTACTAAGGAAGCTCCATGTCACGAAAGAGTAAAAAAGGCGATAATTAATGCCACAGAATTAGATACGAGACTTGTTATGCGTCCACTGAGAAATACAGAAAGAGTATTAAATAATTCTGCAGTAGAAAAATTATTAGAAAAAGAAAAAGAGCTGGGCTCTAATATTAAATTTGAAGACATTATGGATGAAGTGGCAGGTGTATACCCTAAAGTAATGCTTGATGGAGAAATGGAAGCAGGGGCGTGGTCATGCGGAATGGTAGTTGGTCTTATTAATGACATACCCAGCTGTAAAGAACTCATAGATGGAATAATGAGTGAGGCTGACAGCCTAATAACAAAGAGACTTGAAGGTATGCTTTCTGCATAAGAACTTTTTATTTATCTACTTAGAGTTTTTTTCTTTTATCGATTTCAGCCGGCGTTCTAAGTACTGAGACTCAAGCGTATTCTTAATACGTGAGTTGAGACTTTGGATATTTACACTATCCATTACTATGTCGTTTATAGAGAGTTTCATGCCTCTTACAGCTTCAGGCGATAACTCTTTACATTGCTTAATAAAATCTTGTGCTTTTTCAATGATATTCTCGCCTTCGTTTATAATCGCGTCAAAAAATCCAAGATTTTTCAGCTCTTTTTCTGACATTTTTGTTGCTGTAAGTAATAATCTCTTAGTAGCACTTGCTCCGAAAATATTTAAAAATCTTTTTATTCCGGCTGTGTGATAATGAATTCCAATCTTGGCTGGAGGCACCATAATTTCAATATTTGAGACAGCAATTCTAAAATCGCAGGCACAAGCTATTTCTACACCACCACCATATGCACTCCCATTTAAAGCACACACAGTGGGAAGAGGAAAGTTTTGAATAGCATCACACAATTTTGACATGTCATTTGATTGTAGCTCTTGATCTTTTTTATGTTTTCCAATTATTGAAATAATCTCAGAAAGGTCAGCTCCCGAGCAAAAAACGTCACCGCTTCCTGAGATAATAAGTGCATAAATATCAGATTGCGCCTCTCTAGAAAGTATGTCTCTTAGCAACAACATATCTTCTGAATTAAGCGCGTTTTTTCTCTTGGGCGAGTCTAGTATTAATATCCCGACACCATTATTCTTTGTGAATTTTACATTATTCATTTTCGTAGTTTTTGTAGTACAATTAATCGTAATGATCTTAGTATCCTAAAAATATTAAAATAAAAATCTGAGAAATACCAAGGCATTTCGTTTTTTAATTAACCTATTACAATTAAATAAAATATAGATACCCTGTCACCTATTTATTTGGGACTATAATCTCTCCTTCTTTTTTGAAAATAAACGCCCAGAAATTCTTTCTCTTGACTTTTAATATTAATTAGGATGTTCTAGTGGATTGACAGGGGTGCCTCTTTGTTTTGTGAGGCTGAGAATAACCCTCAAACTTGAACCGGGTAATGCTGGCGTAAGGAGTCACTAGATATGCGCATTCCTCACATCGGCCACAAATCATTGGAGACCTCAATGAATAGTCTTGAAGAATTAAAAGCAAAAAATCCTCTCGTGCACTGTATAACTAATTATGTTTCCATGGATATTGCAGCAAATACGCTTTTGGCAGTTGGAGCGTCTCCAGCAATGATACATACTCCAGAAGAGAGTGGAGATTTTTCTCCAGTAGCGGGTGCACTAACTGTAAATATCGGTACTATTTCACCAAATTGGCTCGAAGGTATGGAAAAAGCAATTGAGGCGGCTAATAAAGCAAAAGTCCCTTGGGTATTGGACCCCGTAGCACACTTTGCGACACCATACCGTCAAACCTCAATAGCAAGATTGATATCCCTAGAACCCTCAGTTGTGAGAGGGAATGCGTCTGAAATTTTAGCCTTACAAGGCGAAGAGACTGAAGCAAAGGGTGTAGACTCTCAAGAAGAAGTTGAAACAGCCTTAAATGCTAGTAAGAAACTTGCAAAAAAGCATAATTGTACAATTTTTGTGACTGGAGAAATAGACATAATCACAGATGGTGTAAGGGTTACTCGAGTATCAGGCGGATCATCTTTTATGTCGAGTGTTACAGCTATTGGATGTTCTTTAACATGTCTAGTTGGCGCCTTCACAGCGATCACTGATCCCTACACTGCTAGCGTTAGTGCTGCTACTCTGTTCGCTGAAGCAGGACATAAAGCAAAATTAAGTTCTAATGGCCCAGGTTCATTTAGAACGCATTTTTTAGATCAACTTTCCCTTGTGAACCCTCATAATTTTTCAAATTTAAAGTGGGCTGATAGTGTTTGATGCCGCTAAATTAAAACTCTATCTAGTAACTGACCCTTATCTCTGTGCAACTTTTGGGTTATTGAATACAGTTAATGCTGCAGTAAAAGGCGGGATTACGATGGTTCAACTTAGAGATAAAGAAGCATCTACGAAAGATAGGATCAGTGTTGGAAAAGAGCTACAGAAAATATTAAAGGATACTGAGATCCCATTGATAGTAAATGATGACGTTGAAGCGGCTTTAGCGATAGATGCAGATGGTATCCATGTAGGACAAAATGATAAAAGCACCTTTGAGATAAGAGGTAAAGTTGGAAAAGATAAAATCGTCGGATTATCATGTGAAACTATTGAAGATGCAAAAGCTGCAGACCCCGCTTTAGTGGACTATATAGGTATAAGTCCAGTATTTCCAACACCAACAAAATCGGATTTCAATGCGTATATCGGGTTAGACGGTGTAAGCGATATCGTAAATGCAACATCTCTACCATCAGTAGCTATCGGTGGACTTAAAAGAGAACACTGTGGAAAGATATTTAGCACCGGCTGCCAAGGGATGGCAGTAGTATCGGCGATCTGTGGTAAAGATGATCCTTACATGGAAACAAAATTATTGCATGATGAAATTCGACGAGTATTTGAAGATAACAAACCGGTGAACTAAAAATGTCAAATCGAGTGAAAAATGTTCTGTCTATAGCTGGGTCTGATCCATCGGGAGGTGCAGGAATACAAGCTGATTTAAAAACATTTGCTGCAAATGGTGTATATGGCATGGCAGCAGTTACTGCCTTAACAGTCCAAAATACTATGGGAGTGGAAGGAATTCATTTGATACCAAAAAAATTTGTTGCGTCTCAAATTAATGCTATTTTTCGTGATATATGTGTAAGCTCAGTTAAGGTTGGAATGGTCGCTAACGCAGAAATCGCCAAAGAAGTTGGCACTACATTGGCAAAATATAAAAAAGTATTTTCAGTAGTTGACCCAGTTATGGTGGCAAAAGGAGGATCACCTTTGTTAGATAAAAAAGCAATCCAATCTGTTAAAGACCATCTGTTACCAATCGCAACAATCATAACACCTAATTTACCTGAGGCAGCAGTTCTATTGGGTTCTTCTGTAGCAAAATCCAAAGAGGATATGGTTAATCAAGGCAAAGCTCTATTATGTTTGGGATCTAAGTCGGTTTTGATAAAAGGTGGACACTCAGGAGGCAGTACAAGTAATGATCTACTAGTAACGGAAAAAGATCATTTCTGGTTCAATGAGAAAAGAATAAATACAAAAAATACACATGGAACAGGATGTACTTTATCCTCCTCTATCGCAAGTTTTTTAGCTAAAAACTACCCAATAGAGGAGGCAGTTTCAAAGTCAAAGGAGTTTGTTACTGGTGCTATTAGAGACTCAAATAAACTATCTGTCGGGAAAGGCCATGGTCCGACCAACCACTTTCACGCATTAAAAATTTTTTAACAAAATTGAAGGGACCCAATAATGATCTTAAGACTTATACTCTTACTTTTATTTCTCACAGCAAATAAATTGGCTGCAAAAGATAAAATGACCCTTTTGTTGGACTGGTTTATAAATCCCGATCATGGTCCGATAATAATTGCTAAAGAAAAGGGCTATTTTTCTGATCAAAACCTAGAAATTGAAATAATCGCTCCTGCTGACCCATCAGCTCCACCAAAGCTTGTCGCTGCTGGTCAAGCTGATTTAGCCGTAAGCTATCAACCACAATTACATTTGCAACTTACACAAGGATTGCCACTTATTCGTGTTGGGACCCTTGTGGCAACCCCACTTAATTGTCTATTAGTTTTGGAGAACGGTCCTATAAACACTCCGCAGAGTTTGTCCGGAAAGAAGATCGGTTTCTCTGTTGCAGGTGTTGAAGAAATTCTACTATCTGCAATTTTAGAAAAGTATGGTGTAAAATTAGAGGATGTGGAACTAGTAAATGTAAACTTTTCTCTTTCACCTTCTTTAATGTCTGGTCAGGTTGATGCTGTTATTGGTGCTTTTAGAAACTTTGAATTAAATCAAATGAAGATTGAGAACGTACCCGGAAAATGTTTCTTCCTAGAGGAAGAAGGAGTTCCTCCTTACGACGAGCTTATTTATGTTGCTAATTCAAAGAATATTGATAAAGAAAAAATTCGTAAATTTCTTAAAGCAACGGAGCTAGCAACCCAATTTATTATAAATAATCCTGAGGAAAGCTGGAAAATATTTGCGTCGACTTCTAAAGAACTAGATGATCAATTAAATAGAATGGCATGGGCGGATACGATACCTCGTTTTGCTTTGAGGCCTCCTGCATTTGATGCCGGAAGATATCTAGAATTCCAAGATTTTCTTCTTCAAAATAAGTTAATAAATAAGGCTTTTCCGATTTCTAGAATAGCTATAGATGTAACGAGGAATTAGATGAACTACAGTGACGTTTTTTCAACTTGGAGAGATTTGCATAAGACTGAGTGGACTTCTTATACGAGGCATCCATTTGTAGAAAGAATAGGAGATGGAACTTTACCGAAAAGCGCTTTTCTAAACTATCTGAGACAAGACTATATCTTTTTAAAACATTTTTCTAGAGCTTGGGGTCTTGCAATTGCAAAGTCCAGTAACATAACTGAGATGCACACTTGTTCCAAGGTGGTTCACGCACTTTTAGACGAGGAAATAAAATTGCATATAGAATTTTGTAACAGTGAAGGCATCTCAACTGACGAACTTGAAAAGACAAATGAAATGCATCAGAATTTAGCTTATACAAGGTTCGTTCTGGATGCGGGTTTTTCAGGAGATTTTTTAGACCTTATGGCAGCACTCGCACCATGTGTGCTGGGCTATGGGGAAATAGGTAAGCGCTTAGGAGCGTCCCAATATAGTTCGGTCTATGAAAAGTGGATTACTACATATGCAGGAAAGGATTATCAAAGTTTATGTGTGGAAGTAGGAACCTTAATTGATAATGCTGTTCTTACAAGACTAGGTGGCAACTATACATCTTTAGGTAAATTTCGTGATCTTTCTCAAAAATTTAAAATAGCTACACTCCTCGAAAAAAATTTTTGGGAAATGACTAATATATGATGTCTTCCACCTCCCCTTCAATAGAATTGATCGGAAGTGTAAGATCAGAAAGTGAAGTTTTGTTTGGAGATCTAAGGCTTGCAGTAAGGGCTAATCAGTGGACTTGCCTTCTTGGTACATCAGGTATTGGCAAATCGACTATTCTTCGATTAATTGCTGGGTTGCCAACCCATGTAAAACTTGACGGCAGCATAAAAAGTAATGATCACTTACCTATCTCAAATCGTGTTTCCTACATGGCCCAGAATGATTTGTTAATTCCATGGGCGACAGTAAGCGCCAATGTTTCTTTGGGTAATAAATTACGAGGAGAAAAGTTCTCGCCAGAAAAAAAACTGAAAATTATTGAAAAAGTTGGTTTGATGGATCATAAAAAAAAATATCCCTTTCAGCTTTCTGGAGGACAACGTCAACGAGCTGCTCTCGCAAGAACGTTAATGGAAAATACACCTATAGTTTTATTAGATGAGCCATTTGGTTCATTAGACTCAAATACCAGAGAAGAGATGATCGATCTGACATTTGAAAGTCTTAAAGGAAAAACCGTTTTGTTTGTAACTCATGATCCCCATGAAGCTGCAAGACTGTGTGAAAGTATCTACATTCTTGGCCGGCAAAAGACAACAAGCAATCGAAGTCTCAAACCACCATTTCCTAAAACATATTCCGACAAATTGGTTTTCGATCTGCAATATTCGTTACTAGAAAAAATAAAAAGCAACCGATCATGAAAGCTATAATTTATATAGTCTGTACTTTTTTATCAATTTTCTTTTTTTGGGAATTAGCGGTAAGGTTAGCGAACCCTCCACCCTATATACTTCCAACACCTTACTCTGTCTTAGTCGCATTTAAAGAAAACTCACTGCTTATTTATGAACATTCAATTGTGACAATTGTAGAAGTCTTAATTGGGCTCACCATAGGGATAATATTAGGCATGATTACTGCGTTAACACTTGAAATATTCGTGACTGCACGCTTGATACTTAGACCACTGTTGATATTTAGCCAATCTATTCCAGTATTTGCAGTTGCCCCATTACTTACTTTATGGCTTGGTTATGGTATTTTGTCAAAAGTCGTTATGGCAATCTTGATTATTTATTTTCCTGTTACTTCAGCATTTCATGATGGTCTTTCTCAAACACCAAAACGATATCTTGACCTCGCAAAGACAATGAGAGGAACAAACCGGAGAAATCTATTATATTTAAAAATTCCACATAGCATTCCTTCTTTATGTTCCGGAATAAAGTTAGCTAGCGTATATGCACCAATCGGAGCAGTTATAGGGGAATGGGTTGGGTCATCTCAAGGCTTGGGATATCTTATGATTTTAGCAAATGGTCGAGTAAAAACTGACCTAATGTTTGCTAGCCTTTTTACACTCGGAATTTTATCGATTACTTTATTCGGCTTAATAAGCTACTTATTACAGATTTCTCTATCTAAGTACTTGAAAGCATAGTTTCAGCTGAGGATGAAAAACTGTTATTAACCTCATTTTTTCAACCTTAAAACTGATCAGTTTTCGATTTCTATATTGATTTCTTATTTTGATCAGACTATTAAAATTAAAAAGGGAAAATAAAGAAATCATGAGTTTTTTGTCATCACCATATATGAGTTCTTTTGTAGGCTTTGAGAGTCTTTTTGATGAAATTGAACGCATGTCTTCTGTAAAACAGTCCACTTATCCCGCCTACGATATTAAAAAGCTTTCAAATAACAGTTTCATAATTGTTTTGGCACTCGCTGGCTTCAGTTCTAACGATCTTATTATAGAGGCAACATCAAGTGAATTGGTGGTTTGTGGCAATGGTGATAAGGATCCACAACATGAATATATTCATAAGGGAATAGCTAAACGAGCGTTTACTAAAACCTTTAGATTAGCTAACAATGTAAGAGTCAACGGAGCTGAGTTTAAAGATGGGCTATTATCTATTCATCTTTACAGAGAAGAGCCAAAAAAAGAAACTCCTCAGAAGATTCCTATAAAATCATAAACCACTTATTAAAAGACATAGATAATTGAAAAATGACAAAGACAAGAAAAGGATAGACAAAAAACTTCTCATGAACGAGACACTGTCTAAAAAAAGCAATTCGATTCAGGATAAAGTAATGAACTTGCGATTATCGAGACAAATTGATAAAGCACGGTTTGAAGCTGCATTTAAAACTCTCTTAAAAAAGTAATAAATTTAAATGATACCTTTTAATATTTTCCTCGCGCTGTAAGATAAATCTTCCAAATTTTGACCAGTATAAATATTTCTTGAAATCTCTTTTCCCAGTTCGACACCCCACTGATCAAAACTATTAATTCCCCATAGCAAGCCACATACAATAGTAGCATTTTCATACAGAGAAACTAGTTTACCTAAAGACTCGGCGTTGGTTTTATCCCAAGTTATAAAGGTAGACGGCCTATTGCCTGTCATATTTCTATACTTTTCTTTATGTGTCTTTTTTCCGGTAATGAGGGCTTCTGCTTGTGCAATAGCGTTTACAACTAACCTTGAATGGGGTTCTAAATCTTTTTTATTTTTACTAACTACATTCTTACCCTCAAATGGAACTAAGAACTCCACTGGAATTTTTTCTATGCCTTGATGAAGTAACTGAAAAAAACTATGTTGAGACTCCGTTCCAATTTCCCCGAAAACTAAAGGCGCTGCAGGTAACTCTAGCTCGTTACCTAGAGCATCTATACTTTTCCCGTTACTCTCCATTTCCACTTGCTGAAACCAAGTTGGAAAAAATTTTAGACCATTCTCATAAGGAACAATTGCGAGGTTTTGTAGATTCAAAACGTTTCTGTTCCAGATTCTTGTTATGCCGAGAATGTAGGGTAAATTTAATTCAAGTTTTTCTTCCAAGAAATGCTTGTCCATTTTATAGGCTCCTGCAAGAAGTTGCTCGTAGACATCTGTACCCAGAGACGCAACTAAGCCTAAACCAAAATGCGACCACATTGAAAATCTACCCCCTACCCCATTGGGTACGTGAAAAATTGCATGTTCTTTTAGACCAGCTTCCAACGCTTTTTCTGGAAAAGATGTGACTGCCACCATATGGTCATTGAGATCCAAGCCCTCATTATTGAGCAAATTTTTGACAAAGTTAAGATTAACTAATGTTTCTTCTGTAGAAAACGACTTGGAATTGAAGATAAAGAATGTTTCTTTGATATCTCTCATTTTTAGGGTGTTTTCAAGATGTGTGAAATCTAAATTCGATACGTTAATTAGGGAAGGCCCATTACTATTGTGCTTTAGTGCATGATAAACCATTTTAATGCCGAGGTCCGATCCCCCTATTCCTATGTTAATCAAATTCTTTATTTTCTTTTGTTTTAGAAGAGATATGAAGGACTTATACCTGTTAATTTTATCTACTATTGAGTTTAAATTTCGTTCAAGAAAATGGGTTACAAGCCTATTTTCAGTAAAATTCAAAAAAGAACCCTCAAAGAGCTTCTTTTTTTTATCTTTAATGTCTATAGCCTCTCCAAGCATTTTAAGCTTAAGAAATTGCTCAGAGGAAATAAGCTGCCTAGTTATATCAAGTGATATATCCTCAAAAGAAAAAGTGAATGTCTTATGTCTGTCTAGATTTTGAAGTTCGTTTGCGATAACAAACTCCGATTTTTTTTCTTTTTCTAAAATATCCCTAAAGTATTTGTTTTCATTTAGTTGCATTTTTTCACAATAGCTTGAGCGTAGTTTCTGATAATATCTGATGCCACAACAAAGTTTTGAAGTCCAATTTTTTTAATACTATGTATTTTTTTCTTTATCCCCAATTACCATAAAAAGATAAACACCTAACAAAACAATGAATAATGAGATTAAATGATAAACGAATAACCTCTCTCCTAGCAAAAGCACTCCCAGGATTGCTGCGAAGATAGGTAGAAAATTAATAAATAACCCTGCTTTAGATGCTCCAACTAGCTCAACACCTCTTATAAAAAAAATCTGAGCTAGAAAAGATGGGACAAAAGCTATGTAAAGTATAGTAAGCCAAGCAGTACTTGTAGCAGGAACCTGATTGAGCCCTAGATAGTATTCTATAATCAGTAGTGGAATAGAAAATATTAAGGCACTCAGTGAGAAATATGTCATGAGTACAATAGGATCAATTACCGGTTTGTTTTTCAATCCGAGGGTAAAACCAGAGTAGAAAAAACAAGCACATAGCATCACTAAATCTCCATAATTAAAAGACAATAAAATTACTCTCTCATAGTCGCCTTGGCTTACCACTACTAGTACGCCAAAAAATGCTATTATCAGCCCAGCAACCTTCGTAAAGTTAACCGCCTCCCTGAACATAACTACTGACCCGACTAATATTATTGCGGGCATGATGCCTTGAATAATACCTAAGTTTATTGCTGTTGTGTTCTGAGCAGCTATGTAAAACAATGCATTAAACCCGGTAAGCCCAAGTGAGCCCATCAAGCAAAGCCAAACGAGTTTCCCACTAATTAAGTTAAAAGACAAAATTAATTTCTTATTTAAAAATAGGATTAAAAAAATTGAAATAATAAACCATCGCAAAAACACAACAACCATGGGCGAAATTTCACCAGTTGACACCCTTCCTGCGACCGTATTGCCAGCCCAACCAAGCATTGCTAAGCACAGCAAGATAATACCATTTTTAAAAATTAAAGAAGATACTAGGTAACCCACTGAGCGACTTTCTTTAGAAAAAAGTTTGGTGACCCCGGTACGATTCGAACGTACGACCTACTGATTAGAAGTCAGTTGCTCTATCCAGCTGAGCTACGGGGCCACGACGTATAAGAGGTATCATATGAAAGGTTTGTAGTAAATTTAATTTTAATCAAATTTGTTTTGGGAGCTAGCTCAGTACTACTAATTGACTAAACGCCACTAGTGGGTCCACGGTCTTTTTCTGTTGTAATCGAAATTGTCACCATAACCATTTTTTCTAATGTTCATCTTTTTTTCAGAGCCCTCATCAATGAAAAACAAAAGATTATTTTTCATTGCATATTGTGTTGCCTCTTCCTTCGTTCCGAATTTTAACTTTATTTGACTGTTGGTATCACTTGATCCAATCCAACTCATAACAGGATCTATTGGTTTATGATCCTTTTGCTCAAACTCTAAAAACCATTGGTCTGCTTTGCCGGTTCCCGACTGCATCGCAGTCTTAGATGATTTAAAAATTCTTGCTACCATAAAATTAGTTAAAGACAGTTTAAATTTACTAAAAGATACTATATCTATTTATAGCAGTTTTAAACAGTAAAATCACACAGTAATTATAAAAAGATCTTATATAAAGTTTGAGCGATATGAATGATTTAACTATTGAAAAAAATGATTTGAGTGTTGTGTCGGATTTTAAACCAGCAGGTGACCAGCCTACTGCGATCTTTGAGTTGGTAGAAGGTTTAAAAAAGGGCGAGAAAAACCAAGTTTTACTGGGGGCTACAGGAACAGGAAAAACTTTCACAATGGCCAAAATTATTGAAGCTACACAACGCCCTGCACTCATTCTTGCTCCTAACAAAACTTTGGCAGGTCAACTTTTTGGCGAATTTCAAAAATTTTTTCCAGATAATGCTGTAGAATATTTTGTTTCATATTACGACTACTATCAGCCGGAGGCTTATGTTCCAAGATCTGACACCTACATCGAAAAAGAAGCTCAAATAAATGAACAAATCGACAGAATGCGGCACTCAGCGACAAGATCCCTATTGGAACGAAAAGACGTAGTTATTGTCGCATCGGTGTCTTGTATTTACGGTATAGGTTCCGTTGAAACCTACAGCTCTATGACACAAAGTTTAAATAAAGGAGGTACTTTTAATCAAAGGCAAGTAGTTAAAAACCTGGTTGAGCAACAGTATCGGAGAAATGACAAAAATTTTCAAAGAGGGAACTTTCGAGTTCGTGGTGACACCCTAGATGTATGGCCTGCTCATTTAGAAGATCGAGCGTGGAGATTTTTGTTCTTTGGTGACGAGCTTGAAAAAATTGTTGAATTTGATCCGTTAACTGGAAAAAAGCTTGCGGAACTATCTCAAGCAAAAATCTATGCAAATTCGCATTATGTGACACCTAGACCGACTCTACAGCAGGCAATAAAAAATATAAAAGCAGAGCTAGTGATCAGACTTAAACAGCTGAATAATGAAAATAAACTTCTTGAGGCACAAAGATTAGAACAAAGGACTAATTTCGACTTAGAGATGATCGAGGCAACAGGCATGTGTAATGGTATCGAGAATTACTCTAGGTATCTCACAGGTAGGAACCCTGGAGAGCCACCCCCTACACTTTTCGAGTATATTCCCGATAATGCAATTGTTTTTGCAGATGAAAGCCATGTGAGTATTCCACAGCTTGGTGGAATGTTTAAAGGAGATTTCAGAAGGAAAAGTACTCTTTCGGAGTATGGTTTTAGACTTCCTTCATGTACCGATAATAGACCATTAAAATTTGAAGAGTGGGATGCTATGAGGCCCCATACAATTTATGTATCTGCTACTCCTGGGGATTGGGAATTAGACCAAACACAGGGGGTTTTCACTGAACAAATTATCAGACCTACCGGTCTGATTGATCCCGAAATTGAAGTTCGACCTACTGACTCTCAAATAGATGATTTGATCGTAGAAATTAGGAAAGTAACAGAGAGAAATCTTAGGACCCTTTGCACTGTACTGACAAAAAAAATGGCTGAAGATCTCACGGAATATCTTCATGAGAAGGGCATTAGAGTTAGATACATGCACTCCGATATAGATACTTTAGAGAGATTAGAAATTCTTCGTGATTTACGAATAGGCACTTTTGATGTTTTGGTGGGTATCAATCTTCTAAGAGAGGGTTTAGATATTCCAGAATGTGGGTTGGTTGCAATATTAGATGCCGATAAGGAAGGATTTTTGCGTTCCGAAACCTCATTGATACAAACGATTGGAAGGGCTGCCAGAAATATTGACGGGAAGGTCCTAATGTATGCCGACACAATCACGAAAAGCATGAAGAAAGCAATAGACGAAACTGATAGACGCCGTGATAAACAAAAGAAGTACAACGTTGAGAACGGCATAACACCTAAAACGATCGAGAAAAATGTTAACGATATATTGGAGGGTCTCTATAAGGGGGACACTGACCAAGCTAGAGTAACGGCTGATTTGGAGACAACACCTGGGATTGGTCATAATCTATCCAGTCATTTGGAGGATTTAAAATCGCAAATGCTAAAGGCCGCAGAAAATCTTGAGTTTGAAGAAGCGGCTAAATTAAGAGACCAAATACAAAAGCTAGAAAAAACAGAATTGGAAATAAAAAAAGATCCCTTTGCGAGATAACTACTAGGTTTCACCTGCTAAATTTATTGTTAAAACCCCCGCAATTTTCCACAGATCATCATATTTTTCTAGGATATAGTCATATGTCTCAAGACGGCCGTCATAGGATTGGAATAAAACTCTCTGAATAGATTTATTGCCAAGGTCTTGAAACTTTGTGAATTTAAAGCTCTTTGGCCTCCATATAATAGGGTATCCATTCTTGACCATCAAACCAAAAACTTCTGGGTTTGAGAATTGTGCTTGAATGTTGGGCGCCGCAAATGTATACGCTTTCTTGATATTATTTTCCTTGAAAGCCTCAATCTGTGAACTTATGGTGTTACGTACCATTTCACTTTCATCAGCAAATACTAAAGTGCCCAATAGTGAAATAAATAATGCGATGATCCACATTTTGTTTATAACAAATCTCCACCTCATTGTAACACCTCATTCAACTTTTCGACTGTTTTTTCTTTACCTAGGAGAGCAAAAAAACTGCCTAGCCTAGGACCACTTTGACTTCCCAATAGAACTTCATATATCAATTTGAACCAATCTCTATTGTTTTCAAATCCATTTGTTTTACCTACATCTAAAATAATTTGCTGAATTTCACTCGCATCCCAGTTTTTATGTAACCCCTCAAGTTTCTTTGTTAGCTCAACCAAAGGGGTACGCTCATTAGCTGAAGGTTCCTTAAAAACTAGCTTGAATTCAAGAAAGTCATGAAAGTAATTTATGGCATTTTGCAAAGCCCCACGCATTGTGGCGTTCATAGGATCACCTTTTTCGTTAACATACTTTCTTACGAATGAAAGAAGTGTTTCTACACTTGTTGATCCAGTTGCCCCCGCTAAGTTCATTAACATAGAAAAAGAAACAAGTAATTCTGACTTAGGAGGATTGCCTCGATGAAGGTGCCAAACAGGGTTTTGATACTTATCCTCCTCGCTTTGCTGTTGATACACTTCTAAAAACTTATGGTAATCATCAACAGCTCTCGGAATGGAATCAAAATAAAGTCTTTTTGCTGTCTTTGGCTTTTGAAACATAAAGAGGCTCAAAGATTCCTTTGATCCATATCTTAGCCACTCTTCAACTGACAGGCCGTTACCTTTTGATTTTGAAATTTTTTGTCCTTGGTCATCAAGGAATAACTCATAAAAAAACTGGTAGGGTGCCTTTCTCCCTAGCACTCTGCATATTTTTGATGCTAAGTTTGCAGATGGAATTAAGTCTTTGCCATACATTTCATAATCTACAGACAATGCGAACCATCTCATTGCCCAATCGGCTTTCCATTGTAGTTTTACATTCCCATCTGTGACTGAAGTTTTAACTTTTTCCCCGTCAACATCTTTATAAACTATTGAATGTGTTGTAGTATCAATTTCGAGAGTTGGAACTTGCAAAACTTTACCAGACTTTCTACTTATTGGTAAAAAAGGCGAATAGGTTAATTTTCTTTCGGGTCCAAGAGAAGGCAAAATTATTTCCATAATATCATTATATTTGTTTAGTACTTGTACTAATGCTTCGTTGAAAACACCTGTATTGTAACATTCGGTAGACGAAATAAAGTTATAGTCAAAATTAAAACTATCGAGAAACTCACATAATTTACTATTGTTGTGATCAGCAAAGCTTTTGTGAGTACCAAAGGGATCGGTTACTTTTGAAAGGGGTAAATCTAAATCTCGTTCTACTAACTCTTTATTTGGAATATTGTCAGGAACTTTTCGAAGACCATCCAAATCATCTGAAAAACATAAGAGATTGGTTTTAATTTCATATAATTTTTCAAAGGAATGCATAACCATTGAGGTTCTCATAACCTCACCAAATGTTCCAATGTGAGGTAATCCAGATGGACCATACCCGGTCTGAAAAGTAATCTTATCTTTACTTTCATTGATATTTTGCAAATATTTATTTAGACCAACTGCTTCTTGTGCAGGCCAAACTTTAATATTATCGGGCATATTTTCCATAAGGTTCACTAATCTACATCAAAGGAAATAAAATATAAATGTTGTTCACATATAACCAGATCCATATAATATAAAAGACAAAGAATTGCTAGCATTTAAATGGATATAAACTCAAGTACGACAATATTAAGCCCCCAAGATGCGTTGGTAGCTATTATGATAGCAGAGGGAACGTCGCACCGAGGTGTAACAAAAATAGAATTTGCCTCGATAATTAAAATTGTTGAACATCTTCCAATATTTAAAGATTATAATGTGGCCCGTGTAAAAACTATAGCCGAGACCGTATTTGACATATTTGAAGAGGAAGATGGACTAGATGCGCTTTTTGGTTTGATAAAAGCCTCTCTACCTGAGCATCTCTATGAGACAGCATACGCTTTAGCTTGTGACGTAGCAGCAGCAGATGGGCGCCTTAAAGAAATAGAGCTTCAATTATTGAGAGAAATAAGATACGAACTTAACATAGACCGCCTCCATGGAGCCGCTATAGAACGAGGTGCTAGAGCAAGACATCTTATGGTCTAAAATCGATATTTAAATACTATCTATTATTTTTCGAACTATTTGTCTTTCTTGGATTACGGCCCTGGAGAGCCAAGTTGACGATCCCTTTGGCTTTTCAAAATTATTGCTAGAGTTTTGTTTTCTTTTATTTAAATCAGCTGAAAATATTGAAAACGCCATCACAGGAATGTCCTCTTTACATACGTATCCTGCTAATCCTCTTATATAATGCATGGTTCCCGATTTACCTTTAACCGTTATATTGCCAATCGAATTAACTTTCCCTTTTGATGTGTAAATTGGAATGCGTTTTAAAACTGGCAAAAGACTCTTTTGAACATTGTCTTGCATTAAAAACCTTCTAAAATCTTCAGAGGTAGAAAAACTGCCTGCAGATAACCCACTATGATTTAGAAATAGAGAGTTTTGTTTGCCTATAATGTTACGAAACCATCTGGTCATAATTACGGCAGACTGGTCAAGGTCATAAAGATTTGCCGAAACGAGCCTACTTGTAATAAGTCCAAGTGACTCGGTAACCATATTTTTTGAGTATTTTAATGCACTTTTCAATATTATTTTGTTATCGACAGAATAGTGTGTGCAAAGCAATCTACTCTTCTTGGGTACTTTTTTTCTGCCCATATTCGTAATCTCAATACCTCTATCAACCAAAAGCTGTTTCAAGGCCTCGGTAGCATAATAGGAACTCTCTCGAACTGGTAGCCATCGACTACCTTTTTTTCCTAATATCCGCCTATTTACCGACCATCTCTCCTTGAATTTTGTTTCATCAAGCTCATAACTATATACGGGACCTTTATAGTTTTCTAAATCCATAGTGATATTTGTTACTTGTGCAATATTTTTTAAGCCTGGAGCAGTTAATGAAGTCTTATATTTCGCTTTTTCTAACCTCTTCCACTCAAATAGAATTCGGTTCTCATTAAGGTTAATCGCTCCCATACCTGGATTATATGCATACTGAGGAAGTTGGTTTCTATTTATGTAATTTATGTCGGGTAGATAACTGTTATCGAAGAAAAGGCTCCCATGTACTTCGGTTACACCCAAATTTTTAACAGAGTCAATAAAAACGGAAAGGTCATCCGTCTTGAGCGTAGGATCTCCGTAACCCTTAAAATATAAGTTACCATGCAGTATATTGTCTTTAATAAATCCATCAATGAACAATTCAGTTTTAAATCTGTCAAGCTTGTCATTATTACTCAGATAATAAAATGCAGTTACCATTTTAGTAACAGAAGCAATAGGTAACCTAAGTTTTTCATTGTGCCGAGCGATAAGCTTATTTGATCTTAGGTCTACTGCCATAAAACTTGTATTATTTTCAAAGCCAGATTTTTTAATTAGATTGGTAAAAATATTTGTTGTTTTTGCTAAACCTTTTAACGGGATTATTCCCATAAATGCCGACAGAGCACTCAACTTAATAAATTTTCTTTTACTAAGCATTTGATCTAAGATCACTTGAAGAAAGATTTAGTCTTTTTGAGTCTACTATGCACCAAATTGGAGGCTTGAAATACTGTAGTTGTGCGGATTGCCCACTTATAAGTCTGAAACTCCTGTACTTTAAAGCAAAAGTTGACGAATTCACCAATGATCTATTACTCCCTCTGGCTACTACGGCAATTCTGACATTATTCGCTATCCATTGCCAGTTTTTCCAAAGATGAAATTGAATAATATTATCTTCACCCATCACCCAAATAAATTTTATATGTCTATGCCTGTTTTGTATGAACTTCAAAAGTTGGAAACTGTACTGAAAATTTTGCCTTATCTCAATTGGAGAAAATTTTATATTGGGCGATTTTACCAATTTTTTGGTTTCCTTGACCCTATCATCAAAATTGGATGGACTGATTTTTTTAAAAGGATTTTTTTTTGTGAAGACCCAATATATCTGTCCTAAATCAAACATCCTTAAAGATACTTTGCTAATATGTACATGGCCTAAGTGAGGAGGGTTGAATGACCCTCCTAATATTCCTACAGGCCTTCTATAGCCAATCCTACCAACCGCTGTCTCCGGCTCTATTTGCAAGTCTTTTTTGCTCCTTTAATAAAAAACATATGACAAAACAGTAATACTATTATAGCAATTAGAAAATGAGTTCACATCAATATATATATACACTAAAAGAATTAACAAAAACCTTTTCAAATGGGAAAAAGTGCTTTGAAAATATAACATTATCTTTTTTGCCTGGTGTTAAAATTGGTTTGGTGGGAGTGAATGGAGCTGGGAAATCAACTCTATTAAAAATAATGGCAGGAATAGAAAGAGAATTCAACGGTGAAGCTTACCCAGCTCAAGGCATAAAAATAGGTTACCTTCCACAAGAACCAAAGCTCGACGAAAGCAAAACAGTAAGAGAGAATGTTTTAGCGTCTGTATCCAACAAAAAATCACTTCTTGATCAGTTTAATAACTTAGCCGCATCACTAGCAGATGATTACTCAGATGAAAAAATGACAGAAATGACACAGCTTCAAGATGAGATTGACTCACTCCAAATTTGGGATATAGATTCAAAAGTTGATATGGCTATGGAGGCATTGAGATGTCCTGATGACTCCTCGATTGTTTCAACACTATCTGGAGGTGAGATTAGAAGAGTTGCCTTATGCAAGTTACTGCTGGAAGAACCTGATTTGCTATTACTAGACGAACCTACCAACCATCTAGATGCAGAAACGGTAAGTTGGCTTCAACAACATTTGATAGCTTATAAAGGTACAATCTTGATTGTAACTCATGACAGATATTTTCTAGATCAAATCACTGGGTGGATACTGGAACTTGATAGAGGAAAAGGTTTTCCTTTCGAAGGAAATTATTCTGCCTGGTTAGAAAATAAAAGTACGAGACTAGAATTGGAAGAAAAAACCGAAAAAGCCAAGAAAAACATATTAAAAAAAGAACTTGATTGGATTAGACAAGGAGCTAGAGCTAGGCAGGCTAAACAGAAGGCTAGGATTAGTGCTTATCAGGATTTGCTGAATGAAGATAAGAAAGAAAAAATATCAACTTCCCAAATTATAATTCCCAATGGCTCACGTTTAGGCTCAAAAGTTATAGATGCTGAAAAGATAACAAAAACTTTTGAGAATAAAATGCTATTTGAGGACTTTAGTTTTTCTATTCCTCCAGGAGCGATAATAGGAGTAGTTGGCGCTAATGGTGCTGGAAAATCAACTCTTTTAAAAATTTTAACAGGCGGCGACTCTCTCACTAGCGGTCACATTAGTATTGGAGAGACCGTTGAGTTAAGTTATGTTGATCAAAGTAGAGATAAGCTCGATGATAGAAAAACTGTATGGGAAGAAATTTCAGGTGGCTTAGACATAATTGAATTGGGTGATTTGGAAGTAAATTCCAGAGCATATGTTGGTGCATTCAATTTTAAAGGCCCTGACCAACAGAAACGAGTAGGTCAATTGTCAGGTGGAGAACGAAATAGAGTTCATCTCGCAAAATTACTTAAATCAGGCGGAAATGTATTATTATTAGATGAACCGACTAACGATCTCGACATTGAAACACTTCGTGCACTTGAAGAAGCTATACTAGATTTTGCAGGCTGCGTAATAGTTGTATCACATGACAGATTCTTCATGGATAGACTGTGCACACATATCCTAGGCTTTGAGGGAGAGAGCAATATGACATTCTTTGAAGGTAACTTTAATGATTACGAAGATGATAAAAAAAGAAGGTTGGGAGATGCTGCGGTAATTCCTCAAAGAGTCAAATACAGAAAATTCTCAACTTAGCCCATATCTTTGTATTTTTTGCATTAAAGGAAAAAGCTTCTTCATATCAGGTCCATCGCTCTTTCCTGTAAGGAAATAACGAAGGGGCATAAACAAATTTTTACCTGATCTTCCAGTTAAATTGTTTAACTTATCCGTCAATGTTTTCCAACTGTCATTGTCGCGTGGATATTCACCAATTAAGGTAATTGCTACTTCTATGAATTGCTTATCTTCAGGGGCTATTATCGGGTTATTAGTACCCTCTTTACACAATTTCCATATCTCAACTAAGTCGTCCCTAGAGTTTACATTGTCTTTTGCCATTATCCAAAAATTTTCTTTTATATTGTCTGGGACACCAATCTGGTCAAGATAGGGAAATATTTCGCTAACAGATAAATTGGCTATAAGTTTACGAGAAATGGTTTGTAAAACTTCCTTTTCAAATTTGACCGCAGATGTGCTAAATTTTCTTAATTCGAATTTAGCGGTTAACTCATCAATATTATTTTTTAAGTCGAGCCCATCTCCAGTCCCCAGAGAAACTAATTTCGAAACAATAGCTCCTGCTTCTATTCCTGCTTCTTTTAAACTTTTAATGGATAAACTACCGCTTCTCTTGGAAAAATTCTCTCCAGAGTTATCTACAATTAAAGAGTGGTGCCCAAAAACTGGCAGACCTGCAGATAAATTCCTAAAAATTTCTATTTGAACTGCTGTATTAGTCAAATGATCAATACCTCTAACCACGTCAGTAACACCAAAATCTGAGTCATCAATAACGGAAGCTAAAGTATAGAGAAACTGACCATTTCCCTTAACCAATATAGGGTCTGACACTACTGAAGTCCGGACATTTATTTCTCCTGCAATTTCATCTCTCCAAGTTACAGTTCCACCGCTCAACAAAAATCGCCAATAACTGTCAGTTTTGTCTCGTGCAGCATTTTTCTCCACAACATCCAATTTTAACGCTGCTCTATCATATACTGGTGGCTTGCCCTGATTATGCTGCTTTTTCCTTTTAAGATCCAACTCTAATGAAGTTTCAAAACACTCATAAACTACTTTTTGCTCTTTGAATTTATTTAACACCTCTCTATATCTTTCTATTCGAAGAGACTGCTGTTCAACTCTATCCCAATTTATGCCTAGCCACTCCAAATCTCTCTTTATTTGATCGATAAAATGCTGAGAAGATCGTTCCTTATCCGTATCATCCAATCTTAGAATAAACTCAGCACCAACTTTTTTTGCTTGCAAGTAATTGAACAAAGCTGTTCTGATATTTCCAACGTGCAAATAACCTGTGGGAGACGGAGCAAATCTCAAAACTCTTTTTGTCAAATCTAATCTCTCCAATGGTTTACTATTGGTATACGTCTACCAAGCGAAAAGGGCCTCCTAGATATTTTGGGTCCAGGACAGGCTTGGTATCTTTTGTATTCACTCAAGTAAAGAAGATTTTTAACGTTTACAACTGTCTTTTCTAAAAAGCCTTTTTTTACAACTTCCTGAACCGCTAGATCATCCTCGATAAGATACTCCAAAATGGTATCAAGTTCATCATAACTTGGTAGAGAGTCCGTATCTTTTTGATCAAAGGCTAACTCAGCAGAAGGCTCTTTAAGTAAAATATTTTCAGGAATAGGGTTTTCCACTCTAAACTCATCGGTTTTAGCAACAAGATTTCTCCATTTACTCAGTTTGTAAACTTTTGTCTTATATATATCTTTAAGAGGATTGTAAGCGCCTGCCATATCTCCATAAATAGTTGAGTAACCCACCGCAATTTCAGACTTATTACCAGTAGACAAAAGCAGGTGCTTTTCTTTATTTGAAAACGCCATCAACAAAACAGCTCTTAATCTGGATTGGATGTTCTCTTCTGTGACATCTCTTTTCTTACCTTGGAACAACGGTGCTAAACGTTGATCCACTTTGTCTATAATCTCTTGTATACGTATTGTCTCAAGCGTAATGCCAAGATTTTCAGACAACTGTTTGGCATCATCTAAGGAGGCACTCGAATTAAACTTTGAAGGCAAAGCCAAACAGACTACGTTGTCGGCACCCAATGCATCCACTGCCATAACCGCCACGAGGGCACTATCAATTCCTCCTGACAAGCCAATAACAACTTTGTGAAAATTTGACTTCAAAACATAATCTCTTAGCCCAAGCACAACGGCCTTATAGTCTTGGCTTTCACGAGAACCAATTTCCGCTACTAATTCAGGTAATGGAACCCATCCGTTTTTTCTCTGCTCAAAAATAACTTGCTCAGTTTTTTCTGAAAACTGTGGAAATTGACAGACAATAGTACCTCTATTGTCATACACAAATGAGCCACCATCAAATACTAAATCATCTTGGCCACCAACCAAATTTAAGTAAATGATAGGTAGGTTAGACTCTTCACATCGACTTTTGATTATCTGCTGTCTTTCAGATAGCTTGTTGGATTCATATGGCGAACCGTTGGGAATAATTATTATATCGGCTCCCATCTCTTTCAGTTTGGAAATGATATCTGGATGCCACGCATCTTCACATATAGGAAACCCAATCTTTAGTGCACCTAGATCTAAGAGTTCTAATTCATCTCCAGCGACGAAAAACCTTTTCTCGTCAAAAACATCATAGTTAGGCAAGTGGGATTTCTTGCTGACTATTTTAATAAATCCTTGATGAATAGAGATAAATGCATTATAAATCTTTCCATCCAAAAGCCATGGACCTCCAATTAAAATTCTAACACCAAGACTCTTTGTTTTCTGAGCAATTTGTTGAACCTGAATAGAGATTTTTTCCAAAAAAGAGCGTTTATTAACAAGGTCTAGAGGCTGGTATCCACTTAGAAACATTTCCGGAAAAACTATCAGATCTGATCCTTTTTTTTCTGCCTCATTAGCTTTGGTCAAAACACATTCCGAATTAAGATCTATTCCTCCAACGGTAGGATTAGACTGGACTAAAGAAATTTTAAGCTGATAAACACTCATCACCAACGATCCAAAATAAATTTGCTGTTTTCCTAATTTTAGTTAAAATGGCTCTCGAAGTCTATCTAGTTTTGATGATGTGGAAAAGTATTAAAGGGTTTTCCTTCAGTTTGAAATCGAAACTTCAGAAGCAAAAATGTACTCGGAGGTTCTATTGAAAATTTATACTGGGAAGTTGTGGTCACTCGTAGTTTTGATATTTATTTTGCAAAATCCAGCAGCAATTTTTGCTCAAGATCAAGTCAAACAATATGATGAAGGTAGCGTTTATGAAGGATCGTTTAAAAATGGGCTAAGAAATGGTTTAGGAAAGTATACAATGCCCGATGGTTTTACATACGAAGGCGAATGGAAAGACGATCAGATCCAAGGAAAGGGAGTTGCCAGATATCCAACTGGTCAAATTTTTGAAGGGTTTTTCGAGCAAGGTGTACCCGATGGAGAAGGAACTATGACTTTTTCAGACGGAACAAAATATGAAGGAAGCTGGCTAGACGGTAAAATGGAGGGAGATGGTGTGCTCTCTATGACAGATGGATCCATATTTAAAGGAAAATTCTCTAGTAATAATCGAGACGGTTATGGAGAGATGAATTATTCAGATGGTTCCATTTTTAAAGGTAATTGGAAAAATAACGAAAAACAGGGTAACGGAACATTAATATATGCAGATAAATCTATTTATGAAGGAAATTGGGAAAAAGGTCTACAGCAAGGGTTTGGCAAACTAATTACAAAAGATGGAGTAGTTCTCGAGGGAGAGTGGAAAAACGGAAAAATTAATGGAATTGGAAAACTCATCCAGTCAAATGGAGATAGATATGAAGGTAGCTTAGTAAACTGGAAGAGAAATGGTAAAGGAGTATCAATATACACCACTGGGGAAAAGTATGATGGCAACTTCAAAGATGACCTTAGGCATGGACAAGGTATTCTTACAGGTCAAGACGGATTTAGATATGAAGGAAATTGGTCACTCGGGAAAATGAGTGGATTTGGTAAAATCACTTATTCTTCAGGGTCTGAGTACGAGGGAAATTTTAAAGATAATCAACCAAATGGAATAGGAAAAATTGTCTTCAGTGATGGAGGTTCGTATGAGGGCTCTTGGGTTAATGGAGTTATTGAAGGTGAAGGTATTGCAAAATATGCCAATGGATTAGTGTATGAAGGTGAATTTTCTCGCGGAAAAAACGATGGTTTTGGAACGATGACTTACTCGGATGGATACGTCTATAAAGGAGAGTGGAAAAATGGAATTCAAGAAGGAGAGGGAGAAGAGATATTTCCAAACGCTACCGTATACAAAGGCTCATTTAAAAACAATCAAAGACACGGAAAAGGAAGCATGAAAATGAAAGATGGCTTCTCATATAGTGGAGACTGGGTATCTGGGGAGATGAGTGGAAAAGGCGTTGCCATGTATGCTAACGGTGATAGATATGAGGGCTTTTTTCTTAATGGTAAGAGAGAAGGGAAAGGTGTGATGACATTCCAAGATGGAAAGATAATTGATACGATTTGGAAAGATGGTAAAGAGATACAAACAGATCCAAGCAGTTCGATTGATAGAGACTAATTTTCAAATGTTTAATTTGAAAGTTGATAAATTCTGATAAATCAATATAAGTGATTAAAAACTATAGGTGTCGCGCATGTTTTCTTTTTTGAGTGGTTTTATATCTTCCGATATGGCTATAGACTTGGGCACAGCTAACACGCTTGTTTATGTGAAATCGAGGGGTATAATTCTTAATGAGCCATCTGTTGTTGCGTTCCATATGAGAGATGGGAAGAAACAGGTCCTTGCAGTTGGAGAAGATGCTAAGCTTATGCTTGGAAGAACACCTGGATCAATACAAGCAATAAGACCAATGCGCGATGGAGTAATCGCTGATTTCGATGTTGCAGAAGAAATGATCAAACATTTTATAAAAAAAGTCCATAAAAGAGGAATATTTGCTAGGCCTAAAATAATCGTCTGTGTTCCACATGGAGCTACCCCGGTGGAAAAACGAGCAATTAGAGAGTCTGTTTTATCAGCAGGAGCGAGGCAAGCTGGACTTATTGCTGAACCAATTGCGGCTGCAATAGGAGCAGGAATGCCAATAACTGATCCAACAGGATCTATGGTAGTTGATATTGGAGGTGGAACAACCGAGGTTGCAGTTTTAAGCTTGGGAGATATCGTCTACGCAAGATCAGTGAGAGTTGGTGGAGATAGGATGGACGAGGCTATAATTTCATATCTTAGAAGACAGCACAATTTATTGGTTGGAGAAGCTACTGCAGAAAGAATAAAAACTCAAATAGGCACTGCACGCATGCCAGAAGACGGAAGAGGAGCTTCAATGGATATAAGAGGAAGAGATCTTTTAAACGGAGTACCAAAAGAGACTGAAGTTACTCAAGTTCAAGTAGCGGAGGCGCTATCTGAACCTGTACAGCAGATTTGTGAAGCAGTAATGACCGCTCTGGAGAGCACACCTCCCGACCTGGCAGCAGATATAGTCGACAGAGGGGTCATGCTTACAGGAGGTGGCGCTCTCTTAGGTGATTTGGATTTGGCATTACGAGAGCAGACAGGTTTAGCGATTTCAGTGGCTGATGAGTCACTCAATTGTGTTGCATTAGGCACTGGAAAATCTTTAGAGTTTGAAAAGCAGCTAGCTCATGTGATAGATTACGGCAGTTAAAAGCTTTTTTATTAAGGAAAATGGCTAATAAGTCTAAATCCCATAGATCTAAGTCATGGAGCATACCAATTACAACCTTTATATTTGTATGCCTCACTATTATTTTTGTTTTGTGGCGAGTAGATAATACTAGGACAGAGTTAATAAGAACAAAAATTATAGATTTTGTTTCCCCCCTAACAATACCTCTAAACTACCCGATTAAAGTGGTTGGGGACTTAGTCAGATACTTTGAAATTTACTCATCACTTTTAGAAGAGAATAAAGCACTTAAGAGAGATCTACAGAATATGACTGGTTGGAAAGAAAAAGCCTTACAGCTGGAACAAAAAAATGCACAGCTCAGAGCGTTAAATAATGTGAAGCTGAGTGAAGATCTCATATGGGTAACAGGAGAAATTATGGCTGACAGTGGTAGTCCCTTTTATCAATCGGGGGTTATAAATATTGGATTGGAGGATGGGATAAAAAATGGCTCTGCAGCGGTAGACGGGCTTGGGCTTGTTGGTAGAATTTCTGGGGTTGGACACAAGGTCGCTAGAGTATTATTTTTAACAGACATTTCATCTGCAATACCCATAAAGATAAAGCGAAGCAACCAAAAAGGTCTTATGATCGGAGATAATAGTCCATGGCCATTGTTAGAATTTGTTGAGGAAAAAGGTCTTATTAATATTGGGGATAGGGTGTTTACGTCTGGTGACGGCAATGTGTTCCCATCTGATATCCTTATAGGAACTATCTTGATTGATAATAAAAAAAAGTTGAGAGTTAAGCCAGTTGCTAATTTTGAGTCTTTGGAATTTCTGCGAATTTTAAATACAAAAAAAATAGTTGTGGACTGGACAGAGACTGACTTGGTAGGAATGGAGAATTTTTAGTCTTAGAAAATGAAATTTTATCAATCAAACCTTTTCACTAATATTCTTGTTTTTGCTTTAGGACTTTTTTTTATTATTTCCCCTACCGCATTAACAAGTACGGGTTTGAGCAACACAAACTCATTTTACCCAGATCTTTTTTTATGTTTAATCTTTGCTACTGTTCTAAATAAACCAAAAATAATGAACTTGTATGCAATTTTGACGCTATTACTGTTTTCGGATGTTCTACATATGAAGCCTATCGGACTATTTACAATACTCATGTTTACGAGTGTTATAGTTATAAGACGCTATAAACTACAAATAGAGCAGTCACCATTCTACATTCATTATTTGATATTTTTAATCTTGCTTTCTTGTGTTCAAACACTCAATCTTTTCCTACACCACTTACTATTTTTACCAAAACTTAGCTTGCTTACAATTGTCAATCAGACAATTTTTACTTTAATTTGCTACCCCTTATTTGATATACCTTATAAATTGGTAAGAGCGAATAGAAAATAATGTCGAAATTTAAAGACTCCACCTTAAAATCAAAGCTGATCAGGCGAGTGCATAGAAGGATAGTGCTTGCTGGATTATTAAAAGCAAGCGCGGTAGCACTTTTGGGATGGAATATCAGAAAACTACAAATTGAAGACTCCGAGGATTACAAGCTACTAGCAGATGCCAATAGAGTAAACCTAAGACTTATTCCCCCTTCAAGAGGGCTTATTTTTGATAGATCGGGTACTCCGATTGCCTTAAATGAACAAAACTATAAGGTAGTTTTCATTAGAGAACAAGCTGGTGATCCTGGAAAAGTATTAAAGAGACTTGCTAGCATCATTGAGTTAGAGACAAAGCGTCAAGAGAAAATATTGCAAGATATGATAAAAAGAAGCTCTTTTATACCGATAACCGTCGCCGAAAACCTTACATGGAAAGATTTTGCGAAGATATCAGTAAATTTACCAAGTCTTCCGGGAATAATTCCAGAGGTAGGGTTAACCCGCCACTACCAGGAATACGAGTCTTACGCGCATATTGTAGGTTATGTTGGGCCGATATCTGACAAAGACCTCGAATCTGAGAAACCAGTTGACCCAGTTCTTCAAATCCCAAAGTTTCAAATAGGGAAAGTAGGGGTAGAAAAAAAACTAGAGAAACATTTACGAGGAAGAGCGGGGGTCAGTAAAGTTGAGGTTAACGCCTCGGGACGGGTAATGAGAGAACTAAACAGAACTCAAGGTAAATCCGGGGAAAATATCCACCTGACTATAGCAACCAACCTTCAGAAGTTTGCATCAGAAAGATTGAAAGGAATGAGCGCTTCATCAGTTCTTATTGATATAAAAAGTGGAGATATACTATCACTAGTATCAACGCCAAGCTATAATCCAAATAATTTTGTATTAGGAATATCGCAATCTGATTGGAATGCTTTATTGAATGACGAGCGAAAACCTTTACTAAACAAAGCTACTTCTGGAGCCTATCCCCCAGGCTCAACATTTAAAATGGTAGTAGCTGCGGCAGCTCTTGAACTAGGGCTTATAGGATTAAATGATAAAATTTTTTGTGCCGGGTTCTATGAGTTAGGAAGCAGAAAATTTCACTGCTGGCTAAAGGGTGGGCATGGGAAACTAACCCTTCAAGAAGCTATTCAAAAGTCATGTGACGTCTATTTTTATGAGGTCGCTCGTAAAGTTGGAGTGAAAAGAATCGGGGACATGGCAAGACGGCTAGGTCTAGGTCAAGCATACAACCTACCGTTGACCGGTTTAAGTAAAGGTTTTGTGCCCACAAAAAAATGGAAAAAGGAAAGATTTGGCACCAGCTGGCTTGTAGGAGACACTCTCAATGTGGGCATTGGGCAAGGATTTAGCTTAGCAACGCCTTTACAGTTAGCTGTTATGACTGCCAGACTAGCATCCGGGAAAGAGATAACCCCAAACATTATTAAAAATTCCAATAAAAACGAAGAAAACCCCAAAGCTCTTTCAATAAAAGAAAATACGTTGATAGCTATTAGAAAGGGAATGTTTAACGTTTTAAATGAAAAAGAAGGTACAGCATTTAACTTTAGAACTACTGATGAGAATTTTTTAATTGCAGGTAAAACAGGAACATCGCAAGTGAGGAGAATAACTCGAGAGGAGCGTGAGGAAGGCGTGATCAAAAATGAAGATTTACCATGGAAAATGAGAGATCATGCTTTGTTCACATGTTTTGCTCCATATAAAAATCCTAGATATGCTCTCAGCGTAGTAGTTGAGCATGGAGGAAGTGGTTCCAAGGTAGCTGCTCCAATTGCACGCGATATAATGCTTTATCAACTATATGGAGGTATTCCTCCTGTTACTGCTTATCCAGAAAAACAACAATTAGAAGTACGTAATAGGCTTATGGATATTGAAAAAAAAATAAATTCTAGAAACAACATAAATAAAAATATTTAATATGAACCCCTTCATAAAGATAATTTACATTAATTGGCCACTACAGATACTAATTCTGGCAACGGCCTTATTTGGCTTTTTAATGCTGTATTCTGTTAGTGGTGGGAGTTGGGAGCCTTGGACTAAACCTCAAATAAATAGGTTTTTTATAAGCTTCATATTGATTTTCGCAATGTCAGCAATCAGTATTTCCTTTTGGCAGAAGATATCTCCTTTTTGCTATATGCTGGGTGTGGCATTATTAATTGCTGTCTATTTTTATGGTGATACGGGAATGGGTGCAAAAAGGTGGTTGGATTTAAGAATAATAAAACTACAGCCATCGGAAGCGTTTAAAATTTCGATGGTAATGATCCTTGCTTATTATTATCATAAGCTTCCTGTCAATAAAGTATCACATCCCTTTTATGTTTTAGTTCCACTTTTATTAATAATAATTCCTGCATTTATAGTTTTCAGACAGCCAGACCTCGGCACAGCGTTGGTTATCATTATGATAGGTATTTTTGTAATGTTTATTGCTGGGGTACATTTTGGATATTTTTTATTTGGAGGACTAAGCTTCTTCACTCTACTTTTTATCCTATTCCAGAGTAGAGGTACAGATTGGCAACTACTTAAGGATTATCACTTTAGAAGAATAGATACGTTCCTAGATCCATCAGCGGACCCATTAGGAGCAGGCTATCACATTACCCAATCAAAAATCGCATTAGGCTCAGGGGGCCTTTTTGGACGAGGCTATATGCAAGGCTCACAAAGTCAACTTAATTTCTTACCCGAGAAACATACCGATTTTATTTTTACTACTCTAGCAGAGGAGTTTGGATTTTTTGGTACAATTGGTCTTCTTATCATATATAGCCTAATTGTTGCTTTTTGTATTTTTTCAGCGCTGGCAACTACGGACAAATATTCTCGATTATTGATAACCGGTCTATGCATGACTTTTTTTACTTATTTCTCTATAAATATCGCAATGGTTATGGGCCTATTGCCAGTTGTAGGTATACCTCTACCGCTGGTTTCCTATGGAGGATCTTCAATGATTGTAATAATGTTGAGTTTTGGACTCATTCAAAGTGCACACGTGCACAAGAATATTGGCTTCTGATTTGAACATTTTTATTTCAACTGGATCTAAAACAGCAGAATATAAGAAGGCTCTTGCAGAGGAAATCGAAGCCCAATCTTTGAGCTATAACATAGTAGAAGACATATCCAGAAGCAATGAGGTTAATGCAATAATTTATGCTGATGACAGTGATATATCCGACTTTTCCATTTTTTCAGATAATACCGTGATATTCTCTATATTTGCTGGTGTTGAAAAAACACTCCTAAACAAAACTATCAGGCAACCATTGGTAAGATTAATTGACGCTGAAATGACAGAATGCATGGCCGAGTGGTGTGTCGCTCATGTATTAAGGTATCATCTTGATCTTGATAAATTTATTAAGCCTGAAAAAAAAGAGTGGATAACCTGCAATAAGGAAAGGTTACTTGCAAATCAAGTTCATATTGGAATCTTAGGTCTTGGAACCTTGGGTGCAGCTACTGCTAACAAGTTTAAGAAACTTGATTTTAAAGTTGCAGGCTGGTCGGCAAATGAAAAAAGAATTAGTGGGGTAAATTCATTAGTAGGACAAGACGGTTTAAGAAAAATTTTGTCGACTTCCGATTATTTAATACTTCTATTACCACTTACAGAACGAACAAAAACAATTATCAATTCAGCTTCCCTCAAATTTGTTAAGAATGGAGCAATTTTAATTAATGCTGGGAGAGGAGGATTAATCGAAGACAATGATCTTCTTAAAGCACTTGATGTTGGAAAAATATCTGGGTGTACCTTAGATGTATTTAATGAAGAACCCTTGCCGCAAGAGCACCCTTTCTGGCTTCATGAAAAAGTGACGGTTACCCCACATATCTCTGCTCCAACTCGATTAAAAAGCTCTATAAAATCTATTCTAGCAAACATAAACAGGATAAAAGAAGGGTTGCAACCGATTGGATTAGTAGAAAAAGAGCGTTTCTATTAAAAAAGAATAATTCCCAGAACGACTAATAGTACAATTGCAATGAAGAGAACCATGGTTCCAGAGGTAAGTATTCTTGTCATAACACCTTCTGGACCAGACACATGATATACTTTATCTAAAACCAACCGCAAAGACTTATTGAAAAGCTTTAGTCCTTTTTGTTCTACTAATTCGAGAATAAATATTATCTTACGTAATAAGAATGGTAGGAACATGCGATAGGTCCAATCAAAATCAAGATTTATTGAACGTGTTTCAGAAGGCAGCTGCCTAAGTTTGCTCAAAATAATGAACGCTAAAATAGCAAAGCATAATAGTTGCAACTGCGTTAAAATATGTTCAAACGTATATGGGTTATATTTCACTTCAAAAGGCATAATTGCATACAAATTATTTGGGAAAATACCTATATAAATACAAAGAATTGCCGTCAATCCCATCGCTAATAACATGTGAGCAGGTGCTTCGTTCGGTCTTTTGCCTGAGTCATGATGAAAAAAAGTAAAGTAGGGAACTTTTATCCCAGAATGCGATAAAACACCAGCGGACGCAAAAACAAGGATTAACCAAATAAACTGATAGTGTTCCTTTCCTGCTCCGCTCATAATTAGTGATTTACTAACAAATCCAGAAAACAGAGGAAAAGCAGATATCGATGCGGCTCCAATAAGGCAAAAGGTTGCTGTTAAGGGCATAGTTCTATACAAACCTCCTAACTCCGATGCTCTAGAAGTACCCGTTCTTAAAAGAACAGCGCCAACGCTCATAAAGAGCAGTGCTTTGTACAATATATGAGAGAAAGCGTGTGCCGCAGTACCATTTAGGGCTAACTCAGTTCCTACACCTACACCAACGACCATAAAACCAAGTTGATTATTGAGGCTATACGCTAATACTTTTCTTAAATCATTCTCAACTTCTGCAAAGAAAATAGGAAATACTGTCATAGCTGCGCCAATATAGATTAGAAGTTCAGTACCTGGAAACCCTCGTGCCAAAGCGTAAACTGCAAGCTTTGTTGTAAAAGCAGAGAGTATAACTGTACCCGTTACAGTAGCAGACGGATAGCTGTCTTGAAGCCAATTATGCAGAAATGGAAAAGCACACTTTATGCCGAAAGCAACAAAAATTAAAGCTGTAGCTAAACTATCTAGTTCCATTTTACTGAAAGATATTGATCCCTTCTCAAAGTAAAAAAGAGCAACACCGAAAAGCAGCACAACGCCCGACAAAACTTGAATAATAAGGTACCGCATTCCAGAATGGTAAGCACCTTCAGTTTTCCGAGCCCAAATTAAAAATACCGATGATATGGCAGTGAGTTCCCAATAAACAAAAAGCGTAACAAGATCACCAGCGAAAACTGCTCCTATAGCTGCTCCAGAATAAATAAGAGCTACAAAGGGCTGTGTACTTTCGCGAAGATGGAATGCGAATATATTTCCTAAAAAAGCAGCTATACAGAAAATAATTCCAAATACAGTCGAAAGCTTATCTACTCTCATAAAGTTCAGTTCAAGATCCAAAAATTGCACCTTGAAACCATCATCCCAACCTCCGTTAAGTAAAGCTAATAATGCTATAACAGGCACTAGGCATACGAAAGAAGACTTAATAAATCCTTTGGGCAAAAAGATTGATATTAGTCCACCTATCAAAAA
>CACGWW010000009.1 GCA_902576905.1 uncultured Alphaproteobacteria bacterium
TTGAGAGAATTTCCATCTGGAGGAAAGGTTTGTAGTTTCTCCTTAGCTACGAGCGAAACGTGGAAAGATTCAAGCACTGGGGAGAGACAGGAGCGCACCAGCTGGCATAATATAGCAATTTTTAACGAACGCCTTGCCGAGATTGCCGAGCAATATTTGAGAAAAGGCTCGCAAGTTTACATTGAGGGGCAGTTGGAAACAAGAAAATGGCAGGATCAAGCGGGTAATGATCGATATACAACAGAAGTAGTGCTTAAAAATTTTAGAGGTGAGCTCACAATGCTGGGTGGAAGGTCTGATGATGTGCCTAATGTGTCAAATCAACAAAATGAAACACAACCCTACAGATCAATTGAATCAGGTGGGTCCAACCAGGATAATCTTGGTCCAGATGATTTAGACGATGAGATCCCGTTTTAGTTTTACTATTTTTTCAGGAATACTTACTTTTGACAGACAACGATAGTAACGAAGAGCACTCAGAGGGTGATAAAACATTAATCGATAATAGCGTTTCACAAGTTTCGCTAGAATCAGAGATGAAATCCGCTTACCTAGATTATGCGATGAGTGTAATTGTGAGCAGAGCTATCCCAGATCTCAGAGATGGCTTAAAACCCGTTCATAGACGAATTCTATACTCGATGCATGAAACAAATAATATATTCGACAGACCATATAGAAAATCTGCTCGACCTGTAGGCGATGTAATGGGTAAATATCATCCTCATGGAGATCAGGCTATCTATGATGCGCTAGTCAGAATGGCTCAAGATTTTTCAATGTCTTTGGTGTTACTTGATGGACAAGGAAACTTTGGGTCAATTGACGGAGACTCCGCTGCTGCGATGAGGTATACCGAAGTTCGCATGGCGAATCCAACAGTAGCTTTGCTGGATGATATCGAAAAAGGTACTGTTGATTTCCAAGACAATTATGATGGAAAAGATATTGAGCCTAAGGTTTTGCCAGCAAGGTTTCCAAATTTATTAGTAAATGGTGCTGGAGGAATTGCAGTGGGAATGGCAACAAATATTCCTCCCCACAACATCGGAGAAGTAATTGATGCTACATTAGCTATAATAGAAGAACCCCAAATAGAAATTGAGGATTTGATGAAATTGTTGCCTGCCCCCGACTTTCCTACTGGTGGTATCATCTTAGGTCAAACTGGTTCTAGACAAGCATATTTATCTGGTAAGGGTTCAATAGTTATCAGAGCAAAACATTCCTTAGAGGAACAAAAAAAAGATAGGCTATCAATAGTGATAACTGAAATTCCATATCAGGTAAATAAGTCCTCGCTAGTCGAGAAAATAGCGGAGCTCGCAAGAGAAAAAAAGATCGAGGGAATATCACATGTTCAGGATGAGTCGGATAGGCTTGGAATTAGGGTTGTAATTGACTTAAAAAGGGATGCCACCGTAGAAGTGGTTTTAAACCAATTATATCGCTTTTCGCAGATGCAAACGAGTTTTGGTTTCAATCTTTTAGCCTTAGATAAAGGGAAACCAAGTCTCCTCAATTTAAAGAGTTTTTTGAATAAGTTCATTGAATTTCGAGAAGAAGTAGTTGCAAGACGAACCATTTTTGAACTTGAGAAAGCCAGAGAAAGAAGCCACCTTCTTTGTGGCTTAGCCGTTGCAGTTTCGAATGTTGATGAAGTTATTGCTATAATTAGAAATTCTGAAAATCCATCGAAAGCAAAAGAAACCCTTATGAATACTAAGTGGAAAGTAAAAGAGTTAAGCCAATATTTAGAACTTATTGATGACCCTCTTCATACAATTAACGAGGATGGAACTTATTTGTTGTCTGAACAACAGGCAAAAGCAATACTCGAGTTGCGCCTTCAGAGACTGACAGCACTAGGAGCGACCGAAATAGGCAGTGAGCTAGAAGACTTAGCAGATAAGATAAGAATCTGCCTCGATATTTTAAAATCAAGAGAACAAATAAGAAAAATAATTTCTGAAGAACTTAAGGAAGTCAAAGAAAGTTACGCTATTCCGAGAAGGTCGGAAATTCAGGAATTTGAGGGAGACTTTGAAGATGAAGACCTTATCGAGAAAGAAGAGATGGTCGTTACAGTTACCAGAGAAGGATACATTAAAAGAACAGCATTATCTGAGTACAGAGAGCAAAAACGCGGTGGCAAGGGTACTCAAGGCATGAATACAAAGGAAACTGATGTGGTAACTAATCTATTCGTTACGAATACACATACTCCTTTATTATTTTTTTCATCAGATGGTTTTGTATACAAGCTTAAGACTTGGCGCCTACCACAAAGTGGCAGAAGCTCGAAAGGTAAAGCTATTGTAAATCTGCTACCAATAAATTCGTCTTCGAGAATTACAACTATACTACCGGTTGAAGCAGAGGAGGAGACTTGGAAAGACCTTCAAATATTTTTTGCAACCTCTACAGGTAACGTTCGAAAAAATGCGTTGTCAGACTTCACAAATGTAAAAGCAAATGGAAAGATTGCAATGAAATTGCCTCAAAACACAACACTAGTTGGTGCACAGATTTGCAAAAATGATAATGATGTACTGCTTACTACTGCAAAAGGAAAAGCCATTCGTTTTAATACTGAGGATGTAAGAATTTTCAAGGGTCGTGATTCGATTGGCGTTAAAGGAATAACATTAAAGAAAAATGACACAGTCATATCTATGGCTATATTAAAACACGTAGAGGTAAATACAGAGGAACGATTAGCATATTTCAAAATGAGAAGAGCAATTACGGGTGAGGATAACGGGATTGAAAATGGAGAAGACTCCACTTTAGTTTTAAGTCAAGAGAGATATGTTGAGTTGGGTGCCTTTGAGGAATGGATATTAACAATTACGTCTCAAGGCTTTGGCAAAAGATCTTCCGCCCACGAATATAGAAGGTCCGGGCGTGGCGGTCAAGGTATCACATGTGCCAATCTTGAAAGAAGACAAGATAGCATTATAGCCTCTTTTACTGTGGAAGATGATGATCAAATAATGCTAGTTACGTCCACAGGACAAAGCATACGCTGCTCTGTATCTGAAATATCAAGGCAGTCGAGAAGTGCATCTGGTGTAAAAGTATTTGATACCAAGGGAGATGAAAATGTCGTATCTGTCGCTTGGATAGCGGATACAACTGAAGACTCAGATTAAATGTCAAAGAAAAAAGTCGCTATAGTTGGAGGTGGACTAGCTGGAAGTGAAGCAGCGTGGCAGCTAGGTAGAATGGGTATATCATCAAATTTATACGAAATGAGGCCCAATAAAAAAACTCCCGCTCACAAGACTTCTTTGTTAGCAGAGCTAGTTTGCTCAAATTCGTTTAGATCAGATGACCACACCAATAATGCTGTAGGACAGTTACATTGGGAGATGAGAGCTGCAGATGGGCTTATTATCTCAACTGGTGACAAGGCACGTATACCGGCAGGAAGTGCAATGGCAGTTGACCGAATGAAATTTTCGTCAGAAATAACTGAGTTAATAAAAAATAATTATTTTATAAACATAATACAAAAAGAGATAACAGACTTAAAACAATTAGCAGAAGACCACGTGATAATAGCGTCTGGTCCTCTTACGTCAAATAAGCTAGCACAATCTCTTATAAAACTAACTGGATCAAAAAATTTATACTTTTATGATGCTATAGCACCTACCGTTTACGCGGACTCTATTGATTATGAGAGTACATGGTTTCAATCTAGGTATGATAAAGGAGATAGCATTGAAGAGAGGGAAGCTTACCTTAACTGTCCTATGACGAAGGATGAATATTATGAGTTTGTTTCTAAAATCTCTGAAAGTGATAAAGCCGACTTTAATGATTGGGAAGCAGATGTACCATTTTTTTCTGGATGTTTACCAATCGAGGTAATGGCATCAAGAGGAAAGGACACGCTTAGATTTGGACCGATGAAACCAGTAGGACTTACAAACCCATACAGTGACGTGAAACCATATGCTGTGGTTCAGCTTAGAAAAGAAAATAAGGAAGGCACTTTATTCAACATTGTAGGATTCCAAACAAAAATTAAGCATTCAAGGCAAGCAGAAATTTTGCGGTCAATTAATGGTTTGCAGGAAGCTAGGTTCGCGAGGTTGGGTGGAATACATAAAAATACTTTTTTGAATTCACCTGATATTTTAGATAAATATTTCCAATTAAAATCATACCCTAACATTAGTCTCGCAGGACAAATTACTGGTGTCGAAGGGTACGTAGAGAGCGCTGCTATTGGCTTGCTGGTTGGACGAATAGTTGGAGCAAAAATTTTGGGTAAAGAGATAAAATTACCTTCTGCTGATACTGCTTTGGGAGCCCTTGCTAATCATCTTATTACACATAATAATGACTTTCAGCCAATGAATGTAAATTTTGGCCTTTTCAAATCTACTGTGAAAGATTTTAAAGGAAAGAAAAACAGGCGAGAGAGATATGCAGCCTATACTTCAATTGCAAAATCAAGTTTTCACAATTGGTTAGAGTCCCAAAGTAGTCTCTAAAGAAGTTCTGTAAAAAAACATGATTTAGACCCCGTATGACAGGCTGCACCAGTTTGCTTGACTTCAAATAGAACTGTATCTCCGTCACAATCAATGTGTATTTTTTTTATTTCTTGAATGTTACCAGATGTTTTTCCCTTCACCCAAACCTCACCTCTTGATCTAGACCAATAGGTTGCAAGCCCACTTGAAACACTCTGAAATAATGTATCTCTAGATCCCCATGCGAGCATGAGAACCTGCTTACTTTCGTGATCTTGTGCAACACAGGGAATCAACCCATTATCATTAAACTTTAAAGCATCTATTTTTTGTTTAAATTTTATTTCATCCACTCTATAGTCCTTTTGTCGGTAATAGGGGAATCTTTAACACACATGGATCTATACACAAATAATATTTTAGAACTTGCCTCCACTATTCCCATCACAACTAGGTTAATGAACCCAGACGTTACTATTACAAAGAGAACTGCAATATGTGGTTCTAGCATTACTTTGGACTTAAACATTTCTGAGTCAAAGATATCAAAGGTTGGTCTTGACATAAAAGCATGTGCACTTGGTCAGGCATCAGCTTGCGTTTTTGTAACACATGCCATCGGAGCGGATATTGGCATAATAACGGAACTAAGAAAAAACTTAAAAACATTCCTAGATACAGGAACCTTTTTAATAAAAGATCCGTTTACTAAATACAAGTACTTCGAACCTGCTAAAAAAGTTCCATACAGGCATGACTCAGTTCTTCTTATTCTTGACGCTTCAATTGATGCGTTGCAAAAAGTTTCTAGCCTAAAAACAAAAGGTAACTAGTCCATATAAAAAAAGGGACATTCCAATAATAATTAAATTAACAATGTCTGCTACTAGACTTTTTTCTAATGTTAAAAAAGGTATATTATTTTTCATCACTATCTCCTATACCTTTATTGTAGAACATTAAGTGAACATGTAAAGAACAAAATGTTAACAAAGTCAATTTAAGATCGTTTTGGTAATGCAGTTTTAGTATCTTGCGCTAGTTTGTACGCCTCCAGAAATAGCTCTGGCTCTTCCATCACTTCAGACAACTTAAATATTTTATGGCCCGATTGCATTGTTCCTAGCAAATCTCCAGAGCCTCTGAGAGCCATATCTTTTTCGGCAATCTCAAACCCATCCTGCGTGTCTTTCATTATTTTAAGCCTCTGAATAGCTTGATCTGAAAGATTTCCATCATACACTAGAAAGCAATATGATTTTTTATCCCCCCTACCAACTCTCCCCCTAAGTTGATGCAACTGTGAAAGACCAAATCTATTTGCATTTTCAATTACAATTGCCGTGGCATTTGGGTTATCTATTCCAACTTCAATAACAGTGGTTGACACTAAAATATCAATTTTTCTTTCGTTAAATTTTTTAAGTTCACTTTCCTTATCCTCACTAGGCATTTGTCCATGAACTAGACCAACCTTAAACTGACTAAATTCATTTCTTAAATACAAGAACCTATCATTTGAATTAGAGAGATGGTTTTTTTCGTTCTCTTCTATTAATGGACACACCCAATAAACTTGCTGACCTTCAGACATCTGCTTGGCCAATTTATCCAATAGCTTTCTAATTTTTTTTACAGATATGGCAAGCGTTTCGATACTCAACCTGTTTTTTGGTTTCTCCTTGATTGTTGTCAAATCACGATCACTAAATACTGTCAAAGCTAAAGATCTGGGTATAGGGGTTGCACTCATTATAATTGAGTTAACATTGCCTTTTTTTTCCAATCTAAATCTTTGCATTACTCCAAACTTATGTTGCTCATCAATTACAGCCAAGCGAAGGTTATGAAAATGTACATTTCTCTGGAAAAGGGCATGTGTGCCTATAACGATTTTTGCTTCTCCACAAGAAATCAAGAGCAACTTTTTTTCCCTTTCACTTCGATTATCTGATCCTGTTAAAATAGTAACATTTAATTTATTTATCTCTTGTGCTCTCAAGACGTCTTTAAGTGATTTCGCATGTTGCATTGCAAGTACCTCTGTAGGCGCCATAATTGCAACTTGATACCCTCCTGAAACAACAAACATTGCGACAAGAAGGGCAACAATAGTTTTGCCACTACCAACATCGCCTTGCAGCAAACGATTCATTTTAGGCTCTGATTCAACATCATCTAAAATTTCGTAAAGCGCATTTAGCTGGCCTTTAGTAAGCTGGAAAGAGAGATTATTGATTAAGTTTTTAATAAGAAATTTATCTCCCTCTACTTTGAAACCTTCTTTTTTTTTAGCACTACGTCTGAATTTATCCAATTTTATATGATGCGCATAAAATTCGTCAAAAATAAGCCTCTTTCTAGCTTTTATGATACAGGATAGGTCTTTATTATCCTTAGGCATGTGGATTAGACTTAACGCCTTAGAAAAACTGGGCCAGTTTTTTGCTTGAATAAACTTTTTAGGGTACCACTCCGGTATTGGGTTAAGATCATTTATTACATTTATTATATTACCCACTGTTTTCTGTAAAAATTTATTTCCTAAACCATACACAGAAGGATAGATGGGCTCAATTTCAGGGATTTTATAGATTTCATCTGGTTTAACGGAATAATCGGGGTGTATCATAGTCAACTTACTTCCATCGAGTGTTAGGTCCCCTGAAATCACTATATTTTCACCGGGTGGGTAATAATTATTCAACTGAGCCTTGTTAAAAGAAAATAATAAAATTATTAGAGGGCTACCGTATGTTTCTGCTGATATTCTAAGGGGTGATCGCCTGTTTTTTGGGTAAATATGATTTTTGATTAAAACTTCTATTGTAACAGTTCGAGGAAGCAACCTTTTATCCACTTTTAACCAACGGTCTCTTCTTTTATATTTTCTAGGTAAAAGGAGAAGAAGGTCTAAAACAGACTCTATAGACGCTTGTGAAAGTGTTTTGGAAGACTTAGGGCCAATACCTTTAAGAGTAGAAACACTGTCCAATAAATAATCTTGACCTACACTTTTTAGAAGATCCTTCATAGATTATAATCAATTAAAACTTTAAGCTCTTCCTCATTAACTTGCTTTATACCTAATTCACCCGCTTTTTTGACTTTTGAACCTGGAGCTTGACCGACTACCAAGAAATCTACATTGCTCGATACTGATGTTAAAACCTTTGCCCCAGCCCTCTCGCAAATGGACTTCAACTCCGCTCTCGAAAATGCATTAAATGTACCTGTAAGAACCAACTTTTTATCAGTAATAGCTGTTTCAACTTTACTCACTTTAATGAACTTTTCTATTCTTACATAATTTAGCAAATCCTCAAGTTTTTCTCTCTCTTTAAAATCTGAAAAGAACCCAATGAGAGAAGTAACCATAAGCTGCCCAATTCCCTCAATTTCAAAAAGAAATTGCCCATCATTTTTTGCAATGCCAGCTTTAATAGCGTTATAAAAATCGTCCCATGATCCAAAATAACTGGCCAAAATTTGCGATGCATTTTCTCCAATATGACGAATACCCAGAGAAAAAAGAAACCGGTCGAGATTAATAAGTTTTGCTTTCTCAATTGAATGAAATAGATTTTGCAGCGACTTTTCACCCCAACCTTTTCCAAGAAATTCAATAAAATTTAATTTATTTTTTGACTTTGCTTCTAATCGAAAAAAATCTGCGGGTTGTTGGATTAGGTTTTTTTGATAAAACTCTTCGATAATTCTTCCCCCTAGACCATCAATATTAAAAGCTTTTTTAGAAACAAAATGCTTCAGACCTGCAATCACCTGCGCATCACAGTTCTGAAAATTATAACACCTTATTGCGGAGTCCGTTTTGTCAACTTTTACTTCAGCTTCACAGGAGGGGCAGAATTCCGGGAAAACAAATGGTTCAGATGTTAAGTTTCTTTTAGAAATATCTACATCTTTAATTTTCGGAATTACATCTCCTGCCCTATAAACTGTAACCCAATCACCTTTTCTAATATCAGCACCATCTCTAATTTTTTTGCCTTTATTATCTAAACCTCTTATAAAATCTCTATTGTGTAACGTTGCACTGGAGACTATCACCCCACCTATATTTACAGGCTTCAACTTTGCTACTGGTGACAAAGTTCCTGTTCTACCTATTTGAATTTCAATATCTTCAATAATTGTTATGGACAGCTCAGCTGGAAACTTGTGTGCGATAGCCCATCGAGGTGATGAAGACCTAAAACCAAGCCTCTGTTGCAAACTAAAATTATTAACTTTATATACTATGCCGTCAATGTCGTAATCAAGTTCTGTTCTCATAGAGAAAACTTTTTCGTAATACTTCAAGAGTTCTTCTACACTGGAAAAAACTTTAGAAATTTCGTTTGTTTTAAACCCTATATCGTTAAAAACTTTCAGTAACATCGCCTGACTATCGGCCAATTGGTGCGTAGCATTTCCAACTGAGTACGCAAAAAAGCATAAGTTTTTGTTTCTATTCTTATTTGATTTAAACTGCCTAAGTGTACCAGATGCTGCATTTCTTGGGTTTGAAAACGTCTTGCTACCCGTCTTTTCAAGTTCTTCATTTAATTCACTGAAGGTTGAATTGGGGAAGTAAACTTCTCCCCTTATTTCAAGTGTATCGATTTTTATCGGTATCGATATTGGCACATCTGGTATCAGTCGAGCATTTTCTGTAACATCCTCTCCAATTTGACCATCACCTCTGGTCAAAGCTTGAAATAAAATACCATTTTTATAGATCAATGATAAGGATAGACCATCAATCTTTGGTTCAAATACTAAGTCAATATTCTCGCTTTCGGATAAATCTAAAAATGATCTTATTTGTTTTAGGAAATTAAAGATATCCTCATTATTAAACGCATTGGCAAGAGAGTACATTGGTGTAAGATGCTTAACTTTTTTAAACCTTGAGTTTGGCGTCACTCCAACCTTATCTAAAATGCTATATTGATTTTCTAATTCTGGGTATATCGATAGCAGTTTCTGGAATTCAGAAATGTTCTGATCATACTCCTGGTCTGTGATGTCCGATTGATTGAGGTTAAAATAGGCCTCTCTTGATCTGGTTATTATCTCTGATAGCTCTTGGAGCCTCGATATTGCTTTAGATTTTGTTAACAACTAAAACCCTATAAATATATACTTTTAAATTAATAATTTTTTATACACTTCAAACGTAGTTTCAAGTAGTTTCTAAGATATCAATAATTTTATTTGATTGATCAACAATCTTATCTAGTTTAGAGAAATGACCATGAATGAATTAGGCATAAATAAAAGACCAGAAAACACCAGAGTAGTAGTCGCAATGTCAGGCGGCGTGGATAGTTCGGTAGCGGCCGCTATTTTAAAAGGAAAAGGCTTTAATGTAATAGGTCTGACCATGAAATTGTTTGATTACAAGAAAATAAATAAAAATAGCAAAACGTGTTGCGCAGGCACAGACATTATGGATGCAAAAAAAGCGGCGGCAGAAATTGGTATACCGCATTACGTCGTCAATTTTGAGAAAGAATTCCGACAAAAGGTAATAGAAGATTTTATCAGTAGCTATTCGGGTGGGACAACACCCATTCCCTGCATTCGATGCAACGAACGCATAAAATTTAAAGATTTAATTGTAAAGGCAAAAGAATTAAATGCAGACTGCTTAGCGACAGGGCATTATGTTAAACGCGTTGAAGTAAAAAACACTGTGCAACTTCATATAGCCAGCAATCCAGAAAAAGATCAAAGCTATTTTTTGTTTACAGTTACTCCTGAGGAATTGAAGTTTTTAAGATTTCCACTAGGCTCTGTAAAATCAAAATCTGAGACACGAGATCTTGCTAGAAAATATAACTTAAAGGTTGCTGAGAAAAGTGAAAGTCAAGATATATGCTTTGTTCCAGACGGATCTTACTCTGAGGCAATTAAAAAACTGAGGCCAAACGCCTCAATTCCAGGAGACATAATTAATTTGGATGGAGACGTTGTTGGCACCCACGAAGGAATAATTAAATATACTGTTGGGCAAAGAAAAGGCATTGGAATTCAAGCGTCAGAACCAATGTTTGTCTTGGACATATGCGCTAATACAAATACTATAACTATTGGCCCCAGAGAAGCTCTCCGGCAAGCAAAATTTTATATTGACAATGTTAATTGGCTAGATGACACCTCTTTTGACGACCTTATTGGATCAACAAAAAATGTTCTTGTTAAAACTCGATATCAAAGAACACCAACAATGGCAGACGTTAGTCCTTTACCAAATAAAAGAGCATTGGTAACCCTTTTTAATGAGGAAGAGGGTATTTCACCTGGCCAAGCTTGTGTTTTTTATTGTGGAGAAAAAATACGAGTATTGGGAGGAGGATGGATAACAAAATGAATTGGGTTTTGATATGACAATAATTATTTCACCTGCAAAAAAACTTACACCAACTAATAATAGCCTCGGGGTTGAGACAACAAGAAGTGAGTTTCCTGATAAACTTAATGAACTAATAGATTACGCCAAATCATTAAGTGAGAAAGATTTAATTGATAAAATGAAAATCAGTTCATCTTTGGCTCAACTTAACTTTGATCGGTTTCAAAAATTTCAAAATAGACCAAGCTCAAATGCAACAACACAAGCAATTTATACTTTTAAAGGAGATACTTATGTTGGCCTGAAAGCCGAAACCTTTACACAAGATGATTTGCTTTTTGCACAGCAAAATTTATTAATTATTTCTGGACTATACGGGATGCTAAAGCCTCTTGATGGAATTCAACCCTATCGATTTGAGATGGGAACAAAAATTAACTTTAATGGATATAAGTCACTTTATGAATTTTGGATGGACCCACTGTTTGAATTCATAAAAAAGAGGATAGAGAAAAACAAAAATGGGATACTTAATCTTGCTTCAGAAGAGTATTCAAAGGCACTCGATTTCAATAAACTAGGTTGCAAGTTAGTTACCCCAACGTTTAAGACAAAGAAAAACGGAGAATTGAAAACAATTGGTATACTCTCAAAAAAAGCGAGAGGAATGATGGCAAATTATGTAATTAAGAATAAAATTAAAGAGTATGCAAAAGTTAATGAATTTTCAGAAGACGGTTATGCGTATTGCGAGAAACTCAGCACCTTATCAAGACCGGTCTTTATAAAATAGCTCCTTTTGAGTTTTTTGATCTTCTTTTCCGTCTTATTCCCAAATTTTTTTTTTGCCCCTCAATTAATAATTCTGTCATGGGGTGATTAGGAAACCTTGACGAGTAAACTTTTAGCAATTCAGTAATGGCTTCACCTTGATCAATGCTTTGATCCAGAGAAATAAGCCAATCGAAAAATATAACCCTGCAAGAGCTAGATTCGATATTCTCTATGTTATAAGCCTCAAAGATTAAACCTTTTTCATCACAATAAATATCACCTTTAAAAATTTTACTTCTTTTGTTGCTCACGGGCTTATTCGCCTTTCTTTGGGTTTAAAAAAACTAATAAAATCATAATGAAACTAAATATAAAAATAAATGGACCAAAGAGATATAAAAAAATATTGTAGCCTGTAAACTCAGGCTTAAATAGAATGTAAGAACCGTATTTCGATGCTAAAAATTTCTCAATCTCGTCATCCGTGCGACCTTCAATTAACTGCTCCCGTATAAAAATGCGAAGATCTTTGGCAAACTCTGACTCAGAGCTATCTATGTTTTCATTCTGACATACTAGACAACGGATATTCGAACTTAAATTTCTAGCTCTATCTTCTAATTTTGTATCATTTAAAATTTCGGATGGCTCAACAGCAAAAGCTTTTGAGGCTAAAACAAAAATAAAAAAAATATAGTGAAAACGCATTAGTGTATAACTTCATACCTTAAATTTATTATATGAACTAAAAGATAGAAGGCTGATAAATCCACCTAGCGCCATTAATATTACCCCGAACCAAATAAAAGATATGAAAGGTTTAATGTACGTTCTCACCACCCAAGCATTTTCATCTATTTTATTTCCAAGAACCATATAAAAATCATCAGAAAGAGTCGGCTTTATAGACGCTTCAGTTGTTACTTCATTACGTGAAGGATAGAGCCGTTTTTCTGGCAATAATGTACCAACAAGCTTCTTATTATTTAACACTTCAAATGAACCTGAGACTTTCTTAAAGTTTTTTTCTACTGAGTAATCAATACCTTTGAATACTATTTGGTATGATTTGAGATAATAACTCTCCCCTACTTCAACATTTCGAATATCCTCTACTTCCCAACTTGTTACTGCGGTGACTCCAAAAATAAGTAATCCGAAGCCAAAGTGAGCACAAGTCCGCCCAATCAATCTCAAATTTAATATAAGTGAGCGCTTTAAGCTGTCGATAAAGTGAAGTTTGGATTTAAAAGAAGAGGTAAATTCTAAAATACTGCCCAAACAAACCCATGAAGACAGAAAAAGTCCGATAAATGTCAAAAGTTTAAAATCTTTCCATATGAATGCGCTAGCTGATAAGGCTATAGAAATAAAGATAAGGCCTGTTATTGTTCTGATATTACTAAAATTTTTACCCTTCCAACGAATTTTGCTGGCGATAGGCAGCATGAAGGCAAAAATTATTACAAAGGGAGTTAGCGATACCTCATAAAAAGGTTCACCGACTGACACTTGTTCGTCGAACATTGCCTCAATTATAAAAGGCCAAATAGTGCCTAAAAAGACAATTGTTGCTATAACTAATAACGTTAAATTCTGAACTATTATCCAAAGCTCTTTGGAAGCGAAGTTAAGTCTCATAAAATCTTTATGATTGGATCTTTTTGTTATGTAAATTACCAAACTTGAGGCAATTGCTAAAAATATTATCAAAAGAATAAATAATCCTCTTGAGGGATCATTTGCAAAAGCGTGAACAGAGGTTATTAATCCAGATCGAACGACAAAGGTCCCGATCATCGAAAAAGAAAATCCCATGATCGACAATAGAATTGTCCAATTTAGTAAAGAGCTTCTCCTTTCAAGGATTAAAATACTGTGAATTAGAGCAAGGTTTATCAACCAAGGAAGCAAAGAGACATTTTCAACTGGGTCCCAGAACCACCAACCTCCCCAACCTAGCTCATAATAGGCCCAGATACTTCCTAATAATATTCCAAGTGTTAAGAAAACAAAAGGAACTAAAGACCAAAATCTTATCAGACTGACGATATTTATCTTATGGTCATTTGTTAATAAAAATCCTACCGCTATAGAGAAGGGAATTGAAAGGCCTAAATATCCAAGGTACAAAATTGGCGGGTGTGCTACGAGAAGCACATCTTGTAAAATCGGATTGAGATCTTGCCCGTTCAAAGGCGGAAATTCAAGTCTCTCGAATGGATTTGATAAAATTAAAAGATAAAATAAAAAAAGAGCTGTTGTCGATAATTGAATAAGAATTACGTTTCTTACCAAGGCCTTTGGATAATCACTTGAAGTAGCCTGGAATAAAAATAAATATACGGAAAGAATGAGCACCCATAATAACATCGAACCTTCGTGGTTACCCCAAGCTCCTGCGACTTTATATAAAATGGGCTTTAGCGCGTGTGAGTTATTCGCCACCAATTTAACCGAGAAGTCAGAGTTGATAAAACTTACAATCAACAATAAAAAAGAAATTGATAATAAGGTGAATAGGAGACCTTCAAGTCTATTAAAAAACCTTGTATATCCTGCCAAAACCGATCTAGTTGAAATACTGTTAGCTATCAAACCAAGGTTAAGACAGAACGCAGATATTAAAAGAAAATGCCCTAATTCGCTGATCATGATTGATAAATCAATTAAGGCTTATTTACAAAAAAGCAATCTAATTCTTTTTAATTATTTTTTAACGTTTTCCAAAAAAGATTTATGGTACTTTTTATTTAAATCCAGCGCAAACTCTAGATCTTTTTTGTCAACTTGAATCGCTATCTGACTAAGGATGCCTGCTAAAGCCTCTTCACGAGAAAGGTCAACCTTCATTAAATTATTCAAGGCTATTTCTACAATCTCAGCAATGGCTTTTGCTTTAACTGCAGTTTCATTCAATTCTTCATCTAACATGTCATTTTCCTTTTATCCTAATTTTTATTGCAAGGATCAGACCAATTATTTGATATTTGGTAAATTTTTTAGCATTAGATATAATTTTGGCAAATCATGATGATTAATGATAACGATCCTCTTTGATAATTGGGCTTTGCTACTGTCTTTAAAATCTTGAGTAATCATAACCAAAAAATTAATTTCACTATTTTGAACATATTGCTCATACTGCTTCAGATCTATATTAGCATTTTTGGCGTGGGAAAAAACTAGAACCCCAGCAATCATTCCGTTTTTTTCGAAAAGATCGAATAAGTTTTTTGCACTGTCCTCCCCTCTTCTTATTTTCCAGCCTAAAAGGATTAATGATCGTTTTACCCAACTGACATAGCTGGAATCCTCTTGAGGAAAGAAAGAGGGTTCAAACAGATGATTTGAATTTTTCTCAATTAAATCATTCATTAATTTCAAAATAATGTCTTTCAATTCTTGCTTAGAAACCATTTCGAAATTCAAAGACAGCGATGAAACAAAATCAGATACGATGTTCCTCTTTATATCCAATATGCTTGATAGATCGTGATTTGAGTAAACATCTTTTTTGAAAATAGACAGTATTTTTGTTTGTTCTTGTTTTAAAGTTTCAATAGCTTCAGATATTTCAATGTTATCGTTATCAATACCCTTTAAAGCAAAATCTTTTACTTGTAACTCTTGTGTGACATTAGTAGGTGAGATCTCGTTCAGCCGGTAAAAAATAACTGAAATTATAAGCGTACAAATAAACAACCCAATAAATGTTATATCAGCACTCAAAACCCCGTACATTAGCGCTATTAAGCTAACGATAGTAAAAAACCAAATAAGAAATTGATAAAAGCTTGTCATTAAAAATTTGAATAACTATTGCCTTCTATGGAAATAGAACTACCATGATGCACGAAGTTGTCAATATCATAGGATCATAAATTTTGAAGATTTTAAAATATAGCGACGTTACGCCTCACAATCTTTATTTAAATCGTCGAAAATTCGTAGAAGCATTGGGGCTTACCTCACTAGCTTTTGTAGCTACCCCTACAACAGCAAAACTAAGTTATTCCACTAGTGCAAAGCCGAATACTATTGACGAGATAACAAACTATAACAATTTTTATGAATTTGGCACATCAAAAACTGATCCTGCGAAATACGCGCATAGTTTAACAACTGATCCTTGGGAAATTACATTTGAGGGAGTTTCTCAAGATAAGAAAAGGTTTGATTTAACGGAAATTCTTAAAGGAAAAGCGATACAAGAAAGAATATATAGATTGCGTTGCGTAGAAGGCTGGTCAATGGTTATACCTTGGATAGGGTTCCCTTTGAGAGACCTAATTAATGAACTCGAAATAGATAATAACGCTAAATTCGTTGCCTTTGAGACTGTTTATAGACCCGAGGAAATGAGAGGGCAAAAGCGTGCAACTTTGGATTGGCCATATCGCGAAGGCTTAACTATAAAGGAAGCCTTACATCCACTTACGTTTATTGCTACTGGTTTATACGGCAAAGAGTTACCAAACCAAAATGGAGCACCATTCCGGCTAGTGGTACCATGGAAATACGGCTTTAAATCAATAAAATCCATCACTAAAATTTCATTTATGAAAGAGCAACCTTACACTACTTGGAGTTCAGAAAGCCCCAGGGAATATGGCTTCTATTCCAATGTAAACCCAAATGTTAATCATCCTCGATGGTCGCAAGCAACTGAAAGAGTAATAGGTGAAGGCCTTTTCGGAGAAAGACGTAAAACTGAGCTGTTTAATGGATATATTGAAGAAGTTGGAGATCTTTACAAAGGTATGGATCTGAAAAAATACTACTAAAATAATGACTTTTAGCGGTTTGTTTAGGTCTCTACCCATTTCATCGCTATATTGTGTTTTATTAATCCCAATACCCCTCTATTTTTATTGGGGAACAGTTAATCAACTAGGTCCCGACCCTCTGCGGTTTTTAGAGCATAAATACGGAGAACTTGGGCTTATATTTCTACTAATAACTCTTTCAATTTCACCACTTTTTAAATACGCAAAGATTAATTTAATGAGGTATAGACGTTGCATTGGATTGGTTGCATTTTATTATATCGTTTCCCACATTTGTGTATATTTTTTCCTCGATATCGGTCTCTCAATTGATATCTTGTTATCTGATCTAAAAAAAAGATATTATATAATTGCAGGCTTTTTTGCATTTATAACTTTGATACCCTTAGCGCTCACGTCGAATAATTTTGCACTTCGTAAATTAAATATCAAGACATGGAATAGGATCCACAGCTTAATCTATATAGCAATAGTGTTATCAATTTTTCATTTCATTTTGATGTCTAAAACCTGGACAGGAGAGTTATATTTGTATACAGGCATAACAATTTTTATTCTCATTCTGAAGATAAAAAGCACTAAGGTTTATAAAAAACTTTCTACGTATTCTAACGCCGACATTTCGAAATAGGCAGCATGTTTATACCCAATATCGATTGGATTTGGGTCTATTATTTCAATATCTATTGAGTTGGACGCCGCTATTCTAAGTGCTATTGCTGTAATATTTACACTAAAGGAGGTTCCCATAAAAACCATTTTGTCTGCTTTAATCATTCTTCGTTGAGCCTCACCTATCCTGTATAAATCTGTATAAATTTCATCAAACAAAAGTACGAACGGTTTTAGCGAATAACCTAGAGTAGGATGATATTTTTGTTGTTTGTTTTTTTCTATTTTAAAATACTCCAGCAGTGTTTTAATCAAGGAGTCATCAGACTTTGGATCATTATCATGAGTGAACCCAAGACGAGATATTTCCTCCCAAGGAGCATCAATTATCGAAGAGTCTTTACCCTCCTCTGCAAAAATGGTGACTTTATCTAGACGGCCGTGTATCGGGATATATCTTGTATTACCGGCTTTTCCGTCTAGCCCATCAATGTTTTGTGTAATCAAATTCTTATTTGCGAGCCATCTATGAACATCATTTGGTTCAGCATTTCTATATTTCGCAAACCGTTTGAAATACCACAAAAGAAATTGTTCGGGATTATTTAAATACATATATCTTGTTGCCATGTCCTGAGGTGTATAGTTTTCACTACCGATAGTCCAAAATCCATCGGCACCACGAAAAGTAGGAATGCCACTATCAGAACTTACCCCTGCTCCAGTTATATATAGAGTTCCCATTTTTTTTATTTTAGTATAACATTACAACTTATTTGAATTAAAAAGGATATTATGAAACTTCAATTCTTTCCAATAATTTTAGGCTTATTTATCTCTTTATTTGCACAAAACGCTGTTGGGCTAGACTTCGTAGTCAAAAAAAAGTATCGTGATTGGACTGTATACTCTTCTTCATCAAATGAATGCTTTCTAGCCTCAAAAGCAAAAAGAACAGCCTCATATTTTAATTCCAGAGAGGTTTTAGGCAAAAATAGGCAAAATTCATTCATATATTTGTCCGTAAATAAAAATAACACAGACTATTCAATGTCATATTTCTCTGACTATCCATTGAAAATCAATATTTCTGGCTCTATGAATATTGATAATAGAAAGGTATTTGGGCTAATGGCTTTGAGTTCTAATGAAAACTCTAGAAGTAAGCATGCTATTATAAACGGCTTTATGAAAGAGGATATAACATTGCTCCTTGGTGGGAATAGATTAACAATTGAATCACAAGGCATAGATAGCTCTATGCTAGTAGATCAATTTAGCTTGATGGGATTTACAAAATCGTTTAATTATCTTCTCTCATCTTGCAACTAAAATCCAATACTAAAAAAAATGAGTTCCGCTTTAATAATCATAGATATGCAAAACGACTTTTGTCACGGTGGAGCACTGGCAGTGAAAGATGGTGAAAAGCTTGTAGAACCTATAAACTGTGCCCAAGAAAAATTTGATACAATAATTTTAACTCAAGATTGGCATCCTAAGGAACATAGCTCATTTGCGTCAAATAATAGCGCCAAAGTTTACTCAAACATAGAAATGGATTATGGCTCTCAAATTCTATGGCCTGATCACTGCATTCAAGGTTCAAGAGGAGCAAATTTTCATAAAAATTTAAATACTAATAACTCAAATCTTATTCTTAGAAAGGGATACAATCCAAAAATTGATAGTTACTCCGCTTTTTTTGAAAATGACAAAAGTACAACCACAGGACTAGAAGGATATTTGGTAAAAAAAGAAATAAAGAGGCTTTATTTATGTGGGTTAGCTTTTGATTATTGTGTTTTTTATTCTGCGTTAGATGGGATAAATCTAGGCTTTGACGTGTTTGTTTTTCAAGATTTAACCAAAGCTATTAATCTCAACAACTCTGAGAGACTTGCAAGAAAAACGATGATTGAAAAAGGAATAAAGTTAATCAATTTTATTTAAAATAAAAAACCGGCAGTTGAAATCCGCTTTAAACTAATTACATTATTGTAGCAATACTTGGAGGACACCATGTCGACATTTGATGAAAGAAAAGATGGCTTTGAGAATAAATTCGCACATGAGCAAAACTTAACATTTAAAATTGAAGCATTGAGAAATAAGCTGTTAGGGGCTTGGGCTGCTGAACTTAAAGGCTTAGACGAAGATGAAACTGAACAATATATCAAAGATGTTGTTAAGTCAGATTTCCAAGAGGCTGGAGACGAAGATGTGTTCAGAAAACTAAAAGATGACCTCGAAGGGTTAGTCGATGATCAAGACATTAGAGCAAAAATGAATGAATGTCTACAAGCTGCTAAGGATAGAGTATCAAAAAGCTAGTCAATTGAAATTTTCACCCCTTTAGAAGATAATTATTTTTAAATTTGTTTTTGTTAGACATGGATGCATCATCAGATTACGCCTACGCACTGCCAACATCACCTAAATCTTTATATAATTTGCTTAAAGATTTAAAAATTGAATTTAAGATTTTTGAACATCCGCCTTTATTTACTGTTTATGATGCGAAGAAATATAGAGATAATATGCATGGGTTTCATACTAAGAACTTATTCCTACGAGACAAAAAGAAAAAAAATTATTTGGTTATCGCTCACGAAGATAGCTCGATTGATCTGAGGCGATTAACTGAAAGAATAAGATCATCGAGGCTTTCTTTTGGGAGTAAAGAAAGACTTTTTGAGGAGCTTGGGGTATTTCCAGGTGCAGTAACCCCGTTAAGCGTCGTAAACAACAAAAAAAAGGATATAAATATTTTTCTAGATGCTAAAATGTCAGGAGTAGACACAATTTTTTGTCACCCACTTGTAAATGATAGAACAATATCTTTGAGCTATAATAGCCTTTTAATTTATTTTGATTATTTAGGTTTATCTTTCGAACCAGTAGATTTGATTTTCTAGCTTTTTCTTTCAAGATATTGTTTTAACTTAATAATTTCACTTTGAGACATGTTGTAGCTATGTTCTGTATCTGGAAAAGTATTAGCTTTTACTGAACTAACAAATTCTCTGAAGGCGTTTTCAGCCACATCGGCAACATTTCCAAAACGCTTAGCAAATTTTGGCTTGAATGTATTAAATCCTCCTATCAAATCATAGCCATTTAATAATTGGCAGTTTCCCGCTGCACCACCACCAATTGAAAACGTAAATATAGATACAGCTCTATCAACTTCGCGAGCTACCTCTGCCGGGACCGCTTCGATCTCTATTCCTACCGCACCAGCATTCTCTATAGCAATTGCATCTTCGATAATTTTAACCGCATCTTCAGCATTTTTGCCCTGCATCTTGAAACCACCATATACGTGAACCAAATGAGGTAATAGTCCTACATGGCTCATAACGGGAATTCCTGCTGAGGATACTGCGCTAATAATATCAGCTCTATCTTTCCCGCACTGTAATTTGACCGCATCAGCACCACTCTCTTTCATCATCTTTGAAGCATTTTTAATTGCCAAACTTTTTGTAGAATAAGAGCCATAGGGCATAGCTAAAATACAAAATGTATTCGGCGCACCTTTTCTGACAGCCTTGCAGTGTTGTATCATCTGATCAACCGTTACTGAAAGAGTATTCTCATGACCATAGAGCGTCATTCCCAAGCTATCACCGACTCCGATTATATCGATACCAGCTGCTTCTGCCCATTGAGCAGACAGAAATTCTCCGACTGCAACCATGGCCAAGCGTTCGTTATCAGCCTTCTTTTTCTTAAGATCTAGAATAGTGAGCTTATCTTTTTTCTTAACCAATTCTTGTACCTTAATGGCGCGGTTGACGGGGCTCGAACCCGCGACCTCCGGCGTGACAGGCCGGCACTCTAACCAGCTGAGCTACAACCGCGCGTATGAACATAAGTTCACAGTTGGTGGGTGATGAGAGACTCGAACTCCCGACATCTTCGGTGTAAACGAAGCGCTCTACCAGCTGAGCTAATCACCCATTAATATTTGATTAGCCTCTTTCTATCTTAAACTCAAGAAATAATTCGCTTAAGAATCAATCAATTTAGTTAGGTAGCTCAACTTCACTTGACTTTTTACTTTTAAGATTCTCGTTATTTTCATAATCAGAGAAATCCCAATCTATACTTTGTAACTTTTCTGTTAGGGCGACTCTCAAAACCTCTTCTACGGTTGTTACTGGGATTATTTCTAGGTCGTTTTTTACGTTGTCAGGGATATCTACCAAATCCTTTGCGTTTTCTTTTGGAATTATGACAGTCTTTATTCCCCCACGTAATGCTGCAAGGAGTTTTTCTTTCAGACCTCCAATTGGCAACACATTTCCTCGAAGAGTTACCTCTCCTGTCATGGCGACATCTTTTCTTATTGGTGTCTCTGATAGCATACTTACTATTGAGGTGACCATCGCGATGCCAGCTGATGGGCCATCTTTAGGTGTAGCGCCTTCTGGAACATGCACATGTATATCGTACTTGTCAAATAAAGTTGGAATAATACCAAACGATGGTGACCTAGAGCGCACAAAGCTCGAAGCAGCATCAATACTTTCTTTCATGACTTCACCGAGCTTTCCGGTCGATTTCATTCTACCTTTTCCAGGCAACTTTATTGCCTCAATTGAAAGAAGATCACCACCAACTTCAGTCCACGCTAGACCGGTTGCAACACCTATTTGATTTTGTTCTTCGGCTAAGCCATATTTAAATTTCTTAACTCCAAGAAGATCACTTATGTTCTTATCATCGACTTTTACAGACTTTTTCTTATCTTTAATGATATGTGTTAAAACTTTCCTGCATAATTTAGAAATTTCTCTCTCAAGATTTCTGACACCTGCTTCTCTGGTGTAATGGCGTATTATTTCATAAAGACCTTCATCCTTTAGTACAAATTCGTTTTCGTCTAAGCCATGATTATCGACTTGCTTTTTAATTAGATGTCTTTTGGCAATCTCGGCTTTTTCGTCTTCAGTATACCCAGATAGCTGAATGACTTCCATCCTATCAAGTAGTGGTCTGGGCATGTTGAAAGTATTAGCTGTTGTAATAAACATCACATCTGACAGGTCATATTCAACTTCTAAATAGTGATCCGAGAAAGTAGAGTTTTGTTCAGGATCCAATACTTCGAGCATCGCGCTTGCGGGGTCTCCTCTAAAATCATATCCCATTTTATCTATTTCATCTAATAATATCAGTGGGTTAGATGTCTTGGCCTTTTTCATACTCTGAATGATTTTTCCAGGCATTGATCCTATATAAGTTCGTCTATGCCCCCTTATTTCACTCTCATCTCTAACTCCGCCTAATGAGATCCTGATAAATTCCCTATTCGTTGCCTTTGCTACCGACTTTCCTAAAGAAGTTTTGCCAACGCCGGGAGGGCCTACAAGACACAATATTGGTCCCTTCAGCTTTTTACTTCGGTGTTGTACAGCTAAGTATTCAATAATTCTTTCTTTGACTTTCTTAAGACCAAAATGGTCGTTATCCAAGATTTCTTGAGCATGATTTAGATCTGATTTTACTCTAGATTTTTTTCTCCAAGGAATAGTCAAAAGCCAATCCAAATAATTTCTCACAACCGCTGATTCAGCTGACATCGGAGACATTGATTTCAATTTTTTTAACTCAGCAACCGCTTTTTCTTTAGCTTCTTTACTAAGTTTTGTTTTGTCTATCTTACCTTGGATCTCTGCAATTTCATCTTGCCCTTCAGGACCATCTCCTAACTCTTTTTGGATGGCTTTCATTTGCTCGTTGAGATAGTACTCACGCTGAGTTTTCTCCATCTGGTTTTTAACCCTTGTTTTAATCTTTTTTTCTACTCGTAGAACACTCAACTCACCTTGAATAACTTCAAGTATTTTCTCAAGCCTCTTCTGTACGTCAGAGATCTCAAGCAGCTCCTGTTTTTTTTCAACAGTTAAGTTAAGGTGTCCTGCAATTGAATCTGACAGCATCACGGGATCTGAAGCCTTTCTAATAGCTTCTAAGGATTCTTCCGTTATATTTTTATTAAGCTTTGAGTACCGATCAAATTCCGTTGAAACGGTCCTTCTCAATGCTTCAATCTCATCACCCTTAAAATTGCTATCGGCAATTTCTTCACAAAATGCTTCGAGGAATTTATTTTTACTTAAAAATTCTGATATCTTCACACGATGTTTTCCCTCTATCAAAATTTTCACCGCTCCATCGGGTAGTTTTAAGACCTGCAGGACGTTGGCTATTACGCCTACGTTAAAAATATTATCTTCTCCAGGGTTATCATCTCCAGCATCTTTTTGCGCGACAAGGAGTATTTGTTGCTCAGTTTTCATCACTTCTTCTAAGGCAAGGACCGATTTTTCTCGTCCGACGAAAAGTCGAACTATCATGTTTGGGAAAACAACGATGTCTCTTAGGGGTAAAACAGGAATAGGTGATTTTACAGCGCTCATAATATCCTCCGATCTCTCACAAAAGTATATATGATATAAAAATAAAGAAATTCAAGCTTAGTACGATAGAAATGTAGCTGTTTTATTTTTTTAAACTATCATTTGAAAAATTTTTTAGCAAAAGCAGTAAACTCTCCACGTTTTATGAGCTCTCTAATTTTTTTCATCAGACCCACATAGTAGTGTAAATTATGATAAGTCAGTAGCATAGATGCTAAAATCTCGTTGGAGCGAACCAGATGACTGAGATATCCTCTAGAATAGTTAGAGCAACAATAACAAGAACAAGCTTCATCAATTGGACTATTATCCAATTGATATTGCGCATTCTTTAAATTAATCGTTCCATTTTTAACAAAAGCTTGACCATTTCTGCCTGATCTCGTGGGAATTACACAGTCGAACATATCTACTCCTCTTAATACGGCGCCTATAATATCACTAGGCTTACCAACACCCATCAAGTATCTAGGCCTGTCTTTAGGAAAAAAGTCTGTAGAATAATCTAAGACCTCAAACATCTTTTTTTGAGGCTCTCCAACGGCAAGACCCCCTATAGCATAACCATCAAAACCAATATCATTAAGATTACGTGAACTTTCTTCTCGTAGATCTTTAAACATTCCCCCTTGTTGAATCCCAAATAGTATGGAACCATTAGACCCTTTAAATGAGGATTTAGACCTCTCAGCCCATCGTGACGACAATTTCATACTTTTTTCTGCGACTTCTTTTTCTACGGGAAATGGCGTACACTCATCAAAGGCCATAATGATAGTACTCTTTAATGTTTCCTGGATCATTATTGAAGCTTCAGGAGTTAGCAAAAACTTCTTGCCATCTATATGAGAACGAAAGGTCACTCCCTTTTCATCTAGTTCCCTGAGCTTTGAAAGGCTCATTACTTGGAAACCTCCACTATCAGTGAGAATTGGACCTGACCAATTCATAAATTTATTCAAACCTCCTAACTGGTCGACTACTTTTTCTCCAGGCCTAAGCATGAGGTGATAGGTGTTGCAAAGAAGAATTTGAGCTCCGATTTTTTCAAGCGTCTCGGGAAGCATTGCCTTCACAGTTGCAGCAGTTCCAACTGGCATGAAAACGGGAGTTTCGATACAGCCCCTAGCAGTTTTTAATAATCCAGCTCTAGACTTTCCTTCAACATGAGAAACTGAAAAGTGATTTAGTTTCATTATTTAATTCCTCTTGAATTTCTGTAAGCTTGTAAATATATTAAATATCAGATAAATGGGCTGAGCAACAATGTCATATAATAGTAATAATGTCGAACCAGAATATAAAGATGAAGGGCAAATATTAAAGCCATCAACTACCGAGCATCCTCTTTATGGAAAGATAGTCGACGCTTGTAAGACAGTGTATGACCCAGAGATTCCAGTAAATATTTACGATCTAGGTTTGATATATACGGTAGAGATAAGCGAAGATAATGACGCCAAGATTTCAATGTCATTAACAGCACCTGGCTGTCCAGTTGCAGGTGAAATGCCCGGATGGGTATCTGATGCCGTCAAGCCGATAGAGGGGCTTAAGTCTGTGCATGTAGAGATAGTTTGGGAGCCGCAGTGGGGAATGGAAATGATGTCCGATGAGGCTAGGTTAGAGCTAGGGTTTATGTAATTTTAAATGAGTAACTTTCTACACATAAGTAAATCAGCGGCTAACCATATCAGAAAGATAATGGAAAATGGTGCTGGGAAAGCATTGAGAATAGGTCTCAAGAAAGGAGGCTGCGCCGGGATGGAATATACAATGGAGTATGTAAATGAAATCTCCGATGCTGACGAGATAGTTGAAGTAGATGGCGCGAAGGTTGTAATAGCACCAACAGCTCAAATGTTTCTATTTGGAACCGAAATAGATTATGAGAGTGGGCTATTGGAGTCTGGATTTAAATTTATTAATCCTAATGTTTCAGAAACATGTGGGTGTGGAGAGTCTATAAAGTTTGATGTCAGCTGAATATAATTTGGACAATGAAAAATAATAACAAAATTATAGCAGCTAATTGGAAAATGAATGGATCTGAAGAACTCATGAAAGAGTTCTCGCAATTAACGCGCGCAAAACGTAACGATATAGTCATATGCCCACCATTTACGCTTTTAGATTCAGCGAAAACACTTTTACCTAGTTTTATAAAAATTGGTGCTCAAAATTGTAGCGAGGAAGAGAAAGGCGCTTTTACAGGAGAAATTTCAGCATCAATGCTGCAAGAGAAAAGCGTGTCACACGTTCTGATAGGACACTCTGAGCGTCGAACTTTATTTAACGAGACTGATGATATGATCCATAAGAAAGTTAGGGCGGCAATTAAGAGTAAACTTACCCCTATAGTCTGTATTGGCGAAACACTTTCAGAAAAGGAAGCCAACAAAACATTACAAGTACTTGATAGTCAAATCAATGGATCGCTAGCCAAGATTGAACCTAACGTACAAGTGATAGTTGCGTATGAACCTGTTTGGGCAATAGGAACTGGATTGACACCTGATGAGAATGAAATAAAAGAAACTCACCTGTACATCAAAACAAAACTTAATCAACATTTTAATACTGATATCCCCATTTTATATGGTGGATCAGCTAATTCAGAAAACTGTAGTCAAATAATTTCAATAGACAATGTTGGAGGCTTGCTCGTAGGTGGAGCCTCGCTAAAAAAGCACGATTTTAATGCAATCTGTAACTGTTAACTAAACAAAAGCATCTGGCATAGAGCTTTTCTTTTTAAGAACATATTCTTTAAGCTCCTCTATTTTCGATAACTCAAGTTCAGGGGCTTCATAATTTTTCAAAAGCTGTTTAGCTTTTTTGTTAGCTTCATACGTTAAATCTTTTTCACCTTCTTCTTGCCATGTTTCGAATGGCTTGTAATTCAAAATATCTGAACGCCAAAAAGCTGATTTGAAATTTTTTTGCGTATGATCACATCCTAAAAAGTGGCCTCCCGCGCCAACATCTTTAATTGCCTCAAATGCTAGGTTTTCTTCTTCAACGTCAATACCTTTTGAAAGAGAGTTTAATATTCCTAATTGGTCAGCATCCATTATAAATTTTTCTACACTTGCAACTAATCCACCCTCTAACCACCCACATGAATGCAACATAAAGTTTACGCCACCCATTAACCCAGCGTGAAGGCTATTAGATGTTTCATATGCTGCCTGAGCATCAGTAATTTTTGAGCCACAAAGTCCTCCTCCTGACCTATAGGGGATTTTTAACCGTCTTGCCAACTGTCCAGCTCCGTATAAGACTTTTGACGACTCCGGCGTCCCAAATGTTGGCGCACCCGAATTCATATCGATAGATGTAACGAAAGTACCAAAAATTACAGGAGCACCCTTTCTTACTAATTGACTATAAGCCACTCCTGCCAGGACTTCCGCCAAAACTTGTGATAGTGTCCCTGCCACTGTCACAGGTGCCATTGCACCTCCAACAATAAAAGGGGAGATAATACATGCTTGGTTTGCCCTCGCGTATACTTCCAGAGCACCCATCATTGTCGCATCTAATACCAGAGGAGAATTTAGGTTTATCAATGATGTCATTACGGTATTTTCGCTAACAAATTTTTTACCAAAAATGATCTCACTCATTTCAACGGAGTCTTTTGCCCTCTCAGGCGCAGTGACCGAACCCATATATGGCTTGTCTGAAAGCGTCATATGCGCATAAAGCATGTCTAAATGTCTCTTATTTACTGGGATATCTGTTGGTTCACAAAGAGTCCCTCCCGAGTGATGAACCCATTTTGACATATACGCTAGTTTTACGAGTTTCTCAAAATCTGCTATTTCAGCATAGCGCCTACCACCCTCGAGATCTCTAATAAAGGGGGGGCCATAAACAGGCGCACACACCAAATTCTTTCCTCCTATTTCAACATTCTTTATTTTGGATCTTGCATGCTGAGTGAAAGTAGCCGGAGCTGAAGAACATAGCTTGCGCGCTAGACCTTTAGGTATTTTCACCAAATCTCCCTTTACATCAGCTCCAGCTTCTTTCCATAAGTTTAATGCGAATTCGTTATCAGGGAATTTAACCCCAATCTCTGATAGAACTGTTTCAGCACTATTTTCAATTACTTGCAAAGCCTCTTCATTGAGTATTTCAAAATTTGGAATTTTTCTCTCAATATATTTGGAAAACTCTATTTGTTGAGTGGTTCTAGCTTCACGTCTCGCAGCTCTCCCACCCGAACCTCTTCTTGCTCTATTCAATATAAAATACCAATCAGAAATATGTTTTGTTTGCAACCATGTGTTATGTTACCTAATGTTGGTACCAATAACATCAATTTTATAGATTAAAAAGCCTATAATTCGTCATGATCCTAATTATTGATTTTGGAAGTCAAGTAACTCAACTCATTGCGAGGCGTATAAGAGAGCTTAGCGTTTATTGCGAAATTATTCCTTGGGATGCAGATATTCTAAATACTAAATCAATTAGCGAGGCAAAAGCTCTGGTTTTATCTGGAGGCCCAGACTCTACAAGAGTAAAGAAAAGCCCGACAGTATCAAAACGAATTTTTGACTTAAACATTCCTATATTAGGCATTTGCTATGGGCATCAGCTTATTTGCAAACTGTTAGGCGGCAAGATATCAAAGTCAGAAAAGAGAGAGTTTGGAAAAACAATTATCCGTATAAATAGAAAAAATCAGTCTCTATTGCTAAAAGATTTATTTAAAAATAACATAGAGGAAGTTTGGATGAGTCATGGTGATGCAGTAACCGAATTACCAGAAGGGTTCGTAGAACTAGCAAGCTCGAATACCTCATCATTTTCAATAATTGGAGATGCTGCTAGGCAGGTTTATGGTGTCCAGTTTCATCCCGAAGTATTTCACACAGTAAACGGAAAAAAGTTTTTAGAAAACTTTGTAAACATTGCAAACATTAAAAGAAACTGGACGCCCGTTAAGATAACGGAAAGTTTAATCGAAAAACTTAAAAACGAGATTGGAGACGAAAGGGTAATTTGTGGCCTATCCGGTGGAGTGGATAGCACAGTCACAGCTCTTCTATTGCATAGGTCAATCAAAAACAATCTAACATGTATTTTTGTCGATAATGGGCTTCTGCGAAAGCAAGAAGCTAATCAGATAGAGTTTCTTTTCAAAAAGCACTTCAAAATTAAATTAAAAACGGTAAAGGCAAAAAAATTTTTTTTAAAGAATCTTAAAGGCGTGACCGATCCTGAAAAGAAGAGAAAAATTATAGGAAAGCTTTTCATAAATGTCTTTGAGAAAGAGGCTAAAAAGCTAAGAAATGTACGCTTTCTGGCACAAGGAACTCTCTATCCTGATGTAATTGAGTCGACGTCGGTGCATGGAAAATCAGCAGCAACTATCAAGAGTCATCATAATGTGGGTGGGCTACCAAAAAAAATGAACCTAAAGTTAGTAGAACCATTAAAAACGCTATTTAAGGATGAGGTTAGAAAAATTGGTTCCGAGTTAAATCTCGATAAAACGTTTCTAAATAGGCACCCGTTCCCCGGACCAGGTTTAGCTATAAGATGCCCCGGTGAAATAACTGCAAAAAAACTGAGGCTTCTGAGAGAAGCAGACAATATTTTCATTGAACAGCTAAGAAAACATAAATTATACAATAATGTATGGCAAGCATCAGTAATCTTACTACCTGTTAAAAGCGTGGGCGTGATGGGTGACGCAAGGACACATGAGTATAGCTGTGTCCTAAGAGCAGTAAGTAGCACCGACGGGATGACCGCTGACTTCTCTTACTTCAAAAGGGAATTCCTTTCAGAAACAAGCAATAAAATTATTAACGAAGTAAAAGGAATAAATAGAGTGTTGTTTGATATTACCTCTAAACCGCCCGGAACAATTGAGTGGGAATGATTAAAAATACAATAAAATCGATATTTAATAATAAAGTATTATTGATCGTCAATTATTAATAAAATGGAACAGGAAAGAGTACAGCACAGTTTATTAGGAAAATCTTTACATTGGGTTTTCGTTCTTTTATTCGGGTATGGAATATTAAAGCAGATTGAAAATAAAGAACAATTAAATGATTTAGGGCTTCTTATATCAGAAATGTTTTTTGCGGTGGCTTTTTTATTATTTATAATGTTTCGGTTCATTTACATGAAAAGAAGCTATAAAACCGCGCTCCCTTCAGAAACATCAAAAATACAACGTATAGCAGCAAAAGTTGTCCATACGTCGATGTATTTTGTTTTTACTGGAATTTCAATCTCCGGCTTGGTAATTGGGACCCTTTTCTGGCTGGGTTATAAAGATAGCCTATTGATTGAAACCATAATTTGGGCCCACGAACTACTTTTCTCCACCATATTATGGTTGATTTCCGTTCATATCTTGGCGGCAATATATCATCGAACCCAACACGATCTTGTGTGGAGCTCTATGGTTCCCTTTTTAAAGGAAAAGGTCAAATAAACGAGCAATGAGTAAGGTTTTTAAAGTATGTGAAGAGGATGACTGGGAAAGCACAAAAAACGAAGATTTTTTTCTAGGGTCAAAAGCTGATCGAAGCGATGGCTTTATTCACTTTTCTACTTCAGAACAATTGGAAGAAACCTTAGAAAAATATTTCAAGTTGATGAGCCCTTTGTATTTGCTGGAAGTAAAAACAGATGATCTAGCACTGGTTTGGGAGATAAGTAGAAATAATCAGTTGTTCCCGCATTTATACAGTCCACTGCCATTGGATATGGTTTCCCAAGTATACAGAATTTTCATAGACGATGAAGGAAAGCATATTATTCCTGAGCAGGTGTTAAATAATTAGCACCCCAAATTTAGAAGAGTAATAATTAAAAGGAGGGTAAACGCTTTTTTTCCCGTAAAAATATGAAAAGAGAATTAAACAGGATTTTAAATTTTTGGTTTGAAGACTTTAATTCAAAAGATTGGTTTAAAAAAGACGAGTATTTTGATAACCACATTAAAAACATTTTTGGTGATCAAATAGAAGAGGCTATGCTTGGCTATTATAATCATTGGACAAAATCTTTAGAAAGCTCGCTAGCACTTATCATATTAACTGACCAATTTACTAGAAATGTCTTTAGAGGAACACCCAGGGCCTTTTTAGGAGACACTCTTGCACTAAACACATGTTTTCATTGTTTAAATACCTTTGATATCAGTCTACAGAATAGAGAAAAAGCACACTTTACTTTAATACCATTAATGCATAGTGAAAATTTAAGAATTCAAGAAATGTCTTTGCCATTATTTCAAGCGTACACTTCTGATAAAGTCTACCACTTTGCATTAAAACACAAAAATATAATTGAGAGATTTGGCAGGTTTCCACATAGAAACGCTATCTTAGGAAGAACACCGACAGCATCGGAAATTGAATTTTTAAAAAGTCCTGGATCCTTTTTCTAGAGCTCCAATGTCTAGTGCAGACGATTTAAAAAGGGTTTGCCTTCTCAACCAATTTCACAAAAAAGCTTGCTCCTATCGGTGATAGTTCATCATTAAAATCATATTTAGGATTGTGGACAGCTGCCCCCAAACCCTGCCCTACATGGAAATAACACCCAGGACGCTTCTCTATCATATATGAAAAATCCTCGGACGCCATTATTGGTTTTGCGTTTATGTCAACGTTTTGTTCACCAACTATCTCTTTAGCCACTTCAGCTGCAAATTTTGTTTCTCTTTGGTGATTTACTGTAGGGGGATAACCATAGTTGTAGTCCAACTTTATTTTCCCTCCAAAACCTCTGCTGTAACCCTTACATAATTCTTTTAGCCTTTTAACAACCAACAATTGTGCTTCTTTGGAAAGAGTTCGCACAGTTCCATTGATGAATGCATCGTTAGGAATAATGTTATGGGTCGTTCCAGCATGAAACTGCGTGATAGAAATCACTACTTTTTCCAAAGCCGATAAGTTTCTGGATGAAATAGTTTGTATAGCTTGCACAAGCTGTGTTCCGGTAATAAGTGGATCAATTGTTTCATCAGGCTCCGCTGCATGACCACCTTGACCATAAATTTTAATGGTAAAATCATCTGCCGCTGCCATGTTTGGACCTATACAAGTCTTAAAAAAACCTAAAGGAGATCCAGGGTCGTTGTGGATCCCATAAACCTCATCGATCTGAAACTTCTCCATTATGCCTTCGTCACACATGATTTTTGCTCCTCCTCCTCCTTCCTCTGCGGGTTGGAAAATAAGTGCAACATTCCCAGCAAAACTCCTTGTCTCGCATAAGTATTTAGCAGCTCCTAAAAGCATAGTTGTGTGTCCGTCATGTCCACAAGCGTGCATTATTCCAGTTCTTTTGGATTTATATTTTTTATTAGTCATTTCTGTTAATGGTAATGCATCCATATCTGCTCTAAGCCCAATTGTTTTTCCATTAGATTTACCATTAATTATTGCAACAATCCCTGTTTTTGCTATTCCAGAATGAATTTCATCTACACCAAATTCTTCCAGTTTAGATTTTACAAACTTTGCTGTCTCAAAACATTCAAATCCTAGTTCGGGATTAGAGTGCATCTGATGTCTCCATCCTTGCATCTCGTCAAAGTAATCTGATATCCTATTTATTACAGGCAAAGTAACCTTAATTTTTTTTTTGAGCTTAAATCGACTAAAACATATAAACATATAGTATCATGCTTGCTATATTTGGAAAGGGCTTTTGAAAGGCGGCATTACAATGATAATGGTTGATCAACCACCAACTGAAAAAAATTTTGTTCAAAACCCTTATGCTTTCTATCGCCGTATCTTGAAAAGAGGTGGTGTTTGTTTCTGGGAAAATTACAACCAGAAGGCCTTTTTTACCTTCGACACCATAAACAAAATTTTTAAAGACAAGAGATTTGGTAGAGAGTTACCGCCAGACTTTAAACAACCTTATGAGAAAAATCTAAGTGATTTTTATAGAATTGAGAGGAACTCAATGCTTGAATTGGAAGGGAAGAGACACACTCGATTACGAGGGTTGGTATTACGCGCATTCACTACTAAAAATATTCAAAAAATATCTAAAGATATTCACAATCTTTGCACTCAATTATTGGATAATATTCATGATAATGAAACAGATTTAATAAAAAGCTACGCAAAGCAAGTTCCTGTAATTACTATTGCTCGCCTCTTAGGAATACCAGAAGAAATGTCAGATCAATTGTTAAAATGGTCTAATTCAATGGTTGCTGTATACCAAGCAAACATTTCAGCAGAGGGCAAAGACTTTGCAAATCAATCCTCAAAAGAATTCTTTGAATATATAAAAAAATATGTAGCTGAACGTCGCTCTAAGCCAGGAGATGATTTAATAACTCATTTGATAAACGCTGAAGAAGATAATCAAAAGCTCAATTTTGATGAGTTAGTTTCAACTTGCATTTTATTATTAAATGCAGGACATGAAGCGACAGTCCATACTATAGGCAATGGAATAAAAGCATTACTTCTAAACAAAGTTGATTGTCGTTTTTTAAAAGAGAAAGAATGGCGTAGTATTGTAGAAGAAATCCTAAGATATGATCCACCACTTCATATATTTACAAGGTTTGCATACGAAAATTTAACTGTTGATGATGTTAACATTGCTCGTGGAGAAAAAATTAGCTTGGTTATAGGTGCGTCTGGCCATGACGAAGCCCGATGGGACAAGCCCTTTGAGTTCAGATCGAATAGACGTCCTTTAACTCATAATTCTTTCGGTGCAGGAGCACACTTTTGTCTCGGAGCCCCTTTAGCACGCTTAGAAATAATTTTGGCCCTTAAAAACCTTTTTGATAAAAAAAGATATATTAAGATACTTCAAAAGCCTGAGTATGCAGATATTTATCACTTTCATGGGCTAAAGTCATTAAATGTTGAAATGCGCTAAATGATCTCTACACTTATCACATATTGAAGAAGTATCGTGTAACTAACAATGTTAAATAAATTTTGCTTATGAAACATTTTCGTTTTTTCTTCGCTTTTGCGACTTTTTTATTTTCACTAAACTTAGGCCTGTTAGAGAACTTTATATCATTGAATGATCTTTTAAGAGAAAATCGTGTCTATTACTTTAAAAAGAATAAGGACCCCGTAAGTGGACCAGTCAAAACTTTTTGGAACAATGGTTATGTAGAAAATACCGGAATGCTATTGAACGGCTTAAAAGAAGAGGCTTGGGAATATTTTCATGATAACGGTAAATTGCGAGCAAAAGGTTCATATGTAAAAGGCAAAAAGGATGGAAATTGGTTAACTTTCTTTAATAATGGAAACATGCGATCACAAGAAGTATATTCAGAGGGTGTTCAATCAGGGGTTTGGAAGTTTTACTACCGAAGCGGCAATATTCGGACAGAAGAGGAATATAAAGATAACAATTTAGAGGGGATTTGGAGATTCTATCTTGAATCTGGAGAATTGATTGAAAGCGGATCCCAAAAAAATGGCGTTAGAGACGGAATTTTAGAGATATTTGATAAATCAGGTGATCTGGTTAAGAAGGAAACATGGGCGATGGGTGTTCTTAAAGAAGTAGAGTTATACTAAATGCAAAAAATAAAGTTTATGAAAATTATTAATGAAAGAAAGTGTTATGGAACTAAATTTCAGCTTGCTGTTTGGAAAGAGATAGCAAAAATAATACCTGGAAAGACTAAAACATACTCAGAAATAGCAAATATACTTGGCAAACCCAAATCTGCCAGAGCGGTAGCAAATGCTTGTGGCAAAAACCCTTATCCAGGCCCAATACCCTGCCACAGAGTAATAAGATCTGATGGGTCTTTAGGGGGTTACAGTGGCGCGGGCGGAATTGAAGCCAAACGAAAGCTACTTTTAAACGAAAGAGATAGTCTTTAAAAATATATATATTAAAGGCAGAAAAACAAAGAAATATTTTAGCATTGTCTATGGCACAAGCTATTTTAGGTTCCCAAATGCCTATGTGTATTATCTTGGGAGGTCTTGTGGGACAATCTCTTTCTAGCAATGTCTGCTATGCGACCATACCTTTATCCCTTTTAATTGTTGGTTCAATGGTAAGCTCTCCCATTCTATCTAATCTAATGCAATCAACAACAAGAAGGCTTGGATTGCTTATTGGGAATTTAGCGGGGTTAATTGGATCATTGACTTCTCTCTTAGGCATATTTTTTGAATCATTCGAGCTTTTTTCATTGGGCTCTTTTGTTTCAGGTGCGTATATGGTAAAAATATCTTTAAGCATAAATAATTCAGTACATTTCTATATTCTTATTTAGCTATAGCAATCTTGATCTGCTTAGGTCCTTTCATATTGTCTTATACCAAACCTATTCCTCTATCAAAATCGGCTTGGAGAAACACAAGTGATAATTCAAACAAGAAAAACTTGAACAGACCGCTTGTGATAATTTTCAAAAGCCACATGATCTCTGTCTCGATAATCTGTTCAATGTCTGCTTATGGCGCAATGAACCTAATTATGACTTTTTCAACTATTGCGATAGTGTGATGTGGGTTTGGAACCAACCAAGCAGCCAATGTTGTTTCAGCTCATTCGCTGGCAATGTTTGCTCCCTCCTTCATAACAGGGAAATTAATTGAAAAATACGGAAAAAAGTCAATAATATGAACGGGAATGATTTTATTCTTGCTTGCAGTCCTTATTGCCTATCAAGGTGTAGATATTTTGAACTTTTACATATCATTAATATTAATTAGTATCGGCTGGAATTTCAGTTTCATCGGGTCAACAAGCCTGCTAACAAAAACCATTACCTGTCCGAGAGGGGAAAGATTCAGGGAATAAATGATTTTTTTGTTTTTGGTTTTGTTGCTCTATCGTCGGTAACCTAGGGTTGGCTAATGAATTGCAACGCAAACTCCTCGCAGTTAGGTTGGGAGTTTTTTAATTTATCAGCTACTCCTTTAGTAATCCTTGCATTTATCACCCTAATTGGTTTATGGATTGCATACCGGTCTAAATTACGAAAAATATGAAGCTATGGCGTAAATTTTGCATTTGCTTTGAGTTAAACTTGCGTAATGGAAAAAATATAATGATCATTTTATTTAGAATCTTTGTTATTTTTACGATATTTCTTTTACCTTTTTCTATTTTTGGTGAAAGCCATACTGAGGAGAATAACTGTCCTGAAGACAATATAGCAACGCTTTATGACCTGATTTATGGAAATTATTTACCTTTTGAACCTCCACTTGATGAGGAAGGAAACATTTCGATGTCACCGGAAGAGTTATTTGTGATGAAATCAAAGCACTTCTTTAATCAAATTAAGAAGGTGGAGCCAGTTAAGATTTCTTTAGCTACCTATGCTTCACTTTCAAAAGAAGTACCTGAAGCCTTAAGTGATTTTGAAACTCGGATCAAAATTATATTGCCAGATTGCCAGACCATCTCTCTTTACAGAGGTTCCCCTATTGAAAAAATAACAACTGATTTTAAAACGGTTCAACTTATTTCAAAAATGGCAAATGATGCGAACTTAAATTCTTTTACATTTTTTGCTGCAAATAAAGTTAGCATTACGCCATTAGATTTTAGCTACGTTCAAAATATGCTCAAAAATGATTATTCATTTGATCCGGAGGTGCTTACAAACTTGATGCCAAAAAAAATGATCGATAGGTATTTTCCTGGGAAAATCATACCGGTTGCTAATTTATCTGAGGCTGCTTTACTTACTTTTATTTCCAAGGGTGGTGAAATAGAGAACACACCTAAAGATGTTTTTTTTATAAAGCCAAAAAGCTTTTCCGGCGTATCAGAAAATTTTTCTACAATAATGCTTGACGACAATGGAAATTTAGAAACATTTGCTGCGTTAAACACAGATCTTATTGTGCAGTTATTTAACAGGTATGGCATAAAGACTGAAGTAATTTCACTTAGGGAGGTGTTTACTGATGACACGGGCAGCTGCAACCTGGACCCTGCTGGCAGGTGGTATCAGCTTATTGGAGGGCGAAAAATACGGAATTGCCCTTTTTTCAGTATGACCAGAAAGATGCTACAAAAACGAAGCTATTTAAAGACAATTGACTTTGTAGAACAAAATACCAATTTTACTAGATTAGATGAAATAATCCGGAAACACGTACTTAAAGATAGCGTTGACGGATAACTATTTTCTTTTAATGCATATCTTTGCTTTACAAACATATAAATTTTAGATATCTCCGAAAATTGAATTTGTACAAAAAAAGGAAATGTCTATGTTACTTAATCCAATAATGCCCATATTTTTCGGTCTTTTTGGACTTTTATGCGCTTTTATAGTCTACTTGCAGGTCAAGAGTGCTAACGAAGGTACTGGTAGAGTTAAAGAAATCGGTGACGAAATCCATCTCGGGGCAATGGTATTTATGGCCGCTGAATATAAAATTCTTAGCATGTTTTGTATTATCTGTTTAGCTGCGCTGTATTATTTTTTAGGCTGGGAAACTGCTCTTGCTTTTTTTCTTGGGGCTTTGTGCTCAGGTTCTGCGGGATATATTGGTATGTACACGGCGACTAAAGCTAATGTAAGAACTGCCGTGGCAGCTAGTGAGGGTGGTGCTGCCTCAGCGCTTAATATAGCTTTTTTTGGCGGTTCAATTATGGGTCTGACTGTTGCCGCAATGGGATTGGTTGGCATAGGAATCCTTTTCAATAATTTCGGTGGGGATCTAAAGCAAATACATGCCATAGAGGGCTTTGCAATGGGCGCCTCGTCTGTCGCTCTTTTTTCGCGCGTTGGGGGTGGAATTTTTACAAAAAGCGCTGACGTTGGTGCAGATTTAGTTGGGAAAGTCGAGGCTGGAATTCCAGAAGATGATCCTAGAAACCCGGGTGTTATTGCAGATAACGTGGGGGATAATGTAGGTGATGTCGCAGGAATGGGCTCTGATATTTTCGAGTCTTACTGCGGATCAATAATTGCATCTATAATCCTAGCTACTACTATGTCGGCTTCTTCAGTTTCTTTGCTTGGTGGCGATGTTAATGCTTTGATTGGAATGCCATTGGTTCTTGCTTCCGTTGGTCTAATTTGCTCTATCCTCGGTATTCTGACAGTAAGGGTGTTTTCAAATAGTAGCCCTGAGATGGCTTTAAGGTACGGCACTATTGGTTCTGCAGTACTTTTTATTGTAGCTGCATATTTTACTATCACATCAGTTGGGGTATCAGCAAATGTATGGATAGCGGTTCTTATAGGCGCAATTGGTGGGATCGTTGTTGGACTCATAACAGAATACTATACAGGAGGAAAGCCAGTTCGAAAAATTGCTGAAGGAGGAGAAACTGGTGCTGCTACAATAATGATAACAGGATTGGCAGTTGGTATGCAATCCGTGGCAATACCAGTGCTTGCTATAGTTGTAATCATTTTTACTGCTAACTCTTTTGCAGGCCTCTATGGCGTTGGAATGGCAGCTGTCGGTATGTTAAGTACGGTTGGAATTACAATGGCTATTGATGCCTACGGTCCTGTAGCGGATAATGCGGGTGGTATAGCAGAAATGTCAGAGATGGGCAAAGAGACACGAGAGATAACTGACTCGTTGGATGAAGTAGGGAATACAACTGCTGCAATTGGAAAAGGCTTTGCTATAAGTGCTGCAGCTCTTGCCGCTTTGGCATTGATAAGTGCATACATAGAGAAAATCAGCGGAAGCGATAGTAGTTTTGTTCTGGCTATTAATGATCCATTAGTTTTAGCAGGTATGTTCCTTGGCGGTATTTTCCCATTTCTGGTCAGTTCGATGACAATGACTGCAGTCGGTGATGCAGCCTTTGATATGATAAAGGAGATCAGGCGTCAATTTAAAGAAATTCCTGGCCTTCTTGAAGGGAAAGCAAAGCCAGATACTGCAAAATGCGTCGACATCGCAACAAAAGCTGCACTAAGAAAAATGATAGCTCCTGGTGCATTAGCGGTTTTAGCCCCGGTGGTGGTAGGAACAATTTTAGGCCCTAAAGCATTGGGAGGAATGCTTGGAGGAGCACTTATATGTTGTGTAATGATGGCCCTGATGATGGCTAATGCTGGGGGTGCTTGGGATAATGCAAAAAAATATGTTGAAAAAGGCAACCTTGGTGGAAAAGGCTCTGAGGTACATAAAGCTGCAGTGGTTGGTGACACCGTTGGTGATCCTCTAAAAGATACCTCAGGACCTTCAATGAATATTTTGATAAATGTGATGGCTATCGTTAGCTTGGTTATCGCCCCATTACTTATATAAAATATATTATTAAGGCTTTACTATTTAAGTAGAGCCTTAACAATCCCGGATGCTTTGCCAAAATCCATTCTACCGCCGAACTTTTCTTTCAACTGACCCATTATCTTGCCCATATCTTTTATAGTCAATTGCTCGTGAGCATCAATTATTTTTGAAATTTCTATATGAATTTCCTCTTCGGTAAGTTGATTAGGTAAAAATTCCTGAATAATTTTAATTTCTTCTCTTTCTCGCTCAGCGAGCTCAACTCTGCCACCTTCCTCGTACTGAATAATACTTTGTTTTCTTTGTTTAACCATATTTGATAATATTAATATTATTTCGGCATCACTTACGCCTTCAGTATTTTCTTCTGATCTAACTGCAATATCTCTGTCCTTTATAGCAGCATTTATCAGCCTTAAAGTAGCTACTCGCTGTTTTTCTTGGGATTTAATTGCTTCTTTCAAGTTTGCATCTAACTCCGATCGCATAATTACCTCTCTATATTCGGGTCACAATCTTACATCAACATCATAAGATCGTTTGTTTAGCACAGTTAATCTTTTATTTGCAATGAAAAAGAATAACTCATAGCTTGTAAAAAATTATTAATATTTTACTAATAAGATATGAAAAAGTTTTCTGGTTTATTGTTATTGGAAGATGGTACAGCTTGGCAAGCAATTGGCTATGGTAACGAAGGCTTTGGTGTCGGTGAATTATGTTTCAATACTTCAATGACTGGTTATCAAGAAATAATTTCAGACCCATCCTACGCTGAACAGATAATTACTTTTACATTTCCACACATAGGAAATGTAGGCACAAATAGTGATGATAACGAGGCTTTTAAACCCATGGCGACAGGGGTCATTACACGTTCAAAGCCCACCGAGCCCTCAAACTGGAGAAACGAACTCTCTTTTGATCTTTGGCTTAACAATAATAATATAACCGGAATTTATGGGATTGATACTCGGGCTTTGACTAGAAAGATAAGAGATTTGGGGGCTCCAAAGGCCATAATTAATTTTGACAAAAATGGTGAACATAACTTGGAATACCTTAGACAAGAGTTAGCTAATTGGCCTGGAATCCAAGGAAGAGATCTCACTAGTAAAGTTTATTTAATTAATGAGCAAAAAAAGAAAAATGAAACAAATGTAATTAATGACTCAGCAAAAGTACTCGTATTTGATTTTGGAACAAAAATAAATATAGTAAACTCTCTTTATAATCATAAAATAGAGGTTGTAACAATATCAGGTCATTCAACCTTTGATGAAATAATAGCATTAAAACCACATGGGATATTGCTTTCAAATGGACCTGGAGATCCTGCTGCTACTGACAGATTTACTAATAAATTACTTAAAAAGCTAGTTAGAGATACCTCTATTCCTATCTTTGGAATTTGCCTGGGCCACCAGCTGTTAGGCCTAGCTTTGGGTGCAAAAACAGAAAAAATGAATCATGGGCATCATGGGGCAAATCATCCAGTTTTAGATCTAAGGACTGGTAAAGTGGAAATAACGTCGATGAACCATGGATTTGCGATCAATAACAAAAGTTTACCACAAAATATTTTTGAAAGCCACGTTTCTCTCTTTGACGGATCGAACTGTGGTATAGAACATAAAGATAAGGATATATTTTCTGTCCAATATCACCCTGAAGCAAGTCCAGGCCCACACGACAGTCTTCATCTATTTAGTAAATTCGTTAAAATGGTAATCAAATATAAAAATAATGAACGAAAAAAAATATCCTAGTGTTATCATTTCAGGACTTGGAATATCTGGTTTAATTGCCGCCTCTTTGCTGTGCAAAGAAAAAATTAAGGTTGAGTGCTGTGAGCCAGTTGACATATCCAAAATTCATTTAGATCAAAGAACTACTGCCTTCCTTAAACCCGCGATAGAAGTTTTTAAAGAGATAGGTATTTGGGGGGAAATAGAACCCTTTTCTCAACCGCTCAGGGAAATGGAAATAATTGACGCTGGTAGCAAAGTAACAGCAAGACCCACTAGTGTGGTATTTGAGCCAAAAGAAGTTAACATTGAAAATTTTGGTTATAACGTTCCTAATGGCATATTGCGATCGGAGCTGTTGAGCTGGTTAAAAAAAAACAAAAATTTTGTTTTAAACATTGGGGATCCAATAATTAAACATTATGCCTTTGATGACAATATTGTTGCAAGGACCGCAAAAGGCAAAGAGCTAAATGGGAATTTATTAATATCTTGTGAGGGAAAAGAAAGTGCAATAAGAAAAAGAGAGAAAATAAATACCATAAAAACCTCTTACAACCAGTTGGCAATGGTCTTTCAAGTTTCTCACTCAAAGAAACACAAAGACAGAACTACTGAAATATTGGATGTTGGAGGACCTTTTACGATAATTCCACTTCGAACCTCTTCAAAACAATCAAAATCAACTGTTGTTTGGATGGATAATTCGGATATTATCAATGAAGCATATAGTTTAGAGAATGCAGAATTTGATACTCTCATATCAAAAAAAAGCCTGGGTATTCGGGGAAACATAAAGCTTGTTGGTAAAAAGCAGAAATGGCCGGTATCCTCACAACTTTCAAAAACTCTTATAAGTAAAAGAACTGTTCTTATTGCTGAAAGCGCACATGTAATGCCTCCAACTGGTGCCCAAGGCCTTAATACTTCTGTTGAAGATATTATTGCTCTTCACAATATATGCAAAAAGGCCCTTAAAAATAATGAAGATATAGGATCAGATAGAGTTTTGAGACAATATAACATAAAAAGATTTCATCTTACTGGAAGCAAAGTTTTTGGTATCCACCTACTAAACAAAATCTCGATGACAGAAAATAGTTTCCTCAGAATTGCGCGGAAAAATTTTTTAATGTATTTAAATCAAAGCCCATTGCTAAAGAGAACTCTAATAAAAGCTGGCTTGGGGAAATAAATTGGAAAAAGTATATTTTGTACTGGTGAAAAAATAAAAATAGTTTAAAACAATGCAGAGGAAAGGAACTTGTCATGAAGGTATACTATGATCACGACTGTGATGTTAATCTTCTAAAGAAAATGAACATCGTAATTCTTGGCTACGGTAGCCAGGGCCACGCTCACGCATTGAATCTAAGAGATTCCGGGATGAGCAACATAGTAGTTGCACTGAGAGATGGTTCCAGCTCAATAAAAAAAGCTGAAAGCCAAGGTTTTAGGGTCATGAACATAGAAGATGCATCCAAATGGGCAGATTTAATAATGTTCACTATGCCTGACGAACTACAAGCTGAAACATATAAAAATTTTGTGAAAGATAATCTTAAAGATGGCGCAGCGGTTGCGTTTGCACATGGCCTAAATATTCACTTTGGGTTAATAGAACCAAAACAAACCATTGACGTTATAATGATGGCACCCAAAGGGCCTGGTCATACTGTCAGAGGGGAGTATGTTAAAGGAGGAGGAGTGCCTTGCTTAGTTGCAGTCAACAATAATGCATCCGGTAAGGCAATGGATATCGGATTAGCCTACTGTTCAGCAATTGGAGGGGGTCGTTCAGGAATTATAGAAACGGATTTCAAGCAAGAATGTGAAACTGACCTGTTCGGGGAACAGGCCGTACTTTGTGGTGGATTGGTAGAGTTAATTAGGGCTGGTTTTGAAACACTTGTTGAAGCAGGATATGACCCAGAAATGGCTTATTTCGAATGCCTTCATGAAGTTAAACTTATAGTTGACCTCATTTACGAAGGGGGTATAGCCAATATGAATTACTCGATTTCAAATACAGCAGAGTATGGAGAATATGTTTCTGGAAAAAGAGTACTTCCTTATGATGAAACGAAAAATAGAATGAAGGCTATTCTCGAGGATATTCAGTCAGGAAAATTTGTGAGAGACTTCATGCAGGAAAATTCGGTTGGTCAACCATTTTTCAAGGCTACCAGAAGAAATAATGACTCTCACCAAATAGAAAAAGTTGGGGAGCAGTTGAGAGCAATGATGCCTTGGATACAAAAAGGTAAAATGGTCGACAAGGATAAGAACTAGAATATGTCAAACGTTTTGTTAATTAGCCATTTAATAGTCACAGTTTTTCTAATACTTGTTGTTCTATTTCAAAGATCAGAGGGTGGAGGTTTGGGCATGGGCTCTGAGAATCAAGGCTTCGGAACTGGAACAAAATCAGCAAACCCCTTGTCGAAGCTAACTTGGTTTCTGACAGCCTTATTTTTTTTAATAGCTATTTTGCTTACAATTCTTTCTATAAATACCGGTTCAAATAGGTCAGTTTTTGAGGAATCAGAAGGAGCAAAGGGGTCCAACGAAAAAGAATTAACGCCTGAGTTGCCAGACTTAAAGAAGTTTAAAAGTACTGACGGTGTTTTAACTCCTCCTACCGAATAAAAATGAACTATCACCTTGTGAGTTTTGTTATTCTAAAATAAACTTGGGCGAAGCTCTATTTGGAAAATTTATTTTGGCGAATTTTATTTTTATCACAGGCGGTGTTGTGTCTTCTTTAGGTAAGGGACTTACATCAGCGTCATTAGGCGCGCTTTTACAGGCAAGAGGATTTTCAGTACGACTAAGGAAACTTGATCCATATTTGAACGTTGATCCTGGTACGATGTCACCTTTTGAGCATGGAGAAGTATTTGTTACGGATGATGGCGCTGAAACAGACCTTGATCTGGGGCATTACGAGAGATTTACCGGAGTAGCAGCTCAAAGTACTGACTCTATTTCTTCTGGTCGCATATATTCTACGGTCCTAGAGCGCGAGAGAAAAGGTGACTATCTGGGAGAAACTATACAGGTGATTCCTCACGTAACAAATGAAATAAAAAAATTCCTTGCTCAACATGAAGACGAAGTTGACTTCATGCTTTGTGAAATAGGTGGAACGATTGGAGATATTGAAGGCCTTCCTTTTTTTGAAGCCATCCGTCAATTCTCTCAAGAAAAAAAAACTAATTCCTGCATTTTTGTACATTTAACGTTATTGCCTTTTCTATCGTCTTCAGGTGAACTAAAAACCAAACCAACCCAACACTCTGTCAAGGAATTAAGGTCTATTGGAATTAGTCCAGATGTATTAGTTTGTCGATCGGAAGTGCCAATTCCTAAGAAAGAGAAAGAAAAAATTGCACTTTTCTGTAATGTTGATGAGAAAAATATTATCTCAGCTAATGATCTCGAAACAATTTATGAAGCTCCAATAGCTTTTTTTGATGAAGGATTAGATAATGCAGTTCTTCAAGTTCTAAACCTTAAATCTAAAAAAAAGCCTGACTTAGATATTTGGAATGATGTAAGCTCAAGATATCGTAGCTCAGAGGGATCAGTAAAAATTGCTGTTGTTGGAAAGTATACAAAACTTGAAGATGCCTATAAGTCTCTCTCGGAGGCTCTTATTCATGGCGGTTTAGCTAATAAAACAAATGTGGAGGTAACATGGCTGGAAGCTGAAGAGTTTGAAAAATCGACTCAAACAAAGCGGTTAAATAAGTTTGACGGCATATTAATACCAGGTGGATTCGGGAAAAGAGGAACCGAAGGAAAAATCAAAGTGATAAAATATGCAAGAGAAAAAAAAATTCCCTTTTTAGGAATTTGTTTAGGCATGCAATTATTAGTAATAGAGTACGCAAGAAATTGTGCTGGTCTTAAAGATGCAAGTTCTGAAGAATTCGATGAGAAATCAAATAGCTCTGAGGATCACTTAATCTATCATCTTTCCAAATGGATTAAAGATCAGAAAGTTGAAGTTAGAAGTAAAGTCCAAAATAAGGGTGGGACAATGAGGCTAGGCGCCTACCCTGCAAAAATAAAAAAAGGGACAATTGCTTATTCGATTTATAGAAAAGCAATAGTTTCAGAAAGGCATCGGCATCGGTTCGAGGTTAATGTCAATTACCAAGAAGCTCTCGAAGACAGTGGTCTAACTTTTTCTGGATTTTCTCAAGACGGATCACTTCCAGAGGTAGTAGAACTGTCTTCGCATCCATTTTTTTTGGGAGTACAATTTCATCCAGAGCTCAAATCCAAACCTTTTGATCCTCACCCGATTTTTTCAGCATTTATAAAAAAAGCGTTGGAACAAACAAGACTAGTCTAGAGGAAATTACAATGGATTTAAAATATTTTGATTGGGCAAAACATCAGGCATTAATGCGTCCAAACAAAGTTGCTATAACAGACTATTATTCCGGTGAACAATTAACTTATTTGGACTTAGAAACAAGATCTCTTAAAATAGCAGCATATTTTCAAAAAAAAAATATAGGCAGTAAAGATAGAGTAGCTCTTCTATCAAGAAATAATAGCATTTTTTTTGAGTTGCAATTTGCTTGTGCAAAAATGGGCGTGATTTTGGTGCCTCTCAATTGGCGCCTAACTGCCCCAGAATTGTCATTTATTTTAAATGACTGTGATCCCAAACTCCTAATCTTTGACTCTGCTTTTAGTGGAGTCGCTTCATCACTAAATAACAGCTCAAAAAATTTGCAACAATTAGAATTTGATCCATCTAACGTCAATAATGAATTTTCTTCTGTTTGGCAGTCGCTTGATGAGGATGCAGACAATATTGATGCTTCTTTAGAAGATCTTATCACAATAATGTATACATCGGGGACAACCGGCAATCCAAAAGGTGCCAAGATAAATCACATGATGAACCTTTTCAATACTATTAATGTCTGTGGACCTGCACGAATAACAAGCAGAACTATTCAATTAGTTATTCTTCCTTTATTTCATACTGGTGGATTAAATATGTATGCTAATCCTGTTTTGCACCAGGGAGGAGAAATTATTATTATGAGAGAATTCAACCCTTCAGACGCGCTAGACGCAATAGATAACACTCGATTTTCAATAACCCATTTATTTGGGGTTCCCGCCCCACTTCAATTTATGATGCAGGATAAAAAGTTTGATCTTACAAATTTTGATGCTTTAGAGGTTGTCGGTGTTGGTGGAGCACCATGTGCTGAGATAATAATTAAAAATTGGCAAATAAAAAATGTAGATGTTATTCAAGGTTGGGGTATGACAGAAACCTCTCCTACCGGAACGGTGCTTGCCGCCGAAGACTCGGTCAGAAAAATTGGGTCTGCAGGCAAGCCAGCTCTACATACATCAATAAAAATTGTAGATAAAAACCTCTCTCCGGTGAAATCGAATGATATCGGAGAATTATTAATTAAGGGCCCAAACATCACTCCAGGGTACTGGCAAAATGAAGACGCCACTAATAATTCTTTTCAAGGAGGTTGGCTCAAAACGGGTGATTTAGCTAAACAAGATGACGAGGGATTTATTTATATTGTTGATCGTGAAAAAGATATGTATATCTCTGGAGGTGAAAACGTTTATCCTGCTGAAGTAGAAAATGTTCTGTACCAATTAGATGAAATTTCTGAATTAGCAGTTATTGGTATTCCTGATAAAAAGTGGGGTGAAACAGGAAAATTATGTGTTGTGCTAAAAAGAGGAAGAAACCTAACCAAGGAAAAAATTATGGATCATTGTATAAAAAATCTAGCAAAATTTAAGATGCCCACTGTGATCGAGTTTATGTCTGCATTACCCAGAAATGCTACTGGGAAGGTGTTGAAAAGAGCATTAAAGAAAGAAGAACAATAATGTTCAAGGAATTTTTTAATAGCTTGCTGATAACGAATAAAAATGATCTTGGTAAAAATCATGAAACCGGAATGCTTTCCATAACTGCAATATTTATAAGAATAGCCAAGCTAGATGGTGTTTTTGACAAAGAAGAGCTACAAGAAATAAAAAACTTTTTAAAAAAGAGATATGACTTACCTGAACAAGACATAGATTACATCATATCTGAGGCCATCAATTTAGAAAACGAACTAAACGATAATATTCAGCTCACAAAAAAAATAAAGGATACCATAGTCTTTGAAGATAGGTTTGACTTACTGCAAGATGCTTGGAGACTAATTATAGCAGATGGGAAACGAAGCTATCAAGAGGACTCTTTTATGAGACTTTTTTGTTCTCTATTGGGCTTGTCAGACAAAGACAATGCCATCGCAAGAAAAAACATTGTAAACAAATGAGAGTAGACGATAATTACCAAGAGCATTCACATGATACTGTAAAGGCTCATGGTCTTACAACTGATGAGTATAGAAAAATTAATAGGCTCCTAAATCGTGACCCCAATATAACTGAATTAGGTATCTTTTCAGCAATGTGGAACGAGCACTGTTCATATAAATCTTCAAGAAAATGGCTTAGGGAACTTCCTTCGGCCGGCGATCAAGTTATTTGTGGTCCCGGTGAAAATGCTGGGATAGTTGCTATTGATGAAAGTCTTGCACTGGCATTTAAAATGGAGAGCCATAACCATCCTAGCTATATTGAACCTTTCAACGGAGCAGCGACCGGAGTGGGGGGAATATTGAGAGATGTTTTTACGATGGGAGCAAGACCTATTGCTGTTATGAACTCATTATCAATGGGATCGGCAGAGAAAATCGAAACCAAAGAAATTCTAAGGGGAATTATCAAGGGTATTAGCCACTACGGAAATTCTTTTGGTGTACCCAATGTAGGTGGGGAGCTCAGATTTCATGCTTCATATAATGGTAATTGCTTGGTTAATGCCTTTGCCGCCGGCATTGTGAATAGAAACGAGATTTTTTATTCAAAAGCTGCAGGTATTGGTTCTCCGATAGTCTATATGGGTGCTAAAACAGGAAAGGATGGTGTTGGGGGAGCTAGCATGGCTTCCGAAAGCTTTGATTCAGATGACGAACTTAACAAAGCTAAACGACCTTCCGTTCAAATTGGAGATCCATTTTTAGAAAAAAAACTCATGGAGGCGTGTTTCGAACTTATGAGTAGTGGGTGTGTGATCGCAATACAAGATATGGGAGCAGCTGGATTAACATGTTCTTCAGTTGAAATGGGAGACAAAGGTAATCTTGGTATTTTTCTGAACTTAGATAAAGTCCCCATACGCGAAGATAAAATGACTGCTTACGACATAATGCTTTCTGAGAGCCAAGAAAGAATGCTTGCAGTGATAAAGCCTGGACATCAAGACCAAGCAAAGAAGATTTTTAATAAATGGGACCTAGATTTTGCTGTGATTGGTAATACGATTGAAGAGGATAAGCTCATAATTAATTTTCAGAACAAAATTGTTGCCGACTTACCACTTAAGTGTTTAGCCGATCAAGCACCTCAATATGATAGACCATGGACCTCCCACAAAAAAATAAAGTCGCATACCCACATTCCAAGCATAACTATTCAAGAGGCAATAGCAGTTTTGCTGTCATCACCTAATCACTGTTCAAAACGATGGGTTTGGGAACAATATGACCATATGATACTAAATAATACTTTTAAGCGTCCAGGCTTGGATGCTGCAATTACCAAAATTGATAAAACGAATTATGGGTTGGTGTTTTCCTGTGATAGCAATCCGTTATTATGTTCGATAAACCCCTTCGAGGGTGGAAAACAAGCCGTAGCTGAATGTTACAGAAACATCATATCATCAGGTGGAACTCCATTAGCAATTACAGATAATCTTAACTTTGGAAGTCCAGAAGACCCAGAAATAATGGGTCAATTTGTTAACTGTATTAAGGGGATTAAAAAAGCCTGTGTCGAATTAAATTTTCCTGTAGTTTCAGGAAATGTCAGCTTTTATAACCAGACCGATGGAAAATCAATTCTGCCAACCCCAACTATCGGAGGCGTAGGTCTAATAAAAAAAATTTCAGAGCATACCGCGGGAACAATAAATGAAAATGACTTTTATTATATAATTGGTGAAACTGATGCAAAAACAACAGCATTAGCTCTTTTGACTGAGCTCTCTCAAGAACCAATTGAGAATGTAAATATAAGAGTCAATTTAGAAGAAGAAAAGCGTAATGGTCAATTTATTTTGAGCCTATTTCGTGAAAAATTGATTTCAAGTGCTCACGATGTATCCGATGGAGGGATAGCGCTCGCTTTGTGCGAATTAGCAATCGTCAATGATTTAGGTTTTATCGTGACTGAGGGGTCAACAGAGTATTTTTTCAACGAGACTCAAGCTCGATATATTGTTACTATAAATCCCTCAAAGGAGAAAGAGCTCATCTCTTTTGCTAAGGAAAAAGAGGTACATTTAGGTAAATTGGGTGTCGCTAAAGGTACCAACCTTTGTTTTGGACAAAATTTTCTTAGTCTTGCTCATGTAAATGATCTTTACCAAAATATAATAACTAATATGATGGAAAGTAACAATAATCTGAATTAACTTAACCAAAAAGGGAAAAAATTTATGGCAATAAGTGCCGGAAAAATAGAGGAACTTATTAGAAAAAAATTTCCTCAGGCTGATATTGAAATAATTGATACAGCAGGAGATAGTAATCATTATTCTGCCATAATAGCCAGCCAAGAGTTTCGAGGAAAATCTCGAATTGAGCAACATAAATTAGTTTATGAGGCATTAGAGGGAGCAATGGATGGGAACAATGGAATTTTACATGCTCTTGCTCTTCAAACAAAAATAAAATAGGAGATAGAAAATGAACGATAACGTTAAATCTAAAATTGAAGGATTAATCAGTGGACATGACGTAGTACTTTTCATGAAAGGTACTTCAAAGATGCCGCAATGTGGTTTCTCAAGTAGGGTTGCCGGTATTCTAAATTATCTCCAAATTAATTTTAAAGATGTAAATGTTTTAGAGGATGATGAGATTAGGCAGGGTATTAAAGATTTCTCTGATTGGCCAACAATTCCTCAGTTATACGTAAAAAATGCATTTATAGGGGGTGCAGATATAATTACAGAAATGACAATGTCAGGTGAGCTAGATCAATTATTTACGGAAAAGAGTGTGTCCTTTAGTCAAGAAGCGGCCGCAAGGATTAGAGAAGAAAACGCTTAAAATAATTTTGGTTGATCCGTTTCAATTTGTTGTGTTGCGTTCTCATCAGTAACAAATATATCAGATTTTTTATCACTTAATTTTGAAACCATTTCTAATTTAGCTAACATTTTTTCAACAAAGCTTTCTAGCTTTTTGTAATCACTTTGCAGAGCATTTCTGTGCCGTTCTAACTCTTGATTTTTGTTCTTTAGATCACCAAGATTCTCTGATTTTTCCTTAAATACTTTTGACTCGGTCTCTACATCTACCAAACGGTCGGCTATCATTAATGCAGAAAGTAATAACATTTTTGACTCGGGGAGCCGGCCTAATTGAGATTGAATAGTGTCAGCTTCCTCATTAATTAGTGCTGCTGCCTCTTTGACTTTCTCCTGCTCTTCGTTGTCACAGGCAACTGAAAAAATACGGCCACCGATTGATATCTCTAATTCAGTCATTATTTGTCTCTAAAATTTTTTTCAATTTCATAATTAGCCTATCTATCTCTTCAGCATCACTCTCCGCAGCCTTTTCTAACTTTCCAATTTTAATTAATAAATCATCAATATTGTGAGGTGTTTTTTCGACATCTTTATCTTTTTTATCAATGCTGCCTGAAGCTCCGCCCAAATTTTTATTTGCCAAGGCCAGTTCTAGCTTTTCTAGGGCAATTTCAAATCTTTTTTCTAATTTAACTAATTGGGTCATGGGATTATATATTGTTATTATAACCGCTCTATTTGATTTAACACAAACCTTTTTCTAACATATAAATATAAGATATACTATGATAAGAAATTACATATTATAACGAAATTGACTATAGGCATTATTTAAAAAATGGATATTGATACTCTACGAAAAAGTTTTTCCGACCACTGGGATAAAGCTACTGCAATCAGGATGTTATCTGTGGATGGAGTTGAGAAAGCTAATAGTGGTCATCCAGGAATGCCGATGGGTATGGCTGATGTCGTAACAGTTTTATTTGAAAATCACCTAAAGTTCCTTTCATCTGAGCCTAACTGGTTCGATAGAGATCGTTTTATTTTGTCTGCGGGTCACGGATCAATGCTTCTATATTCTGTTCTTTATTTAGCCGGTTATCCTGATATTACTCTAGAAGATATAAAAAACTTCAGGCAGCTTAATTCAAAAACCGCTGGGCACCCAGAATATGGCCACATTCCCGGCATTGAGACGACTACAGGTCCATTAGGACAAGGACTTGGTAACGCTGTTGGCATGGCTATCGCTGAGGAATTCATTGGCACAAGATGGGGTAGCGATCTCTGTGATCATTATACATATGTGATTGCTGGCGATGGGTGTCTTATGGAAGGTATAAGTCAAGAAGTTATATCATTAGCAGGCAAACTAAAACTTAAGAAGCTTATAGTAATTTGGGACGATAATGGAATTACTATTGATGGAGGAGTAGATCTTTCCTGTGATACTGACCAAATCTCCAGATTTAAATCATCAGGATGGTCTACGTTTGCTTGTGATGCTCATAACCCAATTGAAATCGATCGAGCGATAAATGATGCAAAAAAAGACAACCGCCCATCCCTAATTGCGGCAAAGTCAATAATTGGTTACGGATCGATAGCTAAACAGGGAACTTCAGGAGCACATGGAGCTCCATTGGGTAAGAATGAGGTTGAACAATTAAGACAAAATTTTGGTTGGCATCATAAAGAATTTGCAATCCCATCGGATATAAAGAAATCATGGGTAAAAATTGGGCAAAAAAATCACAAAGTATTTAAAGATTGGTCAGATCGCTTCCAATCTTTATCGGAAAAGAAAAGAATCGCCTTTTCAAATGAGCTAGATCAAATATTTCCCTCAAAACTTTCTCGAGGTATTAAGAATTTTAAAAAACTATATTCACAAGAAATTCAAAAGGAACTAGCAACAAGAAAAGCCAGTGAATTATGCCTAGACCTAATAAATGAGTGTTTTAATAATACCATTGGGGGCTCTGCAGACTTGACAGGTTCAAACAACACAAAAACAAAAACGCTCGAGGTTTTTTCAGAACTTAATCGATCAGGTAGATATATTCATTATGGTATAAGAGAGCATGGAATGGCAGCTATCATGAATGGAATGTCTTTACATCGAGGAATAATTCCCTACGGCGGTACATTTCTGACCTTTTCTGACTATTGTCGAGGTGCAATTCGTTTAAGTGCACTAATGGGTTTGGGCGTTATTTATGTTATGACCCACGACAGTATAGGTTTGGGTGAAGACGGACCAACACATCAGCCGGTAGAGCATTTGGCATCTCTTCGATCGATTCCAAATTTAAACGTTTTTAGACCATGTGATATTATAGAGACTATTGAATGCTGGGAGATTGCTCTCAAGTCAAAACATAAACCCTCTCTTATTTGCTTATCGAGACAGAATTTACCTTTAATTAGAAAGGAACAAGTATCAATTAATCGATCGTTGAAGGGCGCCTACATTGTAAAAGATTTTATTAATAAGAAAAAAGTTATACTTATAGCTACTGGCTCTGAAGTTCAGATTGCATTGAAAGCGGGAGAGGTATTAGAGAATAATGGGATTGGTACGAGGGTAATTTCGTTGCCTTCATGGGAATTATTTGACGAACAAGATTATAAATATAAGAAGAAATTGTTGCCAAGAGGCACCGTCAGAATAGCTATAGAAGCTGGAGTTAAGTTAGGTTGGGAAAAATGGCTTTATGAAAATGGTGGCAGCCAAACCAGAACCTCATTTATAGGAATGAATGGCTTTGGAGCTTCTGCGCCAGCAAAGGATCTCTTTGATCACTTTCAAATCAATGTTGACGAAATATGTCGGCAGGCAAAGTTATTGATTTGATTACGATTTGATCGAAATCTGATGATTAAAAAAATCCAAGATGCCAAGATAAAAAAACAGACGGTTGTCCTCCGTCTTGACCTAAACGTTCCTTATTCAAATGGAAAGAGTAGTGATATATCAAGAATAGAGAAAACAAAAGAAACAATAAATCATCTAATAAAAAACAAAAATAGAGTAGTTATACTTTCACACTTTGGAAGACCAAATGGAAAAATAAATAAAGATCTAAGCCTGAGAAAACTGTTGAGATACCTAAATGAAACCCTCAATTTAGATATAAAATTTTTACCATCACTTGAAATAGACTTATGGAGAAAAGAAATTGAAAGCGCCCCCTTCCCTTCAATTTTCTTATTGGAAAATGTACGATTTTCCAAATTAGAAGAGCTTAATGACCCTGATTTTAGCTCCAAACTTTCTTCACTTGGCAATGTTTATTGTAATGATGCCTTTTCAGTTTCACATAGAGCTCATGCCTCTACTCAAGGGATAACTAATTATCTCCCAAGTTATGCAGGTTTTCTTGTTCAAAGTGAACTTAAAGCTTTGTCTTTAGCGTTAGATCAACCTATAAAACCTGTCGCAGCTATTGTTGGAGGTTCTAAGATATCGACAAAAATTGAGCTTCTAAATAATTTAAGCAATAGAGTAGAATATTTGATAATTGGTGGGGCGATGGCCAATACATTTCTTAGTGCTCAGGGATATGGAATTGGCATATCACTTACAGAAAAAAAAATGATACAGACTGCAAAGGAAATAATTCAAGAACTGAGATATAAAAAATGTAAGTTAGTCTTACCTTTAGATTTAGTCTGTGCTAAATCACTTAATGAAAAAAAGGAAGCCCAAACATTTAGAGTTGATTGTTGCCCAATAGATAAAATGATCCTTGATATAGGAATAAAGTCTCAAAAAAATATAATGGATATAATTAATAAATCAAAGACCTTGATTTGGAATGGCCCGCTGGGTGCATTTGAAACTCGACCATTTGATCAAGGAACTAATAATATAGCTAACTACGCAGCAAATAGAACTTCAAAAAAGCAATTAATCTCAATAGCAGGGGGTGGTGATACTGTCAGTGCTCTTAGAACATCCGCTTCAATCTCAAAATTTACCTATGTTTCAACTGCTGGAGGTGCTTTTCTGGAATGGTTAGAAGGCAAATCACTTCCTGGTATCGAATCACTCAAAATTTAAAAAAATGATTCCTTTTACGAATCAAGTGTGCAATGATTCGTTTG
>CACGWW010000010.1 GCA_902576905.1 uncultured Alphaproteobacteria bacterium
TGTTACTAATCTGAAATATTTTTGAAAAAAACTTTGGATGTAATCTAGATGATTAAGTGTAGAAGGCAGGTTCGTGGATAATCGGTTTGATGGCCTCAAGATCTATAGAAGTATCTGGATTTCAGATATACATCTTGGTACTCCTGGCGCCAGTACAGATCAACTTATGCATTTTTTAAAGTGTACGCGATCTGAAAATTTGTTTTTGGTCGGAGATATCATCGACGGTTGGCAATTGAAAAAGCGTTGGTATTGGCCACAAGCTCACAATGACATCGTGCAAAAACTCCTCAGAAAAGCTCGTCATGGTACGAATGTAGTGTTTATTCCAGGAAACCATGATGAGGCAGCGCGTCAATTTGTTAATGTGACCTTTGGTGAGATCAAAATATGCCTTGACTACATCCATGAAACTGCTGACGGTAAGAGACTGTGGATCGTGCATGGTGATCTTTTTGACCATGTCATTCAACATGCGCGCTGGTTAGCGTATATTGGTGACAAAGCTTATCAGATTTTGCTTCGCGTGAATCGCTGGCTAAATATTTGGCGTGACGCATTCAAACTGCCTTATTGGTCGTTTTCTCAATACTTAAAACTTAAAGTCAAATTGGCAGTTTCATTCATTTCTGCATTTGAACATGCAATGGTAACAGAAACTCGAAGGCGCGGATGTAGCGGAATTATATGCGGGCATATACACAAACCAGAGTTAAAAATTACAGACGGAATCATATACGGAAATGACGGTGATTGGGTAGAATCTCGCTCTGCACTGGTAGAGCATTACGACGGTAAATTGGAATTACTAAATTGGGATAAAATTTCAAAAAATATTGCTTCAGTGGCTGATGTATCATCAGTGAAAGACGGGATTGATGGGGGGCCAACAGCAGCGCTTGGTGAACTACTTAGCAAGAGTAACAGTCCGTGAAAATTTTAATTATCACAGATGCGTGGTACCCACAAGTCAATGGAGTTGTACAAACACTAACAAAAACACGCGATCATTTGGTCCAGATGGGGCATAAAGCTGAACTTATTACCCCTGAATCGTTTCGTACGATTCCTTGTCCAACTTATCCGGAAATTAGACTTTCAATTTTTCCAGGAAAAAAGATTGCTGAAAAAATTCAGGTGTCTCAACCAGACGCAATTCATATTGCAACTGAGGGGCCGCTTGGTCTGGCTGCCCGGCGTTACGCAACTTCACATAATTTAGATTTCACAACTGCATTCCACACCCGTTTTCCAGAGTATATACGTTCTAGGACTAAATTGCCGCTTGGAGCTACATACGCACTCTTGCGTTGGTTTCACAGTCCGGCTAAAAATGTGATGGCACCAACCAACACTGTTATAAGAGACCTAGAAAAATGGCAAATCGGAAACCCTGTATTGTGGCCGCGAGGGGTTGATCTTACCATTTTTAATCCATGTAACAGAAACGTTAAGAAACCCACTGGAAACATCGAAAAGCTAAACGCGAGTATCGCAAAACTGGATAACGCAACGAAACCTGTTTTTATTTATGTTGGGCGAGTAGCTGTTGAGAAAAATCTTAGTGGATTTTTAGATTTGGATCTACCAGGTGAAAAACATGTTGTTGGAGAAGGGCCCGCTCTTAAAACACTGAAGAAAAAATATCCCAAAGTTATTTTTCATGATGCGCATCCAACGGAGAACTTACCGGCATTCTACAATCGCGCGGATGTTTTTGTGTTTCCTAGTCGAACAGATACTTTTGGCCTTGTTCTGTTAGAAGCAATGGGTTGCGGTCTGCCTGTAGCAGCTTTTCCAGTCACGGGTCCAATAGATGTCGTAGGTGAATCTGGTGCAGGCATCTTGGACAATGACTTAAAGAAAGGCTGTCTAGCTGCCCTAAAAATTGACCGAAAAATTGTTCGTATGCATGCGGAGAAATTCTCATGGAAGTCGGCAACGGATATATTTTTTAGCCATCTAACCAATGCTCACAAGATTGTAGACAGGTATCAGATATCTAAAAAGCCTTATAAGACCAATTATAGGTTTGGCGCCTGAGATATTCTGTGACCACATTCCGGTTTTCCATTTCAGCTAGTTCGGAACTGTGTATGGGGGGGCGCATCGTGACCGTTAAATTTGTCCCAATTCTTCTACAAATTTCTCTAAACATCAGAGAATAACCAAGAGTAAAGCTTACTCTTCTTGCAATTTGAAATAACGCTGAATTACGTCCCTCGAAGAAGAACGGAATAGTAGTTGTGTCAGGCTGCAATGCTAATTTCGCAACAAATGTTTTCCACGGCGCATCACTCGCAGTCCCAAATATATTTGGCGCCAATGATATGGCACCTGCTGGGAAGATGATAAGTGCTCCGCCATTTCTGAGATGCTCCAACGCTCTGCGACGAGACTCCATATTTGTTTTAAGCGCAATTTTAGTCTCTGCAAAATCTATTGGCAGAATTTTATCCATTACCGCTGGTGCCTGTCTCAATACCCTGTGGGTAATGATTTTATAGTCATGCCGCACCTCGGCCATAATTGAACACAAGGCAAGTCCATCTATGACTCCATATGGATGATTAGCGATGGTCACGACCCGTCCAGTAGACGGTATGGATGCCATTATTCCATTTGAAACCTCTCGACTAACATCTAGTTCGATACGCAGTCGGTCAAGTGCATCTGACCAAAAATATTCTGGATTTAGATTGTCATTTACATAGTCAAAATACAGTTTTTCTATACGCGGTTGACCCGTTAATTTTTCTAAGTAGCGGATTATTTTGTTGGGAATTACACCCATTTCTCCGTCGGCGAATGAAAACACAGGGTGTGTCTGACTGCTATTTTGCAAAATCAATACTCCTAGCCTGTCAAATAGTTAAAAGATGTAACAAATAATTGATGAATTTATGAAAAATTAATGACATCCACGTGAGTAAGTTCTCAAATTTTGATTGTACTTTTTCAACAAATTTAGATTGAATAATAAAATTATTAACTCAAATGATGATTTAAAAATTTTCATCAAATTGTCATCAATCTTTAACATTAAAAAGTTAGACAATCTGTAAATACACGCATGTATTTCCCTCCCAACTGGGCCGTTATAAGCAGACGGCCCTTTTCTTTTTGATACATTGATGTAACAGCTAATCAATATATAAAATTGGACTTTAGAAGCGTGTTGTAAGACTATTTTTAATTTTTATTTGACTAAATTATTAGTATTGCTAAATTTTGGCGCGATTGAAATTAAATCCTCAAAAGGAAATAAAATGTCGAAGGAAAAAGACGCTGATACCATCACTGAATTAGGTGAAGACGGAAAATTACATAATATAACTACTAAAGCAGGAAGACTAGCAATGGAGTTAGCGTCTGAAAAAAAGAGGCTTGCTCAAGAGCTAGAAGAATTACAAGGCGAGTACGATGACATTAAACCTCTTACGCCTACTGGTACAAGAGATTGGTATGTTAAATGGGGAGCCATGCTATTGTGTGTATTAGGAGTATTTCTTACATCAGGAAAAATGTATATTTTGGGGCAATTGTGTTATTTCTTTAGTGCCATCGGATGGATATATGTCGGCATGCAATGGAGCGACAGAGCACTAATGATTGGATCCGCGATATGTGGTACTGCAGTTGCCATGCTGTTGATAGACAATCCCGACTTGTATCTGCTTTTTTCAAGGTGAATAATCCTAATACCATCTTTGGTATTGGCAGCATAAAGAAACTCACGACTAGAACGGCAGACTGGACTGAGTTCAAGACTACCCTTTCTTGCTTAAAGGTCTTTTACCCCTTGCATGAGACATTTCTATAATTTCATTCTTCTCAATTTTTACAAACCCCAAGATCACTCCATCAGGTTCGACATGATCTGGAACCGAGTGTTGGTAAACTATAATTTTATCGTTTTCGAAATGACAAGTTATTTTTCCAATATTTGATCTTGGCTGTTCTTCGAACCAGGCGATAGTTTCCGACTTATCACGTTTATTTTTTGTAAGACTTGATTGAGTTATTGATCGCCAAAAAAAATTTTCAGACAAATATTTTTTAAGAAGAGATACGTCTCCATTATTTGCGGTTTCAAACATTGCTTCAAGTTTCTTAAAATTCATAGCCGACTCCTTTGCCTTATAAAATGAAAAAAATATGCAACAAATTATTGATGAATTTATGAAAAATTAATGACTTGTACGTAAGAAAGTTCTCAGATTCTATCTATATTTTTTCAATTAATTTAGATTGAATGAAAATTATTAACTCAAGTGATGGTTTAAAAAATTTTTATCTGAATGTAATAAATCTTAACATTAATAAGATAGATAATACCCAAACAGTCGCGTGTATTTCCCTTCCCACTGGGCCGTTTTCTTTTTGATACATTAAAGTAACTTACCATCTGCTGCTCACTCCAAGAACATGCTACATGAGCATCCCATGCGTCCCATGCGTTGAAAGGCTAGACCAAGCGGTAGCTATAGGTAATGGCAAAATTATGAATTTTACTCAAAATTAATGGACAATATCATCTTGCATTTCTTTATCGAGTTCGAAGTAGGCCAACTCTTCTGGAAATCTATCTCCATAAAGAAATACATATTCATCTGGGTTTTCTTTTTGAAATTTCGAGTAATAATCGCATAAATATTGAAAATACTCCGCCGCAGTACAATACTCTTTGCCTTCATCAAACGGCTCGTTATCTAAAACATTTAACAAAAAATAATTTTTCATCAACATTGCCTCGATTTTTTATAAATTGATTTGGTTGATATCATAAAATTATTACATAAATGCGACTAACTAAAAAAATAACTTAGCAAGTGATTTCAGCAAGCTCGGTATTTGCAATTATAGAAACGGGGTTTCACGAGAAAGAATATGGCAGATATGATTGTTGGGATATCACAAAAGGTACTAAACAACTATATTGCTGAAAATCCAATAAACAAAGAATTTCAACCTTCTGCTTTGTTAAATTATTTAATAGTTATTTCTTGAATTAATGTAATACTTCTTCTGCTATAAACTCTTCCATCTTTATTAAAGTTTTCACATAGCCCAAGTCGTTTCCCGTTTATTCTGACAATTGTTTAGCATCGCAAAAAAGGTTTTTCAAAGGATTAATTTACCTCTTCGTTATGGATGGTATAGTTTTTACCATCCAGTAGGATAATGCCATATCCCGAATTTTCACCTTTGGCATATTCTACTCGATCAGCTTTGAACTTTAGGACCATTTGCTGATTTATGCTTTTGAACGTGGAGAAATTATATCCTTCGTAAAGACCACACATACTTCGATGTATGTGACCAGATATTAGATGGTTTACATTATTGAAATTTTTTATAGTTGAAAAAAAATCGTGGGAATTTTTTAGTCTTAGTAAGTCCATAGCCTGCATTCCCGTTGTAAAAGCGGGATGGTGCATAAACAAAATTACTTTTTTATGATCCGCTTCTTTAAGTTTTTGACTCAACCAGTCGAGTCTTTTTTCACATAAGTAACCACAGCTTTTGGGTATGTCATCGTGAGGATCTTTAAGCGTATCTAAGAATATAAAATCAAGATTTTCATAAGCCTCACTACTCTGTAAGAATCCATTATGATCTGGTTGGTAGTATGGAAATACATCGAGGAAGTTCTTTCGGTTATCGTGATTTCCAAGCATAAATTTTATGGGTCTATTTATTACCGAGACCAAATTTCTTAAGGCACTATATTCTTCAATTTTACCACTATCCGCTAAGTCGCCTGTAAAGACTAGCGTATCAAAATCATTATGATTGCCTTGCAAGTGCAGTATAGCTTTCTCAAGTTTTTGAGATGATTTTTTTAAACTTGGTTCATCAGCAGAGTTTAAGTGAATATCTGAAAAGACTATGATTTTTTTCATTTTTAGCTCTCGAAAAATTTATTGGTCTAAACGTCCGCCCCACCCACGACGTGACTCTATAGCTCTTCTAAAGTTGCATTTTACAAAAGATAGATCCATTGGTCTACGATTTAGTCTGCAGCTTAAATTTATTGTCTAGGCCCTTTTGAAGAAGTTGGAAAATTGAATTAATGATATCTACTGTCAAATGAAACCCGGTAGTAATATAATTCGAATATGTGACCAGATATGATACTGAAAATAACCTATGGTATATCGCAGATACTAAAATCCCTTTTCACTGGCGTTCATGAAAGATATGTGGGCTTTGAGTAGAATTAGGAGTCCACACCCTTTGAATTATAGGGAAATTATTTTTTACATCAAAAAGAAGTAAATCAGCTCGCATACCAATCTTAATCAAACCACGATCATTTAGATTAGCTGCTTTTGCTGGTGTCTCAGTAACCGCCTTTATTCCCTTTGCAAAATCTCCCAAAATATCTCCAAGTTTTACCGCTCCCATTAGCAGTGAAGAAGGCATATAATCCGATGAAAGAATGTTACAGCAACCCATGGAAACAAGGTCCTTAGCCGCGACGTTTCCGGAGTGGGACTCCCCTCTCAGAATGTTTGGTCCTCCCATGATAATATTAATTGATGATCGATTTAATACCTTTGAAGCTTCAACAGTTGTTGGAAACTCGGCGATTTTACATCCATTTTCAATTGATGTAATTGCATCATTCTCTGTCGTGTCGTCATGACTTGCGAGAATAGCGCCAAGTCTTTTATTCGCACTTAAAGTTGCGGCATGGTTTCTATCTCCCCAAGCCTTTTTTATTTTATAAAGACGTTCAAAATGATCTTCCAAATCTTTTGGACTCATAGAGTATTTTCCCTTTAAATACTCTGCCATTTTATCTAAGTCTCTAAATTGCTTTTGGCCCGGAGTATGATCCATTAAACTAACTATTCCAACTCGGTCTTCTGGGGTAAACTCTTCCAATTCGATTTCCAAAGTTTCAGAACAAACTTCTGCTCTAAGATGCGTAAAATGACTTATTTTCAGGCTTTTCTCTGCTCTGAGCTCCTTAATGGTGTCCGTAACTTGCCTAGCATATTTAAGATAGTTACCCCTTTTATCTGACACTATCGAACCAACTCGCAATGCGTCAAAAACAGTCGTAATACCAGCACTTTCTAGTTCTCTATCATGTGATAAAATCGCAGCCTTTATTGGCCATTTAACATTTGCTCTTGGTTGCATATGTCTTTCCAAATTGTCTGTGTGTAGTTCAATCAGGCCTGGTGATAAATAATTTTCATTACAATCGAAAGAACCACGTATAAATCCTTTTCCAGAGTTAACCTCTTTAATGACCCCATCCGCTACCCTGATGCTTCCGTTTACTACTTCGTTCTCCAGAACGAGACGTGCATTGCTTAAAATAAATTCATGCATATAAATTCATACTCTTGACTTAAAAGTTTCATATAAATATCCCAAATTTTTTGTACTCTGTTATTAGGACATTTTTATGACAAATTATTCCAGATACGCAATTTATTTTTCTCCCTATCCAGATACATTTCTCGATAAAGTTGGGTCTCAATGGTTAGGCTGGAATCCAAAGAAAGGTAAGATTACCAATCACAAGAAAATAAAAAACCCAAAATTTGTTGACTTAAAGTCTATCACGGAAAAAGCAAGGATATATGGTTTGCATGGCACGCTCAAAGCACCATTTGTCCTAAAAGATAAGTATTCATACAATGATCTCATTAGCGATGTGGAATTAATTTCAAAGCGACATAGTAGGTTTATAATCCAAAATCCAGTCTTGAAAAAGCTTGGCCGATTTTATGCTTTAGTCCCTGAAAGAAGCCCTAAGGCACTAAAATCTTTAGCAGATGATTGCGTTTTAACTCTAGATAAGTTTAGAGAACCTCCCACATCCACAGAACTAGAAAAAAGAAGAGCTAGTGGACTTGACTTTGAAGAGGAGGAAAACTTAAAGAAGTGGGGTTATCCATATGTCTTTAATAGATATAAATTTCACATTACATTAACCGGAGAAATAAGGTTGGGTGAAGAGAAAAATATTCGAGACACAATAGAATTAAATTTTCAAGAAGTTATCGGATATCCCTTACCTTTTTTAGATATCTGTCTTTTTGGGCAAAGGGATGATAGGTATTTTTGTGAACTGAAAAGATTTTCGCTGCTTTAATGCATTACAGATAATAATTGAATAACTGCTTTATCTAGATCATCCTCATTGTTGATAATAATTGAGCCCGTTGGAATATCAAATTTCGCCCTTTTTAACCTTAGTTGAATATCCTTTACATTTTCTCTAGCTCTTTTTTTCAATCTTTCCAGAACGATTTCTTCTTTAGCATCAATGTAAATTATTTTCAACTCTGGAAATTGCTGCTTATATTCCTTAATAGCATGTCTAGATCCATTGAAAATTACGTTTGTTCCCTTATTAAGGTGATATATAATATCAATAGGTATCCCATAAAAGTTATTATGCGCATACCAATGAATAGCTACTCTTTTTTCTTTTAATAAAATATCTATTTGAGACTGATCCACTTTAATAAAGTCTTCGTTGTCGACCTCAGCACTTCTAGAAATATATCTTTTAGGAAAATATGCATCGACTTTATTCTTAGCAGCATTAAGAATTGAATCTTTCCCCACTCCAGAAGGGCCTACCACTGTAAATAATGTTCCTTTACGCATAATAGATTTCTCTCAGCTTGCTGAAAAGTTGCTTACATCTATTTCTCGATCACACACTTTATCTCTTACTTCTTTGTCATGAAAGATACCAAGTATCGCCGACCCTTTTTCTTTTTTTTCTGAAATCATATCCATAACAATTCTTTTGTTTTCACGATCGAGGCTTGCCGTCGGCTCATCCAAAAGAAGCAACTTGTAGTCTTTAGAAAAGCCAATAGCAATATTTACCCTTTGTTGTTCCCCTCCTGAAAAAGTCAGTGGCGAGAGGTGCCATAACTTAGAGCTTAAATTTAGCCTAGACAATAATGTCTCAGCGATATCCTTCGCTCTGGCGCGACTTTCAAATTGATCAAGAAGAGGTTCCATAACCAAATCTATGGTGCTTACTCTCGGTAAAACTCTTAAAAATTGACTTACATACCCCATTTTTTGTTTTCTTAATATCGACATTTCAATGGCTTTTAAATCAAGGATATTTTCCTTATCTATATAAATCTTTCCAACTGCACATACATAATTACCGTAAATCATTCTCATTAAAGTTGATTTGCCACAACCAGAGTTACCTATCAATGCAACACATTCCCCCGAATTAACATTAAAGCAAGCATCTCTAATAACTGAAAATTTCCCTTTGTCTAAGTTCTTTAGATTGAAGGATTTTGCAACATTTTTTACTTCCAACATTTTTACACCTTTAGTATTGAGGAGACAAGTAATTGCGTGTAGGAATGCTGTGGATCATCCAAAACTTGGTCGGTTAATCCAGTTTCAACTATTTTACCATTTTTCATAACAATCAATCTATTTGCCATGAACCTCGCAACTGCAAGATCATGCGTTACGATTATCACTGACAATCCTAATTCTCTAACCAAAGATCTTATGAGATCAAGTAATCTTGCTTGGACAGATACATCAAGCCCACCTGTAGGTTCATCCATAAATATTAGCCTAGGTTTCGTTATAAGATTTTTAGCAATCTGAAGTCTTTGTTGCATTCCACCAGAAAAAATACTCGGTTTGTCATCCAGTCTGATTGCATCTATTTCAACCTTTTCGATCCATTCGGTGGCTTCAGCCCTAATTTGGGAGTAATTTCTATAACCTATTGCCATTAGTCTTTCGCCAATGTTCCCTCCAGCACTCACTGCCATTCTAAGACCATCTCGAGGGTTTTGGTGGACAAAGGCCCACTCGGTTCTCAGTAGGTTTCTTTTTCTGGGTTCCGGCAAAGACAGTAGATCCAACCAATTATTATCTCTATCCAAATATGTTATATTACCACCATCTGGTACCAAGCTTCCAGACAAGCAATTTAGAAGAGTTGATTTGCCAGAGCCAGACTCTCCAACAATTCCAACGACCTCACCAGTATAAAGCTCTATACTTAAGTTGTCGCAAGCATATACACTGCCAAATTTCTTATCTATAGCCTTAGCTTTTAAAATCTGTTCCATTGTTTAACTTTTTCTACTATTGCAGTAATCACTATCTGAACATGAAAACATTCTAGTTCCCTTATCATCAATAACTACTTCATCGAGATATGTATTGGTGGCACCACATATTTCACAAGTCTTCTCGGCTCTTGAGGCTTCAAATGGATAATCTTCAAAATCAAGACTTATAACCTTAGTATATGGAGGAACTGCGTAAATCCTTTGTTCTCTCCCAGCTCCAAAAAGCTGAATTGCCGGGCAAAAATTCATTTTTGGGTTATCAAATTTTGGTGTAGGTGATGGATCCATTATATAACGATCGTTTACTTTTACTGGATAAGCGTATGCTGTCGAAATCTCCCCGTTAATAGATATGTCTTCATATAATTTAACATGCATCAAGCCATATTCTTCTAATGCGTGCATAACCCTTGTTTCGGTCTCTCTAGGCTCTAAAAATCTTAAGGGCTCTGGGATTGGAACTTGATAAACAAGTATTTGATCTTCTGATAAAACTTGTTCGGGAATGCGGTGTCTGGTTTGAATTACAGATGCTTTTCCAGTGTTTTCAGTAGTTTTTACACCAGCTACTCTTTCAAAAAATTTTCTTATAGAGACTGCGTTGGTTGTGTCATCTGAACCCTGATCTATGACCTTCAATACATCTGTTTCTTGCAAGCATGCTGCTGTGACCTGAACGCCGCCAGTACCCCAACCATAAGGCATTGGCATTTCCCTACTTGCAAAGGGCACCTGATATCCTGGAATGCATATCGCTTTTATTAGAGCCCTTCTTATCATTCTCTTGGTTTGCTCATCAAGGTATGCAAAATTGAAATCCTCTTCTGAGTTACTCATCTTTTTTTGCCTCAAAAGCTGTCTTTCTTATCTTTCTAATTAGCTCTAGTTCTGCCTGAAAATCGACGTAATGAGGAAGTTTGATATGCTCTACAAAACCAGTCGCTTGAATATTATCTCCATGATATAGAACAAACTCTTCATCTTGAGCAGGGGCACCATCGCTAACCTCTCCCAATTCTTTCCAACGTAAAGCGCGATCAACTAAAGCCATCGATATCGCTTTTCTCTCCGATTGACCAAAAACAAAACCATAGCCTCTAGTGAATTTAGGGGGATGGATCTTCGAGCCCAGAAATTGATTAACCGTCTCGCATTCTGAGATCTCTATCTCAGCTATCTCTATATTAAACCCTAGCTCTGGGATTTCAAATTCGACAGATATAAGTCCTATTCTTAGCTCACCAACGAATGGATGATTTCTTCCGAACCCCCTTTGGGTTGAGTATGCCATACCTAATAAAAACCCTTCATCGCTTCGAGTAAGAGCCTGTAGCCGCAATGCTCTATTAGCCGGAATTTCCAAAGGCTGTCGAGTGAGATCAGGCGAGTCCGCTTCACTAGATGATGTCTCTTCTGTCTCAATAATTCCTTCATTATTTAGGAACTGAGTGACGTGTTGGAACATTTGTTCAGTGTCTTTTCCAGGCTCAAATTCATCGATGCTGCCATCAGCTAATAGTTTGAAATCTAAAAGTCGATGAGTGTAATCAAAAGTCGGTCCAAGAAGCTGGCCTCCTGGAATGTCCTTAAACGTCGCTGATATTCTTCTTTTAGCAATCATTTTGTCCGTATTTATAGGCTTCCCAACTCCAAATCTTGGTAAGGTTGTTCGGTATGCTCTTATTAAAAAAATCGCTTCGATTAAATCTCCTCTAGCTTGCTTTATTGCTAAAGACGCAAGCTCAGGATCAAATAGCGAACCTTCAGCCATCACTTTTGCTATTGATAAAGATAATTGAGTCTTTATTTGATCGACACTCAGATCTGTGACTTTTCTGTCTCCTCGACGCTCATCCTCCAGCCACCGATGTGCATTATCAATCGCTCTTTCGCCTCCTTTTACCGCTACATACATATTATGTCTCTACAATTGTTGTTCTAGGCAGTCCCATAACCAAATTTTCTTTTGTCAAAAAAATATCAATTCCTAAAGGAAAACTAATAGCACTTTCTCTTTCAATAATCTTTTCCGGGAGCTCTACATGAAGCGTCTCTTTAATCCCTGGTCCATTTATAGAAAAACTTTTTACATCATTGCTTGTGTTTTCAATCACAATATTGGCCGACCTGTCAGGATACTCGTCCGTACCAATAGGAAATTCGTGAAAAGGTAGTAGTTCCTGTATATGCCCCACTGCGAAATCAACATTTTTATCGCCAGAAATTTTTGCACCGGTATAAAAATTTATCCAATCCTCGACATTTTTATTGCGAAAGGTCTCTCCCAAAAAAATCTTAGTATTAAAATCACAAAAAACTAATATAAGCGTTGCACCAGCGATAGATAGAGGTGTGGGAAGCCCATCAATAACCTGAAAATTCTGAATTTTTCCTGGCATTGCCATCGCTTTCAAAGCCATCCTAAAAGCTCTAGCAGCATCCTTGGACTGGTCTTGGAAGAAGGGAAGCGGATTTGTCATTTTTCGTCTTCTCCACGCACAAGAGTAAAAAAGTCCACCTTTGTTTTTTCTGCTTTTCTTTTAATTAAGTCATGTCTTTTTTTCTCTATTTCTTTTAGTTTTATTACAATTTTACTTTCAATTAAGGTCCTCTTATCGCTTTGCATTAAAGCGTCACACAGCGCAGCAACGGTCGACTTCTTTTTACTTCTACCTTGCACATATCCATGACCAACTATCTTACCGTCTTCTAATTGAATAGAGCATCGCGTAACGGAAATTTCGCCTGCATTAAATTTTTGCCCAGTATTTCCAATCCTCGCTGTCGCCATAATTGTGCCTATTTCCGGTTTTCTCAGATAAGTATAGCTCGGATCTAACCCAGTAGACTCATACAACCCAACGAGATCGGATTCGGATGATTTTGCTAAATAGCTTAACCATTTAGATCTGCCTAGCAACATGCTTACTCATACAGGTTAAAATTAAACCGGTTTTCTCAAACCTATGATTTGATCTCTATTTGAAAATTATGACAAGAGCATGACAGATTAAGTTCTATGAGCTTTTTCTTTAAGAAAAATCCTTATTTGCTCCAAATTGAACTTTGCATCATTATCACCATTATCAGCAGCTGACAAATACCACTTCATTGCCTGGGAAAAGCTTTGCTTCGTGCCGATTCCCATATGATGCATGTAGCCTAAATTAAATTGTGCCTCTACTAAGCCTGATGAGGCAGCTTTTTCATACCAATAAAGAGCTCTCTTGAGGTCTTGCTTGATGCATTTACCGGTTTCAAGTAATAGCGCCAAGTTATATTGTGCATGGTAATCTCCACCCTCAGCAGCCACAAGGTACCAATATTTTGCTTTTGAAAGATCTACTAGAGATCCTTCTCCACTTTCATACATGAGAGCTACATTGTATTGAGCCACCGAATTACCTAACCTTGCAGCATCCAAATATAGGTCCAGCGCTTTACTTTTGTTTTTTTCTAGCACTAAGCCCTGATCATAAAAATATGCTAAGTTAGTCATAGCTTTAGGGTGCTTTTTTTTTGCTGCTTTCTTATACCATTTTATAGCCACAACATTATTTTGTGACACCAACAGCCCTTTATCATAAGCCCTTCCTAATTTGTATTGATATTCCGGATGGCCCGAGTAGGCCATTACCTTATTGAAACTGAGCTCCGTGAAACTAATATCATCTTCGTCTCTTTTTTTACCATTTGCATCGATTATTAAAAGCGAGACAAATGCTATGACTATTAAAATGTATGGGGATTTCTTAGCGTATTTTTTTGAATAATACATTATGATGACATTTATATGACAAAAATATGACTAAGTAAAGCATTATTATTGTTGATTTTTTTATATTTATATGTATCATAATTTGTAAAAAAAGTCAGATTGAGGGGAAAAATGAGGTTTCGAACAGTAAAATCAGAGAATTTTTTCAGAAAAAAGCAAACTAAGCTATTGAAAGCTTACGCTTTAGGAAAAGTAAAAAAGGCCGAGAAAATCAGGCAAGGCCTTCTTATATCTAACACGGTTCACGTCAATAGATCTGGGTTTAAATAATATTCGTCAATGTATTTAAATCCAATCCGTAATGTTTAAGTTGAGTGAAGCAAGCGCCCATAAGGCCTAAAAAAATAAGAGATAGCCAAGGTGACATCCGTAGATAAAAAATCAGGATGAAGGAAATTAGAATTAAAATAATCGATGTTTCTGATGTTGCTATCGATGGTATAACAAAAGCCAAAAAACTTACAAATAGAATTGAGGTTACAGCTACATTTACTCCCCTTATTCCCCGCAGAAAAACTCTATGTCTTTGAAGAACATTCCAAAAGTTTATTGCAGGAGCTACGAGAAGTAAGGTGGAGCCATAAAGAGAAATTAGTAGAATTAATGAGTACAAGAGCTTTTTCTGATCTGACACGTCGCCTAATAGAGCACCAAGATACGCAGCAAAAGAAAATAGTGGTCCAGGAATAGCTTGGGCCATTCCATAGCCAAGCATAAAATCTTCCGAAGATATAAAGCCATTCTGGACAACTACACCCTCTAACAACGGGAGCACAACGTGACCACCTCCAAAAACCAAAAAACTCATATTGAAAAAGTCCCGGCATATTGCAGGAACGCCTTCTAAACTGATAACATTCGAAAAAATTAATAAAATCACAAGAATAAAAAGACAGAGAATAGAATGTATACTGTTCCCTATTTTCAACTGGTTAGAAAAGTTTGGTCCTTTAACAGTGTCATTGGTTGAAAGCACACCATATATCCAGCCAATAAGAAGAATCGCGATAGGGTATAGTAATAAGTTAGTAAAAATTAAAATACCGCAAAAAATTATAAACCCTATTTTGTCCAAGTTATCATTACAAAACATCTTAAACATTGAATAGACCGCCTTCCCCACGATAGGAATAGAGATGGACGATAATCCAACAATAGTTAAGGAACTTAAAACCACCAAATCGTTGGATATAAATAGAGCAAAAGCAATCATTATAAAAGTTGATGGTAGGCTGAATGCTAATAAGGCTAGGTGACCACTAATAATCCCTCCTTGCTGCAACCCAATAGCTAATGCTAATTGACTCGAAGTTGGTCCTGGCAATGCTTGTGTTATCGATAGTAAATGCGTGAATCTCATATCATCGATAATCTTCATCCGCTCTACAAACTTTTCTCTAAAAAAACCTATATGGGCGGTAGGTCCTCCAAAGGATGTAAAGCCTAAAGAAAGAAATGTAATGAAAATCTTCCACAAAGTCATCCTATGACGATATCAGTAGTATTAGGAAAGTAACCTTAAAAATTGAGAAATTTTTGTAAACTTTTTGTAACATTCTTGTCATAATTTAAATGTACACGGACACTATGTTTTCAGATTTTTCTTTCTCTAGCTCTAACGTTTTAATTGATGGCAAGCTTCAAAAGGGAAGCTTAACCATTGAACAAGGTAAAATTCAATTAGATAGGGAGAGTAGCCCATACAGGCATTATAAAATGGGGAATTTCTACATTCTTCCCGGAATAATAGATCTTCATGGGGATGGCTTCGAACGCCACTTATTCCCAAGACCTTCCGCTCCGGTAAAACATACAATAGCCCTCAAAAATTTAAGTAACGAATTAATATATAATGGAATTACCACTGCCTATTTAGCCCAATGCTATTCTTGGGAAGGTGGATACAGAAGTCCTGAGTTTACTACTGAATTGCTAACGTCTTTAAAAATACTAAAAAATGACTTTATGCCCGATCTACGGCTTCAAATAAGATTTGAAACACACCTGATTGACGAGAAAAAATATCTTATTGATCTTATAGATCAATTTAATATTGATTACTTAGTCTTTAATAACCATTTGCCTGAGGCAATTAAAAAGTGGGAAAACGATAAACCGAGGATCGAGGCTTGGGCTGGTCAAACAGGTAGAACTGGCGAGCAACATATGAACATTGTAAAGGGTTACTTGAAGAATAATGTGAGAGTTAAGGGGTTTCTTGAAGAACTCTCAGGAGAACTGAAAAGAAGAAACATTACCCTTGGATCACATGATGACGATAGCCCTTCAGACAGAGAGTATTATCATTCACTCGGGGCTTACATCTGCGAATTTCCAACAACTTTGCAAGCGGCTGAGGCAGCAAAGAAAAATAACAACGGTGTCATAATGGGAGCACCAAATGTCATGAGAGGAGGATCACAAGCTGGAAACATAGATGCAATAAATTTAGTTAAAAGTGATCTAGTTGACTGCTTGGTTTCTGATTACTACTACCCAGCGCTCTTAGAGTCGGTATGGAAGATGGCTGATATGAAGGTTAGGTCATTTGAGAACTCGTATAAGATGATCTCGACTAATCCAGCTAGGCTTTTAAATTTAGCTGATAGAGGAGAGTTAGTAGATAATGCCCGAGCTGACTTACTGATATTAAACCCCGATAATAGAAAAATTGTCGCTGTCTTCTGTAGGGGAATTCCTTTTTTTGTGTCTGATGAGCTCGTGGGTAGTTTAAGCGCTGCTTAAGAAAACTTCTCTATGAAGCTCTCTACTGAAAGTTCTCTAAAATCCTTTAACCGTTGACCTATCGTATCATGATCCCAATCCCACCAAGACATTTCCATAAGTTGATCAACAACTTTATCGTTAAATCGCATTCTTATAAGCCTTGCAGGATTCCCTGCCACTATTGAATATGGTTTAATATTTTTTGTAACAACACTTCCTGCTCCAATAATTGAGCCATGTCCAATAATTACTTCTGGTTTAATAATTGAGCCATGGCCTAACCAGGTATCATGGCCAACATTAGCCATTCTTGATTCTCGAGCAGCAAAAAATTCGTGATCCTCTTTCTGGTCCTTCCAGTAATCATTAGAGCGGTAAAGAAAATGGTGCAAAGATGCTTTATCCATAGGATGGTCTGTTGGACCGATCCTAACGAAGCTTGCTATATTAGAGAATTTCCCAATCTCAACATTCGCAAAATCACAATATCTTGCACAGTAAGAGTAATCACCGACAAACGCATTTATAAGATGCGTACCCATTCCAATCTCTACAAAGCGTCCAAAGTTGCTATTCTTTATGCTGCACTCTTGATGTATAAGCGGTTTTTCGATTAAGAGATTTTTGGTCATGCTTTGGTCTTGAAAGTCTAATTCACCAAAACTTCCACCAAGGTTTTTGTTCTTCCTTATTAATTTTTTTATCCTCACTGTTTTTTTGAACTTCAGTCACCGCATTATCTCCTACCTGACCAAATTTATCCGTAACTCCTTGTCGAGCAATTTCATAAGCATTTTTTGCCATTTCAACAGCTTTTTCAACTTGTCCTTCACCACAAACTTTGTATGCACTTTCTAACATTCCCATTGCGTCTTTCCCAGCGGACTCAGTAGCTCTACTGATTTCAAGTCTAATTTTTGCTCTAAGAACTAAAATCTCTGTATTATCACATTGGTCAATTATCTTTTGAAACGTTTCCTCTGTATTTCTACTGGCCTCATTGCCAGCCTTCTGTTCCTGACCGAAACCGAGAGTGACACTACAAAATAACACAAAAAATGTCAGTAAAACCTTCATCCAAACCTCCTTTTAATTTTTTTCTATTCCAATTAAAAAACGTCTCAAAAATGCTGACATTTGATCCATGACTGTTACCAGTAGCACAATTAACACTGCCATATAACCAACGTTTTCAAAATCATTACCCGTTCTTATAGCCCCAAGAAGTTGAAGACCTATACCTCCAGCGCCCATAGCACCTAATATAACCGCTCCTCTTGTGTTGGATTCCAGATAGTATAGTGACTGAGATATAAAAACAGGCATTATCTGGGGAATAATACCAAATCTATGCTGTAGTATAGTTGATGCTCCAGTAGATTTGACACCCTCCTGCTGTTTATTATCAGCGTTTTCTATTGCTTCCGACATCAACTTTCCCAACGTTCCTGTATCGGTGAAAGCTATCGCAAATATTCCTGTGAAAAGACCAGGGCCAAATGATCTTACAAATATTAAGCACCAAATGATCATGTCTATTCCTCGTAGCATATCAAAAAGTCTACGAAGCGAGAATCGAACAAATTTGAAGGGTGTTATATTATATGCTGCCAGAAATGCGAGCGGCAAACCGAGCAAAGACGCCAAAAGCGTGCCCAAAACAGCCATAAGCAATGTTTCCAAGATCGAGAACAGGACTGTACCGTGCATCCATTGTTCGTTATCACTGATTTCAGAGAAAACTAATTCAAAATTAGTTTTGTCAGGTTCTATTCTTTCATTACTAAAAATGAGCGATAAGGCCTCTGGAAGCGAATAATCTTTCAGTGGGCTGAAAAAATCGAACCAAAAATACTTCCATCCGAATTCATATCTATGTACTTCCACCTTTCTCTTATAAATTTGAATCCTCTCGTAAAGTGATGGTCTTACTTCTACCTTTGACTCAGTAACTCTTATCCAGTTAGGAAGATCTTTTTCGTTTCCATCGTTATCATAAGCTTCTGCGTAAGGCTTTCCATTGTTCCCTATTCCAAAAATAAATTTTCTATCTTCACTCTTACTTTGTTCGAAAATTATTTTATCGTCTCTAAAGATTGCCTTGCTACCACTGTTAAAGGTAAGGATAGCGATGTCTTTCCCATCTCCTATGCGTTCTAACCACTCAGGGAAACTAGGGTACTGATATCTATAATCTCCTTCAAAATTAACAGATATTTTCGAAGTGTCCTTCCAGTTCATTACCACATGGTCTTTGTGCGCGTATGTATCCAAAAATAATCGCGATGCTCTGTCTGGACTCCATTTTCTCGATATACTGCCTAAATCAAACTGAATAATCGAAAACACAAAATATAATAGAATCCCTCCTATGGACACCAGGGTAATTAGCTTCTGGTAGTATGCTTTTTTTTCAACGCTTTGATAGATCTCTTGAAAAGAAACCCCTCTATCATCTACCGTAATACTCATGCTGAAATCTTCCCAATGAGCTTATGTCGGACATATGATGAAAAATAATCCAAAGCAGTTATTGTTGCTACGAGTAGAAACATAATTGCTAACACTTCGTCTCCATATCTCCATTGAAGTGATGCTGTTAAATATGCTCCAATTCCCCCAGCTCCTACAAAACCCAAAATAGTAGAGGCCCTGACATTTATCTCCAATCTTAAAAGAGAGTAGGAGAGAACCAACGGTAATACCTGTGGATAAACAGCAAAGCAAATAATCTGGTACCAGCTAGCTCCCACAGATTTGAGACCATCTACTGGTTTCATATCAATATTTTCTATAGCTTCCGAAAAAAGTTTACCCATCGCTCCAATTGTATGAAGAGTTACCGCTATAATGGCGGGAACGATCGATTTTCCCATGAGATATAATAATATTAACGCAAAAACTAACTCTGGAAAAGATCTGAGAATATCAAAGGTCCTTCTTACGATCTGTACGGTAACCTGATTTGGCGAAAGGTTAATGGTGGCCAAGGGACATAGGATTAATGCGATCGAAGCACCAACTACGGTAGAAAACACTGCAGCGGAAAAAGTCTCGAATAAAGCGGGGATAAAACTTAAGACTATACCAAACCATCCCCAACCAGCCTCAAAGGCATCACTGAAAAGATCCACCGGGTAGTCAAAAAAATTCTCGACTCCTCTTGTAAAACTTCCAGCATTATATTGATTGGCAACACCAACACCACTCACAACTATAAAAATTATAGCACCGATAAAGAGGACCGAATAAATCGCTCTTTGTCTTGCTAAAACTTTTAGATTTTCTTCAAGACTTTCGATTGTTATTGCGTTTTGTGACATAAAATAATTCTTTTTTTAAAGGAGTAATGTGCCCCTTTTTTTGGGGCACATTATAAAACCATTACTATGAAGTACTTAGTTTTTCTTCTTAGCTTCGAGCTTAGCCTTTCTGGCCTTCACAACCACCTCATAAAAGGAGTGATCAACAGGAACCCACGCTCTTACTATACCGTTTGCAATATTTTCGCTGCACTTCGGGTCGTTTTCGTGAATCCACTGCTTCATGCCAACCATTACGTCTCTTGCTTCTTTTGGTATAGCTTTTCGCATAACCATTGGACCGTTCGGGATAAGCTTTGATGACCATATTTGCTTTATATCGTCCATATTAAGAAGACCTTTTTCAACCATTCTTCTTAAGTTACCTGAAGAGTAGCCCTCGTCCCATTCACCGACGCCAGACACCCAAGTTACTGCGGCATCCACGTCACCGTTCAGCACCCCGAGCACTCCATTTTCGTGCCCTCCCATGAAAGGGGTATCTTTGAAGTATTCAGCCATATTTATATTGTAAATGTCAGGTAATTCAACTGATGGGATTAGGTATCCTGAGGTTGAATTCGGATCTGCAAAGCCGAGCACTTTACCTTTCATATCATCAAGATTGTTTATCCCTGAATCCTTTAAGGTTACCATTATTGAATAATAGCCTGTATCTCCAGTTGGTTGCATTCTTGTCAACACTGGGACGACTGCGTCAGGATCTGCTAAGTACATTCCGGCATAGCCCGATGCACCAAACCATGCATAATCTATATTACCACCTAGCATTGACTCCATCGTTCCAGCGTAGTCAGTAAACGTAAACATTTTTGCTGGAACTCCATACGCAGCTTCAAAGTACGGTGGCAAGCACTGGTTCCTTGCAATTATATCTTGTGCGGCTTCATCCCCTAAAAAACCAATTCTAAACTCTGGTTGTATTTTACTTAGATCGTATGTTGGGCCCTTGTAGTTTGGATTAGGCTCAGCATAGGTTGCTCCAAAAAATAGCAGCAAAGTAGATACTAAAAAAAACTTCTTTAACATCGTGAACTCCTCATTTTAAATATTAACTTGCAATCCCTATGTGGGATTTATTTAAGGACGTTGAGGTTATTGACGCTTCGAATGCCTCGTCAGTCTCAACACCGTAAATTTCTCTTGCTTTCGCATCGCTCAATTCACTCGGCTTGCCGTCAAATACTATCTCTCCAGACCGCATTCCAATAATCCTGTCGCAATATGTTCTTGCTGTATCTAAAGTGTGCAAATTACATATCACTTTGATTTTTTCGTTCGAATTAATTGATTGCAGTGCTTCCATTACTAGCCGTGCGTTTAATGGATCCAAGGATGCAATTGGCTCATCTGCTAAAATTATTTTTGGATTTTGCATCATCGCTCTACAGATCGCTACCCTCTGTTGCTGACCTCCAGATAAAGTTTCTGCTCTTTGCAAAGCTGTAGGAGCGACACCGAAACGATTCATCAAATCAAGGGCATCCGAACGCTCTTCTTTAGTAAAAAATCTGAGTGTTGACCTTAAGGTAGACTGGTAGAACAAGCGACCCAATATGACGTTTGTGATCACGTCCAAGCGAGGCACTAAATTAAATTGCTGGAAAATCATTGCGCATTGAGATTGCCATTGCCTTTTCTCTGAACCCTTGAGTTCCAGAATATTTATGCTCCCGGCAAACACTTTCCCTTCAGTTTCAGTAGTCAGTCTATTTAAAACCCGGAGGAGCGTTGACTTTCCTGCGCCAGAACGACCGATGATACCTATGAACTCATTTTTAGTAGATTCAAAAGAAACACTATCTATTGCGACTGTCGAACCAAATTCTTTTTTAAGTTTTGATACTTGTAGATGCATGATTTCACTTTCTGAACACATAAATAGATCAGCAAAGTGACAGAATGATTTCACATTTGTGAAAGAAAAATAACAGGTTAAAAATATGAATTCTTTAACTAATAATTGACGCGTTTATTAATTTTTCAATGTCGGTAACGATCACCTTAACCGGATTTGTTGACGTAGCTGTGTCAAACATAGCTTTTTTTGCAATCCTTTTGGCACAGCTATCAGGGACTCCAATTTCTGAGAGTGACTCCGGGATTTCTAATTGTGTTAATAATTGTTTAATACATGAAATTAAATGATGCTGGGTATCTTCCTTTAAACCAAGTGATTTGGTTATTCTATTTGTCTTTTCACCCATATTCACCAAGTTAAAATCTAAGACCGTTGGCAAAATAATAGCATTGGTCAAGCCGTGATGAGTGTTAAACTCCGCGCCAATCATGTGAGATATTGCATGAACCAACCCCAGACCCTTTAAAAATGACACACCGGCCATACATGACCCTATAAGCATTCCCGATCTTGCGTTCAAGTCATTAAGATTATCACATGCTCTTGGCAAATATTTCCATATGAGGTGTAACGATTCCAATGCCATTGCATCATAGATAGGGTTAAAGTCAGGAACCAAATACGCTTCAATTGCATGCGTAAGAGCATCCAATCCAGTCCATGCGGTTAAATTAAAAGGGAGATCCAGTGTTACCATTGGGTCTAATATTGTTTGGCAGGGCTTGTACATCGGATGCCAAACACAGAACTTCATTAGTTTTTTTGAATGCGTTACCATCGCGGTACTTTCGGTTTCCGCTCCAGTACCCGCTGTTGTCGGAATGGTAATAAGCTTTGGGAACACACTATTATTGTCTATTTTGGGAGGATTTTTCTCGTAGTCAAATCTCCAGAGATCTTTACCACTATTAACAGTCAAGCCAATGGCTTTACCTCCATCCAATGCGCTGCCTCCACCAATTGCTATTATCCCATCATGTTTGTCTTTTGAGAACTGGTCGCACCCCATTTCTAAATCTTTATCATTTGGGTTAGGCGCTATACCGCTGTAAAAACCAAAAGAAACATTTTTCTTTTTCAAAGCCTTTTTTAAAATATCTATAAATGATAGGTTTTTGCTTCCTTTATCAGTGACAATTAAAGGATTTGAAATACCATATTTTGTGCAATAATCACCTACCTCCCAAATGCGTCCAGGTCCATAAGCTATTGGTATTGGGAATACCCAATCCTGTGGTGTTAAAATTTTTTCATCCTCTATAAACATTTTTTCTCAATTTACTGTTTTCTTTTTACAGAATAGATTGTTTTAGGAAAGGTTTGTAAAAAACTTTTAAGTGGTTGTGGAACACTAAAACATTGAGAAGCTGTTAATGATACTTGAAAGAATCACTGTAGAGCCAAAATACTCAGATACATCTTTAAGCTTAGCGCTTTTAATTAGCGGAGGCTTATGGGGTCTTTATTGGATACCAATAAGGGAACTGTCATTGGCAGGATTGGATAGCTATTGGAGTATCTTTTTTATAAATGCTTGCCCACTTCTAGTTCTATCCCCAATGGCACTTTTCAAGATCAATCAATTTAAATTTACAGATTGGTCCACTCTATTATCTGGTCTTACCATAGGACTTGCTTTCACGCTTTACGCAGGCGCGATTTTAGAGACTACCGTTGTCAGGGCAACCCTCTTGTTTTATCTTAGCCCGATCTGGGGAACTATTTTCGGCACGATTTTTTTATCGGAGAGATTTACCGTCAGACGGACAATTGCAATTATTTTTGCTTTGTTCGGGATTTTTTTGCTTCTATCAAATAAAGATACTTCAAATTTTACATTGAAGATAGGTGACTTTTTCGGTTTTTCATCAGGCCTTCTTTTTGCTATTGGATCGGGATTGTTGAAGCGCTCGCCAAGAATAAAAATATTTCCTCTAACGTTCTTCGTTTATGCATTCACCAGTGCAGGCGCGTTAGCATTGGTATTTTTTTTCGTCGGCCAGACTGAAATACCAAAAAAGACTGTAATTGATTTTTTCCCTTATGTTTTTCTATGGTCTACAATTATATTTATGCCAAGCTTTATGGTTGTCTTTAAAGTCTCACAGACTTTGTTTCCTGGACGCGTAGCTATTCTCCTTATGTCAGAGATCATAGTTGCTGTTGTTACGGCTAGTATTTTACTTCCAGAGGAAAGAATGACTTTAATTCAATGGCTTGGAGCACTTGCAATTGTTATAGCCGGCTTTATTGAGATACTATTTAGCAAGTCGACAGCATACATATCAAAGCCCATGTAACGATTTAGTTTCCAAATAATCCTCCAAACCCATTAAACCACCCTCTCTGCCATTGCCGGATTGTTTGTATCCACCAAAAGGTGTTCCATAATTGTATCCACCTCCATTTATGTGAACTGCCCCGACTCTCAATTGTGAACTAACACGCTCTGCTTTTTTAATGTCAGACGTTTGCACATAGGCCGCTAAGCCATAGGGCGAGTCATTTGCTATAGATATCGCTTCCTGCTCATTCTTGAATGGCATTATAACTAAAACTGGTCCGAAAATTTCTTCTCTAGCGATCCTCATAGTATTTCTAACATTATAAAAAATTGTTGGTTTAACAAACCAACCCTTTTCTAAACCGTGAGGCTTACCTAAACCTCCCGTTAAGACGGAGGCTCCTTCTTTTATTCCCAAATCAATCATATTTTGAACTCGATCGAATTGTATTTTATCAAATAAGGGCCCTATGTGATCTCCCTCTTTAGTTGGATCTCCGATTAAAATTTCTTCTGCTGACTTCTTTGCTATTTTTAAAACCTCTTCGTAACAAGAGTGTTCAACTAGTAGCCTCGTCGGTGCATCACAAGATTGACCCGTATTGAACATGCACTCATTGATCGAATATTTTATATCCCTTTCTAGATTTGCATCCGAAAATACAATGTTAGGTGATTTTCCACCAAGTTCCAAAGTAACTCTTTTAATGGTCTCAGAAGAATCTTTGGTTACCATGATTCCAGCTCTTGTCGATCCAGTGAAAGACATCATATCTATTTCTGGATGCTTTGACATTACCCTTCCCACCGTATCTCCGACACCGTTAACCAAATTAAAAACACCGGCTGGGTAGCCGGCCTCCTCAATGATTTCGGTATAAACCATCGCAGATAAGGGTGTGTACTCTGACGGTTTCAAGATACAGGTACAGCCAGTTGCTAAAGCTGGTATAACCTTCAGTGCGATTTGATTTACAGGCCAGTTCCAAGGTGTTATCAGTCCACAAATCCCTACCGGTTCTTTTAAAAGAATATCCCCACTATCCAAAAGTGTTCTTTCCTTAAGCTCTGCCAGCGCACCAATAAATGATTCCAAGTGCCCTACAGCTGCATCCGCTTGGGCAGATCGTGCCATTGATATAGGTGCACCCATCTCTTCGCGCATGGCCTGGGCTAAATCTTCGAACCTTCTCTCTGTTATTCTCTTGAGATCCTTCAAGAGATCTATTCTTTCTTTCTTTTTCGTTTTGGAAAAGCTTGTAAATGCTTTTTTCGCCGACTGAACTGCATCATTGACATCCTGTTCATTTCCTAGTGACACAGTCCCGATTTGTCTTAAATCCGATGGGCTTATCACAGCCATTGTTTCGTCTGATCTTGGGTTTACCCACGTCCCATTAATAAAAAATTTTTTTAACTTTTCCATTTTTTTAATCCGTGATTTTTCTATCCTCAACTATAGACAATTAATTGTATTTTCTTACATATTTTTGTCATAATTTTTTTGTAACGTCTATCCGAGGTCTATTATGAAAATAATTATTAACGGGTTAGGAAGAATTGGGAAGCTTGTCTTTAGAAGACTATGCGATGAGAACCTCCATAAAAATATTTTAATGGTGAATGAGAAAGCAGGGTCTGCTTCTGACCAAGAGTATTTTTTAAGATATGACACTGTTCATGGGACTTGGGGTGATGACCTATGTTTTGAAAATGGTTGTCTTAATTACAAAGATCATTCTATAGCTGTGATGACAGAGGGGTCTATAGAGAGTATTAGTTTTCCTAAATCTGAAAAGTTTCTGGTAGTAGATTGCACTGGCGTGAATAAATCAGAAAAATTACTTGAGCCATACTTCGAAAGAAAGGCATCATACGTATTAATTTCTGCCCCTATAGAATCATCCAATGTCCAGAATATTGTTTATGGAATAAATCATCAATCCATAGACACTAGTGCTTATAAAATATTTACAGCCGCAAGCTGTACCACTAATTGCCTCGCGCCTATTGTAAAAGTTCTCGAAGAAAATATTGGAATAAAGCATGGGTCAATTACAACTATCCATAACATTACAAACTCTCAAACTATTGTTGATGCTCCAAAAAATAATTTAAGGCGATCGAGATCCGGAATTAACTCATTAATCCCCACGACCACGGGCTCAGCTAGGGCAATTTCATTAATTTATCCAGAGCTTAAAGGAAGGCTGAATGGTCATGCTGTAAGAGTTCCTCTCTTGAACGCATCATTGACTGATTGTGTTTTTGAGATGAAACAGAATGTAGAAGTTGATAAGATTAATCAACTTTTTAACGAAGCTTCAAATACCTATTTGAGAGATATCTTATCTTATGAAGAAAAACCCTTGGTGTCATCTGATTATGTTAATAATCCCCACTCAGCAATTATCGACTCTCTTTCAACTATGGTCGTAAATAAAACCCAGCTTAAGATATATGCCTGGTATGATAATGAATGGGGATACGCCTGTAGAATGGTTGACATCTTATCTAAATTAATCCGAGACTAGGCTTTCCTCTTGTTGATATTCAATCCATTTTTAAATGTATCGATTATTTATTGGTTTTTGATGCTGACCGATGGTGCTTTACGAATGTTAGTGCTAATGCATTTTCATGATAAAGGCTATTCTCCTTTTACTCTCGCTTATATATTTCTACTCTACGAATTTATGGGTGTTATTACAAATTTTATGGCTGGCATTTTTGGTCGTCGCTTTGGATTATCCACCCTCTTGATAGCTGGTACTAGCCTGCAGGTATTAAGCCTAACATCACTTGGCCTTCTTTCGATTAATAGCCCAGAATGGTTTATGATTTTTTGCCTTATCTTTTTTCAAGGTCTCTGTGGTGTCGCTAAAGATTTGACTAAAATAGGAAGTAAGACAGCCGTAAAGTTTCTAAGCAATGAAAATATTAAAGGGAAGCTTTTTAGGAACGTCAGTTGGCTCACAGGATCCAAAAATACTGTTAAAGGGTTAGGTTTTTTTGTTGGTGCTTTTTTGATTACCATTCATCCCTTCTCAATCTCTTTATATATTCTTGCCTTCATTTTGTTTATAGCTCTAATGATTGCGTTGAACCCAGTGTTAAAAACGCCTGAATTAAATACAAAATCAAATAGAATACAATCAGAAGGAAAGTTTTTTTCTGACATTTCCAGTATAAATTATCTTTCTTTGTCGAGAATTTTCTTGTTTGGTGCACGAGACATTTGGTTCGTAATTGGAATTCCTTTGTTTTTATTGGAAGTGTTTTCAACTATGTTTGTTACGGGATCAAACGGTAAAGTTGTTTTCCTTTTGGTAGGCAGCTTCATGGCTCTATGGGTCATTTTTTATGGCTTCGTACAATCTCAAGTGCCAGCAATTATTCAAAGAAAAACTGATTTAAATATAGAATCTAGTGCTTTTCGCTGGTCCATTATTGTAATTTTCCCTACCTTATTTTTAACTTTGTTAACTTTTGTTTTTGATAACACTCTGTCAGTGACGCTGATTGTAATAATAATCACTTTACTTTTTATATTTGGAGGTTTTTTTGCAATTAATTCAAGCATCCATTCTTATTTGATATTAAAGTTAACAAGTAAAAAAAATGCATCCGAAGATGTTGGTTTTTACTATTCAGCTAACGCAGTGGGTCGCTTTTTTGGAACACTATTATCTGGAGTTAGCTATCAGTTGGGCGGGCTTAGCCTTTGCTTATTCTTTACGACGGTCTTTTTAGTTTGTTCCAGTTATTTTATTGCAATTTTGGCAAAAAAAACTTGATATCTGGATTTAAAAATGAATCACTGTAAGCTACAATTTACGTTCTGAGTTGGTTTTAAGATGAAAGACAATCGTAAAGATTATATCATTTTTTCTACTATTCTAATTGGTTTAACAATGGTTTTTGCGAGCTTAGGATATCCAATCTGGGTTTTCCCTGCAACGGTTCTCATGTGCTCGATAATATTTTTTATGTATTTAAAGTCTAGCCAAATAGGCGAAAAGCACCATGTTAACGCATTGAAACAGGAAGCTATCAAGGAAGAGATTCAAGATACGTATAATGCCAAGATCACTTACAGGGTAATTAAAGGATTATTGAACATTCTTCCTTCACCCTATATTTTGATCGACAGAAATGGTAGAATAACATTCATAAATTCAGAGGCTAAAGGAATAGTCCCTGATTTTCATGCTGGCTCCCATATTTCGAACGTTTTCAGGTCGCCTATTTTTTTAGCTGCTGTCGAGAATGCAATAAAAAAAGATAAGCAGGTAAAGCTGTCTTTTGAAGTTCAAAGCCCACAATTTCGTCAATTTAGTGCAAATATTTTTTTCATATCATCAAATAAAATATCAAACAATTTCAATGACATTTTTATCCAACTAACAGATGACTCAACTCATATAAAAGCCGAAAAAATGCGGACGGATTTTGTTGCAAACGCTAGTCATGAGCTTAGAACTCCATTAGCGTCGATCACAGGCTTTATCGAAACATTGCAAGGGCCAGCAAAAAATGATCCGAAGGCAAAGGATCTTTTCTTAAATCTTATGGCCAAACAGGCTGGTAAAATGGAACTTTTAATTAAAGATTTGATGTCTCTTTCCAAATTGGAAATACTAGAGACTAAACCTATTACGTCTGTCTGCTCATTAAGTGAACTTATCAGTGATTTAACGCAGAGCTTACAACAATACGCACAAGACAATAATGTTAAACTAGTTAATAATATTTCTAAAAAAATGATGCCAATAATGGGGGAAGTTGATCAATTGCGACAACTATTCTCAAACTTAATAGAGAATGCTATTAAATACTCAGGATCTGAATGTGAAGTAAAAATTTTTCTGTCCAAAGAAAAACACAAAGGTATGGTTGGAATAGTGATTGAGGATAACGGGCGTGGAATTTCTGCAGAACATTTACCTAGACTTACGGAGAGATTTTATAGAGCTAACACAAATTCTGAAGCTGAAAAAGAGGGTACTGGTTTAGGATTGGCGATAGTGAAGCATATTTTAATCAGACACCGCGGAAAACTCCAGATTGATTCCAAACTTGACAAAGGCAGTCAATTTACTGCTTGGCTACCAAAAGGGAATTTGGGTAAACAAAAAAAAAATAAAGTGAATTAAAAATTTGAAAAAATTTATGTTTTCAATATCTTATTTATTCATAAAATTTTAATATTTTTGACACATTTAAGTGAGGATCTAGTGACATTGTTCGATGTAATTAGACTTTTGAGTTAACAAAGGAGTTGTCAATAATGAACAATATTTTAAAAATTTTTACTGCTGCAGTTGTAGGGGCAGTCTTAAGCACTGGCTCGCTGATGGCTAGGGAAGGCGATCAAATATCGATCGTTGGATCCTCAACTGTATTCCCATTTTCAACCATCGTTGCAGAGCGTTTTGCCAAAAACACTGACTTTAAAGCCCCAGTTATAGAATCAACGGGTACCGGTGGGGGCGCGAAACTATTTTGTGCAGGGATCGGTCTTGATCATCCAGACGTAACCAATGCAAGTAGGGCAATGAAATCAAGCGAAAAAGAGACTTGTACTGCAAACGGTATAACGCCGGTTGAGTATATGATCGGCTTTGATGGAATAACTTTCTCAAACAGCAATAAAGCACAGAAGTATTCTTTAACTAAGGAAGAGATTTTCAAAGCTGTGTCAGCTAAAATAATGTCTAACGGGAAAATGGTAGACAATGGCTATAAGAGATGGAGCGACATTAATCCGTCCTTGCCGAGTGTTAAAATAGATGTTTTGGCTCCTCCACCATCTTCCGGCACACGAGATGCTTTCGTAGAGTTGGTCATGCACGATACTTGCAAGAAGGTTTATAAAATGCCTAAAAAAGGTGATGACGGGTACAAGGCCCTTTGTTCTGCACTAAGAGAAGACGGTGCTGTTACCGAGGCAGGAGAAAATGACAACCTGATTATAGAAAAGCTTGCTGCAAATCAGGATCGATTTGGTATTTTCGGATATTCATTTCTTGACCAAAATAAAGATAAGGTTCAGGGTTCTGTCATAAACGGTGTAGCTCCATCAATGGGTACAATTGCTGATAGTTCGTACAAAGTTTCTCGGCCACTATTCTTTTATGTTAAAAAAGAACACGTTGGGGTAGTTCCAGGACTTCAAGAGTTTTCTGACTATTTTATGAGCTTAGCAGTGAGCGGTAGCCCCTTAGAAGCTGCTGGCCTTATTCCAAAGCCATAGTGTACTAACCTATTTACTTAGACCATAAAGCCGATTACCATATCGGCTTTATGGCACATTAAATTACAGACAGGATTTTCACTTCAATGACCCTTCCTCTAAGTTTCGTTTTTTTTGTGCTTCTGGGGTTATCTGTATATTTTTATTATCATGCAAAAAGCGGTATAGTTAGAAAAGCTGCATTACTTAGCGATCGTACAAAAGCACTTCCGTCTCACTATGGACAACAATCCTTCCTCTGGGCTTTCATACCCTCTTTCCTAATATTATTGGTTCTAACAATCGGTGGGCCAAACTATATAGATCAAATTTTCTATAATAAAATTCAAGAATTAAATCCCACATTTAATGAATCTTTTGTAAGTCTTATCTTGGCAAAAGTTATTAATGTCTCAAATGGAAAAATTTCCACTGGTGAAGAGAATATAATAATGCTCGCAAAGGACTATAAAATAGCTTTCGAGCAACTGCACTTTTATCGTGGATTAGTGGTTATTTTATGCGCTGCGTTATTGGGAATGATTATTTCCTATAGACAGAAACCTGGCTCAAACGCAAGGGAACAGGTTGAAAAATTTATAGTTAATATTTTCTTCGCTTCAGCAGTTATTGCTATTTTTACAACGGTAGCCATTATATTAAGTCTATTTTTTGAAGCGTTGAGATTTTTTAATTTATATAATTTTTTTGATTTTATATTCGGACTTCATTGGGCTCCAAATGTAGCTATAAGAACAGATCAAGTGGCTGCTGAAGGTTCATTTGGCATGATACCTGTGCTATTAGGTACATTACTAATTTCTTTCATAGCAATGTGTGTGGCTATCCCAATTGGCCTTTTCTCTGCAATATATCTTGCGGAGTTTGCTACGCCTAAAATTCGAGATTTCGTAAAACCAACTTTGGAAATTTTAGCTGGTATTCCAACTGTTGTGTATGGATATTTTGCTGCTTTGACTGCCGCTCCATTTTTCCGGGAAATTGGTTTTTCACTGGGTTTAGATGTTTCATCTGAGTCAGCTATAGCAGCTGGTGCTGTAATGGGTATAATGATTATTCCGTTTATTTCCTCTTTATCCGACGACGTTATTAGAGCTGTTCCGCAAAGCTTGCGAGACGGTTCAATGGGACTTGGTGCCACAAAAGCTGAAACAATTTACCTCGTGATACTGCCCGCTGCTATTCCTGGTTTGGTCGGCGCGGTTCTCTTGGCCGTTAGTCGTGCTATCGGAGAGACAATGATTGTTGTAATGGCCGCGGGATTAAGCGCAAATTTGACAGTCAATCCATTAGAGTCCGTAACAACCGTCACAGTTCAAATTGTTTCACTCCTTACTGGAGATACAGAGTTTGATGATATTAAAACCTTGTCAGCCTTTGGCCTAGGGCTAGCACTTTTCTTTTTCACTTTGTTGCTTAATATTTTTGCACTCTCTATATCGCGGAGGTTAGCTGAAAGATATGATTAGAAAAAGTATACAATCAAGAAGAGCCCGTGAAACCAGATTAAAGATCTATGGTATTACCTCCATTTGTTTTGCTCTTATTATGCTTGCAACGCTACTTATATCGATAGGGCTTAATGGGTATAGCGCACTTCAGCAAGCCTACTTTAAGTTAGATATATCTGTAAACACGGAAAAGTTCGTTGATGACAGTGGGGCTCCTGACAACAATAAGATGAATCTTTTTAACTGGGATGGTTTAGTGCAAAGCGCATTAAGAGAATTTTTTCCAGAGGTAAAAGATAGAGATGAAAAAAAAGAATTGTTTGCAATTATCTCTGCTAATGCTGGCTATGATCTAAAGGAAATTATTAAAAAGAAAGCCCTTGGTAGTGGCTCTCATACTTTGTCAGTTTGGCTTCATTTATCTGACGACGCAGATCAGTATTTAAAAGGTAGATTAAGCATTGATATTCCAGAGGAAGATAGAAGGATTAATAATAAGCAAATAGCATGGGTAAATAGCTTGGTGGAGAGAGATATTGCAAAACTTAAATTTAACAAAACATTTTTCACATCTGCTGACTCCAGAGAGCCTGAGAGCGCTGGAATTCTCGGATCGGTTATTGGTTCAGCTTTAACCCTTTTCGTCACGATAATGTTTGCACTTCCACTGGCTGTTATGGCCGCGATATACCTCGAGTATTTTGCAAAACCTGGAAAGATAACAGACTTTATTGAAGTAAATGTTAACAACTTAGCGGCAGTCCCATCTATAGTATTTGGATTGCTTGGTTTATCAGTTTTTCTATCTACGTTTGGTCTTCCTAGATCAGCACCTCTTGTCGGTGGACTTGTGTTAGGTTTGATGACGCTACCTACGATAATTATAGCCTCAAGAGCATCTATACGCTCTATTCCTCCATCTATACGAGAGGCTGCTTTGGGGCTGGGCGCTTCAAAAATGCAGGCAGCACTACATCATGTATTACCCCTAGCAACCCCTGGCATTTTAACGGGCACAATTATAGGTATGGCTCAAGCATTGGGCGAGACAGCACCTCTTTTAATGATTGGGATGGTGGCCTTTATAATTGATATTCCAACAACCTTTACCTCTAGTGCCACAGCCATGCCAGTTCAAATATATATGTGGTCTGACAGCGCAGAAAGAGCGTTTTATGAAAGGAGTTCTTTAGCTATACTATTCTTAGTGGCGTTTTTAATCTCAATGAATCTCTTAGCCGTTGTATTGAGGAAAAAATTCGAGAAGAAATGGTGAAATAATGACTAGCAAATTTAGAACAAAAAAAGTTGAGGTATCTTACGGCGACAAAAAAGCGATAAGAGATATAAGCCTTGATATAGAAAAAAATATAATTACGGCGCTAATTGGTCCCTCTGGGTGTGGAAAATCAACTTTTTTGCGTTGTCTAAATAGAATGAATGATGTCATAGAGAATTGCTCAATAAAAGGGAGTATACATCTTGATGAACAAGATATTTATGGGCCAGACATAGATCCTGTCGAACTCAGAGCACGCGTTGGAATGGTTTTTCAAAAGGCAAATCCGTTTCCGAAATCTATTTTTGACAACATTGCCTATGGCCCAAGAATTCATGGCTTGGCTAGTAATGACAGCGAGTTGAAAGATATAGTCCACAATAGTTTGGAAAAAGCAGGACTTATGGATGAAGTCAAAGATCGGTTAAATGATCAAGCAACGGGGCTTTCAGGGGGTCAGCAACAGAGAATATGTATTGCCAGAGCCATTGCCGTTAGCCCTGAAGTTATTCTCATGGATGAACCCTGTTCTGCACTTGATCCGATCGCCACTGCAAAAATCGAAGAACTTATGAGTGAACTATGTGAGTCTTATACCATAATTATTGTAACCCATTCAATGCAGCAAGCGGCACGTGTATCAAAGAAAACGGCCTTTTTTCATTTAGGAGACTTAATTGAATATAACGACACAGATAAAATTTTTACTCAACCCGAGAATCAAAAAACACAGGACTACATTACCGGGCGATTTGGATGATAAGGAAATAGGATGACTTTACATATTTCATCAGCATATAACGAAGACTTAATTCACATTAACAGCAAAATCGTGGAGATGGGTGGCTTGTGCGAGCAGATTATAGATAACACGAACCTTTCGATAAAGGATAATAACGTTCAACTTGCTGAAAAGGCTATTCTTTTGGACGAGAAGCTTGATTTTCTAGAAAACGAAATCAACGAGTCCGTGATAAAGGCAATTGCTTTGAGACAACCTGTTGCCGATGATTTGCGGGTTTTATTCTCTGCAATAAAGATTTCTGGAGCTTTTGAAAGGGTCGGTGATCTTTGCAAAAATATAGCAAAGCGCACCCAACTTCTAATCGATGAAAACCAGATAGAAATAAGAAGAGAAATATTCGAGCTAGGTGAAAAGGTAAAAAAACAGCTCACTCGATCCATTAACTCATATACCAATCAAGATATTAAGTTAGCTACAAAAGTGTGGAAAAATGATTATAAAGTTGATCAGATGTATACCGATCTTTTTAATAATCTTCTCGTATATTTAAAAAAGAAAAAACGAGTAGCCTCTGGCTCCCACCTTATGATTATAGCAAAAAATTATGAGAGAATTGGAGATCATACCACTCATATTGGAGAAATGACACACTTTGCAATAACAGGTGAGAATTTAGTGGCAATAAGACCAAAAGTTAACCTGCCTGTATAGAGGTTTTTTTAATAATGAAACATAAAATTTTGCTTGTTGAAGATGATAAGGACATTCAAGAAATTATAGAATACAATTTTTCTAAGGAAGGCTACGAGGTAACTAAATGCTCTGATGGTGAAAGCGCTATTGACTTAGTTAGGCATGAGACACCGGACCTTGTCATTTTGGATTGGATGCTTCCAAATCTATCTGGTTCGGAAATATTAAGGCAAATACGTTCATCCAAGAAATTAAAAAAAATACCTGTCATAATGCTCACAGCGCGAACTGAAGAAAGTGATAAATTGAGAGCTTTCGACACCGGAGCTGATGACTATATAACCAAGCCCTTTTCAAACTCTGAATTAATTGCCCGAACGAAAGCTCTTCTTAGACGCGTGAGTGAAGACAGTTTTACAGACACTTTAAATTTTCATGACATTGAATTAAACCGTGATAACAAAAGAGTATTTAGAGGTAAAAAGGAAATAAAATTAGGGCCTGTGGAATTTAAGTTACTTGAAGTTTTTCTAATGAGGCCAGGACAAGTATTTAACAGGGAGCAATTGTTAGATAAAGTCTGGGGCAATCAGATCTACGTTGAGGAAAGAACTGTTGATGTCCATGTGGGGCGTTTACGAAGAGCGCTCAATAGGGGTAAAGTGAAAAAGGATCCTATACGAACTGTAAGAAGTGCAGGTTATTCACTTAATGAAAACTATAGTTAGCGACTTCTCATCCTATATGTAGATAAGAAAAAAAATTTTCTGATGCTTTTTCCCACGAAAACTTCTTTGCATGTTTTATAGCAGTCGATGCACTAAGCGATTCTAATCCTCGTGCTGCTTCAGCCAAATCTTCTCTTAGGATTCCTGCTTTCGATTTGCCGATAACATCTTTCGGACCGGAAACATTATATGCAGCAACAGGGAGCCCACATGCCATTGCTTCGAGCAACACCAATCCAAAAGTATCGGTTTTTGATGGAAAGACGAAATAATCACACTCTTGATAAATATTTGCTATTTCCTCATGACTTTTATTTCCAAGAAATTTGACGTCTGGATATTTTTCTCTGAGCCTTTTTTCTTCTGGGCCACTGCCTATCATCCATTTTTCCCCATCGAGTTTCAGACCTAGGAACGCATCTAAATTTTTCTCTATAGCTAGTCGACTTGTGCACACATATACTTTTTTCTTTCTAGAAGTTCTTTTCTTTGGTTGAAATGTTGAAAGATCGACTCCCAAGGACCATACCTCAGGTTTTCCCACATTCCATTTGATGAGATCTTCTTGAACTGTTTTGGAAGGAACAAGCACTCTCTCAGAGTTTTTATGGAACCATCTCAGAAAAGCGTATGTCCAGGACAATGGGATTGCTGTTCGCGCTTTTATGTACTCTGGAAAACGTGTTTGAAAAGCGGTTGTATAACGCATTTTATTTTTCTGAGCGTACGATCGAGCTGCTATTCCGAGAGGACCTTCTGTATTAACATGGAGTGCGTCCGGTTTTAAATCATCAAGGATAGCAAAAACCTTCTTTCTTGCGAAGAGGACCAATCTTATTTCCGGATAGGTTGGGCAGGGAATATTTTTAAAGCGGTCAGGTCCGATAACAAAAACATCGTGTCCCATCTTTCTAAGGTGTTTAACAGTTTGCTGGATACAAACGACAACCCCATTAACTTGAGGTGTCCACGCATCGGTTATAATAACTATTTTTGACAAATCGGCTCTACTTAACACCTTCAACGGGTGTCAATTTACCTTTTGTTTTCGACCATTCGATTATTTCAAGTTTTCCGTCAAAATTCTCAACTAAGGCAGTCATTGACTCTACCCAGTCTCCATCATTGGCGTAGATTATATCTTCAACCATTTTCATCTCAGCCTTATGAATGTGACCACAAATTACACCGTCACAACCTCTTCGCCTTGTCTCCGTCACTATAGACTTTTCAAAGGCAGACATGAAAGAGACAGCTAGCTTCACTTTTGATTTTAAGTATTGAGAGAGCGACCAATACGGGAGTTTAAAGAGACGCCGAATTGCATTAAAAACAGCGTTTATTTTCAACAGAAATACATACGCCCAGTCGCCAATATAGGCAAGCCACCTTGCGTGCTGGATAACATTATCGAATAAATCGCCGTGAACGACCCAGAATTTTTTTCCATCAGCCGTATAATGTATATCGTCATCCTTAACTTTTATTCCCCCCATGGTGAGACCTATAAAGTCCCTGGCCACTTCGTCATGATTTCCGGGAATAAAAATAATTTCTGTACCTCTCTTTGCCTTCTCCAATATCTTCTGCACAACATCATTATGGGTCTGTGGCCAGTACCATCGTTTTGACAGTTGCCATCCATCTACTATATCTCCTACCAGAAAAATTTTTTCACATTCTATGGTTTTTAGAAATTCTAAAAACTCTTTAGCTCTTGATCCTTTGGTCCCCAGGTGAACATCAGAAACCCACACCGTTTTAAAAACCTTTGCTGTGTAACTAAGATCATTCATTATTTATTCCAAAAACGCTTAATGATTAAACTGACTTGTAGAGACTAAAGATTGTCTTTATTTCCGAGTCTTAATTCGGCTTCTTTCCCACCTTAATATAGTGCCTTACCATATTATTTAAATACCCGTTTTGAAAGAAAAATATTAAAAAAACTCCCCTTTTTTATTATTTTCGAGAATAGGTACCAAATTTAAATTTTAGACAATAGGAGCCCTTGATAGCTTTATTTTAATTCTGGTTCATAAGTAGAATAAAATCCTATACTAAATAAATACAACGTATGCGGAGGTAATGATCAAATGAAAATTCTCGTTTTAGGTGCAGGTGCCGTAGGAGGTTATTTTGGAGGACGAATGGCTGAGGCCGGTATGGATGTCACTTTTTTAGTAAGAGAAAAAAGACAAAAAAAATTAGAAAAATCGAGTCTAATAATCAAGAGTCCAAAAGGTGATTTGGTCACTAGACCCAACCTTGTGACTTTAGATAACGTAGACAGTATCTATGATGTCATATTATTCACTAATAAGGCCTATGATTTGGACGAAATTTTACGGTCTCCATTTCCTGTAAAGGATGGGTCAATAATTATCCCATTACTCAATGGCTATGCACATATGGAACAATTAAGAAATAAGTTTACAAATGCGCGTTTATTTGGAGGTATTGCGCACATCTTTTCCACATTGAACGATGAGGGTGAAATTCACCATTTCAATGATATTCACTCGCTAACTTTTGGTCACTTGAACAAAGCTGATGAAACGGATGGAAGAGGATTTTTTGATTCTTGTAGTTCTGCAAACTTCTCAATTAAGTACTCGGATGACATCATTGTAGACCTTTGGCATAAGTGGGTACTCATAACCACCGTAGCTGGCGCCACTACTCTATTCAATGCAACCATAGGAGAAATTGCATCCACTGAGCATGGAATAGCATTTATTACTGATCTTCATAGTGAGTGTATAACTATAGCAAAGTCTGAAAAAATTAAGGTAAATGACGATGACTTAGCGCAACAAAGACGCTTTCTTTCCGACAAAGAATCTACTTGGAACTCATCTATGCGAAGAGACATGGTGAATAAGTCAAAAATTGAGTGCGCCCATATATTTTTAGAACTCATTAATATTGCAGACAAAAACAACGTTGAATGTCCCTCTTTAAAAACCGTAATGATAAATGGTGAAATATATATGCGGTCTCTAGTCTAAGGTGCAATCCAGCTAGATTTATTATTATTAAAATCTAATACCATTCTCTCGTGGCCCGATGATTTTAAATAAAGATAATCTATTTCGGTTATCTTATTGTCGACAACACAAAAATTCTTTTTTCCTTCTTCACTCTGTTCCGATGTTGGGGTCTTTCCCTTTAACTCTAGTGGCAAACCATCATCCTTTTCTTCAATGTGGCTTGAAGGATTATATTTTGTTAAATAACATTTTCTTGATGAGAGCCCTGTCTTATCCCATGAATCATTCCATATTGAATCGTCGTAATGGATACTAGAAATTGTCTTTATCCTTAACTGCGTTTTCAGCTTATAACTATATACCAAGCAGACAGTGTTTGGGTTTTTCTTAATATCATCAAGTTTTGGACTTCTGTAATCGGTGTGAAAACGAATAATATTTTTATCTTTATCAAAATTTCTTAAAACAACACTTCTTGCTTCCACTCCCTCCTTTCCAATGGTACAAAAAGTCATAATGTGGAAATCATGATCTCTCTCTTTCGCCCCGTTTTCCAATAGCTCACTGACTTTTGTAAAAATATTGTTATTCATTTCCAATTCCATTAATGCCTAATATCTTAAATATATTAAAAAAAACAGTTTTTTCAAAAGAGCCTTTCGGATTACTTATCTTACTCGCTATAGCAATGCCCATAGCATTTTCAACTTGGGTTGCTTTGCTTAACAATTTTGTAATAGAAGTATCCAGTTTTTCTGGCGTCGAGATAGGTTGGCTTCAAAGTGTAAGAGAGATACCAGGGTTTCTTGCTGTCTGTGTCATTTTTATCTTGTTTTTTATAAGCGAACAAAGACTTGCATACATATCGCTAGCTCTTCTGGCGTTGGCGGTCGCGGTTACTGCTCTTTTCCCTGAGTTTAAAGGATTAATAATTACAACATTAATCAGTTCAATTGGTTTTCATTACTATGAGACAGTCAATCAATCACTGCAATTACAGTGGCTCAAGAAAGAAACAGCACCTTCATCAATAGGATGGATTGTAGCGGCTGGATCAGGCTCCGCTTTTTTTGTTTATATCGCTATAATTATTCTTTGGATAAATCTTAATTTTAATTATTTTTTTATCTATTTCTTTGCAGGCTTATTGTGCTTATTAATTGTTGTCTTTTGCTTTTTTTATTATCCACAATTTCAAATTGGCAAAAAACAGCGGTTAGCTATTGTGTTAAAGCGTAGATATTGGGTCTACTATGCCCTGCAGTTTTTTTCGGGAGCCAGGCGACAAATATTTGTTGTTTTTGCAAGCTTTATGATGGTTGAAAAATATGGTTTTGATGTTCACCAAATCACACTTCTTCTTTTAGCAAACTTTTTAATCAACATATTTATGGCACCATTAATAGGGCGATTCATAGAAAAGTTTGGTGAAAGACTTTCATTAATTGTGGAGTACTTCGGGCTTATGGTTATTTTCCTTCTTTATGCTGGCCTCTATTATTTTGATTGGTCTTACATTGTCGCGTCTATTCTTTTTATTGCAGACCATATGTTTTTTGGGTTGGCTTTTGCAATGAAAACATATTTTCAAAAAATTGCTGATAGTGAGGATTTTGCTCCAACCGCTGCTGTGGCTTTTACAATAAACCATATCTCTGCTGTATTTCTTCCAGTCCTATTGGGCTATATCTGGATTCATAATAATAGTGCTGTTTTTTACCTAGCTGCGGTATTATCATTTATTTCATTGATAGTGGCGATATTGATACCAAGATTTCCGTCTAAAGGTAACGAGAGTATTTTACGTGTCTAGGTGTTTTGTTGATGAAGGTCCAAGCCACTACCCGTCTCATACATTTCTTCATCTGGTTGTGGCGGTTCAGGAATTTGTACAATTTCAATCCAGCCGTTTAAAAAGTCAAACCGCAGACCAACTTCATCCATACCGGTTCTAAGAATTATTAGGTCAAGACCATTTGTATTCTTTACAGCTCTATTAATAGATTTACACATAATTTTGTGGAGAAACTCTCTCTCCAATTTTGTTTTAGGTTTGAAGGTTTTCTCTATTTCTAAATATTCAAGGTCTAAGCACCGAACATTTACTTTATCTTTTCCAGCTAATAGGCTGATCGCCACTATTGGTTTGGTTTCGCCAATTCGTGGAATTGCCCAAAAAGATTCATATTCCCAGTTGGGACGAACTAGACTACTTATTTCATAATTTAAAGCACTCATCTGCGAAAATAATGCTTTTAGCGATATGATTAAAGTTATGACAGTGGTGCTGAAAATTTTTATGAACAACATACAACCTATTTGTTAATTACATCCAAAGATGCCTCAAACTTTATTACCATCTATTTCAACTTTGTCTACTTGTATATCTGGGCTGTAATTATTCTCTCCAATTATCAAAGGAAGTATTTCACTTTGATCATTTCCTCCTAGGTTTTCATATCTCTCTTCTCTCCATTCGAGCGTTGAGAACTCTCCGCATTTTTTACAAACGGGTTCCCATTCGCTTTGACTATCACATTTAGAGCAAATCCACCTTTTTGATCGCTTAGCTGTAACAGCTTTTGCAAGCCATCCTTTTACAACAGCATCTGATGATCCAACTCCCTTTTCAATGGCAGCCATTAGGGTAAACACCTTAGCGTTTGCTTGATCAGTTTCTATTAGATCACTTATAGCCCGTCTCGCTTCAGGAAAATTTTCAGAAAGAATATTTAATTCGGCTTTTAAGGTTTTTGTCTCTACATCAGTCTTTTTAACATTTAATATTTTTTTAAATCGTTCTACACGATCATCGACGCTTTCATTAGCCTCGATCTCTGCAAATTTTTTTGCTACATCTGGGTGAGGAATAACTTTCCATGTACTTAACAATACTGTTTCTGCTTTCTTTTTTTGTCCTTCAAGAACCTCTAGCTCTGACAAAAAGATCGAATTTGGAACAAGGCCCGCATATTTTTTTAACGCCTGCCTGGAAATCTTCAAGGCATCCAGCGTCTTTCCATCTGATCTAAGTTCCTTAGCTTTCTGAAATAAAAGAATACTTTCTCCTTTGCTATACGTTTCTTTATCTATTCTTTTAATCTTATTAATATTTTTATAACTAGTTAAGGCTCCATCCCAATCACCCTCTGTGAGTTGGAGATTAAAAAAAGTTTTATTAAATGATAGGTTTCGGGGTTTCAACTTGATTAACCGCTCTGTCAGTTTTAGTGCTAGGCTCGTATTCCCCTCAGTTAGTTTCATCTTTATGAGACCAAACAACCCCATGCTCCGTGTCGTTTTGTCTTTAATTAATTCTTGAAAAATCTCTTCTTGTTTTGCCACGTTTCCTTTGGCGTCATATGCGCTAAGAGATAATATGTTCGGCAAAGATTTTGACTTGAGATATTTCTTGCTTCGCTTTATTTCTGATAAAGCTCTTTCATGATCCCCCTCAAAGCTTGCAGTATATGCACTGATTAAAATGCTTTGTCCTTTTCTTTCTGACCTTTTTTCAAAGAACCTCTTTAGAGCTGTATCATCTCCTCTCAAAAATCCAATAAAAGACCATAAAAACTTTAGGGCTATATTCATCATTAAAGCAACAAAGAGAAGCGCTAAGATGAGGGCAAAAAACGATATGAAACTTAACTGGTATTCTCTATCAAGAAAGTCAATCGTTAATGTCCCGTCGGTATCTTTTACAAAATTAAATGCAACAGCTAGTGCTATCGCAATGCTGAAAAAAAATATTGCCTTTATAAATACCCAAATCACTGATTTATCTGATCTTTCATTTCAATAAGTTTATCCAGCTTTCCGATCCACTCTTTCATAAAGGCTCTAGTCTCTGACGATAATTTACTAATCTCAATTTTTGCGTTTTCTAGCTTTCCGCTTTTTAATGAATCATCAATTCTGGATAGTATTGCGTCTGTGTGATCACCCTCAATAGGCTCAGTAGACCTAGATATAAAAATAGTGCTGAAGTAACTTGTTAACCAGTCTGTCCAGTCTTGTTTCTCAAGCGAGTTTATTTCGTTTTTCAAAGCACGATAAGAAATCTCGGTGAATTCCTCTATTAAAATAAAAAGCTCTCGACTCATTTCTAAGGACTGTTTTTTCTCTATATTCTGATAGGAACTTCTTAAAACCGATAAAGTCTTTTTGTTATTATCAATAAGCTCTTGGTTCTTTGATATTCGTTGCTGCAACACATCTAATTCACTTTTATATGTTTGTTGAAAATTTTTCAGCTTGTCTATTTGGTTTTTCGATAACCCCTCACTTTTAATATCACTTTGGTTTTGTGCCTCATCTTTGGATTTGTATTTCACATTTTCAGAAATAGCAGCGCTTATTTTTGACTCTATATCTTTCGCGTTCTTTTCAACCAAGTCATTGACGATATTAATTCTTGATAGCAAAAATTCTTTTTCTGATTGTAACTCTTCGATACTAGAGCTTACAATTTTCTCTCTTTCCAAGAAAAATGTGTTTTTGTTCAACTTAGAATTTAATTCAGATTTTAAATCTTTAATTTCAACAAAGAAAATGAAATATAAAGAACCTAAGGCTAATGCTGATAATGCCAAACTAACTACTGCCAACATAAGGGCATAGTTAAAGTGATAACCCAATGTTTTTGGTCCATCACCGTTTTTTTTCAAACTCTTCTTAGTATTCGATTCTGTCACTTTTAAGCTTTTTAATTTTAGTCTTAATAACGTGCATACTCTTTAACTATCATCTTGACCATTTCAGAAATCAAAGGCTCTTGAATTGTCTTACATCTAATGTCTTTATCTAAGACCGATCTTAATCTATTTTCAATTTTTTTGCTAAAACAGAAAAATATTTTATTGAGTTTGTTTTCTGAAGCGCCCTTTGTCAAACTGTCCACGGATTTTTCCGAGAATAGCGCTATACCCTCCAAATGTTTTCTGGCTAAGACATTGTCTAATTCTCTTTGCTGAATAGGTCTTTTCTGCTTATAAACCACATACTCTTCACAATTAAAGTTGTACTTTGAAAGATCCGCCTTCAAGTCAAACGATATTTCGTCACCTCGCAAATAAAATATAGTTGGTCTTTTATTATTACAGTAGTCTTTTAAGCTATCAAGCAACTGCTTTACATTTGCAAAAATAAATGTCTCCTTTGCTCCAATTTCTCTAAGAAACTCATCACATCTTTGCCCAACAGCAAAAATAGGTGTTTCCGAGTTTTTCAATTCTATATTCAATTTTTCTACAGCATAAACGGATGTAAAGACTAAAATATCCGCTCTCTCTAGGTTTACACTTATATTTTGGAACTCTATTTCCAAGAGAGGAAAAATCAAAACCCTACCGTTAAACTTTTCTTTTTGTAACATTTCTTTGAAACGGCAGCTGTCTTTAAAAGTCCGCGTTAAAAGAATTTCTTTATTGGAAGAAATTTTTCCCTCCTTTTGACTTTATCTCTCTTCCTGCCTCGCGCCCAATTTCTACCGCCATGGCCCAGTCTCCTTGCCAAACATCATGTATCTTTACCTCGCCATTAGCACTTATAATTTCTCCCATAAATTTAAATTCTTCATTATTTTTTTGCGCCAATCCTCCAATAGGCGTTCTACAGGATCCGTCTAACTCCCTTAAGAATGCTCTTTCAGCCTCAACTCTTTTCTTTGATACACTGTCGTTGAGAGGTGCCAAAAATTCTTCCATTTTTTCGCTGCGTAAATGCTCAATTCCGACGGCTCCCTGAGCAACAGCAGGCAAAATTTCATCTGTTGATATAGGGTTAATCAGCTCAACTAATCCAAGTCTATTTAATCCTGCAGTAGCTAAAAAGGTTGCAACAGCCACGTTGTTGTCTAACTTTTCAAGTCTTTTTTGAACATTTCCTCTAAACTCAACCACCTTTAAATCCTTTCGCTTGTTTAGTAACTGTGCCTTTCTTCGAAGAGATGATGTTCCAACAACAGACCCCAATGGCAAATCTGCGATGGAGGAGTATCTTCTCGATATGAAAGAGTCTCTTACATCTTCGCGCTTTAAGATAGTTGAGATAACCAATTTTTCTGGAAGGTCCGTTTCAACATCTTTCATAGAGTGAACAGCTATGTCTATTCGCTTGTCGATAAGAGCTTGTTGAATTTCCTTCGTAAACAAGCCTTTTCCCCCAATTTTTGATAGTGACGTATTCAAAAACTTGTCGCCACTCGTTTTTATGATTTCTATTTTTACCTTTCCAGGATCTATTTGATTTAATGATAATAATTTATTTCTTACTTCATTGGCTTGTGCTAAAGCCAAAGGAGAGCCTCTTGTGCCAATAATTAATTTTTCTGGATAACTACCTTTACTCATTCTCTGATTTTCTAATTAATAATTTTTTAATTAATGTAATATATAACTATGCACAAGTCTATCATAGCACTAGGAATCGAAAGTAGCTGCGATGACACTTCAATAGGCGTTATCAAAGTAACTCGTAAAGATAATATACTGGCTTCAGAAAAACTGGGACTTGTAACACTATCTCAAGAAAAACTCCATAAAGGCTACGGCGGTGTCGTGCCGGAAATTGCGGCGCGTGCCCATTCAGAAAGAGTGGATACATGCTTTAAAAAAGCTCTAAAAGAAAATAGCATTACACTTGGTGATATTGATATTGTTTGTGTGACAAAGGGGCCTGGATTAATTGGAGGTCTTATCTCAGGTATAAATTTTGCGAAGGGATTGGCTTTTTCAACAGGAAAACCGCTGATTGGCGTTAATCACCTCGTTGGTCATGCGCTCACACCTCAAATGACAGATGATCTAAGCTATCCTTATCTACTGCTTTTAGCTTCAGGTGGTCATTGTCAATATTTAGCCGTTTTGGGAGCGAATAAAATAAAGAGGCTTGGAACAACTATAGATGATGCTCCAGGTGAGGTTTTTGATAAAGTAGCAAAAATGTTGAGCCTTCCTATATTTTCCGGATCAGAAGTGGAAAAGTGGGCGGAAAAAGGTGATAAAAGTCGGTTTTCGTTTCCATTGCCACTAATCAATAAAAATGACTGTAACCTTTCCTTTTCTGGCCTTAAATCGTCCGTAAGAAGACAAGTAGATTATCTAGTTGAAAAACAATCTGGCCTATATTTGCGTGATCAAAGAGATATTTGCGCATCGTTTCAAAAATCTATGAAATTAATTTTTGAGCAGAAAACAAAAAAAGCTATAGAACAATTCTCCAAGGTTTCTTCTGTGAAAAGTCTATCCTTTTCATTAGCAGGTGGTGTTGCAGCAAATAAGGAAATAAGAAATTCACTGAGGGAGCTATGTGATAATCTCGGGGTCCGATTTTCTGCACCGCCACTAGATCTGTGCACAGACAACGGCCTAATGATCGCGTATGCGGGAACACAAATGTATTTAGGAGGACAAGTTGATGATATGGACTTGTCCCCAAGACCAAGGTGGCCTATTGACATAGACAATCGACATTCTCTAGGCTTTGGAAAGCGGGGACGGAAAGTTTAATTAATAGCGATAGCTGTCGCTTTTAAATGGTCCGGCTTCATTTACACCAATATAATCAGCCTGATCTTTCTCTAGTTTTGTAAGTTTTACTCCTATTTTCTCTAAGTGCAAACTTGCGACCTTTTCATCCAGATGTTTTGGCAGCGTGTATACGCTATTGGAATAATTCTTACCATTTTTCCACAGCTCGATTTGGGCTAGGACTTGATTACTAAAGCTTGCGGACATTACAAAAGATGGATGACCAGTTGCATTTCCGAGATTAAGCAATCTGCCTTCAGACAATAGAATTATATTCCTACCTGAAGCCATTTCCACCATATCAACCTGGTCTTTTATTTTTATCCATTTTTGATTTTTGAGAGCAGCGACTTCGATTTCGTTGTCAAAATGACCAATGTTTCCGACGATAGCCATATTTTTCATATTCCTCATATGGTCTAGCTTTATAACATCTTTGTTACCTGTAGCTGTTATAAATACATCTGCTGTTTCGACTGTGTCTTCTAATGTTACGACTTCGAAACCATCCATTGCAGCTTGCAGTGCACATATAGGATCTACTTCCGTAACCTTTACGCGGGCTCCGGCTCCTCGTAATGATGCTGCTGATCCTTTTCCCACGTCACCGTAACCACAAACGACTGCAACTTTACCTGCCATCATAGTATCTGTAGCTCTTCTTATTCCATCTACTAACGATTCTTTACAGCCATATTTGTTATCAAATTTAGACTTTGTAACGCTATCATTTACGTTAATTGCAGGAAAAGGTAGCTTACCTTCCCGCTCTAACTGATACAACCGGTTTACACCTGTAGTTGTCTCCTCTGAAACTCCAACAATTGACTCCTTTTGTTTCGTAAACCAGCCTTTACTTGATTGTAATCTCTTTTTAATTTGTTTAAAAAGCGCTACCTCTTCCTCTGAAGATGGTTTTTCCAAAAATTCCGTGTCTCCACTCTCTGCCCGCGATCCTAATAGAACATACATAGTTGCATCACCGCCGTCATCTAGGATTAGGTTCGCTGTTTCTTCCTTAAAAAGAAATATTTTATCAGCATATTCCCAGTATTCATCGAGAGTTTCACCTTTATAAGCAAACACAGGAACACCGCTTGCCGCTATAGCTGCTGCAGCGTGATCTTGTGTAGAAAAAATATTACAACTTGCCCAACGAACATCTGCGCCTAAATCGACCAGTGTCTCTATTAAGACAGCTGTTTGAATTGTCATATGGAGGCTTCCTGCAATTCTTGCCCCTTTAAGTGGCTTTTTTCCTTCAAACTCTTTTCTTATGGCCATCAATCCTGGCATTTCTGTTTCAGCAATAGCTATCTCTTTTCTTCCGAATGAAGCCAAACTGATATCTTTCACGATAAAATCTTTACTCATTTTATTTTCCTTACAAAAACCTATATAATTAATAGGAGTTATAATAATTTTTGCAACTTCAAAATGAAAATAAAAAGGGAATGGCAAAGGATGCTTTCAGGTAGAAGGCTTGAGCTATTAGACCCAAGCCCTCTTGATATAGAAATAGAAGATATAGCGCATGGCCTATCGTTTTTAGCCAGATGGAATGGTCAAACTATCGGAGAATACCCTTTTTCAGTAGCACAGCACTGTCTTTTAGTTGAAAATATTTTTGCAAAGCAATTCCCGCAAATGGATAATCCTTCGAAGTTATTTGCTTTACTCCACGACTCTGCTGAATATGTGATAGGAGATATGATCTCTCCTCTAAAATCTCATTTGGGTAACACTTATGAAGAATTGGATGAAAAGTTAACAAGAGCAATTTGTATAAGGTTCAATATTCCAACAAAAAAAATTAAAATAATAAAAAGACGCGTCAAGTTAGCAGACAAAAAGGCTGCTTGGTTGGAAGCTATACATCTTGCAGGGTTTTCAAAACAGGAGGCTGACAGAATATTTGGAAAACATGAAGAAATTAAAGGATATGAGAACAGTTTATTACCACAGCCACCATTTTTTATAAGAAAAAAGTTTGTTAATAGATTTAATGACTTATATTAAAATAGGGGAAAGGATGTTTCTAAAATGCTAGCAGATTCTATAAAGGATGTAAGTGAAAATACATTTGTCCCCGAGGTTATTGAAAAATCCAAAGAAAAAATAGTAATAGTTGATTTTTGGGCTCCATGGTGTGGCCCATGCAAAGCCTTAACTCCCATTCTGGAAAATCAAGCAACGAAAAAGAAGGAACATCTTGAGGTAGTTAAAGTTAATGTAGACGAAAATCAAAGTATTGCCTCTCAACTTAGAGTACAGTCTATCCCCGCAGTCTTCGCTTTTTCAGACGGTCAACCAGTTGATGGATTTATGGGCGCCAAAACCGAACCCGAAGTGGAAAAATTTTTAGACACACTCATAAAAAAATTTTCAAAAAATAATTCGAATATATCTGAAGAGTTTGAAATATTACTTTCAGAAGGAAGGTTTGAGGAGGTAAAACTAGCATCCGAAGAGCTAATTAAGTCCAGTCCATCCCCAGAGAATTATTCTCTATTAATAAGGTCAAATATTGGATTAGGCGACTTTGACAGTGTCGAGAAACTAATAGAAAATTTGTCACCTGAAATACTTAAAGATAATGCGGTTAAAGGTGCTATTTCATCTTATGAGCTTATGAAGAGTAATGATGTCGAGGATAGCAAGAAAGAAATTTTAGATAGAATGCGGAAAAACCCCGCCGACCTAGATTGCAAGATGAATTATTCTAAAATACTCTTTAAGGAGAATAATTTCTCCGAGTGTATAGACGTTCTTTTAGAGATGTTTAGAAAAGACAAGGAATGGAAGGATGGTTATGCAAAAAAACAGCTACTGTTAATTTTTGATCATCTCGGTTCTGAGAACGAGCTCTCCAAAAAAGGGCGAAGAGCGCTTACATCCCTGATTTTTGTTTGAATAACGTATGGAAAAATTACCTAAAAATATACCTCTTTTTCCTCTGCCAGGTGCATTGTTACTTCCTAATAGCAGACTTCCGCTCAATATATTTGAGCCAAGGTACATAAGAATGGTTGAAGACACACTTGCCACAAAACATAGACTGATAGGAATGATTCAGCCTATTAAAATAGATAAAAGAAACAATCTGACCGGAACAAATAAGTTTCAAAAAGTAGGGTGTGCAGGCAGAATTGTTTCATTTACTGAAACTGAAGACGGAAGATACCTTATTACCTTAGAAGGCGTATCGAGATTTAATTTTAGAAAAGAAATGGAGGATCAAAAGCCTTATATATTGTCTGAAATAGATTGGGATTTTTACAGTAATGACCTTGTTCCCTTCGAAGGTATAAACAGTTTTGACAGAAACGGTTTTTTAGAAATTTTGAAAAAGTATTTAGATAGCGCACAAATTGCATCCGACTGGGACGTGCTCAAAAAAGCTAGAGAAGAAGTTCTTGTGAACTCTTTATCTATGCTTTGTCCGTTTGAGCCTGAGGAAAAGCAGGTTCTTTTAGAGGCGGAAACGATAGTCAAGAGGTTAGACGTTTTAGTAACATTGATGAAGCTATCATCGGAAAATGACCTAGAAAGTCGATATGTCCAATAAGAAAAAAAATGAGTTCAATACTTATCTTACGAGATTGTTGGTGTGTCCCATTAGTGGTGGAGCGCTGTATTATGATAAAAATGAAAATTATCTGATATCTAAAGTTGCTAAAATAAAGTTTCCGGTGCGAGACGGCGTACCAATACTTTTAGCATCAGAGTCCAAGCCAATATTTAATGACTGAAAAGCCTCCTTTTTGTAAAAACCATTGAGATATTTAGCTTATCAGCTGCCTTAATAACGTCCAAATCGTTTATTGATCCCCCAGGCTGAATTATACAAGAAATTCCTTTTCGAGAAGCCATTTTAATTGAGTCAGGAAATGGAAAAAAAGCATCTGAAGCCATACCATTGGATATGGTTTTCGTGTTATTTGTATAATTTTTTTCTAACCTTTTCGAATTTTCTATTGCTATTTTCACACTCCCTACCCTGTTGGTCTGTCCAGCTCCAATTCCAGTTATGCACAGGTTTTTTCCAACAACGATAGCGTTTGATTTTACGTGTTTGACTATCTTCCATAGAAAAACTAAGTTATCAAATTCTTTTTTGCTCGGTCTTCTTTTCGTTACTACTTTAAATTCCTCTTCATTTGGTTTACTTAAAGACGTTTCCTGTACAAGATATCCTCCTATGACTGACCTAACCTCCTCTGTATGTAATAATGTTCTATCAAAGCTCTTTATTTCAACTATCTTGATATTCTTTTTAAAACTCAGCATTTTAAAAGCCTCTGGTGAGAAGCTTTTTGCGATTATCACCTCTGTAAATACGCTTAATATTCTCTTTGCTAGTTTCTCATCAACTTTCTGATTTACAGCAACAATTCCTCCAAAAGCAGATATAGGGTCTGTTTCAAAACTTTTTTTATAAGCACCTAAAATTTTGTTATCAATTGCTACTCCGCACGGGTTTCCATGCTTTATAATTACACAGGATGATTTGTTGTAATCTTCAAGCTCACATAATATTTTGTAGGCTGCCGTCGTATCAGCGAGGTTATTGTAAGATAAAGCTCCATGTAAAATTTTTACAAGATTTTTTGCTTTTCTTTCTAAATCAGGACTATTGAGATAGGATGCCTCTTGGTGAGGATTCTCTCCATACTTCAAAACCTCCCTTGATGGTCCACCAAACAGACGGCTTTTAGTATCTTTAAGCTGCTTTTTCGATAAAAACCATCCCGTTATTAAGTGATCGTAATAAGATGTTTGGGAAAACGCTTTTCCCGCAAAAAATTTTCTCGTTTTTTGTCGCGTACACCCTTGAAAATTTGTTAGCTCTTTCTTTAATGGGATATAATCTGTTGGATCAGAAATAACCATTACATGATCAAAGTTCTTGGCTGCTGCCCTCATAAGAGCTACCCCTCCTATGTCGATATTATCGATTATGTCTTTTCTGGGGGCTCTACTTTTTAAAATAGTTTCAAAAGGATAAAGATTAATAACTACAAGGTCTATAGCATTTGAGCCCATTTTTCTTAACTCTTTAATACTACCCCTATCATCCCTATCAAATAGTATCGGAGCATGAACTTTTGGATGGAGTGTTTTGACCCGACCATTCAAAATCTCAGGAAATCCTGTTATATCGCTCACCTCTTTAACTTTTAAGCCCACTTTTTTTAAATATCGAGCAGTTCCTCCTGTAGAGACGAGCTCTACACCCAATCCTTCTAGAAATTTTCCTAAATCCTCCAGATTAGTCTTGTCACTAACACTTATTAATGCCCTGCGGATTGGTGTTGTTCCTGCTTTCAATCAACGAACTCCTCTAATTTCCAATTTATTTTTCCTTCACTTTGTTTGACACTATTTTCAATAACCATCATTGTTATTTCCTGAGGTTCATTAAAATTACCGGTGTATGTTGACTTTTCAAGGCGTAAAATTCCTCCTTTATATGAAAATAACATTTTTTTATTACCTGGAATTTCGAGCATGACTCCATTACTCCTCTTTTTGCAAGAAATTGAAGGGTGCAAATGAAAATAGAGAGTAAAAGAGGCATCAATTAAATTTTTTTTTAAATTACTTTCAGGAAATACTGTATCCTGTCCAATCACACAGTTTTTTACAAGATCCATTGAAAGTCTCCTGTTAACGGATATGTTATAGTCTTTTTTGTATGCATCATGAGACAACTCTACGGTTTTTTCAGTGATAGAATTTTCACAGCCTATCTTAGTGTTCCTAGGCCCATCCTTTAAGTAATAATAAGAGTTTCCTCTTGAAAAAATCTTTTTTCCAAAAGAACATTGTGACTTTTCATTAAACAACAAAACGTTGTGTGCCTTAGAGCTTTGACAATATTTCCTGTATTGATGCCCAAACCTGCTACCACCCCCACAGTTTACAAAAATAGCCTTGGTTCCATAGTACAACTCGAAAGATGAAAATCCTGCGTGCGCAATCCCATTTCTTTTTCCGTAAAGAGGGGCGCTAGCATCAATAATCATTGTTAATCTAGCTCCATTAAGCCGCTTGAAACCTAAGTCACTTACTTCATCATCTTCTTT
>CACGWW010000011.1 GCA_902576905.1 uncultured Alphaproteobacteria bacterium
AAATGAGCTTGAAGCAAAAAAATCCTAGTGAGGATGCCAACATTGTTATTCCAATCCCTGTAACATGCTGGGAAGCACCCAAATAGACGGTAAATATAGAATGGAGAAGGCCGAAAAGACCTCCAATAATAAGAGCAGCCAATATTCCAGTATATAGGTCTGCTCCAAGAAATACTGTCATCCATCCAACCATTGCTCCTATTGACATAATTCCCTCGATGCCCAGATTCAAAACTCCAGCACGTTCACATAATACCTCTCCAATTGTAGCTAATATTAGAGGGCAGGCTATTCTTATGGTTGCCGCCCAAAAGCCGGCGGTAAAAATAATCTCAAAAAATTCAATCATTCTTTTTTACCCCGAAAAACAATATTTTGTAGTGAACGAACACAAGGCTTAACAATATGCACAGCACAGTTAATGCGACTATCACATCTGCCAAATAAGTAGGTACGTTCATCGCTCTACTCATTGCATCCGCTCCGACATAAATTGATGCTAAAAACACACCTGAAAATATTACCCCGATAGGATTGAGATTTGCGAGCATTGCAACAGCTATTCCTGCGTACCCAAAGCCAGGGGATAGGTCTAAAGTAAGATAACCTTTCAACCCTGCGGTTTCAGTTACTCCTGCCATTCCAGCCATCCCACCGCTCAGAAGTGCTACAATCAATACTGTTTTAAAAATTGGCACCCCTGCATGCGACGCAGCTGCAGCATTTAAACCAACTGACTTTATTCGATACCCGATCACAGTTTTACTCAAAATAAACCAAACAGAGAAAGCAAAAAAGATAGAAATAATAAAACCAAGGTGGAGTCTGGTTTTGGAAAGAATTTGGGGTAACGCACCATCGTCAATTACTGATTTTCCTTGAGGCCAACCCAATGACATGGGGTCTTTCCAGGGACCTTCTAATAAATAGCTTACAAGTAAAACTACAACAAAGTTTAAAAGTAAAGTCGTTACGACCTCGTCAACTTTATAATAAAGTTTCAAAAGAACCAACGGTAAAAGGAGTAACCCACCAGCAAGCGCTCCCATAATAAACAAAAAGGGGATCATTAGTATACTTGGTAAAACAACTAATCCAGTACCAAACAATGTTGTTGCCAATGCCCCAAAATATAATTGGCCTTCCGCTCCTATATTCCAAAATTTTGCTCTAAACGCTATTGAAGCAGCAAGACCTGTTAAAATTATTGGAGTTGCTCGAGCAAGCGTTTCTGCAAACGAGTTTTTTGATCCAAATGCCCCAATAATTAATTGATAATAAGATTCAAATGGATTTGCACCTGCGAGAACAATCAGAATACCAGCTAATATTATTGCGACTAATATGGCTATGAAGGGAGATAATATGATTAGCCAATAGGGGCTTTTAGCTCTTTCTTCAAGTCTAAATTTTATCATAGGAAACCGTCACCTGCCATTCGAAGTCCAATAGAAAGTTTATCTGTAGAACTAGTTTCTATCGGATCAGACAACATACCTTTATACATTACCGAAATGTCATCAGACATAGTCAGTAATTCATCTAAGTCCTCTGATATTAAAATGATTGCTGAACCATTCTGTTGGGCTTTAAGAAGTAAATTCTGGATAGAAGCTATCGCACCTTCATCAAGTCCACGGGTCGGTTGACAAGCGATTATTATTTTAGGTTTTCTCATGAGCCAACGTCCTAAAAGAAGCTTTTGTACATTTCCACCAGATAGTAGTCTGCTTCGTTGTCTTATCGACTGCATTCGTACGTCATATGTTTCACAGAGATTTTCACTTCTACCAAACGAGGCTTTTTTGTTTATAATTCCGAGACTATTCCTCAAGTATGAATCATCCATTTCGGTCATTATGGCATTTTCCCATATTTCCATATCTCCAACTATTCCATCACTATTGCGATCTTCAGGTATGTAGGCAACTCCCAAATCCATAAATGATTTTGGCGATGTATGCACTCTTTTAGCCTTATTAAAGACTATCTTTCCCTGAGTTGGTTTAAAATGCCCTGAAAGGATTTTTGCTAATGTGGTTTGACCGTTTCCTGCAACACCCGCAATTCCAAGTATTTGACCACTATATAAATCCAAATTGACTTTGCTTAATTTTGGGGCATCTGTTTTATTGTATGAAACATCTACTAGACTAAAGACCTTTGATTTTCTCGGTATTTTTTTTTTCTGAGGATAGTCTATTTTTTTTCCAACTATCATTTCAGCAATTTTTTCTCTATCCGCAGCATGGGTGTCGATTTCACCAACAGAGGAGCCATTTCTCAATACAATTATTCTATCGCTGACGGCAAGTATTTCATTAAGTTTATGTGAAATTAAAATTACCGATAAACCAGTTTCAATCATATTACGAATAGTTGAGAATAAAGCATCTGTTTCTTGGGGAGTAAGAGCTGCAGTAGGTTCATCTAAAATTAGTAGTTTGCAGTCTAAAAATAGAGTTTTTAAAATCTCTATTCTCTGTTTCTCACTTACGGATAAGTTTGCTACCAATTCATCAGGATCAATAGGTAACCCGAATTTTTTCGATAACTCTAAGATCTTTACTCTAGCTTGTCTTTTGGGTAAAGACAGGGAGAAGATTGATTGTCTACCAATAATAATATTCTCTAAGACGGTCAAATTTTCAGCTAACGTGAAGTGCTGATGAACCATTCCAATTCCAAGCTTTATAGCATTATTTGTATTACCAAATTCTATTGCATGTCCTTCAAAATTTACGGTTCCAGCATCCGGTGTATAATGACCGAAAAGGATATTCATTAGGGTGGTTTTACCTGCTCCATTTTCACCTAGAATTGCCAATACTTCACTTTTATTTACTTCAAAGCTAATTTGGTCATTGGCATAAAAGTCACCAAATTTTTTTGTTATTTTCTCTACTTTTAGAAGTGTAGTCATTAAGAAAAATACCACTCCCACTTTATTAAATTGGAGTGGTGTTTTATTTAGAATGTAGACTTTGGTTCGGCGTCATTTATTTCTACCGTGAACTTACCCTTCTTAATGTTATCCGCAAGGGTAGCTACTTGTTCTTTTACTGCAGAAGGTATCTTGCTTTCAAACTCGTAATATGGGGCTAGGGATGCACCTCCTTTTGCCATCATAGTCCAATCGTGATATTCTTCTGAGTAAAAGTTTCCTGATTTTACTTTTGCGATAGCATGATCAATCGCACCTTCCATATGCCAAAGGGCTGAGGTGACAACTACATCTGTACCATTTTCTTCTTTGTTCATATCATTTACATTACCAAATGCTAAAATGCCTTTTTCTCTACACGCGTCAACTACACCTGCTCTCTCGGCATAAAGAATATCGCAGCCAGCCTCAATCTGTGCAAACGCGGCTTCTTTTGCTTTCGGTGGGTCGTACCATGATCCAATAAAGGTAACTTTAAATTTTATGTCTGGCTTAACAGATTTTGCTCCATTCATAAAAGCATGAAATAGTCTGTTAACTTCACCGATGGCATATCCACCAACCATACCTATCTTTTTAGCTTTTGTCATATGGCCAGCGACAATTCCCATCAAATAGCAAGGCTCATGTATGTAATTATCAAAAACTGAAAAATTATTTCCGTGTGGCTTAAATGGATCTCCCATTAAAAATGCAATTTCTGGATAATCATCAGCGACTTTTCTGGCTTCTTTACTGATACCAAAGGCTTCGCCGACAATCATGTTTACGCCGCTGTCACAGTATTCACGCATAACCCTAACATAGTCTGTATTAGCTGTGCTTTCTGAATATACATAGTCAATTTCACCGCGCTTTGCTGCTGCATCTAACGCAAGGTGCAATCGAGCTACCCATTTCTGTTGTGTCGGCACAGTATATATGCCAGCCACTTTAAGTTTACCGCTTGCCATTACTGGCAGAGAGCTTATTGCAGTAACCAAAGCAGCACTTCCAACTGCGAACTCTCGCCTGTTTAAAATCAATTTAGGCATGATTCTCTCCTGAACTTGTTTGTATGTGACAAAATGGTACTACATTTAGACCAGATTCTACTAATTAAAAGTCTAAACTTAACCTCAGATCAAGTTACGCCGATCATTAAAGTTTAAAACTTATGCTGATAACTTGGGTGGGTCCTGCTGAACAAGAGTCAAAAGCCAATCAATTTGTTCCTCTTGGTGTATATTCCAGCTCTTCGGCGCTAAAGATACTTTTTGGGCCCTACATCTAAATACAAATGCTTTAAAGGAGCTGACGAGTTTTTTAGAGGTTACTGGTGCTTTCTCCCCTTTAAATTGATTAAAAAATACATTAAATCGTCTCGTACTTCCGTTTTCTTTAAATTTAATCCTATTAAATACAAATGATTTAACAAATCGAGCAGTAAATTCATCAATTCCTATATCATTCAACTCCGAAATAATGTCGTTTGCGGTATCATTCAAAAAATCCTTACTAATTTCTTCATAATGTTTGGATAAGCCATCACTAAATTTTTGGGAGTTAGCTAGGATTGAGGTACTCCCCGTTAGAGCGTCTCCTACAATTACTCCTACCGCTACGCTCAATATCCATTCAGGGCAATAGTTTGACATAACTTAACAACCTAATATTCGAGTTTTGGAAGACACAAACTTAACACTATAGTCATGCGAATCCAATTAATTTTGAGAAAGTATTTAAATTTTTTTTAAAGGTATTCCCAGAGAGCTTATTGATAAGGAACTAAAAAATATTGAAATGAAGTTATAGATCTAATTATTATACATCCATTATGGAAACTTTTTGCATCATAACTTCACCAACCCAATCTAAATCTTGAACCTGATCGACTTGCCAGCCTGGAGGAGGGAGGCCTTTTGCTCCTGATCTCATTGAAAACAAAAAAGCTCTAAAGTTGGTAACAATATATTTTTCAGTTCCTGTGGGTGTTCTTTCACCTTTAAACTCCGACGAAAATATTCCCGACAACTTTCTAGCCGAACCATCATCTTTAGACTTTATTTTCTTATGAATATATCCCCGAATTATCTCTTCCGCCGCGCTTCCTGCATCAACTTCTACAAGTGATGCAAGCATTTTTTCTGCACATACTTGTATAAAATCAGGTGATATTTCGGAATAATGTTCATCTATTGCAACCGAATACTTTTTGACGATTGTGTTTATAGGGGCTGAGTAAAGAAGGGTTTCCCTAGCGGCGTTTGCACAAAAAATGCAGAGTATCCAGCCTGGGCAGTGTAAAGCCATTTATGTATTATCCTTACCTCAGTAATTGTTACAGACATTGTTAGCATATTTTTCTAAACATGAAAAATAAAAACCGATCTAACCTTTGCAAATTATAAGCAAAATTTAATAAAAACATTTAATTTTTTCAGAGATTTTTTCAGGAGATTCTCTTCTATTAAAATAAGATAAGACTTCTCCATCCTTGTTCACAAGATAAGAGAAAGTTGAGTGATTAACTAAATAGGATTGATCTTCGTTATCTACCTTATTTGATTTTCCAAAAACACCATACGCCTTCTTGAGGGCTTCTATTTGTTCATTTGAACCAGTTAAAGCAATCATTGATTTATGAATATACTCTGAAAAATCTTTCAATCGCTCTGTTGTATCTCTAGATGGATCAAGGGTGATAAATACTAAATTAATATCCAATTGCTGTTCATCCATAATATCTTTTACGTAGGCATTTCTTTCTAAATCATAGGGACAGATATCAGGACAATAGCTATATCCGAAGTATAATAATGAAAGGGAAGCATTTTGTTTTTCCAAAGAGAAAGTAGTTTCATTCTGATCAATTAAATCTATTGGTCCCCCTAATCCACTAACAAAATTGGTTGATTTATTACAGGTTCCAGATTCTGATATATGCGTGTAGATGTTATAGGAAAAAGAAAATATTATTACGATGCTAGAAAACAGTAATAAATAAAAAAATTTACGATCTCGGGATACCATTTACTGATGCCCTTGGTAAACTATTTTTAATTTCATCAGAATTAGTTAAAATCACTTGTAACTCAGGATACTGAAAATTACTAAATATCATTCTTTTTTACTTTGCCTGACGCGTTAGATAATAAAAGTTTGTATGTCTTCAAAATCTATAAATGTCAAATAGAATTGCACCAAACACAGAAAACCAATAAAAGATAAAATAAAAATAGAGTTCAACAAATTGAAGCGGGATGAAGGAGATTTTTATATAATGGTTAAAGAGCTGGTAAATGGGTTTAAAAATTTTCGAGAGTCCTATTTTGAAAAAAGGAGTCAAGTTCTTCAACAGCTAGCTAAAAAAGGCCAGTCACCCGAAACGATGGTCATTTGCTGTTCTGACTCCCGTGTAGAACCATCTATTCTGTTTGGTACCGGGCCAGGTGACTTATTTGTTGTCAGAAATGTAGCAAATTTGGTACCTCCATTCACATCAAAAGATAATGTAAGCATCGGCTCAGCATTAGAATACGCTGTAAAGATTTTAAGGGTCAAAGATATTATTGTGATGGGGCATGCCCACTGCGGAGGCGTTGCAGCCCTATGTAAAAGCATTAATAATGATAAAGAAGGAGAGGCTAAAGATAATCCGACCGATTTAATTCAAAGTTGGGTTGATATTGCAAAACCGGCTTTATCAAAAGTAGACTTTGATTACAACGACGCAAATATTGAAGTTAATTCAGAGAGGGCGGTGGTGCTATATTCCTATAATAACTTGCTTACTTACCCTTGGCTAAAAGATGCAGTGAGTAGAAATTCTTTAAAAATCCATGCATGGTGGCTAGATTTCAAATCAGTAATGTTATGGAAAAAGGCTCAAGGGTCTGACTCTTTTATACCCATGGAGTTTTGACTTTAATGAGCGTTGATCAAAAAACTTTAGATGTATATGACAAGTGCATTTCGGAATATGAAAAACTAATATCAAAAGAGCTGAAAGATGCAAACTTAGATATCTTTATGAAAATGATAGAAAGAGATGGAAAGGTACTTGATCTTGGTTGTGGAACCGGAACTGCATCACTCGAGCTTTTGAAAAATGGCTTTACACCTTTTCCTGTTGATGCTTCTCTCGAGATGGTAAAGGTGGCAGAAACCTTATTGGAAATTAAGCCAAGACAAATATCTTTTGATGAAATAGATGAGCATGATTTTTATGATGCAATTTGGGCTAACTTTAGTTTGCTTCATATAAAAAGGAATAAATTTAGTGATATCTTGAAGCAATTATTTTTTGCTCTCAAGGAAGGAGGAATTCTATTTTTTAGCCTTAAACGAGGCGTGGGCGAAAGTCGTGACAAGTTAGGTAGGTTTTACAGCTACTATGAAAAGAGCGAAGTAGAAAAACTTCTTGAAAAAGCAAGCTTTCGAACTAAAACTTTTTTCGAAGGTGCTAGTATTGGTTTGGCTGGCGAGAAAGAAAATTGGATGGGTTTTTTTTGCGAAAAGATAAGATGAATAAAGTTGCCATATTGTTACAACTTGCAGCGATATTCTTTATTGGAATGGTAGGGTGTATGAGCAACGAAGAATATAATGCACAGTTAGAAAACACCTTTTCGGTCGAATGCCAGAGAGCGGGATTTCAAATAGATACGAGCGCGCATAAATTATGTATGGAAAACAAGAGAGACTTAAATAAATTAGACCAACGAAACAGGTTGAATTCGTCATTAAACGCTTCTACCGCTCTGCCGACCACTTCCGGAAGCAACTTCTCTTTTTCTTACTCTGTTAGACTAAAATAAGTATTTTTTGAATAGATTATCGTCGCATAAATCGTATAATTGGGCAGTTAATACTACCGGCCATAAATGAGAGCAAACAAAAATCAAATAGGAATGATTTTCATTGTTATTGGTATGCTAATTTACAGCTTTCATGATTTAGCTGTCAAACTGATAGCTAATGAAACAACTATATTTCAGCTCTTTATAACGCGAGCATTTGTTGGTGTAATAGTCACTTTGACTTGCCTAAAGTGTCTAAATTATAAAATTGGAGTAACCCCAATTTATCCCAAGTTAACATTAATCAGGTGTGTGTTAATGCATTTTGGGTTCTTTATATTCTTTATAAGTTTAGAGAAATTATCACTTTCCACAGTGACGGCTCTATTCTTTGCTGCTCCGTTTTTCATTACTATTTTATCTGGATTGGTTTTATCAGAGAGAATAGGCCTCATTAGAGTTTTGATCATAGTTCTTGGTTTCATTGGGGTATTTCTTATAGTGAAGCCTTTTAAGGAGTCTGCATTTAGCTTTTTTATGTTGGCTCCTTTATTCACTGCGTTTTCCTATGCTGTTGCAATGGTGATTTCTAAATATACCAAAGAGAATGAAAATGCATTTCTTCAGGCATTTCAGCAGTATTCTGTCAGCCTTCTTCTTTCAGTAATTACTTATACTATTATTTTAGTGTTTCCGTTAGACATGATAGATAGAGAGGAGTGGAGATTTATATTTGGTCCGATAAAATTTGATAACTATAATATATTAATTTCAATAGCTATATTATCAATTTTTGGGACCCTCGGTATGACCTCATTGATACATGCTTACCAAGTTGGGTCTCCAATTACCAATGGGCCTACGGAGTATGTTTTGTTAATTTTAGCTATAATAAATGGATATTTCTTTTTTGGTAATATTCCAGATTACTTATCTTTAGCAGGAATTATTTTAATAATACTTGGAGGATGGGCTTTATTTTTTCGAGAACATAAACTAAATAAACTAGGTACTCAAGTTTCCCTTACGTAAATTTCTTGACTTATTTAAATTTAAATACAAAAATATTTACGTTTGCATTTTTATGGACTCTCAAAATGGATTTAAATGCTGTTGAACAATTAAAAAACGTGCTTTCTTCCATAACTATCGAAAAAGACCAGATTATCTATAAAGAGGGCGAGCCTCTCGGTGATGGGTATATTTTGTCGCTAGGCAAAGTGCAGCTCTTTAAGAATACTAGCGATGGAAAACTAGCCGAAAAACAAACTATTAACTCTATGCAGGTTTTTGGGGTTTGGAATTCTATATTAGGAAATAACGTAAGACTATTTACCGCTAAGGCTTTGGAAAAGTCATCCGCGTTAATTATACCAAAAGCTACCCTTGATAAAAAATTGTTAACTCTTGACCCTTTTCTTAGGCTGCTATTTAGACAAGCACTTACTCATAACGAAAATTTTGGTTCGCCATGACTTACTTTTAAATAATCAGCCTGTTTTAAGTCTAAAAAACCCAAATTGACGAGAAAAGAATATCAAACCTAAGACTGGTCCAGGCAATAAGATCCAAACAAAATACAGACCAAGAGATTCATGAAAGTTGGTGGTCAGGAAGATAGTTATCATACTGATCGAGAAGCCAACACAATTCTGAGTAGTTAAAGCGGTCCCAACTAAATGTTGTGGGCAAACACTTGCGGAAATTGCCGAAAATTGAGGTGAGTCAGAAATAACGAAAAATCCCCATAGCATCAGTAAACATAAATCAAGAAAAAAACTATGATTGCCTAACAGTGGATAAATTAAGCAGATGGAAAGGCTAAAGGCTAGTGATAGTGAGGCAACTCTGCTGCTATTTAAAGATTTTGCTAAAATTCCACCCAAGACACAACTTATAAAACCTAAGCCAATTATTAGGAAGCTTAATAATGAAACAATAAACTCTTGATTATGAATTTGATGCTTTGACACCGATATCGCTATTAGAATTGGGACACAAGTCCAAAAAGCATATAACTCCCACATGTGTCCAAAGTAGCCAACTGCAGAAGCTATATATTTTCTGTTTTTTAACAGTTCGCTGAATTGGTCTAAAAGTCGAAAAGAGGGTTTTTTGCTTATTACTAAATGAGATCCGTCACCCATAAGATATATTGTAATTCCTGCAATGTAGCATAGCCCAGAAGTAAGTATAACGGTATATTGCCAATCAAATGAAATACCTAAAGCTCTTATAAGGTAGGGTAAAGATGAACCTAGGACTAACATGCCTACAAGAAGCCCTAACGTGTTGGGCGCCTTCTGAGGGTTCCAACTAATAATTAGTTTCATGCCAATTGGGTATATTCCTGCTAGCGCCACCCCAACAACTAATCGAGAAAAAATAACAAAAGTAAAAGAAATTTCGTCAAATACGACTAAAGCATTGGATGTTGCCCCTAAGAAACAGCAAAGCATTACAATTCGTGATGGTTTAAACTTGTCTGCAAATCCAGTTACTGAAAAGAGTAGTGTGCCAACAATAAAACCAAATTGAACAGAATTTGTTAACAAACCGAGATCACTGGTTGAAAGCATCCATATTTGTTCGATCTGTTTCAATACACCGTTGGTGCTGAACCACAACGAAGTACCAAACATTTGGGCTACAACTATTAGTAAAATAGGATTATTCATTCATCGAAAAACGTTTGTCTCTAAACTTTATAGCTTCTCGCATTCCTTCTTTTCTCGCAATTTCCATAAAATTTTTTTTGTCTGGCGATCCCTGGGATTCTATCTGGTAATCTATCTCAAGACTATTTTCCAAAGATTCATGAATTCCTGCAGTCTCAAAAATTTGGTTAATAGCCTTTTTCGTTCTTTTGACTAAGGTGGGATCAATAACTGATATATGTTTCGCAATTTGCACCGACCTATGCAATACTTGATCGTTTTCGGTTATCTCGGTAACAATTCCTAATTCAAGAGCTGTTGATGCTGATATATCGTCTTTCCCTAATAGAATTATTGCTTTTGCTGCTTTCATGCCGATTACCCAGGGCAATAGCATTGTAACTATTCCCGCTCCGAACTTTAGTTCAGGCTCACCGAAAAAGGAGTCTTTCGAACAAATTGTAAAATCACAAGCAAGAGATAGTTCAAATGCGCCGGCCAAACACGCTCCCTTTACTGCCGCTATTGTTGGCTTTGGGCTATTCCAAAAACGCATGATAGTTCGATGGTCTAATTCAAGGATTGGCTTCCATTCCTTACCTTCAGGGGCTTTTTCCATTTGATCTTTCAAATCAAATCCGGAAGAAAAGGTATCGCCTTGACCGGTAATTAATATAACCCGAACCTTTTCATCACTTTCTGCTCTGTCTAGTAAAATATTAATCTGTTCTAAAGTTTCTGCATCAAGAGCATTGCGTCTTTCTGGTCTATTTATAGTAAGTATGGCTATGTTGCCACTTACTGAATAAAGAATTTTATTAGAATTTTTCATTAAGTAATCATAACCCTTCTTAATAATAAAAGCGATGTTAACTCATACAAAGATTAGTTTTTGGCTGTCAGACTTCCTAAATCCTTATTCTGCTTGGCAGAGGAGGTGTAAGTTACATACAATGATGATAGTATGATCAATGCAGCGCCTACAGTGAACCATAAGCTAATTGTCTCTCCAAAGAAAATAAATCCTATACCGGATGCCCAAACTATTTGGACATAGGAGATAGGTTGAGTAATTGTAATAGGAGCCAGCTTTAAGGCAATTGTCATTGTGAAATGACCGGCAGTTGCAAACAAAGCCACAACACCCAAAAATAATACTTCTTGAAGGCTTGGAGTTACCCAAAAAGCTATTGCAAATGGAGCTAATGTAAGGGTCACAATGAAATTCAGTGCAACAAGAATTTCCAAAGTGCTCTCTGTTTCTGATAATTTTTTTGCCAATATATATGATGCAGCAAAAAACAGTGTAGCTATTATCATCGACAATTGACCTGTCGCTATACCACTAGTTGTAGGTCTTATAATTATAATCATGCCGATCATACAAATAGCTAATGCACCAATAATACTAGTAGAAAGGGTTTCCTTTAAAAAAATAAATGCAGCTATTGAAACAAAAATTGGAGTTATATAGCCTATTGCCGTAACCTCAGAAACTGGGATTCTTGCCATTGCAAAAAACCAAAGAATAACTCCAAAACCGTGAGCTAAACCTCTAGACCAATAAACCCGTCTATTGCTTCTATTTCGTTCTAAAATGAACATTCTTACTATTAATGGAATAAAGAATATCGTACTAATTATGTATCGAATAAATGCAGCTACAGGTGCAGGAATATCACTGCCAATGTACCTTACTATGCCCGTAACAATTGCAAAAAGCAGTGTAGTAACCACCATCCAAAAAATTGCCTGTAGATTTTTCATTTATTTTCTTTCTGCTTTGTTGTTATTCTCTTTTACACAAATGGTCAAAGATTAATATTAGGGGTGAAAATGTGTGGAAGGTTTGTACTTTCAAATTTTACTGATGTTAAAGACTTTCATAATATTTTAATTGAACCGTCTTATAATATTGCGCCCTCACACACTACATTAATTTTTAATCAGGAGATGAGGCCAGATTTTTTAGAGTGGGGCTATTCTCCCATTTGGGCAAAAAAGCCTATAAATTTAATAAATGCCAAATATGAAAGTTTGGATATTAAACCCAGTTTTAAGGATTATGAAACCTGCGTCTTTATTGCGGATGGCTGGTTCGAATGGCAAAAGAACTCTAGCGGCGAAAAGCATCCAATATTTATTCATGCTGATAATGAAATTTTTTATTTTGCTGGTATTAAAAATGCTTCTGGAGCAGCTATAGTCACGATTAACGCTCATCCAAGCTTGACTAATATTCACCACAGACAACCGATGTTTTTAGATCGGCTGGAAACATCTTTTTGGCTAAAAGATAAACGAAAAGTTTCCTCATCTAGTTTATTGGAAAGAATAAAATCTCACCCAGTCAGTAAATATGTTAACTCGCCGATAAATAATGACCAAAGATGTATTTTGGAAACCGATTTAGAGTAATCAAAATCATTTTCATAATGTTTGTTTCAAGATTTCCGTAAATCGCTCAAAGTCGTTAGTATTGTTCCATAAGTGAGGTGTAATTCTTAAATTGCCACCTCTCTCAGAGACAAATATTTTGTTTTCTGCCAAAGTTTCAAGAATGTTTTTCGGAGCTTTATAAGGTAGTTTTGCACCTATAAAATGAGGCCCTCTATTTTCAGGTCTTGGAATTTGCAACCCCAAATCGCTTAGCTTTTTACAGAGATTTAGATTTGAGTTATAGAGAGTGTTCTGAATGTTGGGTATACCCCATTTCTGTATTTGACGGAGTGCCTCTAGCACACCGGGAATAAGAGAAAAATTTGATCTTTGCCCCATATCATACCTGATTGCTCCAGGTTCATAATAATCCTGGTAATCGACGAGATTTGCAAAATCCTTACTGTTTTTTCTTGTTATCCAGCCTTCTTCAAGTGGCTCCCCATTATGGAATTTAGGGGAAACATAAAGAAATCCAGTTGAGTAGGGGCCAAGCATCCATTTATAATTTGCTACAATTGCAAAAGCAGGATCTATTTCACTAAGGTCTATATCAAAAGCGCCTGCGGATTGGGTAAGGTCAACAACGAGCTCAGTTTTACATTCCAAGCATTTTGCTTTCACTTTTTCTAAATCTATTAATGATCCATTTGTCCACAATACATTTGCCGTTGCGCAAACGCTAAACCGTTCATCTAAAGCGTCGATTATATGATCTGTGGCTGCTTCACCATCAGGGACATTTACAGTTTTGATCTCAGCACCTTTCTGCTTAGCTATACGCCGCCACGGATAGACATTAGATGGAAACTGATCAGATAGAACAAGTATTTTTGATCCCGCTGAAATCTGTAAATTTTTTGCGGCAGTCTGAACACCATAAGAAGCAGAGGGAATAATAGCTATATTAGTTCCAACTGTATGCATAAGGTTTGAAAATAAATTTCGAGCCTCTTCTATATCATCAAAAAAATTGCTTATCTTGAGTTTCCATGGATTGGCTTTTAAACGACTTCCGCTATCTATGGCAGTGACAACGCTGTTTAAAAGGGGGGACATGTATGCAGTATTTAAATATGCGACGTCTTCAGGAATATCAAAAAGATGTCTTTGGCAAGGGATCATGTGTTCTTTTTTAAACTAGGAAATTGCTGCAATGCCCTCAGCCGCTTTTTTAAATGCGCTATCAGTTTTCTGAAGATCTTCTTTGGTAAGCGCAAGGTGTGTATAAAGTTTGGCATCGGCTTTGAGAATTCCGAGTTCTCTAACTATTTGATTGAAAGTTTTTGAGTATTCAGCCTTATTTTTCTTTGTATCACGGTAATTAATAACAGGTGTTTCAGAAAAAATGATATCGAAAAGTGTTGGGTCGCCAACAATTTGAAACTCTATATTATTACTTTTAAGATGTTTTGTAATGCTATCAATTAAAAACCGCCCGTTTTCTCTTATCCTATTATAAGCACCATCTCTCCTAAGTATCTCCATGGTTTTTAAACCAGCTACTGCTGCCAAGGGATTTCCACTAAGAGTACCGATTTGGAAAGTAAACTTTTCTTCGCCAACAATATTTTTGTCAAAATGGTTCATAATTTCTTTTTCACCGGCAATAGCCGCTAAAGGTAAGCCACCTCCAATGATCTTCCCAAGCGTGCATAAATCAGGCACTACTTCATACAGCTCCTGTGCCCCGCCATAGGCCAACCTAAAACCAGTAACTATTTCGTCAAAAATCAAAAGCGCACCAATTCTTTTTGTTTCAGCCCTAAGATGCTCTAAAAATCCTTTTATTGGCGGAATTATTCTTTGAAGCGGCTCTACAATTACCCCAGCAATTTGATCTGAATACTCATTCATTATTTCCGTAGCGACTTGAGGATCGTTAAATGGTGCAACCAAAATATCATCTCTAACGGTTTCAGGTATTCCCGCGGAATCCGGCACTGCCAATGGGAAATTTACCATTTTGTTAGGTGCAAGACTCATTAATGAGTCTCCACTCATCCCATGATACCCTCCCTCAAATTTGAGGATTTTATTTCTACCTGTATGTGCTCTCGCCAATCGCATCGCATACATATCAGCTTCACCACCAGAGCTTACAAATCTAATCTGCTCGGCACATTTCACTGCGTTACAAATTTCTTCAGCTAACTCTATTCCTTTTGAATTATTGGTAAAAAAAGTAAGACCTTCACCGAGTTGGGCCCGTATAGCATCCAATACTTCTTCATTTCCATGACCCAGTATCATTGGTCCTGAACCAATTAAAAAATCGATATATTCTTTATTGTCTTCATCCCATACACGTGAACCTAACCCTCTTTTTAGACTGATGCTAGGATCAAAATTGCCAAAACCTGCACCTGGAAGAACCTTCTGTGCTCTGCTTTGCCATTCTTTTAGGGATATATTTTTATTCATTTGTTTCTTCATTTGAAAAAGGGCAGACTATTGGTTCTGCCCTTTTTGCTAAATATTAGTTTGGATCTATTTTAAAGCGGCATCCGTAATCTCGTGGGTCCATGCGCCAACTGGTTTTTTAGTAATAACAGGATCGGACCCTCCCTTAAGAAGTGTTGCCACTGTCCTGTCAAAATCGGCAGGTTCAAGTGCTCCATTTGACCCTGCGGTAAGCTTAGCAATTTCGCCCATCATCCTCTTCTGGTGTTTCTCGGTTTGAGCACCGGTAGCGTCATTATCTAACACTATTTCAGCGGCTCCGTCTGGATTACTCTCTGCCCACTTCCAACCCTTCATAGAAGCTCTTACAAATCGTACCATTTGATCTTTAAAACTTGCATCCTTTAAGCGATCTTCAAGAACGTAAATACCATCTTCTAGAGTAGCTACTCCTTGGTCCTGATACTTGAAAACAACGAGATCATCTGGTGTTAAGCCAGCATCAATGACCTGCCAATACTCATTGTAAGTCATCGTAGAGATGCAATCGGCTTGTTTTTGCAAGATTGGGTCCACGTTAAAGCCTTGCTTAAGGATCGTAACGCCATCAGATCCTCCGTTTGTAGGAATCCCTAGCTGGCTCATCCATGATAGGAATGGATATTCATTACCAAAAAACCATACTCCTATTGTCTTTCCTCGGAAATCTGCAGGCGATTTAATTCCAGTCTCTTTTCTGCAGGTAAGCTGTAAACCTGAAGACTTAAATGGCTGAGCGATGTTTACAATTGGAACGCCTTTTTCTCTAGCTGCTAGCGCTGAAGGCATCCAATTAAGCATTAAATCTGCACCGCCACCTGCGAGCACCTGTGGAGGGGCGATATCGGGACCACCAGGCTTAATAGTAACGTCTAAACCTTCGTCAGCATAGTAACCTTTATCTTTAGCTACATAATATCCTGCAAACTGTGCCTGAGTAACCCACTGTAATTGTAAGGTGAGCTTGTCAGCAGCATTTGCAGTGATGCTACTTAGAGCTAAAAGCAATGCACCTAAAAGGCCTCCTAAAACTTTTTTCATATACTTTCTCCTTATGTTTTAATTCCCTCTTATTGAAGGATGCCAGAATGTTAACCTTTTTTCAATAAAAGTTATTATTCCGTAGGTAATAGTGCCTACTAGCGCCGCAACAGTTATTTCAGCCCAAACCATATCTAAGTTCATTCTTCCGACCTCAGTTGAAATTCTGAACCCTACCCCGACAATAGGTGTTCCAAAAAACTCAGCTACAATTGCTCCTATTAATGCAAGTGTGGAATTTATTTTTAGCGCATTGAATATAAAGGGAGCAGCTCCATGAAGCCGTAAAAAAAATAATGTTTGCGAATATGACGCCCCATATATCTTCATTAGATCTTTCTCAATTTGGCTGCTAATGCTCAAACCCGTTATTGTATTTACAAGCATTGGGAAAAAAGTCATTATCACAACTACCGCTGCCTTAGACTCCCAATCAAAACCAAACCACATAACCATAATTGGTGCCACTCCAATAATAGGCAATGCTGAAATAAAATTCCCTATAGGTAATAAGCCTCGCTTCAAAAAAGGAGAGCTATCAATCAAAATAGCAATGAGAAGCCCACTGCTACAACCTATTAAATAACCAATTAAAGCGGATTTTACAAAAGTTTGAATAAAGTCTGCCCATAATATATCTAGAGAAGCAACAAACTTGACTCCAATCACGCTGGGAGAAGGTAATATTACAACTGGAATTTTTAGCCCCACAGTAGCTACCTCCCAGAAAAAAATTATCCATACACCAAAAAAAATGGGGGCTACAAAGTTTCTTATGGTACTTAAATAATTAGTCTCAAATTGTTTTTGCATTATTTTTTCAACTGCAAGCCAGCTATACAACCAAGAAGAGAAGATAAGAGGCCAACTTCCATTTGGAAGATCTTCATAAAGATTTAGAATAACAAATATTATTGTGGCTACGCCAATAAATAAATCGTAGTAAAAAGACGCAAAAAAAGGAAAAAAAAGTCTTAGGCCTAATAAAATTCCGACAATAGAAAGTATCAAAACAATGATGTTTGACTCTGAAAACCAAATAGTAGAGCTAACAAAGCAAATGGCTGAAAAAAGTAGAGCAAAAGTTAATAAAATATTGCTAAGCTTCTTCATTACTATATCCCATTTTTTTTGATACTAAATATCCGATTGCTTGAATGGAAAAAACTAGAGTGGCTGCCAAAATTGAGGCCATTATTAATGCGGACCAAATTTGGATTGTCTGACCATAATAAGATCCAGTTAAAAGGCGTGCCCCAAGACCTGCTACTGCACCTGTCGGAAGTTCTCCGACGATCGCGCCGACAAGCGAAATTGCTATTGCTACTTTCATCGATGTAAAAAGAAATGGTACCGACGCTGGTAGTCGTAATTTAAAAAAAATGTCAACTTTTGTACTATTATAAGTTTTCATTAAATCTACTAATATAATATCAGGGCTCCTAAGACCTTTCACCATACCAACAACAATAGGAAAAAAACTTAGGTATGTGGATATCAGTGCTTTCGGAAGAAGGCCAGAAAACCCCAATGAATTCAATACGACGATAATCATTGGAGCAATAGCCAAAATGGGAATTGTTTGACTTGCTATTATCCAAGGCATCAAGGAACTTTCCATTGCTCGGTTTTCCACTATGCTTACTGCTAGCACAACTCCCAATACAGTTCCCAGAATAAAACCAACTATGGTCGAGGACAACGTAATCGAACTGTGATAAATCAACGATCTTTTTGAGGTAATCTTTTTTTCAACCGTTGTTTCCCAAATTTCTTCTGCTATTTGATGCGGCGCTGGCAATTTCGGTCTCTCTTGAGACATTGTGTCTAGCACAAGTTTTGAAATATTCCATGAAATGCCCTGCTTGTCATACTTATCTATCTGCATAGCTGAATTTAAATAAATAGTAAAAAAATACCAAACTACAGTAAGTAAAACTAGAATAGTTAAAATTGGCAAAATTTTTCCAGCAATTGTTTTCAAAAACTTCTTAGCCCTTATTCTCATTGTGGTCATACCCAGAACGCAACCCCTCTCTCACTCTCTGCGAAATAGATATAAATTCTTTACTGTCTCTTATTTCTAACGAACGAGAAGAGGGAAATGGACTCTCAATAACATCCACAATTCTCCCTGGCCTAGGCGACATTACTACAATTTTTGTTGATAGAAAAACAGCTTCAGGAATTGAATGCGTTACAAAGCAGATGGTCTTACCAGTTTTTTGCCAAAGATCCAATAGTTGTTCATTTAGGTGATCTCTTACTATTTCATCTAATGCGCCAAACGGTTCATCCATAAGAAGCAGATCGGCATCAAAAGACAAGGCTCTAGCAATAGAAGCTCTTTGTTGCATTCCACCAGATAACTGCCATGGAAATTTTTTTTCGAAGCCATTTAATTCTACTAAATTCAGTGACTCACTAACTCTTTTAGAAATTTCTTCTCTGCTGTAATTCATTATTTCCAATGGTAAACTTACATTTTTAGATATGTTCCTCCATGGATAAAGACCTGCTGATTGAAAGACATAGCCATATGCTCTATTGGTTCTTGCCTCATCTGGCGAAACTCCATTCACTAATATTTGTCCCGAGGTAGGATTCTCTAAAGCTGCTACAGTTCTCAAAAATGTCGTCTTCCCACAACCTGAGGGTCCAATAAAAGATACAAATTCACCTGCGCCCACTTCTAACGAAATGTTTTTAAGGGCAACAACTTCCTCTGAACCTTTTCCGAACTTTAATTCAACATTTTTTGCTGAAATTATTTTATCCGTCATTTTTATTAGATGCCAGATGGTATATTTAAAGGGTCTCGTTCGATTTTCCTAGGTGTATTAAGCGCCTTCCATTTTGATACAGCACTATGTAATGCCGGGAATGCAGGTCTTGGGACAAATCTACCTCTTCCTGGTTGAGGACTTGAGTTTTTACCCCATGCCCAAATGACATCGCCTCTTGATAACGTGTACCTCGGCTGAGCTGTGACTTTGAACCCCTCAAAAACGTTATAGTCTAAAATTGATTTATGAGTGCTGGTAGAAATAGTTTTAGAAATCTTTGGGTCCCAAACAACAATATCTGCATCCGCTCCTTCCACAATTGCTCCTTTTTTTGGATAAATATTTAGAATTTTTGCAATATTACTCGAAGTAATTGCAACAAACTCCTGTCGGGTTAAACGCCCCGTTTCTACACCCTCTGTCCAAAGAACTGATAACCTTTCTTCAAGCCCGTTGCTACCATTTGGAATCTTTGTGAAATCATTTACTCCCATTCTTTTTTGTTCCGTCGAAAACGCCGCATGGTCTGTAGCGACTACTTGCAGAGATCCAGACTGAAGACCCGCCCATAAACCGTCCTGATGCGATTTGTCTCGAAAGGGAGGTGACATCACCCGTCTAGCGGCATGTTCCCAATCTTTATTAAAGTATTCGCTCTCATCTAGCGTTAGAAATTGAATAAGGGGTTCACCAAAAACTCTCATACCTTTTTGCCTAGCTCTTCTAATAGCCTCATGAGCCTGCTCACAAGATACATGAACAACATATAGCGGTACTCCTGCGGCATCGGCTATCATTATCGCTCTATTAGCTGCCTCACCCTCTACCTCAGGAGGTCTTGAGTAAGCGTGCCCTTCAGGACCAGTTACTCCTTCTTGAAGGTATTTTTGCTGAAGCTCCGCAACAATATCACCATTTTCGGCGTGAACCATGGGCAGAGCGCCTATAGCTGCACATCTTTTAAAGGATGCAAACATTTCATCATCTTCAATCATTAGGGCTCCTTTATAAGCCATAAAATGTTTGAATGAATTTACTCCCATCTCAACTACCCTTGGCATATCATCAAAAATCTGTTCAGACCAACCTGTAACTGCCATATGATAACCGATGTCAGAACAAATTTGAGGCTCTGACTTTCTATGCCACTCCTTAACTGCATTTACCAAACTTCCATCCTCACCTGGAAGACAGAAGTCCACTAACATTGTTGTTCCGCCAACTGCAGCTGCCCAGGTACCTGTTTCAAAAGTCTCGGCGGCGGTAGTTCCCATAAATGGCATCTCAAGGTGCGTATGTGGGTCTATTCCGCCGGGGATCACATAAGCGCCTTCGGCGTCAATGGTCTCATCCCCCTTTAGATTTTCCCCAATCTGCTTGATCTTTTCATTTTCTATTAATATATCAGCTTTCCACTCTCTGTCCGTTGTTACAATGGTTCCACCTTTTATTACTTTAGTCATTTTACCCTCCCAATTAAACTATTTCTGCAGCTTCTAATACTGCATGCAATAAAACATCTGCACCTGCTGAAGCCCACTTTTCAGATATCTCTTCTGCCTCATTGTGGCTCAAACCGTCAACGCACGGGCACATTATCATAGCCGTTGGTGCTACTTTATTAATCCAACAAGCGTCATGTCCTGCTCCCGATATAATATTTTTATGTGAATACCCTAGTCTTTCAGCGGCTCTTCTAACTTTGTCAACACATCCTTCATCGAAAGTCACGGGGTCAAAATGTCCAACTTTTTCAAATTCCACAGTCAATTCCAAATCAGAAGCAATTTTTTTTGCTCCTTCATATAAGCGTTTTTCCATATCATCCTGGACGTCAAACGATGGAGATCTAAAATCTATAGTAAATACCACTTTCCCAGGTATTATGTTTCTACTATTAGGAAACACATCGCATTGACCTATTCCACCAACTGCGGATGGCTGGTGACTCATTGCGATATCTTGTACGAGCTCTGTAATTCTAGCCATACCTAGGCCGGCATTTTTACGCATCGGCATGGGGGTTGATCCCGTATGACTTTCCCGACCATTAAGAGTTACTTGTATCCAATTAAGCCCTTGTCCATGGGTCACAACGCCAATATCTGTATTTTCAGCCTCTAATATTGGCCCTTGCTCTATGTGGAGCTCAAAAAAAGCATGCATTTTTCGTGATCCTACTTCTTCGTCACCAATCCATCCAATGCGCTTGATTTCTTCTCCAAAAGTTTTTCCTGCTGTATCCTTTCTGTCATAAGCCCATTGCAGTTCGTGTACTCCTGCAAAAACTCCTGATGCCATCATCGGAGGGGCAAAGCGCGTTCCTTCTTCATTTGTAAAATTAACCACTACAATTGGATGCTTTGTTTTTATATCAAGTTCATTCAGTGTTCTTATTATTTCTAACCCTCCCAGAACGCCTAAAACTCCATCATACTTACCCCCAGTTGGCTGGGTATCAAGATGGCTTCCTACGTAAACAGGTAAGGCATTTGGTTCTGATCCCTCACGTCTAGCGAACATTGTTCCCATTTTGTCAACACCCATTTCCAAGTTTTCTTTATCACACCACTTTTGGAACAACTCTCTTGCCTCTGCGTCTTCGTCCGTGAGTGTTTGTCTGTTGTTTCCACCCGCTACACCAGGACCAATTTTTGCCATCTCCATTAGAGAGTCCCAAAGACGAGAAGAGTTTATTTTTAAATTAGCTGCTGGTGTTGACATTTGATCCTCTTAACAAATTTCATATTTTCGTCTTTGCATTATCACTAATTAGCAGTAATAATGCAAAGGCAATTATCAAGCCCCCAAAAATTATGTTTTTATTTGGAAAGCTAGAGTTAATGATTATTTCACCTAAGGCTACCCAAAAAGGAACAGCATAGGTGTATGCCATTACTTTTGAAGCACTGATCCTTTTCGCGGCAAACTGAATTAAGAAAAAAGTAAAGGCAGTCGCAATAGTTGCCAAGTAAATTATAGTTATCCAGACTAATGGAGATAGGCTGAGCCAATTTGTTTCAACAACATCATTAGTAAAAATTAAAATAAGTAGTAGAAATCCAGCGCTTAAAGTTCCCAAGGTTTGCGATGCTGCATTTTCCCCTTTGTTAAGAACAGGGATCAAAATAGCATATAAAGCGTGTCCAACACACCCCCAAAAAAAGAGTAGTTCGCCATAGCCTATTTTAAACGCGAAAAGGTTTTCTAGATTGCCTTCAAAAATCACCCAAATTGCTCCCATTGCTCCGAGGGAAATTGCAAATAACGCTCTGAAAGTCACTTTTTTCTTTAAAAAATACTCAAAAAAAAGTGCTATAAAAGGGGTGAGCGTGAAAACTACAGCTAGTGATAGAGAAGAAGCTGTTTTTAGGGCTTCGAACATCAATACAAAATAAATAACTATACTCAATCCGAGGATCAAAAATCGCCATGGTTTTTTGAAGGCCTCGTTCTTAAGGTTTTTTGAAATAAATAATAACGTTCCCATTACAATTGCTCCTATTAAAAACCTCGCTGCTGTAATGGCTCCTGGCTCTATATCATTAGCTACCATGGCTCCTAAAATATAGGACACTGATACACAAAGGGAGAAAAGTAGCATTGCCCCGTGTCCCCAAACCTCTGCTGTCTCTACTGATACTTTTTTTATCAAGAGCTAATTAACCTGAGATATTGCCTGAGCTATATTTGTAATACAGTTTTTTACAACTTAGAAATGGAGAAAAGTCTGTTCTTCAATAACTTAGGCATCTTATGAGAAAGCCGGTATAACATTTTCGCCGTACTCTGCGATTATTCTCTCTTCGTCTCCGCTATCCAGATAAATATTAAATTGGGTTACTCCGAGATCTTTTAATGTTTTAAGTTTTTTTATATGTTGATCAGCGGTTCCTAAAACACAAAATTCTTCAACTATTTCATCTGTAATAAATTCTAAATAGGGATTGTCGCTCTGGCCATGTTTAGAGTAATCATAACCGCGGCGATCTTTGATATAGTCCGTAAGGCTGTTGGGAATGTCTTTATTATCTTCACCATACTTCTCAACTATGTCAGCTACGTGATTTCCAACCATTGCGGGAAACCACTTTACTTTCTCAATACTTTCTGCCCTGTCTCCAAAGTAAGCAGGTGCAGCCACCATTACCTTGTAGTCTGACATATCGCGTCCGTGTTCTTCTCCTGCTTTCACTGCTTGATCTCTTAGCCATTTGCAAACGGTTGGAGAAGCAATTTGAAGCACCAAACCATCTCCAACTTTTCCTGCAGATGTAAGAGCCTTTGGCCCATATGCAGCCACCCAGACTGGCAAATCATATCCGTCTGCCCATGGAAATTGGATTGGGTTGGGAACATCACCATAGTGGACTTCCTCCCCCTTAACCATTGCCTTTACTTTTAAAATAAATTCTTCCATTCTTGCCAGGTTCGCAGGCTTCTTTCCCATCACGCGAACAGCGCTGTCTCCTCTTCCAACACCGATATCAAATCGTCCGTTCGATTGTAGAGCTAGTGAGCCAAACATTGATGCTGCTAAAGACCAGTCTCTAGTGTTAGGATTGGTTACACATGGTCCAAACCGCATTTCTTTTGTGTGTTCCATACACATAGCCATTTGAGCAAAGCTTTCTCTCCAAAGGATGTGGCTATCGTAGAACCAGCAATATGTGAATCCAGCGCTTTCAGCCAATCTAACCAGCGCTTTTGCTCGATCTGGTTGAACAAACCCTTTAAAACAAATTGCAAATTCCATATCTTCCTCCTTTTTTATTCCTCCGGTGGCCAAATTTTTATTCCAGCATGTGAAAAAGGCACCGCTTTAGACATATTTATTCTTATCAATATAGGCGTTATAGCCTCTAAACATCTCGCTGATGTTGCATCACCAGCATTGTAAGCTTCGACTTCCAAGTTTTTTAACAACTCTATAGTATCTAATCTAGCATCCAAATTATTTCCACATACCAAGATATCACAATTAATTTTTTTCTCTAGGTGATTGAGTGTATTCGCGGAAACATTGTGGAGGGCGCCAACTACTGGTATGTCAGGCCCTAATATGGCTTGGGCTGCTTCTGTAGCTGAGCCTTCAGGGGGCATAGCTACTTTTCTTGGGTTTCCTTCCTCCAATGGAACTACTATATCAACAAGTACTTTATCCGCTAGCATCCCTTTGATTTCACTGAGTGTATTGTTGTGACCACTCCAAGGTACTGAAAATATAACAAACTTGTCGGTGAATGCTATTGCTTCGCTATTCGAAACCCCAGTTATTGACCCCACGAGGTTTTGGTTTTTTGATGTTAAACTATCTGCAACTTCGATAGCTCTGGATTCATCACGTGATCCCAAAGCAACTTCAAAACCTGCCTTGGCAAATCTAAGGGCAAGGCCTTTACCTTGGGGCCCAGTTCCTCCAATGATTGATAATTTCATCTAAACATATCCTCATTTTGTTTTCGTAGAATGTCATTTGCAGAGCCATATTTGCCACTCCAGCTAAGCCCTCTTAATAAAATTGCTGGACATTTTCCTGCTTTGCTCATAAGTAACCCCGAAGAAGTGGCTATTTCATCACAAAAAGCTGGTTCTGTCACGTATAATTGATTTCCCCAAGCATCTTTAGTTCCCTGCTCTTTTTTTGTTGCTGGAATTCCTGCGACACCAATAGCGACATTGACCTGTCCAATCCTCCATGGCCTTCCAAAGGTATCACTCATAACTATCCCCAAATTCTCCAAATCAAAGTGATTTTTTAATTTATCTCGTAAAACTTGCACACTAAGGTCAGGATTTTTTGGAACGGTCACTACAGTTTCCTGACCCGCTATATTAGACTCGTCAACCCCTGCATTAGCGCAGATAAATCCAAGTTTATGCTGACAAATGAGAGTTCCTTCATTTTGTTCCTCTCTTTTAAAAGAGCGAATAATATTCTTACTTTCTTGTAATACGACTTCGACTTTTCTTGGGTCCTTGTTAAGGCTTTTCCCGAGTTCGATTGCTTTTCTGGAGGGAGTAATTTCTTTTAAATTTATTACACATCCCTCAGCTTTTGAAAATATTTTATGTGCTATACAAATAACGTCAAATTCTTTCAGACATATAGATGATTTGTTGAGAGCAGAAATCAGGATGTCAGTAATGTTATCACCGTTATCAATGTCAGGAATATGCGGAATTATATTTAAATTTAACGTTGAATTTGACATTTTCTTCAATAGTTACCTTAATCTGCAATAATTACTAGTTATAGATTACGATCTGTAATCAACTTTTTAAAAAGTTCTAAAGTCTTTCAAAAGATCAATCAATAGGTTGATTGATTATGAACTTAGCTAGCCGTCTCTTGTCTGCGAGAGAGGTCATCAGAGTGTTCGTAAATATAGGTTTTTGATTTAGTAGAATAAATTGTTTCTCCAAGCCTATATCAGACCTATCAAGAATAAATGATTTGCAAATATCTTTATAGAACTGCATACAAGAAAAAGAATTTGGCTTGAAACCTAATTGTTTAAGCATTTTTGATGCGGGACCTTTTACCGCCTTTCCTTGAATCAACGGACTTATTGCTATCACCTTCTTATTATTTTTTTTAATTGTCGATTTAAACCCAGGTATTTCAAGTATTGGTTTTATACTTACTAAAGGGTTTGAGGGAGCAATAATTATAAGTTCAGCGTTAAATAGTGCTTTTTTTGCCTCTTTGGTGATTTTGGCTGATTTAATTCCGGTGTATTTTAGTTTTATAATTTTTGGTGAACACCTTTTTTTGACAAAATATTCCTGAAATGATAGCCAACCCGACGTGGTTTGTACCTCTGTTCTTATCTTATCGTCAGTCGGTAAGATTATATCTGCAGTTACACCCAATTTTTTAGCGATCTCATTGGCAATAATTGTCGGACGATGATCATTTAATAGTCTGTGCTGTCTGTATATATGGAGACCAAAGTCGAGATCACCTAAAGACATCCAGGTTTCTTCGCCTAATTTATTTAATATTGAGAGCGTCTTGTAATCGTCATTTTTTACTCCCCATCCTTGCTTTCGGTTCACCATTCCTGAAAGTGTATACGTTAAGGTATCTATATCTGGAGAAACCCTTAGCCCATGGAACTCATCATCATCTGCAATGTTGCCAATGATAGCGAGATTTATATCTTTTATGGAATTAAGTCCTTCTGCTAATTTTGCACCACCTACACCACCTGCTATGAGAACAATATTTTTGGAAGATCTTGTCATTTTGTTTATGTTAGTAACTTTATTTTTGCTTATGAAAGTGCGTACAATTAACTCAGCTAAAGTTAAATGTAAACATTTGATAGACTTTTTAAATTCTGGCTTGAAAAAAAGAAGATTACGCTAGTTCTAAAGAAAAGATTAATTCGAACCTATTCATCAATGGCAAAAAAATTAATATATATATTCTGCCTCGCAATTTGCTTTACACTTTCGATCACATCACTTTCTCTTTCATCAAAAGAGAAAAACAGAATAGAACTACTCCTTGATAACTTAGCGTCTTCGCCAAGCCCCTCCGACTCAGGGCTTATAAGAAGAGAAGTGTGGAATTTATGGTTAGAAGGGTATATCGATAGGACAATCAAGAGCAAGATCGATGGAGCATTAGACTTATTCAATGCTGGAAAACTAGAACAAGCAAAGATCGCGTTCAGCGAAATAATTGAATTAGATCCAGATTATGTCGAAGGGTGGAATAAAAGGGCGACAGTAAAATTTTTATTGGGTGATTTCCATGGATCACTTAAAGATATTGAGGAGGTGCTCAAAAGACAGCCTCGTCATTTCGGAGCAATATCTGGTTCTGGGCTTATTCATATTCACAATAGCAATATTCGTGAAGCATATAAGTCCTACAAGAGGCTGACTGAGATCGATCCCCATAATGAGGATGGTAAAAGGTTTTTGCCTATGCTAGAAAAAAAATTATATGGAAAGAGTTTATGAAAAATGCAACCAATAACAGCGTATCTCTGCCTTCTAGCCGCAATAGTCTTTGAGGTAAGTGGTACACTTTTGTTACCCGCGTCTCAAAATTTTACGAACGCAAAAGCCACTATATCTCTAGTGTTACTCTACGGTGTTTCTTTCTACTTTTTGTCAATCGTTGTGAACTTTATTCCTATTGCGATAATGTATGCTACTTGGAGTGGATTAGGAATTTTTACTTTGGCTCTAGTATCTTATTTTGCTTTCAATCAATCTCTCAATTTTTGGTCTGTGATTGGATTAGCTCTAATAGTTATTGGTGTTGTTCTCGTAAATATAAATATAACATTACCCAAATAGATTGCTAAAAACTATTTCTTCATTCCATGCGTATCGAAAAGGAACCCAGTATGAAGACAGGAAGCCACCAATTTATTCTTTTCCTTAAAAATCTTACCCTCTACCGAAACGATATTTTTGCCTATTTTCAAGATAGATGCCTTTATTGTTGCAGGCTCTAGAGACAATGGCCGATGGAATGTTGTGTGGAAGTCCGTTGTGTTGGGAAATCTTTTGCCTTTAGTAGAAAATAAAACACATAGTGCTGTGCAATCATCTAGTACGCTGGTGATCATTCCACCCTGTACATTTCCTTGAGGGTTTAAACAATCAGGAGGAAAGCACACCTCAAAAACAAATTCGCCATCCATTTCCACCAAAAATTTGATTGGGAAAAATTTCCCAACACCTTTGCTTTGGTAGACCTTCATAACTGCGTCAATCAGAGCTTTCTCAATAGACATCTCGACTTATCCAATGGGCTATGCTGTTTCCTAAACCTGTCATTTCTGATCTTTAAGTCAATTATAAATTTTATAGTTTGAGAAGACTACAAACTACCTTACATTGTTAATCAGAGTTTAACAACTGAAAGGAGGTGGTCCAATGTCTAGTGATTATTCGATGATGGTGGCAGACATAGATACCCTCTCGACAAAAATTTTCGAGGGGCAAAAAGGGGTCTGACACTAAATCGTCAGTCGCCGAAGGAGGCTTAACAGCCTCCTTCGCTTTTTTATAATTATGGTTAATTTTAAAACACAAGTAACGATTATAGGTGGTGGTCCATCGGGGCTATTATTATCCCAGTTGCTTATGAATGAGGGTATAGACACCATCATTTTGGAAAAACACACTAAAAGCCATGTATTATCAAGAATAAGAGCTGGTGTTTTGGAGAGTGGGACCGTAGAAATATTGAAGCAAGCTGGTGTAGGTGAAAGAATAGAGATTGATGGGTTTGTTCATGAAGGTACTTATCTTTCATCAGAAAATAAAGGTTTCAGAGTTTCTTTTTCAGAGACCGTGGGTAAGAGTGTTACAATTTTTGGACAAACTGAAGTAACAAAAGATTTATACCAAAAGCAGGAGGAGAGAGAAGCTAATATCTTTTTCCAGGTAAAAAACGTAAATATAATTGACCCAAAATGTTCAAAGACGGAGGTAATATTTGAAGATGAAATTGGGAAAGAAATTAAAATTGTATCTGACTTTGTTGTAGGCTGTGATGGCTTTCATGGCGTTAGCAGGCAGCGAATCCCTCTAAACCAAAGAAAAGAGTATGAAAGAATATATCCATTCGGCTGGCTAGGTATTTTGTCTGAAACCCCTCCCGTCAGCGATGAGTTGATTTATGCCAACACTAGTGATGGATTTGCTCTATGCTCCATGAGGAATAATAATCTTTCAAGATACTATCTTCAGTGTGATGTGAATACTAAAGCAGAGGACTATTCGGATGATTATTTTTGGAAGGAATTAATTAAACGACTGCCCGAGAATTCAAAGGATAATTTAAGGACTGGCCCTTCAATTGAGAAATCTATTGCTCCGCTGAGGAGTTTCGTGGTCGAGCCGCTTCAATACGGCAATCTTTTTCTCGTTGGAGACGCGGCTCACATTGTGCCTCCAACCGGAGCTAAGGGTTTGAACCTAGCGGTGTCAGATGTGCATTATTTATCAGAGGGCCTTATAGCCTTTTATAGAGGAGAGGGTGATAAGAAATTATTTAACTACTCTAAAACGGCTTTGAATAGAATATGGAAAGCGGTGAGGTTTAGTTGGTGGATGACTACTTTGATGCATGAGTTTCCTGAGACTAAAGAATTCGACAGGAAAATAAAAATAAGTGAATTAGACTATCTTTCGCATTCAAATTTTGCGCAAGCGCATTTTGCCGAAAACTATGTAGGCATACCATTATGAAAAATTTCATAGAAAGAGCTTTGAGGGTAATCGAAGAAGAAATAATTCCAGAAACAAAAAAAGGTGTTGCGAAAGGTAATAAAGTTTTTGGAGGCGCTATTTTAAACAAAAGTGACTATGCAACCCTGACTATTGGAGTTAATCAAGAAACTGAAAACCCGCTTTTTCATGGTGAAATATCTACGTTAAACAAATTTTTTGCCGAAAACAAAAATAGGTCCACAGATGATTTAATATTTTTGTCGACACATGAGCCTTGCCCAATGTGTTTATCAGCTATTACTTGGGCAGGGTTTAATACTATTTACTATTTTTTTAATTACCAAGATACAAAAAAGGCTTTTAATATAGCTCATGATTTAGACATTCTGTCGGAAGTATTTGGAAGGTCGGATGGAGCATATAGTAAAGAAAATTATTTTTGGAAATGTTATGCAATAAAAGATCTGATCAGTAAGCTAGAGCCAGCAAGTAGAGATAATTTATTGAAAATATCTGAGCGTATATCGTCAATATATGAGAGTTTATCGGAAGTGTACCAAAATAAGAAAAATGACAATAGTATTCCGCTCTGCTAGATATAATTCAAGATTGGTCTATTTATTCTAATGTCACAAAAAAATAGAACTTAATAAGGTTTTAAGGAGTATGAAATATGTTTGATGAAAAAGAGTACTTTGACCCAAAAAAATCACAATTAAATGTAATTGGTTCAACACTCGAATCCTGTTCTAGTGACCCATTAACTGGGTTTTTGAGAGACGGTTGTTGTACTTGGGATCCTAGAGACATAGGAAGTCATACTGTTTGTGCAATAATGACAACAGAGTTCCTTGAGTTTTCAAAAGAAAGAGGAAATGACCTATCTACGCCTAGACCAGAATATCAATTTGAAGGTTTGAAGGATGGGGATCGTTGGTGTCTTTGTGCAGCAAGGTGGGAAGAAGCTAGAATGGCAGGTAAAGCACCTAAAGTTGTTCTTGAAGCAACGAATATCAAATGCCTAGATATTTGCGATTTGGAACACTTAAAAAAACATACTGGAGGAAATTAGATGTCTGAAAATACTCATAATATCCAAGATTTTAGGGTCTTCTCGTTATCTATAGAGTTTTTGACAACACTTTATGGCTTGTTTATGGTCATTTGGGGTATTTCTATATCATTAATTTCTGGGAGCTCTTCTGTAACGTCTATGATACCTGCCTTCATCGGGGTGCCACTTGCGTTTATTGGCTTTATATCAATGATAAAACCGACATTTAGGAAGGCTTTAATGCATATAGCAGTAGTTATCGGCATAGTCGCTTTTTTGGGTGGGCTCGATTTTTTTAGAGGCATGTTTACTAATTATTATGCAGGATTATCAAAGCTTATGCTTTTGATCACAGGATTTGTTTATGTATATTGTTGCGTCAAAAGTTTCATATTTGTGCGACGACAAAAAAAACTTCAGACTAATTAAAAAATAATCTTCTTGGGTTTTTATATTTTTGGTTGACACTACTTAAATTTACTCCATGTTACAGCTTGTGAGTTACATATTGTATAGGAGGATAATATGAGACTTTTTTCATTAACGGTAACATTGTTGGCTAGTTTTTTAGTACCCGTTGCTTCTTTCGCAGCTGACATTGAAGTAAAAATGCTAAATAAGGGCGAAGAAGGAAAAATGATATTTGAGCCTTCCTTTATAAAAGCCCAAGTAGGCGACAACATAATTTTTCTACCGACGGATAAGGGGCATATGGCTGCGTCCATAAAAGGATTAATCCCCGAGGGGGCAAAAAAATTCAAGAGTAAAATTAACAAGAAATTTAGTTATACTGTGGAAGTTGAGGGACTTTACGGAATCCGGTGCACACCTCATTATGCGAATGGAATGGTGGCTTTAATCCAAGTTGGAGACTCTGCAGATCCTACTGATTTTCTTAAGGGACAAAAAGTTCCAAAAAAATCTAAAGAGCGGCTCGAAACATATTTGAGTCAAGTTGGTTCTTAATTAAGTATTTTGTTTAAAGGATCTCCTTAGGGAGATCCATACAAAATAAGCTGTACTAATTAGCCATAGTCCAAAAATCATCGCATGAAATTGGTGTAACAAGAAACTGTGTTTGTGTAGTATTAAAAAAACTGCGCTTGTGGACCATACTCCTACCATCAGTATTGAGGAATTGCGTAGCTCTTTAACTCTAAATGGGTGAATGATTTTTATCGGAATGAACGTTAATATTAAACATAAGCATATAGCTCCAAAATTAAACCAGAGCCCGAGATCTAAGATAAAAAGAAAGAAAACCAGCAAATTCCAAAGCGCAGAAAAGCCCTTAAAGTAATAATCTGTTGTTTTCATATTCTTATCAGAAAACGTATAACAACTAGCCAATAAAATAGAAAAACAGGTTATATAAACGAGATTATATGGAACCATTGAAAACCAATAAATCATCAATACAGGTAGTATTGAGTAGTTAAACATGTCTATAACGTTGTCTAAAGTGCTCCCATCTACTTCTGGAAGTGCTTCTTCCACGTTGACGTATCTAGCTAGAGTGCCATCTACGCCATCAATAACTAAAGCAAAACCCATAAATAAAAATGCTAAGGTTTGTTCACCATTTAATATTGCTATAAGGCCTAGAAACCCAAAAATTAGTCCTGATGCAGTAAAAATGTGAGCCGCCCACGCAAACGCTTTATTTATTTTTTTTGATTTAAAAACAATATCTTTTAACTTCATGCCTTAAAAATAAATAAAAGTGGGTATATGTCAAACAATTAGAAAAGTTAAGATTTTTCCATTATTTCTGACACCTGAAACCCGTCTTCCCTTAGTGCCTTGATGATAGAGGCAATATGTTCTACGCTTAACGCTTCGATAATAGCATCAATTTTTGCATTCTTAACTGGAACGTCATTAAACATTCTTTGGTGATATATTTCAATAATGTTGCCTCCATACTTAGCAATTAAATTTGATATTCTAGCTAACATTCCAGGCTCATCAATTATATCGATCCGTACTTTTGTCATCCTTCCATCCATCAAGAGCTTTCGGTTTAATATGCTGGCAAATAGCCTAGCATCAATGTTACCTCCACAAATAACTGTTCCTACTTTTTTACCAGAAAATTTGTCTTTATTGTTCATTATTGCCGCTACACCTGCAGCGCCTGCTCCTTCAGCTACAACTCTCTCGTTTTCAAATAAAGAGCTAATTGCTTTTTCGAGCTCAAATTCGTTAATGAGCAAAATATCATCAACATGATCTTTTATTATCTCCGAAGTAATTTTCCCAGGCCTTTTTACAGCTATACCATCAGCCAAGGTATCTCCCAAAATTGTAAGATCCTTATTGTGAAGCACATTATACATAGAGGGAAATTTTTCAGTTTGCACTCCATATATTTTTATGTTGGGTTTCAAAGCCTTAGCCACTATTGATACGCCTGATATCAACCCACCCCCTCCAATAGGAATAACTAATAGGTCTAAATCTTTAATATCTGCCATAAACTCTAGTCCGAGGGTGCCCTGTCCAATTACAACGTTATAATCGTCATATGGATGTATAAGGGTCAATTCTTTATCGTTTGCCAATTCGGAAACATAAGTTTGAGACTCATTTAAAGTGCGTCCCCTCAGGATAACGTCTGCACCTAAACTTTTTGTTTTCATTACTTTGAATAAAGGAGCGTGCTCTGGCATAACAATTGTGGCGTTAACGCGTTCTTTTTTTGCCCACCAAGCTACAGCTTGGGCATGGTTACCCGCAGACATAGCAATTACGCCCATTTTTTTTTGTTCTTCTTTTAAACGTGTTATGGAAGTGTAAGCTCCTCTAACTTTGAAAGAAGATGTATATTGAAGGTTTTCTAATTTAAGAAAAACCTCTCCATTGATTTCACTACTTAAATGCTGAGATCGAATAGTAGGTGTTCTAATTATATTACCTATCAATTCCTTACTAGCGCGCCTTATCGTGTCTATCTTGATTTTCATTTTTTTTTGTCAAAGCGTTTTTAAGCTCTTTATTCACCATTTCAATCTGAAAATAAAGAAAAATTATTTATAAAGATCAGAATGATAATAGCGTAGAAATGGTATAAGCTACCGTCTGATTTTTAACAAACGCTATTTTTTTTTATGAATTGGTATATAATAAGCGTGGGAGCGTGAATTAAATTTGAATATAAAAATAGTTGGTAAAAATATTGAACTTGGAGAATCGTTTCAAGTTTACAGTAGTGCTAGGATAGGCGAAGTTCTTAACAAATATTCATATGACGCCGTTAGCACTCAAATAACTTTAGAAAAAAGAATTGGGAACTTCAAAGCTAAGTTAAAAGTATATCTCAAGAATAAAATTGAATTAGATGCAACCGGTAGAGGAAAGGATGCAAATACCAGTTATGAGGATGCCTTAGATCATATAGAAAAAAAACTAAGGCGTTATCATAGAAGGATGAAAAGTCACAGGAATTATGAAAATAAAAATATTTCATCAACTGATGAACCATTAAGGATTTATCAAAGTGTTTTGAATTTAGATGAAGATGAGATAGATGGTAACGATGGGGATAGTATGCCTGTGATTGCAGAATTATCTTACAAGATAGACGAAATGACAGTTGAACAAGCTGTTATTCGCCTAGAATTAGAAAATGAAAGTTGCATATTCTTCAGAAATGCTTCGCATTCAGGCTTAAACTTAGTTTACTATCGGAAGGATGGTAACATTGGTTGGATTGATCCAAGAGGAAGTCGAGAGAAAACCATAGCCAAAAACCACAACTCCTCGGAGAATTAGTAAAAACGAGTGCATTATGAATGAAGAGGAAATCATATCCCTTTTTTACGCAAAGAGTCATTCGGAAACTTATGAAGTATTATTTCCCCTAGCACAAAGAGGTAATAAATTTGCCAATTATTTTATAGGTAATATGCTCATTTCACCTATAGATCAGACTGTTGATGCAGACATTCTTGGAGGGCTTAGTTACTTAAAATTGTCTGCAAAAGCTGGGTATCCCCCAGCGCTTGAATTTTTAGGGAATCTATATGCTTATAACGAAAAGGTAAAAAATGACTTAGTTGCTGCACATACTTTTTTTTATCTTGCAGCTTTAGTCGATAATAAAGTTGATATAGGATATCATTTATTGATTGAAGATGAATTTGGCATTTCTCAGGACAATATAACTAAATCTAAGAAGCTCGCAGAAGATTGTATGGCAGTTGGTCTAGCAAACTGTGAATTACTTAATGAATAAGGAAGTTATATAATACATTATGGCAAAACTGAAAGTTTTTAATAATCAAAGAATATGAAAAGTTCCAAGAGAAGTATAATAGATCCCTTCATTGTGATGGATATCATGGAAAGAGCTAGTTCACTTGAGCAAAAAGGACAAACAGTTGTGCATATGGAAGTTGGACAGCCAGGAACCTCAGCGCCAGAAGCTGCTAAGGATTTCTTAAAGAAAGCCATGGAAGATAATCCAATGGGTTATACAGTAGCTCTAGGGCTGCCTGATTTACGAAAAAAAATTGCTGAATTATATGGCGATTGGTATGGACTGGATGTCGATTGGAACAGGATCATAATAACTGGGGGTTCATCGGCAGGGTTTATCCTCGCTTTTACCGCACTCTTTGACAAGCTTGACAAAGTGGGGTTAGCTAATCCAGGCTATCCCAGTTATCGGCAAATAATGAAAACCCTCAATTTAGATCCGGTTCTTATAAATACTACTGAAAAAAATAAATTTCAACCTACTCCAAGTGATCTAAGCCATAATAATATAAATGGCTTATTAATTGCCTCACCAGGAAATCCTACTGGATCTATGATTGATAGAGAGCCTTTGGAGGCTTTAGTAAATTATTGTGCAGATAGAAAGATCTCACTAATTAGTGATGAAATATACCACGGCATACAATACGATATGCAACCTTCAACTGTCTTAGAGTTTAGTGATAACTGCTATATCATAAACTCATTTTCAAAATATTTTTCGATGACAGGCTGGAGAATAGGTTGGATTGTTGTTCCTAAAGAACATGTAAGGATAGTTGAAAGAATACAGCAGAATATGTTTATATGTGCTTCTCACGCCAGTCAAATTTTAGCACTTGGAGCGTTTGAGGGTAAAGTGGAATTAGAAAAAAACCTCACGACTTACAGAGAGAATAGAGAGAATCTATTAAATGCGTTACCTGAATTTGGTTTTAATAATATAGCGCCGCCAGACGGCGCCTTTTATTTATATATAGATATCAGTGAGTTTTCGTCTGATAGCTATGATTTTGTAAAAAAAATGTTAGATGTTGGAGGGGTAGCGATAACACCTGGGATAGATTTTGATCCAATAAATGGAAAGTCAAAGATTAGGTTATCTTATGCTAGAAGCACACCCGAGATATTAAATGGTATAGAGAGAATAAAAAAATTTATGAAAGAAAAGAAATATCTTCAATAAAAAAACAAACATAAAAGATGGGATTGGTTATGGTAAAAAGATTAGTGGATAAAGTAGTTGTTATTACAGGAGCTACAAGCGGCATAGGGCTAGAAATAGCAAAATATTCAATTTCTCAAGGAGCTGAAGTGGTGATTTCTGGTAGGAGAGAAAACGAAGGAAAAAAAATAGTAATGGAGCTAGGAGAGAGGTGCAGATTTATCAAGTGTGATGTATTATACGAAGACCAGATCTGCGCACTCATTGAAGAAGTATTTAGTCACTACGGAAAAATTGATGCTATGTTCAATAATGCGGGCGCACCAGATTTTGTTAGAAATATTGAAGATATTTCTTACGATAAAATAAAGCATAGTCTAGATCTTCTGCTGACCAGTGTCATTATTGGGACCAGGGAAGTGACGAGAATTATGAGCAAGCAGAACAATGGCAGCATAGTGAATACAGCGAGTATTGCGGGCCATTGGGGAGGCTGTGGTGGTTCCGTTTATTCGGCAGCCAAAGCAGGGGTTATACACTTCAGCAAGGTTACTTCTCTTGAATTAGCGAAATATAATATACGAGTAAACTCAATTTCTCCTGGGGCAATAATAACCGAAATATTTGGTGTTGGTCAGAAATTATCGGGCGAAAAACTCTCTTCGAGTAATGATTATCTTAAATCAAGCGATGCCTTTAATGATTTTCAACCAATATCCCGAGCAGGATTGCCAGAAGATATTGCTAACTTGGCTATATATCTCGCCAGTGATGAAAGTACATTTGTAACTGGCCAAGATTTTGTCGTGGATGGAGGCTTATTGGCTGGTCGACCTCTCAACGTGGCAAGTGAATCCTTTAAAAGGATTAATAGGTCTCTGAAATCGATTTAAATTTCATTTGTAAGCTCATTAGTTTTTTAACCAAGAAGTTGGCTAAAAAGCAAAGGGTTTTCTATTAAAAACATTGCGACGGCGGTAGCACTTATAGCGGAACCAATCATAATGGCTCGATCTCCCCACTGCATACCTACATAAATCCATCCTATCGCGCTTATCAAGTAAGCTAGCTGTCCAAAAAGGTATACTTCGGCAGAGATAAGAAATACTCCCATAACTCCTAAAATCATAGAGCTCCACTTCACATACCAATCTCTTGTCCCTGTCGGTGTCAGGGGTTTGATATCATCATATTCTCCCTGTAATTCTTCAAGTTCTTGCGCAAGACGCTTTTTTTCTGCTGCCAATTCCATAGCCAGTCTCCCGGCTTTTGAAGTAATATTATGCATCTTGCCAGATTCTGCTGCTTCACTAATTTCATCATGCTCTATTTCTTTGCCCATATTGCATCTCCAATTTAAATAGTGCATAACTACAAAAATTATTGTCTTTTTCAAGTATTTATTTTCATGGTGCCTAAGTTTTAGGCATATAGTGTGAAGTTATTATCGAACAGAGGTTTAGTAAAATATTTTCTTATTAATTCACAGGGTTTTCCACAGATTATATGGAAAACATTCAATAAAAGACAAAGTAAATAAAATATGATTTAAATACATTTATCTATATAACTAAGAGAACTCATTACCGAATAACAAATTCATGTCTACAATATTTGCTAAAAATGACTTTTCAAAAATAACCACGATCTTATTATTCTTTTGGATATATATGTACAGTGGGCCTTCTCTAGCAGGTTCGCCTAAAAACTTAATAAGGGAAGGGCTGAATTTTTATGATAAAGGAAACTATGCTGATGCCCTGCAGAGTTGGAAATCTGCTTCTGAAGTAGGCAGTAGAGAGGCTGATTTTCTTTTGGGCTTCTTATATGATGGAGTTTTGCAGGATGATAAAGAAGCATTATCCTTCTTCACAAAAGCAGCTTCTTCCGGTCACATACAGGCACAAATCAATGTTGGACTGAAGTATGAAAAGGGTGAAGGAACAAAGATTGATAAAGAAAAAGCTCTTTATTGGTATTCGCAAGCGGCATTTAATCAAGACGATAATGCTCAATTTAGGCTCGCATCTTTATTACAAGAAGAATTTGGAAATTTTAAAGAAAGTCACTTCTGGTTTTCAAAATCAGCTCAACTAGGAAATCCAGAGGCACACTTAGCGCTAGCTACAAATTTTATTTTAGGACGTGGCGTAGACAAAAACTTAACTCTTGCTCACGTAAGTTGCAATTTGGCAACTTTACTTTCAAGAGATATTGGAAGTATTAGTAGAAGTATTCAGCTAAGAACTGAGCTAGAAGCAAAGATGTCCGCGGACCAAATAAAGAGAGCTGAAAAGCTATCGAGAAAATGTATTGAAAAAAAGTTTAAAGAGTGTATGAATTATTTGGAAGCGGATATAAGGCAGTAAAATGAAAAAAATCATTTGTGGTTTGATCACATTAAGCGTGCTTGCATGTTGTTCTGGACCACGTTATTTCAATAGCCCTTCTGACTTTGTAGGTGGTAACAGGGCAGTTGCTGTCGAAACACATTGTGCTAGAAAAGCTGGTGCAAATGGTTCGAACAAAGATAGCGTTATGTATAAATTATGCGAACAATCATTTACTACCCACTACGGAAAGTAGTCTAAGATAATAAGTAGATCCAAAATGACGAAGTAAAAATAGTAAGTCCGGTTGAAACCAAAATAGTAGAGGCTACCACATCCCTACATTCACCATAAATATTAGCAAAAAAATAGGCATTTAATCCAGGAGCCATGGCAGCCATAACAATTGCATTTCTTAATAACTCTATTTCAATATCCCAAGAATATACTCCCCATAGATAAACAAATGCAGGCTGAATAATCAGAGAGGTAATTATTATTGTAAAAGGTATTTTGAAAGATTTGGTTATTCTATAGTAATACAAAACGCCTCCCATTGTAAAAAGTGAAATAGGTATAATCCATACTGTTCCTTGTTTTAATAAATCCTCAGTATGGGTTGAAAATTCTAATTTTAGTAAGTTGAAACTTATACCTAATAAAATTCCAATAGCTAGGTTATTGAGAACAATTGCTTTGAAAGCACTTTTTAGGGAAACTAGAAATGTGTTTTTTTTATTTTTAGCATCAGCGACCTCTATAAATGCTATGCCGACTAAATAGCAAAGTGGCGCATGTCCGATTATAATTGTATAATTTATGAAAAGACTGTCGGCTCCAAAGGCAAGTTCACTAATTGGTAGCCCCAACAAAACTCCATTAGAGAACATCCCACAAAATCCAAGTATTATGGAACTCTTATAAGGTTGCTCAAATATGAAATAGCTAGCACCGCTTATTATAAAAAATGAAATTACCATTGAGCTGTAGAAACAAATTAAGATTCTGAAATCGAAGGCTTTATCTAGGTCAAGTATTGCTAAGTTGAAAAATAAAAGAAAGGGTATGCCAAAATCCTGACAAAATTTTGTTAGGCCATCAACTGAATGTCTTTTCAATAACTGGATATAAGAAGAAATGAAGCCTATCGTCACTAATATAAAAACTGGCAGAATTACAAGAGCTATTTCGAGAAGCATTATTTCAGTTTTACTTCAAGCCCATCAAATGCTGGTTCAATGTTATTTGGCAGCTCTTTTTTAAGTTCAGAGTAATCTAGATCATTGTGTAAGTTAGTTAAAATAGCTCGTTTTGGGTCCAGCTTTTTTAGCCAGCCAAGTGTTTTTTCTAGGTGAGTATGAGATGGATGAGGATCTCTACGAAGCGCATCAATTATTAAAATGTCAAGATTTTCTAATTCCTTCCAACTGTCAAGCGGTATATTTAGAACATCAGGAATATATGCCAATTTATCTATTTTGAAACCTAGAGACTCTATATCACCATGATTAACTGATAAAGGTTTAAAGGTGATTTCGCCTCCAGCACCCTGAACTTTTACATCTTTTGTCTCAATTAGATTCAATTTACAAATAGGTGGATACTTACTGTTTATCGGCGTTTGAAAAATATATGAGAAACCTTGTAATAATCTTTCCTGGGTTATTTTATCTGCCCATACCGGAATTTTTTCTTTTTTTCTGTAGGCTAATGTCCTTAAATCATCTATTCCATGAACATGGTCGGCATGTGAGTGGGTGTATAATACGGCATCTAAATTCGTAACTTTTGCTTGTAAAAGTTGTTCCCTCATATCTGGACCAGTATCTATAAGCACGGTCGTTTTTTTTGAGCTTGTAGTTCTTTCTACAAGCAAAGAGCACCTTAAGCGTCTATTTTTTTTATTCATTGGATCACAATTTCCCCAACCAAAACCGACTCTTGGAACTCCACCAGATGATCCACTACCCAAAATTCTAAATTGATATGACACAGCTAAAATGCTTTCTTAAACAGAGTAAAAAAATTTTTTGTAGTTTGAGTTCTGAAAAAGTCTTCATCAACATCAAGAACTTCTGCCCCTTTTTTAGCAATAAAGGAAACAAAAGCTGGTTCGTTAGATTTTCCACGATGTGGAACTGGGGCTAGATATGGGCTATCAGTTTCCACTAGGACTTTGTCAATCGGTACCTTTGCAAATATGTCTCTAAGACTTTGAGAGTTTTTAAAAGTAATAATGCCTGACATTGAAAGATAAAAACCTAAGTCAAGTACCTCCTCTGCTAAATAGGAACCGGAAGAAAAGCAGTGCATAACACATTGAAAAGAGCTTTTATGATATTGCTCAGACAAAATTTTCCCAATCTCTCTATCTGCATTTCTAGAGTGAATGATAACTGGTAGATCTGCTTCTTTCGCTACTTCAATATGTTGTATCAGTGATTTTATTTGATCTTTTTTACTATCTGAAGAATAGTGAAAATCTAAACCAGTTTCACCCACTCCAATCATTTTTTTATGTGCGCAAATCGACAGTAAATCGTCGCTGTTAAATTTTAGATCATCTGATGGCTGGTTAGGATGTACCCCCGTTGCAAAAAATATTTCTTCGAACCTTTCGCTTAAAGAAATGGTTTTATTTATTTCTCTATAGTTTGTCCCGATAGTTAACATCTTTTGAACGCCCTCAGACTTCGCCCTACTTACAACACCAGATAAATCGTTGTTCAAGCTATTGAAGTCTAAATGACAATGGCTATCTATTAAAACTGATTTATTATTTTTTATATTTTTCAAAGGCCGATTCTATCATGTTTAAGGCTAGAAAGAGTACTTTTTTAGCTTCAACATTGTACTCTATTGATTGATGTCTCAAAAGTGAAATTTGAGGATACAAATTAGCTGCTATAAGGCTTATCTCTTCTTTAACGGATTTATTATTAATCAACAAATCGATTTCATTTTTTGCGATAGACGCGATTAACTTTAAAAGAACACCAAACGCAGATTTTTCAGGGTCGTCGTTACCAAGGTATTCTTTTTTCCCTGTTAATAATTTAATAGCTTTTCGTTTATTAAGGTTTGGTAGATCCAAAAATAGCTCCTTCATGCTATTAAAAAATTTAATGTAGTCTTTGTCTAGAAAGTTAAGAAGCTTTTTTACAGATCCATCGCAAGATGTCAGAGCGCCAGCCCTCTTAAGTAGATCAAAGTGATTTTCTTCAAATAAGCCCACAGTTATATTTCGAAGGTCATCCTCATTTAGTTTTTGGAAGCCAATTTTTTGGCATCTCGAAAGAATAGTTGGCAGTATAGATTGCTTGTTGTTTGACACTAAAATAAATAGAGTATTTTTTGGCGGTTCTTCAAGCATTTTTAATAGGGAATTTGATGCAGAAATGTTTAGATCTTCTGTCGTATCAACTATGCAGACTTTGTAAGAGTAGTCAGTCGAAGATAAATAGAATTTTCTACTGAGTTCTCGTATATCCTCAATAGAAATATTCTTCTGAAAAACCTTCCTTTTGTCATCCCATTTTCTTTTGCAGAAGTAAATATTGTTTGCACGAATAGAAGCATTTGGATTTCTTAGATCTTTTTCAGAGAGATAACTCAGATTGTCTCCTTTTAATACGCCATTATTGGATAATACTTTTGCCACATTTAATGCAAGAGAAGCTTTGCCAATCCCAACTGGTCCGTGAAAAAGCCATGCGTTAGGAATTTGGTTAGCTCTAATGCAATTAAGTAGGAAAGCTATCTGTTCTCTATGCCCAAAAACAAAGGGATTTTGCACTTTAGACGGTCCTGAAAACTCGTGAGTTTCTTTTTCTATCATATCACTTAACTAGGGTCTCTACGCTTTTGATTATTTGGGCAGCTACTTGCTGTGGTGATCGATTTCCATCAACTATCTTTATTCTGTCACTATGTTTGTTTGCAATATCTAAAAAGTTTTGTCGAAGTTGGCGTTGAAAGTTAATTCCATAGTTTTCAAATCTATCTTCGTCATTTGCTCTGTTTAATGCACGGTCTAAAGCGATTTCAGGATCCATATCAATAAGAAATGTGATATCTGGACTAATACCTATAAGGTCAAATAATAATAGGCTCAATTTTTTTGCCCGAGGGCTTCGCATTCCCTGATAAACTATTGTACTATCCATGAATCGGTCACATATAACAATTTTATTGTCTTCAATGCCTGGTTTAATAACTTTTTCGACATGATCATTTCTAGCAGCCATGAAAAGCAATGCTTCTGACTCAACTGACCACTGAAAATTATTCTCCCTGAGAAGGATTTTCCTTATTTCATGTGCCCCTTCAGTACCTCCCGGTTCCTCGGTCCTAACAAAAGATTTTTTCTGCTTAGCAAAGTATTTTGCAAGAAGACTTATTTGAGTAGATTTTCCAGAACCATCAATCCCTTCAAAACTAATAAAAATACCTTTCATTATTTAGATCCGAGAAGAGAGAAAAGTTTAGATTTCAAAGTATCCAGATTAGTTGATAGTTTATTTGCCAACCCTCCTCTTTCTAAATCTTCACCAACTTCTATTTGAAAAATTAATTGTCTCTTCTCGACATCGGCTTTGACAAGGGGAGCTGTTTTGACTACCAAGTGGCCATTTATTTTTTGTCCTTTCTTCAAAGGCGCGACTAGCGGTTCCTTTAATACAATTTGAATCTCAGTACTTTCTTTAGCATCGGAAGCAAGAAGTGTTTGAATATCATTTGTCGCAGATATCTTCACGCTTTCTTTTTCACCTCTCCAAACGGGCGCTTCCAAAATGATAGAGTTCTTTTTAAAATATGTTTTCAATTTAAACTTCTTGAAAGCCCACGTTGTTATTCCTTTCGCTTCACGTGCTCTCTGCTCAACCGAGTTGAGACCGGTAATAACAAAAGTTATTCGTCTTTTGTTTTGTTTTACTGAAGCAATTAATCCATAACCAGCCTCCTCCGTAAATCCGGTCTTCAGCCCATCGGCACCTAGGTTCATGAAAAGTAGAGGATTTCTATTTTTTTGAGAAATATTATCCCAGGTAAACTCTAGATCATCAAATATTCTGTAATAGGAAGGATATTCTTCCCTTATTTTATTTGCCAGGGTAACAATATCTTTCGAAGACATCTTGTGTTCAGGGTCAGGCCAACCTGTTGAATTTGTAAAGTTTGAGTTTCTCAACCCAATTTCCTTCGCTCTTATGGTCATTAGATCTGCAAAATTCGCTTCTGTTCCAGCTATTCCTTCGGCTAATACGATACATGCATCATTTCCCGATTGGATAATAACCCCCTTAATTAGGTTTTTAATTGTGACGTATTCTCCTTCCCTGAGAAACATCTTAGACCCACCCTTTTTCCACGCTTTTTTTGATACTCTGAAAGTATCATCCAATTCAATTTTGCCTTCCTCCAAACTTTCAAACACCATCCATAGTGTCATCAATTTTGACATTGAAGCTGGGGGAATTGGTCGATCAATATCTTTAGAGAGTAAAACTTCACCAGTCGTATTATCAATAACCAATGCTGTTTTAGCATTAGTGGAAAATCCGAGAGCTATTGTACTCCAGACACAAATTAGAAAAGTGGTAGAAACAAATAATTTTGTCATAAATTGATTTCTTTAATTTTTAATTCACTATTATCATAAGTCCTATAATAAATTATAAATATTGCTTTTAATATTAAAATCGGAGTCTTGAATATGATTGATAATACCCATTTCGATATTTTAAATGTAATTGAGACCCACGGTGCTTATCAACCTGAGAAGCCAGCTATATGTTGTGGTGAAATAACAAGACTGTGGAAAGATTTTAGACAAAATATTAATAAGGTAGCAAATTTTTTTAAGAAAATGGGTGTTCATAAGGGAGATAACGTCGCGCTCTTAATAGGTAATCGGCCCGAAATACTTGAGCTAATTTTCGGTATAGTGAAAATGGGCGCGTGTGTTGTACCTCTTTCCGGACTTTTAACTAAAGAACAAATAACTGTGTTAGTAAATAATAGTGATGCAAAATTATTTATCATAGATAATGACCTTATAGATTTAGTCACTTCAGATTTAGCACAATTTAAAAATATTGACGAAACTAAGTTACTTTTTTTAGGCGGGGAGTTTGATTGTTGGAAAAAAATTTCTTCTGAAGAGAAAGATTATTGTTTCGACTATAATTGCAAGCCGGAAGATAATTTTAATATTATTTATTCATCGGGAACAACGGGTGTTCCAAAAGGCATAGTTCAAACGCATAGAGCAAGAAGTCATTGGGCAACATCTAATGCGATCGAAATGTCATTTAATTCAGAATGTAAATCTCTCACGACAACAGCACTTTATTCAAATGGTACATGGCTAATGATGCTTCCCACATTATTTGTCGGAGGTACCCTTCATGTTATGACTGGTTTTGATCCGAAAGCTTTTGTGGATCTGGTTCAGAGAGAAAGAATTACACATACGTTCCTTGTTCCCCCCCAATTTAGTGCAATCTTATCTTTGGAAAACCTAGAAAAGGATAGCTTTAGTTCTTTAAAGACTATCTTGTCAGCAGGGTCTCCGCTAAGGCTTGATATAAAAGAAAATATTTTAGCTGGTATCAGTGAAAACCTATTCGAGCTGTATGGATTTTCTGAAGGGTTTGCTACAATGTTAAAACCTCATGATCAAAGGAAAAAATTTGGTTCTGTTGGCACTCCCGTCTTAGGGTTTGAAATTAAAATTATTGATGAAAAAGGAAATGAGTGTTCTCCAAATGTAGCGGGTGAGATAGCGGGTTATGGAGCCGGAATGATGAAGGAATACTATAGTGAAGTCGAACTAACAAATAACCTTATCTGGACTGATAATAGGGGTAGAAGTTTTATAAAATCTGGAGATATTGGTAGCTTGGATGAAGATGGGTTTTTGACGATCCTGGATAGAAAAAAAGATATGATAATATCGGGAGGCCTAAACGTATTTCCTGTAGACATTGAAGAGGTGGTTGGCAAGCACCCCGATATAAATGACGTTACAGTCATTGGCGTTCCTCACGAAAAATGGGGGGAAACGTGCGTAGCACTTATTATTCCCAAGGATGGGGTAGAAATAGATTGTGATGAAATTAAAAATTGGTCAAACGAAAAGTTGGCCAAACATCAGAGATTGTATAAGGTTGAAAGTAGGGAGGAGTTTCCTAGAAATGCCTTGGGAAAAGTCTTGAAAAGAGTTCTAAGAGAGCCTTACTGGTCTCAGTGAGTTCCTTCTAAAATTATTACAGAACACGCGGCCTCTTCAAAGCCAATTACGCCTCCACCATTTTCTGCAAGCCCAATCTTATTTCGTTCGCTTTGCCTTTTTCCTGCTTCTCCCCTTAGTTGCACAGCTAGTTCATGTATCATAGATAATCCAGTTGCGCCTACAGGATGACCCTTCGATACCAATCCTCCCGATAAATTAACGGGTAATTTGCCACCAAGTTGAGTATGACCTTCCTCAACAAATTTTCCTCCTGAACCAATCTCACAAAAACCAAGCATTTCAAGCTGATATATTTCACAAAACGACGTTGCGTCATGGACTTCAACAAAATTAATATCTTTTGGTTCTAGATCAGCCTGTCTATAGGCCTTTTTTGCAGCCACTCTGGATAATCCTGTTTCTTGAGGGGTTCGGTACTTTCCACCAGAAAGTACACTTGCCTTGATTTTTATAGCCCTTTGTTGAATTTCTATTGGAAAGTGTTTTAGACCTTTTTCGGAACAAATAAGAGCTGCTGCTGCTCCATCTCCAATGGGCGCACACATTGCCCTTGTTAGTGGATATGAAATTTCTCTATCTTTTAAAACATCCTCTACGCTTACTTCAAATTGATATTGAGCTTTTTCATTTAAGGAGCCATGAAAATGATTTTTCGAGGCAGCAAAAGCAATTTGCCTTTGAGTGGTTCCATAGGTCTTCATATGCCAGAGGGCCTGAAGACCATACGTATCCATAAAAATTGTCCCTTTTTTATTTCCAGGGTCAAAAGGTTTCCCAAGTTCATTTCCAATTGATTGATAAAATTCTAGCCAATCATTCCGATCAAATTGATCAATGCCTCCATCATATATTTCTTGAATTTTCTCCGGTTGATTTGGCTGATATATTTTCTCAACACCTATTGCTAAAGACACGTCCTCTGTTCCAGAAATAACATCTTTCCAAGCTCCATGAAATGCCATTGACCCTGTAGCACAACCTCCTTCTACGTTGATAATGCCAACTCTTTCAGGGAATAGTTTTTTTTGTACCAAAGGAGTAAAGCAAACTTGACCTCTTATATTATTTTGTCCGAAGGTACCCATTCCACAATTACCAAACCATGCTTGCCCAATCATATTACCATTTTCTAATTTAGCTGATTTTAGTAAGTCGCAATAAACCTCCTCCGTAAGACTTTTAAATGTCTGATCTGCTTTTTTCTCGAACTTGGTGCATGCGGTGGCAATGAGATAGGCTTCCAATTTATCCTCCTTTTTTAGGTCAAATTAACGTCCAACTTTTTAAGACCACGGGGCACCATTGCATCAATCCATTCAAAGGAATTCTCCGCTTTCAGCCTAGTTGTTGGATATTGCTTGAAGAAATTTAATATAGCTATACGTCCTTCCTCTCTGGCGAGAGCAGCACCAATACAAAGATGAGGACCATACCCAAATGTTAAATGCCTGTTCGGTGAACGATCGATTTTAAAAACATCTGGTTTGTCAAAGATATTTTCGTCTCTGTTTGCACTAGAAACCATGGCAAACACTCTATCACCTCTTTTGAGTGTTTTATTATGAAGTTGATGTTCTTTTTCCACATTCCTTACGAGCGAGTTTGTTGGCCCGTCATATCTCATTATTTCTTCTATGGTAAGATCAAGTAGATCGGGGTTTTTAAGAAGTTTTGATAGTTCTAATGGATTTTTAATCAGAGTGAGAATCCCGTTTGATATAAGATTCGTCGTAGTTTCATGACCAGCAAATAAAATTAACATGCAAGTCGCAATCAACTCATCATCAGAAAACTTATCGTTTGCAACAGATGCATTTATCAAATCCATTAAAAAACCCTCAGAAGGATTTGCTCTCCGCTCTTCAATAATTTCCCTAAAGAAAGAAACCATTTTTCTACATCCACGAGACGCTTTCTCATACTTATGCTTATCATTCCTAGCGCCGCCAATAAATTTTGACATATCATCTGACCATGATTTAAATTCGTCTAGCATGTCTATTGGAACGCCTAGTAGGTGCATTATAGTAAGTGCTGGAATGGGAGAAGCATAATGATTAACTAAATCAATTTCTCTCATATTTTTTAGTTTAGATAATGTGGCATCCGTTATAGCATTTATCTTTGGTTGCATTTCGTTAATAGATTTTCTTGTGAACGCAACCATCATTATCCTTCTCATTCTGGTATGGTCAGGGGGATTCCTGAATGCAGCCCATAGATTTAAATATTTTACAATTTCTGCCAATAGCTTTGCTTCCTTGGTAGGGAGTTTACTATAAAAGTTGTTTAACCTATCAACAGTAATATTATCACTTGAAAGTATAGATCTAACGTCGTCGTATCTCGTAATTATCCATGATTTCAATTTCGTGTGCCAGTGTATAGGATCTTCATTTCTAAGTGCCAAGAAATAGGGATATGGATTAGCCAAAGTATTTGGGTCAGATGGGTCGTAGTTCATGCTGAGTCACTTACAAAATTTTTCCAGGTAGCCATATAGTTGACAAATGTTTCTGATAAACCTTCTTTCAAAAGATGATCCTTTGTAACAGGAGCAGAGTAGGGCTGAAAGTTTGATCCTTCAGCCTTGAGGCGGTTTGGAAATTGATGATCTAAAATTGCAGCTCTCCCTAAACAGAAAAAGTCAACATTATTATTTTGTAAAATTTCTATATCTTCATAAGAAAAAATCTTTCCTGCTACGGTTAATAGCTTTGAACCTCTGTAGATAGTCGTAAATAGTTTTAACAAGCTTTCACCTGTGAAAGGTCCATCATCGACCAATTTAAATGAATCCCAGAGTGAAATATCGATAAAATGAATATTATTATTTTCACAAAGCATTTTATACAGTGTTATCATTTCGTTAGTATCTAAACCAAACCTTTCTGGAGAAATCCTCACACCAATCAGAAAGTTCGAGGGAGTCTTTTCTTTAATTTCCTTGATAATATCTATAAGAAACTTGGCTCTGTTTTTGAAAGAACCTCCATAATTGTCTCCTCTTTTATTGAACTTTTTAGAAAGGAATTGACCAATGAGATAGCCGTGAGCAGCATGTAGTTCTATGCCATCATAGTTACATTGGTGTGCTCTAATGGCACATTCTACAAACGCCGCTTTCATTTCTTCAATTTCTGCTATAGACATCTCTCTCGCAGACTTTTCTAAATTCATACTCGGACCTATTTTGTCTCCTGAATAATTAATGTCTGCCCTTATCCCTGCATGGAAAATTTGTGCTATAGAAAGTGCCTCTAAATTGTGTAATCGCTCATTTAAGCGATAGTGGCCATCTTCATGTTTAGGATCATATATGCCAAGCTGTCCTTTCCAACCAATTCCAGATTTTAACACTGGCATGGCGCATGTCATTATTATCCCAAAACCTCCTTCTGCCCTTTTTGTAAGCCAAATAAACTCATCATCAGAAATTCTCCCTTGGTCAGGACTTTGCATATTGGTGAGTGGTGCAAGCAGAAATTTATTTTTTGCTTTTACTCCGTTTGAAAACGTGAGTTCTTTAAATAATTGCTCCATAGTTATATATTAAAACATACTTTCTTCTGATCAAAGGTCTATTAATGCATTTAAAAAATTTATTGCGGTTTGAAATTATATTAATTTTTTTTGCATTTTCTTTATTTGCAAATAACGTTTTTGCAAGTGAAAGATATACAATTGCAAATTCAAAAGCACTTAAATTTACCTACTTTGTAAGTGGCATTCCTTTACAGGGTGAGTTTCATGTAGAAACATCTCATTTTACTATCGATTTTACTGAAGAACAGCAATCTAAGTTTTACATTAAAGTAGATGTCAGAAAAAGTACTGCAGGTTTTCCTTTGGCTACCAGCGCCATGTTAGGACCAAGTGTCTTAAATGCAAACAAATATCCATTTATGGAGTTTAAAAGCACTAGTATTTCTAAAAAAGATAAGGGATATCGAGTAAGCGGCCTACTCGAACTGAAAGGAGTACAGAAAAATATTGTTATTATGGTTTTTACCAAAGACAAATACAGAAAAAATGCAAAAACTCTTTTGTTTGAAATAATGTCTTCTATTAACAGATATGACTTTGGCGCTAACGGATTTCCTTTTCTTGTTGGCAAGGAAATTAAATTAAATTCTAGTATAGAATTAAAAAGAGGGGATTAATATGGCAAGGCATCGTGGAAAATTTGATAAAAATAAGGTTGAGCCCTATGAACTAAGTAGAAGCAGAATTGAAAACTTTGTTAAATGTAAAGCTTGTTTTTATATGGAACAAGTGGAGGGCATAAAGTTCCCTTCTATTCCGGGGTTCAATATAAATGAGGCTACTGATATATTGCTTAAAAGAGATTTTGATAAATACAGAGAAATTGGAGAGCCTCATCCATTTTTGGTTGCCAAAGGACGAGACTTTCTCATTCCCTTCTCTCATGAACACTTTGAATTATGGACGCAAAGCTTACATTTTGGAGCAAAAGATAGGCTTAACTTTGTGGACCCTAAAACAAATCTTAAAGTTGGTGGTGGTCTCGATGACGTTTGGTTAAATATTAACACTAATTGTTTGCATATAGTTGATTATAAAAGTACGTCGCAAAAATCAGATAAAGGTCCTATTACATTGGATGATCCCTGGAAAGCTTCTTATAAAAGGCAAATGGACCTCTATGTCTGGGTTTTAAGAAAAAAAGGCTTTCATGTTGATGATGTGGGTTACTTCCTATATTGCGACGGGGATAGATTCAGTGACTATGTTTTTTTATCAAGTACTGCCGCATCTATGAATTTTAAGATAACTTTAATTGACTACAAAACTAACGACACCTGGATAGAGCCGACCTTGCAAGATATTAGAGAGTGTTTGAACGAGAGCAAAAGACCGCTGCATTCAGACTATTGTGAATATGGAAAATTTCTTACTCAAAGTTTAAATCAATGAACTCAAAATACTATCTGTATTATTAAGTCTCTCAATGTTAAGACCAGCAACAGATTTGTATTTTTCTGAGTGATTTTTAAGTTCGCTTTGGCTAATGATTTCCTGGATATTATTAAAAGTTCCTCCACAACGGTCTTCAACTACTTGTAGAAGAGCATCGGGACCAGAACTTCTATTTGCTAATGTTATTTTGGCAGTTAGGGGAAGCATCTCTTCTTCATAGCGCAATAAAGCAGTTTCATTAAGTCCATTTACTTTTAAATGAAACGCAAGTTTTCTAGCATCAATAATAGCTTGGCTGGCACCATTTGATCCAACTGGATAAGTTGGGTGGGCAGCATCACCTAACAAGGTTGTTCTTCCAAAAGTCCATTTTGGTAATGGATCTCTGTCAACCATTGGATATTCATAGATTGAGCTCGTTTCTGAAATAAGGCTTAGAGGATTTATCCATTCAAAGGACCACTCTGTAAAGCTACCTATAAATTTTGATTTATCTACCTTTTTACTCCAGTCACTTTTCATATATATTTTTTCAGGATTAAATTTTAGTTCCGCTATCCAGTTTATTTTTGTATTCCCGTGACTGTCTTTTTGACTTATAGGGTATGAAACAAATCTTTGCGTATCATGTCCAATCATCACCATAGAAGCACCAGTCCTAAAAGGAGTAGCAGCTGTTAGCCCACGCCATAAAATTGCTCCGTTCCATAGAGGATCCCCTTCATCTGGGAATAACTGTTTTCGAATATTTGAATTTATCCCATCACAAGCAACAAGAATATCGCCGTAAAAGGATTCATTTTTTTTTGTATTCTTATTCAAGTATTGCAATTCTACTGAAGAGGATAAATTTTTGAAGCCAGTAGCTCTAATACCTAAATTAACATAGCTTTTTTTCGAACGTCCAATAAGAGTATCATAAAGTAACTTTTGGAGTTCTCCTCTATGGACAGAAAATTGTGGTACATTATACCCTGCTTTTAAGCCCCGTGATTCAGTCCAAATTTCCAAACCTTTTTTTGAAAATAATCCAAATTCTTCAGTTTGCACCCCAATTCTTGTCAGACTATCTTTTAATCCTAATGCGAAAAGTTCCCTTACGGCATTAGGTTGAAGGTTGACTCCAACTCCTAGTGGTTCAATAGATACTGAGGTCTCAAATATTTGAAATGGTATTTTTAGTTGTTGTAGGGATAGCCCTAAACATAAACCACCTATTCCTGCTCCACTAATCAGAACTGTCATTTTAAATTAATTCTATTTGAGTGACGTATATGTGGACCATAATAAGCCTTCATTCAATTGACGTACATTGGTAGTGCTGTGGAAAATGTCCAAGCCAATGCTATTCCATTGGCTAACCCTACCGAAAGAGTGTTATTGTACTTTCTACTTATCATATTTGCTAAAA
>CACGWW010000012.1 GCA_902576905.1 uncultured Alphaproteobacteria bacterium
TTATTTTTACTAACTATTTCATGTGCTTATGGAGATAAAGTTAAGGTCGGAATGATCACTACTTTATCAGGAGGAGGATCTGGACTAGGAATTGATATTCGAGATGGATTTGCCCTCGCTGTTAAAGATGAGCCAAATATAGAGATAATTTCTGGTGATGACCAAAGGAAACCGGATATAGCCGTTCAACTTGCGGATAAAATGATACAATCGGACAAAGTTGACATAATTACTGGTATCGTTTGGTCGAACTTGGCTATGGCCGTTGTCCCTGCAGTTGTAAATCAAGAAAAGTTTTATCTTTCACCAAACGCAGGACCGTCGTTACTAGCTGGAAAGAAATGTCACAAGAATTATTTTAATATAGCTTGGCAAAATGATAATCTCCATGAAGCGGCAGGAGGGTATGCTAGTTCGGCTGGTTTTAAAAATAGTTTCATAATTGCTCCTAACTATCCAGCGGGAAAAGATGCGCTCACAGGATACAAACGTTATTTTAAGGGTTCTATTGAGAATGAGGTGTATACAAAGCTTGGTCAAACTGACTATGCCGCGGAAATAGCAAAAATAAGAGCGTCGAACGCAGATAGCGTCTATTTCTTCCTTCCTGGAGGAATGGGAATAGCCTTCATCAAACAGTTTTCCCAGGCACAAGTAGATTTGCCACTGGTTGGACCAGCATTTTCATTTGATCAAGGTATTCTAAAAGCTGTTGGAAACGCAGCTCTAGGAGTAAAAAATACATCCCAATGGTCAAAAGATATAGAAAATGCGGAAAATAAAAAGTTTGTGGAAGACTTTCAATCAGCTTATGGGCGTTTGCCGTCTTTATATGCCTCTCAGGGCTATGATACTGGCAGAATTATAGTTTCAGCAATGGCAAATGCGAGCATCAAAGATATGGATGCTTTTAGAGAAGCACTTAAAAATGCTCCATCTCAGGGTTTTAAGTCGACAAGGGGAAAATTCTCCTTTTCTTCCAACCACCATCCCATACAAGACATATATGTTAGAGAAGTCGTAGAGGAAAATGGTACTCTTACTAATAAATTGATTTCTTCTGGTCTAGTAGATCATTCAAATTTCTATGTAGACCAGTGTAAAATGTAAATGATAAAGTATCGAGCTCCACAACAGCCTGGTTAATGTGAAATATGTCTTTGCAGCTCTTTATTGAGCAGTTATTAAACGGCATACAATTTGGATTTATGCTGTTTTTAATGTCGGCAGGTTTGACATTGATTTTCGGAGTTATGGGCTTGATAAATTTGGCCCATGGATCTTTTTTCATGATAGGAGCCTTTAGCGCTTCTTTTGTTGCTGGTTTGACTGGGAATTTCTTGTTAGCCATTTTGGCTTCATTAATATTTCCAGCTCTTATTGGAATATTGGTCGAGTTCTCAATTATTAGAAAGCTTTATGAGCGTGACCATCTTGACCAGGTTTTAGCAACATTTGCACTCATTTTGATATTTTCGGAGGCAACAAGGTACATTTTTGGCGCATTTCCACTTTTTTTGGATATTCCAAATATACTTCAAGGAAATATTCTATTACCTGGTGAAATAGTATACTCCAAGTACAGGTTGATAATAATAATTATAGGTCTTTTTATAGCCATAGGCCTATATTTTTTAATAAATAGAACCTTATTAGGAATTCAAATTAAAGCCGGTCAGAACGATAGACAGATGATAAGAGTTCTAGGAATAAATATATCAAGACTTTATACAATAGTATTTGCAATGGGAGCGGCACTAGCAGGATTGGCTGGAGCATTAATTGGTGCCATCCAATCAGTTGAAGTTGGTATGGGAGAACCTGTATTGATATTGGCTTTTGTTGTAATAGTAATAGGTGGAATCGGTTCAATTAAAGGTGCATTGATTGGAGCACTTTTAATAGGAGTTCTTGACACTATGGCTCGACTGTTTCTCCCAATATTTTTTGAACTTATTATGGAGACCTCCCAAGCCTTATCTCTAGGCTCGTCACTGGCTTCTATGAGTGCATATCTCTTAATGGCATTAGTGTTAATATTTAGACCCACTGGTCTTTTTGGAAAAAAATAATGCTCACAGAAAAAAAGTTCAATCTAATTATAGTCCTTGGTATCTTCGCTTTTTCCTTGATTGGTTACGTAATAAATGAACCTTACTTCATTACTCTTGCAACAAAAATTGTTATTTTGGGGATCGCTGGCTGTGCTTTAAATTTAATATTAGGATTTGGAGGCATGGTGTCTTTTGGTCATGCAATGTTTTTCGGTGTAGGGAGTTACGTGGCTGCGATAAGTGCTTTTCATAGCATGAACGGTGAGACCATCAATTTAATATTTTTTGATTTTAATGGTAGTAGTCAAATGCTCTTCAATTGGTTTCTCGCTGTTATTTTTTCAATGTTTTTTGCCCTCGTTGTTGGGAGTATTTCTATAAGAACAAGCGGTGTATATTTCATAATGATTACTTTAGCCTTTGCGCAAATGACTTACTATTTTTCAGTAGGCTGGACAAAATATGGTGGTGAAGATGGTTTGTCTACATATGTAAGGAATGATCTATTTTCAATAAACACAATGCTTCCGTTAAACTTTTTTATTATTTGCTTCGCTTGCTTATGTGTTGTTGGGTTTATTTTGAATTGGGTTATAAATTCGAATTTTGGAAATTTTTTAAAAGGCTGTAAAGAAAATGAAGAAAAAATGATATCGTTAGGTCTTAATCCATATACGCTTAAATTAACAGCTTTTGTGATATCTGGAGCGATAACAGGTTTAGCAGGCGCATTGTATGTAGATCTTAATAGGTTCGTTAGTCCAACATCTTTAAGTTGGCAAACTTCTGGAGAATTAATTGTTTTGGTTATACTTGGAGGAAGTGCCAGGCTATTTGGGCCATTGCTAGGAGCTATAGTGTTTATATTGTTAGAGCAATTCCTTGGTGAGGTAACAGAAAATTGGCAATTTTGGCTCGGCGTAATTTTAGTATTAATAGTTCTTTATTTTCCGAAGGGTGTTTCAGGTTTATTTATAAAAGATTAGGTCAATGGCCGAAAAAAAAGAAATTTTAAAGCTATCTGGTATCAACAAGTGTTTTGGCAACGTAGTTGTTGCAAAAGATATAAGTCTGACGGTGATATCAAATCAATTACATGCTCTTATTGGTCCCAATGGAGCAGGGAAAACTACATTAATTAAAATGATATCTGGAGAGCTAAAACCAGACCAAGGCGTGGTAATGCTTCTAAATAGAAGGGTCAATCACTTAAGTGAAATTGCAAGAGTTCACCGTGGATGTATTAGAAGCTTCCAAGTATCGTCAATTATTGGGTCTATGACCGTATTTGAAAATATTTTATTAGCGGTGAAACAAAAAAGAAGCATTCTCAAAATGCTGTTTAGAAAATTTCAAAGTAACTCATCAGAATCTAGTTTTGTTTATCAAATACTAAATCAATTATCTTTAGAAACCCTAGGAACAAAGGTCGCGTCGACGCTAAGTCATGGAGATAAAAGAAAACTAGAGTTAGCAATGGCACTTGCGATGGATCCAAAAATATTATTATTAGATGAACCTTTTGCAGGTCTTGATCAGGCAGAGAGTTCTAAGCTAATTGAATTGCTTAAAAGCATAAAAAAAATTATGCCGATATTTCTTATAGAACATGATATGCAAGCAGTTTTTGCATTAGCAGATAAAATCTCTGTGCTAAACGAAGGAGAAATTATTGAAAGTGGCAGTGTAGAAAAGATTAGGAGGAGTAAGTTAGTGCAAAATGCTTATTTAGGTGGAGATTTATGAGTTTACTTGAAACAAAAAATCTTAGCGCTTTTTACAGTGGAAGCATTGCTCTTTCTGAAGTGGATTTTCTAGTTAATGAGGGATCCGTTATTGCCTTGATGGGAAGAAATGGTATGGGGAAGACCACACTTATTCATTGCGTGTGTGGTATTATAAGTGAAAAAAGCGGATTGATAAAATTCAATTCAGTCGACATACATGATTTGATTGATTTTCAAATAGCGAAACTCGGTATTGGTCTTGTGCCAGAAGGAAGAAGAATATTTTCAAACCTTACTGTTCATGAAAATTTGTTGGTAAGCGCCAAAGAGGGGGAATGGGATCAAAAAAAAATTTATGATCTGTTCCCAAGACTGCTTGATAGAAAGTATCAATTAGGTGGTTCATTGTCTGGAGGCGAGCAGCAAATGTTATCAATTGGGCGGGCACTAATGACAAACCCAAAATTATTGATTTTAGATGAGGCAACTGAGGGGCTTTCCCCTTTGATACAAAAAGAGATTTGGAATGTGCTGGCAACTTTAAAGAAGTCGGGCTTATCCATTATTATAGTAGATAAATCCTTAGAGAAACTTTCTACATTAGCGGACCATTTTTACTTTTTAGTGAAGGGTAAAATAGCGTGGAACGGCAAATACAATCAGCTAGATGACAAGCTAATAAAGAGCTATTTGTTAATTTAATATATTGGTTATTATTCTTTAAAAACAACTACTTAAAATACTAATGTAAAGGTTTAATGAAAGTCCCATTTCTTAGTTCGTTAAAAGCTTGTGCTAACTCCGCTTGCGTGTTCATCACTATAGGGCCATGCCACGCTACGGGTTCTTGAATGGGTTTTCCTGATATTAATAAGAACCGAACTCCATCTTTTCCAGATATTAAAGAGACTGAGTCACCAGTGTCGAACCGAATTAATGTTCTGTTTCCTGATAAATCCCTAATATTCAACTCTTCACCTTTTAGTTCTTTTTCTATTCTAATACCTATAGGTTTAGAAGAATATTCAAAATCAGCACTTCCCTGAAAAACATAGGCAAAGCAATTTCTATATGCATCGATATTTATCTCTTTTTTAGTAAAAGGGGGAATATAAATATCAAAGTATTGTGGTTCTGCTGCGATGCCGTCAACTGGTCCCTTAATGCCCTTATAATCACCAACAATTATTTTTATTTTTGAGCCATCATCATCCTCGATTAATGGAATATCTGAGCCGCTGACGTCCTGATAACGAGGAGCCACCATTTTTTGAGAAGAGGGGAGGTTAGCCCAAAGCTGAAACCCATGCATTTGGCCGTTTTTGTTACCGAGCGGCATTTCCTGATGCAATATACCTGAACCGGCTGTCATCCACTGTACGTCTCCACCAATCAAGCTACCCCTATTTCCAAGACTGTCTTGGTGTTCCACAGTTCCATCAAGTACATATGTAATTGTTTCTATTCCTCTATGAGGATGCCATGGAAAACCAGCCTTAAATTTTTCAGGATCATCATTTCTGAAGTCGTCTAGCATAAGAAAAGGGTCACATTCATCTGGGTCACTAAATCCAAATGCTCTAAAGAGACTTACTCCTGCTCCTTCGGTGAATGGTTGCGCTAATTTTTTTTCCTTTATAGGTCTGAAAGACATGGTGTGTTCCTTAAAAATCGCAAATCTGCTCTATTGTAAGTTGTATAATATAACTGAACTACTTTGAATTATGATATAGTGCTTATATCTCGTAATTCCAAGAGCTTTCATAATGGTGTTTGTATAAAATTAATCTTGTTCCTGGAGTGCTTTTAAATAACCATTACAGGTTATTTAATACAATTCCTATAAACAGGGTTAAAATAAAAAAAGAAATAACAGTGGTAACAAAAATTGCCTTAACTATTTCGCTTGGATTTACATTATAAGCTGCACATAGGGCTAAAGAAAATGCCCCGCATGGGCCCAGTGATACTAAAAATGTTCCTAAAAAATTGTTTGGATAATTAAATTGGTAGAAAAAACCGGTTATTATTAGTAATGCTAAAGGCGCAAAAAGTAACTTTAGAAAAGAAATAGTAGCGGTGAGGCTTGTTAATACTCTGTTTAAATAATGCGATAAAATTATCCCCATTGATATCAAACCTATCGGCATTGTAGTCTGGGCAAGCTTAGATGTAATAGTTTCAGCAATACTATCATTTAAATTTATTCCCGAAGACTTTACAATAACAGACACCAGTACTGCTATTACCAGAGGGTTTTTTAATAAATCTTGAGAATATTTTCGTAAATCAATTTTGATTTTACTTACATATTCAAGGCCAAGCGTCACAATAGATATAAGTATTACAGAGTCCATTACGATTATGCTAGAAACATGGAGTGATATACTGTCATCAAAAAAAATCTGTGAAAGAGGTAATATAATCAACACATGATTTGATAGGGCAACAGAGAGACCCCAAATGATTGCTTCAGTTTTGGTTCTAAGAAAAAATTTATGTGTTATGTAAAAAGCTAGTAAACCAGCTATCGTTTGCATTACAAAATACGATGCTAAAAGACCAAAGTTTATATTCTCCTGATTGCTTTTAGTAACTGCCTCAAAGATTACGCAAGGAATGGCAACATAAAAAATAAATAGGTTAAATGTTCGAGCATTTTCAAGACCGAAAATCTTGAATACACCGAAAAACATACCCAGTAGAATTAAAAGAGGAAAGGGAGCAAGTCCTGAAAGAGAATTGATCATTATTATTTATAGAAAAACAGAAGTTATGGTATTTTTTGGTAAATTTGGCAGTGTCAATTTTTTATAATTTTTCGGAAGTCCCATCTTCTTTAACTTTATTACCCTTACCATCTGTTTTTATATGTCCTTCTTGAATTGAGAAATCACTCCACTGTTGCTGATTTTGTTTAAAATTTACTTCTTTCCCGTACTTATGTAACAGATTTAAAAAATGCGTGTCTTCTCTCCATTCAGAAGAAAAAAGAGATTCTTCAAAATTCTCTGTTGAACCAAAATCAGCCTCAATTTTAGTTTCATCCAGTTCATAGTGCCTTACGTCTTGAACTTGATAGCTTTCAATCAATGAAATTTTCATGACATCTATATTATGCTTTAGTTTTTTCTTTACTAGATTGGACAGTCAGAAAATTTACTTCCCACAGTTTCCTTAACTTTTTCAATTTTTTCAACTGCATTACATACTTCCAAAATTTTAGGATATGATTGAAAAGGATTATCTCCACAAACTTCCCTAAGTATCCCAAAGCCTCCTGTTTTTTGCGTTGTCCGAACGCAAGTATACAAAAATATATCTGCGTATGAACAGTCTCCTCCTGTGAGAAATGGTCCTGAAGACGATTTCTTTAGGTCTTGCTCAAGTCTTTCTGCTCTTTTGCCATGAAGTTCAGTTAAGTTTTTGATTCCTGTTTCTTTACCTCCTTCGGCAAGAGTATCAGTAAGCCTTAAATTTCGCCAAAACGGTTCATTATGCCCAGTTATGATGTCATGAAAAGGTGATAGTACAAAAGAATAATAATCTTGGCACCAAGCCCAGTAGTTTCCTATTATTGCCGCCTGATCAGGTGACTTTGGTGTCAATGGCCCTTCATATTTTGTAACTAAATACTGAACGATAGCCATAGAGTCATTAAGCTCTAGACCGTTGGAATGGTCCTTCATCCACGGCACTGTTCCAAAAGGTGCTTCACTGTCTTTATCGAAATCTTCACCCATAGGCTTTGACATTTTAAGGTTCACTTTAATGCCATGCATTGCGCATACAATATTAATTTGTTCTCCGCGACCCACTATAGGTAAGTAAGCAATATCTATTTCTGGCATATTTTCCCCCACGATTATTTAATATTTAATGATATTATAATTTAAAAGAAGTTCAAAATGAAAACTTGTGTATTTTTTTTAGGGAGTCATATCCTTGATTGGGGGTGACGCGGAAAGCGAAATAGGTAACACGTAGCCTTCTTTTTCAATTGTTTTATTATGCTCGCTCCAAGCATCATCAAGAATCGTTTTATTTAATATTAAATCAGAACCAGTAGCTGCCATTACCATTGCGGCGTGGGTCATTCCTTTAATGGCTATAGATGATTTGCCTTGCGCTGTCATTTGCCATGAATGGAAAGGTGTACCAATAGCATAGTTTGCTCCCCACAGTGACACCGTGGGAACAACCCAGCTAACATCAGCTACGTCTGTAGAACCCCCCATGTCGACTGGCTTCACATCACCTGCTACTACTGTTGCTGCCAAAACTTGCCCCTCAACTAGATCTATGCCAGCGTGAGAATAAGCACTTTCTATATCTTTTCTCGTTAATGTGTCTTGATACTTCTTCGCGTATAAATGCTCTTCTTTACTGAATTCTGGAACACCTAATTGGTCTAAGTTACCTTGCATAATATTCCCAAGTGTTTCGTTATAAAGTAGATTAGAGACACCAGCTAATATCTTGGTCTTGACTTTTGTTTGAGTCATAAGAGCTGCACCTTTTGCTATTTCTTTTACTCTTTCAAGTAATTCCATCATTTTAGGTGTAGTTTCATCTCGTACAACATACCTGACTTTTGCTTTTGCTTGGACCACGTTAGGAGAAATGCCCCCACCATCAATCAGAGCGTAGTGAATGCGAGCTTTATCAGGCATATGTTCTCTCATATAGTTAACACCAACGTTCATTAACTCTATTGCATCCAAAGCTGAGCGTCCAAGGTGAGGAGAAACAGCTGCATGGCTAGCCTTACCTTCAAACGTGAAGTCTACACGACAGTTTGCAAGGCTGGACCCTTTAACAATCCCCGGTAAGCAACCTGGGTGCCACGTAATTGCCACGTCTACATCTTTAAATATTTTGTCACGAACCATAAATGTTTTTGCTGCACCGCCTTCTTCGGCCGGGCAGCCATAATATCTAACGACTCCAGGTAAATTTGAGTCTTTTAACCACTCCTTTAGAGCGACCGCCGCTTGCATGGATGCTGAGCCCAAAAGATTATGACCGCAGCCATGCCCATTCTCACCTTTTTTGACTGGGTCTTGATGAAAGACATCTGCCTTTTGGCTAAGGCCCGCCAACGCATCGTACTCTCCCAGAAACGCAATTATTGGGCCATCAGTACCATATTCTCCTACGACAGCAGTTGGTATGTTAGCTATACCCTTTGTCACAGAGAAACCATGATATATTAACTCATCAAAATGGGCACTCATAGAGTTTTGCTCAGAGTAGCATGTTTCAGGAGTTGACCAAACTTTGTCAGCTAGCTCTTGAAATCTTTTTTGATTTTTTGATACAAAGTCCCAAATGACGTGTTTATTGGTTTTCATATGAATTTGAACCTTTGAAGAATTAGTTTACCTAGCTCTTTTTTTCCTAAACATACCGGAACTAAAGTATCCAGCCTGACGTATCCAATTGTAGGCTCTTGATCTTTTCTCTACACTTTCGTTACGTGGCTCAGGAGAACCTAGTTCTAAATAGTTGAGCTTTACTTTATCAAAGCTCTCTAGATTTTGCGTTATTTTGGTAAATTTTTTCCTATTCTCAGAATTAAGTGTCTTGTGAAAAGGGTCAGTTACAAGCCAATATTCTGAGCTTTCGATATCGTTTTTAAGCATGCGATGAGTTAAAATAACATCTTCTCCTGAAAGTTCTTCAAAATTTCTAATAGTATTCAAAGAGAAATTTCCTTTGTGAGCGCAAATCTTTAATCTTAAGTTTTTCGACTGCGTACATGGTTCACAGCCACATGCTTGTACAAAGGCCAAATCTGATAGCTTTTTATTAAATGCCGCATTTGCTCTTGCCATGGTTTCAACAATATCATCTCCTGATGTTGAGCCTATTTTGTTGCTACTGAAGAAAAAAGCGGCATCTCCTTCAAGCTTATTTAATCTTAAGGTGGGCTCTACCTCATCTATAACTGTCTCTAAAAGATCTGCTACTATTGTAGTCGCATGGGACTCAAATCCCTTTGCCAAGGCAGCACCAAAAATTGGCTTTTTAGATAAATTATGTAACTTAACGAATTCTGTATAGCCACTGATGTCTGCAATTAGTAAAAAGCCGTTTTCTGACATTAAATTATTCCACCTACTACAGATTAGATATTTTTTTACATAGGAATGTCAATTTTTTTAAACTTTAAAAGACCTTTTAGTGCGATGGTTAATGCTTTTAACATATAGTAGTCTATTTTTGTTAAATGCAGTTGGATTTAAGTTTTGTGCAAGCCTTTAGATATTTAAATACCAGATTTTTGTAATGTGTTTAATTTTATTTTCTTCAATTTTCATCACATAAACATATTCAGTTTCAATTGGCTGCGGCTCTTCACCTAAAATATTGTCGGCATAAATAATGGCATAGAGCAAAACCATTCTTCGCTTTTTATCTTCTGCAATGGATTTAATTTCAAATTTAGCATTAGCAAACATGGAATGCGCGTCTTTCATCCATTCGACATAATCCTCAAGCCTATCAAGGTACACAAGAGTATCGGCATCTGTTTTGAATGTAGCGTTGGGATGGCAATATTCTTTGCAAGCCTCCCAACCTTTGCCTTCATCACAGGGCCAAAAAAACTTTTCGGCTACATCCAGCATAAATTTAACCCTTGCAAGATTGTATTCTACATTAGAGAATAACAGAATTTGTGACGCAGAGCTACTTTATTGAAATAAGAAAATTTTAATTTATCACCAGACCATCACATAGAAGAAATATCTATACTTATATTTTGCTTATTTGGTGCTCATAAATTTAAGGAAAGATGATCAATAATATCAAATTCCTGAGCTAGGTTTGAAATATCTTCAAGCCAATTGTCTACTAAATAAGACTTACTTGAAGCCGCGCTAACGCCTTGGTCAGTGTCGTTATCAATTATTGCTTTAACTGCGAATGAGACAGGATACGACACAAGTCTTGCCATAGCTGTTCCCCTTGTATCACCCCATGCATCCATTTTATAGGTTTTATGCCATATCACGTGGTTGTCTTGTTCAGCTTTAAGATCTACGCACAGAATTACACGATCTGGTTCATTATCAGCATAAGCGTTATCCCGCCAAAACTGTTCGGACATTTCGATTAACCGCTTTTCCCCAGCTTGTCCATTTAATGTTTCTATCTCGTTAAAAATACTTGCCCAAGCCTGGGCCCATCCTTTTAGTCTTAAAGTGCCTCTTACGAACTGCTTAATTTTCCAATTACTATCAAAAATGTACTGCTCAATAAAGGGTAGTGAGTCTCTGTTCGGATAGACCTCAAATTCTTCTGGATTATTCAGCGGTGCGTTATAAGAAGTTATAGCATCCCAAGGTCGGCTTACCTCAAAATTTTCAAAATCTTTTATTGACCTTGAAGGAGATTTCAAAGCTTTCAATACACCAAGAGGCGACCAACTGAATTTATATTTGAATTCGTTTGGAACTTTAGGAACTCCCCCACAGTATGATAGAAAAGAAACCTCAGTCTCTGCGTTCATTAGCTCTGACTTTTTGAGCTCGTTGACAAGCTTATGAGCCATCAGATGGTCTATGCCCGGGTCTAAGCCTATTTCATTCACCAACGAAACCCCCGCTTTGAGTGCAGCATTATGGAGATTTTTCATCTCAGGGGAAATATAGGATGAACTAACAAAGTGAGCCTTTTTTGAAATTGCTAATTTTGCCAGAGGAACATGCCAGTCTCCTGGCAGCATTGATACAATTATGTCCGTAGGGGCTAACTTTTCCTCTAAAGATTTAATATCGAATTCATAAATTGTTACTTGAACACCTTCTAATGCTTTTCTAGCTTTGCTAACTGTTCTGTTCCAAACAATAACATTATTGCCATCCAAAATGAGTTTTTTCAATCCAGGGATCGCTGATAATCCTGTTCCGCACCAATGTACTGCCATGTTACACCTCTAATAGTTTTGATTTAAACACTTGCTTTGCTCTTTGCCAAACGCCATAATTTTTATCAACTAACTGCATTAAGTAGGGAAAAATTTGTTCTGCAAAGTCAATTGAGCTTTCTTTTGGCAGTAGGGAAGGTAAGTTGTCGATTGCCATTATATCCAATGGTGGATCATTGGCTATTTTTAAACCTGGGTTAGTCCATGTGGTCGGTTCGCTATAAATGGGAATGGGGTTATAATCGCTATCAGGATCACATGCTATGTCACCTATTACTCTCAGTTTTCGCTTTAAGTCAATGTAATTTGGTTGAAAAAAAACAGGAGTGTTTGGAGTCGCGACCACGCAGTTAAATAATATCTCATGATTAAGGACTTCGGGGAAGGGCCCACCGGACGATGTTTCAACTAAATCCCATTTTTTAATATTTAAAGACGACTCCTCGCAAAAATCACATACCCCTGTACCAACCCGACCCAATGAACCAATTACAATGGCAGATGGAAGAGTTTTTATCGAATTGATTTCGTTAGAAATGTCTTTTAATAAATTTCGTTTGTCATTAAAGGCAGATAAAGGAGGGCACTCTTCTTTTTTTAATTGGCTTATCCAAACCTTTAGCGAAACGTAAGCTCCTGCAAATCCAGCCCAATAACCAAAGGCAGCAACTCTTTTTCCTGTGTCTTGTGTTAAATACTCAATATCATAGAGGGTTCCACCACCACTTTTAAATCTTTTCAATAATTTCTTCCCAGATACTTGGCCCTTGAAAGCATGTCCAAACATTATGTGCGAGTGTTTCAACGGAGTATCATTATTTGGTAGTTCCTTTAGACCAAATATAATTACATCTTCTGGTGCATTTTCCCAAGAACCTGCAGAAACAATTTCGCATCCGGCATCTTTATAGTCTTTTGTTGAAATTATCCTCGTATCGCTTGCCTCAACAGATACTCTTAAACCTTTCTTAATTAATTGAGTGGCGCCTTGAGGAGTAAGACCAACCCGTTTTTCGTTTTCACGATGTTCTGCTCTTAGCCATAAATGTTTCATTTGATTTCATTATTATCCTTTTTGGACATAATTTCATTCAATATTTCGTCAGACTGTTCTCCGCAAGATGGTGGAGGGTGCCTGTAGCTTACAGGAGTTTTGCTAAATTTCACAGGGTTCCCAATTAATTCAACAAATCCTTTACCAGAGTTTTTATTCTCCATTTGAATTTTCATCTTACGTGCAGATACCTGATTTGAAGCAAAAACCTCCGATAATTTATTTATGGGACCTCCAGGGACCTTCATCTTTTCCATCAAATCAACTAAATAGTTTTTCTTATGCTTTTTTAGTTCCCGTTTTAAGATTGGGATCAACTGAGACCTGTTAGAGACACGCATAATATTTGTAGCATATTTCTGGTTTTCACTTAAATCTGATCGGTTGATAATTTCACAAAATTTCTTGAATTGTTGGTCATTTCCTATGGCTACATTAAGATGCCCATCATAGACTTCAAAGACTTGATAAGGCACGATATTAGCATGCTCGTTGCCAACACGATCTGGATCTTCTTTTGAAAGGAGATAATTGGTGCCCATATTTACGAGAGAAGCTATTTGAGCATCTACTAAAGCTATATCAATATTTTGCCCTAGCCCCGAGTTCGTTCTATGATTAATGGCAGCAAGAATAGCGGTACACGCATAAAGTCCACACAAAAGATCTGCAACTGCAACGCCAACCTTAACGGGCTCTTCATTAGGGCCTCCCGTTATGCTCATTAATCCTCCATAACCTTGCGCAATCAAATCATATCCTGCTTTGTGGGAATTAGGGCCATTTTGCCCGTAGCCCGTAATCGAGCAATAAATAAGTTTTGGAAAGTCTTTTGAGAGCGATTGATAGTCTAAGCCATATTTCTTAAGGCTACCTACTTTGAAATTTTCTATAAACACATCACAGTCTTTTAGAAGAGTTTTTATAATTTCTACATTTTCCTCTTTAGATATATCAAGGCTAAGAGATCTTTTATTGCGGTTTGATGCCAAAAAGTAGCCACTTTCATTAGAGTCCTGCCCTCTATCATTTTTCATAAAAGGAGGACCCCAATTTCTTGTGTCGTCACCATTTCCTGGTTTTTCTACTTTGATTATGTCTGCTCCGTAGTCTCCTAATAATTGGGTGCAAGTGGGACCAGCAAGTATCCTAGACATATCTAGAACCTTCACACCTTTTAGAGGTCCGGTATTGGGAGGATTTGAATTACTTTTTTTGTTCAAGGCTATACTCCGCTCAGGTTTGCGTGTAGAATATAACGAAATGACGATTGGTGAACAAAAACTTTGTCATTTGATGGGAAATATGGCTATATTTAGTTCAATTTATAAACTCTTAAGGAGCAAAACCGGTGGTTAGAGAAGATTTTAGTACAATAATAAGAAAGATAAGAATTATTAGTGGTTCGATTTTATTTGCTTATGTTATCATGCATTTGCTTAACCATTCGATAAACATCTTCTCAATAGATTTAGCTGACGCGGTTAGAAGCAGTTACTTTCACCCGGTTTGGCAAAATCCTGTGGGTCTTGTTCTTCTATATGGGTCTTTTGTTGCCCACATGATTTTAGGATTTTCATCAATCTTGACGCGAAAGTCTTTCAAGATGAAAGCGAAAGACTGGATACAAATCATTTTTCCCGTTTTAGCTCTTTTGTTTTTACTACAACACATCGCGGCGAGTTTTGCGATAACAAAAATTTTTGGAGGAGAGGAAAGTTACTCTTTACTTTTTGCGGTAATGAATACAGATCCTGCAAGTGAAATTATAATCGGCGCGATTCTATTTTCTTTGATGACTATATTCATTTGGGTTCACGGGGTTATTGGCCTCGATGCCTATTTGAAGCAACAGGCCGTTCATCATAATAGGTTTGGTTTTTATTTAAGATTTCCTTCTCTATTTCGCTTTATCTATTGGGTGGTTCCAATTGGCGCAGTGCTTGGGTGGCTTTCAGGTTTAAGAAATATGAGTTTTATTGCCCAAATACAATCTTTTGAATTGGATATGCCTATTCCAAACTATCTTGGGTCAATTATTTTCAAATTTGTACCTCAAGAAGCATTTCCTGTGCTCTTGCAAATCGAGCCGATTGTCATGAAATACTATCCAATATTTGTCCTTTTTGTCATTTTTGTCTGTATCTTTAACGTAATAAGAGCACGATTTTTTGGGAGAATTATTGTTTCTTATCCTGGAGGAGAAACCGTTTCAATTCCAAAAGGGACGTCCGTTTTAGAGGCTAGTCGCAAGGGTAAAATTCCTCATCAATCGGTATGTGGTGGTCGTGGTCGATGTACCACGTGTCGTGTAAAGGTTACTGCTAATGAAGGAACATTAACTTCCCCAAGTGCACATGAAATTAAAGCGATTGAGCGGGTGGGGCTTGACGATAACGTTAGACTAGCCTGTCAATTGAGGCCGACAACTAATATTACAGTACAGCCACTATTAAACCCAGAAAACACGCTTGAAACTGTAAGAAGTGCCCGAGCGCTTACTGGTAAAGAACAAGAAACTGTTGTTCTCTTTGTTGATCTAAGAGATTTCACAAAGTTATCTGAGAAGAAGCTACCATATGATGTAGTATATATTCTGAATAAATATTACGCGGTCTGTGGCGAGATAATTGAAAAAAATGGTGGTCGCCTTGATAAATTCATCGGAGATGGCATCATGGCAATCTTTGATATTAGTTCTGACTCTAATGTAAATTCCAAAAATGCGCTTGTGTCAGCTAATGCGATTTCTAAAAGTATGAAAACTTTGAATTCTGAGATGAAAACTGATTTCTCTGAAGATATGAGGTTTGGAATGGGGATTCATGCTGGAAGTATGATCGTTGGAATGATGGGATATGGCAAAACTGTTACAGAGACCGCAGTAGGAGATAATGTTAATATCGCGGCAAGGTTAGAAGAATTGACAAAGACATATAAGTGCGAGTTAGTCGTATCAAAATACGTGGCTGATAAGGCAAATATAGATACCAAAAAGATGAAACCTAAAACTGTGGACATTCGTGGCAGAAAAGAGGTGCTTGAAGTTTTCACCTTTGAAAAGGCTGCCGATATTCTTGTTTAAATTTTTGATATAACTATATAATATCATTATATGAATAATACTTGGTATGATGACACCTTAATTAATAGGTTTGGACCGAACGAGCATCTTACAAATAACTATAAATGTGCTGTTCTGATAGTAGGGGGAGGTCTTGCTGGTCTCAGTCTACTATATAAACTAAAGAAAAATAACGTTGATGCAGTATTAATCGAAGAAAACCATATTGGTAGTGGAGCGTCCGGACGAAATGGTGGCTTTTGCCTCTCCGGTTGGGCACAGGACTATGATGTATTATTGAAGTACTTATCAAAGGAAGAGGTGGTCACATTGGAACAGATCGCAGCTTCTGGTGTAAAATGGATGAAAAAAAAGTGTCTTTCAGAGGGATATGAACACACTAATCTTCAATCGGGTGTTCTAAAATGTTTTCTCACAAATAATATTGAAAAAGTAAAGAAACATGTAATTGCTCAGAATAAATTATTTCATCAAAATGAGGAGTTCCTTAATAAGGAAAACCTTAATAAGTATGTGCGTTCTGATAAATATACTTGTGGCGTTTTTAGGCAGGGTTCCTTTCAATTTCACCCTTTAAACTTTATGCATGCGCTTGCCAAGGATTGTAGTAACATGGGAGCATCTATTTTTGAAAATTGTAAGTTTGTCAGCTACCAAATGGATGGTGCAAAGATAAATTCTAGTGTTTTCAATGAGAATGAAATGGTAAATATTCAATCTGAAAAGATAGTATTTGCCACAGGTGGCTATGGTGGAAATGAAATAAAGGATCTAAAAAGTTACTGGTTACCCATAAAAACCTTTATAGGTGTAACGAAGCCAATAGGGAATGAACTGCAATCCGTGCTAAAGAAACCGTTAGGATTTAGTGATAACCGAAGGGCTGGAAATTACTACCGCGTTCTGCCTGGAAATAGGCTCTCATGGGGAAGGGGTATATCAGCAGTCGGAAAATTTACTTATTCAAATTTAAAAAGAGCAATTTCAAAAGAAATAAACTATTTTTTTCCTGAATTAAGAAATGTAGAAATAGATTATGTTTGGTCTGGGAATATGGCCTATGCAAGTCATTATATGCCATATGTTGGCTCTACTAAGATTGGAAATGAAGAAAAAAATGTATTTACCCTTATGGGATTTGGAGGACATGGAATGAATACAGCGCCGGGGTCTGCTATGGTTCTTGCCGATTTTATCCTTGGAAAAAATAATAAGTATGAAGTTTTTAATAGATTTAGAAGAAAATGGAACGGTGGTTTAATTGGTCCCTATATCGCTGAGATGAAGTATAAATATCTGCAGATGAAAGATTATTTTGACGTCGCTTAATTAAAAAGTAAAAGTTAATCGACAATTGAATAATTTTTTATCTAAACTTAGGGAATGAGAAATGCCAAAACACTAGAGTATGGTTTTTCAAATGAGGAATTTGAAATTCGTCTTCAAAGAGCTCAAGAACTTTTATACCAAAATAAACTCGACGCTCTATTAATTACCATTCCATCTAACCTAAGATATTTTACTGGTATTGATACTAACTTCTGGGAGAGTCCTACCAGACCATGGTTTCTAGTCTTACCACTTTCTGGAACTCCTATAGCTATAATACCTGATATTGGTGAAAATATTTTCCAAAAAACGTTTGTCGAAGATATTCATACATGGGCATCTCCCAATTTCAACGGAGATGACATTTCTCCCTTAAAATCTCTCTTAGAGTCTCTTCCAAGTCGTTTTGGAGCAATTGGTGCGGAATTAGGAAAAGAGATGAGTATCAGAATGCCGGTATTAGATTTTGGTCTTCTCCAAAATAACTTTAAGTTTAATATTGTTGATGGAACCTCGTTGATCTGGGCACTTCGAACGGTTAAGTCTTTTAATGAAATAAAAAAAATAGAAAAAGTAGCGCAAATCGTTAGTGAAGTGTTTGAAATATTACCCACAATCATATCCGTGAACGACAGCGAGCGGAGTGCATCAATTAAAGTGAAGAGAGAAATTCTCAAGAGGGGAGCGGATAATATTCCCTATTTGCCGGTTGTGTCGGGGAAAGGAGGTGTCTCTCAGATTATAGGAAATCCAACACATAAATTAATTTCTTCAGGAGACTTCCTTTTTATAGATACAGGTGCAACATATGATGGTTATTTTTGTGATTTTGACAGAAACTTTACAATTGGAACCGTATCCGACGAACTCAAAAGAACACATGAAATCTTATGGCATGCAACAGAGGAAGGCATTAAAAATTTAGTGCCAGGTGCAAAGACACAAGATGTATGGAAAAAAATAAACAAAAAAATTGAAGACTTTGGTTTTATGGTTAAAGGTGAAGGTAGATATGGTCATGGAGTTGGGCTACAACTAACCGAGCCACCATCAATCTCATCTTTTGATAACTCTATTATTCAGGAAAATATGGTTCTCACTATCGAGCCGTCGATGGAGTATAAACCTGGAAAAATTATAGTTCATGAAGAAAATATTTTTGTTTCAAAGGATGGACCAGTTCTATTAACAAAAAGAGCAACAAAAGAGTTGCCGGTAATAAGTTAATTTCAAGCGATCACTACTTGCTTAGCCTTTATTCGTAAGTGAAATTGCCAGAGAATTAAAAGATTAACAGACCCCATAAGCGATGCAAACTGGAATGACCAAGTATAATCGCCTTTTATATCAAAAAGTAACCCTCCAAAATACCCACCTAAGCCCATACCTACCCAACCAAAAAAAGAACCTAGGGCCATTGCTCTGCCAGCTAACTTTGCCGATACCATCATTCTTGCACAGACTAATATTGCTGACATTACACCGGAATATGTAAAACCAAAAGCTGCGGCAAGAATAAATAAGCCAACTTTTAAATCTATGTATGGGAAGCCAAGAACCGTAATTGTTTGGCCGATAGACATTAGAATATATGTAGGTAGGGCACCAAAAATATCTCCAAGTTTTCCACTAATTATACGTCCAACTATTCCAAAGACCATTAGAACAAGGAAAACGCTCGCGGCAAAGTCCTCTGAGAATGAAGCGTCCGTAAGTAAGGGTATTAAATGAACGATAGGTACCGACATGCATATACAGCAAAAAATCACAGCACAAGAAATCCAGGTAATAACTTCTTTTTCACTAAGTGGAAAATCCCTGAAGTCATCTTTTATGGCAATACGAGCTCTTTCTCGCCATGGCGACTCCTTGATCATGAAAGAAAAAGGAGCCATTATCAAAAGATATATGTAGGATAGATACATATACGCATCTTGCCATCCGTAAGCCTTGATTAGATATGTTGATAATAAAGGAATTAACCCTTGGCCAGCTGCCCCACCCGCCGCAGTTATTCCAATTGCTAAGCCAGGATTTTTCTTAAACCAAAAGCCCACATTGGCATAAAGAGGGGAGCCAACAACAGCATTCCCAAAAGCACCAAAACAAAAATATAATGTATAAAAATGGAGAATACTACTCTGCTTGCCCAATAAAAATAAGCAAGAGACCATAAAGAAGGTAGCAAAAAAGCCAAAAAGCCTTGTTCCATATTTATCGGCAATATAACCCCAAATTATACCAAAAAATGCAGATCCTAAAGACGCAACAGTGTAGCCAAAAGCTGTATTTGCGCGTGTCCACCCGAATTCATTCGATAATGGTTTTAAAAAAACAGATATTGAACCCATTGTGCCAAATGAAAGAGCGGTTAGAGTAAAGACAGAAATGACCATTACCCATCCATAAAGGGGATCTCTAGCTACACTATTTTCGCTGCTCAATTTCTATCCTTTAAAACAGTCTTTTCTGCACAATTTAAAAAGGCTCAAGACATTGTATGCCCATTGATAGGCAAGGCACCATGGTCAAATTTTAAGTGCTTAATGTAAAAGTTACAACTTAAGATTCTGCGCATTTATCCAAGCATTGTATTTAGCGCTAACAATCTGATCATTCTCTGATATCATTTTCCCCGAAAATTCATTGGCGTTACTTGAAGTACACCATAAAGCAAATAAGCCCGTTTTTTTTGAGTTTATAAGGTCTTCTTTTCTTACTTTTGAGACTCTATTTATCCCACTAGCTCTAATTTTACCTTGCATATCGGTGTCAACCATTCCAGGGCTTAGTCCAATTGATGAGATACCATACTGGTTACCTTCAAGATGTGTTTGTTGATTAATCATATGAAGTGCGGCTTTTGTTGAGCAATAGGCTGTCCAACCCTCTATTGCGTTTATTGATGCGCCTGATAGTACATTTATGACTTTTCCTCTATTTTTCAGAAGGTTGTTCCAACAATATGATATTAATAATGACGGAGCTAAATAATTCACCCTAACTGCTTTCTCAAAGTCTTGTAATTCTATTTTTTCTAACGAAGTAATAGGTTCAATTACCGCACCATTATTGATTAAAATATCAACAGTTCCCCAAATTGATAAGGCCATCTCCGTTTGCTCTTTCAAAGAAGAAAGGTTTGATAAATTTATTGGAGATTCAACTGCTTGAAAGCCGTCTGTCACAAGCTGATTTACGGTGTCTTTACAATCATTTAGCTTCCGACCCGAAAATATCACTCTATAACCATTTTTGGCTAGCGTTATACCAATTGATAAACCAATCCCCGTTCGAGCCCCAGTAATTAGGCATATTTTCTTTTTAAAATTCTCTGACACTTCTTTTACTTTTTAATTGCAACTAAAATTTTTCAACCCAAGGTCGCAACTCAATTTCCCAAGACCAGGAGCTTTTATGTTGTTGATAAAAATGCAAATAGCTTTTTGCGATTTCGTCAGGATCTAAAAATTTGTAAGAGCCGTCTTCTTGTCTCTCTTCACGATGGGCTGCACTTATGCCCCCATCAATAACGAAATGGCCTATGTGTATGTTTTGGGGATGCAGTTCTCTTGCTAATGATTGTGCTAGGCCTCTCAATCCAAACTTTCCCATTGCAAACACTGAAGAGAGAGGGAAGCCCTTAACTGCTGCTGATGCACTGGTTAAGAAGATATTTCCTTCTCCTTTTTTTAACATTCTTTTTGCAGCTTGCTGTGCAACTAGAAAGCCTCCGTAGCACGTTGTTTCAATAGCTTTTTTAGTTTCATGAGGGTCCAAGTCTACAATAGACCCTCTAACCCGAGCCGAAGGGTTGTAGATTACAATTTCCGGAGTTCCTATTACCTCGTCAGTTTTCTTGAATAACTCCTCTACATGAATTGGGTCAGAAGCATCACAGGTATAAACGTTAGCATTTGTTTCCTCTTTAAGTGATGCTAATTTTTCTGTATTTCTTGATGCTAAACAAATAGTTTTCTTTTCAGAATGAAACAGTCGCGCTAATGAAGCGCTTAGGCCTAAACCAACGCCCACAATCAATACCGACCCTGCCATAAAAGCTCCCTTAGTAATTATAATATATTTAATGATACTTATTAATTAGCGCTTAGGTAATCTTTATTTCAGCTTAATTTTATTTTTTCTCGTATCTTAACCGCTGGACAGTTTATATCAACGTCGACATCCGACCAACATACTGGTTTATCTTTTTCAATGTTCCTCTTTAATTTAACATTATTAGCGAGACCTATCGGTAGCCCATTTATTTGTTTTGCAAAATTTGCTTGGTAAAGTTTTCCCCAAACAGTAAACCCTCCTTCACCATCCAATAATTGCCCTTTTTTTAGATTTTGTTTTGCAGTCGCAATTACATCTCCAGAAAATTCTTTCGTGAATCCAGTAGCTTTCTTTAAAATAGCAGCGGAGAAGATCGATGTGTTCAATTCCATGCCTATAAGATGAAATGGCTTGTACATTGAAGAATATCGTCCTGTATCATCTGTATTCATTCCGTATTGAGTAAAACATTTTGCTGCATATTCATTTGCTGCTTCAAGCACTACATAAACGCCCCACCTAAGGTCTTTAGAAACTGGTCTTCCATCTCTTTCTAAAGAAGATACGACTTCAACTGTGCCAGATGACTCTAAAATACCTCCATCAACTTGAGGTCTCAAAACATGAGAGAGATGGTCCATTCCAGCTGGAGGAAACTGTAGGCCATTGGAAGGTGGTTTTAATAATGTAGCGTTGCTTATTGCAGCCATTTCCAAAGCAGATTTTGTTCCATCCAAAAAAGAATTAAACATTCTACTATTCATTCCGGCAGATAAAGCCTCTTCTCTATTTAACCCATAGTAATCCCAAACGGTATCGGGTGTACTATAATGATATTCAGGTAGATATTTTGTTCCTTTGCCTGCTGCGGCCACGTGAAACCCAGAAGCACGTGCCCATTCAACGAGTTCCGTAGTAAGAGCAGGTTGATCGCCATAAGCCATAGAATAAACAATACCAGCCTTCTCCGCTTCTTTTGCTAAATATGGTCCGCTCAACACATCAGCCTCAACATTTACCATAACAATATCCAACCCTTGCTCTATAGCAATAAGTGCATGTTTTGTTCCCTCTACAGGATCTCCGGTAGCTTCTACCAAAACATCTATTTTGGTCTGAGAGATCATCTTTTTCAAATTATCAAAAAATAATACTGACTCTATCTGTTCTTCAGTCCAGCCTACATCTCTGCAATTTTTTTTAGCATTTTCTACGCTGATATCGACAATTGAACTAACTTCTAAACCAATGGTGAACGGTGCTTGAGATAAAAACATGGATCCAAATTTACCGGCGCCAATTAGTCCAACCCTTACCCGTTCTTGATTAGCTTCTCTTTTTTGAACTTCATTATATAAAAACATCTTTTAATAATCTTCTGATTTTATACTCTAATATTTAATTGCTTTATATACTTTAAATTAATACCACCCTGAAAGGAATATTGTATGAAAAAATACGTAGTAATAGGGCGTCCGAGGGCAGGATCATTGATCGCTGAGTTTTTGTTAACTGCTGCAAATGTTGAGTATGAGTTTAAAAATATATCTATCGAAGAGGCACAGCAGGATGAATTTAAGAGTATAAGTCCTTTTTCAAAAATTCCAGTTTTAGTCTGTCCAGACGGGCAAACCATATTTGAAACAGTAGCAATTGTGACCCATTTGATAGAAAAGTTTCCTCAATTGGCTCCTCACAGCTCCTCGTCTCAGCGTAACCTTTTATGGCAGTATTTAGCAATGATAGCGACGTCAATATATGCAGGATATCATAGACAGTTTTACTCGCACCGTTATGCACCTAAAGATGTTGCAGAGGATGTTGGAAAGCTAGCCGCTCAAGACCGTGAAACCGCTTACAATTATATAAATATGAAACTTAATCCTTATTTATTAGGGGAAAACAAATCAGCAGTGGATTATTATTTGTATATGGTAACGCGATGGGACCCTAGTATAGATAATTTACTTAATGATAAAGATAATTTAGGTAAATTTATTTCTCACATGAAAGAAGATGATGCGGTAAAGAAAGTGTTATCATCTCACAAGCTATGAATTTCAGTTAGCAAGAAGTGCCATAAAAATTATATAAAAAGGAGAATATTTATGTCTATTTTTACTGAGGACCTATTTGAAAAGGGTATAAAGCAGAGAGTATCGACGGTTGGAGAGGATTATGTAAAGAAAAACCTGGAAGAAGCAGACGAATTCTCCCGACCTTTTCAAGAAGCAATGACAGCCTGGTGTTGGGGTTTTGGTTGGGGCGATGAAGCAATTGACGCAAAAACACGATCAATGATGAATCTTTCAATGATTGGTGCTCTTGGAAAAATGACAGAGTGGGAAACACATTTTAGAGGAGCCATAAAAAATGGAGTTTCTAAAAATGAATTGCGGGCAATTATACACGTTATTGGTATTTATTGCGGTGTACCACAAGCTGTGGAATGCTTTAGGGTAGCGAGAAAGGTTTTAGAAGAAGAGAATTTAATTTAAAGAAATAGTGCTGTTATTTAATATGAATAACATAAAAGAAATGAAACTTTATTCTGATGCTTACAGAATATTCAAAGATTTGAGAGCGCTCGGTTATGCGGAGGACGATAAGCTTAGTCTAGAGGACGTAAATCAATTTGACCAATTGCACTATCATGGCACGTTAAGCGTTCAAGAGGCTATAGAGACTATTAATATTCAGGAAAATGATAATGTCTTGGAGGTAGGGGCTGGCTGGGGAGGCCCATCTCGATACATTGCTTATAAAACAAGAGCGTATGTTTCCGCTTTGGAACTACAGCAAGATTATTCAGAGGTCGGGAAGGAGTTGACACTTAGAACAGGCCTTCAAAGATTCGTCACACACATAAACCAAGATTTTCTAAAATTTTTCCCAAAAGAGTGCTTGTTTTAATAAAATTGTTTCTTGGTTAGCCTTATACCATATTCCTTATCGAAAGAAATATACTGACAAACTTTTTAACTTGTTGAATAAAAATGGGATGCTCTTCATTGAAGACCTTACTTTTGGGAGCGGGTTTGAGAGCTCTCATAAGGAAATGTCAGAAAAGAAACTCTTTGCAAATTCATTGGAAAAATATTCTGATTATTTAGATACCTGTGCTAACGTTGGTTTTGAAATTGTTGAGCATAAGGATATGTCATCAGACTGGGAAAGTCTTACAAATGAACGATTGAAGTTGCTTCAAGCTAATAGAAACAAACAAGAAAAAATTCACGGTGTTGAAGGGTATATTACAATTGAAGAATTCTATAAAACCGCTGCAGAGTGTTTTGCTGAAAATGTTATTGACGGTATAAGGTTGATTTGTAAGAAAAATTAGGTTCTTACCTAAAGTAATGAATGGAGACAAACAATGGATTTAAAGAATTACGCAAAAAAAGAAAAAATAAAATATTTTATGGTTACTTATACTGATCTTTTTGGGGTACAGAGAGCAAAGCTTGTTCCTGCATCAGCTATATCTGATATGCAAAAAGATGGAGCCGGTTTTGCCGGCTTTGCTAGTTGGCTAGATATGACCCCTGCGTACCCAGATATGCTAGCAGTGCCCGACCCTCAGAGCGTTATAAAACTTCCTTGGAAAAAGGATGTGGCTTGGCTTGCAAGTAACTGCATGATGGAGGGCGAATTGGTCGAACAGGCACCAAGAAATGTTCTTAACAAAGCTATTGATAGAGCAAAAAAGAAGAGCATGAGGGTAAAGACTGGCATAGAAGCTGAGTTTTTTCTCTTAACGCCTGATGGATCAGCTATATCTGACCCATATGATAATGCTGAAAAACCTTGTTATGATCAGCAGGCTTTGATGCGCCGATACGATGTGATAGCTGAAATTTGTGATTATCTTGGTGTATTGGGTTGGGGTCCGTATCAAAATGATCATGAAGATGCCAATGGTCAATTTGAAATGAATTTTGAATTTGATGACGCTTTACGAACTGCAGATAAACACTCTTTTTTCAAATTCATGGTTAAATCCGTTGCTGAAAAGCATGGTCTTAGGGCGACTTTTATGCCAAAGCCAATTGAGAGTTTAACTGGCAATGGTTGTCACGCTCATATATCAGTTTGGGATTTAAAGGCTAAGAAAAATGTTTTTGCTAGTAAGAATTCAGATATTGGTTTGTCAAAAGAGGGTCTTAACTTTCTTGGAGGCATTATTAGTCACGCTAAGGCTATGGCTGCGATCACAAATCCGACTGTAAATTCCTATAAACGAATTAATGCTCCAAGAACTTTAAGTGGAGCAAGTTGGGCGCCAAATACTATTACTTGGACGGAAAATAATAGAACTCATATGGTGAGAGTACCCGACGCGGGAAGATTTGAACTAAGACTTCCTGATGGGGCGACTAATCCTTATTTGTTGCAAGCAGCTATCATTACGGCAGGGTTAAATGGCGTTGAAAAAAAATTAGATCCAGGGGAACGTTCAAATACAAATATGTATGAAGATGCAAAAGCAATTGCCAAGGCTGAAAAGTTGCCATTAAACCTACTTGATGCTTTGCGTGCGTTTGATAAAGATAAAAGCTTTAAAGAGGGACTAGGAAAAGCCTTTTCTGATTCATTTATTAAGCTCAAAATGGAAGAATGGCATTCTTACACTGCACATTTTTCAGAATGGGAAAAAAGAAATACTTTGGATATTTAGAGTGCTATACGTTTTTTTAGCTCTCCGACAGTCCTTTAATCTTTTCTAAGAGCTCCTTATTTATTTTTCTGGGGCTGTTATCCAGTCTATTTTGATGTCGTCTCTCCCCAGGAAGCCGTATTCCTTTTAACTGTTTAATTTCCTTGAAGAATCCTTCGCTATGACTATCCCAGTCTGGTCCAGCTATAAGCTCAGGGTTAATAGCTAGGACTAGTTCTCCTCCCTTTGCAGGGCCCCCATCATTATTATCAGTTTTTGCTGCTTCAAAAGAAAAATTGTCTCCTGTTAATCCTGCAGAAAATAGCTCGATCATCATAGATATAGCTGACCCTTTATATCCTCCAAAAGGTAATAACACTCCCTTTAATATTTCTTTTGGATCATCAGATGGATTTCCATCAGGTCCAAGACCTGTTCCATGAGGAACAGAGTGTCCGTCTCGCGCTGCGATTTGAACATCTCCCATTGCAAGTGTTGAAGTAGCCATATCAAAAACCAAAGGGGTTGAATTCTTTCTTGGCCAAGCAAAGGAAATGGGGTTTGTTCCAAAAAATGGTTCTGTTGCGCCAGCTGGTGCAACAGAAGGTTTGTAAACTGTACAAGCAATACCCGATAATCCTCGTTCAGCCAAGTACTCAGTCTCTGGCCAAAGAGCTGCAAAATGAAAACTATTTATAAGGCGCATTACAGCTATCCCGTGCTTTAGAGCCGCGTCCGACAGTACTGGTAAGCTTTTTTCAAGCGAATAGGGGGCATAACCTAAATTTCCATCAACGGTTATAACAGAAGGCAGGCTAGAGGTTATTTTTGGGTCTGCCTTTCCATTTACTTTGCCTGATTTCAAGGATGCAACGTAGCCAGGAATCCTGAAGAGGCCGTGTGACAATGACCCATCTCTTTCCGCTGTTGCGACAGTTATTGCTATAGCGTTTGCATTTTCTTTATTACAACCAAATTTACTCAACACATTAAATGCTAAATCATATATCTGTTCAACAGTAAGTGCCTCTATCTCTATATTACTCATTTGAATAATCCTTTCTAGTCAACGGCAGCCAAGGCTTCAATCTCTACTTTTATATCTGCTCTGAAAAGTCCTTTTACATAAATAAATGACATTGAGGGCCTCGGCGAAGCTAAAAATTCATCGGCAGCAGACTTAATCTTTACCCAGTCAGGTTCATCGGTCATGAAAACAGTGATTTTTGCTATATCCTCTTTCGTGCCACCTTGCGATTCAACAATCAAATTTATGTTTTGTAATGCTAATCGATATTGCTCCTCTAGACATTCTGCGACATTACCCTTTATATCGTTTCCAATTTGTCCAGATATTGATAGCAATTTTTTTTCTGCCGGTATAATTGCCACATTTGAGTAATTAGCAGCAGGTTTTGGTGCGTTGGATGGATCAAGAAAGGTAATTGTCATTTGGTAAGCCTTATTAGTTATCATTAACTTGATTATGATATCGTAATAAGAGTTTGCATGAAATTAAATAAACTTCGACATTACGAAATTTCTGAGACCTTGACTTTGAAAAGCCAAAAGAACTAAAATTATCAACGTACTTGATTTAGAGGAGTAATTATAATTATGGCAACTTATGAATGTGCTAAATGTGGAATGGCAGTAAATGCTTTTTGCGCTAAATGTGAAACTGCTTTAGAGAATGACTTTGTTACCAGTGATGAAGGAAAAAAAATACAAGTATCAGTCTGTCCAAATGGCCATGGAAAAATAAAATCACCCACTTGTTGCGGCGCCGATATGGATTGCAAGGGTTAATCTATAGATGAATGATTTGAGTCCCGAAGAGGAATTGACGCAACTTAAGCGAGAGCTTTCTAAGTTAAAACTTGAAGCTAACTTACGAAAATCTCTATCAACTCAGCTTGAGGCGCAAAAGAAAATAGCTGATCAGGCCAAGGAAGAAGCTTTAAAAAAATCAGAAGAATTGGAGGGTATTTCTGGTAAATTAGCTAAGTATCTATCTCCTCAGATCCATGAACAGATTTTCAGTGGAAAGCAAAGTGCAGAGGTAACAAGTTCGCGAAAAAAATTGACTCTTTTTTTCTCTGATATCGTTGGTTTTACAAGCATTTCAGATGAATTGGAGTCTGAGGAAATCACAAGCTTAATCAATTTTTATCTAAACGAAATGTCTATTATTGCTCTCAAATATGGTGGTACTATAGACAAGTTTATTGGTGACTCTATTATGATTTTCTTTGGAGACCCAACAACAAAGGGGCCAGAAGAAGATGCTAAGCTTTGTGTTGAAATGGCTGTTGAGATGCTTGAAAAAATGGATGAACTAAAAGGTTCTTGGGGAAAAAACTTTTCATTGAGAAATGATCTTGAAATACGGATTGGTATTAATACAGGGTATTGCACTGTTGGCAACTTTGGGAGCAATGAAAGATTAGATTATACAGCTGTTGGTGGAACTGTTAATCTTGCCTCCAGACTTGAGAGTGTTGCAAACTCGGGCTCTATTTGTATATCAGAAGAGACATATCTTTTGGTGAATTCTTTCTTCAAATTTCATGACCCAAAAGAGATAGACGTAAAAGGATACTTAAGAAAAATAAAATATTATGAGCTCGATCGAGATACCAAAGTAGATAATAACCAAATTATTACCTTAACTGGAAACGGTTACAATATTTTAATAGATAAGGAAAAACTTACACAGCAAGAATATACTCAAATAAAGACTGCAATTGATAATATTCAAGCTCAAGAAAATTAAAAAATTTTTCTATCCACTTTATGTTTTCTATTTAATTATATGAAAAAAAACACTTTTGTTACACATCTTGAATGCTCCATTTCTGGTGAACGGTATGAAAAAGATCTCGTTCATGGTTTGTCGGATAAAGGAAAGCCATTGTTAGTTCGATATGATCTGGAGAAAATTAAAGAATTATTTTCAAAGGACTACATAAAAAAAACGGATAAAAACGGTTTTTGGCGTTATTCATTTCTGTTGCCGGTCGAGACATCAAACATAATATCACTGGGAGAGGTTTTAACTCCTTTGCTCTCACTTGATAATGTAGCCAAAAAAACTAAATCAAAAGAAAGATTTATTGGTTAAAGACGAAGGCTTACTACCTACTTCTTCTTTTAAAGCACGTGGCTTAGGTGTTGCTGTATCAATGGCAAAACAATTTGGCATACGTCATTTGGCAATTCCATCGAATGGTAATGCCGGTGCTGCGATGGCAGCCTACGGAGCAAAGGCTGGAATAAAATGTACGGTATTCTGCCCAGACGACACTCCTGAGATAAATATCAGAGAAATAAGTCGACTTGGAGCTGAAATCTTTAAAGTCAATGGTCTTATCAATGATTGTGGAAAAATAGTACGTGAGGGCAAGGATGAAGTAGGGTGGTTTGACGTTTCAACTTTGAAGGAGCCGTATCGCATTGAAGGCAAGAAGACAATGGGTTTAGAGTTAGCTGAGCAACTAAACTGGGAGTTGCCAGATGTTATTTTTTACCCAACTGGAGGTGGAACTGGTTTAATAGGGATGTGGAAAGCGTTTTCAGAGCTACAAAAGCTAGGATGGGTTGGAAAAAAATTGCCTCGTATGGTGGCAGTACAAGCTGATGGGTGTGCTCCGATTGTCGATGCATGGCGGCAAGGCAAAGAGACCGCGGAGTTATGGGAAAATGCTAATACCATAGCAGCAGGGATACGGGTGCCAGTTGCCGTGGGAGACTTTTTGATAATCAGAGCTGTTAATGAAAGTAACGGCTTTGCAATTTCCGTAAGTGATAATGAGATTGTTGAAGCAAGAGATTTCGTCTCAAAAACTGAAGGAACTTTATTGTGCCCGGAAGGAGCCGCTACTCTCGCCGCATTTGAAAAATCTTTAAGCGAAGGGCTGGTTTCAAATAATGATCGTGTTGTGCTATTTAATTGCGCTTCTGGTCTAAAATATTCCCTACCTAAAGTAAAAAATACATTAAATAAAGATCAAGCTGTAGATTATTCTATGTTCTAAACTTATTTTGAGGAGTGAACGACGATTTTACTCCTTCTCTTGGGTCAGTAACAAAAATTTTTCGTTCTGGATGCATTCCCGCTCCAAACACAGCAGAAACAGCTGAATACCTCATCTTATGCAATAAACGCGTGTCAGCATTTCCAACAGCAGGATGTATACCATTGTTTTTACTGACTTTTTCCTGCCAATCTTTCATTCTTTCGTCGTAGGTATTTTTGTTCTCAAGTTCCACACAATTAATTTCATTCTTATTTAAATCAACGATTATTTGATCACCTTCCTCGATAAGCGCGATTGGACCTCCCACTGCTGCTTCGGGCCCTACATGCCCAATTACTAAACCAACTGAGCCACCAGAAAAGCGACCATCCGTCATCAGTGCAACTACGATGTTTTTTTCTCTACAAAGTGTTGTTATTCGTGAAGTTGAATCTAGCATTTCAGGCATTCCAGGACCTCCTACTGGTCCTTCATATCTGACAACTATCATATCAAAGTTTTCAAAAACCTCTGGTCTTTTGTCTAAGGTATCTAATAAAGCTTGTTCCCCATCAAATATTTTAGCCTGCCCTTTAAATACATTATTTTCAAGCCCTCCTTCTACTCCAGCAAGTTTTAGAATCGAGCTATATTCAGGAGACAAATTCCCCCCCAAGACACGTAGTCCACCCGTCGGTTTATAGGGTGATGAAACACTATATATTACCTCATTATCTGGATTAGGTGGCGACAATCTCTTTATTTGTTCGGAAAGAGTTTCACCCGTACAGGTTATAGTGTCTCCATTCAATAAGCCTGCTTCCAATAGATTTTTAACTATAACTTGTACGCCTCCCTTTGTATCAATATCCACCATCGAATATTTCCCAAAAGGTCTAGCGTCTACAATAACTGGCACAACATTTTTTGATAAATGGTTGAATTCTTCTGAACTCATAATGTCTTGAGAAAAATTCTTGTAGCCCGCAGCTCTGGCGATCTCTGGAGCATGTAGCATTACATTTGTTGAGCCTCCAACTGCCATGGCAACAATTATGGCATTTCTAATTGACTCTCTTGTTACAATATCTCTGGGAGTAATGTTTTTTTCAATCATTTTTTCAAGAAATTCAACAAGCTGTTGTGGAAATTCATCAAGCCTTCTGCTGTCTTGTGATGCGGGAGATACCATGTGCAAAGGCTGCATGCCTACAACACCAATAAACGTTTGCATCGTATTATAAGTGAACATTCCTCCGCAACTTCCAAACCCTGGACACGCCTCTAATGCAATTCGTTTTTTAAACTCTTCGTCTGGATTGCCGGCAATTTGGTAACTGGAAATAATATCTATAGGCTCACCAGTTTTTGAGTCTTTCCCTGGCCGTATAGATCCGTCTGACATAATAATGGCTGGTCTGTTATGTTCTAAAACTGCAGCTAGTGTGCCTACTGGTGGTTTATCACACGCTACTACTGCAATAACCCCTTCTAATCCAGAGGCGCTTAAGTGTTCACACATTGAATCATTTGTTACTTCTCGTCCAATTAAGGAATACCTCATTTCCTTAGTCCCATTACGAATTCCATCTGAAGTAGCTATGGTAAACTCGGGTTGCACTAACCTCATTGGTAATTGCTCTGGATCTGTTCCTATTCTATTCTTTAATATTTCGTGAATTTTTTCTACTTTGCTTGAAACACCTATGTAGCATTGCGAGTCGCCCTTGTTTCCAACAACACCAACCGAGGGTTCGTGTATTAAATCAACATCTGTTCCTAGTTCTCTTGCAATTCCAAAAGTTTGAGAATTTCTTCCTGGATTTTTATCAATTAATACTGTTTTTGAGTTTCTCATTTTTAATGCCTACATAGTTTTTTTGTGTCGTAAATTTATTATAATTTTTACTCTAAAACAAGATAGCAAAAATTAGTATGTAAAAGATTTTATGGTTCAAACAGAAGCAATAGGATTCCACTGGATCAATTAATGTAAATACCTCTTAATCAAGTTTTGGAAAACAAACAAACACAGGCTTTAGCATTTTTTATATTTAGATTCTTATTATCTTTATTATAGACCTTGACTTCATTTAACTCAAAGCAATCAATAATATTGGTTTCATTAAGAGCTTTGAACTGATTTTCAAACCCTTTTGAATGGTAGTAATCAAAATTAATTCCAATTACAAATTTGGTGCCTGAATTAAAATGAGAAATTAAGCGCTTCAAAGTTTCTGAACCCAGGTGCCCGTGTGTAAATGTCCCAGCGCTTACTACAGCTGAATAATCTTGTAATAATGAGTCAAGAGGGTCTTCAAGATTAAGTTCTAGCAAATTTCGATATAGTTTTTTTTCTCTAGATATTTGTATCATATCTTGTGATATATCAACTCCGTCTATGACTGCATCTGGAGCTTTCTTTTTAATTTCGTTTGCGACTAACCCAGTGCCGCATCCGATATCACAGATAGGTCCATCCATTGTAAACTTCTCAACTAGAAGATTTGCCACTACAGTAGGGTAAGTGTAACCAAGATCTTTTACAAATACACTATCGTAGAAAGGTGCAAAACCTTCGTAGTATTTCTTGTTGTCATCTGGAGTTATTAGGTTGTAAGCTCCCTTAAGAAGATCCAACGCATTCTTTTCTGTTTTGCTCATAACAGTACCAATATTCCATAGTTCTTTGCTGCAAAAAAGGAAAATGTGTGGAAATTGAACTTTTGGCTTATTTGAAAGGTTAATGACTTGAATAAGATTGATAGAGCAGCGTATGTGGTGGAGCGTCTGGATGAAATTTATCCCGAGACACCAGTACCTCTAAATCATAACAGTAAATTTGAACTACTTATTGCCGTTTTGCTTAGTGCACAGTGTACTGATGAAAGAGTTAATCAAGTTACCCCACAACTTTTCTCGCTTGCAGACAATCCGTTGGATATGAGTAAATTAAAAACAGAAAAAATATATGAGATTATCAGGCCATGTGGTCTTGCCCCTCAAAAATCATCAAATATCTCTAAATTGTCCATCATGATTATTGAAAAACATCAGGGTCTAGTTCCTTCAAACTTTGAAGATCTCGAGCGACTGCCCGGCGTGGGACATAAAACTGCAAGTGTAGTAATGTCTCAGGGATTTGGGTACCCAGCTTTTCCAGTTGATACACATATTCATAGGCTCGCACAGCGTTGGGGTTTAACCAATGGAAAAAACGTGACGCAAACAGAGAAAGATTTAAAAAAACTTTTCCCTGAAGAAAGGTGGAATAAATTACACCTACAGATAATCTTTTATGGTAGATCTCACTGTACAGCAAGGGGGTGTGATGGAACTGTATGCGAGATTTGCACGACATGCTACCCTCGAAGAAAAAAACCTTTTAAGGCAAAAAAACCATAGTACAGGATAAAAACCATAGACATAATTTTTGATATTGATGGAACTATTTTAGACATCTCGCATAGAGTAAAGTTTGTTTTGCAGGACCCAAAAGACTGGAAAAACTTTTATAGCAATATGGATAAAGATCGACCGATCGAAGAAGTTTGTGCTTTGTTGAAGTCTTTGCTTAAAGATGACGCTAATCAAATCATTTTTTGTACCGGTAGGGTTGAGGACTATAGGGAAAAAACAATTGAACAGATAAACAAAATATTAAAAGGCAGTAAAAATATTGATATAGATAGCTGCTTGTATATGAGACCAAAAGGAGATTACAGAAAAGATTTTATGGTAAAAAGGGATCTCTATAAAAGAATGATTGTTGATGGGTTTCATCCAGTTCTAGTATTTGAAGATAAAATTACGGTTGTTGAAATGTGGAAGGAGATGGGTTTAAAATGCTTAAGGATTACAGGAGCTTAATAATTTAGAATGAAAATGAAACGCACTATAATAAGGCCAAACGGGGTGCCAAATTCTATATCAGAGCAGGTTGCAACCCCTATTATGCCATCGGTTGTTTATGCTTCTAAATCTCCCAATGCGCTCGATGAACAATATGAAGGCAAGCAAAAAGGTTATACATACGCAAGAGAAGGGCATCCTAATGCAGAAATCTTAGCTCGTTTGATTGATAACCTTGAAGGGAGTTCCACCGGTTTAGTTGTAAGTTCAGGAATGGCAGCCATTTCGTCTCTTATTATGGGTACCTTGTCTTTGGGCGACCATGTTTTAGGAGGTAGCCAATTATATGGTCGTACATTGAGACTGATGCGTGAAGATTTGCCTAGATTTGGCATTCAAACGTCATTCGCTGATCCAACAAATATTGACTCAGTTAAAACTGAGATTAGAAAAAATACAAAAATGATCTTAATTGAGTGTGTGTCTAACCCAACACTTAGGGTTGCCGACATAGAGGGTATCGCAAATTTATGTAAAAGAAACAATATTTTATTGGCTGTTGATAATACATTTACAACACCTGCATGCATTAAGCCTTTTGAGTATGGTGCTGATTTTGTTATTCATTCTATTACTAAATTGTTATCTGGTCACTCCGATACCACATTAGGGTATGTTTCATCAAAAGATCAAAACAAGATGGAGGCAATTTACAACTTTTCTGTTTCAATTGGTGCAACTCCAAGTCCTTTTGATTGTTGGCTGGCTGAAAGAGGACTTGCTACATTTGAATTAAGATTTGAAAAAGCTCAAAAAAACGCAGAAGTACTTGCTGAAGCCTTGAAGAAAAATATCAAGGTTAAAAAAGTACTTTACCCCACCATGTCAGAGCACCCTGATATATCACTTGCAAAGCAACTCTTAAAGGGAAATGGCTGCAATATGGTAAGCTTTGAAATCGGTGATAATAGGATAGATGCAAATAAATTTATTGAAAATATAGAAGGTATAGCGTTTGCTCCCACATTAGGAGATATTGGAACTACAATATCGCATCCCGGAAGTAGTTCACATAGATACCTTAATCTAAATGCTCGTAAGGAGCTTGGTATATCCGAAGGCTTTTTCAGAGTATCTGTTGGTCTTGAAGATCCAGATGAATTAGTAGCCTCTATTGAAAGAGCTTTAAAAGCAATATAGCTTCTACCTTCAGAAAAAGTCTAAATTATTCGGTTTATAAAACGTTTTAGCCTTTCGCAAGACAGGTTTATCATCTTATCAGGCACCGTTAAACTTATGCGTACAAGATGGTGGGCATTTTCTCCAAATGATGCGCCTGGCATGAGCGCCAATTTTTCTTCCTCTAGAAGTTGTTTAACAAAAGCGTCGCTACTTAGTCCTGTTTTAGATATATCGGCAAGTAGGAACATTCCTGACTGCGGCATTATTGGCTCCACTTTATTTGTTTTTTTTAAAACTTCATAAATATTTACGGCCCTATGATAATATGAATCCCTCATTTTTTTTGCAGTACGAAAATCATTTTCTAGCGCATATGCAGTCATATCTGCTATGAATGGTTGGTTGCCAAATAGCATTGTTTCAGAGAGAGGCAAAACCGCATCGCAAAAGTCTTTAGGACCAACCAGCCATCCACTTCTAAACCCTGGCGCTGCATGTGATTTCGATATACTTGAGACAACAATAGTACGATGCGATGCGTCTCGAACATTTAGTGGTGAGTAAAATTCCGTTTTGTTATCAAAATCATAAATTAGGGATGCATACACTTCGTCTGAGATGATCCACAAATCGTTTTGGAGACAAACTTTAACAATTTCTTCTATTTCTTTTTTAGTCAATAATGCTCCAGATGGATTATGTGGATTATTCAAAAGAAGAACTTTGCTTTTGCTTGTTACAGAGTTGGCTAAGTCACTAGGGTTCATTCGAAAACTATTTTCTTTTTTTAGTTCAATTCTTTTTATCGTTCCGCCTGCAGCGGCTACAACGCCTTCATAAGTAGCGTATAGCGGATCTCCTAAAAGAACCTCATCGCCTTCATTTACTAGGCTCATAATCGATGCAAAAAGTGAGGTTTGAGTGCCGGGGAAACATAAGACATTTTTTTCGGTTATATTAAGCCCACATTCGTCATTATACTTATTTACTAGGCTGGAAACTAAGTTTTGTTCTCCTCTTCCATTGGAATAACCTGTTCTTCCTTCTTTAATGGCCTTGATCGTAATGTTGGCAAGTTCGTCTGAAACGGAAATATCAGGCTGGCCTATGGTTAACAAAATTACATCAGGATCAATTTCCGCCATTTTCTTTGCTTTCAAATGGGGTATCCATTTTTCAGAGCCTAATTTTGCTACTCTTTTTGTTATTGATGCAAATTGCACGATATTTAAATTCCTTTTAACAAAAAAATACACTATTTTCTAAAAGACATGACCTCAACATGCAAGTTTTTGTCTGCTCTTTTATTCTTTACAAGACTTTTATCGATAATAAAAAGTCGTGTCTATATACTGTATCTTTTTGTTTTTTTCCTAAACGTTTTTCATTCTTATGCTCAGGAAACAGTTACCCCTAAGATCATAAGAAAAATTGCCCATGATAGTAAGGCTTTTACTCAGGGTTTCATTGTAGACGAAGGAATATTTTATGAAAGTACCGGTCTATATGGAAATTCAAGTCTTAGAAGATATAATACACACTCTGAAAAATTGATAAAAAAAATATCATTGGAGGATAAGTTTTTTGCTGAAGGACTTACTTTATTCAATGGTAGGCTTTATCAACTGACTTGGAAATCGGGAGTAATGTTCGTATACGATAAAACTACTTTCAAGATAATAAAAATTTTGTCGTATAATGGAGAGGGTTGGGGGCTTACTAGTAACAACAAATATTTAGTAATGAGTGATGGGAGTAACATTTTAAAATTTCGTGATCCGAACACCCTTCAGGTCATAAAGTCAGTAGCAATTACCTTCAATGGATTACCTGTAGACAATCTTAATGAGTTAGAGTTCGTTGGAAATGAGATTTGGGCCAATATATGGAAGTCTGACTTAGTAGCATGTATCGATAGTGCTACCGGTGAATTAGTCAGATGGATTGATTTTTCATCAATAAGTGAAAGAACTGGAACAGAAGATGTATTGAATGGGATAGCTTATGATAAAGTTGAAGACCGAATTTTTGTAACTGGAAAATTTTGGAATTCTATATACGAAGTATCAATCCAAGATTAGTAATAACGCTCTAAAGCTACTTAAATCTATTTGGGGAGACTCTCTTTTGCAACTGTCCAAAGCTTGATTTTTCCCCTAGAATAATCTCACTAGCCATTTTGCTTGCTGCAGCTGACGTTTGAAAGCCATATCCTCCTTGACCTGCAAGCCAAAAGAAACTGGGAACAATACTATCAAAACCAATAACAAGGGTGCGATCAGGCGCAAAAGTTCGAAGGCCCGCCCAGCTTGACGTAATTCTTTTAATAGAATAGCTTACTACTTTCTCAAAATTGAAAATGCCTTTTGCTAAGTCCTCATCATTTGCATACGCGTCATGAGGAAAAGACTTGGTTTCTTCCGATGGGGAGACGATCATTTCTCCTGCATCAGGTTTTGCGTAAAAAGATTCATTTAGTCCAAAAGCCATTGGCCAACTTTTATGATTACCACTATCATCAGGAGCAGGCACTCTAGCCATAGATCTTTTAAGAGGTAAAAAGCCCAAAGGTTCGATGCCACATTTCAATGCTAATTCATCTACCCAAGCTCCCGCTGCATTTACAATGATATCACAAATAAATGTTTTTTTATCCGTTGTAATGTGCCACTTCCCTTCTTTATACTCAGCAGCAATTACTTTGGAGTCGGTATAAATTTCTGACCCGTTGGCTTTTATATCTTTTGTAAAATGTTGTAATAATTTATCTGTATCAATATCGTAAATGTCCTCTTTGTATCCAGCATATTTTACAGATTTATTATTGATTATTTCAATTAGGCTACGCGCATCGCTGACAGATATTTCATTGTGGGCAAAACCTGAACATTGCTCTTTAAATGCATATTTTTCGTCTTTTTTTCCTAAAATTAGGCTGCCCCTTGGGGACAGGACATCTACGCCATCCTTAGAAAGAAAGCTTTTACTTGCACTATTGAATTCCCGAATAACTTCGTTTCCGTAGTCTTCGATAAATGCAGCAGCGGATCTACTTGATGAGTGGTACCCAAGATTTCCTTCGGCTTCTAGCAAAGTTACCTTCGCTGATTTACTTAGTCTGCCTGCAACTGAGAGACCAGCAATTCCACCACCAACTACTAATATATCTACCATCTGAATCTCATTCACTAGACCACATATATCATTATAGCAAAAGCAATACTACTTATTATGACTAACCAAATTAAGCTAGATCCTACCATGAAAAGTTTGAGTATTTTTAATATGGGTCTGAAGCCAAAAAGAAGTAAAAAGCCAATTATGCCTAGAAAAAAAAGTTCCAATTATTGACCTCGATCAAAAATATTTTTATTTTAATTATTCAAGATAAATTAACAATCTTCCAGAATAATGCGACTCAAAAACAAAAAAGCTTTCGTAACTGCCGCCGGTCAGGGAATTGGTAAAGCTATAGCAGAGAAATTCTTCCATTTTGGTTCCGACGTGCTGGCCCTTGACATAAACGATGATAATTTAACGCAATTAAAAGTCTCCAAGTCTCTTTGTGTAGATGTAAGAGATGCTGAAGCTATCCTTAAAGCGATAAAAGATTTTGAGCCAGACATATTGATAAATTGTGCAGGTATAGTTCATTCAGGTACAATACTTACATCTAAAGAAGAGGAGTTTGATGACGCAATTGATTTAAATATCAAGTCTATGTATCGCACTATAAAAGCTGCTATCCCTTTTATGCAGAATAAAGGTGGTGGAAGTATAATTAATATTGGTTCCGTGGTTTCATCTGTAATTGGCGCACCAAATCGTTGTATTTATGGTTTGTCAAAAGCTGCAGTAATCGGTTTAACCAAGTCTGTAGCGGTAGATTTTGTTAAAGAGGGAATTAGATGTAATTGCATATGCCCTGGTACTGTTGATACCCCATCATTGCATGAAAGGCTGGAAGCGACTGGTGATTATGATAAGGCTATGAATGACTTTGTTAATAGGCAACCCATGGGAAGACTTGGATTGGCAGATGAAATTGCTGATCTAGCAGTTTATTTGGCATCTGATGAAAGTAAATTTGTTACGGGGCAAGAGCATATTATCGATGGAGGATGGTCTGCTAGTTGATTGGTTGTCGTCTTGGAGTAAAGAATTTTTAAGAAAGTAGGAAATAAAATGAAAAATAAATATAGGCATATTTTTGAACCACTGATAGTCGGCAATCATATTATAAAAAATAGAATTATAATGGGATCTATGCACACAGGCTTAGAAGAGGGAGGACAAGACGACTTTTCTAGAATGGGAGAATATTTTGCTGAAAGGGCATCCACAGGCGTTGGTCTTATAATAACAGGAGGTATTTCCCCTAATGAAGAAGGTGCTCTTGACGGAGCTATTTTTAACCAACAAAGTCAAGTTGCAAGACATAAGCTTGTAACAGATGCGGTGCACAATGCGAATGTAGATACAAAAATTTGTATGCAGATTTTACATTCGGGTCCGTTGGCAATTAGTAAGGAATTAGTTGCCGCTAGTCCAGTTCGATCTAGAATTGGTCGTCTTGTTCCTAACGAAATGTCACTAGAGGTGCTCAGAAAGCAAATTGGTGATTTTATCAAGTGTGCAGAACTATGTAAAAAAGCTAATTATGATGGAGTGGAAATCATTGGTTCAGCTGGATATTTTATTTCCACTTTTTTCGTTAACAAAACAAATCTGAGAACAGACGAATATGGAGGATGTTTCCCTAATAAAATAAGAATTGCAACAGAAATTGTGGAAGGAATTCGTAAATCTGTTGGTGAAGATTTTCTGATTATATTCAGAATACCAGCAATGGATATGCTTGAGGGAGGGATGTCATGGGAAGAGATCTGTACTTTAGGGCAGGCCTTAGAAAACTCAGGTGTTTCGATAGTGTCTACTCATTTTTCATGGCATGAAAGCCCTGTTCCAACCATTGCAACTATGGTTCCAAGAGCAGCTTTTACTTCAGTGACTAAACGCATAAAAAATGTTATTAATGTTCCGGTAATTACATCAAACAGAATAAATATGCCGGATGTCGCAGAGACAGTTTTGGCGAATGGTGATGCAGACTTAGTTTCGATGGCAAGACCATTTCTTGCAGATGGTAAAATTTTTGAAAAAATTAAAGAGGGCAGGGAAGATGAAATAAACACATGCATAGCTTGTAACCAAGCTTGCCTAGATCATGCCTTTGATAAAAAAGAAATATCATGCCTAGTGAATCCGAGAGCATGTAATGAAACCAACCTGAACTATTTACCAACTACCAATAAAAAAACTATTGCTGTCATTGGTGCTGGCCCAGCAGGACTCGCTTTTTCTGAAATTGCAGCTTCAAGAGGGCATCATGTTGAATTATTTGAGGCAAGTGATCAGATAGGGGGTCAGTTTAATTTGGCCAAACAAATACCCGGCAAAGAGGAGTTTCATGAAACAATCCGCTATTTTTCTACCATGCTTAAGAAAAATGGTGTTAAATTATACTTAAATAAAAAGGTTCAACATATTGATTTAATTAATAAAAAATATGATGATGTCATTGTATCGACGGGAGTATATCCAAGGTCTCTTGATATTCCTGGTTCAGATGAAGAGATAGTAATTTCGTATATAGATGCAATAAGAAACATAGATAAAATTGGGAAAAAGGTGGTTCTAATTGGAGCTGGGGGTATAGGGTTTGATATGGCTGAACTCTTATCTCACGGTAAAAAGAATCCCTCTACCAATATAGACGACTTTGCTGAGCAATGGGGTATAGATTTTATCAATCATCCGAGAGGAGGTGTAACGGGTGTTATGGCTAAAGCAAGTAAATCTGAGCGTGAAATCTATTTATTGCAAAGAAAAGTAACGCCATTAGGGATTGCACTAGGTAAAACTACTGGATGGACTCATAGGTTAAGTTTGAGGAAAAAAGAAATAAAGATGCTTAAGGGAGTTACCTATAAAAAGATTACAAAGAATGGTATATACATCTCTATTAATGATCAGGATCAGTTTATTGAATGCGATAACATTATTGTTTGTGCTGGACAGGAGCCAGACCGTTCATTTTTCAACTCGGCAAATAATACTGAATTTCGCATGCACCTCGTTGGGGGTGCTTATGAGGCTAGAGAATTAGATGCAAAGGTCGCAATTAAGCAAGCTTCGGAGTTAGCAGCAGTTATTTAGTTTTTAAAGTATGAAAGGAACCAGATGAGTAACGAACAAAATTTTGATGCTATAATTATTGGGGCTGGTGTTATCGGCAACGCCGTTGCCTTCGAGTTATCTAAACAAGGTTTGAAGACTCTAAACATAGATAGAAATCACGTTTCAGGTTATGGCTCTACTTCTGCTTCCTGTGCAATTATTAGAGTACATTACTCGACGTTTGATGGCTGCGCTCTCGCTTATGAGAGTTATCACTTTTGGAAAGATTGGATGGCATATTTAGAGGCATCAGAACACGATAATCTGGCTAAGTTTATTGAGTGTGGGTGTATGATTTACCAAACTGAGCAAAATAACTATCTAGATAAAGTAATTAAAAGAGCAAAGGAACTGAATATACCCCATGAGCTATGGGATCCAAAAAAAATCAAAGAAAAATTAAGAATTGTTGATACGAATAAATATGGACCTGTAAAGTCAACAAGCGATAAAAGCTTTGGGTCAAAAACCGGAGATGATTTAAGGGGATCTGTTTTCTTTCCCACGGCAGGTTATATAAATGATCCTCAGCTTTCTGCACAAAATCTACAAATGGCTGCTTCAAAGAAAGGAGCAAAATTTCTATTTAGATCAAGTGTTAAAGAGATAATTCAGGAAAAGGGGAGAGTCAGTGGCGTTGTTTTAGAAAATGGTGAGAAAATTAACGCAAAAATTGTTGTGAATGTTGCTGGGCCACACTCTATGAAAGTCAACCAGATGGCAGCCGTAGAAAATGATATGAATATAAAAACCAAAGCTTTAAAGGTTGAGGTTTGTCATGTGCCTTCACCATCTGGATTTAATTATGAGAAAGAAGGTTTTGTAATTTCTGATAGCGATATAGGGTGTTATAGCCGACCTGAAATTGGAAACAATGTGCTTATCGGTAGTGAAGACCCAGAATGTGATGAAAGGTTGTTTGTAGATCCTGATATTTGGGACGAAAGCTTTTCTGAGCAATGGAGAACCCAAGTCTTAAGACAGGCACAGAGGTACCCAGGTTTGCCAATACCATCAAATTCAAAGGGTGTGGTGGCTTTATATGATGTATCTGATGATTGGATCCCAATTTACGATAAATCCTCTTTGCCAGGATTTTATATGGCGGTTGGCTCGAGTGGAAATCAATATAAGAATGCTCCAATGGCTGGAAAGATTATGGCTGAATTGATAGTGAAGTGCGAAAATGGCCATGATCATGATAAGGATCCTATCAATCTTCAATTAAATTATATTGATAGAGAAATTGATCTGGGCTTTTATTCACGTAACCGCATAATTAATGAAGAAAGCAGCATGTCCGTTTTAGGCTAATAACGCTATAAACGGCTTTAAAGTTTTATATTTTTCCAAGAGACTTTTTGTGCGCTCAAAGCCATTGAGGATCAATCCTCCACCTTCCATAATAGTATGTCATCGGATGGTATGGTAAACAATAGCGACCTTCTCTAAATCCATTTCTTATATCTAAGAGTTACTCTTCACAATTCCTAATTTGATAATTGGTCAAAGGCCTCCAATGCCTTTGCGCTATAAGTTAAAGAAGGCCCGCCACCCATATATGAGCTCATGCTTAAAGCTTCAACTAATTCCTCTCTTGTTGCCCCTAAATGAACTAAATGTTCGACGTGTAGTCCGATACAACTCTCACACCTCACAGCAACTGAGATACCAAGCGCAATGAATTCCTTGGTTTTCGTACTCAAGTGCCCATCCTTCTTTGCATCTTTACCCATAACTTCAAAACCTTCAAACGTAACTGGGGTTGCCTTTTTGAATTTAGAAAACGATTGTTTGGTATCGGTGGTTAATTTTTTCCAGTCCATATCGTATCCTTCTTTATTTTCTATACTTAAAGATTAAATTTTCTGAAATTTTATTCAACAGTTCATTAATTTAAAAATTTTAGTTATTGGCACTTTAATTGGAAAAATGCTAAATTTTTGTCAGGGATAAAGGGAAAGTTAAATGTTTAGTTCTCATATGGTAGGAAATAACAAGATTACTTTACTGGATTTGAACTTGCTTTGTTACAGTATGCAATGAAACTGACTGAAGGACCATGCCATGTGCAACAAGTTCATGTAGATTATTTAACATATGCAGGTATGGATGACGGATAGATACTGAAGGCTCGTCCAATTATCTTTTATTTTAACTATGTAAATAGAAGTATAAATGAGTCAGGGGTTACCATGAAAGCGACATTATAGGATATTACAAAAATGATTAACGCAATTACAATTATTAAGAAAAAACAAGGCCTAACATATGAAAAGTTCCAGAATTACTGGAAAAATGAACATGCTGAAATTGTAACTAGATCTCCACTTGTGGGAACCTATGTTCAATCTCATCCAATCTATAATGACAAATTGACTTTTGAAAATACTATCGATGGTATTGCAGAAATTTGGTTTGATGACACAAATGCAATGCGTTCTTTAGCTGCCACTAAAGAATATAAAGATATCCAAGATGATGAAAAAGTCTTTATAGATGGTAGCGCTGTAAGGTTAATCATTGCCGAGGATATAATAACCGTCGAAGGTAACGTTTCAGACTACAAGCTTATAATTTTTATGAATAAATCTAGTAATGTTGAACTAACGGACTTCAGGAAAGAATTAGTTGATATGGCCTCTCAGTACTCCAAACAAAATGTAAATAGGATGAAAGTAAGTTTGCCAAAAACAGCAGGTTATAAGGGCGATAAAAGTCCAGCTTGGGATGCTATTTTAACTGTTTGGTTAGACTTAAAAGTCGATCAACAATACATAGACGACACAGTAAATTATTTTTCCAATTCAGCGCCAAATATCATTGCAAAATTATGTAGCTCAGTAGTGGTACAGGAAAAATAATTGAAGAAACTACTCGGGCATACCCGCAAGGCGCATTCCCTCAATCATTAATTCTTGTATATCCTTATTAAGGTCGGGAGCAACGCTTTTGTAATCCTCAATAGTTTTTATTTCAGGACGTTCTTCTTGATATTTCAAGAGCCATTCCTTACTTTCTCCAACTTTTCCTTGGTGAGCTAAAACTGCTGCTTTGAATCCAAAATATCTACTATGATTATTTTCCCTCATTTCGCGTTCTAAAGATTGAATAGCGTTTTCCCAATCCTTGTTACCAAAATGACATAGAAATATTACTGTCTCTCCATAATTTTCAGCTAAGTCATCTATTTCAGCAGATCTAGTAAAGGCATCAATTGCAGCTGTGAAAGCACTCTCCTCCAATAAATTCATCCCCTTCGCCATAAGAGTCCTTGAATGATGGGGGTTGACTTCTAGAGCTTTATTAACGTAGTCAGCAAACCTCTGTTTATCTCCGTCAATAAACGCTATAAAACCCATATTCATTATTGAGTCCGGATTTTTAGGATCTAATTGAAATGCTTTTTCTGTATACTCTCTGAATTTTTTGTCATTTTCTTCTCTTTTATCCTGAACTGAGGATTCAAAAATCAAAAAATTATAGGCTTGGGCCAACAAGTTGAATGCAGAGCTATGATTTGGATCTAACGCTGTTGCTTTTTCCCCATGTTCCAAAGATTTATAAATATAGGTAAGTTTATCTTCAGTGGTCTTTGAAGAATTCATAAGTGCGTAAGAATTCACGGCCTGTAAATACTCATCCCAGCTGCTAAGCGCATTCATCTCTCGGTCAGATAACTTTTTTCTTTCATTATTAATGATTGCTGGACCGATTAACGCTGCGGATTTTTGTGAAACTTCATCCTGAACTTCAAAGACATCATCTAATGATCGATCCCATGTTTGTGACCAAATTTGTGTATCTTCGACGGCATCCGTAAGCTTTGCCATTATCCTAACTTTATTGCCGCCTTTTCTAATACTTCCTTGCACCAAATAGCTAGCACCTAGGTCAGAGGCAATTTTTTGTGTAGGTTCTTTCGTATCTTTGTAAGGTATTACTGAATTTATAGATATAATCGGAAATGTCTTCAGTTTAGATAGATAAGAAATAATATCCTCAGTGATCCCATCAACAAAGAAATCTTGCTCGGAGTCATTACTTAAATTCAAGAAAGGAAGTACTGCTACTGATGGCGCTTTACTTGTTTTTGTAATTTTTTCCGCTGCAGCCTCTGCAAGTTTTTTGTCATTTTTTTCTCTAACTTGTAGATCGGGGTCCGCAATATCGTAAGCATGGACCTCAGTGTTTTTAACCTTTTGTTCACCAAGATCATTGAATATTAGTTCTGTCTTTTTATTCACAAAGTCAACTATGCTTTTTGACACACATATCCCATTGGGTTGTGAGAGAGCCTCAAGTCTTGCGGCTACATTTACACCTTCACCGTAAAGATTATCTCCTTCAATTATCACATCACCCATATTCAAACCTATTCTGAAGCTCATTTGTGATTCTTTAGAAACTGACTTATTTCTTTCCTTGATTAATTTTTGAAATTCATTAGCACAAACCACAGCAGAGACAGCACTCTGAAATTCAGCTAATACAGAGTCTCCTGCCGTATTAAAAATTCTGCCACCATGCTCTTCAAAAAGTTTATCTAAGATTTCCTGGCAAGCTCTAAAGCTACGTAAGGTTTCTTCTTCGTTTACTTCCATAGATTTGCTGAAACCAACAACGTCAGTAACAAAAATAACTGCGATTTTTCTGTCTATGTCTTGCTGAGAAGATTTATTTAATTTAAAAACATTCTCTGCCATTTTAAGTCCTCAAATTGTACCTATAATACATTAATCTTTTTTCTATCAAAGTCACGAACTTAGAATACATTTTTATAATTAAGTTTGAGAGGTATCAAATCTTTAGGCGTTCCAAAGCAGATTTTTTTTCACTCTTAATTTTAACAAATCTAAAAAAAAGAAGGATGGAACAAACTAATAAGCCCAGTCCAATGCCGTAATATACTCCTGAGCCCGCCAATGCAGTTTTTTGAGAAAGCAAATATGCGGCAGGGATACCTATAGTCCAATAAGAAAAAAAAGAAATTATGAACGGTCTCTTTGTATCTGAGAAGCCTCTCAAGAGTGCAGCGAAAAGTATTTGTCCACTGTCGGCTAAATGGAAAAAACAGCCAACGAAGAGAAAAATTCCTGCATAGAACGCAACCATCTCCACATTTAAATCATTACTATTCAAAAATAAAGAGATTATAAAATCACCAAAAAATATTATTAGGAAGGTATTCAGAAGTGCCCACCCAAGGCCAAGAAAATAGACAGAGGAAGCTGCTTGGTCCAACTTGCTTAACTCATTCGCTCCAATTGTTTTAGCAATAATGACCGTACCGGCTTGGGAGATTCCAAGGGGTATCATGAAAAAAAGTGCGAATACTGTTATGGAAATTCCGTGGGCCGCTAATTCTACGTCACCAATCCAACCCATTAAAATAGAGGCAAATGAAAACATTCCACTTTCGGCCATAATTGTTAAACATATCGGCCAACCAAGTTTGAAAAGATTTTTGAAAATTTCAGGGTCGAAAACAAAAAAATCTTTAAAGATTTGCTTTTCTTTTAAATCAGAAAGATGAATGTACAAAAGCCCAGATAGCATCATAGCAATACTGGTTAAAAGTGAAGAACACGCGACTCCACTTATCCCTAACTCAGGGAATCCGTAGTTGCCAAAGATAAATAGATAATTAAATGTAAAATTTGTTAATAAACCTAAGATAGATATAAAAAGAACAACTTGCTGCTTTTTCACCGATATCAAAAATGCCTTTATTACGTATGTGAGAAGTAAAAATGGCATCATCCACTGAACTATTTGAATATATTGAGAAACTATTTCGACAATATACTCATCCTGTTCTAAAAATGTAAGAAATGCTGAAGTGTTGCTCACTAAAACCAAGCCAAATAGTGAAAAGGCAAAAACTAGCCATAGACCCATTCTGAAATTAATTCTAAGTGATTCTGTATCTTCCTTTCCAAAAGCTTTTGATACATTTGTAATTACAGCCAGTGAAAAGCCAGTGAGAGTTATGTATACAAAGAAAAGACATGTATGCCCTAGCGTTAAGGCAGCTAGTTCACTAGTCCCATACCAACCAATCATAGCAACGTCGGTTAGCCCTAAGCCTAACTGAGCTATTTGTGCTACTATTAACGGTAAAGAAAGCTTAAAAGTGGATAGCAGATGTTCTCTCAATTGCGTATCACAATTGCATTATATAATAGATTAAG
>CACGWW010000013.1 GCA_902576905.1 uncultured Alphaproteobacteria bacterium
GCTTAGTGCTTGATCCTGGTAACAATGATAAAGATCTTCTGGTGAGCTCCCAAACAGGCTCTGGCAAAACACTTGCTTATGGGTTGTCAATATCGGTTGCTGGACTTAAAGAAATTCTGGATTCAGATAACAGACTTAAAACCCTAGTCGTTACCCCCACACGAGAATTAGCTTTACAGGTTTTTAATGAGTTAGAATGGCTGTTTTCTAAAACTGAAATCAGAATCTCAACAGCGATCGGTGGGATGGATATAAAAAAAGAAAGAAAAAATATTTCTAAAGGAGTTAATCTTTTAATAGGAACACCAGGAAGGATTAATGACCATATACGTCGGAAAACTTTCCACTTAAATTATTTAAGATCGCTTGTCCTTGATGAAGCTGATGAAATGCTTGATTTGGGCTTTAAACAAGACTTAGATATGATTGTAAATCAAAGTCCCATAAATAAGAGGGTACTTATGTTTTCGGCAACTCTCCCAAAAAAAATATTGTCATTAGCATCAAAGTACCAAAAAAACGCAGTCAGAATTGAAGCTACTAGTCTTGGCAAAGCCCACACTGATATTTCTTATGAAACATATTTAGTAAAAAAACATGATATTGAAAATGCAATATTCAACTTTCTCCGATTTCATGATGATAAGACTATTATTATTTTTTGCTCTACTAGGAATGCTGTAACGCATATCTCTTCTAGAATATTAAATAGAGGTTTTTCTGTTGTCTCCTTATCTGGTGCATTAAATCAATCAGAGAGGTTCAAGGCATTACAATCCATAAAAAATGGTAGGTGTAAGATATGTGTTGCGACAGACGTAGCAGCAAGAGGTATTGACCTGGTTAACCTGGATATAGTTATACATGCTGAACTCCCTTATAATCCAGAAACCTTAATACACAGAAGTGGGCGAACCGGGAGAGCTGGGAACAAGGGTCGAAGTATTCTTTTTTGTTCACCTGGCGAGAAAAGAAAATATGAAAAATTGATCAATTCTGCAAAGGTAAGACCGGTTATTAATAAATTTCTTTCACAAGAAGAAATAGAACATAAAGATAATGAAAAGATCATAAACTACCTTTCAAGAAACAAAAAAAATAGTTCTAGTGAACTTAAGTTTGCTAATGAGCTATTAACTCGGTTCTCTAATGAAGATTTGGCCTTAGCGCTAATTGAAAATTTCAAAGGAAAACTACCTCCTATAGAGGAGGTAGAAAGTCTTGGCGAAGAACAAATTGTTCAAATGAAAAATGATCGAAAAAAAAAGAAAAGAAGCAAACAAAATTCCAGGCGTAACGTCAGAAAAAAATAGGAATATTGACAACAATTTTGACAACACTTTTCGTGATTTTCCTGATAACGCATCAGAAGTACGAGAAGCATAAGAACTATTTTAAAGGTCTTATGAGAATCCTGATAACTCCTGATAACAATATCCACGGGTTTTGATCCCGTGTACCGTAGGTTCGAATCCTACCACCCCAGCCATCTTGAATCTAAATTAACATCCGAAATATAACTACCTGACACCATGGCACAAAAATTCTCGAAAGATTAGTGTACGATACGATATTGTAAAAAAAATAATATAATTTCATCGATACTAGTATATGCTTTCCAAATGGCTACGAAGATGAGAAAGGAAATTTAAAATATGTCAAGAGCTACCAAAATATCTGTTGGTTCCATTCAAGTAACAGCACTTCGAGATGGTGAACTGTATCTTCCCAAAGAGGCTCTTGTAAATTTAAGTGAGGAAGATGCAGCAACAATTAATACTAACGAAAATAGTGATCTTATATACGGTAATGTTAATGCTTACTTGATTCAAAGCGCTAATCGAAATCTTTTAATTGACGCAGGATGCCGGGAACTGTTTGGGCCTACCTGTGGTTTTCTTCAAGATGCTATAAAGGAGACTGGGCTAGAACTAAACGATATAACTGATTTGTTTTTCACACATCTACATCCAGATCATATTGCTGGTGCAATCAATACAGATGGAAAGGCTGTTTTTGAAAATGCAGAATTACAAGTATTGGAGTCAGAACACAATTTTTGGACAAAAAATAACTTTGACCCCATCGAAGTAAACGGAGCTGATTGGGCAAATTTAGCAAGTAGTGTTTTAGACGCATATAATGATAAAAAGGAAATAATTTCATTTAGCAAAGATTTAATCCCTGGAGTTTCGCTACTAAGTATACCAGGACATACTCCAGGCCACTCTGGTTTTAGAGTTGATAGTGATAATCAGACACTTGTTCAGTTAGGGGATATAATCCATGCTCCAAATCTGCAACTTAATGATCCTAATGCTTCCACAATATTTGATATAGATTCTGAAGAAGCACTAAACTCAAGAAAGAAGATGCTTGATATGGTAAGTACAGACAGAGTTATGTGTACAACTGGACACACTTTAGAGCCAAAATTCGGATTTATTGAGAAAAATGGTTCCGGTTACAAATTTACAGCTTAAAGGTTGAAACATAGATACCGAAGCAATATACGTTTTTTGACAACAATTTTTGTTTTACAACGAAAAAGAGCTTTTTCAAGCAAGTTTTATAGTCTAGTAAATACTTAAATAATATACACAGTTTTTGATCCCGTGCACCGCTGGTTCAAATCCTGCCATATCACCTCCCTTAGTGCTTTTAAAGAAATTCATTATGTCTTCAAGTTATCAACTGGGTAAATTGAGGTAGAGTGACAGATCAAGTCATTGTTTTCACCTGATAATATTTTAGTTTCTCCAATTGCTATAGATTTTCCAGTTTTTTGCAAAGAACACTCTACATAAAAAAAATCTGCTATAGCAGGTTTAACGAAATTATTGTTTTGGGATAGTGTGCCTCTAACAGGAGTTTCGGTGGTTCCCATAGCCACTGACATTACTGTATCTACTACTGCCATTAAAACTTGACCACAAACTGCTCCCGAAAAGAATCTAAACTTAGCTTTATTTTTAAATTTTGCTCTCACATAACGCTCTCGAACCTCACAAAACTCAATGTTTAATTCTTTCACCCAATCTGCAAAAATATACTCATATTTTTCCGTTACATTTTCAGCTGTAATTTTCTCATGTTTCATAGTTGACCAATCTTCAAAAAAAAATTTCAATAAGGTAACACCCTTCTCTTTCCTAAGGAATAATCCCATAAATTGAAAATTTTTGACAACACTTTTGACAACAGTTTTTGCAATTTTCCTGTTAACGCATAAGAAACATGAGAATCATAAGAACTATTTTAAAGGGTTATGAGAAACTTGATAACTCCTGTTAACAACATCCACGCGTTTTGACCCAGTGTACCATTGGGCCGAATCCTACCACCCCAGCTATTTGTCGCTAAGTGCTTAGAGATTTTCTAGAATGTATACCTTAGACTATTCCGTTTTTGAAATTTTACTTATACATTCGCGCAACTGCAGGGATCACTCCTCTGTGGTTCAGGCTTTGATCGACTGAAGATGGATTCAATATCTTTTGTAAATAGTCCAATGCATTCCGCGGATCACAATTCCCACACATGAAAATATCAAGTGAAGCAAAATTACGTTCTGGCCAAGTATGTATACTTATGTGGCTTTCAGATAAAACTGTTACACCGCTTACGCCCATACCTTTACCAAAAGGATGATAGTAAGAATGCAGAATCATTGCGCCAGCCTTGCGAGCACTTTCTTCTATTGTTTCTTTTATAAAATCTAAGTCACCCATTCGTTCCACATCCCAAAAATCAGCAAGTATGTGCCTTCCTGCAAATTGATCACCTGTTTTTGAACATGTTACGAAATAATCGCTATCGAGATGGTTCATTTTATGCTGCCTCTTCTTCTTTCCTGGAACTTTTATTAATGTCATCTCGGATCCATGGAGGAAGAACAAAAGATGCCAAATGCATTTCTGGACTGTAATGTCTAGTTTCAAAACATGCTCTTTTAAAACGTTTGTTTAGTGTTTCTAAAAAGGGTAGTGACCAAGTAGAATTGAGAACTCCAAAACCCAGTGTCATGTATCCGCCATAATAAGTTGGGATCGATGCAATATAACAACTAGCGAATAATCCTGCCTCCTTTAGGCAAGATAAAGTACCTCCAACCTCACCTGGCTGGAATTGAGGGACACCTCCTTGGGTGGAAACCACAGCATTTTCCTTAAGAATTTTAACTAAGTTTTTATAAAATTCATGGCTGAATAATTTCTCGCCAGGACCTATAGGATCAGTTGAGTCAATTATAACCGCATCGAACTTTAAATTTGTTTCTTTCACATACACAAAAGCATCACCAACAATTAGTTGCACTCTAGGATCTCGGTAAACTTTACCTCCATTGTTAACGCTAGGTATATAGTCCACACAGGCATCAATCACCATCTGATCAATTTCTGCCATGACAACTCTCTTTATGCCTTTATGGCGAAGAACTTCTCGTAAAATCCCACCATCACCACCGCCAATAATAAGAACATTCTCTGGTTTTTCATGCGAAAAAAGGGGTACATGCGTCATCATCTCTTGATAAACAAATTCATCACACTCTGTGATCTGAATTACACCATCAATAGCTAGCACACGACCAAGTGTATCGTTCTCGTAAATTGCAATATCTTGATATTTGCTCTTTCCTTCAAATAAAGTTCTATTGATTTCAAAACCCTGAAACGCCTTACTCCCTTTAAGGGTATAAATTCTTTCAACATCTTCTATGAAATTACGCCGCGTGCTCATTTCGCTCCTCCTCCGTAAAGTTTCTTTCAGTATCGTGATTTGCCTTGTGAAACCCCCTGTACATATTATGCATATTGGCTTGGGTAGGTTTAAAATATTTTTTACAAATTCCCATCGCTACTTCGACGTCGAATGCTTTACAAGAGAAAACATCAATATACACCTGTCCAATATTTTCAGCAAAATGTGCGGCAATATTGGAAGTTTCAATCATCTGAAGTAAAGTATAGCCTGCAGCCTCATGGGAATGCGTGGCAAAATGCTCGATTATTGGTTCGCCATAAGCTACCATGTCAATAGCCTTTACTAACTCTTTACTCCAATCCAGTATATTTTCTTTATCGGCTAGTAACTCCTTAGGACACCCATTGAAGTCTAATACTAAATGCTGACCCCACGGTACTCGCGCAGGATTAGTTTCATTTTGTGTCGTCATTTCTTTCTCCTTTAACGGTTGGGCAAAAGCCAACCTACTAAAAAGAAAAAGCTCGCGATAAAAGGCTTAAACGTCAAATGCTCCAATGGCAATGTTACCGGCTATGGCATACAACGTTATTTAATAACGCAAACCCTCTCAAAACTAGGCGGATGGGACTTTATGCAGCAAGCATCGAAAAAAGCCCGCCCCGAATTAAAAACATTTACGCCGTTGCATAACCATTATCTGAAATTTTCAGGGGTTAGAGACACGTGCGTAAACGCATATATACAAAATTTTTAAAAAAAAGAAATAAAAAAATTCTGCCGCGTAAATTAATTATATAAATCTAAATAATTAAAAGTCATTTCAGGGACAATTAAAGAAGTGATGGAGCTACCACAACTGCTCGAATAGTATATATTGGCGTCTAATTTATCTTCTGTAAAATCCATCCATATCTAAATATATTTGTCATCAGTATCTTTATACTGTGCAACACAGGAAAAAGGTTTCTTGGTAATATTGAAGGTTGAAAGGTAGTTCGATATCTTTGCAATCCAACATAAAAATTTTTTATATTTTTATTTTTTTTTGAATTATTTTTTTAAGGCTAAAATTACATTTCATTTTCTCAAGACACATGAATATAAAACAAACTAAAATCCCTTGAAGATATTTCCCAATTCACTTTTAACTTTTTCTGGAAATCAAAATTCCTCCAAAAACAATAAGACCACCCCCAGCAACAGTTGAAATTGTTAAAGGGTCCTGGAAAAATATAATTCCTACTATAGATGCAAAGAAAAGATGAAAATATGAAAATGGTTGCAGTACACTAGCCTCTGCATGGCGATAGGCGTTGGTAAGCAAAAAGTGGCCTATTAGGCTAAACGTACATAACAAAATTAGAAAGTATAAATCAGATAATTGTATCGGCTTATAAAATAGCGGGCTGGGAATTGTGATCGCAATTGCGGAAACTAGAGATACCCAAAAAAAACTGGTTTCAGTATTATCTGTTGACGCTACCTTTCTTGTAAGTACTGCATAAATTGCGAAGGTAACTGCAGAGATCAAAGGTAAGGCAGATACTAAAGAGAATTCAATATTTATTGGATTAATAATAATAGTTACACCTAAAAATCCTACCCCAACTGCTACTATTTTTATTCTTGTAATTTCCTCTTCTAAAAACAGCCAAGACAACAGCACTGTCAAAAGAGGAAAAATCGCCATTAATGCGTGTGTGACTATTAATCCAACTTGAGTATACGAGTAGATAGCCATTAATAAGGACGAAATAAATAAAAGGCCCCTAAAAATCTGTGCAACTGGTTGCTTTGTCTTTAAAATTGAGGGTAAAACACCCCGTCCTCTTAAGCTGACTAAAATCACGAAACTTCCAATTAGCCAAAATCGGAACATATTGATGTTTAATACATCATAAAGTTCGGCCATATACCGCGACATACCATCCATCAATGCAAGAAAGAATGTTGCTATAATCAGAGTGATTATTCCTTTTTTTGATGAAGTTGTCATAATTGTTGCTATAAACGAAAAACAGTCCAACTAATGGACTATTTAAAAAATTTTAGCAACATATTTAAAATTAATACCCCTCTACCATAAGAATATACCCTGTTGAGTTTTCTTTGCGAATATCAATTATTTTTGCGTACTCTTCTGACTCATAGAATTGCCTTGCTTTTTCTAAAGTATCAAACTCAACTACTACATCACGATTACCCTGTGGAGTTCCTTCAGCAATAATTTGATCGCCACCTCTTACCAGGTACCGACCCCCAAAACTTTTTATTATGTTTTCTGTTTTGGAGGCGTATTGCTGATATTTTTTTGGATCTGTAATTGTTATTTGTCCAATAAGATAGCCTTTTTTCATTGTTCAACCTCAATACTCTCAATAAACTTTATGTTAGGTTAGTTTTGGCTGTGTCTCAAATGTCTGATCCGTTTTGATTCCTTGTACCCAGTCCAAGCAAGATTTTTTCCACGCTTGCCTCTTAGGATGAAGACTCTTTCTTTGTCTAATCGTCCCAACTCTCAACCCAAAAAAACCTGACTTTCCATTTTCAGGTTTAGCATAAATTCTTGTTCCACACTTTCCACAAAATGCCAACTCACGTTTTGCACCACTATCTGCTAATTTTATATAAAAGCTCAATTCTCCTTTTAAGAGATTGAAGCAATCATTAACAGCACCAACGACATAACCAGTTGCAGTGCCAGAATTTATTTGACAATCCGTACAGTGACAGATTGTTGTTGTTTCGGGGTCAACATTCGCCTCAAACTGAATTTGTCCACATAGACATGTCCCATCTATATTCATTTAGCACCTTTCTAAACCTTAAATACTTCCGAGTATGTAGACTTTAACCATTAGAGTACAACAAATTTTTAAAATAAACCTAGAAAGTTCATTGAATATATATAGAAATAACTCATGCTTAATTTGGATCGTCGATATTTAGGGGTCATCGTTGCTTTAATGACAGTTTTTATTTGGGCTGTTTTCATAGTTTCTACTAGATTTTCTGTAAGCACTAATTTTACTGTCGAGGAGGTTTTATTTTTAAGACTAGTACCGAGTACGTTGATCATGGCGCCTTTTATGATCAAATATGATTTGATCCCTAGAGGTCTGTCTTGGATAAAAGCTGGAATGTTGATGATTGGTGCTAGTGCTATTTTCCCATACATTGTTTCAAGTGGACTATCGTTTGCACCAGCGTCCGACGGTGGTGTGCTTGCTCCCGGCATGCTACCTTTCTGGACCGCATTAGCTGCTTTTTTGATTTTAGGTGAAAAGTTAGACCAAATACGTCGAGCTGGCTTGTTTGTAATACTTATTGGGGCGCTATTAGTTGGCTTATGGCAAATTTTATTTGATTCTAACGAAGGAGTTTGGAGGGGCCATATTCTTTTTCTTATTGGATCTGGGTTATTTGCCGTCTATTCAGTTATTTTTCGGCTAAGTGGGCTTACTCCTCTTCACGGTCTTTTGATAGGTTTGTTTTGGGGCTCTCTATTTATAATTCCTATACTACTTCTCACAGGAAGAGTAAATTTCCACAATGTATCTGCATTGGATATAGGCATGACTATAGTCATACAAAGTTTAATAATTGGTATTTTAGCTACCATTCTTTTCAATTACGGGGTTCGATTAATAGGAGCATCGGAAATGGGAGCCTTTGGTGCGTTAACGCCAATACTTGCAATGCTGGGGGGAATTATGTTTTTAGATGAGACCGTGCCAGTAATTAAGATGGTGGGTATTTTCCTGGTAGCCATCGGTGTATTTTTGGCATCTGGCATCCTCAAGCTAAAGAGCCACAAGAACGAAAAATCATTGTGAAAAGAACATAACCAAAATGATACGAAAACCAAATTTGACTGAATATCTTTTAAAACTACTCTTTAGATATTATTAGAAGGATAAAACTTGGAAACGATACTTTTATGGATGGCGGGTGCACTTTTTGCTGGGTATTTGTGTAGGTTAATATATGTCCCAACAATAATAGGTTTTATTTTATCGGGTTACTTATTCTCACTTTATGATGGAAGCGGACAATCATTATTAGACTTACCATCTGAGATTGGTGTAGAGCTTCTTCTGTTTTCAATTGGTCTGAAAATCAAACCATCATCACTTCTTAATACCTCATTATTTTTGGTATTCTTAATGCACTCTTCTGCTGTTTTTTTAATTTTTCTTCTACTCCTCAACCTTGGTTTAAGCCTAGAAACCAAATTGCTCATCTGTGTGGCCTTTACCTTCTCCAGTACAATTATAGCTTCAAAGGCTCTTGAAAATCGAAATGAACTAACAACTTTTCATGGCAGACTGGCTATATCATTGTTAATTTTTCAAGATATCTTAGCGCTTATAGTGCTGTTACTTACAAATGATACATCATGGACACCTTCAACTCTTTACCTTCTTGCGTTACCCTTATCAATTCCAATACTAAAAATATTATTAGAGAAATTTAATCCTAGTGAGGAATTAGAGCTTATTGCTACAATCTTACTTGCTTTGCTATTAGGCTCTGCTCTTTTTAAATACGCTGGATTGTCAGGAGAAATAGGCGCCCTTACTCTAGGTATGTTAATGGCTAGCTATAAGTCTGCAAAACAGCTAGGGGAAAGAATATGGACAATAAGAGAGATATTATTAGTAGCATTTTTCTTCTCGCTGGGGATGAGCTTAGATCTTAATTTACAAATTATTCAAAGTGCATTGTTGATAACCATCCTTATTTTTATTAAATCAATTATTTTATTTGGCCTTCTGTTGGTATTTAAGCTGAGAGCATATACAGCTTTTTTAATAGTCATTTCGTTAGCAACTTACTCAGAATTTTCATTGATACTTATATCGTCTTGGGAACAAAGTGGTCTTTTAAATTCAGAGACATTTTCCATTCTAATATGCACTATATGCTTTAGCTTTGCTCTGGGTGCTATCTTGAATAACTCAGTGCATGAGATTTATGTGTCTATTGAGAAGTATTTAGTTAACTTTGAGAGACGTCAACACCATCCAGACGAGCAACCTCATACATGTGGTGAAGCCGATGTTATGGTGTTAGGTATGGGAAGAGTAGGTAGTGCGATTTTTGATAATTTGTCAGCTAAACATGTAAAAGTCGTGGGTTTTGATGCTGATACTAATCTCGTTAAGGAACAGTTAAAATTTGGGAAAAGGGTTACGTTTGCTGATGCAGAGGATCCAGGGTTTTGGTCAAAGCTAAGATTTGGCAAATTAAAAGCCATTATCCTAGCTTTACCAGAATTTCATGCCCAAAATTGGTCTACACAGCAAGCAAGGCGCTACGGTTTCAAGGGGAAAATAATTGTGCCGACACGATCTCAAGGCAATCCCGAGACACTGAAAATTTCAGGAGCTGATGAAATATATGATGCTTATCAAGCGACAGGTATTGGCGTTACTGAAATTTTTCTAAAAGACTAAACTAATTTAAATTAACTTAGGAATACCAAAATTTAATTTTAAGAGGTGAATTGATGGAGAAAAAGTTATTAACTATTTTTGGAGCTAGCGGTTTAGTTGGTTCAAGCATCTTAAGAGAGGCACTAGATAGAGGGTATCATGTCAATGGCACACTTAGAGATATCGAGAAGCAAGATAGAATTACCAGATTAAAAAGCCTTTCTTCTGGAAATAATGCCAATTTTTTTTCGGCAGATATGGCAGATATTTCTTCACTAAATAATCCTCTCATTAATTCCGATGCGGCTATTATCTGTTGTCTTATACCCACATATAAAGGCTTTGACGGAACACCTGCGAGAGAGCTTGATGATGAAAGAGGCTATAATGAAATCATCAAGCCCACGGTGGATGGATGCCTCAATATTCTTAAGATAGCAAAAGTAAATAACGTTAAGAATATCTTAATTTGTTCCTCTACTTCTAGTACAAACCCAATTCCTCCAGTTCCAGTAAAAAACGAGCTGGATCATTGGTCTGATCAGAAAGAGCAATGCAATGCAAAAAAGTATACATCAGCTGCTAAAACATATATGGAGAGAGCCGCGTTAAAATTTTGTAATGAAAATAATTTGCGCCTTTCCATTTTTTTGCCAACTGGATTGTACGGGCCCGCTATATTACCAGAGCATTTTAAACATAATCCATTTTTATGGATTAAACGTGTCTTAGAAGGTGGACCTCCTAGACATCAAAAAGTGCCAAATGACTCAGCTTCGTTAATACACCTCCAAGACTTAGCGAAGCTATTTTTGGCAGCATACGAAAACCCTTCAGCTTCTGGTCGATACTTTGGGGTCTTGGAAAGTTTTCATTGGAATGACATTTATAACGAGTGTCAGAAGTTAATACCAGACATGCGAATGCCTGAACCGATGTCAGAAGATCCCGTAATACCAACACAATTTGATTTTAAACGAAGAGATAGTCTTGGGATTAAGATAAGAGATTTCCCCACAATAATGCGTGAAACTGTTGAATGGATAAAAAGCAAGCCTTTTTAAAGCCCATTTAAGTGGGCTAACTACAATCAATTTTTCTTTTATTCAAGTTTGTCGCTAGTAAGCAAATACCGAGAATTGCTATTGAGATTGCTATAAACCAATTCAATGGATTTGAAATTGAAAATAAAATCCAAAGGAATATAAATTCGGTTTTTTCTTGGTGATGCAAAACCGTATTAAAGCACTCAATTAACCATGTAACCGCTAATACCGTAACGATCGCAGGCACTATAATTTTGAGATAATGGTATAGAACTTCAAGCTTACTTCTCGATTTTACAAAACCACTTTGATCAATAAAAAAGCCAGCCAAACCTCTGGGAAAGTAAAGAACAAAAATCATTAGTATAAACCCTTGATATAAAGGCCAAATTTCCGTGCTATTACTCAATAAGATACTGCATAATGAAAAAATAGAAGCACCAATAATTGGCCCTAAAAAGAAGCCAATGCCCCCAATGAAAGTTGCTGATAAAATGTTGAAGGCCTCTCGAAGGCTGAATACCTCTGGGGAGAATAATTCATAGTTGATTACAAACAATGTTCCAGCAATGCCTGCTATAAATCCGGAATAACAAAAAGAAAGATATCTTATCATATAGCTCGAATAACCTATATATTCTGCTCTAGATACATTTTCTCTTACAGCATTACACATTTTGCCAAGTGGAGTTTGTAGAAAACAGTAGGAAACAAATACAGCTATGAATAACCAAGCCATCACGATAAAGCATACTGAATCCTTGCCACCATAATCAAAATTAAAAAAATCAGTATTGAGAGTCCGATCTACTATGATCCCGCCTAAAACGCTTGGGAATGAGGTGCTAAATGCGTTAACAAATTCAACTATCGCTAAAGTCAACATAGCGAAAATCATTCCAGATCGTTTTACGGAGAAATATCCAGTTATCGCTGCTACAAGGAACCCTGCGAGACCACCAAATAGGGGTAAAATTGGTAGAGGAATAAATAATGCACCACTGTTAATCTGTAATAAAATCAAACTTGAAAAATAACCTCCCGCCCCCATAAAGATTGAATGCCCTAAATTTAATAATCCCGTTTGTCCAAGAAGCTGGTTAAAACTTATTGCGAAAATGATTGTTATGCCAACTTGACTTATGATCATCAAATGCCAATCTCTAGAGATCCACACGGGCATAGTAATTAGAAATAAAAAAATCGAACCCCACATAATTATATGTAAGCGTTTAGTACACAACATGATTGAAAGTATACTATTTGAACTCTAGAGATATTTTTTTCATTGCAAATTCGACCGCATCAAGTGTTATATCTACATCCTTGGCGGTATGAGCCAAAGACAGAAACATATTATGCCAAGGATGAAAATAAATTCCCCTTCCCAGTAGATGTTGTACAAACTTTTTACCTTTTGAGAAATCCTTATCGTCTTTAAACAGAATCAACGGCATCTGAGGGGGACCTGATTGAGATATCTCAACTCCTAAATTATTTGCTATTTGGTCTATTCCATCTCTGAGCTTATTACCCAATAAAGAAATATGGCCTACCACGTCTATTTCTTCGATTATTGATAATGTCTTTAAGCTCGCAGCCATGGAGGTAGCATTACACCAGAAAGAGCCTGTTACATAAATTTCACTTGCTGCTTGTCTTAATTTATCAACGCCTACAACTGCAGAAAGAGGATATCCATTTCCAATAGCTTTTGAAAACGCAGTTAAGTCAGGCTTTACCCCATAATCAAACCAGCTCCCACTTTTGTTCAGTCTGAAGCCCGCTCTTACATCATCTAGAATAAGAACAGCATTTTTATTATCACAAATCTCTCTTGCTTTTTTCAAAAAAGCCTTTTTTGGAAAATCTTGGTCTCTTCGAACGTCATGGCGGAAAGCAGTCAATATTATTCCAGCTAGATCACTACCGGCGTCCTGAACGGCAACCTCAAGACTCTCGTTATCATTGTATTCAAAGAAAATTAAGTTGGAAGTGTCTTCTTCCACAACACCGGTTGCTACGGGGGTACACCATGGCGCAGATCCATGATAAGATCCTCTTGCAACCAATATCTTTTTTTTACCAGTTGCCGCTCTCGATATGGTTAAACAGGTTGTTGTGGCATCAGTACCATTCTTTGCAAATAAAGCCCAATCTGCACTATCAACAAGCGTTATCATTTTTTCTGCCAAATCCACTACTAACGCAGATGGGCCATTACCTAGGTCTATTTTTTTTCGTTGCTCATTTACTGCGTGATCGACTTCTACATTATTGTAACCAAGGAGATTCGGTCCATAACCACACATAAAGTCGATATAACAGTTCCCATCTAAATCCCATATTCTTGCGTCCTTTGCTTTAGAAAAAAACTGTGGGTAACCAAAGGGTAGCTTTTTAACACTCATATGACCCCACATTCCACCAGGAATAAAAGTCTCTGCTTTTTTTCTAAGCGAGAGGTCCTTGTCTAATTTAATATTATGCTGTTTGTTCAATTACATGCCTTTTAAGATAAAGCTTTAAATTAATCTAAAATTAAGTTTAATAAAAGAAAGTCGTCTTTGGAAGATGCTAATGACAAAAAATAATGTAATTGATTTTAAAAAAAAAGTTGAACCTCATTATGATGGCCGAGACGTTTTATGCTTTGAGAATAGACCGAACGACTTTCTCGAAATTTTTAAAGACATAGTTAAAAAGCATCCAGATAGAGTCGCTCTATGCTTTCAAGAACGGTTTGTTTCATACAAAAAACTAGATGAGCTGTCCGATAGCTTGGCCGGAGGCTTGTTGAAATCTGGGCTAAAAGAGAAAAATATCCTTGTTATCAATCTCGCAAATAGCATTGAGTTTGTAGTCGCTTTATTTGCTTCATTCAAAATTGGTCTTATTGCTATGCCGGTTGGCCATAGACATAAAAAAGATGAGCTTATTTCTCTGTATAATGACGCAGGTATACACGCAGTTTTATTTGATAAAGTAACCGAGAAAGAACAACCTCTCAGCAAAGATGGCAATTCTATTCTTTTTATAACTACGCAAGCTGACACTCAAACTGATTGTTTAAAATTTAATGAATTAATTGAAAAAGGCGTTGAGGAAAATATCACTTTAAAAACAATCGATGAGGAAGACCCAGCCATACTATTATATACCTCTGGTACTACCGGTCGCCCAAAAGGAGCTATATTGACACATCTTGGGCTAGTCCATTCTTTTCTTCATTTCCAGATGGAGCTAGGACTTGAAGATGGTGAATGCACTATTCTTGCTGTACCTGCAAGCCATGTTACTGGGCTAGTAGCTCAAATTCTGACCTTAATTGGATGTGCGGGGAAAATTGTCATAATGGAGCATTTTGAAGTACAAGAGTTTGCAATTCTTGCAAAGAAGCATGGATTAACATATTCAATACTTGTTCCAGCAATGTACGCATTACTACTTCATCGCAATGCGTTAATTGCTGAAGATTTACAATCGTGGAGAATAGGTGCATTTGGGGGAGCTCCAATGCCTGATGCTGTTAGGAAGGAATTAGCTTCAAAGTTGCCGTTTTTAAGTTTAAATAATGCCTACGGGGCAACTGAAACCACGTCCCCTACAACTATCATTCCAATTAATTGCAATGACCCAGGTGATAGCGTTGGTCTTGTCGTACCTTGTGGTGAAATTAAGATTGTTAACGAAGATAATGAAGAAACTAATCAAGGTGAGACTGGCGAGCTTTGGATTAAAGGTCCTATGGTTATACCGGGATATTGGAAAAACGAAGAGGCTACCAAAAGCTCTTTCGAAGATGGATACTGGAAGTCTGGTGATATCGCCAGTCAAGATAAAAACGGCTTTATACGTATTCATGATAGAAAGAAAGACATGATAAATCGTGGCGGATATAAAATTTTTAGCGCCGAAATAGAAAACCTTATGATGTTAATGGATGAAGTCCAAGAAGCTGCTTTAGTTCCCTACCCTTGTCCCATACTCGGCGAAAGATCACATGCTTTTGTTGTTCCTTCATCAGCCTCGCTCGAGCCTAATGAAATTCGGCTCCAACTGTCTGAAAAAGTTGCCGATTACAAAGTTCCCGATAAAATTACAATCACCAGAGAACCACTTCCACGGAATGTAAATGGTAAAATTACTAAGGCTCCTCTTAGAGAGAGGGCACACAAAGAATTATAATTCTCAAATATTAATTTTTAAGTTTTTAAAACTAAAATTATGTATTGATTTGAAAACTTTTATTAAAACTTATTTTATTTGTTAAGGAGATGTTTTGAACCATAACTACGAAAATCTATTATATAATGTAAATGAGCCCCTCGTCTGCGAAGCCTGCCTCAAAGAATATAAAAATTTAGATAACCCAGACATAGCTCTTAGAGATTATATAAAGGTAGATGTCGGGTTTACCCGAATTGGTATTCAAATTTGGTGCCAACGTCATGAGAAAAATATCTGTCATATTGATTTTGAGGGGAATAGACCCCCAGCTGACTTCAGATGCTTAGAGAAGAGCTAAAAATGCAAAACTTTATTTATAACCAACCTGAAGCAAAGTGTGATTTTTGTAAGGCAACAGAAAACCCTCATCCTGATTATGATGAAACAATTCCAATAACCAGAATAAATATTGGGAAAAAAAGAAAATTAACCCTTTGTATAAATTGCTTTTTTATGCATAAAGAATGTTCTGAAAAAAAAGGTCACCCCCTCATCGCCTATTTATCAAAATTGAATAATTTGTCTCTTATTTTGGATAAGTCTAACAAAAAAAAACCTCAAACTTAATTGTGATTTATATATGAATGCGAAGAAAATTGTAGTAATTGGCGCAGGAATCTCTGGATTACTATGTGGCAAAAGATTAGCCGAAGGTGGCCATTCAGTTCTAATACTTGATAAAGGCAGGAATATAGGTGGAAGGCTGAGTACACGGCGAACTGATGGAGCTGTTTTCCATCATGGTGCAAGTTCCTTACCTGACTTTTACAGTCATACAGAATTGCCAGAATTTGGGTTAGAAATATTCAAAAGAGCAGAGAAAGAAAAAATAATCCAGCGTAAAGGAAACTTATTTGAGCCCATAAATTCAGTTGCCGACTTTATAAATTATTGTGGGACGAATCTAAATATATGGAATAGCTCTGAGGCTATCTCGTTAAATTTATACAATAAGACAATTGTTGTGAAATGTAGGGGTGGAGTTCATGAAAAAACGCCTTATGATGTCTTGGTCCTTTCAATACCTCCAAATCAAGCTAAAACTTTAATTAATAAACAAATTAATAAGTTTGACAGTCTAATAGAGAAAGTCCAAATGAGGAGCTCTGCAGCAGCTCTCTTTTCCTTTGACATAAATCCAGAACCTGTAAAAGAAAAACATTTTTCGAACAAAAAAGTTCATATTCAGGTAGAAAATAATCGATTCAAATGTGAGCAGCAGTTATTCTGCTTAACCGTTCACACTAAAGAACCTTTTGCCAAGAAAGTCGTTATAAACGACAAAAATACAATTAAAGAGCTGTTGCTTAAAGAGATAATAGATACCGTCCCCTTTTCCTTGCCTGAACCAATTTACGAAGCTGGCCACCGTTGGCTTTATGGGTTCACCGCACGAGCTTTGGGAAAATCTTTTCTATTTTATAACGAAGAAAATGTCGGCATTTGCGGCGATTGGTGTTTAGGTGGAACTATTTTGGATGCCGCCTCGAGTGGAATAAAGTTAGCGGAACATATATTAACTCGTTAGTATCTTTAAAGACATGTTTATTTAAGCCTTTAAAAAAGACTATCAGCAAACTCTATAAGCGACTCCTTTGCTCCTTCATTATTAAGCCGAAAGCTATCAACTTCAGCTGCCCAATCTTTATCATTAAACTCTTCTTTTCCGCGTTTATACCAATCTTCTTCTGTTATATCGTGTTCCTCATCACTACAAAGCTTTGCAGTTAAAAGCCATGATTTAGAGTCTATATCTTCTAATTTTTTTACTAACTCGAGACAATTATCTTTATTTCTAGCCAAATACTCTCCGAATAAAACCGGAGCTGTTCTGGAGTCAGAGTTTGTTTTTCCTTGTGCAATTGGGTCGATCTCTAATGCTAGCTTCAGCGCGTCTAGGCCTTGATCGATTTTTCCTAATCGCAGTGATACTTCCCCATAAACTGATAAAACTCGTGGGTCATTGGGAACCATTTTGTAGGCCTTAGAGGCATGTCTTTCTGCTACTCTAAAATTTCTACCCGATAAATTAACTTCAGCCATCAATCGATGAACCTCAAAATCATTGTCATTAAGTTCATGTGCCTTTTTAAGGCATCCTTCCGCTTCACTCCATATTTCAGCCATATCACCCTCAATAAAGCCTCTACTCATACCCTGACCAAGAGCACAGGCTTTCCAAGCATACGCTTGGCCGTTAGTCTCGTCAGCTTTTATAGCTTCATCGAAGGTCGTTAAAGCGTTTTGTAACGCATCCTTTTGTATTTTGTGGTGTAAAACTTTGCCCTTCAAAAGTAATTCGTAAGAAGACAAATTTTCAGTGGGTTTTCTTTGCGCTCTTTCTAAGCTTGATAATTCAATCTCTCCCAGAAGTTTTCTAGAAATTTGTCTAACTATTTCATCTTGTACATCAAAGATATCTTCGATGATTTTATCAAACTTTTGGCTCCATATCTGGCTATCATCTTTTGCGTCAGACAATTCAACTGAGATCCTTACCCTTTTACCAGATGAACGAATACTACCAACAACAACATAATCAACGCCAAACTTTTCACAGAATGCTTTCAGATCCATCTCGTTGTCTCTAAAATCGAAACATGATTGTCGAGAGACTAGCTCTAATTCTCTTATCATGGAAAATTCAGTTATTAAGTCCTCTACAATTCCATCTACTAAATATCCACTATCTTCGTCATTGCTAGCATTTGAGAACGGCATGACAGCTAGCTTTGGCTTATAATTTTTCTCAGACTCTTTTTTTGCGTAGCTCCTACCATCAGTCTTCTCTACTTTCCCACCTGTTGGAGAAATGCCAAACGTCTGATAACTATCGGAAATATTCTTTAATGCCTTAGTACCCGCATCTTCAACTTTAAATTCTATTTTGTTATCAACTTGATCCTTCACTGTTGATGAAATTAGTATTTGGCCAGGAGTGCAAGCAGCCTCCAACCGAGCAGCTATGTTAACACCACTACCATAAATGTTATCCTTTTCAACAATCACATCATCCATATGCACTCCCACCCGCCATGTCATGATTGAGCTTTCTTTAGTGACTTTATTTCTTTCATCAATAGCTTTTTGAAAGTTTATCGCAGCGTTGACACAGGAAACGGGACTCGCAAATTCAGCAATAACAGAGTCTCCGGCGGTATAGAAAATTTTTCCACCAAATTCTTCAATATAGGGATCTATAATAGAACGACAGGCCTTTAAATTATCTAGTGTTTTCTCTTCATCTTTTTCCATTAGACTGCTAAATCCCACACAATCAGTTGCCAAAATAGAAGTTAGTCTTCTGTTTACACTAGCCATTTTTAACCCTTTGTTTTTTCCTTTTTAACTTATAGAAACGACCAGCCTGAAACGTTAGGGTTCCTTCTGTTAGATCCATTTTTCCCGCAAATAACATTTCTAGGTAATCGTTTAGAATCCAATAGTATTATTTTTCAACTAATCTTCAATGGAATTTTTATCGTTTGAAAAAAATCTTCTTATATTCTGGTCTTGCTAAAAAATGAGAGAGTATCGCTGCTAATAAAAAGAAACCGAGCGTCGCATACTCACGATAATCAGTTATTCCTTGCTGATAATAGATAATAAGGCCCGAGCTTCCTATGAATTTTAAATATATGTCAAGAAATTGGATTGGGAACATTCTTTCCTTACCAAACAAAAAGTGTCGTATAGCTAGATAACCAAAGGTAAGAAAAACACTCACCCGTACGATTTGCCATCGATGAAAGGGAATTTCCTGTATTGATTGATTAAATTCAAAAGGGAAAGAAAAAGAGTAGCCCAACAGTGCAACTAAACCTGCAAAGAGCGCCCAGACCCCAAGTAGAAAGATCATTATTTGTGCTATTAATCTCAGTTACTTCCCTCAATTGCTTAGAACATAATAAAAAAAATTGGTGAACTGATTACATGGCCAAACAATATCACATTTTTCAAATTTTTTCAATTTAAGGGAATTTTCATCTAAATATAACAACCAATTCAGATAAAAATTTTGGCTACTAATTCCTTACAAAAGACGCACCTTCTATTTTAATATCTGTTGCCACTGCTTCTTTTTCGTAGGTAAAGGCGAATACTCCAGATACCTTATTTTCTTTAAAAATAAAACTATTTCTCAAATCTCCAAGTAGTTTTTCTGAATCATCTTCAAACTTTTTCAAAGCTTTAGCATCTTCAAACTTCACGTGAATATTTAAATCACCATCTTTACTTATAAGTATATTCAGTCCGAGAAAATCATACTCGGCTATTTTCCCACCCAAGGACTCTGAGCAGAATCCCGCCGCTACTTTTGCTTCACTAACACCAGGAAACTTAAACTGATAAATCACTGCAAACATCTAAACATCTCCCAGCTCAGAAAGCATATTATCGAGATTGACTTGAGCTTGTTCTTTAGAAATTGATATTCTCTTGAATATCCCTTGATCAAGATCTAATTCACTTTGGAACTCCCTAGCTCTCTTAGTCATCACTCCAGATGCGTCGAGCAAGTCGTATTTTATCAGACTTTGTTTTCCTGATTCATCTATAGGTCTACCTTCAATTACGGTCAAAAAATTAATTGTGTCTTTAATAGTCATATCTGGATTATGTTTAATAACCACCTTGAGCATATCAATAGCTCGAGATGCAGTAATTTCTCTTTGATCACCCTGAGTTTCAAGTTGATGTGCCAGTCTTGCCGCAAGCTTTTGTATTAGTGTAATTTGATTATTGTCGAGTTTTTTACCCAACTCCGTGTCGACAACACAAAGCGTTCCTAATATTAATCCACCTTGAGTAATTAAAGGAAAACCCCCATAAAATTTTACATATGGATCTCCAGTCACAACGGGGTGATTTTTAAACCTCTCGTCCTTACTACAATCCTCTACTAATATCGGGTCAGTGCTATTCAAAGCAAATTGGCAAAATGTTCTTTCTCTAGGGGCACTGTTAGGACGATCTTCTGATAGCCCAACATGACACAACATATACTGTCTTTCTTCATCTATAAGCCCAGTGTAGCTAACAGGCATATTCGATATTTCTTTTGCTAGCTCTGTATAGATTAAAAATAACTCTTTGTTGGCAACATCCATTACCCCCGTTTTTCGAACTGCCTCAAGTCTTCGGGCTTCATTGCTTGGGATAGCAGCAGGTGAAAAGTCACTATAATCGTCCAAAAAAATCCTCTTCGTTAAGGTTTCTGTTATTAAGTTTAAATTTTATCGTTCTTAAAAAGTTTTTCAACTTTTTCATTATATTTACTCGCGTGCAGATTATCCCATCCGCCGAAAAATTGATGGTATATAGTAAGGTATTTTTTGTTGGTAATCGGAAAATCTTTTACCGTAAATTTTTTGGAATCTTTTTTCTTTCAACATAGGACCAAAATAGCAATAAAGACTGTAGGATAGCGCAACAATAAATAAATCCAAACTCATCACAGGACTTGTCCAAAGGACTAAACTGAAAGATAGATAAATGGGTTGCCTAATTATCGAAAAGAGACCATGAGTAGGCATGTCAGGAAAAACCGGTTTTTTCCCCTGATATACAGATGTCCAGCCTAAGGAACCAGTTTGCACTTTATATCCTGCCTGTATAGATGAAATAGATAATAATGCCCAACTAAGTAAGTTAAGTATGATCATATATATGCTTGCTGGTGTTTCAATTTGCCAAATAAAAACTCCAGAAAAATTCCAGAGAGAGAATAAGAGTATGAGTTGTATGGAAGCTATAGTAGCGTAGACCGTTGTTCTAAGAGTTTTGGCATAACTTTTAGGCGCAAAAATCTCTAATATCTTCATACCACGGTTAGATAGAAAGAATGAGTGACCCACAGGAAACTGAATTAACAACAAAAGATTTATTGCCACCGCGCCTAAGCCTTCGAAGGGTCCAACCGAAAATTGAAAACCGGTCAAAATAGTAATAAACATCACTGCGCCAGCTACTAGAAAAATGCCATGGCACGCTATACCATACAATAAAGCAATGGGTTTGTTACCTGATCGATACATAGACTACAGATAGTACGTCTTAAGAAAATGAAAACATTAAAACTCAAATTCTTTTTGTAATTTTGGTTTCTTTTTTCTCGATCTAAGATAATCGTTTTCAGAAATTTTTCTGCTACCTATCTTCCTCCAAATAGCTTCCGATTGGGATCTTGCTATTTTTAAGTTTTTGAGTTGATGAATTCTTGTCAAAGCGCTTTCCCTTGACAGTTTCTCATCAACAATGGGGCTATAATATTTACCTAATAATTCTGGCGTCTCCCAGGGAGTATGGACGTTTGCCTGAGGCATATGCCTTAACTCTGGAACCCACTTTTTTATGAATTTTCCTTGAGGATCATGTTCCAATCCTTGCTTGATTGGGTTATAAATTCTTATTGTATTAATACCAGTAGTACCTGACTGCATCTGTACTTGAGAATAATGAATTCCAGGTTCATAGTCTGAGAATAGACGCGCCAGATAAAGAGATGTTTGCCTCCAATCTATCCATAAATTGTAACTAGCGAAACTAACAAGCATTGCTCGCATACGGAAGTTTATCCATCCAGTTGATATCAATGATCGCATACTGGCATCAATAAAGGGGAAACCTGTTTCTCCACGCTTCCATCTTTCAAAATTTTCCGAATAAGAGGTTTCTCTTTCCAATTTATCATAAATCGGATGAATATTTTTCCACTCTATGCTCCTTAAATCTTCCAATTTTTGGATGAAATGACAATGCCATCGGAGTCTTTTCTGGAATGAATTGTAAGAGGCTCGCCAGTTTTTTAATTTATCCCCAATTAGGTCTAGCTTTTTTTGGGTTTGTTCTTGTGTCATCTGGAAAATCGTTCGGATAGAAATAGTCCCGAAGGCAATATGTGTAGACAGTCTAGAACAAGAAACTGCAGATAGCAAAGGTCCAGACATCTCTCTTTGATAGTTTTCACCCCGCTCAGTCAAAAAACTTTTTAAAACAATACTTGGCTCAATTTTGTCGAGGTTAGAATTTGGTTCGAAACCATCGAATTCCAGCGACATGTCTTGACATGATGGTAAATTATCAGAGTCTTCAGGTACACATAATATTTTTGCAGGTACCTCATAAATTTTTTTTTTCATGTGACTGTGCCAAAGGGTTGACCAACCGTCACGAGAATTTAAATTCCTTACTACTCCATTTTGTTGATATTCTTTCCAGTCTATAGAGTTTTCATCGGTCCACTTTCGGATTGCAGAGTCGCGATCTTTTGAAAATTTATTCCATGTTTCATAGTGAGAAAAAATTGCTTTGACGTTATGTCGGGTTGCCAAAGACATTAATACAGGAAGCGCTTCTCCAACTTTTATTACTAGTCTAGAGCCTCTTTTAATGAACATATCGTCTAGTTGGCTAAGGTAGTGCTGAAGATGTAGAAAATGCCTGTACGAAACATCGGGCTGTTTCCAGAGGTTTGGCTCTAAAATGTAAAGAGGTAATATTTTCCCGTTTGCGCAGGCATTTGACAGAGGCCCGTGATCAAGCAGTCTTAGATCTCTTTTGAACCACACGATATTCAACTGGCGTTCTACTTTCCTTTACGAAAAATTCTTTTACGCCATGCGGTATAACTTCCTGATCTAAGATTTTTTCGCATTAAATTTTTTACTTCGATCTCCTTTAGCCCGAACTCACTTTTAATTGCCTTGAAACTTACTTTGTCACTGAGTGCTAACTCAATTAGTTCGGACAAACGCGCTTGAGATAAGTTTCTTTCACCGCTAAGCATCAGATGTGATGATTTAACAGTAAATAATAGAAAATTACAGATCCAATAGCGCCTGCTATTGCTGCTTGAGCAAATCTAGTTCTCATTTTTGCAGCCATTTCTTTCATTTTCTCGGGATCTGGCCCGAAAATAAGTTCAACAGAGTCTTGAAGTGTTTCTTTATCACTTGGAAATTGACCTTTTGTTTTCATAGCTGCAGTTGACATTCGCCTGGATCTCATGATTTATTCTCCTTATTATGTTCCACAAATATGTTCTGGATCTACAAGATGACAACTGGGTGTGTCATTTTGCCTCAGATTCCGAAAAAAATTTTTTTTAGCTTGGTTTTAAAAAAAATAGACCTACTTAAACGCGTACAAACAATGCGGAGATTTAAAAATGAAAAAAATTATTGCGTCTATATTCGTCATTACACTTTTTGGCTCAAGCGCGTATGCAAGTGGCTGCAGCGAAATGGCGGCATTCAATACAAAAATAAAGAAAGCATTAAAAACAGCGTCTTTTAACGAAAAGACTCTAGCGAATATAAAAAATTTGCAGTCTGAATGCAAAAGGCAGCATGACATGGGAATGTCTGTGAGTGCGATAAGTTCATGCAACAAGGCGCTCGATTTGGTCGCTGTTAATTAAGACTAGAATAAAACTTGGGATTGTGGGGTAAGTTATGAGTAACGAAGAGAAGAAATTTACTAAGCTGGACGTCGTAAGCGGAAAGTCGTATTTTATTTGCCAATGTGGTCAGAGCATAAAGTACCCACTATGTGATGGAAGCCATAAAAATACCTCCTTCAGTCCTGAGAAATATGTCGCGTCTGCAGACACTTTTGTGAATGTCTGCGGATGCAATGAATCAAAAACAGTTGTTTGCGACTGCGCGTAATAAGGAGTGATTACATGAACGCAATTGTGAAAAGATTAGAACGGTTTAACAGGGCTATACCGGAATTTTGTACGTCTCATTGGTTATTAAGAATACCTCTAGCGTTATTGTTCATACAAATGGGATTGATGAAGTTGCCCATAGACCCTGCTGAAGCAGAATCCTATGGTCTTTCTGTTCTTGTTTGGTGGGTTGTAGCTCTTGGTGAGTTAGGTAGCGGGCTCGGTTTGATAGCAGGCGGATTGTTTAACACAAGAAAAATACCAAGTTGGTTGGGAGATACCCTAACGCGGTTTAGCGGGTTTACTATAGGTTGTATAACTACTGGCGTGATATGGATCGGCGAACCCGAAAGCTTTCTAGACGTAATTTTATATGACAATCTTCACGTGTTTATGTGGGTTGGAGGTTTATTTTTTGCTCTACGTGGAAATCGTGCTTAATATGTTTGGGGGACCTTAAACGTCCCCTGTATTTCTATCAGCATCAAACTTTTTATTAAATAATTTTTGTGGAAATCGCTTTGACAGTTTTTCCTTATTACCATTTATAATATCCACTAAGTCAACCTTCAGCGCTAGACAAGCTTGAGCTATATACCACATTATATCTCCCAATTCTCTTCTCATGTGTTCATGCGCGACAACATCAAAATCCTTTTCCTGAAACATTATTTTCTTAATTATTTCATTAAATTCTCCAACCTCTCCAGATAAACCAATACCAGCTGTTAGCAATCGTGACATCTCGATATCTTTGGAATTGAGATAATTGATACGTTCCCTCATTTTATCAGATGATTTTGAAGCTTCACTTGTCACTTTATCTACGAAATCCGTATACTCTTCTAGCAAATTTTGTTGCATTTTTTATCCTATTTTGATTTAACCTAATATTGATCACTTTATATCCTTACCATCCTTTCGAATGTAATCATCTTTTGATTTAAACTCTTCGCCCTCCTTCAATAGACCAGCACCAGGAATGAAATTTACCTCTATCCGAATTCCATCTGGATCTTCAAATAATACATAATAATAACCTGGAGCCCAATCTCGTTCTTCGGGGCCACGTACAACTTTTGCATTGATCTGGCTCAAAAGCTCATAAGTTCTATCGACATCATCACGACTTTTAGCTCTTAAACATAGATGATGAAGACCAACCCTATATTGTTGGAAGGTTTCGGCTGAAAATTCAGGATCACATCTTCTTATACCTATAGCCGTTCTACCTCCAACATGATAGCAAAAATCCTGTCCATCCATAACACAGATCATTCCAAATTTTGGCAAAAGGCTTTTGTAAAATTGTCTTGCTTCACTAAATCGTGTAACCGTTAATATTACATGAGCCATACCATTAATCTCAATTTCACTCATGTCGTAGTCATCGCACTTCCATAAGACTTTACCTTATCTGCTTTTCCTGGCGATGAAGGAATGTTAAGACCTCTGTCACAAGCTGGACGTATACGCATTTGTTCCATCCATCTTTCCAAACTTTCCAAACCCATCGTCGAAACTCGTGCCCATTTATGACTCCTTATCCAAGACCAATTGGCAATATCCGCGATTGAAAAGTCCCGAGCTAGCCATTCAGATTGACTGAGCCGTACATCTAAGACTTCATATAATCTTCTTGTTTCATTATGATATCGTTTGCGCGCGGCAGGAACATCGTTTGGGAAGTACCGTTCAAAAACCACTGCCTGCCCTTGCATTGGCCCTATCCCGCTTGCTTGGAACATTAACCATTGTAAGACTAATGTTCGATCAGGTTCATTAATTGGTAATAACTGGCCAAACTTTTCTGCCAAATAAATAAGGATGGCGTTTGAGTCAAAAATGATGGTGCTGTCTTTTCCCATTGTCTTTAACACTGGAATTCGTCCATTGGGATTTATTTGTAAGAACCAGTTTGAATGCTGCTCGCCTGATTGTAAATCTATAAGCTGTACCTCGTATTGAGCTCTTAACTCTTCAAGAGCCATAGCTACTTTCCATCCATTTGGAGTGGGTGCAGTGTAAAGTTTATACATAGTGTATCCTAAGGATAAAATGCTATTATACTAAATAAAAAAGCACAAGTTCGTTCTATTTGATAGCGTGAGTATAGTAGGAGATTATTTTGAAAAAAGTTGATTGGTATTTTGATTTTATTTCTCCCTTTGCTTATTTACAATTTTCACAATTTAAAAAGTTTGAAAATGAGCTTAACATCACAATACATCCAGTCGTATTTGGCGCTCTTCTGAAACATTGGGGTCAACTTGGACCTGCAGAAATTGTCCCTAAAAGAATATTTACGTATCGTTTTTTCAAATGGAAAGCTGACAAGTTAGGGATAAAATATACTATGCCTCCCTCACACCCATTTAACCCTCTACCGGCCTTGCTGTCATGTATCGCAGGAAATTCAACCTATGAAGTAACTAAAGAAATCTTCGACATTATCTACAAACAAGGACAACAACCGGATCAGAAAGAGGGAATAGAGAAACTAGAAGCCGTAGTAAATGAATACACATCATCAACGCATTCGACACAAAATGAAAGTGCTCTTAAAAAGATATTGCGTGCCAACACATCTAAAGCTATAGAAAATGGCGTATTTGGCGTACCAACGTTTGTAGTCGAAGGACAAGTTTTTTGGGGAGGAGATGCATCGGATATGATGTTAGACTTTATAAAAAATCCTGAGCTATTTTCTTCGGAAGAGATGAAGCGCATTTCTTCCATGCCGATGGGTTTAATAAGAAACAAACCCTAACTGACATTTTCATTTTAATTGGGCTATCTCTCTAATATGATTTGGTGACAAACCGCAACAGCCGCCAATAATATTTACCCCTTCCTTAATCCATTTTTCAGCAAAGGATTTAAGTTGTTTAGGTTTTATTACTTTATTGAAGTCCCAATTCGGTGACACCCATCCGCCCGAGTCCGGATAAACCATAAGTGGTCCATCAAAAAAGTTTCTTAATACCTTTAACGACTCGCTTACGGCGTTTACATCAGTGTGCATAATGCCAGCAACATCGATATTAAAATCTTTGACTATATTAACAATTCTTTCAAAAGGAATATCATCTTCTTCCATAAAACTTAACACAAGACCTGTATCGCTCAATCGAGTTGAAAAACCTGCCCATACGGGTTTTTTACTTTTTGCTGCAGCTTCAAAGACTGATAGCATTCTATCAGGGTGGTACATCATTTCTAAAATAATAATATCACACCCATTTTCAGCTAAAAACAGAGCCATTTCCTCACAATTTTCTCTCAATCTATTTTCGGAAACTCCGTGCTTTGGATCAGATTGCTTTGCGCCGTCAGGTATCGGAAGTCTATGAGATAAAGATCCTGCAATTAATATATCGTCTCTTTTTGCCTTTATTTTTGCTTCTTGCGCTGCAAAAATCGCTTTTGAATTAATTTCTTTAAAGCTATCTGCCAGACCTGCTGCTTCTAACATTAAACGACTAGATGCATAGGTATTTGTAGTGATCACTTCTGCACCTGCATTTATGTAATCTAAATGAATTTGTTCTAAAACTTGAGTATTTAGTGAGGCGGACCCACACCAAGTTTCATCCATCTCTATACCCCTAAATTGCAACTCAGTTCCTACGCCTCCATCCAGTATAATCAAATTATTTTCATCAATTTTCTTTTTAAGGGTCTCATATTCAGTTTCCATTAAATATCCTTTTTTTGCCTTGTAATTTAGTCTTTAGCACTTTAAGCAAAAAAAAGTGAAGCGAATAGTTTTTTTGGAAATTTAATGACAATCGACAACAGTCAAATCATCCTTTATTTTTTTGCATTAATTATTTTGTTTATTACCCCTGGTCCTGTTTGGGTGGCACTAATTGCTAGGACAGTTTCTGGTGGAGCTAAATCTTCAATTTCGCTAGCTCTAGGCGTTTCTCTAGGTGACATGCTTTGGCCCTTTGCGGTTTATTTTAGCTTGGGTCTTCTTATATCAATTTATTCCGATATTTTATTGATATTTCGATACTTTGCTTCTTTTGTTTTAGTCTTGATGGGATTGCATATAATATACTCAAGGAATAAGCTGTTAAGTGAAGATCACCGTCTTACTAAATCAGGATTTGTTGCAGGTTTTTATGCAGGCTTCATAGCTGTAACTGCAAATCCCAAAGCATCACTTTTCTATATGACACTTCTTCCAGGTTTTTTCAATTTTGAATTAATAGGTCTTGTTGATGTTTTTCTGATTTCAGTTCTCTCTTTTTCCGTCCCGATGATAGGAAATATTTTAATGATACTTTTCGTTGCAAAAATTAGGTCACTATTATCTTCTCCAAACGCAATTAGTTTAACGAATTTAATTTCTGGTATACTCTTGGTACTTGTAGGAATATCCATATCGATATTTTAGTTAATCTATTTCCTTTCTTATTCTGATAGAGTATCCGTAATTCACTTTTTCCTATGTGGATCGCCCTTAGGTAATATATCTCGAATATAATCCCTTTGTTTCCACTCTGGTGGCGGAGGTACTCCCTTTCCTTTTCTAGGAATATGCGGGGATGGTTTACTCTCTTTTAAATTTGGTACGTATCGCGGGCAATTTGGATAAATTTCGCATTTTATTCGCACAACAAACTTAGCACCATGGTGTTTTTCCAAGGATTTTCTATCCCTATGAATACTCGCCTGTCCATTAATCCTTATACGGCGACTTTTTCCGTCAAAATTTACGAATAATAACGCAACATTTGGATTTTTTATGATATTACCAGCTGTCCGATACATGGAATTCCCATCATATTCTGGATATTCAATTACTCCTCCCTCAAGTATCTTCACAAATCCCGGATCCCCTGATTTTATATTACAATCAATATATTCTTTCCAAGAGCTCGCTATAAAGAAGAATTGCGCATTTTTTATAAATTCTTTTTCATCATCCCAAAACTCATAGTGCTTTCTGTTTGTTTCGATGGCTTCAGCTGTTCTGCGTCCGTCAAATAGATCCTGAAACTCTCTCATTCCCTCATGAAAAAAATCTCTGTTCCTAAAGTCATTCATATATGTCTCACAATTTTTTATTTTTGTTACAGAAAGTTACATCAAAGTATAGCATTTGGACAAAAGAAAATAGCCCAACAACTTTATTATTTCCTTAAAATCATCCTCCCAGCACGAGTAGAACTTTGTGACGGTAATAAAATAGATGCCAGAACAATAATAACAGAAAACAAACTTAAAAAACTAAAAAGCTCCGACAACTTATATCCCTTGTCCAACATAAAACTACATGTTGGTAGAACAGTAGCGCCAACTCCAAGATTAAGAACAAACTTCATGCTGAGAACGCGATTCCTCCAACCATCAGGAACATACCGTACCATAACAGCATCAATAATTGGAATTTGGCCAAAAACAAAACAGACCGCTAACGTCATAAAGAATAATAGCTTGTAACCGTCGAATTGAGACGCCAAATATATAAAGATTATCTGACCAATTGAGACGATAAATAAAACTATTTTCGGCGATATACGATCAATAAACCATCCAACAACAACCTGTGAAAAAGAAGATATTGCATAGACAAAAGAAGCAAGTAGTCCAGTCATCGCAACAGAAAGCATAAGGTTTTCCATATAAAGCTCCAAATACCGAGGAACGAGGAAAGTTACCGCTGTAAAAACGAAACCTCCAAAGGTGGTACTAATTGCTAAGGCTAAAAGAGCTTGCCTCCAGCCATGAGAAAACTTTTCAGACTTTATTTTAGGCGATCCTCCATTTTGCAACTCCATAGGTTTGAGAGCACGCGCAAAAAGTATTCCGTAAATTATGCATATTATTCCAGATATCAAGAAAGCCATTTTCCAATCACTATAAAAAATAATAATGCCTGTAATTAATGGAGCACTAGCTACGCCCATATTTCCGAACAAGCCATTGACACCGAGGCGTAGACCGACGCGCTCTTTTGTTTCCAATAGCATTGCTATTCCGACCGGATGAAAAATAGCAGCAAAAAAACCCAAGCTGGACAAGCCTAATACCAAATGGAGTGATGTGTAAGAAAAACTTATCAGGATCGACGAAATGCCTATCCCAAAATGAAATACTACCATTGTAATTGATCTTGAAAAAATGTCAGCTACTCTGGCTGCTATTGGTGATGCAATACCAAACAGAATAAATCCCAATGTTGCTAGCTTTATAGTTTCACCATAGGTGAGCCCTATGTCCCGCCCTGCATCATAAGCTGCCTTGGCAAAGACAAGAATTATGAAGTGGTCTAAAAAATGACTAATAAAAAGATATATATCAGGAATTTTTTTGTTTCGAAAGCGTGAAAGCATGATAGTTTACTATCACGATTTACTCAAAACGGGATATTAAATAATTACTTTTGCATATCACTTTTGTTAAAAGGTTAATTTTTTTATGGGATCATAAAGGGCATCAAAATGAATAAAGAAAGCACATATATTCCACCTGAGGTTTGGGAATGGGATAAGCCTAGTGGGGGGGCATTTGAAAGCATAAACAAACCCACGGCTGGCTCTGCTTATGACCAGAAGCTTCCCAGAGGAAAGCATCCATTGCAATTATACTCTCAGGGAACGCCAAATGGAGTAAAAATAACATTGATGTTAGAGGAGCTACTAGCTTTGGGGCATGAAGGCGCAGAGTACGACGCGTGGCTTTGCCGAATAAATAAAGGTGAGCAGTTTTCATCTGGTTTTGTAGAAATAAACCCCAATTCAAAAATTCCAGCGTTACTAGATCAGTCAAATGGAAAAGAACAACGAGTTTTTGAGTCCGGTGCTATTCTCTTATACTTAGCCGAAAAATTTTCAGAGTTTTTGCCAACAGAGCTAAACAAGCGTACTGAATGCCTTTCCTGGTTATTTTGGCAAATGGGAAGCACGCCTTATTTGGGGGGCGGCTTTGGGCATTTTTATTCCTATGCGCCTGAAAAATTTCAATATCCAATAGACAGATATGCGATGGAAACCAAACGCCAGTTGGACGTATTGGACCAAAGATTAACTCAAACTGAATACTTAGCTTGTGAAAAATTTACTATTGCTGATATAGCCTCTTGGCCATGGTACGGACAGCTCGTGCTTGGTCGATTATATAGCGCTGGTAAATTTTTGGATGTGTCTTCATATAAAAATGTCGTTGCTTGGGCTGAAAAAATAGATCAAAGACCAACAGCAAGTAAAGCACGGATGGTTAATCGTATAGCAGGAAACCCAAAATTTCAGTTGCATGAAAGACATGACGCGTCGGATTTTGAATTAAAAACGCGGGACAAACTTGACGTTTCTGAATAGTTTTATTTTTCATTGGATATCTACGTGACCAAAATTCTTGAAAGTTTAAAGCTTTTATAATATCGTTACTGATGTATCGGGAGAAACTAGCAATAGTTGCCGAAGGAGCAACCGCCCCGGAAACTCTCAGGCAAAAAGGACCGGTATAGACTGAACACTCTGGAGAGCGACTTTAAATAGTCCGCCGAAGGGATAACGATCTCAGGCAAAGGAACAGAGGGGGCATTCTTGGATGTGTACTTACACACATCTTTAACGAATGCCGGTAAAATCATATAATACCGGAATAAGAAGGTTAAGTTTTGACAGAGCTTAAAAAGACAGCTTTATACGATCTTCATCGATCTCTCGGTGCTAAAGCGATACCTTTCGCTGGATATGAAATGCCTGTTAATTACCCTTTAGGAATTATGAAAGAGCACTTATATTGCAGAAAGTCTGCAGGCCTTTTTGATGTTAGTCATATGGGGCAGCTAGTCATTTCGTCTAATACACATTCTATGCAATTCATTGCCTCTGAATTGGAAAAACTTCTTCCCATTGATGTATTAGGTCTTAGTGAAGACAGGCAGAGGTATGGGTTTTTACCAAATAAAGAGGGAGGAATCATAGACGACCTGATGATATCAAATAGAGGCGATCACTATTTTGTTGTTATAAATGCTTTGAGAAAGGAAATTGATTTTAAATATCTTAGAGAAAATATTTCTAGAGAAATCGATGTTGACTTAATTAAGACAAGAGCACTTATTGCTATTCAAGGTCCTCAATCAGAAAAGATTTTATCCAACCTTATCGGAGAATTAAGTTCCTTAAAGTATCTTGATGTGAATAACTTTTCGTATAAAGGAGAGATACTATGGGTTTCAAGGTCTGGCTATACTGGACAAGATGGATTTGAAATATCACTACCTAACAGTCTATGTGAAGTTTTCTGTAAAAACATTCTCGACCAAGATGGTATTGAACCGATTGGATTGGGAGCCAGAGATACCCTCAGACTGGAATGTGGGCTTTGCCTATATGGGCAGGACTTAAACGAAACAATTACTCCTATTGAGGCCGGTTTAAAATGGGCTATCCAAAAAGTTAGACGGACTGGAGGGGAGCGAGAAGGTGGTTTTGTGGGGCAAGAAAAGATTTTGAACCAAATTGAGGAACAACCTTATTTCAAGAGAGAGGCTTTTTTTCCCGATGGGAGAGCTCCACTAAGATCTGGGACTAAACTGTTTAGTGATGATAGTGGAAAGAATGAAATTGGTGTGATCACATCTGGCGGCTACTCACCATCTCTTGAAAGGCCGATTTCAATGGGGTATTTGAACCATAATAAATTCAATGTTGATGAACCAATTTTTGGTGAAGTAAGAAACAAGTTCTTTTCTGTAACACTTACAAAATTACCGTTCGTACCAACCAGTTTTAAAAGAAATTAAGAGGAGATAGTAGTATGAAATTCACAGAAGAGCATGAATGGCTTGAGTCTGACGGAGATATAGTCAAGGTTGGCATCACAGAGTATGCTGCGGAACAATTGGGAGATATTGTATTCATTGAACTACCAGATGTAGGAACTTCAGTCACCAAAGGGCAAGAAATAGTTGTTATAGAAAGTGTAAAAGCAGCATCGGATATCTTGGCACCTCTTGATGGTGAAATTACAGAGATCAATAACGCAATAGTGGATGACCCATCTATGGTTAACAACGATCCAACAGGAGAAGCTTGGTTTTTCAAAATGTCCTTAAAAAATCAAGGAGAGCTTGACGGTCTAATGAGTGAAGACGAATACAGGAAACATATTGAATAACTAAATTATTAGGGGGAAAAAATGAATTTTGAAAATAATAATTTTGAGCCAACGGAGTATCTACCTTACGATTTTGCTAATAGGAGGCACATAGGACCATCGCCTCAGGAGATGGAAAAAATGCTTAAGCTTCTTGGTCTGAATAATATTGATCAATTAATTGATCAAACAATTCCTCCATCCATAAGACAAAAAAAATTACTTGATTGGGATAAGCCAAAATCTGAACGAGAGATGCTTTTCCATCTTAGAGAAACAGCGTTAAAAAATAAAAAAATGATGAGCTTAATCGGTCAAGGGTATCACGGAACTATAACACCCCCTGCAATTCAAAGAAATGTTTTAGAAAATCCTGCCTGGTACACTTCCTATACCCCTTACCAGCCAGAGATTTCCCAAGGACGTTTGGAAGCTCTTCTTAATTTTCAAACAATGATCAGTGACCTAACTGGACTGGAAATAGCGAACGCATCTTTACTAGATGAAGCCACTGCGTGTGCAGAGGCAATGACTATGGCAAAAAGGATAACTAAAAACAAATCCATCAATTTCTTTGTTGACCAAGAATGTCACCCACAAAATATAGAAGTCCTGAAGACAAGAGCACAACCACTCGGATTAAACATAATTATTGGTGATCCGGATAAAGACATTAACTATGAAGATTGCTTTGGAGCAATATTCCAATATCCTGGAACTTTTGGTGCACTTAGAGACTTTACAAATGTGACCGATAAACTGCACGAAAAGGGCGCTCTTGTTACGATTTCAGCAGACCCAATGTCGTTAACTTTACTAAAAGAGCCAGGTTCCATGGGGGCTGACATCGCAGTAGGATCAACACAAAGATTTGGTGTTCCACAAGGATTTGGAGGACCCCATGCCGCTTATATGGCTACCAAAGAGACTTACAAGCGCTTTCTTCCTGGTAGAATTGTAGGTGTTTCCATAGATAGTAAAGGCAATAAAGCGTATCGATTGGCTCTACAAACGAGAGAGCAACATATTAGACGTGAAAAGGCTACTAGCAACGTGTGTACGGCGCAAGCTCTTCTAGCGGTAATGGCATCTTTTTATGCTGTTATGCATGGGCCAGATGGGTTAAAAGCTATTGCGCAAAGGATCCACAGAAAAACCGTTAGATTAGCCAAGGGATTGGAGGCACATGGTTTCAATGTGGAACAAAAACATTTTTTTGATACGATTACGATAAACGTCGGTCCTATGCAAAATGTAATTCTCAAATCAGCAATTAGTGAAGGAATTAATCTTAGAAAGATAGGCAAGTCTAGAATTGGAATATCATTGGATGAGAGAACCAGGCCGGCTATAATTGAGGCAGTATGGAGATCATTTGGTATAAAACGAAAAGATAAAGACTTAACTTCAGGTTATCGAATTCCCAACGAATTATTCAGACTTACTGATTTCCTTACACATCCTATATTTCACATGAACAGAGCGGAGAGTGAGATGACAAGATACATGCGCCGTCTTGTTGACAGAGATATAGCTCTTGATAGATCTATGATACCACTTGGCTCATGTACTATGAAACTCAATGCGGCTGCAGAAATGCTCCCCCTGTCTTGGCCCGAGTTTTCTCAAGTCCACCCATATGCTCCCAAGGAACAAACCTTGGGCTATAACATAATGATAGACAACTTGTCTAAAATGTTATGTGATGTGACCGGATATGACTCTATATCGATGCAGTCTAATTCAGGTGCCCAAGGAGAGTATGCTGGACTGCTTACAATTGGGCGATACCATAAATCACGGGGAGATAATAACAGAGACATTTGTTTAATTCCCATGTCGGCACATGGCACAAATCCGGCTTCAGCGCAGATGGCTGGATTACAGGTTGTTCCAGTCAATACATCAGATAATGGGGACGTTGATATAAAAGATTTCGAAAGTAAAGCTAAGGAATATAAAGATCGGCTGTCATGTTGCATGATTACCTACCCTTCAACTCATGGTGTGTTTGAAGTTAATGTTTCAAAAATTTGCGCGATTACCCATAAATTTGGTGGTCAGGTTTACCTTGATGGTGCAAATCTGAATGCAATGGTTGGACTGGTTAAACCTGGCGAGATTGGCGCTGATGTAAGCCATTTAAATCTTCATAAAACTTTCGCTATCCCCCATGGTGGTGGTGGGCCAGGAATGGGGCCTATAGCGGTCAAAGATCATTTAACTCCATTTCTTCCAGGAAATCCAGTTGAGGATAATGATGGAGGAGCTGTCTCTGCTGCTCCATTTGGATCAGGTTCAATTTTGACTATTTCATGGGCTTACTGTTTAATGATGGGCGGAACAGGGCTCACACAAGCTACAAGAGTAGCCATTTTAAATGCCAATTATATTGCAAAGAAATTGGGAGAGTTTTATCCCATTCTTTACACTGGGCCTGAAGGAAGAATTGCACATGAATGTATCATAGACATTAGACCCCTTACTAAAGATACAGGTGTTACTGTTGATGATATTTCAAAGCGATTAGTTGATTGTGGGTTTCATGCACCAACCATGAGTTTTCCAGTTGCGGGAACTCTCATGATTGAACCAACAGAGAGTGAAACCAAAGCAGAACTTGATAGATTTTGTGATGCTATGATAGCAATTTTCCATGAAGCAAAGGATATTGAAGAGGGTCGTATCGATCCGGATAATAATCCTTTGAAAAATGCTCCTCATACAGTTGAAGATTTAGTTGGAGAGTGGAATAGACCATATACTAGGGAGCAAGCTTGTTTTCCTCCCGGTTCCTTTCGTGTGGATAAGTATTGGCCGCCCGTAAATAGAATTGATAATGTCCATGGGGATAGAAATCTAATTTGTACGTGTCCGCCCATGTCTGACTTTGAAGGAACAAACGAGGAAAACTAATTTTTTTATAGCTTTTGGTCATTTATTCGTTTTACACTAAGTTTCGAATTGGGCATTTGGTTGCCTATTAAAATCAAAGCTTTCTTTAATACACAATGTCAAAAGTTAAACGTAAATTAACAACAATTCTTGCTACCGATTGTGTCGGCTTTAGCAAAAGAATGGATGAGAATGAAGAACTAACACTTGAAAACCTAAAAGCCTGCAGATCTATAATTGATCCACAGATAAAAGAATTCGGAGGAAGAATTTTCTATACAGCAGGGGACTCAGTAATAGCGGAGTTTGAAAGTCCTGTTGAATGTGTGAACGCAGCAATAGGTTTTCAAAAAGCTATCAATGATAGAAATAATACGCTTTCTGAAGAATCTCAGCTGGACTGGAGAGTTGGCATACATCTCGATGACGTCATAATAGAAGGAGATAATGTCTATGGAAACGGCGTAAACATTGCAGCTAGACTTGAGACTGCCTGTTCTCCGGGACAAATACTACTTTCCACAGCAGTACAAGATCAGGTTAATAAAAGAATAAATTTTAGTATTGAAGATGCTGGGACAAAATCTTTAAAAAATATTGACGAGGCCTTTCAAGTATATGGAATCTCTCCCTCTGGCGAAAAAATTTCTAAGACCGATGCACTTAAGGAGAAGGATGCACAAGAGGCAGTTAAAAGCTACAAGCCAAAATTAGCAGTTTTACCTTTTGATAATATGAATAATGATGAAGATAGCGGTTATTTAGTTGATGGTGTTGTTGAGGATTTAATTACAGAGTTTTCACGAATACGAGAACTTGAGGTCTTATCTCGACAGTCCTGTTTCGAATTTCGTGGTGCTACCAGTACTATAAGAGACTTTTGTAAAAAATTTGGAGTAGATTATGCAGTTTCAGGGAGTATTCGTACATCTGGTAAACGAGTTAGAATTTCTGTTGAGCTATCTGACGCAACTGATGGAAACGCTCTTTGGAACAATAAATATGATCGTATCTTAGAAGACATTTTTGATGTACAAGACGAAATTGTAAGAAAAATATCGATTGCACTTTTAGGTGAAATTGAGATTTCAAGCCTTGAACGGGCCAATCGCAAACCTACAGAAAATCTAACATCATATGAATTGTTATTAAGAGGCAAAGTATTGCACCACAAATTTAAAAAAGAGGCATGCCTTGAAGCTATCGATTCCTTCAACAAGGCGATCCAAGCTGATAATAATAATGGTCAGGCATACGCTTGGAAGGCTTGCGCAATAGGACAAGCAATGGGACGCGGTTATTTAGAAGGAGACATGCAAGAATGGTGGAATAATTCTATGCAATGCATAGATAAGGCTCAACAATTAAATGATAATGATTTTGAAGTACATAGAATGCTAGCAGAGGTTGCCTTAAGCACTCATGATTTCAAAGCTGGGGAAAGACATGCGCGTGCCTCATTCAAAATGGTGCCAAATGATCCTAGAGTATTATCAGTTTATGGAGAGATTTTATCCCGAACGGGTTCGACAGAGAAAGGTATAGAGCTTTTAGAGAGCGCTCTTGAATTGGACCCTATACCAATGGGAAAAACAAATACAGACCATAGAACTAGAGCCGTTCTTTTTGGATATTTTATGGATAGAAACAGTGACAAGTGCAAGGAGCTCATAAAAAACCTGCAAGAGGTTGACTTTAAATCATGGCTGGTGACCGCAAAAATTTGTGATGATGAAGAGATAGAATATACTTCGGAAGTTTGGTTCACTGAAAATAAAGATCATTTCAAGGAAATGGACTGGGAAATGGAAATAGACAGGTTTCATTTAAATAATGAAGGTTTGCAAAAATCTCTTGTAGGCTTTGTTGAAAGCCTTTTCAATTAACTGAATCACTGGAATACATTAATGACAAAGTTTCGGCATACATAGCTAATTTTTTTATTCCCTTAATTTCCGTCAATCTCTCAACTCTGACAAGAACGGAATTGTCATCACGTATTATAACTTTCAATATCTTTGATTTAAGCCTTATAAATGACCCAACTTTTACTGGTGAAATAAATCGCACTTTATCAATACCATAGTTAAGAGTGTGCTTTAAATTCTCGATATGAATTTTATTTTTCCCTAAACTGGGAGAGATACAAAGACTTAACAAACCATGAGCAATTGTTTTTCCAGCTGGCATTTCATTGAATGCTCGATCAATGTCAACATGTATCCATTGATCATCACCTGAAAGCTTTGCAAAAGCGTTAATAAGTTCTTGATCAATTAAAAACCAATCACTGTAACCCAAATCATAATTTTCATATTTTTTTAAGTCTTGTGGAAACCTTACTTTAAGCAATTACAAAACCTCAAACAATCCGGCTGCGCCCATTCCGCCACCAACACACATCGTACAAACAACAAGCTTTGCATTTCGTCGTTTCCCCTCAATTAATGCGTGCCCTACTAGTCTAGCACCTGTCATTCCGAATGGATGGCCGATAGATATCCCTCCTCCATTTACATTTAAAATTTCGTTTGGAATTCCTAACCTATCTCTGCAGTAAATCACTTGGCTTGCGAAAGCTTCATTTAACTCCCAGAGATCAATATCGTCCATTTTTAATCCATTATTTTTCAGAAGCTTTGGTACCGCATATACCGGACCTATTCCCATTTCATCAGGATCACAACCGGCAACAGCCATACCCCTATAAACTCCGAGAGGGCTTAACCCCCTCCGCTCAGCTTCTTTTGACTCCATCAAAATACTTGCAGATGCTCCGTCTGACAATTGAGAAGCATTCCCTGCAGTGATGTGACTTCCCTCACTTATGTGAATGCCATCTTTAAAAACCGGTTTGAGCGCGCTTAAGCCCTCCAAACTTGTATTTGGTCGATTCCCTTCATCTTTTATTAAACTCACCTCATGATAAGTCGCAGTTTTATTTTCTTTATCGTAATATTTCATTGTCGACTTAAGAGGCACAATTTCATCATCCATAAACCCATTTCTTTGGGCATGTGCTGTTCGTATTTGTGACTGTAACGCGTATTCATCTTGTCTTTCACGAGATATCCCATATCGATCTGCTACTGTTTCAGCTGTCTCAATCATAGTCATGTAAAGTTCAGGCATTTCATTCTCAAGCCAAGGATCTCTAGCGTTATCCATTCTAAAATTTTCATTTCTGACTAACGAAACAGACTCAACTCCACCCCCCACCGTAACGTTCATTCCATCATCAATTATCTGTTTGGCTGCAGTAGCTATTGCCATCATCCCCGATGCACATTGTCTATCTATTGACATTCCAGCGACACTTGTAGGAAGCCCAGCTCTAAGTAAAGATTGCCTTGCAATGTTTCCTTGCTGCGTACCTTGTTGGGCTGCAGCTCCTAGAATGACATCATCAACATCATTGGGATCTACTTTTGCTCGTTTTACTGCCTCTGAAATAGCATGCCCTGCTAAGGTTTGTGCATGTGTGTTATTAAACGACCCACGGTATGCCTTGCCGATTGGTGTTCTTGCTGTTGATACTATAACGGCTTCTCTCATCGGAGCTATCTCCCTAGTAATCTTAATTTGGTTTGTTTCCAGTTTTACTCTACCATAATGGTATTAGGTCTATAATAATAAAATGATACAATGTTGAAATATATTGTCTATTACAGCTTTTCTCAGTCAGAAATAAGCAGCAGTGAGCTTAAGGAATTATTACAAAAGGCAAGAGAATGGAACGAGGCTCATGAAATAACAGGATTACTTATTTATAGGTTCAATAAAAAATTTAAAAGAGGCAACTTCCTTCAAATCATTGAGGGGCCAAAAAAATCAATCTCATCTACCTGGGATAGAATTTCTGCTGACCGAAGACATCATACCATAACAGTTCTGGAAGATGGGAGTTTTGAAGAAAGAAACTTTCCGACTTGGTCTATGGGTTTGAAGAACTTAAATACTGAAGCACTTGAAGGCACTCCAGGTTTCATCGATATTAATGATGATCGATTTTGGTCTAACCCAAATAATTTGAAACCTAGCGCTTTGGATCTTTTAAGAAAATTCTATAATATGGGGTGATTTAAAACCCTATAGAGACTTAATCACTTTCTGCTTTGCTTCTGAACTCAAAGCTACCACTACACCTTTGGTAATTGTTTTTGTTTTTTCATACGGTTCTTTTTTTTCATCTACTCCTTCAAGCTTTACTGTTTTTTTTAAGCCTTCTGCTAGCACTTTTGATGTTAGTGTATTTGTTTTAATCAACCCACTCACCTCTCCTAAATATAGGCACTATTTCTCCACTTTTCCCAAAACCATCAATGTCAATTTCACCTGACCCAATCATCCAATCAATATGAATCATGCTTGAATTACCTCCGCGCTCCCTTATTTCTGACGTCGAAAGGTTTGTTTCTCCTTTAAAGCATTTAGAGTAACACTGGCCAAGAGCTATATGACAAGCAGCATTTTCATCAAAAAGTGTATTATAAAACAAAAGTCCAGAGTTTGAAATTGGTGAGCTATTAGGTACCAGTGCTACTTCTCCCAATCTTCGAGCTCCTTCATCAGACTCTAAAACCTTCTTCAAAACCGTTTCACCTTTGCTAGCTTTTGCATCTGTTATACTGCCTTTTTCAAAAACAACTCGAATATTATCAATTAACGTTCCTTGATGCGATAAGGGTTTAGTAGAAGATACATAGCCCTCAACTCTTAGCGCGTGCGGGGTAGTGAACACTTCTTCAGAAGGAATATTAGGGTTACAAATCACACCATTTTGAGCCATTGAAGCACCACCCATCCACTCGTGGTCATCAGCCAAACCTACTTTTAAATCTGTTCCAGGCCCCTTAAAATGTATTTCTTTGAAATCCTTTTGATTTAACCATTCCCTTTTCTCTTTAAGTGTCTGATTATGTGTCTTCCATGATGCAACAGGATCTTCTGCGTTAACACGCGAAGCCATAAAAATGGCCTCAGCTAATCGAGTTTGCGCATCATCTTCAGCTAGATCAGGGAACATTCTTTTTGCCCAAGCTAAGCCCGGCCAAGCTATAATATTCCAGTTAATATCAAACTGGGTAATTCTTTCTCTTGCTGGTTTGTAAGCTTTCGAGTTAGCTTTATTTGCTCTCGCAACTCTTTCCGGATCCATATCTGATAACAACATTGGGTCATCACCGGCAATTGCCATTCTAGCCGTATTATTATCAAAAGCTTCGCCCATACCTTTGTAAAGCCAATCTGCAGCTACGTCAAAACTTTCATCAGAAGCATATTTATATCTTGCGAGCGTAATTTCACTATCAGAGAAAAAAGGTGTTACCAAGCCCGCTCCCGCTTTGTAAGCATGCTTTGCTATTAATCTCACTAGTGGCAGTGCATCTGATGGAGCGGTAATTAATAAGTTTTGTCCTTTTTGCAGAGCAACCCCAGTACTAACTGAGAGTTTAGCAAGCTTGTCTAACTTCTCAAAGTTTATAGAACCCATGGTGATAAACCTTTCATTTTAAATGCTAGCATGAGCAACTCATAAGCTATTACAGTTCTGAAAATTAATTCAACTTTAAATTTCTTATCTGAGTAAGCAAAATAATCAGTCTTTTACAGAAATCAACCTCTGATTAAATACTGATGGCAAAGATCTTTTTTTGTAACTTTTGAATGTGGCTAGCAATCCAATATCTAGTAGACACTCTATGCCAATGACCGTAGAGTACGCTAAGGAGAATACACCGACATTATAAAATGTTTCTTGATTAAATCCTTGGCCATAGAAACACCAAAACGCTACCCAAAGAATTATTCCACCCTGATATATTCCTGTTAATGATATAACTTGCCTATACTTCAAATCAGTATACGAAATGTTGGCCGGTATTATCTTCGTTGAAATGTACGAAACCGCAAATAAAGGAAATAGTAGAGTTGATATGTTTATATAGAGCTGCGGTAAATCTGATGGAGCTAACAAAATTCCCTGCAAAGATAAACCTGCAACCAAACCAAAAGCTGTTGCTCCTGCACCAAAAAATAAGAACAAAGTTGCACCAAATATAAAATGGACCTCTGATACACCGAGTGGGTACTGTGGGAGAACCTCAAAAAAGGAAAAAACAAAAATAGTTGTTATCAGACATCTGACAGCTGTTACCAAAACAGATGTGCTATTAAACATTCGCTGAATAAGAAATTTTAATCCTAATGCTATCGCTGCTGCGCCGGTTAAATAACTAAGTCCAATTTTTGCGCCGTTTACTACTCCAGGTTCTATGTGCATTTTGTATTTCCTTTAAATTTCTATAACTAAATCGTATTTTACTAAGCCCAATCCTGTCAATAAAAACTGAAATTAAAAAACTGAATTTTTCTTATTTTCAAGAAAGCTTTTTGATCATATTTTTCATAAAGCTTAGGCCAAGTTCAAACTGAGATTTCTCAATGTATTCGTTAGGTTGATGGGCTACGGAAATATCACCTGGCCCACATATGACGGCGGAATACCCTCGTTCTTGAAATTGACCAGCCTCGGTGCCATAAGAAACAAAATGGTTTCCATTATCCCCAGTGATTTGTCTGACAAAAGTTTCAGCTTCACCATTAGTTTCCGGTCTTAACCCTGGCACTGCAGATCTATTTGAGACAATTATTTTTGCATCTTCTGAGATGGCTTTCATTTCAGTTTCTATCTCTTTTACTTTTTCGTTATATTTTTCAATCCAAAAATCAACTTTTTGGTCCGAGACAACTCTTATATCCATTTCAAAATGACAATCTTTTGCGGTTATATTATGTGCTGTTCCTCCTTTTATAACACCTACATGTAAAGTGGTATAGGGAGGGTCAAATAACTTTGCAGTATCTGTCTTCTCAGTTTTTTTATTGCTTATATTCTGCTGATTAGCCCAATCTATCAACTTTGCTCCATTCATTATTGCGCTAACACCTCTATCTAATATTGATGAATGAACCTCTTTCCCAACTAAATGTGTTGTAAAACCTAAAGCACCCTTATGTCCAGTTACTGCGAGCATAGTGGATGGTTCTCCAACAATTACCATACTGGCTTTTGGCAATTTGTTTATCATTTCGTCTATCATCGGAGGCGCGCCAATACAGCCAACTTCCTCATCATAACTGAGTGCTATTTGGAGAGGTCTTCTCAGTTCACTCTTGTTGGCTTCAATCATTGCCCAGATAGCCAATGCATCAAATCCCTTCATATCGCAGGAACCACGACCATAAAGTTTATTATCATTTTCTGTGAGCACCCATGGATCAGTGATCCAATCTTGGCCTTCAACCGGAACTACATCCGTATGGCCAGATAAAACTACACCTCCTTCTTTTTGTGGACCAACATGAGCGAAAAGTGAAGCCTTATCCTTGTCTTCATTATATTTTCTGTATGTCTTTATGTGAAATGAATTAAGATATTTTTCTACCCAATCTATGAGCTCTAGGTTGCTTCTATCACTCACAGTCGGAAAGCT
>CACGWW010000014.1 GCA_902576905.1 uncultured Alphaproteobacteria bacterium
GGATATTCTAATAACTATACAAGCATTTCTTTATATTTTTCTCAAAAATCATCAAAGTTTTCTTCTAAAGACACCACCCTTAATATGTTTGTTGATCCAGGTGTATTGAATGGCACACCTGCAATAACAATGATTAGATCTTTCCCTGAAGCAAAGTCGAATAACTTAGCTGCTTTAACAGCATTCATTACTGCCCTCTTAAATCGATCTACAGGTGTTGTAACCGCACAATGCAACCCCCAAAACAAAGTTAGTTTCCTTGCTGTTTCTGTATATGGAGTTAGCGCGATTATTGGTGCTCGAGGTCTTTCCCTAGATGCAAGCTCAGCTGTTGTTCCACCATGAGTAAAGCAACAAATAACCTTCACGTTTATGTTATCAGCTACCTCTCTCGCAGCAACAGTTATTGCATTTGAAACTCCTTCTTTCGAAACTGATCTCGAGGTTTCCAAGTTTTGGAAGTACAAAGGGTCTTTTTCAGTTTCAACGGCTATTTTATCTACTGCTTCTATAACTTTCTCTGGATGCATGCCTATTGCTGTTTCGGCGGACAGCATTACTGCATCTACGCCATCATATATTGCCTGCGCGACATCCGAAACTTCAGCTCGGGTTGGTGTAGTCGAATGAATCATACTTTCCATCATCTGTGTTGCTACGATTACAGGTTTTCCCATTTGACGTGATTTCATTACAAGTTTTTTTTGAATAGGGGGGACCGCTTCAATTGGCAATTCAACACCGAGGTCTCCCCGTGCCACCATAATTCCATCAGCAGAGTCAATAATAGAGTCAAAAACTCTTACTGCAGCAGGTTTCTCAATTTTTGCAATAATGCCTGCCCTTCCCTTTAATAAATTTTTTACACTGTCTATATCTTTTGCTCTCTGTACAAAAGATAACCCAATCCAGTCTACTCCAAGACCACAAACAAACTCCAAGTCTTGCTTATCTTTTTCTGTTAGAGGAGCGAGGTCTAAAATACTATCTGGGCAATTAACCCCTTTTTTGTCTGAAATAATCCCATCATTCAAAACAGTGCACTCTATTTTCTTTTCTGATGCTTTATTTACTTGCATAGCAACTTTACCATCATCAATCAGTAGCTTATCTCCATTTTTTACTGACTGGAATATCTTAGGATGTGGTAGACAAACTCTTTCTTTATTTCCCAGCCTTTCTATTAGATCAAAACAAAACTTTTGTCCCGCTTCTAAACTAGACTTTGCACCCTTAAAATCACCACATCTCAGCTTTGGACCCTGTAGATCGGCCAGAATACAAATTGGTCTCGAAAATTCTTTCTCTAAATCTCTTAAGATATTATGTCTCTTTTCCACCGCCGAGTGATCACCATGGGACATATTTAATCTGAAAATATCTGCCCCCGCTAAAAACATTTTTCTAATTTCCAATTTAGTGTCTGAGGCAGGACCCAGAGTAGCTACTATTTTTACTTTACGGTTTCTATGAAGTTGCTTTTTCATTTATATGCTCGATATTCTTATTTTTTCTGTAGAATAAAGAATTATAAAAAATAGAAAACTTTTTTTTAATTTATGAGCGAGATAAATGAATATTAAAAACTTAGAAAAAATTGAAAGCCAAACTTTCAGAAGATTAATCTCTCATTTGCAGAGTAGAACTGAAGTACAAAATATAGACATAATGAACTTAACAGGGTTTTGTAGAAATTGTTTATACAAATGGATGCATGAGGCAGCTAGAGAGTCGGATGAGGCCTTATCAGTCGAGGAGGCTCAAGAGTATGTTTATGGTATGCCTTATGATGACTGGAAAAAAAAGTTCCAGAAGTGACTTGACTTATCAAATCTAGGAAAGTTTTGCCTTAATCTGTTCTATATATATTTGCTGGATTTTTTTAACCGTATCTCCGACTAATCCATTTCCCACACGTCTTCCATTTACTTCAATAACGGGGAGCACGAAACTAGTAGCTGAGGTAAGAAAAACCTCTTGTGCATTCATCAAATCGTCAATGTTGATCTTTTGCTCGTTGATTTCGATATTATTTATTGAACAAAATTTTATTACAGAAGACCTAGTAATACCTCCCAGGATATCATTTGACAAACTTGGTGTAATAATTCTTTCGTCTTTAAAAATAAATACATTACTTGATGAGCCCTCATTTATGAAGCCACTTTGAACAAGTAGGCTATCATCCACACCTTCTTGGACCGCATGAGTTTTTGCTAATGATTGGGCAAGAAGTTGAGTAGTCTTTATATCTCTTCTTCGCCACCTATCGTCAGGCACTGTTACGATTTTAACGCCCACTTTACTAGCTGCATTCTTTAAGATTTGTTTTTCTTGTGTAAATATTACTACGGTCGGTAATAATGACTTTTTTGCAAAATTAAAGTCTCTCTCTGCAACTCCCCTTGTGACATGAACATAACAAAGCCCCTCTTTTAGCTGATTTTCGTTTATTAATTTTCTTTGAATTTGATAAAAGTCTTCTTCTTGAAAATTATTTTCAATGTTCAAATGATCCAGTGATCTAATAAGTCTGGCAAAATGCTCTTTCCAGTCTACTAACTTGCCGTCAAGAACAGCAGTTACTTCGTAAACAGAGTCAGAGAATAAAAAACCTCTGTCAAATACTGAGATACTAGCTTCTTTTTTTGAAAAGAATCCCCCATTTACATATACCCTTTGGTTGTTTTTTTCTAGCAATGTGAGCTTTAAGTCCTCTCAGCCTTTACACATACCTTGCAATACGTAATCGGAGGGTTGCGTTGTCTTTGAAGGAGTATACCTTTTATATTCATACTTGGTGATATACTCATTGCTTTCCATCATGACTAATAAACCCTGAGCAAAAAATTTATTAAGCTTGTAGATATCCACTAATCCCCGCAACTTTGGAACGATACTCGTTTCGACTTCTAAAAAATTCTCATCAAAAAAAGAAATAGGGTATTTTTTACCTTCGAATTTGATAAAGAAATGGACTTGCTCTTTGGTTCGTGCCAAGCCTTTTTTCATAGGATAGTTGTTTATCGATTTTACTAAATAATCATCCATGTTCTTTAATCCATAATAATAGATACTAATCCGATTTTAAAAATTTTGTAACTATTTCTAGAAATTTTATAGGTTTTTCAACATGAACCCAGTGCCCAGCTTTAGCTACAGGAGAAAATTCACTCAATGGAAAACTTTCTTTTATTGTATCTTTATGCTCCATTACACCATATTCTGATAATTCACCATATAAGAAAAGAGCCTCTGTATTAGACACACCATCTATGACTGGAAACTCACTAATGGCAACAGAATTACTAATTAAAGATATTAAATTAACACGCCAATAGAAACTTTTTTTTTCGTCCATCTTTAAGTTTTGCATCAGAAAAGATCTAAAACTGACTTCGTCGAAATATTCAGAAAGCTTTGTATCAATTTCAGATCTCGTGTTAAACCTGCCAAGATCAAGCGAAGATAAAGTTTTTAAATAATTTTCAAAATTTGTCGCATAGGTTACTGGTGCTATGTCTACTACAACTAATTTTGAGATAAAACCCTGATAGAGTTTGTCTAAAACCATCGCAGCCTTGCCACCCATTGAATGCCCAATCAGGAAGCTATTAACTATTCCCTGTTCTTCAAGAAGTTTTTTAACGTCCTCTGCCAGATCGAAATAAGTATGCCTATCACTCCATTCAGACTCACCATGGTTTCTCAGATCAATAAGCCAGACGTGAAAGCCAAGATCTGAAAGAGATTTTCCAATGCCAAACCAATTTCTTTTCGATCCTAAAAGTCCATGCAGAATAACGACATTGGTCGCGTTACCTTCTCCAAAACGGCTATATGCTAATCGCATATAATCTTACCAAATCGAATGATATATGTCGTAAGCATCTTGTTCAGTAACCTCTCTGGGATTATTTACCAACAATCTGGTTTGCTTCATAGCGTCTTTAGCCATTGACGCACAGGCATCTTCAGGAATTGAAACATCTCGCAATTTCTGGGGTAGGCCCAACTCTTTGGATAAATCACTCAGTTTTTCTATAAACAACGATGCATTTGTTTGATTATTATTCCCTATCTCTTCGCTTGGAAATAGAAAAGGATAAAGCTCTGCATATTTTTTGGCTGCCCATACATCTACTGCATTGAACCGTAGCACTCCTGGAAGTACAAGAGCATTTGATAATCCATGGGTTATATGAAAACTCCCCCCAAGTGGATAAGCCAGAGCATGGACTGCGGCTACAGGAGAATTTGCAAAAGCCATTCCAGCTAACATTGATCCAAGTAACATTTTTCCTCTCGCTTCTAAGTTTTTTGGGTCCGAGACAGCCATTTTAATTGAGCTCCCCAATAGCACCAATGCCTCCTTTGCAAGGATGCCAGACATAGGATTGTTATTTTTATTTTTTGATGCATAGGCTTCGATTGCATGCACCATTGCATCAATTCCGGTGGCGGCAGTAGTTGCTGCCGGCAAGCCTAAGGTTAGAACAGGATCTAATACTGCGAAGTCTGGAAGGATGATCGGCGAAGAAACCCCCCTTTTTTCATCACCATCCACGGTGATAATTGAAACAGGAGTAACCTCGGACCCAGTTCCAGCAGTGGTCGGTATTAAACATAGAGGCAATCTCGGACCTGTAGCGTTCCCTACCCCCCATGCGCTCTCTAAATTTTCTCCTGATCCTAAAACTAAAGCCGTTAGCTTGGCAACATCCATTGAAGAACCTCCACCAAATCCGATAACCCAAGTACAAGCTATTTCTCTTCCAAAATTTATTGCCTTTTCCAAAGTTTTTAATGATGGATCGGCCTCTACGTCATCAAATACCCTTACTTTAGAATCATACTTTTCAAGATTTTTGAGCAAATCCTCATAAAGTCCTAACTTGGTTAACCCTTTATCAGTGACGAGAAGAATTCTATTACCCATTAATTTAGAAAATGGATCTGCGTCTTTTGCGACGTTAGGACCGTAAATAATTCTAGGCGTGGTATTAAAATTAAATGAGGTAATTTCTTCAATCATGGTAAACCTTTCTAATCTTGTTTATAATATTTTACACAATTTAAAAACTGTGTTCTAAGTTTGGATAGATAGACAATCACTGTCAATCACAGAAATTGTTGTAGGGAAAGGACTCCATACATGGCACAAAAGAAAAGAGTAGTTCTTGCTTTCTCTGGCGGGCTTGACACCTCAGTTATATTAAAGTGGCTACAAACTGAGTTAGACTATGAGGTAGTTTGTTTTACCGCTGATCTTGGGCAAGGTGAGGAACTAGAGGCTGCGCGAGATAAAGCTCTCTTACTCGGAATTAAACCAGAACATATTTTTATTGAAGATCTCACTGAAGAGTTCGTTAAAGATTATGTTTTCCCGATGTTTAGATGCAATACAGTTTACGAAGGTCAATACTTGCTGGGGACATCAATTGCAAGGCCGCTCATTTCAAAGAGGTTGATAGAGATTGCTGATATTGTCGGTGCAGAAACAATAAGTCACGGTGCTACTGGAAAAGGAAATGATCAGGTACGATTTGAATTGGCAGCGTACTCTCTTAATCCGGATATAAAAATTATTGCACCCTGGAGGCAATGGGACCTGAGTAGCAGGACAAAATTAATCGATTTTGCCGAAAAGCACCAAATTCCTATTGCTGCAAATAAAGTAGGGGAACCCCCTTTTTCAGTAGATGCTAATTTACTACATACATCTTCAGAAGGTTTAATTTTAGAAAATCCAGAAGATGAAGCTCCAGAGTATGTATATCAAAGAACAAATGATCCAGAAAAAGCCCCTGATAAACCCGATTACATAAGAATCAGCTTTAAGAATGGAGATCCAATAAAAATTGATAACAAAGAATACTCACCTGCAAACTTACTCAAGAGACTTAATGATCTTGGTAGACTGCATGGAATAGGAAGGCTCGATTTAGTAGAGAATAGATTTGTGGGAATGAAATCGCGAGGTGTTTATGAAACACCAGGAGGAACTATACTCTTACAAGCTCACAGAGCAATTGAAAGCCTAACGCTAGATGGTGGATCTGCACATCTGAAAGACGACATAATGCCAAGATATGCTGAGCTAATTTATAATGGTCTTTGGTTTACCCCCGAAAGAGATCTCTTACAAACCCTAATTGATAAAAGCCAGGATAGTGTTGAAGGAACTGTAAAAATGAAATTGTACAAGGGAAGCGCTCACGTTGTAAGCAGATCATCATCAAAGAGTTTATACTCCAAACAATTAGTAACTTTTGAGGACGACGAAGGTTACTATAATCAAGGTGATGCAGAAGGATTCATAAAGCTTAAAGCACTTCGCCTACGCGAACTGGCGCGAAGGAATAAAAAAGACTAATAGAAGTTTCCAATGTTATTTCTTATTATTATTTGTAGTGCTAAAATGGCTATAAAAACAATCAAAGGAGCAAAGTCGATGGCACCAGTGTAGGGCATGCGACGTCTTATCGGACCATACAACGGCTCTAATACTTGGTTTATGCCACGCCAAATATGATTAATAAGTGGCTGATGAATATTAAGAATATTGAAGTTTATTAGCCAACTTAAAACAATTTGAGCTATAATGATGTACTTCAAGACATCGAGTAACATGTGAACAATTTGAAGTAACGATACCAAAAATAAACTCCCATAAAAATTGTATTACATTGTAAAGATAGTTAATAATTTATAAAATAAAAGCACAAAAATATTAACGAATTGCAGGCCATAAATGAAAAATAAGCTAAAGGTATACTCATGGATGCTGTACGATTGGGCTTGCCAACCTATACATACTTTGATTGCCACTTTTATATTTGGACCGTATTTTGTGCAGGCGGTGGCAGAAAACCCTGTTGAGGGCCAAGCATTAATTGGGATGGCCGTGACAGTTTCTGGCATAGTTGTTGCTATATTTTCACCGATTTTAGGGGCGCTGGCGGATCAAACTCAGAAAAGAAAGCCGTGGATCCTATTATTTTCTGTCTTTTTTGTAATTTCCACTTTTTCTTTGTGGTATGCCGAGCCAAACCTCGAGAATACATTCTGGGTTTTATTTGCATATACTGTTGGTTTTATTGCAGCCGATTTTTCGACAGTTTTCACCAATGCTATGATGCCAAGTCTTGAGAAACCAGATAAGCTTGGCAAGCTATCAGGAGCGGGATGGGGACTAGGTTACTTAGGTGGACTAGTATCTCTTGTCATAATGTTGGGCCTATTTGTTGAACAAGAAAATGGGGTTACATTACTAGGTAGCAATCCAGCACTAGGATTAGACGCTGCTGACAGAGAGGGTACCAGAGTTGTAGGGCCATTGACAGCCTTTTGGTATGTTTTATTCATGATTCCATTTTTTGTGTTCGTACCCGACGTAAAGATGACAACACCAACTCAACTAAATGTAAAAAAAGCGATTAAACACCTATTTTTAAATATTGTTAACTTAAGAAATCAACCTTCTTTAGGTTGGTTTTTAGTGGCTTCAATGTTTTACAGGGATGCTATGAATGGAATTTTTTTCTTTGGTGGAATCTATGCAGCGGGCGTATTAGAGATGAGTACCGTGCAACTCGGTATTTTTGGAATTTTGGCAGCAGCAACTGGTACTATTGGAGCGTATTGGGGTGGAACTTTGGACAGCAAGTATGGCTCTAAATTTTGTGTTAGTATTATGCTTGGAGGACTTCTAATTGTTACACTTGTGATATTTGGGTTAAGTAGATCAGAATTCTACGGATTACCTTTGGACCCCAAGTCGAATACTCCAGATATAATATTTTATATAGCTGGAGGCTTACTTGGGTTTGTGAGTGGACCTATCCAATCTGCGTCCCGCACATTATTAATTTTCTTAGTTGACGAAAAACAGATAACCGAAACGTTTGGACTCTACGCCCTTGTAGGCAGAGCAACAGCATTTTTAGCTCCCGCTCTAATTACTTGGTTCACTTTAGCGAGTGGGTCACAGCAAATCGGTTTAGTGCCGATTATTATTTTATTGTTTATAGGGTGGTATTTACTTCGTTTTGTAAATGTTAAGAATTTAGCGCAATGAAAAACATTGTTTTTATCCTAATTATTCTTTTTGGGGCGATATCCACACTTGAAGCTGATGTTAAGAAATGGAAGTTAGAACAAGTTGGTTTTTTGAATATTGATAGAAACGAAAAAGATTATGGTGGGTTTTCTGGCCTTTTAATTAAGAATGAGGGGACCGAGGCTTTAGTTGTTACCGATAAGTCATTTTTTTTTGTTCTGGAATTGCGTCGTGATGATAATGACTTTCTAACCGGATATTCGGTAATAAAAAAGGGCCGCATATTGTCTAGCAAGGGCGAACATTTAAATGGTCGTAATACAGACAGCGAGTCAATTGCTAAGGATGCAGACAATAATTATTATATTTCTTTTGAGTCAAATCACAGAATAATGATGCATACAGAAGTTGAGGGCAAAGGTATCTTTGTTCCTAAACATCCGATGTTCAGAAAACTATCTGTGAATAAGGGTATAGAGGCTCTAGCAATTGATAATGAAAATCGCTTGATCGCCATACCAGAAAAACCCCCCTTAGGCATTTCCGATGTCCCGATTTTCAGACTACAAAATAATAATTGGGAAATTATCAAATATGTAAAAATAGAGGACAACTTTCTAGTTACCGACGCAGAGATTTTACCTATGGGTTTTTTATTGATACTGGAACGCAAATTCTCATGGACCCAAGGTTTTAAAACAAGATTTAGGTTAATTTCTTTAGATAAGTTTGATAATACAGAGCCAATAATTGTTTTTACCTCAACGGCTAATCAGTTTGACAATTTGGAGGGCATGACTCTTTGGAAAGATAAAAAAGGTGAAATGCGCATTTTAACGGTATCTGATGACAACTTTCATCCCTTGCAGCAAAGTGAAATAAGAGAATTTTTTTTAAAATATGAATAATTATTGAAGGAAATACTATGGAAAATAAAGAACTGGAAAACGTTATCGAAACCTCATGGGAGAGCAGAGACGAAATAAATGAAAAAACAGTTGGGAAAACTAAAGAGGCTGTAGAACAAACTTTAAATCTACTAGGGAATGGTACTTTGAGAGTGGCAGAAAAAAAGGCCTCAGGCGAATGGGCGGTGAATCAATGGACAAAAAAAGCAGTTCTATTAAGTTTTAGGCTTAGAGAAATGGAATTACAAAAAGGCGGGCCACAAAATTCAACCTGGTGGGATAAAGTGGATAGCAAGTTTAAGGACTGGGGTGAAACTGAGTGGAAAAATAAGAATTTCCGAGCCGTTCCTAACACGGTAGTTAGAGCATCAGCCTTCATTGGTGAAAATGTTGTTCTAATGCCCTCATTTGTAAATCTTGGTGCGTATGTTGATAGTGGGACAATGGTCGATACTTGGGCAACAGTTGGATCTTGTGCTCAGATAGGAAAAAATGTGCACCTTTCAGGTGGAGTAGGAATAGGGGGTGTATTAGAGCCTATGCAAGCATCGCCTACTATTATCGAGGATAATTGCTTTATTGGAGCAAGGTCCGAAATTGTAGAAGGCTGTATTGTCAGAGAGGGAGCTGTAGTAGGCATGGGTGTGTTTATTGGAAAGTCTACAAAAATATTTAATAGAGAAACTGGTGAAACAACATATGGAGAAATACCTCCTTACTCCGTGGTTGTCTCAGGTTCTATTCCATCTAAAGGAGGGGTAAACCTTTATTGCGCGATAATAGTCAAACAGGTCGATGAAAAAACAAGAAGTAAAACTTCTATAAATGATTTATTACGAGACTAATCATGACTAAATTTATTGATGATCCTATAGCGTTGACAAAAAAACTTATTAGTTTTAGGTCAATTACTCCAGACGACGGTGGGTCTCTAGAATTTATTTCTTCATTTGTTGAGGAGTTAGGTTTCCAAACAAAAGTTTCCTCCAACCAAGGTGTAACAAACCTTTTTGCACGGTGGTCTCCAAAGTCAGATTTCAAAAGAACACTGGCCTTTAATGGGCATGTAGATGTAGTACCACCAGGGGAGGAAAGTTTATGGGATAGCGATCCATTCAGTGGTGATATTAGGAACGATCGAATTTTTGGTAGAGGCTCAGTAGATATGAAATCTTCTGTTGCGGCGTTCCTTATTGCGCTTAAAGAAATTATTGAGGAAGAAGAGCTTAGTTGCTCTTTCGTGCTATTAATAACGAGTGATGAGGAAGGCCACGCTGAACACGGCACAAAAGAACTTTTGAAGTGGGCTGTTAAAAATAACGAAACTTTTGATCACTGTCTCGTTGGTGAGCCTACCTCCTCCAAGTTGGTAGGCGATACTATAAAAATTGGTAGACGTGGTTCGTTAAGCGGATTTATAGTTTGTAAAGGAAAGCAAGGTCATATAGCTTATCCTGACAAAGCAGTTAACCCAGTCGAAGCACTAATTTACTTTCTCAGCGAATTAAAATCCCTCAAGCTAGATGAAGGTAGCGATTTTTTTGAGCCCTCTAGCTTGAACATTTCAACGATAGATACAAAAAATGAAGCATTGAATGTTATACCAGAGAATTCTTATGCCAACTTTAACGTGCGTTTTAATGATCAGCATTCATGCTTATCGCTAACAAAAAAAATAGACTCTCTTGTCACCAAGCATAATGAAAAAACTAATGCGACTCTGGAAATTGAGTATAAATGTTCTGGTGAAAGCTTTTTGACTGAGCCAGGTCAACTTTCAGACCTATTAACAACTTCAATAAAAGAAATAGCAGGTGTAGATTGTAAACTTTCCACTGGAGGCGGCACATCAGATGCTCGATTTATGCGGGAATACTGCCCAGTTGTAGAATTTGGTTTAGTTGGCGATTCTATGCACCAAATTAATGAAAACACTAAGATCGATGATATTGTTTTGCTAAAAGATATCTATAAAAATTTTTTGAAAAACTATAATAAGAAAGTGTAAAAATGATTGGAAAACTAAACCACATCGCTATAGCAACACCCAAATTAGATGAGGCTGTAAAAACCTATAAAAATATGCTGGGAGTAAAAATAAGTTCTCCCATCGATCAAATAGATCATGGCGTTAAGGTAGTATTTATTGAATTACCAAATACCAAGATAGAATTGCTAGAACCACTGGGAGAAAAAAGCCCAATAGAAAACTTTCTTGAGAAGAATAAAAAAGGTGGGATACACCACATTTGTTTTGAAGTAGAGGACATAAATAGTGCTATTTTGAGTTTAGAAAAAGATGGAGCGACTGTATTAGGCGATGGAGAAGCTAAAATTGGTGCGCATGGTAATCCAGTAATTTTTCTGCACCCTAAGGATTTTAATGGTACTCTCATCGAGTTAGAGGAAGTCAAACAATGACAATAACATCTGCAATAGTACTATTATCAGTTTACTGGTTTATTATTTTATTTATCATTTTACCTATAAATGTTACCACCCAAAATGATGAGAGAAATATTATTGAAGGGACCGCACCTTCATCTCCAGTAAATCCTAATCTCAAACGCAAGTTTTCTATTACCACGATAGTATCTATTATTCTTTGGATACCGACCTGTTTAGTAATCAATCTATTCTATTAAATGAATTTATAGATCGTGATCGATTATTTTTAATTTAAGTTCACCTAACTGTTCTACGGTTGGATTTCTGGGGGATCCAAGCATAGGGTCCTCTGCTTTTTGGTTCATAGGAAACATAATAACTTCCCTTATATTATCTTCCTTGGCCAAAAGCATTACTATCCTGTCGATGCCAGCAGCACATCCTCCATGAGGTGGAGCACCATATTTTAAAGCATTTACTAAACCTGAAAACTGGCTCTCAACCTCCTCTTTTGTATAGCCCGCAATTTCAAACGCCTTAAACAAGTTCTCTAGTTTATGATTTCTAATTGCGCCAGACAAAATCTCATACCCATTACACGATAAATCATACTGCATCCCCAATACACTCAAAGGATCAATATCTTCACTCAATAAATCGGTCTTAGGCATCGAAAAAGGGTTATGTGAAAACTCAATTTTTCCTGTCTCTGTATCTCTTTCATACATTGGAAAATCAGTAATCCAACAAAACTCATAAGAATTTGAATTTGTGATGTCTAGTTCGATACCAACGATGTCCCTAGCCTTGCTGGCAATATCATTAAAATGGGCAGGTATACCACCCAAGAAAAAGGCTGCATCTCCTTTATCAAGACCAAGAAAATTTCTTAATTTTTCTGTCTTTTCCTCGCCTAAGTTTTTTGCTATTGGTCCTGCTGCTTCTAAATTACCACTATCATCTGACCGCCAAAAGATATAGCCCATACCCGGCAATCCTTGCTCTTGCGCAAACTTGTTCATTCTGTCACAAAATTTCCTACTACCTCCACTTTTTGCTGGTATTGCTTTGATCTGTGTTCCATCTTTACTCAAAATATCGGCAAAGATTTTAAACCCTGAAGAAACAAAAAACTCGGAAACATCCATCATTTTTATTGGATTTCTTAAATCTGGTTTATCAGTACCATACCACTCCATAGATTGGTCAAAGCTAATAATAGGAAAGTTATGATTAACTGCATAGGAGTCCGAAAAGTTTTCAAAGAGTTTGACAAACACTTTTTCTACCAATTGAAATACATCATGTTCCTCGACAAAAGACATCTCTATATCTAGCTGATAAAAGTCAGTTGGAGATCTATCCGATCTTGGATCTTCATCTCTAAAGCATGGTGCAATCTGGAAATATTTATCAAAGCCACCAACCATTATCAGCTGCTTGTAGATTTGAGGAGCTTGCGGTAGCGCATAAAACTTTCCAGGATGTAATCGTGAGGGAATTAAAAAATCTCGCGCTCCTTCCGGAGAAGATGATGATATTATTGGCGTTTGAAATTCGTTGAAACCGTTTTCCCACATCTCTTTTCGTATAAACTCGATTATCTTTGATCTCAATATAATATTCTGGTGTATTCCCTCTCTCCTTAAATCCAGGAAACGATACTTTAGTCTTGTTTCTTCTGGATATGGAAGATCTCCAAAAACAGGTAAAGGAAGCTCCTCCGAAGCCCCCAAAATATTTATTTTTGCTATGAAAACCTCAATCTCCCCTGTGGGCAATTTTTCATTTATTAAAGAACTATCTCTCTTTCTCACAGTTCCTTCTATTGATACGCACCACTCTGCTCTCACATTTTCTACATCTTTAAAAACGGGACTATCAGGATCAGCTAAAACTTGGGTAAGACCAAAATGATCTCTTAGGTCAATGAAAAGCACGCCTCCATGATCACGTACTCTATGTACCCAACCAGAGAGCTTTACGAGCTCCCCATCGTTTCCTGCTCGTAATTCATTACAGTTGTGTGATCTGTACAAATGCATCTATTCTACCTATTCAATAACCAAAAACTTATTGATTTTATTAGTGACAGTTTTAAAAAGGGTTATGTTTATAAATTCTTGTACACTTATAGTTTCACGAATTAAAGAAAAAATTTAAATGCCAAAACGAATTGATATTAAGTCAGTTTTAATTATCGGTGCAGGACCCATAGTTATAGGACAGGCTTGCGAGTTTGATTACAGCGGTGCTCAAGCATGTAAGGCACTCAAAGAAGAAGGCCTTAGAGTAATTCTAGTTAATTCAAATCCCGCCACAATTATGACAGACCCAGAACTTGCCGATGTTACCTACATAGAACCAATAAATTCAGAAGTAATAGAGAAAATTATTAAGATAGAAAAACCAGATGCTATTTTACCAACGATGGGTGGACAAACAGCACTTAATATTGCGATCGAGTTGGATAAGGCAGGGACGTTAAAGGATTATAATGTTGCGCTTATCGGAGCTAATAGGGATGCAATAGAGAAAGCGGAAGATCGAAAACTCTTCAAACAGTCCATGGAAAGAATTGGAATAAAGAGCCCAAAATCTGAAATTGCTAATTCATTGGATGAAGCTGTAAATGCATTAGATATAATTGGCTTGCCCGCAGTTATTCGGCCCGGTTTTACTTTGGGAGGTAAAGGTGGCGGAGTTGCCTATAACGAAAATGACTTCAGAGAAATTTGTATGAATGGTTTAGACGCATCCCCAGCTAATCAAATCCTTATCGATCAAAGTCTCCTAGGTTGGAAAGAATTTGAGATGGAAGTAATAAGAGATAAAAATGACAATGCCATTATAGTCTGCTCTATTGAAAACTTTGACCCTATGGGAGTCCATACAGGTGATAGCATAACCATAGCACCGGCGATGACACTTACCGATAAAGAGTTTCAGAAAATGCGTAACAACTCTTTAGAAGTTTTGAAAGAGATCGGTGTTGAGACTGGCGGGTCTAATGTTCAATGGGCGGTAAATCCACAAAATGGAGAAATGCTAATTATTGAAATGAATCCCCGTGTGTCTAGATCATCTGCCCTTGCATCGAAAGCAACAGGATTCCCAATAGCTAAAGTTGCCGCGAAACTAGCCATAGGCTACACACTTGATGAGTTGCAGAATGATATAACAAAAACTACCCCCGCGAGCTTCGAGCCAACGATCGATTATGTTGTAACAAAAATACCTCGTTTCGCATTTGAAAAATTTCCGTCGATATCAAACGAGCTTGGTACTTCAATGAAATCAGTTGGAGAGGTTATGGCCATTGGGACAACATTCCAAGAAAGTCTGCAAAAAGCTTTGAACTCTCTTGAAAATAAAACTTCTGGGCTCGCAATTATTCATACCAACATGGATAAACCTGCGCTTTACAAAAAATTATCCAAAAATACTCCTGAGAAAATATTTCTTATTGGGCAAGCTTTCAGAATTGGTTTCACTACTGACGAAATATACGAAATAACAAGAATAGACAAATGGTTTTTAAATCAAATCGAGGAACTTATTCTATTTGAAAAAAGTATTTCAAGCTCTGGCCCAGATATAACTCAGGAGGTCTTGGGCGAGGCAAAGTCTAGAGGGTTTAGTGATGAAAGAATAGCTAAATTGTTGTCTACTCCTTTGGATAATATTCAAGATAAGAGACGAAAGTACGGTATACTTCCAGTTTATAAGCGAATTGATACCTGTGGTGGCGAATTTCAGTCCGAGGCCGCATATCTATACTCTACCTATGACATATCCACTTTTACTACCCAAATATGTGAAGCTCAACCCTCAAATAAAGACAAAGTAATAATTCTTGGCAGTGGTCCCAACAGAATCGGTCAAGGCATTGAGTTCGATTACTGTTGCTGTCATGCTTGTTTCTCGCTTAGTGAAGAAGGCGTTGAAACTATAATGATTAATTGTAATCCCGAAACTGTCTCCACCGACTTTGATACCTCTGACAAACTTTACTTTGAGCCTTTAAACTTTGAGTCAGTAATGAACATAATTGAAAAAGAAAAGAAAAAGGGCAATTTGATTGGGGTAATTGTGCAGTTTGGAGGGCAGACGCCGCTCAAACTAGCCGATGATCTTGATAGAAGGGGTGTTAAAATTTTAGGAACAACACCCAAATCCATAAATATTTCAGAAGATCGAAAACTCTTCAAAGAGGTCATTGAAAAGTTAAAACTGAAACAACCTGAAAATACTACAGTTGGTAAAAAATCAAATGCTATAAAGGCTGCTGAGTCCCTCAATTATCCAATAATTGCTAGACCCTCTTTTGTCTTGGGGGGTAGCTCAATGGAAATAATTCATGACCCAATGCAATTAAATAGATATTTAGAGTCAAACATAGAAATTAGCGGTAAAACTCCGCTTTTGTTAGATAGCTATTTGGGTGCTGCGATAGAGGTTGATGTAGACTTAATCAGCGATGGAGAAGATTGTTTTGTTGCAGGGATTTTAGAGCATATCGAAGAGGCAGGTGTTCATTCAGGAGACAGTGCATGCTCTCTACCACCACACTCTCTTGGAAAGGACATAATTGAGAAAATTAAATATCAATCTTCTCTTCTTGCCAAAGAATTGGACGTAATAGGGTTAATGAATATTCAATTTGCCGTAAAAGAAAGTGATATATTTGTATTGGAGGTAAATCCACGGGCAAGCAGAACAATTCCATTTATATCTAAAACGACTGGAATACCGCTAGCTAATCTAGCAGCAAAATTGATGATAGGTTTAAGACTATCCAGTTTATCTTTCCATAGAAAAGATTTGAATTATGTGGCTGTCAAAGAAGCCGTGTTACCCTTTGATAGACTACCCGGTAGCGATACCGTTTTAACCCCCGAAATGCGTTCAACTGGAGAAGTCATGGGTATTGCGGACAGCTTCGAGGGAGCTTTTTTCAAATCACAGATTGCCGCAGGCATGCAGTTTCCTAAATCTGGGACAGTATTTTTATCAATTAGAAATGAAGATAAAACTAAAGAGATGGGTGACGCATGTAAAATTCTTGAGAAGATCGGTTTTAAAATTATTGCAACAAAGGGAACTAAATCCTTTTTAGATAGGGAGGGAGTTGACAGCTCACCTGTAAAGAAAGTCTATGAAGGACGACCAAATATCTCGGATTTACTGAAAGATAAAAAGATAGATATTGTTATGAACACTACTGAGGGCAAACAATCGCTGGAAGACAGCAAAGACATTCGATATTTAGCATTAAATAATAAGATCCCTTACTATACTACATCTCGTGGAATTATTGCTACAATTCACAGCCTTAAAGAAAATAGCGGGGGCAAGATGTCGGTAAGGGCTATACAAAAATATCATTCACAGCTTATAGCTGGTTGATAACCTTTTTTTCATTAAAAAATGCTATTAAATTTTCAACCGCCAGCATTCCCATTTTTGTTCTTGTTTCATGTGTGGCCGATCCTATATGAGGGTACAAAGTAACATTTGATAAGCGTCTCAGTCTGAGAGGAACCTTTGGCTCATTAAGAAAGACATCCAAACCAGCACCGGCAAGTTTTTTCTTTTCAAGTAAATCTATAAGTGCCATTTGATCAATAACATCTCCCCTTGATGTATTAATTAAAAATGATGAGGGCCTTATTTTATTCATCCTGCTCTTTGAAATAAAGTTCTTATTTCCCTTGTCACTTGACAGATGCAAAGAAATTACATCACTTTCTTCCAGCAATGCATCTAAGTCAAAACGAACACTTGCCTCAAATTTAAGATCCGTAACCGGGGAACGATTATAGTAAAGGACTTTCATTCCAAATACCTCATGTGCACGCTTTCCAAAAGCTTTACCAATTCTTCCCATTCCTACAAGTCCAAGAGTTTTTCCGCGAACACCGACTCCCAGGTTCTCTGTTAAAGAAAAACCTTTCCATTCACCCTGTCGCAACATTGTTTCCATTAGAAACGCATTTCGTGTAACAGACAAAAGTAAAAGTGTAGCTATATCAACAGTAGCCTCCGTTAATACGTCGGGAGTATTTGTGATGATAACATCATTTTGTTTGGCTGATTGTAAATCTATATGATCCACACCCACACCAATGTTTGCGATGATTTTCACTTTCTTGTTGGGAAGAGTAAGAAGCTTATCTGTAATATTATCTGTTACAGTACAAACTATTCCATCGGCATTTTCCATTGCTTTTTCTAATATATCGTTACTAAATACTTTATCTTCACGATTAAATGAAACTCGAAAATACTGTTTTAACTTTGACTCTACTTCATCGGGAATATCTCTAGTGACGATTATTTTTGGTTTCATTTAATTGATCCCTCTTAATGAACCCTATTACCAATAAGAGCTTTATATTCAGGTGCTATTAAAATAATATCGCCAACATTTTTGCCATCCACACCAAGTACAAGGACCTCCGAAATAAATGGTCCAACTTGTTTAGGCTCCAGATTTGTTACAGCTATTACCAACTTTCCTACAAGCATTTGAGTTGTATAGAGAGCCGTAATCTGAGCAGACGAAGTCTTAATTCCAATTTCTTCCCCAAAATTTATCCATAGTTTGTATGCTGGTCTTTTAGCTTCCCTAAAAATTTCAGCTTTAACGATCTCTCCCACTCTTAATTCTGTATCAAAAAAATCTGGCATTTCTAAAAGTATCAAAATTTCAGATTTAAAGCATTAATTAAAAGCTTAAACTTTACTAAGTTCTTTTGATCTTTGTGCTGCAGCTTTTATTGCTGCTGAGAAAATCTTTGGCAGACCATTGTCCTTGTTCATCAATACGGCCAATGCTTCATGGGTCGTTCCACCAGGACTGGTTACGTTTTCCCTCAATTTTTGGGGCTTCAATGATGAATTGACCATTAAGCTTCCAGCACCATCGATTGTATGCTTTACCAATTTAAAAGCTTCATCATAAGAAAGACCCAAATTAATACCAACCTCTGTCATCAACTCAGCAATTAGAAAAATGTAGGCTGGGCCGGAACCTGAAATTGCCGTTACAGCATCAAATTTTTCCTCTTCAACAAATTTTACTGTTTCCCCAAAGGCCTCTAATAATAAAGCCAAATTCTTTGACTGTTTCGGTTCAACCCATTTATTCTCTTTAACTGCTGTAACGCCTTTTAGTATCTCTGCGGGTAAGTTAGGCATTATCCTTACAATCGACTCATCTTTTCCAATTATATCCTCAAGTCTATTTATTTTAATCCCAGCAAGCATTGAAACAAAAGTAACGTTTTTTTTGGATAGCCCTTTTAGCTTTAGTTTAATCTCATCTAGAGACTGTGGTTTTACTCCTATAAAGCAATAATCAAATGATACATCTGCTTTTGTATTTATATTCAGCCCATGTTTCTTTTTTTCAAGTAGCCACTCAGAGGGTTTCGGATCATCCACATAAATATCTTGGGGCGATATTGATTTTTTTAACCACGCATCTAAGATTGCAGACGCCATCTTGCCACAACCAATAATTTTAATTTGTTGATTAATTTTCTTTTCTGCAGTCACTTATATTTACCTAAGCGTAACCTGCTATCTTTCCAAACGCCGCCGACATAGCATCTTTTGGCATTACTTCTCCCCAACAGCTCTTTTGGAAGGTCGGATAAAATTTTTCCGCTGTTTCAACAGAAGATTTTATCCAATCTCTTAGCTCTGTATTGGAGATAATTAATTCGTCCGAAAATAATATGTTAGTAGTGTAATTCATCAATTGTTCTACATTATCATAGGTGAAGCTACCATCAACATCACTGCCATTCACTAAATTGATAGTTTCATAGAGCTTTACCAGTTTTTTTCTTGGTGGGATCATTTCAAATGTACAAGTCGTTTTAAAAAGGTTTCGCGATACATTCCAGCTAGCACTGATAGTATATTTTTTCCAACCTCCGTCTATCCTAACGATTATCTCATTATCATCATCTCTAGCGAATTCCCAACTTTCTTCATGTGCTATTAGTTCCAAGGCATCTATTGGATGCGTTTCATCTAAAAATATAATTGACGTTGTTCGTGTCATGGGGTTACTGCTCCTCTTTTTCTGTCAGTATAACCACAAAATTTAGAAATCTCTACTACAATTAGGTATTCTAGCCTCATCTCCACTATATCTTGTAAATATTAGCTTTTTAAATTTTTCTTTCTTTTTGTATACGGCTTACTTTTATTCCTTAATTCTTCCACACTTAGCTTAAGTGCTTCAAACTCTTCTCTTGTAACAAAGTCCCTGTCCGCTAACCAACCATCTAACCAGGTCTTGAAAACATTCTCTGCTTCGTTTTTGGCCGAATGTGCTGCTCCAAAGGCATCGGCCATAACTTTAGAAAGATTATCAATAAATGGGTTTTTAAATTGCATCGATTCTCCTTTAAATTTTTATATTTTAACGTTAAACAAAAATATAATTGGAATTTTATTTTTTTGGAGGAAAAAATCTTTCAATATCCAAATATAAGTGAGACCGCTTTTACTTTAAATTTATTTGGGTTGCATCTCAATGTACAATGGTATGGTTTATCTTATATAGCCGGTATACTTTTAGCTTGGTTTTTTATGGCAAAGCTTGTGCAAAATAAAGACCTGTGGTTTGCCAATAAGAGTATTATTGAAAGATCTGAAGTAGATGATTTAATAACCTACATGATTTTGGGTATCATTACAGGGGGTCGGTTGGGGTATTGTCTCTTTTACGCACCTGCATATTATTTTGATAATCCCATTAGAACTTTGTATATATGGGAAGGTGGGATGTCATTTCACGGAGGCTTTTTAGGAGTGTTAATAGCTGGCATTCTATTTGGCATGAGGAAAAAAATTAGCTTGTTATCTTTAGGTGATTTGATCGCATTTGCATCCCCTCCTGGATTATTTTTTGGCAGAATTGCAAATTTTATTAATGGCGAACTATGGGGTAAACCAACAACCTCAACATTTGGAATCCAGTTTACAAAAGGTCAGGGGAAATTTTGTCCAAGCTCAAATGAAATACCCTGTTTCAGGCATCCGTCGCAATTGTATGAAGCTTTCTTTGAAGGTATCGTTTTGATGCTTATTTTTTATTATCTTGTTTTTTTCTATAAAGCGCTTAAAAAACCAGGCATCATTTTTGGCTCTTTTTTGCTAGGATACGGTGTTATTAGGTTTTCAATTGAATTTCTAAGAGAACCTGACGCTTTTTTCATAACCAATGAAAATCCCTATGGATATGTAGTGGAGCTTTTTCCAGGTGTAGGAATATCAATGGGACAACTTCTCACAATTCCAATGATTATTTTTGGACTTTTAATGATTTTTTTGATCACCAAGCGAAATCTTGATGCAAATTGAAAAAAAGATAAAAGATTTAATTAAAAAAAGTGGTCCAATAAGCATATCACAATATATGGAAATATGCTTGTGGGATGATAAAAATGGATATTACACATCCAATCAAGTATTAGGGGGAGATGCTGACTTCATTACATCTCCAGAGATCTCTCAAACATTTGGTGAGCTTATAGGGCTATGGGCATTGAGTTTTTACCAAGAATTCATAAATAAAAAACGTCTATCTATAACAGAGCTCGGGTCTGGTAAAGGAACACTTCTAAAGGACGCCATTAGAACTATTTATAAGGTTACCAATAATAAAATAAACCTTGAGATAACAATTTTGGAAAAATCCGAGAGACTGATAACTTTGCAAAAGGAAAATCTCAAAAATGAAAAAGTTAAGTGGATATCAGATATCAAAGGCTTGAGTTTAGAACCACAAATAATTATAGCGAATGAATTTTTTGATGCCATTCCTATAAACCAATATGTGAAAAGTAACGAAGGCTGGCACGAAAAAAAAATAGCAATAAAAAATGATAAACTTTGTTTCACCTTAGATAATAAAATCTGGGTGCCTAGTGACAGTATTTTTTCAGATTTTAAAATAGGAGATACGTTTGAATATTCTGAACGGACTATCTCGATTTTTTCAGATATTTGTAATCATTTAATCAAATATGATGGTGTTTTGCTTTTGGTAGATTATGGAAACATTTCAGGTATTGGGGATACCCTTCAAGCCGTAAACAAGCATAAATTTATAGGTGTTTTGGAAAAGCCAGGGCAAAGTGATTTAAGTTCACACGTTAATTTCAGGCTCCTTAAAGAAATAGCTATTAAAAAAAATTTGTATGTTTCGCCGGTTAAAGAGCAACGAAACTTTCTGCTCGAACTTGGAATAGAGGAACGCTTCAAAAGCTTAACCAAAAATGTCAGCTCAGCCTTAGCAGAAACAGTCGAGTCCGAAATAAAGAGACTCATTGATCCCGATAAAATGGGTTCTCTTTTTAAAGTTATTGCGATAACAAAAACTAAAAGACATCTAGAAGGCCTGAACTGATATGGTAAAAATGTTCAAAAGCAAAAACTTGCAATCTGTAAAGCATGGTTTTTTTGGTAGATCCGGTGGAGTTTCCACCGGTATATATGCGAGTTTGAATCTGTCAGAAAATACAACCGATTGCAAAGGCAATATTTATGCAAATAGGGCGTTAGTCTTAGATGCGCTTGATATTTCAAGTCAAAAAGTTTTTTTTCCAAACCAACAACACACAAACAACGTGGTATTTATTGACAAAAAAGCTGACTTTGACAAATTAAGTTACGAGCCAGTAGATGCTGTCATAACCAATCTAAAGGGTATTGGGATTGGAATACTAACTGCCGATTGCTCTCCTATCTTGGCTCATGAAAGTGAAAGCGGATTCATCTTGGCTATTCACGCAGGTTGGAAAGGTGCACTTGCAGGGGTCTGTGAAAATGCACTAAATTCTCTAAAAGATCTTGGCGTCGATTTGAAGAAAATTTCCGTTGCAATTGGTCCAACTATTTCTAAAAAATGCTATGAGGTAAAATTAGATTTTATTGAGAGCTTTATAAAGGCTGATCCAAGTTTCGAAAAATTTTTTATCAAAGAAGATGGTAATTATTTCTTTGATCTTACTTTATTTATTGAAAGTAGATTTAATCTGCTTGGAGTTTATGATATACATAATCTTGGTTTGTGTACTTACGAAAATTCTGAATTATTTTTTTCAAATAGAAGGGCCTATCATAAATTTGAGAGAGACTTTGGCCGCATGGCTTCAATAATTTGTTTGTAACCTATGAAAAAATTTGAGGATAATATGTCTCCAAAAAAAACTAAACTTTTAATAATTGGTTCAGGTCCAGCAGGCTATACAGCTGCCGTATACGCTTCACGCGCTATGTTATCGCCAATACTCTTTCAAGGAATACAGCCAGGTGGACAGCTTACGATAACTACTGAGGTTGAGAATTGGCCCGGAGAGAAAGAAATACTTGGACCAGACTTAATGAAAAACATGGAAGATCATGCCCGCAATCTGGGATGCGAAATTATTCCCGAACATGTTTCAAAAGTAAATCTTACTGTACGACCCTTCTTTGTTGAAACAGATAGTGGTTCACAATATTTGACGGAATCAGTAATTTTAGCGACAGGAGCGCAAGCAAATTGGCTAGGACTCGATAATGAAGAAAAATATAAAGGTTTTGGGGTTTCGGCGTGCGCAACATGTGACGGTTTTTTCTATAGAGACAAGATAGTTTCAGTAATAGGAGGAGGAAATATGGCTGTTGAAGAGGCAATTTTCTTAACAAAATTTGCTTCCAAAGTTTATTTAATCCATAGAAGAGATGAGTTACGAGCCGAGAAAATCTTACAAAAACGTCTTTTTGAGAATGAAAAAATTGAAATCATATGGAATAAGCAAGTAACTGACATATTAGGGGAAGATAATCCTCTAGGCGTAACTGGAATTCAGATGAGAGATACTTTGAGCAAGGAATTATCTGAAATCACTTGCTCAGGGGTCTTTGTAGCAATAGGACATTCCCCTGCTTCAAATCTTATTAAAGATCAGCTCAAAACTTTTGATAGTGGCTATGTTTCTACCGTTCCAGGAACTACAAAAACTTCTATTCCTGGAGTTTTTGCTGCTGGGGATTTAGTGGATAATATTTATAGGCAAGCAGTAACGTCCGCTGCAATGGGATGCATGGCCGCATTAGATGCAGAGAAATATCTAAGCGAGATCAATAATGGAAATTGAAAAAAATATAAAAGTATCCGTGGTAATGGGAAGTCAATCAGATTGGGATATCATGCAATTGGCATGCGATTTATTGGAAAAGTTTGATGTTTCTTATGAAAAAAAAATTGTATCTGCGCATAGAACTCCGGATAGGTTGTACGAGTACGCTAATTCTCTAAGGAAGCGAAAAATAAAAGTTGTGATCGCTGGCGCGGGCGGCGCAGCACATTTACCGGGAATGATTGCTTCAAAAACTGATATCCCAGTAATTGGAGTACCCATTAACGCAACCGATCTAAGAGGAGTTGACAGTCTTTATTCAATAGTACAAATGCCGAAAGGTTACCCTGTTGCAACCATGGCAATTGGTTCTCCAGGTGCTTTCAATGCCGCTATCTTTGCTATACAGGTTTTAGCAGTTACAGATGAGGTTATTGGTCAGAAAATCCGAGATTGGCGCGCTGATATAACAAACCGAGTAAAAAATGAGCCTGAATAAGACCATTGGAATTCTTGGTGGAGGGCAATTAGCAAAAATGCTTGCTACTGCTGCAGCCGACTTAGGTTTTAATGTAAATATATATTGTCCTGATATAGACTGTCCTGCTGCACAAGTGGCTAACAAAATAGTATTCGGAAACTATGATGACAATGATAACCTACTCGCTTTTGCAAAAAATGTAGACGTTCTAACTTATGAATTTGAAAACATAGACACAAAAGCATTAGAGGAATTAGATCTCTTTGTGAACATGAGGCCTTCTGTAAAAGCCCTTAAAATCTCTCAGGACCGCTTAACTGAAAAAAGTTATCTTAATTCGTTAGGTATTAAAACTACGCAATTTTATAGAATTGATGAAGTTTCTGAAATTGAGAAGCTATTTACTAGACTAAAGAAACCAATTCTTATCAAGACACGTAGGCTAGGTTACGACGGGAAGGGACAAATATTAGTCAAAACACGAGATGATATTAACGATCATTTTGTAGGGGAAAAACTTTGTCCATCTATAGCTGAGGAAGTAATTAGTTTTGATAGGGAATTATCCGTAATAATAGTCCGGGATAAAGATGGAAATATTAAGACTTTTGAACCAGGAGAAAATGTACATAAAAAAGGGATTCTCGTAACTACAACTTTACCCTCGTCAACAAGTGAAGTGCTTAAAAATGACGCTGTCACCATTGCAAGAAAAATAGTGGCCAATCTAGACTATATCGGAGTTATGGGAGTAGAATTTTTTTTAAAAGAAAATGAACTTTATGTTAACGAAATTGCTCCAAGAGTACATAATTCTGGGCACTGGACAATGGACGGGAGCTACTCTAGTCAGTTCCAGCAACACATCAGAGCAATTATGGACTTGCCTCTGCTATCAACCGAAAGGCATTCCGACATTATAATGTATAACTTAATTGGAAAAGTGACTAATAATCTGGCAAACAATGAGTTAGCAAAAGTCTATGTTTATGGAAAGAAAGACTCTCGTCCTGGAAGAAAAATGGGTCACATAAATTTAATAAAAAAAAAGGGGAGTTAACCTCCCCTTTAATTGGTAATTAACCTGGACACTTCAAGACTTACATCATGCCGCCCATACCGCCCATACCGCCCATACCGCCCATGTCGGGCATAGCTGGGGCTGCTGACTTAGGCTCTGGTTTATCGGCAACCATTGCCTCAGTTGTTATAAGCAATCCGGCTACTGATGAAGCGTCTTCGAGCGCGGTACGTACTACCTTTGCGGGGTCAATTACTCCAAATTTGAACATGTCACCATACTCTTCAGTTTGCGCATTGAAGCCATGTGTCACATCAGAGGACTCTCGAATCTTTCCAGCAACGACTGAACCATCTACACCTGCATTTTCAGCAATTTGTCGTAACGGTGCTTCTAAGGCTCTAGCTACTATCTTTACACCAGCTTCTTGATCTGGATTCTCAGTCTTGACTTTATCGAGCTTTTTTGCAGCTTGAACTAGTGCGGTACCCCCACCGACAATTACGCCTTCTTGTACGGCAGCTCTGGTTGCGTTGAGAGCGTCATCTACTCTATCTTTTCGCTCTTTCACTTCAACCTCGGTAGCACCTCCTACCCTGATAACTGCCACTCCACCTGCTAGCTTTGCAAGTCTCTCTTGCAGCTTTTCTTTGTCATAATCAGATGTCGTTTCCTCTATCTGGGCTTTAATTTGAGCGACCCTTGCTTCTATCTCAGACTTATCGCCAGCGCCGTCCACTATAGTAGTATCGTCCTTATTGATTGAGATTTTTTTGGCTGTACCAAGCATATCCATGGTTACATTTTCCAACTTCATCCCTAAATCTTCTGATATCAGCTGGCCACCTGTCAGTATTGCGATGTCTTGAAGCATAGCTTTTCTTCTGTCACCAAAACCAGGAGCCTTCACGGCGGCAATTTTCAAACCGCCTCTAAGCTTATTTACAACGAGGGTTGCTAAAGCTTCACCCTCCACGTCCTCAGCGATAATGAGTAAAGGCTTTCCTGACTGAATTACAGTCTCAAGAAGCGGAACCATTGGTTGAAGGGAAGACAACTTTTTCTCATGTAGTAAAACCAAGCAATCTTCCAACTCAGTGATCATTTTATCGGCATTTGTTATGAAGTACGGTGAAAGGTAGCCTCTGTCAAACTGCATCCCTTCAACTACGTCTGTCTCGGTTTCAAGACCCTTGTTCTCTTCGACAGTTATAACGCCTTCATTTCCAACCTTTTGCATGGCATCCGCGATTTGCTTTCCGATTTCTGCTTCACCGTTTGCTGAAATGGTACCAACTTGAGCAACCTCGGCTGAGTCTTTTACAGGTCTTGACATACCTTTAATTTCTTCCACTACTTTGGTCACGGCTGCATCAATACCTCTTTTTAAATCCATAGGATTCATACCCGCGGCAACCGATTTAAGACCTTCTCTAACAATCGCTTGAGATAATATTGTTGCAGTGGTCGTCCCATCACCAGCAGTATCGTTGGTTTTTGAAGCAACCTCCTTCACCATTTGAGCTCCCATATTTTCAAACTTATCTTCAAGTTCAATTTCCTTAGCGACGGTGACGCCATCTTTTGTAATTCTTGGTGCCCCAAAGGACTTGTCTATTACAACGTTTCTTCCCTTTGGCCCAAGTGTTACTTTCACTGCATTAGCTAATATGTCTACACCTTTTAACATTCTTGTGCGTGCATCTATTTCAAATTTTACTTCTTTTGCTGCCATTTTTTTGGCTCCTCAATTAGTGTTGTTAAAAAATTCTTAGGAAATTATACCCAATATATCACTTTCTTTCATGATGAGTAATTCCTCACCATCGATTTTCACTTCAGTTCCAGACCATTTCCCGAACAAGATTTTGTCGCCTGTTTTTAATTCCATCGGAATCAACTTTCCGGAATCATCTCGTGCACCAGTTCCAACTGAAACAACTTCGCCTTCTGCTGGTTTCTCTTGTGCAGAGTCAGGAATTATTAGTCCACCAGATGTTTTATCTTCACTATCAACTCTACGAACCACAACACGGTCGTGCAAAGGTTTAAAAGCCATTAAGAATCTCCTCATATAAAAATCTAAATCAAAAGTAATGGCCTCTTTCGGAGACATCACTTACCAACGTTTTTTTATTTATGCAAGAATTTTTGCTTGTCAATATCTCTCATCAATTTTTTTCAATTTTTTTTCAAATTTTATATAATCGAGGTTATTGCATTTTTTCTTTTTATATTTTATCACCTCGAAAGACAAAACTACAAAAATTATTTGGATATTTAGTTCTTTTGACAAATGTAATTGCAAACTTCTCTGAGATATCAGATAAATACAACGCCGTAATTTGCGACTTGTGGGGATGTTTACACAATGGTGTAGAAAGTTTTCCAGAAGCTCTTAAGGCTCTTGAGCAATTTAGAGCCTCAAAAGGCAAGGTAGTATTGGTAACGAATGCCCCCAGGCCAATTGCAAACGTCGAAGATCAAATAGCTAAACTTGGTATCAAAGAAATTCACTATGATATGCTTTTAACGTCTGGAGAACTTACCTCGAATTACATAAATAATATTTCAGCAAATCAGTTGAAAATTTTCCACATAGGAGGAAAACGGCATCATAGTATTTATAAAAATATGATCTATGAAAAAAAAATCTCAATTGATATAGATAATATTGCACAAGCGGATTTAATTGTTTGCACCGAGCCATTTGATCCATCAAAAGATCAACTCTCTGACTATGGCAATACACTTAAGATCGGGATAGATAAAGACTTGACACTATTGTGTGCAAATCCTGATTTGGTAGTCGATGTCGGTGATAAAAGAGAAATGTGTGCTGGCTCAATCGCCTCAATGTATGAGGGAATGGGCGGGAAGGTGATTTATTTCGGTAAACCACATAAAAATATTTATCAAGAGGTCTATTCTTTTTTGAACAAATTTTGTGACTCCAGACGATTGTCAATCCTGTGTATAGGAGATGGACTCACAAC
>CACGWW010000015.1 GCA_902576905.1 uncultured Alphaproteobacteria bacterium
ATATCATGCGTAATAAACATTACCGCCGTACCAGTTTCTTCTTTCAATCTATTTATTAAAGCGAGTATTTCTGCTTGAATGGTCACATCCAAAGCTGTCGTGGGCTCATCCGCGATTAACAGCCTAGGCTGACACGCTAGAGCAATTGCTATTACAACCCTCTGTCTCATGCCGCCAGAAAGTTCATGTGGGAATTGTTTCAACCGTCTCTCAGGTTCAGGAATCTTTGCCATTGTCATCAGTTCTAAAGCTCTTTTCTTCGCTTCCTTCTTTGAAAAACCTTTATGAACCATAAGGCCCTCAGTTAATTGTCTTTCGACTGTGAAAACAGGATTTAATGCGGTCATTGGTTCTTGAAATATCATACCAATTTCATTTCCTCTAATTTTCCTCATTTGAGATTGGTTGGAGACAGCAACATCAATTTTCCCTTTATCGCCCCTATTGAAAATCAATTTTCCACCTGCCAAACTACCACCACCAAATTCTAAAAGCCTCATCATTGAAAGAGATGAAACAGATTTTCCGGAACCAGATTCACCAACTAAACAAACGGTTTGCTTTGGTTTTATCTCGAAAGAGATGTCTTCGACAGCAACAACTTTTCCATCTTTTGTATCAAACTCGACACGTAAATTTTCAAAGGACGCGAGGGGTTCTTTTTCATCCAGCATTATTAATGTCGACTCCAATTAAAAAGAAAGTTAGTTAACCATATTACAACTTGAATTACATCATTTACAATGACAAAACGATATTGCATACTCAATCACTGCTTATAACGGGTCTTGGAATCAGTTTCCTGAGTTTTAAGCTGATTTTGGACCTTTAACTTGGGAGAAATTATATGCGTATAAAATCTTTATTTGTGGGGTTAGCAGCGGCTCTTATAGCCACAGCTAGTTTCGCAGGAAGGGGTTCTGATGGAAATGTCAGCATTATCTATTGGCAAGCTCCTTCTATATTAAATCCATATCTATCAGGTGGTACTAAAGACATCGAATCATCTTCAATGATTATTGAGCCATTGGCTAGATATAACGAAACAGGAGCACTTGTGCCATTCTTAGCAGAAGAAATACCTACTGTTGCGAACGGTGGTGTGAGTGCTGATCTTAAGTCAATCACGTGGAAACTGAAAAGTGGGCTTAAATGGTCAGATGGATCAGCGGTAACATCAGCTGACGTAAAATTCACTGGTGAGTATTGCATGGATCCAGATGGTGGATGTGCACAGCTCGAGAAATTTGATGGTGTAACTGATATCGCAACGCCAGACGATAGAACCATTGTGGTTAGCTTCTCAGCATCAAAGCCAAATCCTTACGGTCCATTCGTGGGTGGTCAAACGCCAATTCTACAGAAAAAGCAATTTGCAAACTGCATGGGAGCTAAAGCTCCAAACTGTACTGCAGAAAACTTTGGACCAATTGGAACAGGACCTTTTGTTGTGACAGAATTCAAGCCTAATGACGTTATTCAAATGAAAGCTAATGATAACTACAGAGATCCAAGCAAACCGGCTTTTGCAACTGTTACTTTTAAAGGTGGCGGAGACGCAACAGCAGCAGGTAGATCAGTGCTTGAAACAGGTGAATTCGATTATGCATGGAATCTGCAACTAGCACCTGAAGTTATTGCAAATATGGAAAAAGCCGGTAAAGGTGTTGCTATTGCTGGTTTCGGACCTTTGGTGGAAAGATTGGAAATGAATATGACAGATCCATCACCCTCTCTTGACGCCGATACAAGGTCAACTCGAAAAGCACCTCATCCTTTCCTAACGGATATAAACGTGAGAAAAGCTTTATCTATGGCAATAGATAGACCGTTGCTTGTAGAAATTGGTTATGGGAAAGCTGGCGATGTAACTTGTGACCTAGTTCCAGCACCTGACCTTTATGCCGCTAAAAACACGCATTGCCTTAAGCAAGACATTGCTGGAGCAAATGCGTTGTTAGAGAAAGCAGGATGGAAAAAAGGATCTGACGGTATAAGAGCCAAAGATGGCGTGAAATTGTCTATTCTATATCAAACATCTACTAATGCTGTTAGACAAGACTTCCAAGCTCTAATTAAAGAGTGGTGGCAGCAAATAGGTGTTGAAACAGAATTAAGAAATCTTAATGCTTCTGTTTTCTTTGGTGGAGATCCAGGATCTCCTGACACATACCAGAAGTTCTATGCTGACGTAGAAATGTATGCAAATACATTCGATGGTACCGATCCACAAGCTTATTTATCAGCTTACAGATGTGGTAATGAACCTAAGCCAGAAAGCCAATGGCAGGGTGCGAATATAAATAGATATTGTGACCCAGCTTATGACGCGCTTTTAGATAAGCTGTCAGCTACCGGTGACCTGAAAAAGCGTGGTGAAATTGGTATTCAGTTAAACAACATGCTTACCAAAGATAGCTACACAATCGTTCCTTTGGTACATAGAGGAAGAGTTTCAGCTCACGCCAAATCTCTTGGTGGAGTTGTGTTGAACACATGGGACTCAGAGCTCTGGAATGTTGCCGACTGGTATCGTATTAAATAACCTATGAAAGGCGCAACTTTAACTAGTTGCGCCTTCTTTTAATTTTTTATAGCCTTTTAGATGCTTACCTACATCGCTCGACGCTTATTGATTTCAATACCTACTCTAATTTTTATTAGCTTGGTCATTTTTCTTTTATTAAATCTTGCGCCAAACGACCCAATGGCTCAAGTACCGTTGACCGTTCCTCCAGAAGTCAAACAAAAAATGAGGGAGGCCCTTGGTTTAGGACAACCTTTATATGTCCAGTTTTTGAAATGGTTAATACAGCTCTTCTGGATAGAGCCACAAGTCTTTATCGATTATATGTTTAACACAAGTTTCTCTGAGGGCAAATTACGCGTGATAAGCTGGCAAACAAGAAGTCCCGTAATGGATATAATTGTTCAAAGAATGCCCCAAACGCTTTGGGTTGTAGGCATGTCTTATGTAGTAGGTATTTTGATAGCTATTCCGATCGGTATTTATTCTGCCTATAAGCAATACTCAGTTTTTGATCAGGTTGGTACTTTTGTCACTATGATAGGGTACTCAGTTCCACCATTTTTCACTGGAGTATTTGTGATCGTAATTTTTTCAGTGCAATTAGGATGGTTACCGTCAATTTATGATACCACGCACACAGTAGTCGATTGGGAGACCTTCAAGATCCAATTGAAACAGATGGTCATGCCTGTGATGGTGCTGGCACTCCAAACAACAGCCATGATAAATAGATTTATGCGCGCGACAATGCTCGATAATTTAAATCAAGACTATGTCAGAACTGCGAGAGCAAAGGGTTTAAGTGAGTGGACTGTTGTTATGATCCATGTATTGAGAAATTCAATGATCCCTGTAATTACAGTGATCGCTTTAAATGTTCCCGCAATCTTTGGGGGTGCAATAATTACGGAGCAGGTATTTAAGGTAAATGGGATCGGTCAGCAATTAATTGGAGCAATTTATGCTAACGACCTGCCAACTGTACAAACGATTACATTTATGTTTGCTGTATTGATAGTACTATTTAACTTATTAGCCGACATAATTTATGGAATACTTGATCCAAGGATACGCTATGACTGATAATCTCAATATTACTGCAAAGCCACGTAGCAAGATTAAAGATGTTTGGGATCAGTTCAAGAGCCATAAAGGCGCTCTTTTGGGTGCAATAATTTTCTTTTCTATTGTTTTACTAGTAATGGTAGGACCATTTATATGGCCGTTTGATGCAAATCAAATTGATATTCGATCTCGGAACCAAGGTCCAAGTCTATTGCATCCCTTTGGAACCGACCAGTTAGGTAGAGATACCTTGGCAAGGATGATGGCAGGAGGACGTACATCTATTGCGGTTGGATTAGCAGCAATGGCATTGTCATTATTTTTTGGAAGTTTTATAGGGGTAACCGCTGGTTTCTATAAAAGACTGGACGGAGTTCTTATGAGATTTACAGATTTATTTCTGTCTTTACCTCTACTTCCATTACTTCTGGTAATGATGCTTTTATTCAGAGAACCTCTCAGCGAGGCATATGGACCAGAAAGGGGCATGTTTGTATTGATTGTTGTTTCTATTGGAATCACTAGCTGGATGCCTACCGCCAGAATTGTGCGTGCTGATGTTCTAGCACTTAAAGAAAGGGAATTTGTCCTTGCCGCAAAAGCAAGTGGTACTTCAGATACTTTGATTATTTTAAGGCATATAATGCCAAACGTCTTATCCCCTATAATGGTGTCTGCGACCCTCGGCATTGCTAATGGTATTATAACGGAAAGTGCACTGTCCTTTTTAGGCTTAGGATTTCCTCCTGACTTTCCAACATGGGGCCGCTTATTAAATGATGCTGTTGATTACTTGCAACAGTTTCCAGAGAGAGTTTTTTGGCCAGGCCTCGCAATATCACTGACAGTGTTAAGCATCAATTATCTCGGTGATGGACTTAGAGATGCACTCGACCCCAGAATGAGAAAGAGATAGTTCTCTTCAGAAACATCTAGGTCTTCTTTACACATCTCGTCATTAAAAAATCTTGCCTAAGAAAATTGTTCGAAAAAAACTTTTCAATTAGTACCAGCGCTGCAATGCGGAGATTGCTTAATTTAGTTGGATCATCGACCAGGGCTTTTACAAGATTGGCTAATGGACCAGCATTTTTTTCGAATAGTCTCAGCATATGTGCTGGACTCATAGTAGGCGCAAACATAGTATCTCTTGCAAATTCAATGTGATCAAAATGATCTCTTAGCCTGTCCTCTATAACAGCCATATCTCCCCATAAAACTGGAGAAGAAACTTCAGGGGGAAGAGGTTGTGAAAAACTTTCAATTAGCTTAAAAAACTTACCCATAAATAACTCCTTTGGCCATGTAGAAAATGCCAAAATACCCCCTGGTTTCAAGACTCTTGCCAATTCTTTGACAACAACTGACGGTCTTGGAGCAAACATATGGCCGTATTGGCTCAAGACAACATCAAACTCATTTTCTTTATAGGGTAGAAACTCTGCATCGCCTTCAACAAATTTTGCTTTAAGTCCCATTATTTTTGCATTTTCAATTGCCCTACTGATTAGCTCTGGAGTGAGATCGATACCCTGGGCTTCTGCTCCTAGTCTTGATGCCGTCAAAGCAACTACTCCCGTGCCACAAGCTACATCCAATAATCTCATTCCTTGTCTTATTCCACTGAATTGCACAAGCTTTGGTGCTGCTGTACTTGTTAATGCCTCAAAAGAAATGAATGATGCCCATCCTACCTTTGCTTTTTCTTTTAGTTCTGCAATATTAGTCATTTACCTTCTCAAATATTAGTATTCGAAAATATTAACATTTTGATAAAACAAATCACTATTTAACTTTGGCTATGCATTTATTCGATAGGTGCCTTCTAGAAATATCAATAGTAGTTTAACATTAAACTAAATATATAAGGTGTAACTATGGCATATAGTTCATCGTTAAACTAATTAAGGAGGCCAAGATGGCGGTAACAAAAATAACAACAACTAATCTTACATTTATGGAAAAAGTAAGCCAAATATTCATTGGAAGTTACTTCGCAACATTAGACAGAGTAAAGAAACGAAGAGAGTATCTAAAGACCATTAGAGAACTCGAAAAGATGTCTAACAGAGACTTAGCCGATATAGGTTTCAGCAGATCTGAGATAAAAGCAAGGGCTCTAAAGAGTATCTACAAGATTAACATTTAAGATTAATTAGAGAGCCCAATTAAGAAAATAATAGGATATTATCCAACAACTTCACCCAACATCATGATTGGATTGGTATTGTAGTAGTTGCCTATATCTTTGAATACTGGGCCTCCCTTTTTCATTGCAGCTCTCATTTCTTCCGCGTTTTCAAAAATTACAGTGGCAACTGCATAATAGGGGGAAGGAACATCCTTACCTCCTGACGTCCCTTTTGTAACAATCATTTGCTGAATATGCTCTGACCAGTTTTCTTTAATAATAGCCAGATGATCTTTTATATAGTAGTCGAGGTCGAAGTTTGTATTATCATTGATCGGATAAGCCACTTGCATTGATACCGCCATTTTCATCTCCTTTAATTATTTATTTTGAGAAGTTCTAAAACCTCTATCTGGTTATCACTCTTAAGTTTCATTAACCCTTTTGATTGGACCTCAACTTCGCTTCTCACTGACATCCATGCCTCATTAGAGATCAAAATCTCATTCGGTTCCGTTCTATCACATATATTAAATGCTGTATTCACGTTACCACCTAGAACATCAAACTGAAAACTCTTTTTTCCTATTAGTCCTGCCACTAATGGTCCGGAATGAATACCTATATGGATTGCCCAATTAGGATCCGACTCAATCGCTATTTTTTTCAAATTTATTGCGCACTTCGATGCTGAAAGCACTTGGTTCTCTAAACTTCTGGTTAACCCTCCAGTTGCCAATATGGCATCTCCTACAGTTTTAATTTTTTCAAGTCCAAAATTCTCGATTTCACTTTCAAACTTTTCAAAAATTTCTTGAAGATTTTCCACCACATTCTCCGGAGGGTTAGACTCGCAGAAAGCGGTGAAACCAACTAAATCACAAACAAGTATTGCTATATCCTCGTATTTTCTTGGTCTTACTAGCCCCGATGAGTTAAGTTCTTCAGCTATTTTTTCTGGCAATATCTGCTTCAAGAATGATTGTGTTCTTTTTTTATCAGCTTCAACTTTACTTAAATAGTGCTCCTCACTATCTCTAAATCTTTTCTTTTCCAGGCAAGCAGTGACTCTTGCTTTTAGCAAAGTAGCATTAATTGGTTTTGTTATGTAATCCTCAGCACCATTACTAATACACTCTGCCGTTGTCTCTATCTCATCCGCCGCCGTAACCATTACAACAGGTATACCTCTATTTTTGGGATCAGCTTTAAGCGTTTTCAACACATCAAGGCCACTAATATCTGGCATCATCAAATCGAGTAATATCAGGTCAAAACTTTCTTCTTTAACTAATTCTAGAGCTTTTCTCCCACAGTCAGCTTGACTTATAGCGGTATAGCCATTTCTAGATAATCTTCTTTCAAGTGTGAACCTATTGTCCTCAATATCATCAACAATAAGTATTTTTTGATTTAATGAATTCATTTTATTCCGGCAACTCTATATATTGCCCCATTTTACTAAGAAGCCTTTTGATATCGACGGGCTTTGTATCATAGTCACTACATCCAGCTTTGAGAGCTCTATCGCGGTGCTCAGGCATAGCGTGAGCAGACAGCGCTATTATTGGAATATCTTTCACTTTTTCAATATTCTTGATTTTGGCTGTAGCTGTCCAGCCATCCATAGTCGGCAAACTTAAGTCCATCAAAATAAGGTCTGGATTCTCTTCTATAGCTTTATCAATTCCTTCCTGACCGTCCCCAGCTATAATAAGCTCAAAACCTTTTTTCTTGAGCCTTCGAGTAAGCATATAAACATTATCAGGATTATCCTCTACATATAGAATTTTTGTCATTTGCCTACTCCTGCAAGGGATTCAATTGTTTTCACTAAATTATCAGCTATTCCAGTATCACTCATAGATGACTTCTCTAAAATTCTACTAGTTTCAGATGACAAAAACTTTTTGTCATTTTCATCCAAGTCTGCTCCTGTAATTACAATTACTGGCACCTGTTTTTCAAATTGAGTACGATAGGCTTCCAAGAACTCAAACCCATTCATTTTAGGCATCATTAAATCAAGTAAGATTAGGTCCGGACTTTGACTAGTACTATCGTTTAATACATCCAGAGCCTCTTTTCCGTTAGCCGCTTCCAACACCATATTGTCTGCACTAGTAAGTGCTTCTTTTACCGTAAATCTCAAATCTTCATTATCTTCAACAATCAAAATTACTTTTCCCGATTTGCTGCCAAGCAATTTACTTATAGAGCCTATTAATCTGTCCCTTTCTACGGGCTTTGATAAGTAGTCAGCTGCTCCCAGAGAAAATCCTTTCTTCTTTTCATCAATTATAGAAGCCATTACAACAGGAATATGGGAAACTTGCTTGTCTGCTTTCAACGTTCGTAATACTGACCAACCATCCATTTCAGGCATCAAAATATCTAAGGTAATTGCATCAGGCTTGTATTCCCTCGCCATTTTAATACCCTGAGCTCCGTCAAGTGCCTGAAGTACGCTGAAATTATTCTTTTCCAAGTGCCTTGTCATAAGGTCCCTGATTGTTGGGTCATCATCAATTACTAAAATTGTACTTTTCCCATCTTTCTTAGATACTAAGGCAGTCTGCCGGTTGAGGCTCTCTAGATCCTCGGCGTCAACACCTGAGGCTTTCTCGACCTCAAGATCCTGAATGGTAACCTTAAACGTGGTTCCTTTACCTAACTCACTTTTTACCGAAACATCTCCACCCATCAACTTCGCAAGATTCTGCACAATCGTAAGACCTAAACCAGTTCCTCCATATTTTCTAGTTGTAGAAGCGTCTGCTTGAGTAAACGCATGAAACAACTTATCAATTTGTTCTTGTGTCATACCAATGCCAGAGTCTTTGACGTCAATCTCTATAAGTCTCTTTTTAGGACCTTTTTTAGATTTGACATTGATTGATATATTTCCATTTTCACAAAATTTAGCAGCATTAGAAATAAGATTCAGAACAATTTGCTTTGTACGAGTAACATCTGCATTTATGAAAGCTATCCCTGGCTCAATATTTAACAACAATTGATTATTCTTTTTTTCAACCAGAGTTCTAGAGGTATCTGCGACTTCCTCAAGTAAAGCGGGCAATGAAAAATTTTCATTATAAAGCTCAACCTTTCCTGCCTCAATTTTTGATAAGTCTAAAACATCGTTAATCAAATTGAGTAAATGTTTACTTGCACCGTGAATGCGCTCTAAAGGCTCTAAATAATCGTCATTACCATCGTCTTCAGCATCCTCTTTTAGCATTTCTGTTAAGCCGATTACAGCATTCAGAGGTGTTCTTAATTCATGGCTCATGTTTGCTAAAAATTGGCTTTTCGCCTTATTAGCACCGTCTGCTTGTTCCTTTGCTATATTAAGTTCATTAACAATATTCTCTAACTCAATCTCTCTTTGTTTCAGGTCTGTTACATCTGTAAATATTTGTATAAAAGTTTTATCGGGGAGTCTCCGGCCCGACATTTTAAATGAACGACCATCTCGCGCTGGTGGCATCGTTTGCTCTTCAAAACCGGTAACTTTTTTTCGAGCTTCTAGCCTTTCTTCAATCCAAGCTTCAGAATTCTGACCATCTAATTGCAAAAGACCTTTTTCTATAAATAATCTGACTAAATCCCTGTAGTGGATACCCTCATTAAGTTTTTCTCCAGTCAGCTTTTCCATATAGCTATTTATTAAAATTACCCTATCATCACTGCTCCAAAGGATAACCCCGCCTTCAATATTATTGATAGCGTCATATACTCGCTTTTGAGCTTTTTGAACTTCTAGCTCCAAACTTTTTCTCTTATCGATATTTTCTACTATTCCTGTAAGTTTTGTGGCACGTCCATTTTCAAAAGTTGCCTTTGCTCTGGTCTCATACCAATATTCAGATCCATCACTCATTCTATTTAGGTGCTCTACTCTTACCTCTTCCGTCTCTCCCCTTATGTGGTTCTTAAAGGCATTTTTATATTCTTCTCTGTACTCGTCCTTTATCAACTTGTAGGCATGCTCAGCTTTTACCATTAGATTAGTATCTATATCACCCCACTCGTTGCTCAAATTTTCTGGAATTTCGTATGTAACCTCACCAGAATTTAAATCACTTTCAAAAACAATCGAGTTGAGATCTCCAAGAACACGAGAAAATCTTTCTTTTTGTACTTCCAGTGCTTCTTCGTGCTCTTTTTGCTCAGAAATATCCGTAAAGTTTTGTATAAATCCTCCATCATCAAGCATTCGAGATGTTGATAAAAAAGTTAGGTCACCCATCTTTGACTCAACGGTAATACCTTCTTTGCTTTCGAGCATCCTACCTTTCTGTATGCCCATATATTCCTCAACGCTTACCCCCTTTGGCAATTCAAGGCCTCTTTTTAATAGATGTGTTAACATATCTTTTCTATAAATACCTGGCTTTAAGTCATACCCCCACTCTTCCTTATTTCTGTGTCTAGCGGCTTCATTACAGAAAAATAATTTATTTTCGGAGTCCCAAATGTTAACCGGATTTACAAGCTTATCTACTCCATCATATAGTCTTTCCAACTCGGCTTGTTTCTCTTTGATTTCTGATATGTCTGTGTAACTTTGTATATAGCTTCCGTCATCGAGTCCCACCGTATTCGCTATCCATTTTCCTAGTTCTAATGTAATCCCAGTCTTACTCGACTTTAGTTTTTTCCAACTTTGATCTATGTATTCATCTATCGTTTGTTTAGGAGGAAGAGAAAAAAGTCCAATTCTTATTGAGTTTTGGATAAGCTGACGTCTATGAACCCCAATTTTTAGATCAAATCCAAAGTCTTTTTGAACCTGAATTGCTGCCTTGTTGCAAAAAGCGACTTTATGCTCAGCGTCCCACAAAATTGTAGCATTGTTTAAAGCATCTATACCATTATAAATCCGATTTAGATCCTGCTCTCTTTTTCTCAGTTCTGTTACATTGGAGACAGTTTGTATCCAATCACCACTATCCAGCCTAAAGCCAGTAACCATCGCAAAGATAGTTTCACCTTTGTATTCTGTCTCGAATTCAATGCTTGCGCCCGTTCCATCTTTAGAAGCTGCATCTACTCTCCCCATGAACTCTTTATGTACTTTCTCAGCCGACTTGGAGCCATAATCCATTGCCCCCTTTTTAATTTGATTTCGAAGCATATCAATCCTTGAAACCCCTGCCTCTAAATTAAACCCTATATTTTGCTGAAAATCTCTGAGGTTTTTGTTGGCATAGATGAGCTTATCCTCCTTATCCCAGAATGCCATTCCAGTTCCCATTTGCTCTAATCCCTCTTGAAGGCGTACCAACTCTTTTTCTTTCTTTCTCAACTCTGTTATATTCGCATAGCTCTGTATGTAGGAGCCATCTTCAAGAAGTTTTACAGAATACAATAAAGTTTTTTCGTTTACATTTATTTCACCTTGTAAACCCTCAGGGTTTTTTCTCATCAGTTCCATAGACTCATCAATCCATTCTTGAATTGATTTACCTTTTGGTACAGGAGATGCATTCTTCGCTTCCTGATTTTTAAGCATGTCATATCTTGAAACACCAGCCTTAAATTCAAAGCCCATTTCACCTTGCACCTGCTTCATTGATTCATTTGAAAATAGAAGCTTATGCTCCTTATCCCAAACGACAATTCCAGTTTGCATCGTGTCAACGGCGTCTGTAAGTCTTTTAAGAGAAAGTTCTCTAGTTTTTTGCTCAGTTATATTAGTTGTAGTTGTAATATAATCCCCACTCCTTAAACGTTGAGCGCTATTAATCATGAAGTTTTTTTCACCTTTCCACTCACTTTCAATCTCACGAGTAACTGCCTCGTCAGAAGAATCCATCATCTTTATAAATTTCTTATGGTAATCCTCTGCCGTTTCACTGCCTAAAGACAAGCCTCCCTTTTTAAAAGAATTTTTTAACATTTCTAGGCGATTGGTGCCTGGTTTCATATCAAAACCATAATCACTCTGAAAATCTCGCATAATTTTATTTGCGTATACTAAATTATCATCACTATCCCAATATGCCATTGCAGTAGACATCTGGTCAACTCCGTCTCTTAAACGCTCAAGCTCTTTTTCTTGGTTTTTAAGGTGAGTCACATCCGAAATAACCTGAAGGATATTACCATCTTCAAGTTTTTTTTCAGTAACCATTGAGTAGGTACCATCACCCAATTTGTAAGTTGTCGTATTTTCACCATCAAAATTTTCAAAATATGATACACCTTTTTTAATCCAATTTTCTTTGGTTTCGTTTGGTGGAAGCTCATAAAAATCATTCTCTACTTGACTGATCATTGACTCTTCCCATGTCATACCAATTTCAGTTTTCACTCCAAAATCATCATTTCTCTTTTTTAAATATTTGTTAAATTTGAGAAGTCGCCTATCTTTGTCCCACAATTGTATTCCATAGGACATATTATCAATTGAAGAAGATAAGATCTTTTCCTGAACTTCTTTATCTTCAAGCTCAGTGACGTCATTTAATATTGTTAAAATACCTCCATCATCTAGTTTGTTCTCTGTTCTAATTACAGTCTTGCCATCTCTATATTTAATTTTAGTTGACTTTGATGTTAACTCAGCTCTTTCCTTCAGCCGCTTTTTTACGAAATCCTCAACGACAAAGTTTTGAGGAACTGAATAAAGACCTGCCGAAAACTGATTAGTAAGAAAGTCTGCATAAGTCATACCCTCGTTTAGCTCTATGCCCTGAGATGCGTTCTCTTTCCTTGCCAGCTCGTTTACTTTAATTAATTTTTCATCTTTGTCCCAAAACATCACATGGGAAGGAATAGAGTCTATTGCATTCGAAAGTCGCGACTGCATCATATCTCTTTTCTTTCTCTCCGTAACATCCACAACAACAGTTATCATATGACCGTTATTTGATGCCGTTTCTCGAATATTATACCATTCGCCCCCATCTGCTTCGAATTCATCCTCAAGAGAAAGTTTTTCTTGTCTCACTTTTTCCCTTAATGAAAATCTTTTCTCTATATTTTCCTTACTGTGGATACTTTCAGGCATATTTGCTACATCGTCCCAAACCTTTTTAAAGTTTATGCCCAGAGAAGGCTTTATAAGTAGATTCTTCTCTAATACATCACCATATAGTTTATTAAAGCCAAGAAGATTATCGTTCTCATCCCAAATTCCTAGGCCTTGTTTTGCATTATCAAACGCATCCAACATAGCCTGCAAAGCTCCAGTATCTGTCATTAAAAACCCCACTTAACAAAAGAGAAAAGATTTTAAGTTAATTACTGTCTATTAAATATCGATTCGTTCCTAATTTGAATTTATTTTATCAGAATTCTAATAAATATTTTGACTTAACGCCGAGATTTTCGAGTTTTGTATGACCACCTAATTCAGGGAGGTTAATAACGAACCCTGCACCCACGACCTCTTTATCTTGGAATTTCTTTATTAGGTCGAGTGCCGCTATAACCGTTCCACCCGTTGCTAAAAGATCATCAATTATAAGAAGATTGGTGTGCCCATCGAGTGAATCAGTATGAATGTGCATGTCCGTAGCCCCATACTCGAGTTCGTAGGAAATAGAGTGCGTTTTATATGGTAGCTTTTGAGGCTTTCTGAGAGGAATAAATGCAGTTTCTAAGTTATAGGCTAGAGCTCCCGCCATGATGAATCCCCTAGACTCGATACTTAAGATTGCATCGATCTGATATGGTGCCCACTGACGTGTCATGGCATCAATCATTTTTTTAAATAAATATTGCTTTTGAAGAAGTGTTGTAATATCTCTGAATTGAACACCTTGGACTGGATAATCTGGAACTGTCCTAATACTATCTTTCAGATCCTGAAACTCTTTCATAACTTTGCCCTCTTTCCTCCGCTTTTATATTAAAATAGTTCCCAAGAAATACTAATACCGATCCCAAAACTATGTACCATGTTAGCACTTCACTATAAAATAGATATCCTACCACAGAAATCAGAGGTAATCGCACAAAATCAATCGGCATTACTACAGAAACTGGCGCTAAACTGAATGCTTTTGTCATGCATAGATGCGCAGTTAACCCTGTAACAGATACTATAAGTAAGAATGGTAAATCAGACTTTGTTGGTATTTTAATGGTGAGATCATACCCTGCGCAGATCAGACTAAACACCGTTTGCATAATAACCAACCAAAAGAGTATACAGGTTAAACTAAATGTACGGGTCAGTAACTTCGTTGCAATAGCTGTTGCTGCAAAACAAATAGGTAGAAGAAATGCTGCAACCAACGCCCAATTTACAACATTTAGATCGGGCCTTGCTACCAAAATTATACCTACAAAACCAATTGCTGCCGCGAAAAGCTTTTCTTTTGTTAAAAGCTCGCCTAAAAAAATAGGAGCTAGAAACACTATAAAAAGAGGGGTTGAAAACTCGAAAGCGAATATTTGAGAAAAAGGTATCAACGCGATAGCATAAAACCAAAAATTTTGACCACCAAAATGACTTATGTTTCGTATGAAATGAAGCGAAAGCTTCTCCACCCTTATTTGCTTAAGAGTATTGAAATATTTTCCAAAAGATAAGACTAAAAAAATCCCCACTAATGAACGATAAAGCATAATCTCAAAGGTATCTAAAGACGAAAATAGTTCCCTTCCTGAAACTGCCATGAGAGTAAAGGAGATCATAGCCCCTAGCATCCAGAAAATAGACTGGGCCAAATGTGAGAGTTGGTTCATTTAGATATTATTTTTTTGGAATTTGATCTGTAAGGCCAGCTATATAAAGTCTATTCCAAGTAGGACTTATGGTAATCTCATTTATACATACTCTTGGAGGTAGCTTAGCTAAAAATGCAACAGTCTCCGCACAGTCTTCCGGCTGAACCATTTTCTCCTTATCTTCTTTGGAGACGGGTATGGGTCTCTTATCAAGAATTGGTGTTGCCACCTCACCAGGGCAAATAGCACAAGCCCTCACACCAAAGTGACCTGCTTCCATATTTATGCCTTCGGTTAAAGCATTTACACCGTGCTTAGCTGCTGTATATGCAGGTCCTGTAAGTGTGGTCACATATTTCCCTGCCCAAGATGAGATGTTTATAATTAAACCCTCTCTTTGCTCCTTCATTTTTTCTAATACTAAGCGATTTGTATAGAAGACACCGTTCAAATCAATTTTTATAACTTGATCAAAATCTTCCTCTGACACATTATGCCAGTTTCTGTTTTTCGTGTTTAAACCTGCGCTAGCAACTAAAACATCTATTCGACCATAGTCTGACATGATATTTTGAAACACACCTTTCACATCTTCCGAATTGGAGACATCAAGAGGCTTTACTGAAGCCTGTCCTTTGCATTTTGAGGCCACAGTATCAAGAGCTTCCTTAGTTCTCCCAGAAAGTACAACAATGAAACCCTCTTCTGAAAGCTTAATAGCGGATGCCTCACCAATACCTGACCCTGCTCCAGTTATCCACGCAACTTTATTTACCATAGTAATTTCCTTTAATTTAAAATTCTCAAGTATTACAGAGATATCACTGAGTCTAACAAAAAAACTAAAATAACAAAAAATAAATTGAAAAGACGGTGCAATTAGTCTATCGCTATCATCAACGATTTTTTTGAGGATAGTTATTTCATTACTATTCAACCTGATATATTGAGATTATTGCTTAAGATACAGACTAAAGGATCGGAAATATAGACGGTCAAAGGAGATATAGTATGACTAAAGGTATCGTAAAATGGTTCAACCAAAAAAAGGGCTACGGTTTCATAGCACCAGAGGGTGAAGATAAGGACGTTTTTGTCCATATCACTGCTGTGCAGGCCGCAGGTCTAAAAAGACTTGATGAGGACCAAGAGGTTTCCTTTGAAATAGAGACTTCCGAAGATGGCCGTAAATCTGCCATCAATATAAAAGTCGATTAAGCTTTTTAGTCTATAAAAAAAACGCTTTTATGAGTCGACGAAGAGGATCACGTTTCCGTGGAGCTCAAGAGAGCATTGTTTCTGATAACTCCAAAAATTTAAGCGTGTTTGGCAGCAGTCTCAACACGCTATCAGAAAAGGACAAAGCCGAGATCAATGCAGGGGTGCGGCATATTCTGTCTGAAATAGGCTTTGAACAACTTCCGAAATTTTTAGAATGTTTTATTGATAATAAAACGATTATTAAAAAAAATAATCGGTTCTGTTTTGGATTGGGGCTGATTGATCAGTGCCTGCAATCGTTCAACAACAATGTTTTATTGCACCAACAAAATCGAGAGAACTACTTAGATCTGACAAAAGGAAATGTTTATTTTGGCACAGGGGGCGCTGCTCCACTTATTTTGGACTATGAAAGAAAAGTTTATCGGCCCTCTTTGGTAAAAGATCTCTTAAATGCTGCCCGAGTTGTTGATAGACTGGATAATCTGAGTTTTTTCTCTAGGCCGTTAGTACTGACAGATATCGCAGACCCACACCTTATGGATATCTATACCGCCGTTTTATCTTTATCTGCTACCAACAAACATGTCATGACAAGCGTCGCCAACCATAAGACTGTAAAGCCCTTGGCAGAAGTCTGCTATCTTATAGCTGGTGGAGAAGACACTTTTAGGCGATCACCATTTTTATCTTTAAATATAAATTTCATGATTCCTCCTCTTAGGTTAGATGCTGAAGCGTGCGAAGTTATGAGAGAAAGTGTCAAATACGGAATTCCTGTTATGGCAAACGTGTTTGGACAGAGAGGCGCATCTAGCCCTGTCAGCATTGTTGGATCAGTCTGTCAAACGGTTGCCGAGGCATTATCAGGGTTGTTAATATGTTGGCTTTTAGATCCAGATTCAAAAGTTATTTGTGGTCCTAGAGCTATGGTAACCGATCTAAGGACAGGCGGAATGGCTGGAGGAAGCGGAGAGCAAGCACAAACGACCTCTCTGCTTAGTCAAATGATGCATTACTACAAGATCCCAAACTCATCGATCGCTGGTGCATCAGACAGCAATATTCCCGATTACCAAGCAGGTTATGAGAAAGCTCTCTCGATAGCAACATCAGCACAGTCAGGCGCAAATTTAATTACTCAATCAAGCGGTATGCTTAGCGGTCTAATGGGAGTATCTCTTGAGTCTTTTGTACTTGATAATGAACTATGTGGATCAATTTTGAGTTCAATGCGTAGCATAGACGTACCAGTGCTAACCAATGATTTAGAGTCTATAAGGCAAGTAATTAAAAGGGATAAGCACTTTTTAGGAGAATCCGATACCTTGAAAAGAATGAGTACTGATTTTGATTATCCAAAATCGGCAAAAAGGTTATCGCCAGAGTTATGGATGAAAGAAAAAGATAATACAATGCTAAACGAGGCCAGAAAAAACCTTGAAGAAATGCTTTCTAGCAATTTTCAGAGCCACCTGAGTCCAGAGATACTAAAAAAAATAGAAACTGATTTTGAAATCAATTTAGACGCAATTTGTGGCTAAAAATAATGGCGATGACGGAAGGATTCGAACCCTCGACCCCCAGAGCCGAAATCTGGTGCTCTATCCAGCTGAGCTACGTCACCGCTAGGAATAAGTCTATCATAAAATCAGATCGAAGTCCTATAGGGTTTATCATCATTCAATAAAGAATAATCAAAACTTAGTTTGCTGTTTTTTTTGACCTAATTATTTGTGCTGCTGAGAATTTAAACTCAGGAATTTTTCCATATGGGTCAAGTTGTGGGTTAGTTAAGAAGTTTGCAGGAGCTTCAACATAACAAAATGGCATAAATAGCATCCCTTCACTGACATCCCTATCGAGCTTGAGTTGAAGCTTTATTTCTCCCCTTCTCGTTTTTACACAAACCCAGTCACCTTTGTTGAAACCCTGAATTTTTGCATCTCTTGGATGCATACTTACGACTGGAATTGGCTCTTGTGCTTCTAGCATAGACGCTCTTCTTGTCATGGCACCTGTATGCCAATGCTCTAGTACCCTACCCGTGGTTAAGACAAATGGATATTTGTCGTCTGGCAATTCATCTGGAGGAAGTAGGTCGGTTGGCACAATTTTCGCTTTTCCTGTCTCAGTTGGAAATCCAGAGAAAAATATAACCTCCTCTCCTGGTAAGTCAGGACCAAAGCTTGGATAGCAAACCGACCCTTCTTTCTGCAAACGATCCCAGCTTATATTATCTAAACTTCTCATATGACTTGCCATTTCTTCGTATACATCGGAAACACTGTCATATTCCCATTTCAGCCCGCATCTTTTAGCTAAATCAACTATCAACTCCCAATCTTGTCTAGCATCACCCGGCATCTCTAAAACAGGTCGACCTAATTGAATCTGCCTATTAGAGTTAGTGTATGTACCTAGCTTTTCTGCTTGAGCTGAGGCTGGGAAAATAATGTCAGCAAACCAAGCTGTTTCAGTAAAAAATATGTCCTGAACTACTAGGTTATCTAGTTTTGAAAGAGCCTGTCTAGCGTGCCGTTGGTCTGGATCACTCATAGCTGGATTTTCTCCCATAATATACATTCCGGATATATCACCATCGTTTATTGCATTCATTATTTCAACCACGGTAAGTCCTTTGACAGGATCCAAAGACCTTCCCCATGCATCTTCATAATGCTTACGCATATCTGAATTCTCAACTGACTTGTAGTCGGGATATGTTATGGGGATGAGACCAGCGTCAGACGCACCTTGAACATTATTTTGTCCTCTCAAAGGATGCAGTCCAGTTCCTTTTCTACCAATTTGACCTGTTATTAACGATAAGGCTATGAGACATCGGGCATTATCAGTTCCATGAACGTGCTGACTGATACCCATTCCCCAAAAAATTATACTGTTGTTTGAGGTAGCATATGTTCGTGCAATTTCTCTTATATAATCTGCCTTAACTCCACTGACTTCTTCCATTGCCTCTGGGGTGAAATCCTTTACGTTCTCGGCCAAAGATTGAAAGCCATCGACATTAGCTTGGATATATTGTGTGTCATACAAGTTTTCTTCAATTATTACATTAATCATTGCATTAAGCATTGCAACATCGCGACCAGCATTGAATACAACAGGATGGCTTGCTAAACGCATTAAACCCTGTTTCCTTGGATCCATAACAATTAATTTTTTCCCGTTTTTGGCTGCCTGTTTAAAGTAAGTTGCGGCAACTGGATGGTTCTGTTCCGGTCTTGCTCCTATTATCATAATACAGTCACTGTCATCTGCAGCAGTAAAAGGTGCTGATACTGCCCCTGACCCAATTCCTTCCATAAGAGCAGCAACACTTGAAGCATGGCATAGCCTTGTACAATGATCGACATTATTAGTGCCGAAGCCTTGTCTTATAAATTTTTGGAATAAATAAGCCTCTTCATTTGTTCCTTTAGCTGACCCAAACCCGCTAAGCGCTTGGCCTCCTTTTTGCTCAAGTATCTTCAAAAATTTTGAAGCAGCTAAATCTAGTGCTTCGTCCCATGTTGCTTCTCTAAAAATTTCATTTATATCTGAAAAGTCGTATGCGCAGTCTGGTTTCTTTTCGACACCTGCCCTTCTTATTAAAGGTTTAGTAAGTCGCTCAGGATGCATAACATAGTCCATTCCGAACCTTCCTTTGACACATAGCTTACCCCTATTCGCCGGACCTTGAATGCCATCGACTTTTATTATCCGATTTTCTTTTACACTAACCTCAGTACGACATCCAACACCACAAAATGGACAAACGCTTTCAATCTTTTTTTCTGGATAGGCTATTCTTTTAGTTGATTCTGCATTCATCAAAGACTTTTCCATCAGGGCACCCGTGGGGCAAGCCTGAACGCATTCTCCACATGCTACACAGGAGGAAGCTCCCATAGGGTCTTCTATGTCGAAAACAGGAACTGTATCAATACCTCTTTTACCCATACCTATTACATCATTAACCTGAACTTCCTTACAAGCTCTTTCACAAAGACCACAAGCTATGCACGCGTCAAGATTAACTGAAATCGATGGGTGTGACGCGTCGCGGAATATACTGTCTACAGGAATTTCATTTTTTGCTCCTGGTTTACTGCTTGGAAAAGATGGGCTTTCAAAATCTGCATTTTTTGCTTGAGCCCAGAAATGGGCTTCCGGGTCTGGACTCTGCTCTTTAATCGGCATATCTGAAGCAAGGAGGTCAAAAACGATTTTCCTATTACTATTGACCCTTTCTCCCTGTGATATAACCGACATTCCTTCTGAAGGCATTCTAACACAAGAAGCCGCTAAGACTCTTTCCCCTTCTATCTCAACCATGCATGCTCTGCAATTTCCATCCGCTCTATACCCAGGAGCATCTTTCCAACAAAGATGTGGAATAGTGACTCCATGTCTCTTAGCAACTTGCCAAATCGTTTCTCCTTTAGTTGCTTCCACACGTTTGCCATCTAAAGTAAAAAATATTTTTTCATTAATCGTTGGATTATCGAGGCTCATAATCAAAACTCCTCTGGAAAATATTTAATTAGATGCGATACACAATTGCTCGCCGCTTGGCCTAACCCACAAATTGAACTATCACTCATAACCTTGATAAGGGCGTTATAAAGATCTAATTCTTTATTGTTATCTTCTAGAAGACTAATCATTTTGTCGGTACCAGACCTACATGGGGTGCATTGCCCACAGCTTTCATGCTTAAAAAAACGCATAGTGTTCAAAGCTGCCTCTTTGATATTATCGTGATCAGATAAAATCACTATCGCATGGGAGCCAATAAAGCCCCCGTACTCTTCAAAAATTCCGAAATCAAGTGGTAATGATGCCAGATTGGCCGGAAGTATTCCCCCGGATGCTCCCCCAGGGAAAAAAGCCTTTAATGTGTGTCCATCTTGCATCCCTCCACAATAGTCGACTATTAGCTGTTGAAGAGGTATACCCGCTGGAGCAATTTTTACTCCAGGATTTTTTACTCGACCTGATACTGAAAAAGATCTCACGCCACTATGAGCCTCGTTCCACCCTTTTCTTTTAAACCAGTCAACCCCATTTTCAATTATTTCAGGGAGCCAGTTCAAAGTCTCTATATTATGGTTTAGCGTAGGTCTTCCAAATAACCCCACCTCAGCAATATATGGCGGTCTATGTCGTGGCAAGCCCCTTTTACCTTCTATGCTTTCTATCATTGCACTTTCTTCGCCACAAATATATGCGCCCGCGCCTCGTCTCAGTTCGATAGAAATATCTGCAATATTTTCTTTTTCAATTGCATTTATTTCTCTTTTCAATATTTCTAATACCTCAGGATATTCATCACGCATATAAATGTAAATTTTTGCACATTCAACGATATGAGCTGCAATAAGGGCCCCCTCCAACATCTGATGAGGTCTTCTTTCTAACCAAAACCTATCCTTGAATGTGCCCGGCTCTCCTTCGTCACCGTTCACGGTCATCAAACGCGGCCTCTCGAAAGACCTAACAATTTCCCATTTTTTACCAGCGGGGAACCCTGCACCGCCTAAACCTCTTAGTTTAGAATCTGAAATCAATTTAATTAGGTTTTCTGATTTTAGTTCCCCTTTTTTTATTTTATTGAGTGTTCGGTATCCACCCCTACTAACATACTCATTAAGATTCTCGTATTGAGGTAACTTTAGGTCATAAGACATTCCAGCGAGATGTATTTCTTTAACTTTTTTTATGTTCATATTATCGATAGGTTTATTGTTAAACCGTGCCGCTGGTGCAGAGGCACATCGACCGATACAGGGGACTTTTTCAATCTCAATTTTTTCAGCTGATAATTCATCTTTCACTAAGTCAAAAAGTGCATGTGCACCAGCCATTTCACATGATAACCCATCACAAATTCTTAATTTTGATTTATTGGGTTTCTTTCCATCCTCTTTTACGATTTTAAAATGATGATAAAAACTCCCTACCTCAAAAACCTCAGCTTGAGATAATTTGAAAATATCTGCCAATGCCGCCATGTCTCCAGCACTAATGTATCCGTAAGAATCTTGAACTTTGTGCAGTGCCTCTATGAGAAGATCTCTTCTTATTTCCAGGTCAGCTAAGATGGATTTAATCCTGTCCAGAGCTAGATCATCTACTTGCCTACCCTTGGGAGAAAAATAGTCTCGTTTACCTTTTGTGATCTTTTGAATTTTGTTCATAAATCCCTTTAAAACCTAATTCCAATTATAAGAAAGTGGAGTCATAATCAGATATAATGAAATTAAGTCTTTCCCCCTTTAAAGCTTTTAATTAATCTTATTGCCGTTAGGTAATAATAACAATAGATATCATTTAAAGTTCGGAAATTTTCAAATGAACAAACAAGATCTGACCATTTTTAAATCCTTTGAAGATATTTGCAGAAAAACACCTTCTGCACCCTTTTTAATATCGCCTTCTAGAAATCAAAAAGGTTTGACGACTTTCTCCTATCAAGAAACGTTTGAGAAAGCTAATAAAATATCGACTATTTTTTTAGATAATGGCTATGGCAACAATTTGCGAGTTGCTACTTTACTAGGGTCTACTCCAGCACATTATATTGTCAAACTAGCACTTAATAAAATCGGAGTTTCAGTAGTGCCTATAAATCCTGATTATTCTCCTGACGAGACAGCGTATTTGCTGGCAGATAGTGGTTCCGTCTTAGCAATTTGTGCAGAGCATTACAAAAAACAGCTCAAAACAGCGATAGCCTACAAAGATCTTTCCGTTCCAATAGTCACATATGACGAAATTGAAACTATTCAAACACTTAAGCCCTTATCTGATCGTGGAGCACAGGTCCACGGAAACACCGAAGCTAGTTTACTCTATACTTCAGGAACAACAGGAAGACCTAAGGGATGCATATTATCCCATGAATATGAGCTAATGTGTGGCGAAGTCTATGCAAATATTGGAATGCCAATAAGTTTGTCTTTTGGAAAAGATAAGATTTTAAACCCCTTGCCTAGCTACCACATAAATGCTGGTATAGTTACTTTTTTTGCAGCCATGCTTACAGGGAATAGCCTCATTCAACCAGAGCGTTTCAGTATTTCAAGTTGGTGGGAAGATATTAATGAGACAGAAGCAACAATTTTTCATTATTTGGGTGTTATTATTGCTGTTTTATTGTCTGATCAGTCTGCAACAAAAGCATCTCTTAGTAAATTGAGGGTAGGCTTCGGCGCGGGAGTCGAACCAGCTTTGCACCAAGAATTTGAGACCCGATTTGGCATTCCACTGATCGAGTGCTGGGGTATGACGGAAATGTGTCGAGTGCTCTATAATAACGAGGAACCGAGGCAGATACACACCAGAGCAATGGGAAGACCGCGAGAAGATCTTCAGGTTAAAGTAGTAGATGAAAATGATCAGGAAGTGGAGATAGGAATGCCAGGTGAAATGGTTGTCAGGCATTCAGAGAAAACACCTAGAGCGGGAGCTTTTAGCGGGTATCTAAATAAAGAAAAAGAAACAGAAGAAGCATGGAAAAATGGTTGGTTTCATACCGGTGATACGGTGACTATGGATGAAACGGGAATGTTGTACTTTGTTGATCGAGCAAAAAATATTATTAGGCGTGCTGGAGAAAATATTGCTGCAGCAGAAGTCGAGAACTGCCTCTTTGAAATAGAAATTGTATCCAAGATTGCGTGCATAGCAGTGAAAGATGATATTAGAGAGGAAGAAGTTATGGCCTGCGTAGTTCTTGAAGATGGCAAGAAGGGATCTAAAGAGGTAGCAGAAATTCTTTTCAATCACGCCTTAGAAAAAATGGCTTACTTCAAGGCCCCTGGCTATATGTTGTTCATGGATGATCTTCCCGTAACTGGAACCCAAAAAGTTGTTAGACATAAGATATTTGAACCAGAAGTTGATCCTAGAAATTTAACCGGAGTATTTAACTTTACTCATTTAAAAAAGAGAAAACCTAATGATTAAAAAAAAAAATTATTACATTTTTGAATGGCTAGGGGTAATTACAGCAATCTTCTATTCAGTAATCGTAGCATTGAACCTCGGTTTGGAGGTTATAGGGTTTTTCTTACTATTAGTTTCTGCTATTTCAATTGGAGTATGGGCCTACTTAAATCGTCATAGTGGAATTCTTTTATTACAATTCTTTTACTCCTGTGCTGCGATAATTGGATTATTTAGGTGGTGGAGTTAGTCTTTATAATCTTTTAATATTTCATTATATCTTTCGAATGAAATATTTGAGCCACATGCAATTATTCCAACTTTTTTACCCTCACATTTCTTTTTATATCGCTCTAACAGTCCAGCTAAAGAGGTAGCACAGGCAGGTTCAACAATAAATCCAAGCCTATCTCTCATGGTAATCATTGCTCTGCGTATTTCATTATCAGTAACTTTTTCAACTTGATTTACTCTCTTTTTTGCGATGTTGAAAGAAAAGTCCATGGCCATTGGAGCGCCTAAGCTGTCGGCTATTGTGTTCACTTTATTGATTCTCACTGCACTATCATTTTCCAAGCTTTGTGCGAAACTATCTGCTCCTGTAGGCTCCACCCCTAATAATTCAACGGACGAATTAATCTGTTCAAGATAGTGCGCCATACCACCTATCAGTCCGCCTCCACCGATTGGAATAATTAATATATCAATATCGCCCATCTGATCTATAATCTCAGCACAACAAGTAGCTGAACCAATTATCATGTTTTCTTGATTAAATGGGTGAAGCACAAAACGATTTTCATCCTTTTCGATTTCGTCTAATTTTGCAAAGGCATCATCAACATTTTCAGCAAGCATTACTTGAGCGCCAAGGCTACGGCATTTATCAATTCTAAACGGGTCAGCAGTCTTTGGCATAATAATTTTTGCCGAAATATTGTATTGACTTGCACCCCAAGCGGTAGCTATGCCATGATTTCCTCCCGTGACGGTTACAATACCTTGTGCTTTTTTATCTTCCTCTAGAGTTTCCAGTCCGATAGCCACACCTCTCGCCTTAAACGAGCCCGTTTGCTGAAATAATTCCAGCTTTATAGATACATCAGCATTATGAGGAAGAATCTCTTGAATATCATCCTCATTCAGTTTGAGCGTTGGCGTATTTACAATTTGTCCTTGTAATACTTCACGAGCCCGATTGATA
>CACGWW010000016.1 GCA_902576905.1 uncultured Alphaproteobacteria bacterium
TCCAAGCAGGGTTCTAGCAGCTACTCCAAAAATAATCGCCGCACTACGAAAAAGAGCGAATGATAAAAATAGAGGCCAATTCGGAATTGAACTTCTACCTGAAAACTTCATATATAGTTCAAGAAATTCTTCTTCAGAGGGTATACCCAGTTGTTTTAGATTTAAGTCTTCAAACCCATATCGGTAGGGGATACAATAATAACCCAGATCAGCTAGGGGGTGGCCCAATGTTGATAATTCCCAATCAAGTACACCAATCACTGTCGAGTTATTTTTATCAATTATCGTATTACCTAATCGGTAGTCACCGTGGGCAATAGCAAATTCATCCTCAATGATAGAATTTTCTTTAAGCCATATACTAAGTAAATCCATTTCTTTAAAGTTGGCCTTTACAGTAATATCTTCTTTTGATCTTTGGAATTGATCAGACCATAATTTTATTTGACGCTGGATGTAGCCTTCTGGTCTTCCAAAAGACTCGAGGCTGATTGATTTGTAATCTACATTGTGCAGTTTGGCTAGCGTCTCTGCTAAAGATACGCAGATGGTGTTTCTTTCATTTTTTGAGAATCCATTTATTTCCGGAGTTGTAATTATTCTTCCGTCTATGTAGTCCATTATAAAAAATTCAGTACCTATCACACTCGGGTTATCACAAAAACCAAGCATCTTAGGCACAGGGAAATCTATTTTTCCAAGAGCGTTCATTACTTTAAATTCTCTGTCAACCGCATGTGCCTTTGGCAACAGCTTTCCTGGAGGTTTTTTCCTTAAGACATATTTATTGTTTTCACTCTCAAGAAAAAAAGTTGGGTTAGACATTCCTCCTTGAAACTGCTTTACCTTTAATCCTGTGCTCTCTATCTCATTGGACTCCATCCATGTCACTAGATTATCGGTGTTGAATTTATGTTTTTCCAAAGGAGCTATTAATTCTTGATCATTTCTGCTCATTTTTCTCTTTCCAATATGTAAAACCTAATTTACCAGGAATCTATATACCTGTTTTTTGGGACTTTTTCAGAACTATTAATAGGACTTTCTACTACTATAGATATCCAATCACGAGATTCTATAGGATCTAGAACCGTATCAAATTCTAACAAGCTTGCGGCATTAATTGCCTTTCCTTTTTCATAAAGGTCATCAACTAATTTTTTAAAAAGCTTTTCTTTCTTCTCTACGTCACTTTCTGCTTCTAGCTCTTTTCTGTACCCTAACTTAACAGCACCTTCCAAACCCATAGCTCCAATCTCAGCGGTTGGCCAACCCACAACAAATTGTGGTGCCATAAAACTACCACCAGCCATTGCTTGTGCTCCAAGGCCATAAGCTTTTCTTAAGACAATGGTCATCATTGGTACCGTTACATTAGCTCCCGCTAGAAATAAGCGACAACAGTGGCGTACAAGGCCAGTCTCTTCAATTTCCGGGCCCACCATCATGCCGGGAGTATCACAAAGACTTAATATCGGAATATTATAATTTTCACATAATTTAATAAGTCTGGAAGCCTTATCCGCTCCATCACTGTCTATCGCCCCAGCCAAAAATAGTGGATTATTTGCAATTAATCCCAACGGCTTACCTTTAACTCTGATAAAGCCTGTGAACATACCCTTTGCAAAACCAGCCTTTATTTCCAATACAGAGCCTATATCAGCAATATTATCAATAACCTCCCGAATATCATAAACCTCCAACCTATTTTCAGGAATAACGTACCTTAAATTTTCTACTTCAGGAGCTTCCCAAGAGCCTAGGTTTCCCTGAAAATATGATAAATATTTTTTTGCTATTACAATAGCATCATCCTCGTTATCAACTAAAATATCAATAACACCATTGGGATATTGAACGCTTGTTGGACCAACCTCTTCGGGTTTGTACACTCCTAACCCTCCTCCCTCAATCATTGCTGGGCCACCCATACCCAGATTAAGATCTCTTGTGCCGATTATTACATCACAGCAACCCAATAAAGCAGCATTACCCGCAAAAAGCCTACCTGAACCAATTCCAACTAATGGCACTTCTCCAGAAAGACGCGCAAAATCATGAAAAGAAGGAATGTTCAAACCAGCGATATTTTGATCTCCTGCATCAACATCTCCTGGTCTCCCTCCTCCCCCTTCACAGAAAAATATCAAAGGAACTTTTAAACCTCTAATAACATCAATCATTCTATCTAGCTTCTTATGATTATTTATACCCTGTGTTCCTGCTAGAACCATATAGTCGTAGTGCATAATTGCAGTCTTAGTTTGTTCTTTGGCAAACAAATCCGAGTTTACAAAGCTCAAACCTGTTATTAATCCATCTGCGGGGGTATTTTTTATCAGATCATCAAGCGATCTTCTTGATCGTTGTGCCGCATAAACCAGATCCCCATACTCAAAAAAGTCATTATTGCCAATTAAAGACTTTATATTCTCTCTAGCAGTTCTTTTCCCAATTTTTTTTCTTTTTTTTACTGCTATGGGCCTACTTTTATCTAATGTAAGCTTCCTTCTTTCCAAAAGATTTTCGAGATCTCCTCTCATTTTTTTTGACTTTTTTGACTTGCCTTTCTTCAACTTTTTTTGGCTACTTTCTTTTTCAGGAATGAATTCAAAAAGAGGTGATCCTGTTGAAACAGTATCTCCAATATCAACAAAAAAGTTTGATACGAATCCATTTGCGTTGGCTTTAATAGGATGATGCATTTTCATAGATTCCTGAACTAGGACAGTATCTCCTTGCTTAATCTTTTTATTTGGCAATACCTTTATGTCTATTACTGTACCAACAAGCTCAGATTGAATTGTGTTCTCTGTTAAAGCGCTATCTATTAGAGGCCTGTTAGGAATTTCATTTTTATTATTCTCTTTAACGCCTATTTGGGTATCTCTATTCAGTTTTTGAAGATAAACTTCGATATTATTATCAATTGTAGAAATATTTACCGACCCGTTTTGAGGGACTTCTTGTCGCAATATCTCGATAATTAAATTTTTATTTGTCTCTACCCCTGAAACATTAGACATTCTTAAAGTAAAATCTAGCTTTCTTACAGCTTCACCCAAACCAAATTCGCTAGTAGCAATAACTTTAGCAAGCAATGAGTCGTAAAGACCATTATTTAAATAGCCAACTTTTCCTGCACCATCAATCCGTATTCCAGGACCGGAAACAATATCATACTCTTTTATAGTTCCGGTTGTTGGAACAAGTTGGTTTTTGTTATCATAGCTTTCCATATTAAGCCTAGCCTGTATTGAAGCACGCTTTCCTAATACAATTCCCGCTTTAATACTCTGATCCTTAAGAGATTTTCCATTGAAAACGCTGATCTGGGATCGTATGAGATCAATTCCAGTAAGTTCTTCTGTAATAGTATGCTCTACCTGCACCCTTGGATTAACTTCCATGAAATAGATTTTTTCATTTTTATCGACCAAAAATTCAACTGTGCCCAAACCTTTGTAAGCAACACTTTCGCACAAACTAATTGCATAATTATATAGCTTATCTTTAGCTTGGCTTGAAAGATTTGGTGCAGGACAAAATTCGATAAATTTTTGAAAACTTCTTTGAAAGGAACAATCTCTTTCGAAAAGATGAATACACGATTGTCCATCACCCAAAATTTGAACCTCAATATGTCTAGCCTCTTCAATTACCTCCTCTGCAAAAATCAAATTAGAGCCAGAAAATGACTTTGCTTCTTCTTTTACTAAAGATAATACTTCAGAGAAATCATCTTTTTTATGAATTATTCTTGATCCTCTTCCCCCACCACCAAAATTTGCTTTTAAGATTATTTTATTTTTTTTTATCTCATTAAAAAAACTCAGGATATCTGATTTTTTTTGTATTGGCCCCGATGAAGAGCATACAGGTATTCCTAATTTTTGAGCTAATTTTTTTGCTTTTTCTTTATTACCAAAATTTTTTAATGTTTTTTCATTTGGGCCTATAAAAATGATGTCATTCTTCGCACAACTAGCGGCAAATGCATGGTTTTCACTCAAGAACCCATATCCCGGATGCACAGCCTTAATTTTTTTACTTTTTGTGAGAGATATGATCTCATCAATATTTAGGTACGCAGAAGGTCCTGTACCTTTTAATTCAAATACTTCAGAGCAATACGAAAGATGTGCACTTGAACTATCATCTTTACTATAAATCCCATAAGCCTTTATCCCCATCTCGTTCAAGGTCTTAGAAATCCTAATTGCTATTTCGCCTCTATTAGCAATTAAAACTGAATTTATAATAGTCATAGAACACTCTTTAAAAGATACATTGTTATATCATTTGTATATAGTAACTGTTTTTGTTGGTAATTCGTTTGCCACATCATCGGGAACAAAAAAATCTCTAATTAGTTCATTATCTGAAATACGATATTTTTCAAAATCAGTTTCGCCCGCATTTCTCAAAACAACCTCATCAATGAAAAAATTACCTGTACAAGATTTTGGATCTTTACTTAAAATTTCATATGCTGCATCGGCCATTATACTAACATCTCGACTACTTTTTGCAGTATTTTCTCCACCCAGAACATTTCTTACAGCTGCTGTATCAATAGCAGTTAAAGGCCAGAGTGAGTTTACTCCGATTGCAAATTTTTTGAACTCTCGTGCATGCCCAAGTGTTAGCAAACTCATACCCATTTTAGAAATCGTATAAGCAACATGTGGTGCAAACCACTTATCATCTAGATCCAGAGGAGGAGAAAAAGTTAATATGTGCGCATGATCACTTTTCCTTAGATAAGGCAAACACGTTTTTGATACTAAAAAAGTTCCTCTAGTATTGATGTCTTGCATCAGGTCATATTTCTTCATGTCAACGGATCCAGTTGGGAAAGGAACTATAGCACTGGCGTTATTTATACAAATGTCAATTCCTCCAAATTGCTTCACGCCTTTCTCCACTGTGGCGACGACATTGTCTTCGAAGCGAATATCACACTCTAAAGGAAGGCAATTGCCACCTAATTCTTCGATCTCTTTTGCAGCAGTAAAAATTGTTCCAGGTAGTTTTGGATGAGGTTCTGTTGTTTTTGCAGCTATAATTATGTTGGCACCGTCAATCGCCAATTTTTTCACCACTTCTAGCCCTATGCCCCTACTTCCTCCAGTTATAAAAACAGTTTTCTCCTTAAAGTTCATTTTATCCCTCACTTGATCTTATAATTGAAGTAGAATGTATAAGTGTAGCTGCTAACTCGCCATCAGCACTAAAAATATTTCCTTCAATATTAATAACTCTTTTGCCAATTTTTTTAAATTTAGTTTCGATTTTATTTTCACCAAGCAATACTGGTTTATGGAATAACACGTGATGGTTTGTACTGCTTACTTTTTTAATATTTTCTTGGCTTCGCAAAATACTAACAAAAGTTGCTTCATCCATCGCAGCAGAAATCATTCCTCCTTGTACTCCACCATAAATATTTTTTGAAGCTTGAGGAAAAATTACTGAAAAAACATACATCTCTTTAGTCTCTTTAATTAATTTAAGACTAAAGAACTCAGCAGCGTTACTTTCTTCATTTTGCAGTGTTTCAATCATTTGCTAGAAGCTCTTGTCTTAATCAAAAAATAAGTGTATTCCGCTATAGATATTCCTACAACATTTTCTTTAATCTACTGGAGACCAACTCTGAAAATTTCAAATACTTTTTTTTGCTTTATTATTGCTGGAATGATCTCATTTGTTGCTCTTTCAATAGATACCTTACTCCCTGCATATACAGAAATTAAAAATAAATTTCTAATTAGTGACCATCAATTGCATTGGGTTATAACAGCTTTATTTTTTGGCTTTTCATTAGGCCAGATCCTATTTGGACCTGTCTCAGACCGTATAGGCAGGAAAAACTCAGTTCTAATAGGAGTAAGCATTTACTGGCTTGGGTGTTTTATTTGCCTTTTTAGTAATTCATATATGATATTTGTGTTGGGGCGATTTATTCAAGGTTTTGGTATCGGTGGACCTAGAGTTGTTTCACAGGCTATATGCCGAGATTTATTCAGTGGGAATAGGTTGGCAAGCATCAACTCATTTATTATGAGTATTTTTATCTTAGTTCCTATTGTTGCACCGCTATTGGGCCAAGGCATTCTATTTTTCTTTTATTGGAAATACATCATAGTGTTTTTTATCTTGTTTTCTTTGATAACAACATGCTTTCTTTTACTTAATGTTGAAGAAACCTTGCAGGAAAAGAAACGAATAAGTTTTTTGACTATTGTAAAGCACTTTAAAGAGGTTTTGAGTAATTTAACTTCAATGATTTACATAGCATGTTTAGGTCTTCTTCTGGGAGGCTTACTCACTTTCATAAACATTTGCCAACCGCTCTATTTTAATTATTTTGACGTTGGATCTAGGTTTCCCTTATATTTCGCACTGATAGCTTCCATGCTAGGTTTATCGTCATATTTAAACTCAAGATATGTTGGGCAATTTGGTGCGGTTAAACTTGCTAAATTTTTTTCGTTACTATTGATGATCTGGACGTCAATCAATCTTTTGTACCAAATCAATTACTTCTCTTTTAACTTGGCATGGTTCTCTATATTTATAATGATAAGTTTTTCTTTCTTCGGATTTATTTTTGGAAATTTAAATGCTCTAGCTATAAATCCTTTCGGACATATTGCCGGATACGCATCATCTGTTATTGGAGCAGTATCTACGTTTATAGCGCTGGTAGTTAGCGGCTCAGCATCAACATTTTTTGATGGAACTCCAATTGTGGTTATCTTCACACTTTCTGTATGCTCTATTTCAACCTTTTTTCTCTTGTTTACACAAAAACTTTTCGAAAAAAAATAAATAAAGGCTAACCAAAGCGTGTAGGAAATATTTCATTTAACTTTATTTTTATTTCTTCTACAGCGCTCACTACAATAGAGAACTTGCTCCCAGTCTTTCTTCCATTTTTTTCGCCAGGTAAAAGGTTTTTTGCAAACTTTACAGACTTTCTCATCCTTCATAGGTATTATTCTCAATAAATAAATTTGCCTTCTCAAATATATAGAGTTTTCTTTGGGAAGACATTCTTTCTAACGTTTTATGAATAAATGATAATCTTGGATTCGATTTATAAAAGTCAATATGCTTTTCGATAAAACGCCAGTATAAACCGTCTAAAGTATCACACCAATCGCCCCTTTTATAATTACTCATTTTTAAAATGTAGTTGGACCCACATGTATAAGGTTTAGTCGACATCAAACCACCATCTGAGTAAGTAGCCATTCCAAAGACATTTGGCACCATTACCCAATCAGACGAGTCAACATACATTTCCATGAACCAGTTATAGATGTATTTAGGATTTATTTCGCAGAGGTTCATTATGTTACTGATTACCATTAGGCGTGGTATATGATGATTATAACCATCTCTTATTGTTTTATTAATAGAGTCATCTAAAGGCAGAATTCCTGTTGTTCCCTCATACCAACTAGAGGCTAACGATCTACTGTGTTTAAAAAAGTTTGATTTAGCTTGAACATCTCCTTTTTCCTGATAAATCCCTCTAATAAACTCTCTCCAACCAATTATTTGTCTCAAAAAACCTTCAACCGAGTTGAGCGGAAGCTGATGTTTTTCATACACTTCTAAAGTTTTTTCTACTATTTCATCAGGAGTGATTAATCCAATATTGAGTAACAAACTCAAACAACTATGAAAGAGGAAGTTTTTACCCTCAACTAAAGCATCTTCATACACTCCAAAACAATTTAATCTTTCCTCTAAAAACTTTTCAAGTTGAATGGAGACATCTTTTCTTTGAACAGGAAACCAAATTTCATTAAGTTCTCCTGGATGGTTAGAAAAATGCTGTTTTATTAACTTAGAGACACTTTCATGATAGGCAGAGATTTTGTATTTGGGAAGCGTAGGAATTACCGTACTTGGTGGAATTTTTTTTCTATTTTCAGCATCATATGACCACTTACCACCTACTGGTTTTTGATCATTATCCAGTAATATATCAAATTTCTTTCTTCCAAATATATAAAACGAATTCATCCTAAACTGTTTCAATCCTTTATGAAAATCAGAAAAATCCTTTCTCGAAAACATAAACATAGGTGAGTCGATGATGGAATATGTAATGCCCGCGTTAGCAAGTACTTTAAGAAAGGGCAACTCGAAAGACTTATCCTCTATCTCAAATAGATTTAAATTAGCTACCTTTTTCTCACTCAAAAAAGAACAAAGCAATTCTGTATATGTCTGGTTTTCATCCCTTTCACTTAATTTAAAATAATGAACGTTGATACCAGCTGTCCTCAGTTCATCAGCATATTCTCTCATGCAGCATAGAAAGAAATAGATCTTTAACTTATGGTGCTTCACATATGTGCACAGACCAAAGTCTTCAGCCATAAATACATCGGTGCAGCCTTTTTCCTTCAATAATTTTGGATGAAAAAGCTGATTACCTAAAATCACAAATAAATTCTTCATATAGCAGACATAGTCTGTTAATGATTATTTTAAAGTTTTTCTTAATCGTTTCTTGAGTGGGTTAGGATAAGCAGAAAGTTTAGTATTTTTTTCACTAAAATCAATTAATGATAAACAAAATCAATATATTAGATAATAAATCTAAAGGCATAGTACTTGCCGTTTTCGGCGTACTCTTATTAACACCAGATACTCTTTTTATGAGATTATCAGAACTTGAAAAATGGCAATTAGGAGGATGGAGAGGTGTGCTTATGGGTGCTACCCTCTTTTTTATCTGGATTTTTTCAAGAAAATCGGGACACAAAAGTGAGTTTCTAACAACATTTTCTATTCCTGGACTGCTAATTGTTGGAGCGATGGCCGTTAATTCAGTAAGTTTTACTCTTGGTGTAAGTGAAACTTCTGTCATTGTTGTTTTGACTGCGCTAGCAACGATGCCCCTTTTAACAGCCTTGTTATCAGTTTTCTTTTTGAATGAGCAACAAAACCTAATTTCATGGTTAATATTGATTTTTGCTGTATGTGGCATTTCTCTTGCCGTTAGTGGATCAGATACTGCTGAAAATGCACCTGATGGCTCCGTAATTCTAGGTGCTTCATATGGATTAATTTCTGCTTTGGGTATTTCTTTCACGTTTACAATGGTCAGAAAATATCCAAATTTATCTGTCATGCCTGCAACGTCTATAGGGTGTATTATAAGTGGTGTCTTTTGTTTTTACCTATCAAACGAACCGAATTTAAACTTCTCGGCACCCTTCAGTGTTATAGCGATGGGGATAATCATTTTACCATTTTCCTTCGCTTTATTACTCATAGCGCCAAAATATACTAGAGCTTCTACCGTTAGCTTAATTATGCTCCTAGAGTTGGTATTGGGATCATTTTGGGTATGGCTCGTGATAGATGAGCAGCCATCTCTTCAGATGATTATAGGTGCTCTAATTGTAACGATTTCCATCATTGCTTATATAAAAATATCAGACATACAAAAATAGTTAATAGGTAACCACAGATCTTATAGATTTTCCCTCATGCAATAGATCAAAGCCCTCGTTAATTCTTTCAAAGTCAATAACGTGCGTAATCATTGGATCAATCTCAATTTTTCCATCCATATACCAATCAACTATTTTCGGTACATCTGTTCGGCCTCTTGCCCCGCCGAATGCTGACCCTCTCCAACTTCTGCCAGTAACTAATTGGAACGGTCTCGTACTTATTTCCTCTCCAGAGCCTGCAACACCAATTATTATGCTTTCTCCCCAACCTTTATGTGCACATTCAAGTGCTGTTCTCATAATATTAACGTTACCAATACACTCAAATGAGTAATCGGCACCTCCTTTGGTTAGATCGACTAGGTACGAGACTAAATCACCCTTTACTTCGGAAGGATTGACAAAGTGTGTCATTCCAAAACGTTTTCCCCACTCCTCTTTAGAAGCATTTATATCCACACCAACTATCATCTCGGCGCCGATCATTTTCAGGCCCTGGATGACATTTAGCCCGATACCTCCTAGACCGAACACCACCGCTCTACATCCAGCTTCAGCTTTCGCAGTATTAATTACGGCACCAATTCCAGTAGTAACTCCACACCCTACGTAACAAACTTTCTCAAAAGGGGCGCTTTTAGAAATTTTAGCAACCGCAATATCGGGCATAACTGAAAATTGAGAAAAAGTAGAGGTGCCCATATAATGAAAGATAGGCTTACCTTTATAACTAAAGCGGCTTGTTCCGTCGGGCATTAATCCCTGACCTTGGGTGGTCCGTATTGCCTGACAAAGATTTGTTTTAGGATTAAGGCAATATTCACATTCTCTACATTCGGGGGTATACAAGGGAATGACGTGATCACCAACAGATACAGAGGTAACATTTTTTCCAACATCAACAACAACACCAGCTCCTTCATGCCCTAATACAGATGGAAATATTCCTTCAGGATCTGCTCCAGATAAAGTGTAAGCATCTGTATGGCAAATGCCAGACGCCTTTATCTCTACGAGAACCTCACCCTCTTTTGGACCCTCTAAATCTAATTCTCTATTTCTAAAGGCTTAGAAGCTTCAAATGCAACGGCGGCTTTAGTTTTCATCACCTTCTCCTCATTTTAAGTTAAAAAGATATCTCTTATTTTAATCCAGCTATTTTCAAGCCTTCTAGTAGAGTATCTTTTATTATAGTTGGTGCAACCTTTTCATAATCCTCTAATGTCTTAATCTCAGGTCGTTCTTTAAGAAAAGAGTTTAAATTTTCCTTAGCAGAATCTAAGTCATTCATCTTTCCATACACCGCAGCCTTCCAGCCAAAGAATCTGGAATGTGGACTTCGCTCATGAGCCGTGTTCAGCCATGTTATTGCATTTTCCCAGTCTTTGAGAGCTATATACAAAAGAGGGAAAAAACCTTCATAATTTCTTTTGGATTGAGGATCTAGCTCGATTGCTTTCTTAACATAGGACAAGGCTTCTTCATTTCTTCCAAAATTTGTTAAGGCTTGACCGTAGGAAAAATTCGAGCGTGGATGGCTTGGATTCAATTCTAATGCTTTCTCAGCTGTCTCAAGCCTTTTATTCAAATCTTTTTTAATGCTATAAGACATGCTTAATGACGACATAGCGTCGGGGTTTTCAGGATCGTTATCGACTGCTTTTTGCGCCATTTGATGAAAGAGCCTAGTATTTTCTTCACGACTATCTTGGTGCTCATGACTATAAATTTTTCCCTGAAGCACGTTACAATACAGAACGTATGCGTCACAAAAATTTGCATCAAGCTCTATTGCTCTCTTACAGTGTTCAATAACTTTATCACCTAATGTTGTTCCAACAAAATCTTGAGTATTATAAATGTTAAGACCTTGAAGATACTCATCCCAAGCACCAAAGTTTTTCTTCCCTTTAGTGGTTAGCTTTACCTGCTCCTGATCCTTTAAAGCAGGAGAAATTAGTGCGGCTACATCTCGTGATACTTCATCTTGAACTTCAAAAATGTCTTCAAGCGACCTATCCCATCTTTTTGACCAAATTTGTTTATCGTCATCTGCTGAAGTTAACTGTGCAGTAATTCGAACTTTGTTTCCTGCTTTTCTTACACTCCCTTCAACTAAATACCTCGCTCCCAGTGCCTTCGATATTACATCAGATTTCTCAGTGGAGTTTTTAAATGAAAAACTAGAATTCCGCGAGATAACGGGAAATGTTTTCCACAATGAAAGGTTGGCAATTATATCCTCTGTAATTCCATCTGCGAAATACTCCTGCTCTTCATCATTACTCAAATTTTTAAATGGAAGAACGGCAATAGCTGGGGGTTTGCCGCCATCATCTACATCATCAAGTTTCTCTTCTTTTTTTGCCTCTCTTTTTTCTAGATTATTAAGCGCTAAATCGAACGCATGAACATCTGTATTTTTTACTCGTTGCTCACCAATATCATTGAACAAAAACTCAGTCTTTTGATTCACAAAATCATGTATGCTTTTTGATAAACACACCCCACCAGGTTGCGAAAGTGCCTCCAAACGCGCGGCAACATTTACTCCGTCCCCATAAAGATTATCGCCTTCTACTATAACATCACCCATATTTATACCAATTCGAAAATGCATTTCGCTATCTTCAGATACACTAGAATTTCGTTCAGAAATTAACTTTTGAAATTCAGATGCACAAACCACTGCAGAAACTGCACTTTGAAATTCTGCAAGGACCGAGTCTCCGGCTGTATTAAAAATTCGGCCTCCATGCTCTTTAAACAAATTATCTAGTATTTCCCTGCATGACCGAAAACTTTTAAGAGTTTGGTCCTCATTCTTCTCCATAAGCTTGCTGAAACCAACAACGTCTGTTACGAAAATAACAGCAATTTTTCTATCAATTTTATTTTCATTCATTTTTTTTAACCAAAATAAGTAAGATTAAAGCTTACTACAAATATAGAAAAACCCAAGAGGATTAACAACAATCCAAACGCAACCTCCACAAAAAATATTTTATCCTTATAAAATTTAAGCAAGCTTTTTAGAGTTACTAGAAAAACAATGATAACGTAGACACTTACATCAATAAACCCTGCGATAATTGCCATAAGTATGTGAATAGAAAAATTTTGCTCAGGAGACAAAAACTGACTAAATAAAGAAGAGAAAAAAGCCAGTATTTTTGGATTCAGAATTGCGATACCAAAACCATCTCTAAAATGATTTAATGTAATGCCTGATGACGATGTTTTATATTCCCCAAAATTTGATAAGTCTTTTTTTGATAGCCCTTCCCGGAGTATTTGAAAGCCTATCCACAACAAGAATAATGCTCCTAAAATTTGGACAAACGAAAATACTTTTGGAGAATTAATTAATATAAAACTTAAGCCGATCGCTGAAACAAGTGCATATATAAAAATGCCTAAGCCATGGCCTACTGCGGCGTAAATGCCTGCGCTTCTACCATCAGCAACTGCGTGACGTAAAATCACTATCAAGCTAGGACCTGGAGAAGAAGCACCCATAAGGCAAATTAAAATAAGATATAACCAGCTTTCAATACTCAACTTTTTTTCCTATTTTTTTATCAAGCGCAACCCTATAGGACTTCAAAAACCATTCAATAAATAAATCTTTATCTTCTAAAATTTCAGAGGGAATTGCCCAATTTGACAGGGATATATCTTTCCCATTTTTCTTGTATGTAAATGGTTTTGAAAAAGCAGACTTATAATCATTTATATTTGACTGATCAACTTTCATGAAAATTTCTGAACGCAGGATCAGTGCAACAGCCAGCTCATTTTTAAATAGTCCATACCCACCAAACATTCTTTTAAATGAAATGCCTTCTTCGTCATCTAAAAGATCCAAAATATGTTCGAGAGTTTTCTGGTTTGACATCTAAAGTTTAATAAATAGTTTTTATAAAGTTTTCTTATTGTCTTTTGATTTGTAAAAAATAAAGATTCCAGCAAGGATTATAAGAGAGCCGCCAAAAAGCGTACTAAATTTAGGTATCTCATCAAAAAAAATAAACCCCATGACACTAGCCCATAGTAATGCGGTATATCTAAATGGAGAAACAAATGTTACTTCACCATACCTCATGGCAGAAACCGAGGCTATATAACCTATAGAAACAAATATAGCTGTATAAACTATAAATAAAGAATTATCTACTTTTCCAAAAAAATCGGTGTCTTCACTTAATAAAAAGCTAACCACGGTCAGCATTAGTGCACTATAAAAAGCTACTACATTTGATGGTATATTTTTATTCAATCTTACAGTTAATAGATCACGTGCTGACAAACAAAAAACCGCAACTAATGCATGAATTGTAAAGAAGTTAAAATCCGATGCTCCCGGGCGAATAATTATAACTGCACCAAAACATCCAACCAAGACAGCAATCCATTCGTATGTCTTTGGTGATTGGCGTAAAAAAATGAATGATCCCAAAAGAACTATTAGGGGAATTAATTGAAGAATAGCATTAGCATTGGCTACATTCATCTTGAATAGAGCTGCCAGAAACGCATACGTCATGATAACTTCTAAAGTCGATCTAATTGTTATTACAATTCGGTCTCTCCATTCTTTAATAAAAAAGGATGCCTCACTCATATAACAGTAAGAAAAAAGAAAAAAGGTTACTAACAGTCCTCTTAAATAGGTTATTTGAAACATTGAGATTTCCGATGAAAGAAATTTCATGAAAATATCACTCATTACATAGCAAGCTGCCGCGAGAGAGATTAAAAATGCTCCCTTAGTGTTTTCACTTATCAACTACAAACAACCTTTCAATTAATAAAGAAGCGGTGTAAGTCCTAAAACTAAAAGATAGAATGTAGAGTTCACGCAGGAATTACTTTTCCATCATAGGCAAAACAATACCCATTGTCATCCACAGAAAGGTTTTCAACGACGTTCATCATCATCTTAACAGACTCATCCGGCGAAATGGTTTCAGTAGTATTTTGAAATTTTTTTGTAAAACTTGTTTTAACTGTACCCGGATGAAGACCCACACAAATAGCATTTTTATTTCTCCTATTTATCTCTATAGAAGAAGTCTTAATGATTTGATTTAGAGCAGCTTTAGATGACCTATAGGAAATCCAACCCCCAAGTCTATTATCCGTTATGGAACCCACTCGGGCAGATAGATTAACGAATACACTAAATTTTGTCTTATCCAATTTTTTAGAAAAATTCTTTAATAATAAAGCGGGCCCTATTGCATTAATCGTCATCATATCAATCATTAATTTTTGTTTAACCACATTAATCGTTTTCTCAGGCCCCTCTTCAGTAGTTTGCAAAACCCCTGTTGCATTGATAATCAAATTGAATGAACCTTCTATTGATTCAGAAAGTTTAAATATTTTTTCTTCATCTGAAATCTCAAACCCATCAAAGGATCGACTTATCTTTACCACATTTTCTGAACCGAGCTTACTCTCCAAGAACCTGCTAAACGCTTGACCTATACCACCATTAGCACCAAATACTAAAGCCCTTCCACTATATTCATACATGACTATCTAACTAAGCCCCTAATTCGGCCTTTATTTTATTAGCCTGCAACGATAGAATCGACATGTCTTTTACCATTTGACCAGGTCTATCCATGGGTTTGCCTTCATATCTAGGTATAACATGAAAATGTAAGTGAAAGACCTCTTGACCTCCATCAGCCTCGCTAAATTGCTGTATAGTTATACCCGTTGCATTCATTGCTTTCTTGGATGCAATCGCAAGCTTTTTCACAACTTTAATAGCTGCACATAGACTTTCATTATCAATATCCAGAATATTCCGAACACTCGCCTTAGGTATAACAAGAAAATGACCTGGCGACCTGGGCATTATATCCATAAAAGCCAAAACCTTTTCGTCCTCATAAATTTTTTCAGCAGGCAATTCACCCCTGATAATTTTTGCAAAAATATTTTGTTCGTCATAGTTCATCTCAAAATCCTTTTTTAAAAAATTGAACTTTCTACTAACCTTTTTGTGTATTCGTTTTTTGAATACCTTAATAGTCTTGCCGGAGTTCCCTCGTCCACAATCATACCATCTTTCATTACAACCATTCTATGAGAAATAGTTGAAACTAACTCTAAATCGTGACTTATAAATAAATAAGATAAATTAAGGTCTTTTTGCAAATCAATTAACAACTTAATTAATTGTTTTTGAATAGCCGCATCCAATGATGAAGTTGGCTCGTCTAAAATTAGGAGCTTCGGTTCCATAATTATCGCTCTTGCAATTGCGATACGCTGTCGTTGTCCACCAGAAAACTCATGGGGATACCTTTCTAGAGTATCTTTGTCAAGGTCTACTCTACTCAGAGCTAATAGTATTTTTTCTTCTACCTGTTCTTTAGAAAATATACGATGTGAAATAATGCCTTCACCGATTATATCACGAATTGAAAGTCTTGGTGAGAGTGAAGAAAAAGGGTCTTGGAAAACAATTTGAACATTACGTCTGTAATTTTTAAGTCTTTCCTTTTTTCTGAGACGAGGTTCAGGAAGATGCAATTTTATATCTCCTTGATAATCTACCAACTTAAGTATTGATAGAGCTAAGCTTGTTTTACCACTACCGCTTTCGCCTACAACTCCAAGTGTCTCGCCCAATTTAATATTTAAAAAAACTTTATTTAAGGCACAAAAGTCTTTAGACGAGCTTTTAAATAAGCTTCTAGGGCCTTTATACTCAACTGACAAGTTTTCAGCTGATAATAGAATCTTTGAAGTGTTTAATCTTGATTTTATAATTTTAGTCTTAGGCTCGATTAAGTCTTTTGTGTATGCATGAGTTGGTTTTTTAAAAACATCTTCGGTTTTACCACTTTCAATAATTTCCCCTTCTTTCATAATATATAAACGATCAGCCAAATTTTTAACAATCTTTAAATTGTGCGTTATGAATAATATTGAAAGATCATAAGAGGCTCTTAAGGAGTGTAACAAATCAAGGATCTCTTTTTGGATAGTTACATCTAAAGCGGTAGTAGGCTCATCTGCAATTAGAAGTTTTGGTTTATTTGAGAGCGCCATTGCAATCATCACTCTTTGACGTTGGCCACCTGATAATTGATGTGGATAATGATTAAAGCGTCTCTCTGGGTCATCAAGTTTAACATCTTTCAATAAAGCGATAACTTTATCCTTAAGAACTGCGTTTGGAATATGTGCATGTGTTGTTATACACTCACCAATTTGTTTGCCTATAGTGTGAAGAGGATTCAGAGATACTAAAGGCTCTTGAAAAATAAAGCCTATTTCCTTTCCACGAAACATTTTTAAAGAATTATGATCTGCCAAATCATAGTTCAGATTTAGCCACTTTCCTGTACCTGTGGCTTTGATAGAAGAGGGTAACAAACCAACAGTAGAAAGTGCGGATAAAGACTTTCCAGAGCCAGACTCTCCTATTAACGCAATAAATTCTCCTCTATGGATATTAATATTTATGTTAGAAACTAACTTTTCAGTATCACCCTTAAACCCATTTAAATAAATAGATAAGTTCTCTAAGCTTAATAGATGTGTTCTCATACATAAGTCTTTCTTGGATCAAAAGCATCTCTAATGCCTTCAAAAATAAAAACGAGGAGCGCCAGCATTATAGAAAATACAAAAAACGCACTTAAGCCCAACCAAGGTGCCTGAAGATTTTGCTTTGCTTGCATAGTAAGTTCACCAAGCGATGGGTACGAAGCGGGTAAACCAAAGCCTAAAAAGTCAAGCGCTGCTAACGATCCTATAGATCCTGTTAGTATAAATGGCACTAAAGTGAGCGTTGCAACCATCGCATTGGGCAATAAATGCTTAAAAATAATTGAACCCGTTGATACACCGAGAGCCTTCGCCGCCATTACATACTCAAAGTTTCTAGCTCTTAAAAATTCAGCTCGGACAACACCTACCAACGCCGTCCAGCTAAATAAAGTTATCAATAGCATTAATATCAAAAAGTCTATTCTCAAAAAAGCTGATAAAATAATTATCACGTAAAGAGAGGGTACAGAATTCCATATTTCTATAAAACGCTGGGTGAATAAATCTGTTTTCCCACCAAAATAGCCCTGCATTGCACCTGCAAAAATACCAACCATACTTGCAAAAAAAGTAACGGTTAACCCAAATATCACAGAGATACGAAACCCATAAATTATTCTTGCTAATACATCTCTTGCAGTATCATCCGTCCCAAGCCAATGCTCACTGTCCGGTGGTGATGGTGCTGGTACATTTAAGTCGGCAATAGTATTATGATTGAACCGAATAAGGGGCCAAATTATTACTCCTTTATTTGTTTTATTTTTATAGCCTTCAGATATAACGGTTTGAGGAGAGTCCCAACAATCATCATTGCCTTCTGTTAAAATAAGACATTGTATTTCTCTATCAGAGTATATTGCCTCCGTTTTCAAGTCACCCCCAAACTCGACCTCTGAATAAAAATTAAAAATAGGGAAATATACCTTGTCTTGAGACTTAATATATAACGGCTTATCGTTAGCTATGATATCTGCAAATAAAGAAAGAAAAAAAAGCATTCCAAAAATAATCGCCGAATAAAAGGCACGCCTATTCTTTTTAAAATTTTCCCATCTTTTCCAATTAAGTTGTTTGCTCAAGATTGTCTCTTTTCAAAATCAATTCTTGGGTCAACCCAGACGTACATTAAGTCTGAGAGAAGCCCTACCAACAATCCTAATAAGCCAAAAATATAAAGAGTACCAAATACTACGGGATAGTCTCTTGATACTGCAGCCTCAAAACCCAAACGACCCAATCCATCTAGAGAAAAAATAGTTTCAATAATTAAAGAGGATCCAAAAAAAACTGAAATAAAAAGCCCAGGAAACCCAGCTATTATAATCAACATAGCGTTTCTAAAAACATGGCCATATAAAACTCTTTGATCACTCAAGCCTTTTGATCTTGCGGTAATTACATATTGTTTCTTTATTTCATCTAAAAACGAGTTTTTCGTTAGTAATGTCAATGTAGCGAAAGCTGAAACTGTGGATGCTATAACTGGAAGAGCAATATGCCAGAAATAATCCTTTATTTGCCCAAAAAAGGACATATTTTCAAAGTTCGAGGATACTAGTCCTCTGATAGGAAACAATTGTAAATAGGAACCACCTGCAAAAAGAACCAAAAGAAAAATTGCAAATAAAAATCCAGGAATAGAGTATCCAATTATAATGAGCGTAGATGTCCAATTATCAAAACTTGAACCATCCAATAGAGCTTTTCTTATTCCTAAGGGAATGGATATCATATACGCCAACAGTGTTGTCCATAAGCCTAATGATATAGAAACGGGCATCTTTTCTATTATAAGTTCTATAACTGAAATTGATCGAAAATAACTATCCCCAAAGTCAAACGTAATATAGTCGTACATCATTGAAAAAAACCGCTCCCAAAGCGGCTTATCAAAACCAAATTGTGCTTCCAATTCATCGATAAAGTCTTTTGGCAACCCAACCGATCCCTTATACGATTCAAGTCCATCGCTTGTTTTTACTTCTTGAGAGCCTCCACCAATACTATCAAGAAAAGAGCTATTTTTTTCTAGGTCACTTATTATTTGTTCGATAGGACCACCAGGAACAAACTGTACCAAGAAAAAATTTATACACATTATCCCCACTAATGTAGGTACAATAAGGATTAATCTTCTAAAGATATAACTGAGCATTTTTTAAAATTATTTTAAAGCACCCTGATCCTTTAAATCATTATATTTATCAGAATTCATCCACCAGGTATCAAGAACACCAATATCATATGGCGGTAAGTTTTTAGAATGCTCATACATATCAAAATAAGCAATTGTGTGTTTATTCTTAAACCACTGAGGTACCCAGATGACTTTATTTCTTAAAACCCTATCTAATGCCCTTATTGCGAACCCCAATTCCTCTCTAGACTTTGCCGCCCTTACTTCTTTAATTATTGCATCAACACCCTGATCTTTAACGCCGGTTAAGTTAAAAATTGAAAAATCGGCAGACTCAGATCCAAAATATTGCTCTAGCTCAGACCCTGGAGTTAATTGAGTGCTCAAAAAACCAACCAGTATATCAAAGTCAAATTTCCTACGCCTGTCAGTCATCTGCGCATTGTCAATTTTTATATTTGCGGCATTGATACCTAGCTTTTTTAAGTTTTCAATATAGGGGTTAATTATGCGGTCAAATGCCTGACTATCGTTCAGTATCTCAACATCAAGTGTTTTACCGTCAGCGTTTCTTCGCAAACCATCGTCACCAACCTCCCAACCTGCATCATCTAATAATCTGGATGCTTGCCTTAAGTTTTTTCGGTCAAGTTGTTTCAATGACGATTTAGGGAATGAAAAAACTTCTTCACTAAAGTTATTAGCTTCTAGAATAGACTTATATTTGTTAAGAATTTCTAGCTCTCGATTTGTTGCCATTCCCGAAGCCTTGAGTTCACTATTGTCCCAAAATGAATTTATCCGCTCATAGAGACCATAAAAGAGAGTGCTATTAGACCATTCAAAATTAAACATTAATCCTATAGCTTTTCTAACCCTAATATCTTGAAATTTTTCTCGTCTCAAATTGAAAACAAATGATTGCCCCGAAGATAAGTTTCCATCTGGAAGTGTCGTTTTCTTAACCCAATTCTTTTCCAATGCGGGGAAATCATAACCAGTGGCCCATATTTTTGAAGATGCCTCGTTTCTGAAAGTATATGTACCAGCTTTAAAACCTTCGAACGCAGAATTGTAATCTGCGAAGTATTCAATTCTAAATTTATCGAAGTTATATCTACCTTTATTAATTGGAAGATCATGACCCCAGTAGTTTGGATTTTTTTTGTATATAATCTGTTTACCTACATCTACTTTATCCAAAATATATGGCCCTGAGCCTAAAGCAGGTGTTAAGGTTGATGCTTCAAAATCTACTTTGTTATCTGTAAAGTATTTTTCTGAAAAAATCGGCAATCCACCGACCGTATTAATTAAATCTCTTTTTGGTACCTCTTCGTTGAAAATAAATTTTATTTTACGATCCGAAATAAGTTCCGCCGATTGAATATCTTTTTCCAACACTGCTCTAAAAGAAGGAAGACCTTTTTCTTTAAGTAATTTATACGAAAAAAGCACATCTTTAGCGGTTAAAGGCGATCCGTCAGAGAATAATACTTCACTCCTGAGCGTAAAAATAACCCATGAACGGTCCTCTGGATATTCAATCTCTTTTGCAATTAATCCGTATGCTGAGTCTATTTCATCAGACGTACCTTCTAGTAGGCTTTCAAAAAATATTGATGAGTAAGCTCCTGCTCTTCCCTTTCTCGTGTACGGATGCATTGAGTCGAACGATCCAAACGCCCAAAACGAAATTTCACCTCCTTTTGGAGCATCAGGATTCACGTAAGATAAATGCTTAAAGTCTTTTTCGTACTTCAAATCCCCAAAAGTTGAAATACCGTGAGATATAATTTCGTTTTGCGCCATACAAACACTTGTAGTTAGAAAGAAACATAGCGCAGTTATAAAAGATTTGAGTTTATCCATTTGAATATTTCCTGTATAGATATCTAATGTTCAGTGACTAGTGTAGAATATAGTCGTATTGTAATTGGATTCCAACTGTTCGTATTCAAATGAAACTTAAACGCATCATAACCTTAATACTTTTATTTATCTTCATCTTAACCGGTAACAGTTATGCTGAGACAAAAAATATAGGAAATGATGAAATTAAGAGACTGATGTCGCTAGGCATTCCGCTTATCGATGTAAGACGTAAAGACGAATGGGTTTCAACCGGAGTAATTGAAAACAGCTATCACCATACTTTTTTCGAGAAAGATGGAACTTATAATTTCAAAGGATTTATTAACAAAGTTAAAAATATTACAAACTCTGAAAAGGGAATAATTCTTTTTTGTAGAACGGGCAGAAGAACTACTGCAATTGCGAAAGCATTAGAAAAAACAAATGATTTTCCCAATATCTATAATACTAAAGGAATAAAAGAGTGGCTTTCAAAAGGAAATAAAGTCGTAAAATATTAATAAAATCAGCCCTTTACATCTTTATACTAAAGCAATATTAAGCTCGGTACATATGACTAAAACAATTAAGTAGTGAACTTACCTCTTTTTTTGAGGATGCGCTGCCAAAAATATATTTATCTGGTCGAATAATCACCGCTTCTTTTTTGCTTTTAATAATCCAATTTCTTAAAGACCCTTTAGCGACTTTTTTAGTTAATATGTTTGGATCCATATTAACTTCGGAACACGCATTATTTTCTAAAACTAGTAAAATAAATTTATACCCAAGGGTATCATCGCTTTTTTTACTACCCTCAGTAAATTGTGGAAATAATGTCCCAGATAAAGAACATTTATAAAAAAACCCAGTTTTTAATCTCGGTTTCGGGAAATCAAATAATCGCATGCTTTGTGACTTTTCAGACTTCATAAGCAAGCCTGGGTTGGACATTATCTTGCCTACTTCAGCAGCCAACTTAATAAAAGCAGATACATGCGGAAACCTTTCTGCTTGATAGTTTACTAAATCATCAGCCGACAGTTTATTGCTGGCATATCCTTTTAAACGCCATGCTAAGGCTGCAACGTCACGAATACCAGCACACATACCTTGCCCAAGAAAGGGAGGAGAAAGGTGTGCGCTGTCTCCTGCTAAAATTACCCTATTTTTAAACCATTTCTTCTTAAGTATTGATCTAAAAGTATATAATTGGCTACGCTCGATTTTTGCACTTTTCTTGTCTATCCATTTGCTTAGGAATTTCCATATAGTTTTACTTTTTAAGAACTCGTCTTCATTATCGCTAGGCAATATTTTGACTTCCCATCTTCTTCTTTTTTTATTTATGTAACAACGCGTGACTGGCCTAACCTTATCACAGTGCTGAACAGTGTAATCTGGCAAGTTTTTAATGTTTTGGTATCGATTATCGACTATTAGATCGAGGACTAAAAACTTTTCTTTTAATCCATAATCTTTTACCCCTTGCCCTATAAAGTCGCTCGTATTTGAGTTTGCACCATCGCAACCAACTAGGTATTTGCTTTGTAGCACAAGCTCTTTTTTTAAACTCTTGCTATATGATGTAACAGTTACTAAATCACTATCTTGATTTAATTCTTGGGTTTCATACCCCAAAAAGCTAACGAAGTTTTTCTCCTTCTCTGCGTTACTCCTCAAGACTCTTTCAAGCTGAGGTTGATGAAAATACCAGCTTTTTTGCCATCCAAACTCCCCAATGGAGTTTGACCCTTTTCTTTCCATTAAAATATTGTCTTCTTCATCGACAAAATGCATTCCCTTT
>CACGWW010000017.1 GCA_902576905.1 uncultured Alphaproteobacteria bacterium
TTGATAGAATTATTTTTGTTGGAGATAGTGCACATGTAGTAAGCCCATTTGGAGCCAGGGGTGGTAATGGTGGTATGCATGATGTGGATAATCTAGGATGGAAACTGGCTTCTATCTTGAAAAATAATACCTCAGACAATATCTTAAACACCTATAATGACGAACGGATTGAAGCCGCAAAAGAGAATATAGAAAATTCCTCTAGAGCAACTAACTTTATGACTCCAAAAAATAAAATGGCTAAAGCCTTTCGTGATCAGGTTCTTGATTTATCCGTAAACAAGCAATTTTTTAGAAATATAATTAATTCAGGTAGGCTCTCTGTTCCATTTAAGTTGAACGGTTTAAAGCTAGATAATGAGTATAGAGATGATCCTTTGCTTGGGTCGATTTATGTAGATTTTCCGATTCTTGATAGGAAAGGAAACCAACTATTTCTTACTGATGTGATTGCTAACAGCTATAATTTGCTGTCATTTTCAAAAATAAAAATCGAGTTTCCTTTCAATTTAAACATAATAAGTGTTGGTAAAGAAAATAATGAGGATGTCGATTTCTTAGATTTTGAAGGTAGGGGGCTAGAAAGATACAGAGTGGATTTTAATTACCTCATCAGACCAGATGGGTATATAGTGGGAATTTTTAAAGAGATAAATATCAGCGCACTAAAAAAATGTATGCTGTAGATATTCAAGTTTTTGAAAGAAAATATCCATGACGCTAAATGACGAACTCTACTCAAGACTTGTAAGTCTTTATCAAGGTCTTGATGATGAGCAAATTCGTCAGTTAAATGCGAGACTAATTTTACTTTTATCAGAAGAGATATCAGACTCACTAGTTATAAAAAAAATTATTGATCAAATAGAAACTGAAAACAAAAGCTCTAGCAAGTCACTTTCTCCAGAATGACTTTTAAAAGGGCAAAATTCCGCGCAAAGTCGATATTAGTGGAATGATCTTTTGAAATAATGAAACAAGGTTTATCCCAAGCTTTGGTAAAAGCCACAAAAATAAAGCAAATAAAAGTACAACTGAAATAATTATTAAAACAGTATTTGGCTGCCTAAAGGTCCTTTTACCAGAGTTCATGATCTCTTCTAATTTATTGTTTTTTTCATGTCCGTTTTTTGATTTTAAAAACGGCCGTAATATCCATATTATGAATAAAATTAAAACTAAAAAAAGAAAAAGGCGAACCATAAAAAGATACTTTCTATTTTTGATATATTACAAAAGGAACTTTAACTTAATACTTTTAAAAAATATATGCTACTTCTTCCCAACTGTCGGCAAGAAAAATCCACAATATTTCTAAATCTTCCTCACCAGTATTTTTCAGTTCGTGATCAACATTTTTAGGAATATATACAAAAATATCTTTATAGACCTTTTTTGAACTTAAAGAAGATAGAAGTAGGCCTTCTCCTTATCGAATGATATAGATTTCCTGAGGTGATCGGTAATGAAGAGGGAGCTCGTCTCCTGGAGATTGAACTAATTCTCCACAAGAAAGCCCAGGCTTTTCATTTGGGTACTGTCTGCCATATACTTCCATCTAAATTTTCCTTGATTTTTATTTTTGTTCCAAGATCGATCCTTATGTGAGAAACAACAATTTTTTCTCCTTTCAAGCTAGTTAACTTTCAAGTAAAAACTAGATAATTTGCTCAACGCTACCATTAATTCCAGTTTTTTTAGATAGCTATCTCCAATATACACAACTTAGTTAATAATTTATCGAATAGTCCAAAAAAAATTGGTCCAAGTTTAAGAAAATAATAAAAAATTATTATTCCGCTTGAATACGATGTGGTGTCTTACTTCTGATAATCCTAAAGCAAGCTTAGCCCCTGAAAATTATCTTAAAAAAAATCCCTAGAGTTCAAATAAACAATAATATGACTTTGTATAAATAAATTATGAAATGGATATAAATGGAATTGGTTATTTTTTGCTTAGCACAATCAATAGAAGTCACGAAGGACTCGAGAATCAGTTTATAGATTACTATTTTAGTAGTTATTTCTGATAGGTATAAAATAAACTGTCACGGTCACGCTGATCGTCGCCATGTTCTGAATTGGTCACCATCTAGGTGACGACCTGAAATTCCCGCCTGACGACGCAATGAAAGGGATGATTAGGAAAAGTAAAACCGACCAATACGAAAAATGTCGGCGGATGTTGGCTCCTACAGGAGCGCAAAACTTTTCAGGAAGTAGCTGAGGCTGAAGCCAAAGGAAATTTAGTCCGTCTTCTGGGTGATTAATGACGGTAGCTGCAAGGACCGCAACATATGCGAACGAAACGATTGTTTACGACATCATAAAGCGTCGCGTTGTGCAGGTGAATAGGTACGTGCGGCCCAGCCATCCTGGAAGTTTCTCGATACTCACTACACATCGGCGCCGCACAGTAATTATTAATTAAGGGCTACGACTTAGTAGCAATTATGCGCGCCGGTGAGTGGTCAGACCCAGTACCGTCTCGTGATACTTGGGGATTTCACAGCGCAATGTCTGTAACTCCAATATTTAAACAAGAAATTATATTCCAATTTTCAAAAAACCGATCTGGCTAAATTTTGCAGCAAAGGCCAATAATCTAGTTTAATGATCATTATTCCTGTTCAAATTTAGGTAAGTTTGGGTATAAACGCCATATCAAATTTGTATTTTTGTCAAAAAGTGCCCATAAGGTACAAAGAATAAGAGTAAAATATAAAACCACTCCTCTGTTGTTAACAAACCAAACTTCCAATTCACCTTTGCAAGGTGCAATTTTTTCGCGATAAAATTTTAAAGGTTCTTTGTCTCGGTTTAATAAAGATTGTTCATCTCTAAAAACTATGGAACCAACTCCAGACAAACCAGGCCGACACTTTATAATTTCGCTCTGCACTTCAAGAGTATACATGCTGAAAGTTTCAGAAGTAAGGGGGCGCGGCCCTATAATGCTCATATCTCCTCTTAATATATTGATTAATTGTGGTAACTCATTCACTTTCGTCATTCGCAATAACTTACCAATTGGCAAAACACGCGGATCGTTTTTTAGTGTGATTGTTTTGGTCCCAATGTTTGGACTGTCTTTCAACATTGTTGCGAACTTAAAAAGGTCAAATTGATTTTTTTTTAAACCAACTCTTTTTTGCTTGTAGAAAATTTCCCCTTCACCACTCAAACGTAAGACCAGTGCTACTAAAATAAACAAAGGTGCTAAGCAAAAAAGCGCTACCAAAGATAGAAAAATATCGAAAAATCTGATCATTTACATTTTCTGATGCAAAGATTTGCCCATCTCATTGTGTGATAAACTCGGTACCAACTCGTAAATTAATTCTTTTAAAGTCTCCCTGCTAAGGGTGCCTGCAACCTTGTGGGCGCTTAAGTAATTTTCAAATTGCCTTAGTTGCTCTGTTCTAATAACTTTTTGCATTTTCACAACACCTATCGATAAGAAGTAATCAAGGTAAATGTTTTCGTGCTCTGAATAAAACTCTTCAACTGGCTTTTCACCTGTGGTGTCACTGTCAAAAAAAAAACAAGGCCACTCACTGGCATTACCCGCCTCGAAATAAAAATTTCTTGCGTCTTCTTCACTATTGAGGATTACTGGCGTTAGGCCTTTTGTTTCTAGAAATTTAGTTGCTAAGTGGCTGAATGTCATTAAATCGGTTTTACTTAGCTTCGGAAATAAAATTTCCTTATCACCTCCAAGAATGCACGAAAGTAAGCAAAGCTCACCTGCCTCTTTGGGAGACAAAAAATATCGTTGAATGTCTTGCGGTGCAGAAAGAGGCTGTTTCTTTTTCAAGCGTTCCTGAAATCCGTACAAAAGTGAGCCGTCAGAAAATGCAACATTAGCGAAGCGCGCCGACGACACAGAAATCCCATCACTTTCTAACTGTAAGAAATCCTCCATGATACGTTTCGTTGCTCCCATTAAATTGGATGGGTTTGCCGCCTTGTCCGTTGAAACACAAAAGTATTTTTTTGCTCCCATTTTTTTTGCAATCCGTAAGCTTTTTACCGCATTGAATATATTTACATCGATCATTCGTGAAAGCGTATAAGGATCTTTTTCACTTCGAACATGTTTTAATGCTGACAGATTCAATACATAGTCATATGGACCACGATCTTGCACCAGTATATCAAACTCTTTACTTTCAACAGGCACTGTGTATACCTCAAAAACCCCATCGATATAACCTAACGAGCTACGTACATCTCTTACAAGTTCTACCAAATTATTTTCGTTGATATCTACCACGTCTAATTTGGTCGGATTACGCGAAAAAATTTCTTTAACAACCGCCTGTCCAATGGTACCAGCACCACCAATCACCAAAAAGCTCGAAGCTGCCACTTCACATAAAAGTTGGGATTTACGTGCGTCAATATCCTGACTAAATATTGACGAGTTTCGTCCCAACATTAACTCGATCTCCATTATAAGTTACCTTTCTGTTTTAAAATCATCCATTTTAGTTTCAGAGGGCGTCCAACCCAACGCGTTGCGAGCACGTTTATCACTAATTAAGTGATTTTCCATTATCTTTTCTTCTGCATTTTTTGATACCATCCTTATAATGAAACGCAGAATTTTTGGGGATGCTGGGAAAGTTTTGTTTTTAATTTCATTAGCAGTTAGCAACATATCTACTATTTCGTAAGTTGAGTAATCTTGCTTATCTTTCACATTAAATATTTCATATTTGAATTTTCGCTGGGCTATTAAATGTAATATGAATAAATAAAGGTTTGTGACTGAAAGCATACTTCTGCGGTTGTAATTAATCGATCGTAACGGAAGAGGGACAGGATAATCCAACAATCGCCTTAAGGTCCTAAGGTTCCCCTTCACACTCCTTCCATATACCAACGGCATACGTATTATGAGCGGCAAAGTACTCGAATTGCGCAAACAATTCAACACCTGTTCCTCGCCGTATCGTTTTGTTTCCCCATACAAATCTAATTCTAAGGGCACAACATCTTCCTCTACATGATAAGTTAAGGTAAGATTGCCATATACTTTACTACTACTCAAATAAATCATCTGTGTGATCTTGGATTGCTTGCAAGCTAATGCAACGTCGTGAGCTAGCTCTGAATTAGCATGATAATATGCTGCTTCCTTTTTTTTGTTTGCTTTCTTAAGATCATGAGCTTTACCAATCGCATAAATGACATGAGTTATATGCTGATTTTGTAAAGTTTCCGCAATGATCTCCACAGATCCTAATTCACGTATATTGAGTGCAACACATGGAATTTCACCTTGAGAAAAAAGGCGTAATAGGTTTTTCCCAACAAACCCGCTAGCTCCAAATAGTCCAATTCGTGTCATACGTAAAACACTCTGTAAGTTTGTCTTGCGAACATTTATTCTTTAAACAGCTTTTTATTATGTAATAAATATGGCGTTTATTCAATAATCTCGCTCGTAATTAATGACGCTGTAAATATAGTGTGACGTATATTTTTCATAGCTATTTCTAAACATTCCTTTTTCATGCAAATCAAAATCCGATTAATAAAGGATCGTCTAAAAAGTTGATAACTCGGAACGTATTTCCCAAAATTTAATTTTCTTTGAAAAGAGTACAACTCGTTACATTAGCACCTTATAAACCATTCCAAAAATTTTAACCTATTGGGTTGAAACTGTCAAAACCTCCAATCAAAAAAAATTCAATGCAATACTGATGAAAAAAGAAAAGAAAGCTAACGATCACTCAATGATCGATAAATCTTTACATAAGTATCCATGTTGGCGGGACTAAATTTTGTAATTGATGCGTTTAGAGCGTTTTTGCAATAGCGTGCGTAATCTAATGGGTTTTCATATAAATACTCTATTTGTTTATTCATATCCTCGTAATTGCCTTGCTTAAACACTCTACCCGTATCGTCGTGTGTATTTACAAACGCTACTCCTGTATTTAAATCAGAGGTTAAGACGCATTTCCCAACTGAAAAAGCTTCGAGCAAAATCACACCAAATGCTTCACTTTTACGATCGGATGGCAGACATAAAAAGTGACACTTTTTCAGTAAATCGTATTTATCTGCCTCGGTTACTTCACCCAGAAAAATTACATTTTCAAGCTTATATGTGTAAGATAAAAATTTTAAAAGCTTCTCATCTTCGCCTGTTCCAGCAACTACGAACGTTCTAGAGGAGTATCGTGCTGCCTCAAGAAGAGTTTTCAAACCCTTGTACCGTCTAAGGTTTCCTACGAATAATATAAATCCGCCTGATAGTTGCCGAACGCGTTCACTCGGCAGGCTTTTAGTACTTTGTTTCTCAGACGATACTGTCAGGGGTATGATCTCACGCGTAATATCCATATTTTTTGTATATGAAATCTCACTATAATTTTTCGAAGTGAAAATTACAAATTTTGCTCTCTTTAGAAATCTATTCGAAAAGCGCATGTAAAGTGATTGCACAATGCCTTTCCGAATAACGTCCGAATGGTATGTTATGATGTATGGGGTCTTTATTTTTTGTTGGAAACAACTTAAAAGCTCATTCATTATAAAAGGATAATGAAAATGAATAACATTAAAGTGTGCCGATATATAAATAAAATTTTTTATAAAACGCAAGGAGATAGGGTTATTTGATATTTTAAAGGCACTACGTAATGCTGTAACTTTAACACCTTCATATGAGTAAACTTTATCCTCCGGACCGCACAGTAAAATCTCAGAGTAGATATCTTGTCTTGAAGAGTGTGCACAGATAGATTTTATGACATTTTCAACTCCACCGTAAGTATATGGATAATATGTCTTGAAAACATGTAACACTCTTATCATGTAAATAGCTTCTTTCCGAAACGAGTCTTTAATATTGGTTTGTTGCATTTAAAATATGCTAGGATTATAAATGGATAAAAGTACACATGCCTGCGTGAAAGATCACCAACGTTTTCACTAAACATAAATAAACCACCATAAATGCTGGTGAACAAAAACATAAATATCAAGCACACATGGCAGTTTGTAAGTGTAAATGGATTTTTAACAATGGACCAAGTTAATCTGATTGCAAGTATAAAGACAAACATATTTTCCAATGATGCCAAAACCATAAACGGTTCAACGGAATCCCATGGCATCGGCCTGAATAGCTGCAGGAATGTAAAAGGGAAGGGATAAGGCTGAAATATTTGGTTTCCGCCTTCATAGCTCACACTGAGAAACAATGCAATACCACTTTCATTTATCATTCCAAGGAGTGGAAGCAACTTTAGTGTGATAGCGTATATAATTGGTAAACTTAATATTACTAATAACAATATTCGCAAGTTGATAATTCCATAATAGAAGAGAAGCGCTAAACCAAAACTCGCTCCAAGTATTGCCCCATGGTAAGAGCGAGTAAGAAATACAAATGATAATAACAATAATACGATAAGTTTGTTCAAAATTTTATTATCAAGAAAGTAGAACAGTATGGCGGTTATAAGCAATATCCAGGGTTCGCGACCAATATATGTGCTTTGCATTGAGAGAACAGGCAAAATATTAATCCAAAAAATTGCATTATTCTTGTTACGAATTTCAGAATGTTCATAAATTTTTTCAGCCATTAATGTAAACGCGAGGTGTGAAATACATGCAGACAACAAAGTTATACCATACAAACTTGTTCCAAAAATAATAAAAATTATTGAGTGAAGCTGCGCTACAAATAAAGACCCATACATTATTTCTAATTCCGAGTCTTTTAAGTAGTGTGCTAAAATATAATATGTTGGAAGATCTCCAAAATCCCATCGATTTATTACAAAATACAGCAGCAGGAAACTAAGACATATCTTTACAATCAACGTTGATATCAGAAGAGGAAATGAACGATTATGAAAACGCAAATAGTATATACTAAGCAAAAATGGTATCAGCAGATAAGACACCGCCTTGGTATCAACCTCAAAGAACATCTAACAAGCGCCTCGCGTAAACTAAGTAAAAACTGTCTTGAAGCGAAAGCTGTATTTTCTCTTTTACCTTCTCATCATTGAATTCTGCACGAGTCAGTACAATTTTCATATAGATTTCTTCTTGTGTATCATGGTGCATGTCAATGAAAGTCGCTATTCCCAAATCTCTGAGAAAGTCATACGCTCCACCGGATGTCTTTGATGCCAATACTGGGGTTCCTGCCGCAAATGCCTCAAGTATTGTCAGCCCAAAACCTTCCAAATTCAATGAAGGTAGCAACACAATATCAGAATTATTATATTGATTTTTAAGCTCTGAATCAGAAATGTTTGAATAAAATTTTACTTTTTCGTGATATTTGAGTGAGAGACTATCTTTTAGTTCACCTGATCCAACAACAGACAATTCTAAATTTGGGCTTGATGCAAGTATTTCTAAAAGTTCTGAAACTCCAGTTCTTGGAGTGAGCCGGCGTACTGTCAAGCATTTATACTTAGTCTTAATGGAATTACGGAATGTAAATTTTTCTGTTCCATCACTTACTTTTTGTATTGGTCCAAGATTAACAACTTTATCCTGATACCCTGCGACGTTTTTAGCCATATACTGCGATAGTACAATAATGCGCTGACTTCGCCATAGGACAAATTGCTCAATGTAATTACGCAAGTAATAGCCAATTGAGCGCTTTCTTATTTTTGAGTAATATTCCTCTGCGAATGGTCCATGATAAAAATATATAAATTTTCCTGAAAAGAAAAGTGCAGGGACAATTGCAAAAATCGAATGATGAGAAAAGATATAATTACAGTTGAAAATCGCAAAGAGTTTTTTCTTTATTGATAATGAATGCATTTTCTTTTTAGTACCAGCATAGTGACCAGAAGAGGGTCTTGAAATTTCTAACACATCATGCCCGTTAAGTTTCAAGGCTTCATTCAAATCGGATGCAAATCTGGCAGAGCCACCTAGATATCTGGGGAATAAGAAGTCTGTGAAGATTAATATTTGCAATCTATGTCATCCACTCTTCGTACCAGAGTTGAAAACTGATTAAAGACCAAATTTTATTCAATTCTTTTTGCGGAAATTTCTTGAATTGATTTATGATATTTTTTACTTGCACAATATTAAAAATAGATTGTGTACGCAAAAATTGGTCACTAAGGTAATGCGATATTAAAAAGTTAAGATCTTCCAATAACCATCGATCTAGAGGGACACCAAAGCCTTTCTTTGGCAAATTAAGATACTCATCATCTACATATTCACCAAAAATTTTCCGAAGTACATACTTACCCTTTGACCGCTCATTTGGTTTGATTTTCCATTCACCCGGCATGCTAAACGCTAAATTTATTATGTCTTGATCTAGGTAAGGTTCGCGCGCTTCCAGTGAATTTGCCATCGAAGCTCTATCAATTTTGTGGTGGATATCATCTACGTGATAAGTAAGAAGATCTGCATACAGTAACTGATTAACACCACTCAATTCCGATAAAAATTCATTATCTTGAAGTAGCGTAAAGTCACTTGATTCTATTAAATCACGACCTAATAATTTCGATAATTGATAGTCTGTGTAAATATATTGTCCAACGATAAAACAGTTAAGTAATAAATCATTTGGAACTGAACAGTTCAATATCTCTTTTGTTTTCAATAATCTATTATCTAAACCAAATCTTCTGAACGCATTCAAAATTTTATCTGGGACTTTTTTTAAAAAATGTCTAGACCATGCTAATTTTTGCAACATCTCTGAGCGCTCAATGGTCAGCCAATGCTTCGGATATCCTCCAAACAGTTCGTCACCCCCATCGGCAGACAACGCTACTTTCACGTGCTTCGCCGCGAATTCACAGACCAGAAACGTTGATATGGTGCTGGTATCAGCGAATGGCTCATCCCAGACGTGATAGATTTTTGGTATAAGTTCTTTTCCACCATCCGAATTTATTTTCGTGTAGTGGTGCCTGGCTCCAATTTTTGCTGCCAAGTAACTGGCAGCAGACGTCTCATCATATCGTTTGTCAGAAAATCCAACATTGAAAGTGTTTAGTTTAATGCCAAAATCCTTAGATAAAACAGAAGCTAATAAACCACTGTCGACACCACCAGATAGAAAAAGGCCAATATCCACATCTGATACTAGTCTCTTTTCAAATGAATTTCTCAAGCATCTTTTTGTTTCGGCAAATACTGCATCGTCATCATTCCAGTCAAAATCAAAATACTGATCTGAACTTGGGCTCCACCACTGCTCTTTATATAATTCGCCATTTTGAGACACTGTCAGGTAATTCCCAGGCTCTAATTTCTTACAATTCTCGAAAATAGTGTAGGGCGTAGGAATATAGCCATATTTAAAGTATCTATTTAGCCCATCACTATCAATTTTTTTATTAAAATATTTAAATTTTGTTATTGCCTTTAATTCAGACGAAAAAATGAAATATTCACTAGTCTTAAAATAATATAGTGGTTTGACACCCACACGATCACGAATGATGCAGATGACCTTTAGTTGTTTATCCCATATTGCAATCGCAAACATTCCATGGAACAGACTTGCACAATCCACACCGAATTGATCATACGCTGCCAAAATAACTTCAGTATCACAATCTGATTTAAAAACATGACCCCAAGTTTCTAAATTAGATCGAATTTCTTTAAAATTATACACTTCACCGTTATACGTAATGACATAGCGATTTGATGCTGAGTGCATTGGCTGATTCCCAGCGTCGGAAACGTCTAAAATAGACAGACGACGGTGCCCCAGGGCTACAGTTCCGCGTTCATTGAGCCACACACCCTCTGCATCGGGTCCTCCTAGGGTCATAGTATCTCTCATCGCAATGAAGTTATCTTCATTAATTCTTTTGCCACGAAGAGATATTGCCCCTATTATTCTACACACTTAAAATTCCTCCTTAATTAATTAAAGTACCATAGATTATTGCTTATGGCTTTTTGACACTTTACCGGTAATTTGTCTTATTTTTGAAATTACATATAAAACGATAGAATCAAGCGATAATGAATCTCGCAATGGTGACTTATATTCAATATTATGATTGGTTTGGAAGGTTTTGTTATTATAAAATACACCAGAAATCACTGGTAATGATTGTCCAAATCCCAACTTTTTCTCCACACATATTTGATTACCACCGATTGATACAATCATGTTTTTAAGTGATTGACTGTTAAAATAATTCAGATGCTCATAATGACCTTTAGTGTTGAAAACGTAGTAGCTAACCAATTCGTACGGAACTTCTAAATACACCAAAGAATTTAATTTAACCTTTTGCAAGATCTCATTTAGAAATTTCACAGGTTCAGTGATGTGCTCTAAAATATGGGAAAAAATTACAAGATCATAATCTTCTTGTGTGAGTTGACCAATTACGCGAAGATCTTCGCTGATTTCCATTGGGGTTGCGTCAAATTCAAGAATATCTACACGACAACCAAGTTTAGTAAAATATTCTGTGACTTCACCTCGCCCGCCGCCAACGTCTAAGATTTTAAACCCTTCGAAAGAGCGTAAGTTCGTATTTGAAGTCAAAAAGTCTACTATCTCTGTTGATCGATCATAATAATCTTCGTATCGACACTTACGATGTTTTGGAGCTGTAGCTGAGCCATATAGGATATCCATATCAGCGTCTGAAAATCTGAGATTTCGAAAAACAAGACCACAGTTCAAACAAGAATTTATCTTGTAGTTTTCCACTACATTATCATTCAATAAGTATGACCAGCCAGTTGCTTTTCCATCTACAGTATGCTCGCTCACGGATTTTAATCTGTTACTGTAGCAGATGGGGCAATTGCATACTTTATACATTTTTCGCCCTTGTTACGTCCTGAAAATTTTTAATGTACTCGTTGACTATGTTGCTGACTTTAAAATCTTTGGAGCGTTGATAGGCGAGCTGTCGGTACCGTGAGTGATAATTTTGATCCGATTCTAGTTTTAGCATACTTCTAACAAACTGTTCCTCGTCTCCAGATGGCACCAACAAACCCGCGCGCCCATCTTGTAGAATATCTCTAGGACCAGTATGGCAATCATATGCGATCACGGGTACGGCTAGCGTCATCGCTTCGATTAGCACGTTCGGAAAACCTTCCCAATGAGATGGCAACAAAAAACCTTTTGCACTTTTGAGATAATCAATTGGGTGATCGCTCCATCCAACGAACTGTACAAATTTCGAAATGCGAAATTTTCTCGCCTGTTCCGTTATTTTCTCCTCGAGCTCACCTTTGCCTAATAAAACCAAGTGTCTTTTCTGTGTCGATCTTGCTAAATATTTTTTATATATACTAAGCAAACCATAGTGATTTTTTTGTTCAACAAACTGTCCAATATGTAACCAGTAAGCATTCTCAGTATTGTATTCTAAGACTTTTTTTGAATTTTTAAACTCCGAGTTAATGGGATTTGCAATGACCTTTATCTTCTTCGTAATCCTTAAAATTTTTCTATATTCATCTTGAAGATCTCGTGTTGGAAGTACGACTAAATCGCATCTTCTTATCGCAGCTTTCGAAATCAATTTCATTATCATACTCTTGGCGCCCCCTATGGCATTTAAAGAGTTAGTAATGCGTATTACCTTTGAAATATGTCTTGGAAGTAAACTACACAGTAAGTTGGGATATTCACCCATACTTAACATCAAATGAATGTCATAAGATTGAACAATGTGCTGAAATTTCTTATATCTGTATATAAACCTACCTAACTTTCCCGATAACGGTTCAATATCTAATTTAATAAGTTTGGCATCAAAGGGGAAAGGAAATTCCTTGTTACCCATAGTTATTAAAATCACCTCAAAGCCTTTGCTAGTGAATCCATTTACTAAATTTGCAGCTACCCGCTCGGTCCCACCTTGGTTAATATTGGGAACAAATATACCTATGCGCATTGACGTAATTTGACATACTCCAATCTAGCTCTCATAGCCACTAATCCAGCTAAAAACGCGTAACCAAGTGTCCAACTAACAGCTGCTCCTGTTATACCATGATGTTTTGTTAAAACCCAACAAAGTGAAACAGAAAATACTGTGGAAATAGTAGTCACTTTCGCGACATAGCCTTCATGCGAAGTACTGATTAGAAAATTTGAGGAACTCCAACTTACCAAACCAATAAATGCGCCAATCAATAATAGCTGTGTAATTGTAAACAACTCAAGCTCAGGGCTTCCAAGCCAAACCTTTAAAAGAGAGTCGCCAAATAAATTAAAAAGTAGCAAGAAAATAAAGCCCAACAGAAATGTGTAAACGAACGCTGAATGAAGATTTTTCTTTATTTCATCAATATTACTTTCATTAACTAATCTATTTAATTCTGGAAAGTGCAAACTCGCAATGAGGAAACCAATATCGTTCATGCGCGCCGTTACAATGTATGCAAGGTTATAGATTGCTAATAATTTCAAACCAAGAATGGACGAGATTATTAATTTATCAGCATGTAGCGCCGCTTCACCGTTCAGTTGAACTATAAAAATATTGAATGCTTCCCGCATTACCTTCTTCATGAAGATTAAATCACAATTGCGCCAAGTTACATCAGTAAAGAAGACAGATAATACCTTACTTTTGCGTATAAATAAATACTGAAGCATAAGACTTAAAATAATTGATGAAAGTATCGACACCGTAGCATCAACATAAAAAGAAACTAAAATAATTGGTAGTGATTGGCGCACTATAAAACCAAAAAAATTGACTTTATTAACTTGGTGAAACAACTCCAATGCCGTTAATTGTACTATAAATTTCTGCAAGAAAATTTTCATAAAGAGCGAACAAGCAAATATCAATATGAGAGTGATATCAAAAGTCAAAAGATTAAAATATATACTAATTACGCCAAAAATTGTTGAAAGTACAAATGCTGATGCACTCAACAATAAGAACATCAAATTAAGAGTTATTTTTTTTTCTAAATCGAGTGTTTCATGAACGCTATAATATTTAACTGCAATCTGACTAAACCCAAGATCAAGAATTCCGCCAAATCCAAAGAAGGTTAATAAAAGGATAAAGAGCCCATATCCATCTAAGCCCAATGTCGACAACTGCAAAGGTGTAAGAAAAATCAGAGAAAAAACATTGATTGCCCGAAAACTAATTCCTGATACAAAACCTTGTAATTTCTTCAAGAACTTATTCTCTTTAGATAAAATAATCCAAGCGGCGGGTACAAGGTAACTGTAATACATAGATAAGCTAGTTTTTTGAAAGAATGCGTTTCGTTCATGTATTTTATGAAATATTTTTGAGCATACTTCCACATCCAGTCGAGACTACGTAGTGGTCGATCTGGTGCAGCCAAGTCTTTGGTAAATCCCAATTCTAGATCTTTGTAACAAAGATTTATAAAAAATAATTGTTCAGGTTTCTTATTTATAGTGATCCCATTTTCATTATGCTTGCACGTTACTAAAACATTTTCTAAGCAAGCTAATTTTCCAAGTTTAGAGGCTCTGATATAAAGGTCCAAATCTTGCGCGTATTTAAATCGATTTCGATAATTGATTTTATTTCTAAACATAATTGACGAGTGTTCAAAAATACCTAATCTGCGCGTCATACGCAGACGAATAGAGGAGTCATCAGTAGAAAATGAACTCTCAGTATAAATTTTTTTGGGAGCAGTAAAATATGAAACCTGTGTCCCAACGACAATAACCAGAGGATTACACCTAAAGAATTCTATTTGTTTCTGAAGCTTCTCGCCATGCCAAATATCACCAGCATCAATTCTTGCGATGTAAGGAGTTTTTGCGTCTGCAACGGCATTAACAAGTCTTGAAGTCAATCCCATGTTATCTGCATAATATCTAACTTTTATCCGCCTATCACTGTAGCTGCTCATAATGTCTTCATGTAGTCTTTTAGTCGAGCCATCCAAAACAAGCTCTAGTGTCCAAGCGGGGAAATTTTGATCTAATACCGAACGCACCGACGCCGCCACAGACTCAAAAGTTGGGTTGAGGCAGCTCATAACGATTGTAACTTCAGGCTTGTTCAATCAACCTACGCCATTTATAGATTACATTTTCAACTTTATATCTCTCCGCTGTGATAAAAGCTGCCTCACCAATTTCGTCTGTAAGCTTCTTTGATGAAATTAATTGTTTAACCGTCAACTCTAATTCATCTATGCAACCAGTATGAATTAAGAAACCATTTTCTCCAGAAGTAATTAGTTCGCCAGGACCAGTGGGACAATCATAAGAGATAACGGCCATACCAGACGCCATTGCCTCCGCAAGTGCGTTTGGAGAACCCTCCCATAGAGATGTTAATGCAAATATATCATGATCTTGATAAACCACCGCTAAATCAGAGAAGAAGTTATTAAAGTGCACATTTCCTATTTTGTTTTCAGACACATATTCCTTTAGGGTAGCTTCCATCTCTCCTTCACCGTAAATGCTTAACGAAACATCTATATTCGCAGATTGTAGTCGTTTCATCAGCTTGAGTAAGTCGATCTGATTTTTCTGCTCTACTAATCGCCCAACATTCAGTATTCTTAATCGTATGTCGTCACGAATTCGTACCTTCGACCTAAAGTATTTCGCATCTATTGGGTTAGGTATGGTCTCGGTCTTGAGACCTGCATAGTAACTTTGGACCTCACTACCCAGAGCGTTACTGTTCACAGATATAGCGTCGCTCTTCTTCAATGCCCTTATGAAAAGGTACAACTTGAGCCAACCCAACCAGCTTTTTTTTCTTCTAAAATGCGTTTTCTCAGAATTCCGTACACAAGATATTATCGATACATTTAAGTGAACCAGCTTTAGAAGATAACATAAAAATATCGGTACTTCACCAAAGGCAATAATCTTTTCAAAACTGTATTTGCTTACTAGTCGATACAACGTTAGCCATGCCCAAAAATACCTAAAAATAGTATTCCCGTTCCATCTAACGTTTTCTTGCACGGTTTTGATTTTTACAAGAGGATCATACTTTAGTGTTGCAGCGTACACATGATAATTATCTTCTAACTCTGGGATCAATTGACGTATGACATTTTCTGTGCCGCCTGATTGCAGATTGGGATAAAAAAACAAAATGCGTTTCATAATTTAGAAAACTTGTCAAACGCGTCTTGTAAATTTTTGTAGTAAATCCACCTTATTTTTGAGGGAGTTAGATTAAACACCGTAACTATTAGTTGCCCAATATGCCCCTGATGCGACTGTCCTAATATAATAATGATTAACTTTTTAAGGAAGTTTTTCAAAACGCCTATAAAATTTGGGTGATGGTTATCAACCAGTTGTTCGATAATTTTTTGCTTACTGTCGCCGCACGCCTTGCAGTGGATATAATTACTTTTGGTTTGCTCTTTAAGATTATATAAAATGTCTGGTGCGTGTTTTTTCAGTGTAGTGACAATTTCGTCATAACGATCCTTGTCTCGCTCTCTTATTTTAGCCAGAGTTAATAGTGTTTGCTTCATTATATTTAATGTAAAGTATGGGTAATCCCAGAACTTTTCCATGAATCCCGCTACTGGTTGTAACTCGTCATTAAAAATATTTAGATGATCCTTGGCTGCTTCAAATCTCATTCCAAAATACTCAAATTTATTCGACGTGAAACAGTAAGGATCTTGCTTATACCCTCCTATCAATACAAGTGACTTGTCAATAAAAACAGCTGCTTCCGCGTAAATACCCATTAGTACACCAGCAAAATAATCATGAGCTTCTGGTGAAAATTTCGCAGAATATAAATCCTCTATTCGATCTTTCAATCGTTTGGAAACAACGAACATACTGGGATGTAAATTTTCTTTTACATCGGATGTTACGGCCTCACAAGTTGCATAGTGATTTGAGATTGACTTAACATCAATTTTTCTTGACGATTTTGTGCGATTTTTTTTCGTTATAATCTTATTTTTTACAATAGCATCTTCATCTACCGTCGTTATTGTGCTTCGACCAACAATGATTAAATCAGGTGAATTATAATTTTCAGCAGCATGTACGATTTCGTTAAGAAACTCCGGGTGCAGATAATCATCATCGGACAGAACTATGTAATATTCATTAACGACTAAGCTTATTGCTGCTTGCCAATTTTCGTAAACAGGAATCGTTAAGTCATTTCTGTAATACTTAATTCGTCTATGACTTAAATATTTTCTGCACACATCAACTGTATCATCAGAACTGTTATTATCTAATATAATCAAGTTCCACTCTTTATTACTTTGCTTTAAAATACTTTGGATTGCATACTCTATAATGTGCCCCCGATTTAGAGTAGGAATAACAATATCAATCATGGCAATTAAATCCCCAAATTTGCGCAATATCCGTTCCTATTTTGGTACTCGATAGTATTTTACCTCCAAGCACTGAAACTGCACCGTTGTAATAGTTAATCACTTCAGATGACCTATCCCATATATTTTTTCTATTTCTTAAAATATATTTGGTTGAAAATACGCTATCGCCTATCACAGTTTTGGCTGGAAAATCGACATATTTGTTAATATTTTTTAGTATCGATAAATTTGGAGATGTTTCTATGTCGTCTTCACTGAATTTATGTGTTTCAGAAAGTGCTTTTCTTTTCAAAGATTCGTATCTTTGAGTTGCCTGGAAATATCCGCCTCCACCACAACTGGTAATTGAACAAAAGGGAGCATCGATGAATGTTGCGCAGATATTAGGGATTGTAGATTTTAATTGAATAAGTTCTGTTAATTCGCAATCTACATCATGTATAACCCCTGAAAGCATGTAGGCGAATCTACTCCAATTAGCTCCTGCTACGTTCACAATGTAGTTGTATTTAGAAGTCTCTTTTTGCTCCCTGGATGAATAAGTAACATCAAAATCAAATTCATCATTAATTGTTATTTGTTCCACTTGTGTAGAATATTTTATGTTGATATCAGCTTTATTCAAGAAACGTGTGCAAAAATTACGCATGGCGGACAAGTCGTATATTCCCTCATCTGTCAAAAGACACATTGAAACTTGATTTGCATTGATGAAATTTGGGGGCTCAACGATCCTATAATTTAATTTTGCCAAGTCATAGGAAGCTATCAAGCGATCAGCGCTTATTTCAGAACTTGTTGCACTTAAGCAGTAATATGAAGGTACATTGAGAATAGTATCTCCATAGTAGGACTCAAATATTTCGATACTGTCGTTGATTTCGCTCTGTGTGTGATAAGAAATGGGATAGTGAAATCCCTTGTGATGTCTCCATTGATTATTTTGTGTAGCACCGCCAAGAAGTTGCGAATTTTTTTCAAAAAGAGTCACATTTCCAAAATCAGATAGGATCCGCGCTGCTTCACACCCAAATATTCCACCACCAATTATCGCAATTCGAGGGTTACTAATCGTAAATGATTTAGATTCTAATACCTTCGTTATTGTGGCTTCTGGTAATTGTAAATTACTGAAGCTTTCAGATTTCTCAAACAATGAATTAACTGTTTCTAAGATCTCAATCTCAATCAAAGACTTGGTTTTAGGGAAATAACGCTTTTCAGTGACGCCTTCTTTACTTACCGTGTAAGTTTGATTTACATAATCGAGCTTAAACGTCACTCCATCTTTCATGATCACTTCCAGGATCCGCATTTCCCGTGCGCAATTATCCATTGTAATGGCCGTAATCGTCTTATCGCCTGTTCGCTCAGTGACGATTTGCTCACCCAATTTGTTTGTAAAATATGAAAACTTTTTGGGTGTTATTGCAGAAATATAATAAGAGAGATCAAGTAAGTGATTCAATTCAATTAATGTATTTTCTGAATCAATATGTTTCTCATGATAGAAAACTGAATTTACAGTATGGATTTCACTTTTATCTATTTGATCAATCAAAAACTCGGTTAATGGATGATGTCGGAAAATTTGCGCACACCGAATTCGGGATTTATCTGTTTGGGTATTTATCCATAATTCATTTTCAAATAAAGGCTTTTCGACCAGCTTGAAAGAATTACTTGGTAGTAATTGAATAATATCTTGGTGTGTGTGAGAAGGAGTGACAATAATGAATAGATTTACCTCGTTCATAATCGCTGTATCAATTTCATTGTAACTGAAGATTGTGACGCCATTGAAATTTGCTTTTTTACGGCCCGATTTGCAAATTATGAATTTAAAGTTAATGTCTGAACGTTTTTTGCTAATTTTTAATAATTCTGCTGCATATTCCTTCCCAAACCTTCCAAATCCTATTAACGCAACGTTTAATGTCGGCTTGACCATAAATCACCAAACCTTCCAAACGGGTCTATCGTTCCAATAATTTTGAAGTAAGTTACGGTCCCTTAAGGTATCCATCGGCTGCCAAAAACCATTGTGCCTAAAGGCATTCAATTGTTTATCTTTGGCTAGATTAATGAGCGGAGCTTCTTCCCACACTGTTTCGTCGCCTTCAATGTAATCCAAAACAGAGTAATTTAATACAAAATATCCTATGTTAATGAGATTCCCGTCCCCATCTGGTTTTTCAACGAAACTGTCAACGTTATTACCATCTAGGGTCACCGCTCCAAATCTCCCCGGTGGGGTTGAGACTGATATAGTTGCCAACTTTTTGCTTGTTTTGTGTGATGCGATAAGGGATTTCATATCAATACTGCAAACTGCATCACCATAGGTCATTAGAAAATTTTCATTTTTTTCTAAGTAGTCTTTGATGCGCAAAAGACGTCCACCAGTCATTGTCTGCATACCAGTATCAATTATAGTTACTTTCCATTTTTCTGCTGCGCTCTGATGGAAAGTCACTTGATTTTTCTCATGGTCAAAGGTGACGTCACTCATATGCATGAAATAATTAGCAAAATACTCTTTAATCACATAACTTTTGTAACCAGCGCAAATTACAAAGTCATCTATACCATAGTGGTGGTAGGTCTTCATGATATGCCACAATATTGGTTTTCCACCAATCTCTATCATTGGTTTTGGTATAGAGTGGGTCAATTCTCCAATACGTGTCCCCAATCCTCCTGCCAAAATAACTACTTTCATAATTTGCCTTTCTAATGTCCTAAAGCGTCCGCGAGTATAGATCTTCATATCTCACAATATCATCCTCTCCTAAATAGTTACCGATTTGCACTTCTATCAATAACATCTGCTCCTTTCCTTCATTTGCCATCCGATGTTTTGCACCAAGAGGTATATAGACAGATTCGCCAGCGTCTAATTGCCTTATGTCCTCATTTACTGTTACCGTGGCCGTGCCTTCGACAACAATCCAGTGCTCTGACCGGTGACGGTGGCTCTGCAGGCTCAGTGCAGCACCAGAGTGTACGCAAATGCGCTTCACTTGAAAGCAATCTCCTAAAGTCAATCTTTCAAACCAGCCCCAGGGCCGGTGGTCTTTTGGGAAAATCTCTGCTTGCGGGATCTTCTTTGTCTTTAGCAGTTCCACCGCCTTTTTTACATCCTGAGCACGCTCCTTGGAAGCTACAAGGACGGCATCAGGCATCGCGATCGCCATTATGTCATTCAGTCCAATGCCAACAATCTGCTGGCTGCCAACCTCAGAGCGCAGTA
>CACGWW010000018.1 GCA_902576905.1 uncultured Alphaproteobacteria bacterium
CTGAGCCTTTTTTATATTGTTTGATTTATAAATCTTATAATCTCATCAAAAACTATTCTAGCTTTTTTGGATAAATGACGTGCTCTAAGAAACCCATGGGGCAAACCTAAGCCTTCTAGGTAAGTTATATCGCACCCGTATTGCTTTAGACTTTCTACATAAGACTGACAATCATCCGCTAAAGGATCTATTTCAGCACTGACCAGTAATGTCTTAGGCATATTATCATTATCAAAATTTCTAATGAGATCATGAAGTCCCATTTTTAATGGAAGACCAGCACATTTATGATAAAAATCTATATCATCTTGTGTTAAAAGCGGCGCATCATAAAACCTTCTCTTATTAGCTCCACTGATATCACCAGCCAAATCAGGATAGATGAGTACTTGTGCTTCTGGGCGAATTGAAACATTTCTAACCTTGTTTGCCACAAAACCTGCTAAAGTACCTCCAGCACTATCCCCGACCAGAATTAGTTGTCTCTCAGGATTTTTAATAAAGTAGTAAAAACGAATGGCGTCTAGAAAAAACTCTGGGTATTTAACCTCTGGAGCAAGTGAATAATCTAATGAGAAAACGTTACACCCTGTGCGTTCACAAATTTCAGCACATATATCGTCATGACTTTCGAGTCCCCCGACAACAAACCCTCCCCCATGGAAATATATCAGATCAGACTTATTGTCGGTGCCCTTAGAGTACTGTCGATATATCAAAGACCTCTCTTTAAAGGCGACTTTTCTATCTTCAACGTGTACGTTTGGAGGTCTAACTTGTCTAAAATGTTTCACCAATTCATTGTAGTTTTGCCGTAGCTCTTCTACTGAGTCCCCTACATGTTCTTGTGCGAAAGTTTCAGAAATACGTATAAATTCCTTTATTTCTTCGTCGAACAACTTTTCATATTCTGGGCTCATTTTCAATCTTAGTTTACGTTAGGTCAATAGTTGAAATATTAATGTTTTCTCTTGTCATAGTGTAAATTGTTACTTAACATTTAACCTAATCTTTACAATAAATTAAAAAAATCTTTCCATAACGGATAGATTTACTCAAAAATTTAGGGGAGAAATTAAAGTGAAAGATAAATTCATAAAAGCTCAACAAGAGAAATTGACGCTTGGAGCAATTGATCGACGACAGTTTATGACATCGGCAATCGCTGCGGGTATAGCAATACCAACAGCCTTGTCATTGGCTAGTGATGCAATTGCGGCAACACCGAAGAAAGGTGGAAAATTTAGGATGGGTTTAGGGCACGGCTCGACTACAGATACGCTCGACTCAGGAACATCGGAAAACCATTTTACTCTTGTGAATGGGTACACCTTTGGAAATCATCTAACCGAAATCAATAATGAAGGAAAGCTTGTTGGCGAATTAGCTGAAACCTTTGAGTCGGATGATGGTAAAACTTGGGTGTTTAACTTAAGAAAAGGTGTTGAATTTCACAACGGAAAAACAATGACATCAGAAGATGTCCTTGCGTCTTACGAGCATCATATGGGCGAAAAATCAACTTCTGCTGCAAAGGGATCACTATCACCTGTAAGAAGTATAAAAGCTGATGGAAAATACAAAGTGATCATGGAATTAGACAGTCCTGATACTGACTTCCCTTACATTGTAAGTGACTATCACATCTCCATCAGGCCTGCTGGCGATATGACCTCAGGAGTAGGTACAGGTGGATACATCGTTCAATCCTTCGAACCAGGGGTAAAGTCCGTATTGAAGAGAAATCCAAATTACTGGAAAGAGGGTGCAGCACATTTTGATGAGGTAGAATTACTATCGATTGTTGACCCAAATGCTCGACAAACTGCTTTGATAAGTGGCGAAATTGATGCAATGGATAGAGTTGACCTAAAAACTATCAATTTAATGAAGCGTAACCCAAATATAAATATTATGCAGGCAACAGGAACAGCTCACTATACCTTTCCAATGAGACTAAATGTTGATCCTTTTGGTGATTACGACTTGAGGATGGCCTTGAAGTGGGCTGTAGATCGTCAAGAGCTTGTTGACAAGATCCTTCTTGGTTATGGAGCAGTAGGTAATGATATTCCAATCGGCACTGCTAATTATTTCCACAACTCGGACTTACCTCAAAGAGAATTTGATGCTGATAAAGCGGCTTTTCACTACAAAAAATCAGGTCACTCCGGAAAAATACAATTATCAGCAGCTGATGCCGCATTCGCTGGTGCAGTAGATGCTGCTCAATTGATGGCAAACTCTGCGAAAAAAGCTGGAATTGACATCGAAGTGATCCGCGAGCCAAACGATGGATATTGGTCTAATGTGTGGAATAATGACGCAAAAGGCTGGTGTGCATGTTACTGGGGTGGACGACCTGCTGAGACTATGATGTTCTCAGCCGCTTATGTAGCCGAGTCAAAATGGAATGACACTATGTGGAAAACAACCGACTCTGCTGTTAAGTTTAATCAACTTGTTAAAGACGCTAGGAAAGAGCTCGATGAGAGTAAGAAGCGGGATATTCTGTATGAATGCCAGCGTTTAATTTATGATGATGGCGGATTGCTCTGCCCTCTCTTTAACAGTTATGTAAGTGCAAACAGCAAGAAAATTGCCCATGGCAAAATAGCAGCCAACTGGGATAGCGATGGCGCCAAGTGTGTTGAGCGTTGGTGGTTTGCATAATATTTAAAGGTTAATTTAAATAGGAAGGGCAGAATTATCTGCCCTTCTAAAAAATAGATATTTCTTTGCATCCTGTAGTTAAAACAGTTCTAGAGCGTTTGGGGTTGGGCTTGGCCACCCTTTTCTTCGTTTCTATAATCATTTTCTCAGCAATTGAAATGCTTCCCGGAGACTTCGGACAAGCAATACTGGGTCAAGCAGCATTACCCGAAACAGTGGCTGCTTTCCGACAGGAATTAGGGCTTGATAAGCCTGCATATATTCGATACTTCGACTGGGCACTAGGTGCAATACAAGGGGATCTTGGAACGTCTTTTTCTGGACGCAATGCTTCAGGTGCCGACAGATCCGCTGAAGTGGTAGATAAAATCGCTCCAAGATTATGGAATACACTGTTTCTGGCTTCAATGGCCGCTCTTATTGCAGTTCCTCTATCTTTAATATTAGGGATATTAACGGCCCTTTACCGTAACTCGTTTTTTGACAGGTCTGTAAACACAGCCACCTTGACAACAATTTCATTTCCTGAATTCTTTGTTGCTTACATCTTGATTTTATTTTTTGCCTCGCTTAATCAGATATTTCCATCTCTGGCAAACGTTGATCCTGATACAAATTTTGGTGAAAGGATTTACCGTACAGCGCTACCTGCTTTCACGTTAACATTAGTGATCGTCGCTCACATGATGAGAATGACACGAGCAGCGATAATAAACTTACTTGCTAGTCCTTACATTCAGATGGCCAAACTATCAGGCGCCTCTCAAACAGAAATTATTCTTAAACATGCGTTACCCAATGCTTGGGCTCCTATCGCAACTGTAATAGCCTTCAATTTAGCGTATCTTGTTGTAGGCGTAGTCGTCGTAGAAGTCGTTTTTGTATATCCTGGCGTAGGTCAGTTAATGGTAGATGCTGTTAGGACACGTGACATACCTGTTGTACAGGGATGTGCTCTTATCTTCGCTGTAACGTATATTCTATTAAATCTTATCGCAGATATAATTGGTATTGTTACTAACCCAAGATTACTGCATCCTAAATGAATAAAGATACTAAAACATATTCCGCCGCTGGCGAAGTTGGCTCTATTCTAGAGACCCGTTCAACTTTTACGAGACTAAAGATTGAACTTACTAAGGCACCACTTACCGCAAAATTTGGCATTTTTATAATAATTGTTTTTGTCGGGTTAGCTATTTTTGCTCCCCTTATAGCACCTTATGGTGAGGCTGAAGTCTTTCCTGAGCCTTACGCACCTTGGAGTTCAAATCATATATTTGGAACCGACCAGATCGGCCGGGATATCTTTTCAAGATTGATATTCGGGGCACGAAATACTGTTGGTGTTGCTTTTGCTACAACAATTCTTGCTTTTTTAATAGGGGGTGCATTGGGCTTGGCTGCTGCTATTAATAGATCTTATCTGGATCTTTTTTTGAGTAGAACAGTAGATGTTTTAATGGCTATCCCTCAGCTCATTTTTGCATTGGTTTTGCTATCAATCTTCGGCTCTACGATAATAAACTTGATCATAATAATTGCGGTGTTGGATTCTACCCGCGTCTTTCGCCTTACGAGAGCAGTTTCTCTTAATGTTGTCGTTATGGATTATGTAGAGGTTGCTAAATTGCGTGGAGAAAATATAAGCTGGGTGATGCGAAAGGAAATTTTACCAAACATTCTTCCGCCTTTGATAGCGGAGTTTGGTCTTCGTTTTTGCTTTGTATTCCTATCCATCGCTGCACTCTCTTTTTTAGGAGTTGGCATTCAACCACCAACTGCGGATTGGGGTTCTATGGTTAGAGAAAATGCATCTCTCATACAGTTTGCCCAATATGATTTAAAGGCAGCTATGACACCACTTTTACCCGCTGCAGCAATTGCTCTTCTTACAGTCGCCGTTAATTTTGTGGTCGATTGGTTTTTACATAAAACCAGTGGAATTAAAGATGAAAAATAAAAAAGAAAATTCTACTTTACTTCAAATCAAAGACTTAAAGATTGAAGGTTTTTCCGATGAAAGATGGCATAAAATCATTAAGGGAGTGAATTTAGAGCTTAAAAGAGGAGAGGTGCTCGGACTGATTGGTGAGTCCGGAGCTGGAAAGTCCACGCTGGGTCTTGCAGCCATGGGCTATACACAACCTGGATGTCGTATTACAGGAGGTCAAATTAATTTTGACGGTGTTGACCTTACAAAGCGTACTGACTCGGAAAAAAGAAAGTATTGGGGCAACAGAATGACGTACGTCGCTCAATCAGCTGCCGCTTCATTCAATCCAGCTCATCGTTTAATTAATCAAACTACTGAGTCAACGATCAGGGCTGGCCTAAAAAAGCAAAATGAGGCATTTGATGAGGCACGCGCTCTTTATGATGCTCTTAATCTGCCCAATCCAGAAACTATTGGTGAAAGATATCCACACCAAGTATCGGGTGGGCAGCTTCAGCGAATAATGACGGCTATGGCTATGTCCCCTAATCCTGATTTAATTGTATTTGATGAGCCTACCACTGCACTAGATGTAACTACCCAAGTTGAGGTTCTTGCCGCAATGCGTGATATCGTTAAAACCTATGGCACGGCAGCGATATATATAACACATGACCTTTCCGTCGTTGCGCAAATGGCGGATAGAATTAAGGTTTTGAGATACGGTGAAGAAGTTGAGGAAGCAATGACACGAAAAATGTTAAAGTCTCCAAAAGAAGATTATACAAAAAGCCTTTGGTCTGTTCGATCTATTCAAAAGCCTGAGAAAAAAAGTAAAGACATTATTTTAGAGGTTAAAAATATAGATGCGTTCTATGGAAGTTTTCATGTATTGAAAAATATAAATATAAAATTGCCCTTGGGCCGGACGGTGGCATTGGTCGGTGAAAGTGGGTCAGGGAAATCAACGGTGGCCCGCGTGATTACTGGATTACTGGAACCAAAAATAGGTTCTGTAAAATTCAAAAATCGTGAATTGCCTCCATCTCTGAAGGGAAGAACTAAAGACCAACTTCAAAAAATTCAAATGATCTATCAGATGGCTGATGTTGCAATGAACCCTAAGCAGACCGTTTATGATATTATCAGTCGGCCTGCTAGCTTTTTTGCTGGCTTAACGGGTGCTAATTTACGAAAAAGAGTAATTGAACTCTTAGAGCAAATAGATCTGGATGAAAGTTTTATAGACAGATATCCAAGTGAACTATCTGGGGGACAAAAACAACGCATATGTATAGCAAGGGCTTTAGCCGCTAATCCAGAGGTTGTAATATGCGATGAGGTGACTTCAGCATTGGATCAGATCGTCCAAGAGGGAATTCTTAAGCTTTTAGGACGATTGCAGAAAGACTTGAATCTCTCCTATATTTTCATAACTCATGACATCGCTACAGTTAAGGCAATATCAGACGAGGTTGTCGTTATGAATGAAGGACAAGTTGTTGAACAGGGTTTAAAAAGTGAAATATTTTCACCACCACATCCAGAATATACAGAATTACTACTATCCTCCGTGCCCGAAATGGATCCAGATTGGCTAACGGATCTATTGAAAGCGCGAAATTATTAGGAGATTAATATGAAAATTATTTGGCTAGGGCATGGAAGCTTTAGAATAGAAATTGAAGATTGGGTTATGCTTATAGATCCTTGGTTGAATGGCAACCCATTATTCCCCGCGGAAAAAAGACACGAAGCATTACACGGCATAACTGATATTCTTATCTCTCACGGACACTTTGACCATACGAATGATACTATAGAAATAGCTAAAGAAACTAATGCCCCCATTTATGGAATAGCAGATCTAATGTCGTATTGGGAAGAGAGTGAAGGAGTAACTACAACTGGATTTAATAAAGGTGGAACTGTTAATCTTGGAAACGTTAAAGTTACTATGGTAAATGCTGTTCACAGCTCATCTATGATGAAAAATGGCCAGATAATGTACACTGGTGCTGAAGCTGGCTTTGTAATTGAGGGTGAAAATAACACAATTTATTTTTCTGGGGATACCGACGTCATGGCTGACATGGAAATAATTAACGACCTTCACAAACCAAATATTGGCATTCTATCCTGTGGTGGACACTTCACTATGGATATGAAAAGGGCAGCCTATGCAGCAAAAAAATATTTTAACTTTGAGAAACTAATCCCCTGTCATTACAAAACATTTCCTCTTCTCGAACAAAATGCTGATGTTCTAACAGAAGAACTGGGCTCAAATATAGTTGTTGAGCCCGAAGTTATGAGCCCAATAGAGATCTAATACTGCTATTTTATAGCTCCTTTGGGCAAATGAATTCTTGAATCTTGAACATCGTATCGCCAGCGTGTGCCCAATTTTCTATCGTGGATGTAAGAGTACAAAAAGCGGCAGTAGGATATTTGTGTTCAACTCTATTCAGTAAATTCGAGTTTTGCTCGGTGTCTGAGAGACGCAGAACTGTCTCTTGTATGGCTGGATTATGTCCCACAATAAGTACTGATGATATGTCATCTTTTATTTTAGATATGAACTCCAACATCATATGATCTTCAAAAGTATAGAGATCTTTTTTATACATTATCTCTGTATCCTTAAGGGAGGGTTTTATGATTTCAATTGTCTCCACTGCTCTTAAGGCGGTTGATGAGAATACACTATCAAAATTCTTATTCGCGGTTTCAAAGAAATCTTTCATAATTGTTGATGCTCTTTGCCCTTTATCTGCTAATCTACGGTCGTGATCAGACACCAGTGGAGAGGTCCAGTCTGATTTGGCATGACGTATAAAGGATAGAGATTTCATTTTTTTATCAATTTCTTTTTATTCATTTCTTAAACCAATTGAAATTTTTCCAATTAGCAATAATTTCGACCAGTGTAAAACATTAAGATTACAAGTCGAGTTTTAACTAATAGTTTCGACGATTACAAACTATTGGAAGTAGAGTAATCAAATTCTGCAAGGGAAGCTAATCTATACTTGGTTCTTAAATATCTACTTTCAACAATTGTCGACTTCCACCAACAATATGACCCATGTCTCCATGCGAAAGCTGCCCTAATTTTTCTGTAACGCTCATATAAATCAGGCCGTTCAAGAAATTTCCAAAAACTATTAAGGTCTTGTGCGGATAAGGGTGTTCCATCCGCGAGTATCTGGAAACCTGGTGAAATAAATGAAAATATATCCTCACAGATATCTCCTTTTGCTGGTGTTTGCCAATCAATTAGCTTTATGCCGCCTTTAAATTCACTTATCAAATTCTGCCTTATATCTCTATGTAAGAGTGAAAATTTTTTAACTGGTGAGATCTGTTCCGGGTGTGGTCTTTTCACTTTAGGCAATTTTTGGCACTTTGCCAGAAATACATCTCCTTGTCTCAAAAGTTCCGTTGGTTCACAACTGACCTCCTTAAATTTTTCAGGATTGATCTTCTCTTTTTCCAGAATAAGCTTTGCAACTGCCTTGATGTCATTGTGCCAAGGAACACCCTCAACATATCTGTAGGCGATAATAGAAAGATCAGGCCATGATTTCACAAATTTAGGTGCAATATTTATCTGTTTCACAGTTTTAAGTGCCTTTTCTTCTTCCTGTAAAGAATTCTCAAATAAAGATCCTGGAGGAACCTTGAGGTATTTTTTCAACACAATCTCTTGCGCTCCCTTATACCTCCAAACATGATTAGAGTGGCCACCAACCATCTTTATTAAATTTTCTTGGACATCTTCACTTTTATTTTTTGCCAGTGATACAACTATATTTTCTAAATCCATTGATGCTACTTATGTCCGACTTCTAACAATTTAATAATTAACTTTATTAAATTGCGAAATACTTATCATAAAAAAAATTCATACGTGTACTTAATCTTCTCATTTGTGTGGATGACCCATCTGGTAGAAAAATGACAAAGCACTTAAAAAACGCCTTAACTTAAAGGGGGATTTCATACATTTATTAACAATTGATATATAAATTTGTTTACATAAAAATTTCATATTTCTGACAAAATTTCTTAAAAATTCTTCAGCAACCTTGAGCTTTTGAAAGGATATATAGAATGAAATTTATAAGGACTAAAGCAGTCGCACTTTTCTTGCTCTTTTTCTCGATATCGCCATCCTTCGCCAAAACAGAGATTCATTGGTGGTATGGAAATAGTGGGTTCTTGGGAGACGTAATTATAGAAATAGCGAAAAGATTTAATGAGTCTCAAGACGATATCGTAGTTATTCCTACTGGCAAAGGAAGTTATGAAGATAACTTATCGGCTACAATTGCAGCTTACAGAGCTGGAGACCATCCACACTATACACAGGTCTACGATGCAGGCGCCGCTATCATGGTTGCTCAAGTGAAAAATGGAGTGGTAATTGGTTTTGAAGAAATGGGGGAAAAATACGGCATAGACGTAAATGCAGACAACTACATTCCCCAAGTAAAAAACTTTTATGCCGATGCTGATGGCAAAATGATTGGAGTACCCTTTAATAGTTCAACATGTATCATGTATGCAAACATGGATATACTGAAAAAAGTTGGAGTTGACGTACCGACGACTTATGAGGAATTTGAAGAAATAGCTCAAAAGATTAAAGACGCAGGATACATTCCGCTCGTTCAAAGTCATGATCCCTGGATTTGGACTGAAAACTTTTTTTCAAGGCACAATTTATTAATGACAGATGGAAACAATGGATTTGATGACGTTCCAACCAAAACTTTGTTCTCTGAAACTCCGGAGTTTATAACTCATTGGACAAAGGTAAAAGAATGGCATGATAAAGGTTGGTATGCCTACAAGGGAAGAGGATGGGGTGATAACCAAGCTCCATTTAACGCAGGTGAAGCGGCTTTTTGGTTTGGCTCTTCTGGTTCTTTTGGTGGAATAAAGGATTTACCAATTAATTTTACTACCAATCAAATTCCTTACTGGAGCTCAATTACAGGCGGCAAGGCATATCCCACTTTTATTGGTGGCGCGGCAAACTGGATCTTAAATGGCCATACTGAAGAGGAATACGCTGCGCTAGCAAAGTTCATCAAGTTTATGGGCTCACCCGAAATGGACCTTTATTATCATAATACTACTGGTTATACAGTCGTGACCAAAGGTGGTGGACAGCTTGCAGAAACAATAAATTTTTACAGAACTTCACCGTATCATAAAACCGCTCCAGAACAGTTAAATCTGGAAGGCGCAACTATTCCTGGTGGATATAGGGCAGGAAATTGGCCACAAATAAGGGAGGTTATTTATGAGAATTTCCCAAAAATCTTGACTGGTGAGCTTTCAGTAGAAGAAGCTATGAAAAGAACTGATGAAGGAGCATCAAAATTGCTTGCTCAGTTTGCTAAGACTTTGTAAGCCAATCAAAAATAATATGGAGGGAGGGGTTTTCCTCCCTCCTTTTTGCTAATGAAAAAAGTACAATTTAAATCCAAATATACCCAATATATTTTTTTAGCTCCAACGCTAATAATTATATCAATTTTTCTTTATCTTCCTATAGTGCAAACGTTTAGAGATGCATTCACGACGCAAGATGCGTTCGGCTTCGGTAGGTTTTTTGCAGGATGGGACAACTTTAAATTTGTGCTATCAGATCCCTCATATCTTGTAGCACTTAAATTCACTTTTATTTACATATTTGTCATAACTGTTATCTCTTGCTCTTTAGGGCTGTTATTGGCGGTTCAGGCCAATAAAGTTATACATGGAAAAAGCGCTTACAAGACCCTTTTGATTTGGCCGTATGCTATAGCTCCTGCAGTTGTTGGGGTAACTGCTCAATATTTTTTTAGCGAAAGGTTTGGTATCCTATATGCTCTATTTAATTCTCTATGGGGGTTTGACTGGACCGCAAATATTTTTGATGCCTATATCTACTTATTCATAGCGGGATCTTGGAAACAAATCAGCGCGAACTTTATTTTTTTTCTTGCCGGGTTGCAAACGATACAAAAATCAGTTATCGAAGCTTCTTTAATTGATTGCAGAAGCAGTCTGCGTCGGTTCTGGACAATCACTTTCCCCCTACTAATGCCAACAACGTTCTTTCTCGTGATTATCAATATCACTTATGGTTTTTTCGACACCTTCGGGATTATTGATACTACGACGATTGGAGCGCCTTCTGGGGAAACTAAAACTCTAGTATATAAAGCATATATAGACGGTTTTCGAGGATTAGATTTGGGAGCTGCGGGTGCTCAGTCAATAATTATGATGCTATTAGTACTCATCATAACAATAATTCAGTTTCGTTACATAGAAGGGAGGATTCACTACAATTGATGATCAATCGTCTTACTCAAATGTTTGCACACTTTATATTACTATTGGGAGTTTTACTTATGGTAATTCCTATTTGGCTAGCCTTTACAAGCTCAACCCATGATAATGTGACCCTAATAACAGAAGGGATGCAGTGGTACCCAGGACCTCTATTTATCGAAAATTATGACGAGGTGTTGAACGAAAAAGGGGGGTTTTCAGAAGAAATAACAGCTACTGGCATGCTGATAAATAGTTTTATAATGGGGCTAGGGATCGCCACACTTAAGGTTATTATTTCGATGATGGCTGCTTATTCACTCGTTTATTTCCGATTTAGATTAGCCACACCCATTTTCTGGTTTATCTTCATAACTTTGTTAGTTCCCTTAGAGGTCAGAATATTTCCCAGCTACAAAATTGTATCTGATATAGGCTTGACAAACAGCTATACTGGCCTCGTACTCCCATTAGTTGCCTCGGCAACTGCAGTTTTTTTCTTTAGACAATTTTATAAGTCAGTTCCTGATGAACTTCTTGAGTCAGCCAAGCTTGATGGAGCTAATAGCTGGAGATTTTTTATTGACTTTTTAGTGCCCCTTTCAAAAACGATGATTGCAGCGATGTTTATTTTTATGTTTGTTTTTGGATACAGCCAATACTTATGGCCTCTTTTAATGACTACTGATGAGAAGTACTGGACAGTTGTAATGGGGATGAAATTAATCTATGTCGAATTATACGAAGGTGTGTCTTTACCTAGAGTGGGGCAAAGGTTTGCGTATATTATACTATCAATAATACCGCCCGTTCTCATTGTTGTTTTGTTGCAACGTTGGTTTATTAAGGGTCTTATACAAACGGAGAAGTGAATGAGTTTTATAAACCTTAAGAACGTTGTAAAAGTATATCCAGATGGAACCCAGGCTATTTTAAACTCTTCTTTATCGATTGAGAAGGGTGAATTAGTTGTCTTTGTTGGGCCCAGCGGTTGTGGAAAGTCAACATTACTTAGAATGATAGCTGGGTTAGAAGACGTAACGGAGGGAGAAATAGACCTAGATGGAAACAGAATTAATGAAATAGACCCCTCTGAGAGGGATATAGCAATGGTTTTCCAGAATTATGCCTTATACCCCCATATGTCAGTCTATAATAATATTGCTTATGGCCTAAGAAGTAGAGGAATAAAAAAACTGGAAATAGAAGCACAGGTTACAAATGTTTCAGAATTACTTCAAATTGGCGATCTATTGAGTAAAAAACCAGGTCAACTATCAGGAGGACAAAGACAACGCGTTGCCATGGGGAGAGCAATAGCTCGTGATCCAAAAGTATTTTTATTCGATGAACCACTTTCAAATTTAGACGCAAAACTACGGGTCCAGGTGCGACTGGAAATAAAAAAATTACAAAGAAAAATGGGAACGACTAGTATTTTCGTTACTCATGATCAAACTGAAGCAATGACCCTGGGTGATCGATTAGTTGTTATGAATAAAGGAGTGATGGAGCAAGTGGGTACTCCAATGGAAATTTATTATCACCCCAAAACTAAATTTGTAGCAGAATTTATCGGCACTCCTAGCATGAATTTCATCACAGGCAGTATAAAAGATAAGACCTTTAAAGCTTCGAGTTTCGCTGTACCAGCTAAATATGAAGATAAAGATGATGTTATCCTAGGAGTGAGGCCTGAAGATATATCAATCACTAAAGCTACAACCGGTGTCAAATGTAAGGTGGAGCTTATTGAAAAACTTGGTTCGAGTACCGTCATATACTGTGTTGATATGAAGGAAAATCAACTTTGCGTAAGTACTCAATCACGTGCTAGCGTGGAGGTAGGAGACACCATACACATATCTACAAATAATAAAGCCTTGCATTTTTTTGATAGGGAAACTTCTAAAGCGTTAACTAAATAGATTTCTGTAAGCTTTTTCGCCTTATTATTGAAGAGAGACAAGGGCATCTTAGTTCATTTGACAAACAACAAAAGAATTAAATGCTAATTGTTTAATCTATAAGCATAGTTTGTACCCATACAAATAGGTAAAAAATAAGGACGATGTTTTGCTTGTTCTTGCTTTAAGTTACATTCCGTTGTCTTAAAAAGCCAGCCCTCTTTCGCTGAGATAAGAAAATGCTAGTGGTATTTCTCCATAGTTTTTGAGTTCTAGGATTAAATGTGGGTTGCTCTCTAAGAAACTTAGGGATTGGAAAACAGAATGCCAATTAATTGTTCCATTGCCGGGTGCTTGGTGTCGGTCTGCATAACCATCACCATCTTGAATATGAACATGCTTTAATAGATTGCCTGCGTCTTCAACAAAAATATCGACGGGTGGGGCTTTAGAAGCAAGCCCTGCTATATGTGCATGCCCAGTATCTATCGAAAGCTTTAGAGAATTAGATTCAATCCTCTCAACTAGCTGCCTTCTAGTCTGTGGATTGATATCCTTAATATTTTCCATAACCAACTCGACTCCTTCATTTTCTGCAATCTTTAGAGCTGGAGAAATAATTCTTGCTACTACGTCAAAGACTTGTTCCAATGCTCGCTTACCATTGTAGATATTGAATCTATTAAATTCGTGCCAGTTATCAAATGGTGAGTGCATAACCATTTGTATCGCACCGGTTTCTGCTGCTGCTTCTACCCCTTGACAAAGTCTTTTAGAGATTACTTTTGCAACCTCAGAGTCAAAGCAAGAAAAGTCTAAACCCCAAAATGGGCCATGCACCCCCAGTCTTCCATTAAACCCTTTCAGTTTCTTTTTAGCAGTTTGAGCAATATTTTTCCAATCTTCGTTTATGTAAATTTCATTGCTGACGAAATCTTGAAGTTCTAAATCTCTTTCATCATCGAATAACCAAGGTTTATGGTTTTCAACTTCACTTATTGGCATTGCCGCCCCAATTTTAAATGGTTTAATCTGAGATCTCCTTTTAAGGTCAGCATCTTCCAGTTTTATTACAAAAATATGAAAATTTTATCAAAAATTTCTAATTATTTATGTCGCTTTTTTAAAATAAAATTTACTTATTAGTAAGCAAAAAAGATAAACTTCAATAATCGGATACAATGTTAAAAGACTAGAAAAGCAAAAGAGAAAAAATTGAATGACATATAAAAAAAACATAGCAGAGTTTATAGGTACCTCTTTTTTATTAGGGACGATAGTCGGCTCAGGCATAATGAGTGAAAGGCTTTCAGCAGGAATTGAGTCTTTGGCTTTATTAGGAAATACCATAGCTACAGGGGCGATTTTATTTGTTATGATCACAATTCTAGCTCCAGTTTCGGGCGCTCACTTCAATCCAGCTGTATCACTAGTTATGCGTTTAAGAGGGAATCTTAATAATGTTGAGCTTTCTACATACTTACTTTCCCAAATAGCGGGATCAGTTTTTGGAACCTGGGTTGCTCATTTTATGTTTGATGTAAGTATCATACAATTTTCGTCAAAGATAAGAACGGGCTCACCAATTTATATTGCCGAGTTCGTTGCGACTTTTGGCCTAATTTTTACTATATTGCTAGGATCAAGATATAGTCCCAGAAAGGTACCCGCATTAGTAGGCTTATATATAACAGGTGCTTATTGGTTCACCTCTTCTACCAGTTTTGCTAACCCAGCAGTAACATTCGCTAGGACCTTGACGGATACATTTTCAGGCATTAATTTCTCTGATCTTCCCTTTTTTATATTATTTCAAGTATTAGGTGGAGTTTCTGCACTTACTGTTTGTAACCTAATTGAAAATGGTAGGAAATGATGTTATGCGGTTGAATTAGGCGGACCTCTTATGTTTGTATACTATAAAAAGGCGCCCTAATTTACTCATTTAAGCTACAGCTTTTCGACCATCAGATGCCAATGCCATGAGTTTGGTTTATCATGTTCTTGCATAGTAAGCCGATTAAATTCAAAATCCTTAAATATCGATGTTAATTCGTTGGCAGTACAATAATAATGAGGATGAGCCTTATCGCTTTCAGAGTCTGAATTGACAATCCAAGTGTTTGTGGAAATCTCTTTGCAATCGAATTCACTTTTTAAAAGGTCAATTCTTTTCTTAGGGAGCATGGTTCCATGAAACGTGCCTCCAGGTTTAAGTACTCTTTTTATCTCATTTACAGTATCAATTAAAATATTGTGATTACCATGGTAAATCACATTCCACGATAACACGTGATCGAAGTACTCATTAGCGAAGGGTAATTGATCCATTTTTCCAAGTACTGTTTTTATAGAAACACTTTTTTCTTTTCCTAACTGCTCAATAGAAGCAAGTCCACTTTCTGCTGCATCAAAAGCAGTAACCTCACAACCGTTTTCCGCAAAAGGAAGGCTATGCCGGCCTACCCCGGCACCGAGATCTAAAACCTTTTTAGATGGCCCGATATTTTCGAAAGTTGCGAGCACCTCTGGCTCAGCTACAGTCCATTTCTCAGTAACAATTTTATTATCCCATTCAGTATTCCAATACTGATACGCCGTATCTGTTTTTGACATTTTTCTACCTTTCTTTTCCAAATGCGTTATTTCCCACTCTTAACAGATCCATCAAGTATCTTTAAGCGAGCATAACTGCTAATTTGTTCTACGAACAATATTAAAACAAACATTAAGCCTATTACTACAACAGCTCTATCGTAAGCCATCCAATTAAAAAGACTGTTTAATTCCATTCCGATTCCACCAGCACCAACTAGACCTAACACCACTGATCCTCTTACAGACTTTTCTAAGGCGAAAAGCGATGTCGTTATAAAGCCAGGCATGGCGGCAGGAATGATTGCTGAAAAAGTACTGTCTAGCTTTGACGCTCCACTACTCTCTATACCTTCAGCTGCACTCCTTTCAACATCCTCCATCTCTTCAGCAAAAAATCTACCTACAAATCCTATTGTGTCTATTGCAATCGTTAATGTGCCTGCAAAAGCTCCAAGCCCTACAACCATTACAAATATTATTGCCCATACTAAATCAGGTATTGTTCGCATAAATGTTATTAGAAACTTTGCAACTACTTGAAGCATTCTTGCCGGGATGCTATTTCCGAATAAGCCTCTTGAGGCCATCAGCGCAAATAAAAAACCTACAATTATTCCTAAAAACGTACCAAAAATTGCCATTTGAGCCGTCTCAATTAAGAGCAAAATATACCTGTTAAAATCATTCCAGCTTAATCTATGCTCGCTAATAGGAGGAAAGGCTTCACTGAGAAACCTACCAATGTACTCACTGCTTCCAAATAATTTGCTAAAGGAAAAACCGGAGCCATCAAGAGCCCACACCATAATCAAAAAGAAAACAATAATGGACATATATTGAAAGGATGAGATTTGTTCAAATCTTTTTGGGGTTTTCATTTTCTGGTTCATATCAATTAAACGAATCTTACAGAGCTGTCGTATTGTGCAATTAATTTTTTTTGATCTATCGTTTTACTTGCTTTGAAGAAACTTATTTCACCGTCTTTTAAAGCTAAAACTTTGTCAGAATATTTTACTGCATCTTCAACATTGTGGGAGGTAAATATGACTGTCATCTTTTCTTTTTTACATAGTTCTGTGAGAAGCTCCATAACTGTTTTTGCAGCTACTGGGTCAAGGCTAGCGACTGGCTCATCAGCAAGTAATAATTTGGGTTTTTGCATCAGAACTCTTGCTATTGCAACTCTTTGAGATTGCCCTCCTGAAAGGGTGTCAACTCGTTTCATCGCAAGGTGAGATAAATTCACCTTCCGTAGGCAATCCATTGCCCTTGACCTAGAAGCTTGGGGTGCCAGAAAATGAAACCATCGTGTTACTCCCTTTAAACCGCTAGTGATATTTCCAAAATCTCCATGAATAACATTAGACAACACACTCAGTCGAGGAACTAGATTATGCCGTTGAAAAATAAACCCTACATCTCTTCGTATTTGTCGTAGCCGATGACTATTTAAATTTGTTATTTCCTTGTCAAAAACTTTGATACTTCCACTCGATGGCTCAATTAAGCGGCTGCAACATCTCAGCAAGGTAGATTTACCTGCTCCATTAGAACCAATTATCGCTAATAAACTTTGCGAATTAACGCTAAAAGAAAGACCTTTTAATACAGATTCGCTACCGAAGCTTTTTTTTAAATCTTTTATTTCTAAATCAATCATATATCAAGCGCCCTATACTAGCATAGAGCGCTCTCCATACATCTATGGATTAGTCTTGAATATCAAATTCGGGCAATCCAGCTGTCCTGTACATGGCTCTTACTACATCATAGTCCGAATCATTAACTTCCAGCAATCTTGTGCCAATATATTTATCATTGGCTGGCTTACCTTTATCATCAAGCCCAGCTAAAATTCCAGCAATCAGCGAATCTTCATTATCTTTCATTGCCTTGGTTACTTTATCTATTTCAGCCTGCGTTAAATGACCTCCACCCATCATCATATCGTAGGGCAGATCACCTGACCTAGCTAACACCTTGAACTGACCTTGATTTTCGGGCGTTCTATTATATTTGATCCAAGAGCTAATTCGGACACCAATTGCCGCTGTATCACCTCTCTCTAGCCCAGCATGTTGCAATGCCTTCTTTGTATGGATTACTTTGATGTCTTTCATTGGGTCTACTCCATGGTCCATCATCACTTGCATCGGACAAAAATGTCCAGATGTCGACCCAGGCTTAGCAAAAGAGACTGCTTTACCTTTTAAATCTTCCATCTTCATTATTCCTACTCCTGTCTTAACGACAATACCGCAGTAATAATCTGGTCT
>CACGWW010000019.1 GCA_902576905.1 uncultured Alphaproteobacteria bacterium
GTATGATCCTTGGTTTAAGGATCATCAACCAGATATGTACATGACTATGATCGAGACTGCAGAAACCGTTGCCTCTCGATATAATATTAGTCGAGAGTATCAGGATGAATATTCTCTTCAATCTCAACAGAGAACCGCATCTGGGCAACAAAGAGGAGCATTTGATGATGAAATTGTGCCCCTCAAAACGATCATGAAAGTTCAAGATAAAGAAACAGGTGAAATAAGTGATAAAGAAGTAACACTCGAAAAAGATGAAGGAAATAGACCAAGCACAAACATCGAAGGGCTATCTTCGTTGTCACCAGTGTTTAAAAATGGACTGACTATGTCTGAAGGTGGTTATATAACTGCAGGCAATGCAAGTCAGTTGTCAGATGGCGCATCAGCATCTGTGCTAATGGAAGTCAAAACAGCAGAAAAGAAGGGGTTAGAGCCCTTAGGACGATATATAGGGATGATGGCAGCTGGTTGCGCTCCTGATGAAATGGGTATTGGACCTGTTTTTGCCGTTCCAAAACTACTTGAAAAGCATAACTTAAAAATGGATGATATTGATCTTTGGGAGTTGAATGAAGCATTCGCTGTACAAGTTCTATATTGTAAAGACAAGCTAGGTATTCCAGATGAAAATCTTAATGTAAATGGAGGGGCAATCTCTATCGGCCATCCTTATGGAATGTCTGGAGCTCGTATGGTTGGTCACGCGCTAATTGAAGGAAAGCGAAGAGGTGCGAAATATGTCGTATGCACCATGTGCATTGGAGGAGGAATGGGAGGCGCGGGCCTTTTTGAGGTTCTCTAATGAATATACATAGCAGTACAAATCTTCCGGCAGTATTGACAGCAGGAAAGCTTCCAGTTGTAGCAGCGCCACTATTTATAATATCAGTACCGGATTTGGTAATTGCACAGTGTAAAGCTGGAGTTATTGGTAGCTTCCCAGCCTTAAATGCCCGCGAGAAAGAGGGTGAACCTATCGAGCTCGAGAGATGGCTCAAACGTATAACGGAGGAACTTGATCGACATAACCAAGAAAATCCGGATAATCCTGCGGCCCCTTTTGCCGTAAATCAAATAGTGCATAGATCAAATCCACGATTGATGCGAGATATTGAAATATGTGTGAAATGGAATGTACCTGTTTGGATTACATCACTTGGAGCTCGACCAGAAGTAAATGAAGCGGCTCATTCATGCGGTGGTATTGTTTTACATGATATTATTAATAATACTTTCGCTAGAAAAGCTATCGAAAAAGGAGCCGACGGGCTTATCGCGGTGGCTGCTGGTGCCGGCGGACATGCTGGACCTCAATCACCCTTTGCTCTTATTCAAGAAATAAGAGAATGGTTCAAAGGGCCATTATTGCTTTCAGGCTCCATTGCAACAGGACGAGCTTTGCTTGCTTCACTAATGATGGGAGCAGACATGGGATACATCGGTTCACCATTTATTGCAACAAAAGAGGCAAATGCCACTGATGCATATAAAAATATGATCGTCGATTCCTCTGCCGAAGATATACTTCTTTCATCACTTTTTACTGGAGTTTCTGGAAATTACTTAAAACCATCCGTTATCAATGCTGGCATGGACCCAGACAACCTTCAGGAGGGATCGGTCAAAGATATGAACTTTGACCCTTCATCTGAGAAACCAAAGGCGTGGTCTCAAATTTTTGGATGTGGGCAAGGCATTGCGTCAATTAAAGCAATTGAAACTGTTTCGGAGTTTGTTCATAATTTAGATTCGGAATTCAAGGCAGCTGTTTCAGAGTTTAAATTAAAATTTAGTTAGTTAGGAGAAAGACATGGATTTAGGCGTTACCGACAAAGTAAAACCGTTAATTGATAAAGTAAGGCAGATGGTATCAGATGACATAGAGCCACTCGACCAAGAGTTTCATGAAGAAGTTGGGAGGCATCCGTCCGGGAGCAGATGGCAGTTTACCGAACGCCAAATGGAAATATTAACCCATCTGAAGTCTCTTGCTAAAGAAAGAGGCCTCTGGAACTTCTGGCTTACAGATTCAGAGAAAGGCTATGGTTTATCAACCGTTGAGTATGCTTATCTCGCGGAAGAGATGGGAAAAGTTGGCATCGCAGCTGAAGTATTTAACTGCAGCGCACCAGACACGGGAAATATGGAAGTAATTGAGCGCTATGGCAATGAAAACCACAAAAAGAAATGGTTAGCAAAGTTACTAGAAGGAGAGATCCGGTCTGCTTATTTAATGACGGAGCCTGACGTTGCTTCTTCAGACGCTACAAATATATCACTCGAAGCAAAAAAAGACGGAGATCATTGGGTATTGAATGGTCAAAAATGGTGGTCTTCTGGTGTCGGTGATCCTAGGTGCAAAGTTTTTATTGTTATGGCGCTAACGGACCCAGATGCTGAAAAGCATTCGAGGCATTCAATGTTCTTTGTAGACGCCGACTCTGAAGGATTCGAAGTACTCAGATTTATGAATGTCTTCGGTGCAGACGACGCTCCGCATGGGCACGGCCACTGTAAATTCACAAATGTGAAAGTTCCCGCTGAAAATCTTATTCTTGGAGAGGGTCGTGGTTTCGAGGTGTCACAAGGGAGGTTAGGACCTGGAAGAATTCATCACTGTATGAGAGCTATTGGGCAAGCAGAGAAAGCCCTTGAGTTGATGATAAGACGCTCTAAAACACGAACAGCCTTCGGAAAAGAATTAACAGAACTCGGAGCAAACTACGATATTATTGCTAACTGTCGTATGGAAATAGAGCAGAGCCGGTTACTTTGCTTGAAAGCAGCTTGGATGATGGATACTGCAGGTGTGAAAGCAGCACAACCATGGATTAGTCAGATAAAAGTTGTAGCACCTCTTATGGCATTAAAGGTTATCGATGAGGCAATACAAATGCACGGTGGAATGGGGATCAGTCAAGACACGCCTCTTGCACATATGTGGACACACGTGAGGACATTACGACTTGCTGATGGCCCAGATGCCGTTCACAGAAGACAGGTCGCTAGAGCTGAACTAAGACGATACTCAAACTAAAAGTTTAAATCTTTATGAGTGAGCTAATTCTAATTAGACATGCTCAGGCATCTTTTGGTCATGAAAATTACGATAACTTATCCGATTTAGGTCATGACCAAGCAGCTCTTTTAGGTTCCTTGTTCGACAAACTAAATATAGCCCCTGACAGAGTTGTTATAGGGACCCAAAAGAGGCATCAGCAAACACTGGAAAACTTTAATTTGAAATGCCAAGTTGATAAGCACCCTGGCTGGAACGAATATGACTTTAGAGACTTATTATTAGCAGAGTTTGGCCCTAATATCCCGGAAGAGATTTTTACTGACAGAAAGACCCACTTTAAAACTCTTCGATCAACTGTAACCAACTGGATGAATGCAAAACTACCAAATGCTACTGAAAGCTGGGAAGACTTTGTTTCGAGAATTAGTAGTGCGCTCAAGTTTAGTTGTGATCTTGACTGTAAACAAGTTGTCGTTGTCACATCAGGAGGACCAATAAGTAGAGTGGTAGCAACAACCCTCAATGCTCCTAAAGAAGAAATGATGACATTAAACTTACAAATAAAAAATACATCAATTTCAAAATTCATTTACACACCCAAAGCCTTTTACCTTCACAGCTTTAACTACGCACCGCAATTCGATGGAGACAACGCTCATTTGCTGACCTATAGTTAGGAAGATGTCTAAAGATCCATTAAACAAAGAAGAACTTCTCCCCTATTTAGCAAACAACATTGATGGGTTTTCACATTTAAAGAATGTTAAAAAATTTTCTATTGGCCAATCGAACCCAACCTTTTTACTGGAGACAGATAAGGCTAGCTATGTTATTAGGCGAAAACCAGATGGGCCCTTATTAAAATCGGCACACGCCATAGACCGAGAATATAGAGTGCAAAAGGCTTTATATGATACACCCGTACCCGTCGCGAAAATGCTTCATTATTGTGATGATCAATCCATTCTAGGAGTTGATTTTTATATAATGGAATTCGTTGATGGAGTAGTTTATGAAGACCCTGCTTTACCAAGTCTAGCTAATGACGATAGAGCAAAGGTTTTTAGCGAAATAAATAGAGGATTGTCTTCGTTACACGAAGTAAATATCGATGCGGTGGGTTTAACAGATTTTGGTGCGGACGGAAACTACTATGAAAGGCAGATAAGCAGGTGGGCAAAACAATATTTGTCATCGGAAACGGAGAAAATTAATGAAATGAACGAAATGATGGAAGAGCTTCCAAAAAGGATACCTATGGATAACTCGCCTCGTTCACTAGTTCATGGTGATTTTCGACTTGATAATATGATATTTGATAAAAATGAGGCAAAACTACTGGCAATCATAGACTGGGAGATTTGTACAACTGGACATCCCATTGCTGATCTCGCATCTTTAATCATGCAGTGGGAACAAACTGCGGGAAAAATTAGTAGGGGACTACGAGGTGTTGAAAGAGAGCCTCTCGGAATACCAAGCGACGAAGATTTTATTAAAGTATATTGCGAGTTAAGAAACATCGAATACATAAAAGATTTTAATTTTTATCTCGCGTTCTGTTTTTTTCGAATGGCATGTGTTATACAGGGTGTAAAAAAGAGGGCTTTGTCTGGAATTGCCGCTAACCCTGAGCGCTCAAATCGTGAAACATTATCTGTTCCAAAGCTAGCTAAGCGTGCGTATGAACTAATGAAGGCACTATGAAGGAAAAAATAGAAAAGCTTCTTGATATTGAGACTTTGGACCGCAATCTTTTTCGAGGAGAAGGTGAAGGTGGCGAGGTCGCATCACGAGTGTTTGGCGGGCATGTTATTGCACAGGCACTAGCGGCGGCCTACAAAACCGTTGAGGAAAGGCTTTGCCATTCTCTTCATGCTTACTTTATAAGACCTGGAGATCCATCAACACCCATTATTTACGAGGTTGACAGAGCACGAGATGGTGGAAGCTTCACAACGAGGAGAGTGGTTGCTATTCAAAATGGCAAACAAATATTCAATATGGCTGCGTCATTTCATATTGAAGAAGAGGGTTGGTCTCATCAACATAAAATGAAAGAAGTAAAAGGGCCTTCGGGAGTTCTTAATAGAAATGAACAGAGAAAACTAATTGCGGATAAAGTTCCTGAGAAAAGGCGTGCAAATTTTTTAAACCCCAAACCGATTGAAATAAGAGATGTTGATCCACCCGATTTATTTAACCCTGAACCAGCTTCAGACAAAAACTTTTTGTGGTTTAAAGTGGATGGGACCCTAGATACAAAAGACCAGTGGGTACATCATTGCTTTCTTGCATACGCCTCTGACGTATCACTGTTGGGCTCCGGTAATCGTCCTCACGGAGTTTCAGCTTATTCGGGAGACGTTATGCTAGCGAGTTTGGATCATGCAATGTGGTTTCATGAAAAAATAGATTTTAATAATTGGTACTTATATGAAATGGATAGTCCATTCTCTGGAGCTGCAAGAAGCCTAAATAGAGGAAAAGTTTTTTCACAGGATGGAACTCTCGTTGCCAGTGTAGCTCAAGAAGGACTTATGCGACCTTTAAAACGAAAGCCTAATACCTAAATCTATCATTTAATTTCGCCATGCCAGCAAGCCATCCATCATAATCGGACGTCTTATATTGAATATATTTTTCAACTACAGGGTGTGGCAGTACCAAGAAACGCTCTTCATTAATAGTTTTAACACATTCCTCGGCAACATCATCAGGTTCTAGCATACCATCTTTCATAGCGACAGCTAACTCTGGATCCAATCCATCAGTCATTGCAGTTCGTACCCCCTGGGGACACAACATAGAAACCTTTATCCCCTTTTTCGCATATGAAAAAGCAAGCCATTCACCTAAACCAATTGCAGCATGTTTGGTAGTTGAATAGGATGCATCACCGACTTGTGACAAAAGACCAGCAGCTGATGCCGTATTTAGTAAGTATCCCTCTCCTCGTTTCTCCATTAAAGGGACCAAGTGCCTGGCAGCCCATACGTGTGACATCAGATTAATTTCCCAAATTTTTTGCCAATCATCGTTTGGAACCTCAATCCCTCCCAAATGACCAATGCCTGCATTTGAACAAAAAATTGATATTGGACCAATTTCTCTTTCTGTTGTTCTTATAACTTTGGCAATATCCCCCTCCCGACTAACATCACATTTCATCGCAGTTCCGCCATATTTCCTTGCGACCTTGCTTATTCCGTCCATATTTACATCTGCACTCACAACATGCTTTGCGCCATGTTTATAAAAGATTTTGACGAGAGATCTACCTATTCCACTGGCTGCTCCAGTTACCACTATTACTCTATCTTTAATATCCATATTTTTCTCCCTTTCATTAACGCCACATATAGCCACCGCCACATACAGTCATTGCCTGACCTGTGATATAACTACTTGCATTAGATGCTAGAAATACCGCAAGCCCTTGTAGATCCTCTGGTTCTCCTAAACGACCAAGCGGTATTTTAGAAATTGCTTCCTTAGCCTTTGTATCATCGTCCCATAATGCCTTAGCAAAATCCGTTTTAATTATTGCAGGACATATTGCATTGACTCTAATATTTTTAGGCCCATATTCTGCGGCTAAATTTCTAACTAGCCCTATTACAGCTAACTTTGAAATAGCATAAGTGCCAAGATGTAAGGAAGGCTCGAACGCCCCAACGCTTGAGGTAATCATAATTGAACCCCCTCCCCTTGAAATCATATCTGGTGCAACCATTTGGCACAGCCAATGATTTGATTTTACGTTCGTTGCCATTGTTTTGTCATATGCTTCATCGGATATATCTGACATCGGTCCGTAGTGTGGATTAACTCCAGCGTTTCCTATTAAGACATCTATCTTGCCAATGACCTTATTCGTCTCTTGAACGAGCTGATTTAGGTCTTCTTTTCGCCCAGCATTAGCAGCTATAGGCACAATATTTTGGCCTCCAACTTGCTTATTTATTTCATTAGCTGTTTCCTCCAACTGATCTTGCTTCCGGCTTGATATCACAACATTTGCTCCATGTTCAGCTAAGGCCAAGGCCATAGCTTTCCCCATACCCTTTGAAGCCCCTGTAACCAAGCAGTTCTTTCCTTCAAGACTAAACAATGTAGACATTAAAATTCCTTCCTTTAAATACGATTACTTATTCTTCCATTGAGGAGCGCGCTTTTCAACAAATGCGGACACTCCCTCTTTGTGATCCTCTGTTTGCCTCAATAAGTCTATTAGCTCATAACTTTTTTCAAGCGCAGATGACATTTCTTCTAACTGATCCATGTGATTTAAAGCTTCCAGAGAATACTTTATAGACGATGGACAATTGCCAGCTATTACATTAGCCTTTTCAATTGCTTTATCTAACAATTCTGACTGAGAAAAAACCTCGTTTACTATACCGAGCTTTAGTGCTTCTTTAGCGTCGACACTGCGCCCTGTTAGTATCATTTCGAGTGCCGCCTTTTTGCCTATTTGTCTACTAAGTCGTTGAACCCCGCCAGCCGCTGCGAAAAAACCTACTTTTACTTCAGGAAGGGCAAATTTGGCGTTCTCTGACGCCAATATAATATCACACGAGAGAGCTGTTTCCATTCCGCCACCCATAGCAAACCCATTTACAGCTGCTATGATAGGTTTGGTGCGATCAAATCTATTTGTCAACCCCGCAAACCCACTTTTCGGTTGCTGAACTTTATATTTTCCAGGTTGTGCTGAATATTTCAGATCATTTCCAGCAGAAAAAGCTTTGTCCCCAGCTCCAGTTAAAACAGCAACCCATTGCTCACTGTCTCCAATAAACTCATTCCAGACTTGATCTAATTCTAAGCTTAGCGGAGGATGGACGGCATTATAAACCTCCGGTCTATTTATTGTTACTATTGAGATGTGGTCATTTTTCTCAACTTTTACAAACTCATACTCCATTTAGCACCTCCTATACTCTGATTTTTTGATCTTGTTTATCAAAAATGTTTTCATTCTTTTTGACCATATCTTTTAGCATTTCAGATATATTAATCTCCAATCCTCTATCTTCCATTTTCTTAAGGCCCTCCAAAATTTGAGCACTACCGATTTTGTTTGCCCAAAACAATAAACCTCCTTTATCTCTTGGAAATCCATAGCCATTCAGCCATACCACATCAACATCAGAGGGTCTTTGTGCCATTCCTTCTTCTAAAATTAATAGTGCCTCATTTACCATTGGAAAAATACACTGCTCAATTATGTCAGCACTTTCCATATTTTCTGCTTTTTCTTTTCCAGTAATATCTTTTATTAACTCTTCGGTAATTTTGGATATTCTGGGAACTCTGTTCTCATCATAATCATAATAACCAGCACTGGTTTTCTGACCTCTTCTGTCCAATTCACATAGCGCATCTCTGATAGGATTTGTTGTCTTTTCTCCTTTTTTCCAACCTATGTCTAACCCCGCCAAGTCAGACATTTGGAAAGGTCCCATTTTAAAACCAAATTCGTTCAACGCCTTATCAATATCCCAGGGCATTATGCCATTATAAACCATATTTAAAGCTTGTTTTTGACGAGCAAATAGAATTCTATTACCAACAAATCCAGGACAAACGCCTACAATTGTAGGAATTTTATTAATTTTCTTTACCAAAGATAGACTAGTTGCTACAACGACGTCGCTTGTAAACTTAGCGCGTACAATTTCCACAAGTTTCATTACATTTGCCGGTGAAAAAAAGTGAAGTCCAATTACGTCATCTGGTCTAAGTGTAGCCATAGCAATTTTATTTATATCTAACGCTGATGTGTTTGTTGCCAAGATTGAGAAGGGCCTGGCAATTTTATCCAACTCTTTAAATATGTTTTTTTTTAAATCTAAATCCTCATAAACAGCTTCAATAATCAAATCACAGTTTCGTAAATCAGCAAATTGTGTTGATGAGGAAATCAGTTTTAAGCGATCAGCTACCTGTTCGTTTGAAATTTTACCTCTGCTAACTGACCTTTCATAATTATTGCTTATGTTACGTATCCCTTTGTCTAGTTGTTCATGGCTTGTTTCAACAATGTGAGTCGGAATTCCCACATTTGCGAAATTCATGGCTATACCACCACCCATCGTACCAGCTCCAATTATTCCAACCGTATTAATTTCCCTTTTAGGCAAACTTTCCGGCAACCCTTTAATATCCAGAACTTTTTTCTCTGCTTCTAAAATATAGTTCTGTTCATCCATCTTCATCACCCCAACTATTATTCAGACACAATTCTTTAATCTTTATCCTATCAAATTTATCGGTTGCACCCCTTGGCAGAGATCGATTTACCCACCAATAATGAACAGGTATCTTGAAATGTGCTAATTTATCTTTCAGAAAAGAAGATATTTCCTCATTTTTATCTTTCGTATCTCCAGACATATTTATACAAGCACCTACTTCTTCCCCAAATCTTTTTTCAGGAACGGAAAAAACAACAGACTCAATAACACCAGGGAACTTCTGGAGAGCACCCTCTACTTCTAAACATGAGATGTTTTCTCCACCTCTAATTATTATATTCTTCTTTCGATCAACTATTGTTACAAGTCCTTCATTATCTAAAATTCCTAAGTCCCCAGTATGCATCCACCCATCCTTTAAGACAGCATCTGTCTCCTTTTCCTTATTAAAATAGCACCTCATATTTGCTGGGCTTTTTAGACAGATCTCACCTAGTTGTCCATTTGGCAATTGAACATCATTATCATCTACTATTTTAATTTCTTGCAGTGGAGGGTATAGTCTTCCAGCTAACTCTGGCTTTTCAACATACTCATCGCCAGATATACCTAACCCTAAAGCATTTGTTTCAGTCATTCCATATCCAGAAGCAATATCTGCAAGTGGCAAAGTCTGTTTTTCAACACCAACCTGGGCAGCTGGTCTTTTAGCTCCACCTGCACCTAGAAATTCAAGAGTATCCAGAGACACATTTTGGTCTCTTGACTGTTGGACAAGGTCTGCTACTACTGTCGGTACAGCGGTTATTCTAGTAACTACCTCGTCACGAATGATATCGATTGCTTTCGCTGGATCCCATTTATACATCAAAACAATCTTGGATCCTCTAGCTATAGAATAGAAAAAATTTGGGTGAGATCCATTAACGTGAAACATGGGTGATAAAAGTAGAACACTCGAAGCTCTTCTTCTCGCAAGCTTTTCGGGATCAGCCAAAAGACCTCCAACTCTCTCAGCCATTAGCCATGAAAAAGTTGCTGTAATGGCACCTCTGTGGGTTAAAACAACCCCTTTTGGATGTCCTGTAGAACCTGATGTGTACATGATAGCAAAGTCGTCATCTGGCATTAAGTCCACATCAACTAGGTCAACTCGTTCAAAATTATTAAGAATGTCGTCATATTTTTCAATCTCAGGATCATCTAGACATCTGACGGAATATAATTTGATGCTTTTCTTTTTCGCAAAAGGTTTTATTGTTGCTAAACGCTCTTTATCAGCAAAGCAAACTCTTGCGGTGCTATCATCAAACCCATATTCCATTTCCTCTGTTGTCCACCAAGCGTTTACAAAGACAACGATACCCCCAATAGAGGCCACTGCCATTAATATGATTAAATACTCGGGGTAATTGCGCATCGCAATTGCCACTTTGTCACCTTTTTTTATCCCTACCTCTTTTTGCAGGAAGGAACTAAGCTTACTAACTTTATTGCAAAAATCTAAATACGATATTTTTTCTTTTTCATAAACGATAAACTCTTCCCACTCTCTTACTTTCTTTCCATACTCAAGTAATTCTTTTAAGTCTGGCGGCACTTTATTAAACGCTTTATAAGTCGTTCCCCTTATCTCAACATTTTCAGTTTGAAATAATTCATCAGTATTCAGAATTTGCTGTACAGCTTGATTAAAGTCCATCCCTCTCCCTTTACTTATGGATCAGGAAAAACTCTGACCATGCTTTTACCAAAGTTTTTACCGTTTAAAAGGTTAACCAAAGCTTCAGGTGCTCTTTCCAATCCTTCGGCGATATCTTCAACAACTTTAATTTTTCCATTGTCTAATAAAGTTTTCATATGATTAATGGCCTCTAAGTGCTTTTCCTGAAAATCCATGACAATAAAGCCTTCCATCTTTAGTCGCTTTGTAATGATAAAACCAGGAACATTCCTTGGCCCTATAGGAGAAGAGCTTTCATACTGACTTATAGCCCCACAACAAACAACCCGTCCCTTATTTTGCATTCTCACTAAAACAGCCTCTAAGATATGTCCTCCTACATTATCAAAATATAAACTTATTCCTTCTGGGCATTGTTCTTTGAGGTCTTTTAGTAAGTTACCAGTCTTATAATTTATGCACCCATCAAAGCCCAAACTATCGACAACCTCTTTACATTTTTTGTCATTTCCGGCGATACCTATAACTTTACATCCCATAGCCTTAGCTAATTGTCCTGCGTATATACCAACCGATCCAGCAGCAGCCGATATTACAACAGTATCGCTAGATTCCATTCTTCCCACATCAAATAAGCCATGATATGCGGTTAGACCTGCTATACCGAAGATAGATAGTAAATAGGAAAGCGGGACATTTTGAGGACACTTATTAATATCCTTAGCTTTGACTAAGCTAAACTCTTCCCAGTAGCTCTCGGAAGTAACAATTTGCCCTATTTTAAAGTTTGGGTGATTACTTTCAACAACCTCAGCAATGGAATAGCTTGGCATCACATCGCCAGCAAAAACTTGGTCTCTGTAAGTTCTTCCCTGCATCCAAGTTCTATTTGCTGCATCTATAGAGAGTAAAATATTTTTAATTAAAATTTCATCTGAAGAAGGCTTTGGTATATCGACTTCTTGCATTTCAAAATTTGAAATTTCTAAATTGGTTCTTGGAATTTCCTTAACGATAAATTGCTTCATATTTATTCAGATTTACTCAATATAAGTTCTTCAACGTCTTGCAAGCTTTCCTTTCCAAAAAATAACTCATCCTCTACAAGCATACTCGGAGCTCCAAATATTCCCTTTTCAACAGCTTCGCTAGTATTTTTAATAAGCTTGTCTTTTATTTTTTGATTTTGGGTGCCCTCAAATATTTCCTTAACAGGCAATCCATTTTCTAAAAGAACAGTTTGAATAACTTCCAAGTCATCCATTTTTTTATTATCAACCCACATGCTTTTAAAAACGACCTCTACATACTTATCAAAAATACCATTTTCCTGAGCAAATATGGCACCCCTCATCAAGTTTAAAGTATTGATGGGGAAATTTGAATTGAAGTTAAAAGCAATATCGTGCTTTTTAACAAATCTTGCAGTATCTAAATCATCATATTTCCCCTTTGCAGGCACCGTCTTAAATGACTCAATCGGCGACACATTGTTGGTTAACTTAAAGATACCTCCTAAAAGAACTGGGACATACTCCGCCTTAGTTTTGGTTCGCTTTTCTATCCCAGGTAAAAGTTTGTAGACCAAATAGGTTTTTGGACTCCCAAAATCAAATATAAACTTAAAATCAACCATAGAGTTTCTCCTTAATTGTTACTTTCCAACAAAGTTTGGTTTCTTTTTTTCAACAAATGCTTTTGCTGCATTTTTGTGATCTTCTGTTTGAAAGCATCTTATCATTCTATCCGCTTCCATTGCCAAGCTCTCCTTAAAGTTTGCAGACGTAGCTCGATTATGATTTTCTTTCATATACTGGAGAGCAGTAGGAGAAAAATAGGCAATCTCTGATGCCTTCTGTAGAGCAAAAGACTCTAGATCTGACTCACTAACAACATAGTTTACGATTCCCTCATCAAGAGCTTCCTGGGCTTGAATGCGCCTATTTGAAAAATAAATATCCTTGGCCTTTGAAGGACCAACGAGTTGGCTCAATGACCAACTGCCTCCGTAATCACCAGAGAGGCCAATACCGCCAAAAGCCGGAACAAGAAAGGCTTTCTCTGATGCAATTCTGATATCACAGGCTAACGCAATGGACATTCCTGCGCCTGCAGCTGCTCCGGGCAACACAGCAATGGTTGGTTTTGGCATTTCATGAATTTTTAAGGAAACGCCTTCCTGTCCAATTTGCAATTTTCTAATTTGTTGTTCTAAACTAAGATCTTTTGAAAGGCCTGGATCACTATCACTCGCAAAGCTTTTGACGTCTCCACCTGAACAAAACGATCCTCCATTACCGGTGATGATTATAACTCTTACATCTCGATCACTTTCAAATTCAATTAACATTCTTCTTAATTCTGGTGTTAATTCATCTGATAATGCATTTTTTGCCTCAGGACGATTAAATGCAATAATACCAACTCCATCTATTACCTCAGCCTGAAGATGATCTGTATTTTTTATAATATTATTTTTTATCATAGTGAACGCGCTTTCTTTAATGCTGGCCTGTTTAAAAGTCTATTTATATATGCATTTAAATGTTCATAATCATCAATTATAGCTCCTGCATTCATTGCACCAAAGCACGCGTGCCCCGTCATTATATCAGCC
>CACGWW010000020.1 GCA_902576905.1 uncultured Alphaproteobacteria bacterium
CAAAGTCTTAGCAAGAGTGTGGCTTGATTCGAGCTTTCACAGAGAATTCTCGCAAGATCCTCAAAAAACACTCGAGAGTAATGGTGTTTTTCTTCCGGAAAATATGTCTATAGAGTTCCAAAAACAAACTACAGATCGACCGAGAATAGTTGTTTTTGAGCAAAAACCAGGCTCAAAGTTTAAAATTCGAGTTTTTTATCTTCAATTAGTCATGATGGCTGGACGTTAGATGCGACATATTGGTTTCTTTAGCCTATTTATAATCTTTCTTTACACTGCTACTTCTGCTCAAGTTACTGAGTCAGATAGATTATTTAAAATGGCTACCGATTTCGTCAAGGAAAGGAAATACTCTGAAGCAGTCTCTATTTTTCGAGAGCTGGCAAAAAATGACGAGCATGATGCACAGTACAATTTAGCATTTTTGATTAGCTCTGGTAAAGGGATTACAAAAAATTACAGCGAGGCACTTTTTTGGGCATTTTTATCCCAACTTGGCAAAATAGAAAAGGCAGAGGAGCTCACTGAGGATCTAATAGACATAGTCCCAGAAAAGGTATTGAAGGATGTTAGAGAAAAAGTTCTAGAACACCTATTAGTACGCTTTGATAATAGGGATAGAGCGGTGTTGACAGAATTAGGAGATTTTTATTTGCTTGTTTTAGAGGAGCAAGATTTTGAAAATGCATACATATGGTATAATGTAGCAAGTGCGTTGGGGATTGAGAATTCGAGTGATATCAGGGATAAAGTTGAAAAAGAACTTGAACCTGATACCATTGTCAAGATGCAAGAGGCGTCTAGAAAACGATATGAAGAGTTTACTGAAGAACCAGTAATAGAGAGTGGAAAGACAAGAAAAACTATGGAACAGGAATATGAAAGTTAAAGTTCATTGGGTAATTGATGGTATTGCTGAGGTTGAGGCTGTAAGCTTAGAAGAGGCTGAAAAGATAGTTAATGAAAGGCTTTCAGATTTTGTAGGTAGTAATCCAGATTTAGAGAAAAATATGGGAGCAAAGGCAATCCAGGGCAAAGGTTACTTGCCTGGATCTGAAGAGGAAGCCTAACTTATTGCTGTTGATCGCCAGGTCTGAAGCCAATCCAAAGTGGAAACATTGCTAAATTTTCGTCCTTCTCTATTGGTATCAGAATGGTTACTATCACTGCTATTATCGTCCTTCTCCTCATCTGCAGAAGAGGTTATATCATAAACGCTAGGCTTATCAGATTTATTCCTTTCTGACGGGTTTACTACATTTATTTCTACCGAACTAAGTAAATGATTTGTTTTCTTTAACTCCATTTTTTTATAAACCTTAAATCAATAATAGTTTTGTCAGTTGAACGGTTTTTATCTCAGGTTTTGCACCAAGCTTCACTAATTCATTATTAATTGTTTCAAGAATTTCTAGCTTTAGTGCTTCTTTGCCTTGAATTGTATTGAGTTGTTCCTTTGTTTTTGTTCTCATTAAAGCTAAAATACTTGATCTTAAAGCTGGTTCAAAAGTCTTGAAGCTTTCGAAATATGCATCGGCATTTAATTTTCCCATGAATATTGAAACGGCTATTTCGATTGTTAGTATACCAGAGCCATTTTTTAAGTCCGTTGCTAAAGCGCCTGTAAAAGATTGATAATAGTGTTGTGGCCCTATAAATGGAATATCTGAGCCCTGTTGAATTTCCTCATCGGTGGTTTTAGCTGGGTCAATTTCTTTATCAGAATTACCCTCAGAGTGCTCTTCTTCATTTTTATCTTTCATCAGAGCCATAATTTCTTCCCTAGAGAGAGGTGGCTGTACCAAAGAGTTGTGCATGACAATGAAAATTATGAAAACGACAGCAGCTGGTAGAATATAAAGAGCTAACAAATTCCATGGTATTATCAGCTTCTTTCTTTTTTTTGGCTTGGGGGCCTCTTCTTTCTCAGTTTCAGTATTTTCTAATTCGATTTCCATGTGCGAAACGTTCTCTTTTATTCAATGATCTGCCAAAAATTAACGACAGTCATAAAAAAAAGTTTATTTCCTAAATAATCAAAGAATTCGTCGTTAGTTTATTTGTCTGGAGTAACCGTGAGTAAAATTTATGAGAAAAAATAGCATTAAAATATCAATGAACTCTGATGAGTTGCCTTCAAGAGACCATGTTAACAAAGACTCTGAAATATTCAAAAGTAGAGTGGCTAATGCAGTCTTAGACTATATGGAAGCGCAAAGTGACTCAGATCTCATTGAATGTTTGGAAAAAGCTAGCATTTTCTTGACTAATATTTTACTACAAATGGAAAATGTTTTCGATAACCAAAAACAGTCCTTAAAAGATCAAAAGGACGTTTTTGACATCGCTGAAGATCTTTTTTCAATAAATAAGCAAGTATCATCTAATACTATTCACTAACTTTATTTAATTACTTCTCAGATTCACAAATCAAAAAGTATTTGCCTGAATTGTAGTGCTCTTCTGAGAATTTATTTTGTAGTAATTTTGCAACAATTTGTAGAAGGCAAAAAAGTTACTAATAAAATTTTGCTTAAGTCGTAAACGTCTATGGGTAAGTTGAAGGAGAGTATCTTATGCGTATTTTAGTATTAATTGTTTTTGGTTTAATTTTAACAGCATGTCAAGGAACCAATCCTTACGGATTAACCACAGCATCGATGAGCGAAAGCGTAGTTTCGTCTGCTACAGGTCAGGCAGGCACTGGTGTGACGCCTGTCAAAGGCATTAAATATGTTTCACTACATCCAGACAGACTTTTACGCGACGAAAGAAGCTGCACCGAGGTTATAAAACTGTCATATGCATCCAATATAAATTATTCTGAAGCAATTATAGGTCTCAGAAATAGGGCTCTGTTGGTAGGAGGGAATGCCATTTCTATTATTGGATGGGCAGAAAGTGCAACCTCATCTGGGTTAGTTGGTAAAATCTATCTCTGCAAGAAGAAGCCGTTCCACATTCATTATTGATGATGAAAGCGGTTTTGTGTCAGAAATTATACAAAACCGCTTTTATTTTATTTTGGGACGTTCATAATTCATATCTTTTTGAATATGCTACAAATAAGTTTAATGTATTTTATTTCTTTAATTGGAGCTTATCGGTTCGCTTGCTTTAATTTGACTTTCAAACTCTCTCAGTCGTTTATAAACACTTAAGAGCTCGATAATAGTTGGCCATGCTTTCAGTAAGTACTGCATTGAACCTTCTACTCTTCCAAATGCTCTAATTATTTGTTGCATTACCCCCAGCGTTACTACTCCCGCCACAATGGCTGGTGCAAGAAAAACGTAGGCACTTAATACGTTTGCTTGCAAGTATGCAATTCTGCCCACATTAAAATATAGATAACGCAGATATGATTTGAAATGAATACCTCTTACACCATCAAAAAGCTCTTCTATTGTCTTTGGCCTTACCGTTTCGTCATCTTCTGCAATAACTAATATTTTTCTGTAAGCTGCCTCTTTTTTTTGTAAGTCATATTCAACTCCTACCAGTCTGAGTAACCAACCTAAAGCAACTAAGAACAAAGTTCCACCTATTGACCAAACAATTGCGCCTGTAATCAATCCGTATTGCCAATCACCAAAAAAGAATATCGGTATACCAACTGACAATCCAAATAAGATTGGAATAAACTGAACAAGTACCATGATACTTTCAATGAAACTTGTACCAAGCCCTTCCATTATTCTTGAAAACTTAATTGTGTCTTCTTGTACACGCTGAGCGGCACCCTCAATGGTACGTGCCTGGTCGTATACTGAATGGTACCACTCTACCATGGCAGTACGCCATCTAAACAAAAAATGTGCCGTAAAAAAACTCACTGCAACTGCAATAGCTACATATATGCCTGCTAGATATATAAAACTAAACAAACTAGCCCAATACTCTTCAATAGTGACAGCATTGGGTGTTGCTAAGGCTTTCTGAATCATATCATAGAATTCGCCAAACCATTCATTGATCTTGACGTCAATTTCGACTTGAATCCACAGTGATGATAAAATTAATGCAGAGCCTAACCAAGCCCACAAAGCCCATTTTCTTGTTGTGAAAAATCTAAACACGGAAAACCTTTCTTTTATTGTTAACTATTAACTCGCAATTTTATTGCTTATCATATTTATTGATCCTTTTTTATTGAAAATAATTGCTCATCACCGTCTTGATTGTTTTTGATCTCCTTAAGTGAATAATTATTATTTGAACAGAAATGCTTTAAGTCTATTTCTGCCATTGGATCATCAGTAATAATAAGCGCCTCATGATTTTTTCTGAGCGAATTAATGTTTTTTTGAACTTTTAACAAAGGTAGTGGGCACCTAAGTCCCGTGGTATTAATAACAACTGAATACTTTTTCTGGCTTTTCATAAATGACCTACGTAACAAAATTTGATGGACAACGCTGTAGAGATAAACAAGTATTCATATATGGACAAATATCAAAAAAAAGTCAATTTTTTAACTCCGGAAAAAAATATTCCTAAGTTAGTTTCAAAGGTTAGAGTTTTTAATGAAGAAAATAAGGTAAAATACATCAATTTAATTGATGAAAAAGTTTTGACGATTTATCTTAATTCTCAGGAAGTACTTACGGCCTTAACAGTATGTGATTACCCCGAGTATTTGGCTGTTGGTTTTTTGTATAATCAAAATATAATTGGTTCAAAAGCCGAAATCAAAGAAGTTGAATTTAACCAGGAGCTTTCCGCTGTCGTTGTCAGAACATACAAACAAACTCTCTTTGAGGCTCATAATGTCAAGAAAATAAAAACATCTGGCTGTGCGATGGGAACAGTCTTCGGAGATATGTATAATAAGATCCAACCGATCCCAAAACAAAACTTAAAAAAATATTCGATAAACGATATCAGAGACTTAGTAAAAGAAATTATAGGCCTTCCTAGTTTATATATGGAAGCTGGCGCGATCCATGGGAGTGTGCTTTGTGAAAGAGATCGAATTTTAGTGTATATGGAGGATGTTGGCAGGCATAACGCTATTGACAAAATAAGCGGGTGGATTGTGCAAGAAGAAATTGATCCAACTGATAAGATTTTATATACAACAGGTCGACTTACATCTGAAATGGTATTAAAAGCAATAAGTATGGGGGTACCAATATTAGTTTCGCGCTCTGGTTTTACTAAGTCTGCGGTGCACCTTGCGAGAAAGTTTAACCTTTCGATGATTGGGAGGTTCAAAGGGAAAAGATTTATGTGCGTAAGTGGGTTCGAAAGAGTTCTGCTCTAACATTTAGAAATAAGGTTACTTTATGTGCGATATTAATCTTCCTAGCGTTATACTAGCAGGGGGGCGATCACAAAGAATGAAGCGCAAAGACAAATCGTTTGTCGAAGTGGGCGATAAAACACTGTTAGATATGACTATAGAAAGGCTTCAGTTACAGTCTCGCAGGGTGGCAATAAATACTAATTCGTACTCACTAAAATATAAAAGATACGGTTTGCCAATACTCCATGATCAAGTGGGCGGATTCTACGGTCCTTTGGCAGGAATATTAACTGCCATGAAGTGGGCAGGAGATATAGGTTATGAAAAAGTTATTACTGTTGCGGTTGACACACCATTATTCCCAGAAAACTTGTTAGAAGAACTCTACAAAAAGATGGAGGAGAGTAATTCAGACATTGTTTTTGCGGCATCCTTAAAAGACCATAACCAAAGGAAGGATTTGCATCCAGTTTTCGGCTTATGGAAAACATATCTCCACGATGATCTAAGAAAGGAATTAGAAAGAGGCGTGAGAAAGGTCACACTTTGGAGCGAAAAACACAAAACTTCCAGTGTTTGTTTTGCAAATCATTTTATAGACCCATTCTTCAATATCAATACGCCAGACGATATTCAACTGTTTAAGGAGTATTTTACAAAAAAATGAAAATTATTGGAGTAGTTGGTTGGAAAGATGCTGGAAAAACAACTTTGATTGAAAAAATGATAAAGGAGTTCAATCTAAGAAATTTGACAGTATCTACAATTAAGCATTCCCATCACAATGTTTCATTAGATCGGCAGGGTACAGATTCCTTCAGGCACTTTAATGCTGGTGCAAAAGAGACAATACTTGCGTCCAATACAAAAAGGATCAAATTTTCTAAAACAATTTCTGAGCACGAAACTAGTCTTGATTATCTTATTAAACAGATCATTCCAGTTGATATAGTTATAGTAGAAGGGTTCAAAGTAAGTGGTCACAGAAAAGTTGAAGTTGTTAATAATATTAGCGAGAGAAAACCACTATATGAAAATGACAAAACAATATGTGGACTGATATTTAATCAACATAAAATCGAAAATACAATATTGCCACAATTTGAAAGAGACAATATTGAGAAGATCTGTGACTTTATATTAAAAACTTTGGAAGGTGAATAAAAGGTGAGCTCCCAAAATTTTCAGTTAACTTCTCTAAGTAAGTTGTTTTTAGATCTGAAGGCTGAATTGAAAGCCGTTTCAGGGGAAACTAGAGTTAGTGTGAATAATTGCATTAATAGAATATTGTCAAAAGATATTTTTGCTAAATATGATAACCCACCTTTTGATAATTCAGCTATAGATGGTTTTGCCTTAAATGAAGACACGAAAGCGACTATTGACAACTTCTCACTTCTAGAGGGTTTAGTAAAACCAGGTTGTAAAGCTACTGTTGCATTACAAAAAAACGAAGGAATTGAGATTTTAACTGGCGCGCCTGTACCATCTGGAACAACCAGAATTATTTTCAAGGAAAACACGAAAAAAGAAGATCAAAGGATTTATTTTGTCCAGAAGGATGTTAAAGAAAATAATATAAGATTGCAGGGGGAGGATTTTAGAAAAGGTGATCTTTTATTTAAAAAAGGTAATCAAATAAGAGTAACAGATCTAGCTACGCTAATTGGCTCAGGAAATTCATCCGTACCAATATTCAAACGACTAAAAGTTGGGCTAATAACCACCGGAAATGAACTCAAGTCTAACATAGAAAGGCAAAGTAATAGTAGCAGCTATATTTTTGATACAAATTTCGTTCCATTGAATAGGTTGTTAAAAAGTTGGGGTCATTCAGTAGTGAGTATAGGTTCGGTACGAGATAACTTAGATCTATTGAGAGATAAGATAAATGATAACTTGGAACGTGTTGATGTTTTTTTGACGACGGGTGGTGTTTCAACAGGAGATGAAGACTTTGTTGCACAATTTCTTAATGGAGAAGCGCAAGTAATTAATTGGAGGATTGCGATTAAACCTGGAAGGCCATTTATTTGTGCAAAGTTAGGAAACAAGTATGTATTTGGATTGCCAGGAAATCCAGTGGCGGCATTTATTTGCGCACTTATTATATTACGTCCTTCCCTTGGTAGAATTGGGGGGGAAAAAACTTGGTTTAAGCCTTTCTCTTTTAAAGCAAAGGCAAATTTTGTGAAGCATAAGAGGTCAGGCAGAACAGAATTTTTGAGAGCTAACCTTAATCAAAAAGACGGTTTTGTTTCAATTTATCCATTTGAGGGATCGGGTAGACTTTCCAGTCTATCTTGGTCAAACGGCATCATTGAGCTCAATGATGGTGAGCAAAACATAGAGAAGGGAGATCTTATAGACTTTATTCCGTATCAATCATTCTTTTAAATGGCATTTAATTGCTTAAAAATATTCTTAACAATTATACTGAATAGTTCTTTGCCTTCAGGATTATGTAAAACATAAGGCGTTCCGTTATCCGCACATTCCATTATGTCTTTAGAAAGGGGTATACTTCCCAACTGGGGTAGATTTTCGCTGTTACTAACTTTTTTCACACCACCGCTACTGAATATATTATGCTTCTCTCCACATTTTGAACATTCAAAATATGACATGTTTTCAATTAAACCTAGGATATTGGTATTTGTCTTATTATAGAGCGCAATTGCCTTTTTTGCATCGATCAAAGAAATATCTTGGGGCGTCGATATTATAATCGCTCCAGATACCGACACCTTTTGTGCTAGAGTTATATGTATGTCGCCTGTTCCAGGGGGTAGATCAACTATGAAATAATCTTGATTACCCCATGCAACATCAAGAAGTAATTGTTGTATCCCCTTCATTAGCATAGGCCCTCGCCAGATAATAGCCTCATGCTCTGGGAATAACATTCCCATGGACATTATACTCAAATTGCCTATTTTCTTTGGGTTAATTTTATTGTTTTTTATTTCGACTTTTGATTTATCTAGGCCTAACATTTTTGGCTGACTAGGCCCATAGATGTCTGCATCCATCAGGCCCACCTTAAATCCCATCTCTGCTATTTGTGCAGCTATATTACTTGAGATGGTGGACTTACCTACGCCTCCTTTACCCGAGGCAATAAATAATATTTTCCCTAGGTGCGATAACTCAAATTTATTCAAAAACTGTTGATTTTTTGAAGGCATATTTTGTTTTAGGTTTGGAGTCCTGTGTATTGTGTGAATTACAGAACAAGTTGTAATTTTACTATCTTTTTCAATCATAGACTGCCATAGTTGCGTTAATTTTTCTGTACTGCTCGTAAATTCTGAATTTACAATTATTTCAACCCTCTGTTCTGAAACATTTATGGTTTCGATTTTTTCGGTTAGATCAAAATTTCCAGGAGACTCAATTTTTTTGATAATATTGAGAATGTATTCCTTGTTCACGACATGGGACATTGTAATCAGCTATTCTTTCAATGGTTATTTTAAATGGAGGCGACGACCGGATTCGAACCGGTGTCCACGGATTTGCAGTCCGCTGCGTAACCACTCCGCCACGTCGCCCGGTTATTAGACTATACAAATATTAAATAATTTAATTCATTGCAAGAACATATAATATTATGTAAGTCTTTCTCTGTTACTTTATCTTCTTAAATTATTGGTTGAGTTCATCAAATGTTTGACTACAAAAAAGCACGAAAGAATATGGTGGATAACTTAATTCGGCCAGCCAATGTGACAGATCCAAAGCTTTTGTTTGCTTTGGGAAATGTTCAACGAAATAAGTTTTTACCGAGTAACTTAGCCAGTTTGTCTTACAGTGAAGCTGAGTTGCTTATACAAAATGATAGAACATCCATAAGTCCTTGGCTGCTTGCTAAAATGCTCCAATTTTTAGACCTCAACTCCTCAGATAATGTTCTAAGTCTTGCCACGGGATACGGCTACAGTTGTGCCCTAATGTCATCGTTAGCAAATTTTGTAGTAGCTGTTGAAACACAAGACCTTGCACAAGAAGCTCAAGTAAGATTAATTGAAGGTGGATACGATAATATTTTGGTTCGAGAGGGTAATATTTACGAAGGCGCAGAGGAAGAGGGCCCCTATGATGCAATTTTAATTGAGGGTGCTGTTGAATTTATAAATGACGAAATCATAAATCAGCTAAAATTGGATGGTAGAATCATAACAGTTTTTAAAGATAATATTTTAGGTCAATGCAGGTTAGGCATAAAAACAAAGTCCGGAGTGCAGTGGAGCAATCTTTTTGAAGCAAACTGTATTTTGTTGAATGATTTTAAAATGGAAAAGGGATTTACCCTGTGAACAGGTAGAAAATTTAATGAATATCAAAACTTTTTTAATTTTAACTTCTGTAACCTTATTTTTCTGCAAAGAGGCATTTACACAAACCATAAAAGAGTCTGTACAAACGGCATTGGATAACAACGAGAGCTTAAAGAGCCAAAAAGTATTGCTCGATAATAGTTATCAGAATTTCTTAATTCAAAAAGGAATAATGTTACCAAGTCTTTCTTTAAGTGGCACAGGGGCTCGCCTATCAAATTTTGATACAAACCAGGATACAGACAGCTACAGCATTTCGTTAAATTCTTCATATACATTGTTTGACTTTGGATCACTCAAAGCAAAAAAGAGATCATCCATCCAGTTGAATGAGGCTTCAAAACTTTCGTTTAAGAAGCTTGAAAATGAGCTAATATTGAGTGTAGTTAAAGTACACCTTGAACTATTTAAGGCGATAAAAATTGTGGATCTTTATGAAAGTAGCCTTGAGATAAGGAAGCAGCAATTCTTGGCTGTAAAGAATAGGTTTGATTTAGGAGAGGCTACAAGGTCAGACCTTCTGAGATCCAAAGCTTCAATTTCTGGTGCTGAGGCACAATTAAAAGTGGGGCAAGCAAACGTTAAGAAGCTTAGAGAAAGTTATAAGACTTTGGTAGGTAAAGTTTTTGATAAACCGATGCTTCCACAGATAGAAATAAAAGTACCTTCTACATTAGAGATTAGCGTTAGAGGAGGAATAGAGAATGACATTGCTTTGAAAATTCTTACGCTTGAGGAGCGAGCGCTTAGAGCCGAATTAAGTTCCATAGAAAAATCTCATTTACCAAATATAAGCCTTTCTGGAAGTTTGTCTTACGGTGATAGTCAGACCTCAGGAAATAATATTAGTTCAGGACGGATCTCTTTAAGCTCCAGCGTTATTCTTTACAGTGGGGGTCAAAAAAAAGCTACAGTTAAAATTGCCTCAAATAAACTGGCAGCAAAAGCGATAGATATTGCAGTTAGAAAAAAAACGTTGCAAAGAGATATAACAACAAAGTGGTTGGATTTGATGGCTTTAAAGTCCTCGGTTATTGCTAAGCAAGAAGAAACCAACGCTTTGAATGAGTTGTATGAGAGCATATTTGAAGAATGGAGGCTTGGGGGAAAGACATCGCTAGATACTGACCAAGCATATCAAAACTTCCTGAATTCTGAAGTAGAGTTAGTTACTAGCACTACGGATATATTAATTGCAAAAATTGACTTGTTAGCTCAAATAGGTACTCTGAGAACTAAGCTACAGCTACGATGATAGATTGATAGCTATGAGGAACGTTTAATGGCTGAAAAAAAGAATGCAAAAAAAGAGAAAAAAGAAAATGGCAAGGCCGATCTTGAGGAAATTCTTGGTGACATTAAAACCATTGTTTCAGGGGAGAAAGAAACTCTATTCAAGGTGAGTGAATATAAGACTATTAATCTAAAAAAGGAAAATTTAGTAACCGCAGGTGAAAAAAGACACTCCCATCAATCTATTGATCTAAATGATAAGAAGCTGGAGAGTTTGATAAGAAAAATTGTAAGAAGTGAACTTGAGAATTTTCAGTCAAATAATAAATCGGATAGTATAAAGTCGGAAAAAAGAACAACAAACGTAAGAATAAAGAGCAATTCTGACTTAAGCTTGTTAACAAAAGTCGAGCTTCTTTCATTATCGAAAAAAAACAAATTAAGTTTAAGCAGTAAACATACTAAGGCAGAAATAATAAATGAGCTTAAAAAAAATAAAGTCGATGCTCCATAGCTCAGTATAAAGAAGTTGTACCTATAATGTCATTGAAGATTTTGATTGATCAACATGTGCTATTAACGAACCGTTTGAAAAAAGACTCTAATTCCAAAGTCAAACTAGCGTTTGTAGCCGAGTGCAGTACTGATTAGGATACAAGTTAATATGAACCTTCCAAATAAATTCAACCCGGAAGAGGCTGAAAAAAAAATAAATGATCGTTGGTTAGAGGCAGAGGCTTTTAGGTCTGGCAAAGATAGCGAAAAAGGCAAACAACCATTTTCTATAATGATCCCTCCACCCAATGTTACGGGCAGCTTACACATTGGGCATGCCTTTAATAATACGATCCAGGATGTTTTGGTGAGGTATCATAGAATGAACGGCTATGATGTTTTATGGCAACCTGGTCAGGACCATGCTGGAATTGCAACTCAAATGGTAGTTGAAAGAGACTTAGAGAAAAAGAATAAAAGCCGACAGCAAATGGGTCGTGAAAAATTTCTTGAAGAGGTTTGGAATTGGAAGGAAAAATCTGGAAATACTATAATTGATCAATTGAAGAGGTTAGGAGCATCCTGCGATTGGAGCCGAAATAGATTTACCATGGATCCTGACTTCCATAAAGCTGTCATAAAAGTTTTTGTAGATTTTTACAACAAAGGGTTGATTTATAAGGGTAAAAAATTAGTAAATTGGGACCCAAAATTTCAAAGTGCCATTTCGGATCTAGAAGTTGAGCAAATAGAGGTTCGAGGAAAAATCTGGGAATTAAAGTATTTTTTAGAGGAAGGTACATTCAATTTTGGAGTAGAAACCGATGAGAATGGAGTGGTTTTAAAAAGGATGCCTATGAATCATGTGGTTATTGCAACTACGAGACCAGAGACACTTCTTGGAGATACTGCTGTGATTGTTAACCCTAGTGATGAGCGATACAGGGATTTGATTGGGAAATCAGTAATATTACCATTGGTTGGAAGAAAGATCCCAGTGATAGCAGATGATTATGCGGATCCTGATAAAGGCACGGGTGCTGTGAAGATCACTCCTGCCCATGACTTTAATGATTGGGAGGTTGGTACAAGACATGGCTTAAGAACGATTAATGTTTTTGATACAAGTGCAAATATTCAAATCATAAACAATGAAGATTTTGCAAATGAAATTAAGCCGTCAGTAGATATTTACCAATTAAATGGACTTGAAAGATTTGAGGCAAGAAAGAAAATCTTACAATTACTAAAAGAAGAAGGTTCTTTTGAAACTGAGAAGGAAGACGTGCACTTCGTTCCACATGGTGATAGATCAAAAGTAATAGTAGAGCCGTTCTTAACCACCCAGTGG
>CACGWW010000021.1 GCA_902576905.1 uncultured Alphaproteobacteria bacterium
CTTATTGTAGGAAGTGAAGTCTATGAAAATGGAGTTGCCACTGCATGTTTTTCACTTTTTCAGAATAAAATACAGAACGCTAGAGTTTTCCATGGAGACGTAAGAGACTTGTTGAACTTATTTAAACATGAAACTGTTGACCGATTTTACATTTTGTTCCCAGATCCTTGGACAAAAAAAAGGCATAAATCAAGAAGATTGCTCTCATCGTCCAACGTGGGATATTTTTCAAATATTTTGAAATCAGAGGGCTATATTTGTATAGCTACTGATGTGGAGGATTATTGCATAGAAATTGAAGATGCTTTTTCAAATTTAGATCAATTTAAAAGGATACACAATTCACCTAAAGAGAAAAACTTAAAGTTTTTTTTAGATATTGAAACAAAATATGAGCAGAAAGCAATTAACAAAGGATTATCTCCTTCTTATCTTGTTTACAAAAAGGTTTAACACTGTTAACAGTCAAAAGAAGTTGAGTTCTAAGCCAATGATAACAGTACACAGATCCAAAGCACTGTCTGGACATATTTGTATACCGGGTGACAAATCTATATCACATAGGGCTATCATTTTTGGCTCTCTTTGTGTTGGCAAGACAACTATAAAGGGACTCCTAGAGTCTGAGGATGTTCAAAGAACCATCGAAGCTGTAAGACAGCTAGGGGCAAAGGTTGATAAAAAAAATGATAAATGGGAGGTTCTAGGTTTTGGGGTAGGGGGCTTTTCGAGTCCTGAAAATGTAATTGATTGTGGGAACTCAGGTACAACTTGCAGGTTGCTTATGGGAGCTATTTCGACAACTCCTATATCAGCAATATTTGTTGGTGATAAGAGTTTATCTCAAAGGCCGATGGATAGAATAATAGAGCCCTTAAGTGAATTAGGTGTTAAATGCTCTGCGAGGGAAGGCTCTTTTTTACCAATAAGTCTAGAAGGGGTATCGAGTGCATTGCCTAGTGAGCTTGAGGCAAAGATTGATTCTGCGCAGGTAAAATCTGCAGTATTGTTAGCGGGCCTTAATAGTCGAGGTACAACAAAATATGTTGAGAGAACTTTGACGCGTGACCATACCGAAAGAATGTTATTGTTTTTTGGAGGCAAGATACAAACCGAGAAAACCGAAAAAGGGTATGCACATTACCTACAAGGACTACAAGAACTTAAGCCACAAGAAATTACGGTGCCTTCAGATCCATCATCGGCATCTTTTTTTATAGCTGCAGCTTTAATGGTTGAGGGCTCAGATATCACAATAAAGAATATTTGTATGAACGAAACAAGGATAGGTTTTCTGAAAGTTGTAAACAAGATGGGAGCCAATGTCGAGGTTAAAAACAAAAGTACCATGTGTGGCGAGCCTATAGCAGATTTAAGGGTAAAGTTCTCAAGGCTCAGGGGTGTTGAGGTGCCAAAAAATCTTGTCGCTTCAATGATTGATGAGTTTCCCATTTTAGCTGTATTGGCGTCTTTAGCGGAAGGTAAGACTGAAATGAAGGGGATAGGGGAGCTTAAAGTAAAAGAGAGCGACAGAATTTTTTCAATGTCCAAGGGCTTGAGGGAGTGTGGAGTTGATGTTTTTTTCGGAGATGACCATATGACTGTTAAGGGAAAGAGGGAAGTAAGAGGAGGGCAGTTAATAAATACATTCAACGATCATAGAATAGCAATGTCTTTTATTTGCCTAGGTCAAGTAACCCAACAACCTATCGAAATTAGTGAGTCCTTATCAATTGATACAAGCTTTCCTGGATTTATTGAGAAGTTTAATGAAATTGGAGCAAACTTATCGAGTCAAACGAACCAATAATTATTGCAGTAGACGGTCTTTCAGCTTCAGGAAAGGGCACTATTGGAAAGATAATTGCTAAATATTTAAATTTTCCTTATCTTGATACCGGTCTTCTGTATCGTGCAGTGGCATACAAATTTTTAGAATCAAAAATTAGCGTCTCAACTGATAATGCAATTCATGTTGCAAAAAATATAAAGCTCCAAGATCTGGATAACCCAGAGTTAAGGCTTGAGAATTGTGGTAATTTGGCTAGTAAGCTTGCAGAAAGTGATAGAATAAGAGAGGAACTAATTTTTTTTCAAAGAGATTTTCCTAAGAAAAACGTTGGTGCAGTTTTAGATGGTAGGGATATAGGTAGTGTTATTTTCCCTGATGCTAAAATTAAGCTTTTTGTTACTGCAGATCTTGAAGTAAGAGCTCAGCGACGTCAAGTAGACTATAAAAAAATGGGACAAGATTATTCCCTCAGAGATCTGACCGAGAAACTCAAGGAAAGAGATAAAAGAGACAAAAACCGAAAAGTCTCACCGTTGATTTGCATGCCAGATGCGATTGTTTTTGATAATTCCGAAATCTCCTTTGAAAGATTGAATAAAGAAATTATTGAAATTGTGGAAAAAAAGTATAAAAGTCTAAATCTTGATATAAATATTAGGAAAAAGAGTTAGACGACCTAGTCTTTTTTAAGGAGATAGTTAATGGAAACAGCTAACAAATTGGCTGAATTTGAAGCTTTACTTGAAGAGAGTTTTGAGAGCGGGACACCGAAAGAAAATACTGTTGTAAATGGCACAATCATCGCTATTGAAGCGGGCCAGGCCATTATCGATATTGGTTATAAGATGGAAGGTCGCGTTGATGTTAGAGAATTCACAAATTCTGTAAGTAAAGATGGGGAATTAAAAATTGGTGATAAAGTAGAAGTCTACTTGGAACGCGTGGAAAATGCTAAGGGCGAGGCCGTTGTAAGCAGGGAAAAGGCAAGACGCGAAGAAGCCTGGGATAAATTAGAAAAGGCTGCAAAAACTGAGGAGAGGGTGGACGGTATAATCTTTGGCAAAGTAAAAGGTGGCTTTACAGTTGATTTAGACGGAGCAATAGCGTTTTTACCCGGCAGTCAAGTTGATGTCCGTCCCATAAAAGATACAAATCCTTTGATGAATGTTCCTCAACCATTTCAAGTTTTAAAAATGGATAGAAAACGAGGGAACATAGTGGTATCTAGGCGAGCAGTATTAGAGGAATCTCGTGCAGAACAAAGAGCGGAACTTGTAGGGAATTTAGCAGAAGGTAATACCGTTGACGGTATAGTTAAAAACATAACAGACTATGGCGCTTTCGTTGATCTAGGAGGGTTAGATGGTCTTCTTCATGTAACAGACATTGCATGGAAGAGAATTAATCATCCATCTGAGGTGTTGAATTTAGGAGATTCCATTAAGGTCCAAATCATAAAAGTTAATAAAGAAACCAACAGGATAAGTCTTGGAATGAAACAGTTAGAGACAGATCCATGGGCAGATGTTGAAGGGAGATTCCCAATTGGATCAAACCAAAAGGGTATTGTAACGAACATAACAGATTATGGTGCCTTTGTTGAATTAGATGCAGGCGTGGAGGGTCTCGTACATGTATCTGAAATGTCTTGGACAAAGAAAAATGTTCATCCAGGAAAGATATTGTCGACTAGTCAGGAAGTGGAGGTTATGGTTCTTGAACTAGATAAGGAAAAGAGAAGAGTCAGTTTGGGGCTTAAACAAATCCAAGGAAATCCTTGGCAAAATTTCGCCCAGTCCAACACGGTAGGAGCCATACTTGAAGTTGAAATAAAGAGTATAACTGAGTTTGGCTTATTTGTTGGGTTGGGCAATGATATAGATGGAATGATACATCTTTCAGATTTGGATTGGGAAAAAACAGGAGAAGAAGCACTCAAGGATCATAAAAAAGGAGATGTTATAAAAGCGAAGGTGACCGATATAGATGTTGAAAAAGAACGAATTTCATTATCGATAAAAGCACTGGAAAGGGATCCTTTCGACGAGGTTTCAAAAACGGTTAAAAAAGGGAGTACCCTCACTGCAGTAGTGTCAAGGGTGGATGAAGCAGGAATTGAAGTTGATTGTGATGGAGTTAAAGGTTTTATAAAGCGTTCCGATCTATCAAGAGATAGGAATGAACAGAGGCCAGAAAGATTTTCTGAAGGCGACAAAGTTGATGCGAAAGTAGTGAATTTGGATAAAGCTTCAAGAAAATTCAATCTTTCAATTAAGGCATTAGAGTTAGCAGAAGAGAAAGAAGCAGTTGAACAGTACGGTTCTACAGATTCTGGTGCCTCTCTTGGCGACATTCTTGGTGCAGCGCTTAAAGATCAAGACCAAAAAAGTTAAGAGATGTCCATCGAAGCAGAGGTTTTCGAGCAAGCAAAAAAAAGAGCAAGGAGAAAAGGTTTTTTATTTGCGCTACTTTTGGTCTTTTTAATTTTGATTACAGTTATAATTTTCAAAAGTTTTTCAGAGTTTGAAAGAAAAGGCCCACATATAGCGAGGATAAAAATAGACGGTCCTATTTTCGACGATATTAACTTTAATAGACTAATTTACGAGCTAGGGCTTAACCCAAATGTAAAGGCTTTGATTGTTCATATAAATAGCCCGGGTGGTTCAGTTGTTGGAGCAGAGTCAATATTTGTAGCTTTGTCAGAGTTTGGTAGAGAAAAACCATCTGCGTCTGTACTGGGTGAAACAGCCACCTCAGGCGGATATTTAATAGCGGCAGCGACGGATAAAATAATCTCTCGGTCAAATACCCTTACAGGGTCTATAGGAGTATTACTTCAATATCCAAATTTGTCGAAACTTTTGAAAAATATTGGAATTGATGTAAATACGATTAGATCGTCGGATCTAAAGGCATCTATCAATTTATTTGAGCAACCAACGGCTAAAGCCATTGAGAAACATCAACAAGTAATAGATGAGACGTTTTTATGGTTCAAGGAGATAGTTGCTGAAAAAAGGAAACTATCAGATGTTAATTTAGAGGAAGTATCGCAAGGGGGAGTATTTACAGGCAGAAAAGCTAAAAAATTGGGTTTAGTTGATCTAATTGGAGGTGAGAGAGAAGCAATCAAATATTTAGAAGAAAAAGTCGATACTAGAGGACTTCCGGTAGTTGATTGGACTTCTAGTACAGCGAGCTCATCATTATTTGATCTAATTTTTAGACAAAGTGATATTTCTAACTTAGGAAAAAACTTTCTATCAAATAGTGGCTTCAGATTATATTCAATTCTTTTCTGATCAATATAATTTCTGTATACTAAAGTTTGAGTGTAATAGGTAGAATATGATCAAATCAGATTTGATAAAAAAGCTGGCAGAAGACAACCCTCATTTATACTACAGAGATGTAGAAAAAATTGTAGGCACTATTTTTGATGAAATCATAATTGCGTTAGAAAATGGAAACAGGGTAGAGTTGCGAGGCTTTGGTGCATTTTCAACCAAAGATAGAAAAGCCAGAAGGGCAAGAAATCCAAAGACCGGTTCTGATGTAGATGTAAATCAAAAAACGGTTCCCTTTTTTAAGTGTGGTAAGGGTCTAAGGCAGAAACTTAACGAAGCTTAATTTATGAAGCTTTGGCGCTATATTTTTGGTGTTTTTTTATTAACCTTATGCACTTTGTTTGCGTTAGCCAACGATGATATAGTAATGATAAGTTTACCTAACATACTGGGAAGAGTCTCTGATAAAAGTATATATTTACCAATCTATTTGCTTACTTCATTAGCAATATTTGTCGGAGTGATATCCGGAGTATTGATTGAATATCTAAGAAATTCCAAGTTACGAAAAGCATTTAATGAAAATAACAAGAAGCTTTTGAAGATTGAAAAAGAACTACAGAAGAATAAAGAAAAGTTTTTAACAGAAGAGGAAAAGATATTTAACCTTTTAGATTAATCGATGAAATACTTAATTAAAATCTGTGGTATTACTTCTGAGAGAGACCTTAAGGCCGCTCGAAAACTTGGAGCTAATTTTGTTGGGTTTGTTCTAGTAGAAAAGTCAAAGAGATTTATTGACTTAAAAAAATTAGGGTCACTTTCCATGATGGTTAGTAAACCCTTAAAATCAGTTGCTTTGTTGGTTGATCCTTCAAATGATTTTCTGGAAAAACTACTTTCAAGTTCCAGAGTGGATTACATACAGCTACATGGCGAAGAATCACCGGAGAGGGTTGAAGAGATCGCGAGGATAACTAATATTCCTTTAATAAAAGCAATTGGAGTTGAAAAGAAGAGCGATCTTCTTAATATTAGAAATTATGAGAGTTCTGTAGACTACATATTGCTAGACTCAAAAGCGAAAGAAAATGGACATTTAAAGGGAGGAAGAGGAATTAGCTTCAATTGGAACATTATCAGAGATTTTAGTTTTAAAAAACCTTGGTTTTTAGCTGGAGGACTTAATGCAAATAATGTTATAGATGCAGTTAAGATAACAGGGGCTAAAATGTTAGATGTCTCAACTGGTGTGGAAACTCAACCAGGGGAAAAAAGTTTTGATAAAATGAGAGAATTTATTGGAAGGGTTAATGGAGAATTTATTTAAAGACACGGGATCAAATAGTTTCCGTAATGGACCTGATGATAAGGGCCGATTTGGAGATTATGGGGGTCGGTTCGTTTCGGAGACACTTATGCCTCTGATTATTAAATTAGAAAAAAGTTATCAAGAGCTTAAAAAAGATGATGGCTTCTGGAAAGAATATGAGGATTTGTTAAATAACTATGTTGGCAGACCAAGCCCTATGTATTTCGCCGAGAGACTTACTTCGTATCTGAATGGTCCAAAGATATATTTCAAGCGAGATGAATTGAATCATACCGGGGCACATAAAATCAACAATGTTATTGGACAAATTTTATTAGCGAAAAGGATGGGAAAAGAAAGGATCATCGCTGAAACAGGTGCTGGTCAACATGGTGTTGCAACAGCAACAGTTTGCGCCAGATTTGGCTTAGAATGTATAGTTTTTATGGGTGAAACTGATGTCAAGAGGCAAGCTCCAAATGTTTTTAGGATGAAATTATTGGGCGCTAAGGTAAGGTCGGTAACTTCTGGGAGAGGAACACTTAAAGATGCGATGAACGAAGCTTTAAGAGATTGGGTTTCAAATGTGGATAATACTTTCTATTGTATCGGAACAGTTGCTGGCCCGCACCCCTATCCAAAAATGGTCAGAGATTTTCAATCGATAATTGGGCGAGAAGCTAGACTGCAACTTGAAAGGATGGAAGGAAGGAAGCCAGATACCATTGTCGCTTGTATTGGAGGTGGGTCAAACGCCATTGGACTTTTTCATGAATTTTTGGACGATGAGGATATTGATATAATTGGAGTTGAGGCCGGTGGAGAAGGTATAGATGGTAGAATGAAGCATGCAGCTTCGTTGACGGGAGGTACTCCTGGTGTGCTTCATGGAAACAAAACATATTTATTACAAGATTCTGAGGGACAAATAATTGAGGGTCATTCTATATCTGCAGGTCTTGACTATCCAGGTATTGGCCCTGAACACGCATGGCTGAATGATCTTGGTCGAGTAAAATATGTTTCTGTAACTGACTCTGAGGCACTGGATGCATTTAAGCTATGCTGCAAGTTAGAGGGGATCATCCCAGCTTTGGAACCTAGTCATGCTTTGGCGCACGTTATGAAGATTGCTCCCACATTGCCTAAGGATAAACTTATTCTTTTGAATATGTGCGGGAGGGGTGACAAAGATATTTTCACTGTTGCTGAAAGATTAGATGTTTCTCTGGTGAGCTAAGTAAGCCTTTTCTGAATTATTTTTTCAAAATCCTCACAGAGCTTTTGTATGGAAGTTACGATTTTGTCTTTCTCAGCTTTAGAGAAATTTGATAGCACAAAAGACGATACTTCTTCTTTTGTACGAGGACGTCCTATGCCCATACGAAGCCTGTTAAAGTCTTTGGTTCCTAAGTGTTGAGATAGGGATCTAACACCCTTGTGCCCTGCATCTCCTCCACCCTGTTTAAACTTTATATGTCCTAATTCTAAGTCGATATCATCATAAATAACAAATATATCGTCTTCACTAACTTTGAAAAACAGTTTAAATTTTGCTACACAAGAGCCAGACAGATTCATGTAAGTCTGAGGCTTTACTAAAATAATTTTTTCAGAATGAAATATTTTAGCTGTGAACATTCCACCAAATTTTATTTTCCAGTCTTCAAACTGGTAATGTGTGGACAAATGATCTAATGCCATAAAACCCAAATTGTGCCTATTTTTCAGGTGCGACAAACCGGGGTTTCCAAGGCCAACGATTAACTTCACTATTTTAGGCTATCCAATCTACTCTTGACCAGTTTCTTCTTTTTCTTCTTCAATTGTATCGGCAGCCGTATCATCAGAATCTGTACTCTCATTTTCACTTGACTTCAATCCACTTGGAGCTTGTATGTTGGCCACAACAAAATCTCTTCCTTTTATTGTTGTTTCAGTTCCAGCGGGAAGCACGATGTTTGATATTGTAATGGTATCACCAACCTCAAAGTCTTTTATATCTACTTCCAGCGCTGATGGGATTTCCATAGCATTTACGATCAATTCCACTTCTGGCCTAACAACAGTCAAAACGCCCCCTCGCTTTATCCCCTTGCAAATGTCTTGATTATTAAAAACGACAGGAATGAATAATTTAATTCTAGCAGTTTTTGACAAGCGCATAAAATCAAGGTGAGTGGGCAGATCTTTCACAATATGTTTCTGAATGTCTCTACAAATTACCTGAATAGTTTTTCCTTCTACCGAAAGGTTAATCAATGTCGACATAAACTTACCTGCATTTAGCTTTTTTAATAACTCATTAAACTTTACGTTTATATTTAGTGGATCTTCTGATCCTCCATAAACAATGCCAGGAACTAGGTCATTTCTCCTCGCCTCTCTTGCAGCCCCTTTTCCAACGCCTTCTCTCACGGTTGCTGTTAAAGACAAATTATCTGCCATCTTGGTAATCCTTAATAAAAAAGTTTTAAAGATTTAATATATTACTTCGGTCTGAAGGTCAAAATTTTTTTAATTTGAATGAACGGATTTTGATAGGCTATTTATAAAGTCTGAAACTTCGCGCTCTGATGCACCCTTTTGGACTGTTTCTATAATAGCTGAACCGACTACAACCCCATCAGCTGAAAGAGAAATAGATTTTGCGTCTTCGGGCGACTTTATTCCAAAACCAACACAAATAGGTAAATCAGTATATTTTTTTATTCTACTTATTTCATCTGCTACAACCTGCTTAACAGGGGCCTTAGATCCTGTAACACCGGCGACCGATACATAATAGAGAAAGCCACTTGAATTATCTAAAAGTGTTGGCAACCTCTTGTTATCACTTGTAGGTGTAAGTAACCTTATAAAATGGAGTTTGTGATTTAAGCAAAAAATACATAATTCACTATCCTCTTCAGGGGGCAAATCAACAATTATGAGTCCATCGACCCCAAGCTTCTTAATTTTTTCCACGAAATTTTCTGACCCAAACTTATGTATAGGGTTGTAATAACCCATCAAAATTATAGGAGTATCTTGATCATTTTTTCTAAAACTCTTAATCATTTGATATAAGTTTTCCATCTTAAACCCAGATTCTAATGCCTCATGTCCTGCATCTTGAATGATTTTTCCATCTGCCATTGGATCGGTAAATGGCATTCCTATTTCTATAATATCTGCTCCCAGACTTGGTAATTTATGAAGTAGGTTACTTGAATATGCGATGTTCGGGAATCCTGCCATTATAAATGGAATGAATGCTTTTTTATCTTCAGCAGTCAATTGGTGGAATTTTTTATTAAGCCTTGACATGGTTACTCTATTTAAATTATTCACAAACCTTATTCATTTTAGACTACAAAATAAAATTGTTTAAAGTCTTATATAGTAATTAACTGGATAAGGGAATAAATTAAATGGGTTTTAAGACAGGAATTATTGGTCTTCCGAATGTGGGAAAGTCAACTTTGTTCAATGCTTTGACAAAATCTAAAAGCGCACACGCGGCAAATTTTCCATTCTGTACAATAGACCCAAATATCGGTGAGGTAATGGTTCCAGACGAAAGACTTTTAGAGCTTTCAAAAATTTCTGCATCTAATGAAACAATACCTACCAAAATGACATTTATCGATATTGCTGGTTTGGTAAAGGGGGCTTCAAAAGGCGAGGGTTTGGGTAATAAGTTCTTGGCAAATATTAGAGAATGTGATGCGTTAGCTCATGTCACAAGATGCTTTGAGGATGAAAACATAACTCATGTTAACAACGCTATAGATCCGGTAGCTGATATTGATATTATTAATACTGAGCTTTTATTAGCTGATTTAGAGAGCGTAACAAAGCGAATAGAGAACTATAGAAAGAGAGGTAGTAAGAAAAATGATGAGGTGCTTACCTTAGTATTCCTGGAGAAAGTTCTAAAACTTCTAGAAGATGGAATACCAGTGAGGCAAGGAAAATTTTTTGACGATGAGCTAAAAATGTTGAATTTATCTCAATTTTTAACGTCAAAACCTATATTATTTATCTGTAATGTGGACGAAAACAGTGTAAGAGAGGGAAACGAGTACTCAAAAAGAGTGGAGGATTTAGCAAAGACGTTAGAGGCTTCAACTTTAAATATTTCAGTTTCGATTGAGCAAGAGCTTAGCGAAATATCTGATGAAAATGAGCTAAAAGAGTTTTTGTTTGGAATGGGAATGGAATCTACCGGACTTGAAAAATTAATAAAGACTGGATACGATCTTCTAGGCTTGTGTACTTATTTCACTTCTGGCCCTAAGGAAACTAGAGCCTGGACAATCACTAATTCTACATTTGCTCCAGAAGCTGCTGGAAAAATACACACCGACTTCAAAAAAGGTTTTATAAGAGCGGA
>CACGWW010000022.1 GCA_902576905.1 uncultured Alphaproteobacteria bacterium
TTAAGGTAAAAGAGCATAAAGATGGTCATTCAATCATGATGAACAGTAGGAATAAAGACGAAGAAGAGAGGCTTTGATTAAATATGGAAAAAAGATATAATGATAAAAGGGCTCAAAACAATAATAACAAACACTATTTTAGGCGTCAAAAAAGCTGTCCGTTCTCCGAAAAAGGAGCACAACCTATTGACTACAAAGATGTAAGGACTCTGCAAAAATTTATTTCAGAGAGAGGGAAAATAATACCTTCGAGGATTACTGCGGTTTCAACTAAGAAACAAAGAGAACTTGCAATCGCAATAAAACGAGCCAGATTTTTAGGCTTGTTGCCTTACGCGGTCAAATAGGCCTTAACATGGAAATCATATTACTTCAAAAGATTAACAAACTAGGGAATATAGGCGATACAGTTAAAGTAAAGCCAGGGTTTGGTAGAAACTTCCTTATTCCTAGTGGTAAAGCATTGAGAGCCACGAAAGAAAATAAAGAAGTTTTTGAAACCACAAAAGCAAAGCTGTTAGAGAAAAATAAGGACGAGGTTGAAAAAGCAGAGAAAATACGAGCGAAAGTAGAAGCCTTGAATTTGATAATTGTTAGGTCAGCATCTGATACGGGAATATTGTATGGGTCGGTCACTACGAGAGATATAGCAAATCTCATTGGTGAAAATGGAATAACACTAAGCAGAAGACAAATAGCTTTAGAAAAACCCATTAAAGAGTTGGGCTTATTCGACATGAGTGTAATTTTGCATCCTGAAGTTGAAAGCAAAATAAAATTGAAAGTGGTACGAAGCTTAGGGGAAAATACACCGGATATAGAAGATAAAATGGACGCAAATAACGGTTCCGATGAAATAAATGCGGAGCTTAATGAAAGCCTCCTTGAAGATGGTGTTTCTCTAAAAACTGAAGAGCTTATCTCTGAGGAAGTAGAAGAAGAAACTAGCTCCGAGAATAAACTACCCGAGCAAGGCGGAAAAGAATAATCTGCTAACCAATATAAGGTACTAAACCCAACAAGCTAACACTATTAAATATCGATTGTAGACATAATTAACTTGGTGAAAAAAAAAGAGTTAGTATATACTATCGGCGGTGAGACCTATGGATAATGTTAAACTTGATCAAACGGCGGATGTAGACAAATCTTCCACATTTAATCTTGAAGCCGAGCAAGCTCTAATAGGTTTGCTATTAGTAAATAGCGAAGTTTTAGGGGAGATTGAATCAATTATTGATGAAGATCATTTCTATGACGGAATAAATAAAAAAATATTCACCCATATTGCATCTAGAACAAAAAAGGGGCTGATTGTCTCACCTATTACTTTAAAACCATATTTAGATTCAGACGAAGATTTCCATGATATAGACGTTCCTTCTTTGCTCACCGAGTTGTCTGCAATGGCTATAAGCGCCTATGCAGCAAAAGACTATGCAAATGCTTTATATGATCTAGCGGTTAGAAGAAAACTCGTTGATATTGGAAACGAAATAATTCTTGACGCAAAAAAAATAACAGAGGAAACGGTCCCCGCTCTGCTTATAACAAAAGCAGAGCAATCTCTTTATGATGTGGCATCAAATGGTACTCAATCAAAAAACTTTGAGCCTCTTGTTAAAGCTGCAACTGAGGCAATCGAATTGGCTAACAGAGCTTTCGACTCAGATATACAAGGCGTATCTGGTATACCTTCTGGATTTATCGACATAGACAAAAAATTAGGAGGGTTACAGAATTCAGATCTGATAATTCTTGCTGGACGACCATCTATGGGAAAAACCGCTTTGGCAACAAATATCGCTTATAATGCGTCGATTGCGAATTATAAAAAATATGGCAAAGCTTCTAGTGTTGGCTTCTTTTCACTTGAAATGTCTTCAGCACAGCTCGCCACAAGAATCTTATCTGATATAAGCAAAATTCCTTCAGAGCAGATTAGAAGAGGTGAGCTATCCGAAAATGAATTTAATCAGTTTGTGGATGCTGCTCGATCACTGGATCAAAGTAAATTTTTTATAGATGATACTCCTGCACTTTTGATATCAAGTATAGCATCTAAAGCTAGAAGGCTAAAAAGAACACATGGTCTTGATTTTTTGATAATAGATTATCTTCAATTAATACGAGCTTCATCAAGCAGAGAAAACAGAGTTAATGAAATTGCTGAAATAACCCAAGGGCTTAAAGCAATTGCAAAAGAGTTGAATATACCTGTCTTAGCATTATCTCAACTCTCTCGCCAAGTGGAAAATAGAGATGATAAAAGGCCTCAGCTTGCTGATCTACGGGAGAGTGGTTCCATTGAACAAGATGCTGATGTTGTTCTATTTATATTTCGAGAAGAGTATTATAAAGAAAGGGAAAAGCCAGGCGATCAAGACCTCGATGCACTTATAAAGTGGCAAGAGGAAATGGAACAAATTCATGGAAAAGCCGAGTTAATAATTGGAAAGCAACGCCACGGTCCAGTTGGTACAGTTGATTTAGCTTTTGATGGACGTTTTACACGATTTGGTAATTTGGCAAAGAGCCATCAAGCCAAAAATTGAGGCTTAGGATAATAATTGTCTCCTGAACTTCATATTAATCTTGCCAATTTAAAAAGTAATATCAAATTTTTTCAAAGAATAATAAAAACAAATACTGAGCTATCGGCTGTTGTTAAATCAGACGCTTATGGCCTAGGCATCACGAAAATTGTTCCTGAAATTGAGAAATATGGCGTAAGAAGTTTTTTTACAGCTACTATTTCTGAAGCAATAAAGATAAGGAGTTACTCAAGGGATTGTGAAATATTCACTTTAAATGGATTTGATTTTTTGAAATCTAATCTTTATAAAGAATATAATATAACTCCAATCATTAATAATATTTTAGAAGCCCAAAAGTTTATTGAAATTTTCAATCAAACACAGAAGGTTGCCATTCAACTAAACACTGGTATGAATCGCTTAGGACTGGATAAGCAATCTCTTCTAGATAACATCGAGATAGTAAAATCGCTACCGTTGAATTTAATTTTGTCACATTTAGCTTGTGCAGACGAAATATCCAATAAAGAAAACAAAGCACAAAAAGACCTATTTATTGAGTTATGTAAATTTTTACCTAACATCCGTCAAAGTATCTCGGCAAGCCATGGAACATTATTAGGGACCGAGTTTCACTTTGATATGGTCAGGCCTGGCATTGCGTTATACGGAGGAATTAGGAAAAATGGATTGAAAGAAGTTATTCAAATAAAAGTTCCAGTCCTTCAAGACTTTATAATAGATAAAAACATGCAAGTTGGTTATAATTATACATTCAAAGCCAAACATAAGATGAGGGTTGCTACTCTATCAATGGGATATGCAGACGGTTTACCTAGAACGCTGAGTAATATTGGCAAACTATTCTATGAAAACATACCGTGCCCCATAATAGGTAGAATTTCTATGGACCTGGTTACAGTAGATATTTCAAATTTACCCGAAACCCCTAGATATCTTTGTGTATTTTCACCTGAATATCAAGTTGATGATTTTGCAAAAGACTGTAAAACCATTAGTCATGAAGTGCTGGTGAATTTGGGTGAAAGAGTTAGCAGAGTTTACTCTAAATAGGAAATTATATGAAAATTATTTTATATGTTGCACTTATAGGTAACACACTTCTAATATTTATGTCCAAGATTGGTATTTTTAGCAGATTTACATGGAAGATACTATCATATGCACTTACGGGACCATTCTACGCTAAGGCCTTTTTCAATCAATTAGTACAAATTGGGTTTATGTCTTTACCTGTTGTAGGATTGACTGCTATATTTACTGGCGCCGCTTTAGCTCTTCAAATTTATTCTGGAGGAACTAGGTTCAATGCCGAAAGTGTAGTTCCTTCAATAGTGGCTATTGGTATTTGTAGAGAGCTAGGACCCGTGCTATGTGGTTTGATTATGTCGGGTCGGGTCGCTTCATCAATATCCGCTGAAATAGGAACAATGAAAGTAACAGAACAGATTGACGCTCTGTATACACTGAATTCAAACCCATATAATTTTCTTATTATACCCCGAGTTTTCGCTTGTGTTATTTCCTTACCGCTCTTAACACTAACTGGCGATATTCTTGGCATTTTAGGGGGTTTCTTGGTTGGCGTTAGTACACTCGAATTTAATCCATCAAATTATTTATTAAATACAATTAAATTCCTAGAATTAGCTGACGTTGTCTCTGGTTTAATAAAAGCCAGCTTCTTCGGATTAATAATTGGCGTTCTAGGGACATTTCATGGACTTAATACAACAGTTGGAGCACGAGGTGTGGGGAAAGCAACTATTAACTCTGTTGTTTGGTCTTCAATAACTATTCTTGCTGCAAACTATATTTTAACAGAAGCCTTATTTAATAAATGATCAGAAAATCGAAAATCGAAGTTAAAAACTTAAATAAGGCGATAGATACTAAACGGATTCTTAAGAATATTTCTTTTAAATTAGAGCCAGAGGAGCATTTGGTAATTATAGGTGGTTCAGGTGCAGGCAAGTCTATGTTGGCAAAGTGCATATTAGGGCTAGAAGATATTAGCTCTGGTTCAATATTTTTTGACGGTAAGCTGATCAGTGGAAATGCGGATCGACAAAAAATTTTAAATAAATTGGGTGTTTGTTTTCAAAGTAATGCGCTATTCGATAGCTATAATATTTGGCAGAACATTGCTTTTAAAAAACTATATAATGAAAAGTTTCCTAGCATTTTAAAGCTTAGAAAACTAGCAATTGAAACGCTTAGAGAGGTTGGATTGCCTACTAACATTGCTGAAGACTACCCATCTGAATTATCTGGGGGAATGCAAAAAAGGGTTGGCATAGCGAGATCAATATTTTCAGAGCCAGATATTCTGATTTTTGATGAACCCACTACTGGGCTTGACCCAATAATGTCAAAAAAAATAATTGCTTTAATTAGTAAAATCATAAAGGATTCCAAAAAAACTGCTATTACAATCACCCATGATATTAATTTGGCGATGTTTCTTGCGACGAAGATTATTCTATTAGATGATGGAAAAGTTGAATGGTCTGGAAATCCAAAACAGGCTATCTTATCCAAAAATAAATTGTTAAAGATATTCTTAAATGCTTAATTTCTTAAAAAGTTTGTTAATTAAATTTCTTTACAAAGGAATCTGAACTAATGGAGACCTTGTCCTCTTTTGATTTGATTTCGGCAGGATTGATAATATTCTCGGGAGTTTTTGCCTACTATAGAGGTTTCATAAAAGAAGTTCTGTTAATTTTAAACTGGTTTCTGGCAATTGTCGTGGCTTATCTTATTTCCCCTCTGATTTTTACTACTATTTCGGAAATAGATTTCGTGATGAGCATATTAGGCGATAGCTGTGAATTAATGATGATACTTTCATTTATCTTGGGCTTTACAATAGCTCTTATAGCTATCTCATTCATTACATACAGAATTTCATATTTTATCGAAACCTCAAGCCTTAACGAGGTAAATAAAATCTTTGGTTTGCTTTTTGGGTTTTTAAGAGGGGGGATAATAATAATAATTTTTCTTATTATCTATAATCAGGTACTTAAAGATTCTGAGTCATGGAAATTTATTGGGCTGTCTAAGTCCAATACGATCACCTTAGATGTACAAGAAAAAATACTTACAAAGTATCCCCAAAATTTTCCAGAGTGGATAATTGACAATTACGATAATCTGTTAACGAGTTGTGTAAAAAAGTAATGGAAGTAGATCATAATTCTAAGAGACTTTCTGGATCAAAAGTGCTCATAACAGGAGCAACCAGTGGCCTGGGGTTTAGTATCTCTATCGCATTGGCTAAGGAGGGTGCTGAAGTTATTGCTGTTGGTAGAGATAAAAATCGATTAGAAGACTTATCTGACGCTGTAGAACAAACAAAAGGGTCAGTAACACTTGTTTGTATAGATCTAGCAAAGCAAGGAACAATTGAAGAGCTATCAAATAAAATATCGGAAAATTTTGGAGAACTTCATGGTATTATTCACTGTGCTATGTCCTCGCTTCAAATGATGCCAATTAATCAAGTTTCTTTGAAAGAGGTAGAGATTAATTTACTTTCACCAATTATGATTTCCTTTAGATTAATATCATGTTTTCATCGATTATTAAGTAGAGATCCCAAAGGTTTATTCGTTTATATCTCCGATGTTAGAACAAAAAAATTTAATGGCCCCTACAATTCGGCAAAAAAAGCATGTGATCAACTTTTCCAATCATATCAAGAAGAAAATAAAAGACTAGGGATCAAGGTTCTAATTCAATATCCAAGGCCAATGGAAACAAAGTTAAGAAAGAAGATGTTTCCAGGTGAGAAGAATATTGATAGTGATGCTGTTAATAAAGAAGCCAGAAAAATAATAGAGAAGATTTTAATGCTTACTAGAGGTGAAGGGATTATCACCTGACTTAAATATTATTCTTATTGGTGTACCGAGAAGACCAAAATCTTCTCTAAATGAGTTTTCAAGATACCTTTTGTAAGATTTTGACACGATACCATTGTGAGAAGTAAATATTTTGATAGTTGGTGGTCTAGTATTTGATTGCACTATATACTTAAGCTTTATTCTTCTTTTTTGGTTGTTGGTTGGTGGAGCGTGTTTATCAAGTTTTTCCTTCAACCAAGTATTCAGATTAGAAGTTGACTGTTTAAAGTTCCAATTTGCATAAGCTTTCATCACATTTTTTCTTAAGGTATCAAGACCAATACTTTTAAGCCCTGAAATAAAAGAAAAATAGGCTCCTTTGAACTGAGGCAGAGATTTTGAAATAGTTTTCTTGAGCTTTTCATCAACAAATTTTTTATCAAAAATTCTGTCACTCTTGTTGACAACAAAAACAACGGCTCTTCCCTCTCTCTCACACAGAGAGGCAAGCTTTTGGTCCTGAGCATTAAGTAATTCATCAGGTTCTAAAACTAATATAACAATTTGAGCAAACCTTATGGCTCTTAAGGTTTCTTTGACTGACTCTTTTTCTAAAGAATTATCAATTTTGCGTTTTTTTCTTGCACCAGCAGTGTCGTAAATCTTGAAAAAATTATTCTCCCAATCAAAAAAAACAAAATTGCTGTCTCTCGTTAATCCGGCTTCTGGACCAGTAACAAATCTATTCTTTTTTATAATGGCGTTAACAAGCGTGGATTTCCCGACATTTGGGCGACCGATTATAGCTATATTTATCGGTTTTTTTTCATAATTGAATTCTTCTTTCGCAATCGATACTAGTTCATTTTCTTGACAAATATTTTCGAGGGCAGTGAACACCTTTTCTATCCCTAACCTGTGCTCACTGGAAACAAAATTAATATCAGGTAAACCAAAGAAGTTTATATCTTCTTCAAAAAATCTCTTTTCAATCACAGATGTTTCAACTTTATTTACAACTAAAATAGTAGGCTTATCCAACTTCCTGCACACTTGAAATATTTCTTTATCTTCAAAGGTAACTCCCTTTCTGCCATCTACGACAAATAGAATAATATCTAAATGATTAATTAAATTGAGGGTGTGTCTATTTATTGTCTTATCTTGTTCAGAAATAAGTGATGATTTCAGGCCAGCAGTATCCACTAATTGAATTTGAAAATTTTTTAAGTCTAGAAGTTCTTCCTTATAATCGCGTGTAACTCCAGCAAAATCACCTACGATCGCTCTGGTACGTCCCAGCAAACAATTGAAGAATGTAGATTTCCCAACATTAGGGCGACCAACTATGCCTGCTCTTATGAACAAGAAATTCTCCTTATTGACTAGTTAAGTATATTCAACATACCATCTTCGGAAACAAACATCAGTCTCTTGTTTACTACTATTGGAGGAGACGAAATTTTTTTTCCAAGTTTCTCCTTATTCAGCAACCTTCCATCTTCCGGAGAAAACCAATAAGCATTTTTATCAGTAGCAAGAACTAGCAACTTATTTTGAAGGAGTAACGGACCATGATATTTGACCCATCTTTTACCTGTAAACTCTTTTAAAAATACTATTTTCCCATTCTTAGAATTAATTCTTCCTATCAAAGAGTTGTTGGAAACGTAGAAAGCGGAATTTCCAGATACTACAAGTCGACTAGAACTCTGGATGTTATTTCTCCATAAAACTTTCCCACTTTTGGTCGCAGAAAAGGTTTCACCAAAGGCACCTACTCCAAATATACTTGATCCATATACTGCCGGGTCACTAGCAAAATCGCCTAATGAAGCAGATGCTGAGCCAATATTAGAATTTTCTAAATTTATTTTCCACTCTTCTATGCCATTTACAGCGTTGAGCGCTACTAAAGAACCACCACTAAATGGGAAAAGCACCTTATTTCCTAATGCAGCTGGAGATACTGTTGCAAAAATCTTTGTGTTTTTCTGAGGACCCTTTTTAGTCCACCTTAACTTGCCCTTAACATCAAAAGATACAGCAATATCATCTCCTGTAACTCCAAAAATAAACCCGTTATGAAAGATTGGTGCTGATCTAAATGGTCTTTTGAAGTCGTATCTCCATTCCACTCTCCTCTTCGATATACTTATTAGCAAGAGCTCTCCGAATGATGAAGTGACGGCAAGCTTATCTTTATTTATTGCCAAGCCACCATATATATCGCTCTTCGACCTACTACCCTCAGGAACAATACTTAGCTCCCAAAGGAATTGCCCCTTGTCATTATAAACAACAACATATCCATTTGGTGTCATCAAAAAAATCTGATTATTTTGAACAATTGGCTCAGAGTATGATCCTTTTGGGCCAACTTTAACTTTGGCATGAGAACTAAATTTTCCTTTTGCTAAGAAAGCTATGTTACCTAAACTATGGCTTGGCCCACCACCACTATGCGTCCAAGAGCTAATATTTTTAGGATTTCCAAGAGACAATTTTTTGCTTTTTTTGTTTGTCTCATAAACCTTTTGTTCCGATAAAACTGGCTGCCTAAACCCCTCAAGTCTCTCATCATTAGAACAACTCTGAGCAAAAATAGCAGAGGTTAACAGGATTAACTTAAAAAAAGTAAATCTCCTATAAATATAATCAGTCAAGCTCATAAATTTTTTCAATTTCTTTTATCCTGCTAACCTGTTCAGGCATAATTGATGGATCCGATAATATAAGCTTTACGTGTGACGTTATGTTATCTAAGTCACTAATCTTCACATATAGGTATAGTTTTTGCTCTAACGCTAATAACTTTAAGGGACCATCTGGACCAGAGAGCTCATCAAGAATATCTATTTTCTTTTTATCACTAAGATTTTCTGCGGGATCCATTAAATACAAATGGAATTTTGAATAATGGTTAAAAAATTTATTTTCACCATGCTTACTAATTATATACTCATAAGCAGCTGTCGCGCTTTTAATATCACCTTTTTCTTCAAAATATTTTGCTTCATTTAACTTAATAAAAACAGATAAAAATTCGTTATCTATTTCTTCGGTAACAGTTTGACCATTATTTTTTAAATTTTCCATTGCGAAGACCAAAAACTCTCCATTTTTTTGTGCCTTGGCTTTTTTAGAAAACTTGTAATATTCATACCCTCCAACTGCTCCAACTATAAGTATAATCAAAGCAAATAGAGGCCACTTAAATTTATTAAGAATCTTAAATAGTCTATCCCTTTTAACCTCTTCGCTGACCTCTTTGATAAAGCTCTCTGATTCAACCATTAAGATCTGTCCCGCTTATCTGTAATTTCGTATTTTTCTGTTTTTCCCACATTTCTTTGTATAGTCCGTTTTCCTGCATTAAGCTACCATGTTTCCCCTGTTGAGTCAGTCGACCATTTTCTATAACCA
>CACGWW010000023.1 GCA_902576905.1 uncultured Alphaproteobacteria bacterium
GTGTATAAATTTGGTAAAGCTTCCTTTTTATATTCATCTATCAATGGTCAATTCTAGTTCTTTAATCCATTCGCTAGCGCTCTTACCCTTATCTGTATTTGGTATATTTATTGGGTATAGGCTTTTAAAGGTGATAAAAGAAAGCATCTTCTATAATGCTATCTATACTTTGATTTTAGTAGCAAGCGCAAAATTAATAATTGATTTCTTTTATGCTCTTTGAATTAAATCAAAAAATTGCCACTTGTAGGATTGTCCATAGCTAGCCTAAACCACGGAGCTTTATAAATATAGATTTTGCTGAACAATGTTCTTCCTTTAAACTAAAAATTAATTTTAATTAACAGAAGAAATGAGTGGGATTATATGGTGGATTTTGTTTCCCTTTTAGGAGTAAAAGGTGGCCCGGCGATTAGACCGGGGTCGAATATGCCTACCTCTACTTTAATTCACATCAACGGAAAAAATTTTTTAGTGGATACAGGTTTAGGGGTCTCACGATCTATCTGTGACCAGGGCGTCGAACTTAATGAGATAGATGCTATTTTCATTACGCATATGCATTCAGATCATTACCTCGAGCTTGGACCTTTGATTCACACAGCATGGGTATCAGGCCGCGTAAAACCTATATCTATCTATGGTCCAAAACGGCTAAAGCATTATTGGAGAGCTTTTCTTGACTCAATGGTTGATGATATTACGCTTAGAATAGAGGATGAGGGACGAATTGATTTAGAGAAACTACCGGCATTTTATAATTTTGAAGATAGACAGTCTTTATCATTATCCAATATCAATATCCGAGTTATGCGCAATCTACATCCCCCGATAAGGGATAGTTTTGCACTTCGGTTTGAGTGGGGACATTGTTCAATTGTGTTGTCCGGCGACACAGCTTACATGCCAGAGATGATAGATTTTGCTGATCAAGCCGATCTCTTAATACACGAGGCGCTGTTATCGCAAGGAATTGACTTAATAATGACTCGTTTAGGGCATGAAGATAATAAGCTTAGAAACCATCTCCTACAAAGCCATACGCTAGCTGAGAATGCAGGATTAATTGCCAAGTGCGCCAAAGTAAAATGCTTAGCTTTAAATCATTTTGTTCCCGATGGATTTGCAGAGTTTAATGACGAAGATTGGTTGAAGGCTGTTAGAAGGCATTGGTCTGGAAAGACAATCCTTGGCAGAGATGGAATTAGAATTCCTTTATAAAACTTCTCGATATTTCACGCTCTGGATAGGGTTAGTAAGACCAAACTTTCTTGATATTTCTAATATTAAATCCAGACACGTTAGCAAAATGTTTACTTGCTATAGACCTAGCCTCATCTAAAGAAAACGCTTCTACTATCCATATACTATTCTCATTAACAATTTTTCCATTACATACGGAATTGATACTATAATCAATTTCATACTCTGATTTCCAATGGGAGACGTATTTCTTGCTAAAAGTGCATTCAACTATTGTTTTAAAAGAGAATTCCTCTTGTAAGCGTTTTGTAGACACTAAAACCCAATTTTTTTTTGCCATTGAGTTTAGAGCATTACTAAAGTAGGGCTCCTCTTCGTAAAGGATGAGCTTTTTCGTCGTCATTGGTATCTTCCGAAGTTTTGTCTGAAGATATAGTGCTCTTTAGCCATTTTTCAAAAGTTTTGTTTTTTATTAAAAGAGAAAAAAGTTCTAACTCCATGAAAAATCCGAAAATAAGTTCACACAAAAATGAAAACAACTGAACTAGCCAAAGAATTTCAGGGTAATAACCTCTGAACAAAGGAAAACTTGTAGGAGTAATAAATATGCATTAGATGTAAAATACTGAACAATAATTTGTAGATAATATTATGAAAAAGAAGGTTTATATCGCAGGACCTTTATTCAATGATCATGAGAGAGATTTTTTAGAAGCGATAGCACTCTGTCTTGAAGAAGAAGGCTTCAAATGTTTTCTCCCACATCGAGACTTAACGGGTGTAGAAGAGTCTGAATTAAAGGCAACATATATGACCCAAGAGTCCAAGGATAAAATATTTGTTGCAGATTTAACTGCTCTTAGAGAGTCGGATCTAACCGTTGCGTTAATAACGGGTTGGGACATAGACTCAGGGACTGCTGCCGAAATAGGGTATACGTTTGCACAGGGAAAACCGATTATTGGCAATGATGCTTCGGAGAGAAGATTTAGAAATTTATTTGTAGAGGGAATGATTACGGAAAAGGTACAAAATATCAATGCTATCATTCCGGCAATTAAAAGAACATTTTCTTAAATAGTTCATTAGATATGCCTCGTAACTCCTCCATCAACCCTTATACTTTGCCCGGTTATATAGCTGCTGTCATCTGAAAGTAAGAAAGCTGCCGTTTTTGCCTGCTCCTCTACTCTAGCGAACCTTTTGAATACAGACATATGAGATAGTTTTTCTGGCAAATCCAGACTGTCTGTAAATCCAGGTAATAAGCAATTCATTCTAATATTGTCTGATCCATACCGATCAGAGTAAAGTTTGGTGTAGGATGATACTCCAACCCTATAAACGCTTGATGTCGGAAACATTAAGCTAGGCTCAAAAACTGAAAATGTTGTTATATTTAAAATTGAGCCACCTCCTTGAGATTGCATAATGGGGGTTATTAACTTGGATAACCGGATTACAGGCATTAGCACCATTTCATTAGCTTTTTTCCAATCATCCTCTGAAATTTCAAGAAGATCCCCCTTAGGAGGACCGCCTACATGAATTAAAAGGCAATCTATCCTACCAAATTTCTCCATCGTAAATTTTATAAGGTTATCGGTATCTCTAGAGTTTTCGGCCCTGCCACGATATGCTATGCCGTTAAGCTCATCAGCAAGGTTTTCACAACTATCTGATGGAGACATCAATGAAAGCCTGTAGTTTCTTTTGTTCATTTCATGCGCAATCGCTGCGCCCATTCCCCTTCCTCCACCAACAACAACACAAACTTGATCGGTCATGATAAGCTCCTTATTTAATTTTTGCTTTTTAGCTTAGTGGAAATAGTTAATAAAAAGAATATGATAATAAAAAAGATATTCATAAATGATAGTTATCTAATTTCAGAATTAAAAAATTTATTAGGAGGGTTCAAAATATTATATATTGTCGTAACAACAGCGATCTTAGCGCTGCTTGATGTTTTTAGGGTTTCTAAATGATAACTTGGATTACACATCCGGAATATGATATTCCATTGCCTCAGGGCCATAGATTTACCTCAACAAAGTTTTCAGATCTCTTCGAATTATTAAAAAAGTCTGAATATATAGAATCTGCGAGTATTCTAGTACCGGAAAAGGCGAACGCAGAACAGGTTGCCATCGCTCATTGTAGCGAATATGTTGAGAAGATAGCGAATGGTTCATTAGATGAAAAAGAACAAAGAAGGTTAGGGTTACGTTGGAGTCCAGTATTGGCAAAAAGATCATTTATCGCTGTAAATGGATCCTTATTAGCTGCAAGATCCGCTTTGCAATACGGCGTTTCATGCCATTTGGCAGGGGGTACTCATCACTCTCATTTTGATTTTGGGTCAGGGTTTTGTGTCTTTAATGATCTAGCTTTTACTGCATTAACCTTGACTAAAACAAAAGAAGTCAAAAATATTCTGATATTCGATTGTGACGTTCATCAAGGAGATGGGACAGCTAGAATATTAGAGAATAATGATAGAACATTCACGTGTTCAATACATTCTTCAAAAAACTTTCCTTCTAGAAAGGCGAATAGCGATCTTGATATCGGCTTGGAGGATAACATTTCTTGGTTTGCCTATAAAAAGCACTTGCTGGAGGGATTGAATAAATGCATAGAACGATTTTCTCCAGATTTGGTTCTATATGTTGCAGGAGTGGACATACATGCTAACGATAAGTTGGGTAGGTTGAGTATCGATGATGAAGGTCTCTTTGAGAGGGAAATGACAGTATTGAACTTTTTTAAAAAAAAGGGATATTCCTATCGCAACAGTGATGGGAGGTGGATACTCTGATGACAATCGCGAGCTTGCCTATCGTCATGCAACTGTAGTCAAAGCTGCGCATCAAATTTGGGCATAGGCATAGAGAGGGGGCCGTCTTTACAAATGGAACTAATGGATATCTTTATGTTGATTAAAGTATTTTTGATTTTTTGTTTTGTTACTTATTTGTATTGGTCATCAAGAAATATAAAAAAGTAATTTTGTCACAGTACTGCAAACACTATTTGACAACTTTTTTTTCCATGCCTTCTTTGGTACCTCAAGAAAGCCATCCCTAAAATGTTTGCCAGTTGGGGGAGGGCTCTTGTGTCTTTATCAGTAAGAAACAAGAAAAATACATGGGATGGTTTTCTTTGAGAAAAAGGGCCAACATAAGAATGTTAGCCCAATTAGGGGAGGATAAATTCACGTTGTGAATGGGTTTAGCCTACATTAAATAAAAGATAGTTCAAGCATAACGTGACGTTAACGTAAACATAAACTTCACTCTTTCAATTAGGCTGACGATAACATCAAATTGATTGAAAAAATTTAGGTTGTATGATTTTAAATTTTTCTAAGTCTTTGCCTGTATCCAAGTCATCCTTAAGACTATCTACTGGCGCTATTATTGATCTTATGGAAATCTTTTTTGCTTCCTTTTGATGTTCATAAAATGAATTTGGACCAAATTTAAAATTTAATCTTGTTGGCAGAGATAAGAACAAAGCGTTTGTACCGAAATCAGTAGAGGGACATATTACCATTGAGTCTTTTGATTTTTTTCCCATCTCTAAGATTTTTTTAATGTCCTCAGTTTCTGGATCAATTATATCACCCGGAATTATAAGACATGAATCATAAAGGTTTTCTGAAGACCAGCACGTACCCTTGTTTACAGCTGAGTTTAATCCATTTAAGTTTTGTTCTTTAAGAACGTGCACATGAAAATCCTTTGATATTTTTTCTACCTCCTCACACGGGGTTATCACCAGTATATCGGAAAAGATTAAAGGAAATTGATTTTTCAACGATTTAAGCTTTTTCAAAAGTTGCGTGAACAAAAGTTTAATAAGTTTTTCTCTCTTGCTTGGAGAAAGTAAATTGGATAACCGTGTTTTACCTTCGTTTAGTGATCTCATTGGAATTAAGATTGAGGTTTTACTTCTCTGATATCCTAAGCTCATGCAAACCGAGCCTCTATTAATTTAAAAAACTAAGTGGGTTAGATCCATTTCTTGATACTAATGGATCGTGACCGGTTACAGAGACCTCCGAGTCATAGGTTTTAAGTTTTCTATATAACGTGTCTCTCTTAATTGGTATCTTTGAAGCTGACCGAATTATCTCAACCATTTCCGTCTCTGTAATTTCTTGCCCGTTTTTTGATCCCGCTGCTCGCGAAATACTTTCATTCATTAAAGTACCACCCAAGTCGTTAACGCCCATAGACAGTAGATTTCTTGCTTTCTCAGCTCCCAATTTCGTCCAAGACACCTGTATATTATCTATAAATCCATGTAAGACAATTCGAGCAACAGCATGCATAAGCTCTATTTCATTATCAGTTGCACCTGCTCGTACAAGTGAAGGGCTTTCCAGATACAGCGGTGAGTCATAATGGACAAAAGATAATGGAACAAATTCTGTAAAACCGCCAGTCTCAACTTGAATGCGACGAAGGATATCTAGGTGGACAGCCCATTCTTTAGGAGAATCTATATGGCCGTACATTATTGTTGCTGTAGATGGAATGCCTGAGCAGTGCGCAGTCTTAATGATTTCAATCCATTGATCGGCAGTTAACTTATTCTTTGTCAGCTTTTTTCGGATTTTTGTATCAAGTATTTCAGCTGCTGTACCTGGCATTGAGCCTAATCCACACTCTTTTAAATCTTCAAGAAAATCTGCATAGCTCATTCTACTCTTCTTTGCACCATACCAAATCTCAAAAGGTGAAAAGGCATGAATATGCATTTTAGGCAGCACTTTCTTTATAGCAATTAGGATCTCTCGATAATAAGTACCAGGAAGTTTTGGGTGAAGCCCCCCTTGTATGCAAACTTCAGTAGCTCCTCTTTTTGAAGCCTCCTTGGCTCTTCTCACTACTTCATCCAAATTCAACCATTCAGCACCGAGGTCGTTTGATCGCTTTGCAAACCCACAGAATTTGCAGCCCATGTAACATACATTGGTAAAATTAATATTCCTATTAATTACAAAGGTGACGTTATTACCGTTTACCTTTTTTTGTAAGAAATCAGCAAAATTCAAAACAACCTGCTTATCTTTGCCTTTTGTTAAGAACAGCTTCTTGATATCATTTAAAGAGGGTTGTCGGTTTTTCAGACAATTTTCCAATATTAACCGAGTCTCTATTGAAGCGTCTGAAAGAGTATCTTCAATACGCTTTGAGTGACAAATTATTTGTAAATCTTTCATACTGTTTCTAATTCCTTTAGCTTATTGTCAGGATGAAGGTAAGCAGAATGTTTAAACATATGGCTTCTAATAGTGGTGGATAAGAAATTTTGTGTATTAAATTTTGGATAAACAGTAAGTCTTTCCATTAAACGAAAGCCTATTTCATTCATCATGGTCTCCAGCGAATTAATATTAGGCCAAGGGTGTTGAGGGTTAATAAAGTCTTTAGTAACCGGAGAAATTCCACCCCAGTCATTTATTCCTGCATATACATACTCTAAGTGTTTTTTCTCTAAATTTGGGGGTGCTTGTATGCTGATGGTAGGATTTAAAATAACTCTGGCCAAAGCAATAGTTTGTAGCATTTCTTCTAATTTGGGCTCTGGGTGCTTTGACATTTGGATGTTAGGTTTCGTTTGGAAATTTTGGATAATTACCTCTTGAATATGTCCATACCTGTTATTGATTTTTTCTATCAATAGAAGAGCCTCAATCCTTTCTTCAAGGGTCTCCCCTATGCCTATAAGAATACCTGTAGTAAATGGCACCTGACAATAACCAGCCGAAATCAAAGTTCTTATTCTTTGGATTGGAACTTTATCGGGACATGCATAATGAGGACCTCCTTTTTGGATTAATCTTTTACTGGTGGTTTCAAGCATCATTCCCATTGATGCACATACATTTTTAAGCTTTACAATTTCATACTCGTTAAGTGTTCCTGCATTGACATGAGGCAGAAGTGATGTTTTTTCTATCACTAATTTACACATGTCAGTTAGATAGTCTGTCATTGCTTCATAGCCCAGAGTTTCTAGAGCACGCTTTGGTTTGGCATACCTTTTTTCAGGTTTTTCTCCCAAACTAAATAATAACTCCTTACATCCCTTTTTCTCTCCTTCGCGAGCAGATAACAGAACCTCCTGGGGGGACATTATTTTCGCATCTGGATCATCTGGATGTTTTACAAAAGTGCAGTAACTGCAAGTGTCTCTGCACATATTTGTTAAGGGGACAAAAATTTTTCTGGAGTAACTAATTACATTACCCCAATGTTTGTCTCGCTTACTCGATGCGGCATCTATAAGTTTTTCTAGAGAACTATTAAGGACCATATTTCTGTAGTAGGCGACTTCATCCTTATCTATTTTCCACAAATCTCTGTCGTTAAGATGAGTTGACAAACTCGTCATTTTTCCCCCCAAAATTAAACTAAATTATGACACGGTTGATCACAAAGGGCAATAATATAACAATTTACATCGATTAAACAAAAGTCTGAATTTAACCTTCAGTACAGCTCTTTTTTATACTGAGCTAATATCTTCTGCTCATTCTTGATTTCGCAATCAATACCGGTCTGATCCTCTATCATTTCAAAAAGTGTTGGTATTGGGCGTCTCCCAGGCCACTTTCCCGGATCCCATAAGCCTCCTCTTAACATTGATTTTCCGCAGTGTAAGTGGGCTTGCGTAACTTTCACCTGCAGAACTGTTTTGGGAACATTTGTTTTTAATCTGTGTCTTTCTCTAGTATCCATATCTTCACTTATTGAAGCTTCGCCCTGCACCCGCAATGTTTCGTTTACGCTGGGGATTAAAAACAAAAGAGAAATAAAATTATTTCTCACAATATTTAATAATCCATCTATGCGGTTGTTGCCCGGCCTATCTGGAATTTCCAAAAGATGATCACCTATAACCTTTACAAAACCATAGGGATCTCCTTTTGGCGACAGGTCAATGCTTTGATCATTTAGTGTTCCAATAATAACGAAGGATGAGTTCTCAATAAAACTTACACAGTGTTTATCTAATTTGTCCAAAATTTTAGCTGCAGCTTTTTCTTTTGCTGGGCCGTAAATCTCTCTCAATCTTTTCTCATCCATCACTTTCACCAATTTTTATTAAATTTGCACAACATTTCTTTCATACCTAACAGTAAATTGATAACAAACTAAAAATGCAAGATAACCCATATGAATTGTTTAATTACTCAGCAGCCTGTTCAGTTGTTATAAAACCTCCAGACTGTTTATCCCAGTATTGTCTATATAAGCCATTAATTTTCAAAAGTTTTTTATGTGTACCTTCTTCAACTATCTGTCCATCCGAAAGAACAATTATTCTATCCATTTTCGCCAAGGTAGATAAGCGGTGCGCAATAGCTAAAACAGTTTTATTCTCCATGACTAACTCAAGAGCATTTTGTATAGAGTTCTCAACTTCGCTATCCAAGGCACTAGTAGCCTCATCCAAAACAAGAACAGGCGAGTCTTTTAAAATTGCTCGTGCAAGTGCAATTCTTTGTCTTTGGCCTCCAGATAGCTTAACTCCTTGTTCGCCCAAATGTGCATCATAACTTTTTCTTCCCCTGTAATCCTCTAGATCTTGAATGAACTCATGAGCCTCAGCTTGCCTGCTCGCTCGAATCAGGTCTTTTTCTGTTGCGTTGGGATTTCCGTACATGATGTTGTCGCGTGCAGACCTATTAAAAAGAGCAGTTTCCTGCGTCACCATTGCTATTTGCTTTCTCAAACTTGATTGAGTTATATCATTTATATTGATGGAATCAATCAATACGGCTCCCTTTTGCGGTTCATAGAGCCTCAGCAAGAGTGATACTAAAGTAGACTTGCCGGCTCCAGAAGCTCCCACAAGTCCAATTTTTTCTCCTGCTTGAATAGATAAAGAAATATTTTTTACGGCGGCTAAGTTTTTGCCATAGGTAAAACTAACATTTTTAAAATCTATAGATCCTTTTGATACCAAAAGGTCTGGTGCGTTATCTTTATCGCCTAATTTATATGACGTAGACAAAGTTTTTACTCCATCTTCAACTTCTCCCAGGTTTGCGTATAAAGTCATCAGAGTAAAACTTACCCATCCAGTCATCTGTGATAGCCTTAATGATATCGCCCCTGCAGCAGCAATATCGCCTGCTGAAACATTGCCAACGCTCCAATAATAAAGGCTCCCACCAACTAGCATTATAGGTAAGACTCCTGAAAGTCCGTTTAAACAGAACCTGAACCAGGCAGCAATCGCTCCATATTGGATAGAAAAGTCTCTGAAATTATCCATTGCATCAATTGCCGCATCATCTTCTTTTTTGTCATGAGCAAACAACTTTACCGTTTTTATATTGGTAACCGTATCGACAATTTGTCCAGTCACTAACGCTCTTGCACCAGCTTTCTCACGTGATCTTTTTCTGATCTTAGGCATGAAATATCGAATGAGAAAAATATATCCGACC
>CACGWW010000024.1 GCA_902576905.1 uncultured Alphaproteobacteria bacterium
CGGTCCTGCAATTGAAAATACACCCCATTGGCTGGTACAATCATAAATGTTTACCCTATCGAATTTGCTATCAGCCAGGGACTTGTGTAAATAATCAGAATCATATTCAGTCCAAGCACCAGCTGAGATTAGATAGTAGCTTTCCTCTGAAAGACAAACTATTGTATATTCAGTCCTGATAGTACCTAAAATAGATAAAGCATAGGTCAGATTAATTCTCCCCTCATTAGGCAATTTGTTACAAGTAAACCAATCCAGAAACTTTCTTGCATTTTTCCCACTAACAAGATGTTTAGTGAAAGTGGTTGAGTCAATTAGACCTAAACCTGATCGAATTGCTTCTGCTTCATTCTTTGAATACTCCCACCAACCGCCTCTTCTGAAGCTTCTAGATTTCTTATCATCGAAGTTATTTTCAGCAAAATAATTGGGTCGCTCCCATCCATTAACCTGACCGAATTGTGCCCCTAATTCCTTTAACCTAGTGTAAGATGGTGCCGTTCTTAAAGGCCGGCATGCTTCTCTCTCTTCATCAGGGTGATGCAAGATAAAAACATGTTCATAGGCTTCTTCATTCTTTTTCATTGCGTATTGAGTAGTCATCCAATTCCCATATCTTCTTGGGTCTAGAGATCCCATATCTATTTCAGCTTCTCCATCAACAATCAATTGTGCTAAATAATAACCTGCTCCACCAGCAGCTGTTATACCAAATGAAAATCCTTCAGCTATCCATGCATTTTTAAGCCCAGGAGCTGTCCCTAGTAGTGGATTTCCATCTGGTGTGTAACAAATAGGACCATTATAATCGTCTTTTATGCCGAGGGTTTCGCTCGATGGAATTCTATGGATAAAAGACATGTATTCTTTTTCTATTCTTTCTAAATCGAGTGGAAATAGATCGGCTCGAAAATTTTTTGGTACTCCGAATTCAAACTTTGCAGGGGCATTTTTTTCATATGGACCTAATATCCAACCTGCTCGTTCTTCTCTTACGTACCACTTTGCGTCAGCATCGCGAATTACAGGATGTTCTCCATTTTTTTCTCGATACTTTTGAAGTTCAGGATCTTTTTCTGTAACAATGTATTGATGCTCCACCGGAATTGCAGGAATTTTTATACCTAACTTCTTTGCTGTAGCTTGAGAATGGTTTCCTGTAGCTGTAATTAAATGTTCGCACGCAAAACATATCTTTTCCCCGTTAGGAACAAGGTTTCCTCCTTTCTCTTCCATAAAATCACAGGATATTTTCCAAATATTTTTTTCATAATTAAACCTTTTAGCTTCAATTTTTCTTACAATTTGCACGCCTAGATCTCGTGCTGCTTTCGCCATAACTTGTGTCACATCAGCAGGATTGATATAACCATCTGTTGGATGAAATATAGCTCCAACTAGGTCCGATGTATTGATTAAAGGCCACCTTTCCTTAATTTCTTTAGGGGTTAGCCACTCATATGGAATTCCAACTGTTTCTGCCGTTGAAGCATAAAGTTTATATTCATCCATTCTTTGATTTGTCTGAGCCATTCGTAGGTTGCCAACCTGTGAGAATCCAACAGACATTCCAGTTTGCTTTTCTAATGATGGATATAACTTAAGAGAATAGTCGTGAATGTGTGATGTGGCGTAGGACATATTGAATAGTGGAAGAAGACCTGCCGCATGCCATGTTGATCCTGAGGTAAGCTCGTCTCTTTCTAAAAGTAAGACGTCTTTCAAACCCTTTAGCGCAAGATGGTATGCTATACTTACTCCAACAACACCACCACCAACGACAACAGCCTGATAATTAGTCTCCATGTTCCCCCCAAAATTCTTTCCTTTTATCGAAAAAAGGTATAATAAAGCGTACTCGGTATTCTAATAATATTTTAGACTAGGTATTATATATGTCTAACAAAAAGAAAGTTTTTATTAAGACCTATGGCTGTCAAATGAATGAATATGACAGCGAAAAGTTGGTTTTAGATCTCGAAAAGAATCACTATGAACAAACAGGGGATATTCAAGAAGCTGATATGGTGTTGCTTAATACTTGTAATATTAGGGAGAAAGCTGCTGAGAAAGTATATTCAGAACTGGGAAGAATAAAAAAATTCAAGGACCACAATACTGATTTAAAAATTGGTGTTACTGGTTGCGTAGCACAAGCAGAATCTTCAGAGATATTTGATAGGCAGCCAGCGGTAGACTTTATTGTCGGTCCTCAATCATACCATAAATTTCCTGAGATAATCTCTAAATTAAAAGATGGTAAGAGAAATATAATTGAAACGAGCTTCGAAGCTTCAGATAAATTTAATAGCATTGCTTCCTTAGCAGGGATACCTAAACCATCGTCTTTTGTGACAATTCAAGAAGGCTGCGACAAATTCTGTACATTTTGTGTTGTTCCCTACACAAGGGGAAAAGAAGTATCAAGAAGTCAAAAAGATATTTTAAGTGAGATAAAACAAAGTGCAAAAAAAGGTGTGAAAGAGGTAATTCTTTTAGGACAAAATGTTAATTCATATAATTTTGAGGGCATAAGTTTTTCATCATTGATTTATTCATTAGCAGAGATCGATGAGATCAAGAGGATCCGATTCATGACGTCTCACCCAAGGGATATGACCGATGAACTAATAAATGCCTTTGGCGTAATCCCTAAATTAATGCCTTTTTTACATCTTCCAGTTCAATCAGGGAGCAACAGAATTCTGAAGTCTATGAACAGAGGTCATGTGGTTGAAGAATATGTGGAAATAATAAACAAACTGAGATTTATAAGAAAAGATATTTGTTTTTCAAGTGATTTCATAGTGGGATATCCAGGCGAAACCGATAAAGATTTTCAGGAAACCATTGATTTATGTAAACAAGTTCAGTTTGCACAGGCTTACAGCTTCAACTATTCGTCTCGCCCAGGAACACCAGCCTCAAGAAAAGAAGAGCTGGACGAGAACTTAAAAAAGGCGAGATTGCATACCTTACAAGATTTATTAAATAAGCAGCAAACAAAATTTCTAAACGAACAGAAAAACAGAATACATAAAGTGTTGTTTGAAAAAACTGGCAGGGGAATTGATGAGTATGTTGGTAGAACTGAGCAGTTTTCTCCAGTTACTGTGGTGAGTAAAGAGAACATAGTAGGAGAGATACGAATGGTAAAAATTAACTCAGCTATGTCACACTCTTTGAAGGGTGTTTTAAAATAAATTGCTACCGGAATATTGAATAATTTTCTTATGATAATAATATACAAGGGATGAGGTTATTATATAAATAGCATGGGTTTCATAGAAAGCTCAAATACTCTTCGTTTCAGTTCCAACAAGTTACTGATAGAACTCTGTGGCCAACTAGATATAAATCTTTCTAAGATTGAAAGCTGGGCTGGAGTTCAGATAGTGCGTCGTGGAAATGCCTTATCAATCTACGGCACTAAGGAGGATTGTGATATTACGAGAAAGCTAATAAGTGACTTATACTCAGATCTTGAGCGTGGAGAAACTTTAGATGAACGTGAGTTGGACGTTTATTTTCAACAAATTGAAGACGAAAAAGTCAAACAAATTAAAAGCAAAAATGTAAGTGATGAGGTTGTGAATAAAAAAGCAAGCTACTTAGAAATTAAAACTCAAAAAAAATTAGTGCAGGCAAAATCAAGGAATCAAAATTCTTTTATTAACTCGATGCTAAGTAAGGAGCTGGTCTTTGGGATTGGCCCAGCTGGGACAGGAAAAACATATCTGGCTATTGCTGTAGGAGTTTCTTTGTTTTCTCAAGGTTTGGTTGAAAAAATCGTTTTAACTAGACCAGCTGTCGAGGCAGGAGAAAGATTAGGTTTTTTGCCTGGCGATATGAAAGAAAAGGTAGATCCCTATATGCAACCTCTCTACGATGCGCTGAATGATTTTTTACCTGGTAAAGTTGTATCAAAAATGTATGAGAGGGGCTCAATAGAAATAGCTCCGTTAGCTTTTATGAGAGGAAGAACGCTTAAAGATTCATTTATCGTTTTAGATGAGGGGCAAAATGCATCACCTTCCCAGATGAAAATGTTTTTAACTAGACTTGGGATCGGTTCAAGAATGGTCGTTACAGGTGATATAACTCAAATTGATTTGCCCAAAGGATTTAAAAGTGGATTGGTTGAAGCATCAGAAATTTTGTCGAAAATGAGAGAGGTTGATTTTATTAAATTTAATGATGTTGATACCGTAAGACATTCTTTAGTAAGAAAAATAGCTAGAGCTTATGAAAAAAACTCAATACAAAGTGTAAACTTTGAAAACCTAAAAAATGACAGTTAGAGTATCAGTAAATTATAATGATCCAAGATGGAAACGCTTTGACTTGACCAGATATGCAAGGTTGTTAGTGTCTAAAGTTGTTCAGATTCATCAGATTAAGTTAAATGATTTTTCTCTATCAGTTTTAGCTTGTAGCGACGCTAGGATCAAAAAGCTAAATAGGCAATACAGAAAAAAAAATAAAGCAACAAACGTTTTAGCGTGGCCAGCTAGTCACTGTTTTTTTAATTTTGATCAAAACCACCAGTCTTTCAATAAAAATAATTATTTGTTTTTAGGAGATATAGCAATATCTTATGAAAGGTGTTTGAGAGAAGCATCAGCCCAGAATATCCAATTCAATAAACATTGCTGTAAATTGTTGGCTCATGCAATACTTCATTTATTGGGTTATGAACATGATGTATCTGTGAGGACTAAGAAAATGCAGTTAATGGAAACTAGAGTTTTAAATTCTGTCCTGACAAACAGACCAAAGTTATATAACATCTAGTTAGAGTTTAAGTTTTATGTTTAAGTTATTCGTGACAAAATTTTTAGATGGATTGTCTCTTCAAAAAAAGCCGATAAATTTGGGTGAGAAGAAAACAATAGAACCATCGGACAAACACATTGTTCAAAAAGAAATATCTTTCAATCTACATAATCAAAGAGTTGATGACGTTGCCATACCAAAAGCAGATATTGTGGCCGCACCTGAGAATATTACTTTATCGGAACTCACAAAAATATTTAGAGAATCAAACTTAACTAGGGTGCCTATATTTGAAAGTACCCTTGATAATCCAATTGGTTTTGTGCATTTAAAAGATCTGGCTCTTAGAAATGGATTTGGTAAGCAGAAAAAATTTAATATTAAAGATTTAATTAGACCTTTAATATATGTCCCTCCCTCTATGACATTGGGAACTCTCTTACAAAAGATGCAAGCTGAGCGAATCCATATGTCATTGGTTATTGACGAATACGGAGGGGTCGAGGGGCTGTTAACAATTGAAGATCTGTTAGAGCAAATAGTTGGCGAGATCAATGATGAACATGAGCTTAAAGAAGATCTTTTATGGAGTAGAGAAAAAGAGAATGTTTTCATTGTTAATGCTAGGCTTAACTTAGAGGATTTTAAATCTCAGGCTGGTGTTGACTTAACAAAAAGAAGAAATGGTGAAGAATATGATACTATTGGAGGCTTGGTATTTAATATCACCAACCGAATACCTTCTCGAGGTGAGGTAGTAACAGATTCTTCAGGGAATGAATTTTCAGTATTAGACGCTGACCCTCGAAGTATAAAAAGATTAAGGCTAAATTTAAGAAGTTGATTTGTGATATCTAGGATAATAACGCTTTCAAAGTCTGTTTTTTTAAGATTTTTTTTATTAGGCTTAGCATTAGCTTTTACACAAGAACCATTTAACTTACCCTATTGTACTTTTTTGGTGTTACCTTTGGTTCCCTTTTTGGTGTTAGGATCTCTAAAAACTTCTAAACAGTATTCATTAAGTGGGTTTGCTTTCGGTCTCGGATATTTTGGTCTAACGTTCATTTGGATAATTAACCCCTTTCTGGTTGACCCTCAAAAGAATATTTGGCTGGCGCCCTTTGCTTATACTCTTTTTGTTTCATTACTTTCCCTTTTTTGGGCTCTTGCATTTTACGTTTCCAGCTATTTTATGAGGGATGAACAGGAAAACCGTAAAAAAGTATTTTGTTTGTCAATTGTTTTTGCAACAGCTGAGTTATTCCGATGTTACCTGTTTTCAGGGTTCCCATGGGCAATACTATCTTACGCTTGGTTAGATACACCGGTATCTGTATTTGTAACCTGGCTTGGGCCTTATATTTTAAATTCGATAATTATTATTACAGGGTTCAACTTATTCTATTCTTCACCAGCTACTAGTACCATTAAGGTTATTTTTCTTTTTGCCGCGCTTTTGGGCTTACAGAGTAAATATTTAGATAGAGGGCTCGAGGAAGCTAATGAATATTTAACCGTAAGGTTGGTTCAACCTAATATCCAACAGAGAGATAAATGGAAAAAGGAGAATGAATTAAATCATACGGAAATTTTAATTGACTTGAGCAATAAAAGTCCAAAACCTGATCTAATTGTATGGCCCGAAACTGCTGTTTACTGGCTTCCAGAAGAAAATCCAGAGAAACTTAAAGTTATAGCTGAAAAGGTGAAATCTCCTTTGATATTTGGAGCTTTACGGTTTAACAGAGACACTCGAAAACTATTTAATACAGTTTTCTTGATTGATAGGGAAGGAAAAATTCAAAGCACTTATGATAAAACATTTTTGGTTCCGTTTGGAGAATATCTGCCACTAAGAGGATTGCTGAAATACTTAAATATTTTTAATAATAGCTATCGTTCGGTTGATAGCTTTAGTAGCGGCACAGGTTTGAAGTTAATAAAGAAATCAGGGTTCCCAATATTTCTCCCACTTATTTGCTATGAAGCACTATTTTCAAATGAAATTTTAGGAGTAGTTGAAGAGGCACGGTGGATATTAAACATAACAAATGATGCTTGGTTTGGGAATGGTGGCGGTCCAAAACAACACTTAAAGATTGCAAGAATGAGAGCTTTAGAAAATAATATCCCGCTGATAAGAGTCTCGAATAATGGTATTTCTGCCAAGATTTCAAAGAATGGAAAAGTTGAAAAGCATATCGCACTAAATAAAAGAGAATTTTTAGATGTTGAGCTTGGTTTGAACATTAAAAAACAAAATACACATTACGTAACCATGGGGAAAAACGTCTCATCATATTTCCATTTAGTGCTTTTATTACTTGCTATTTTATATTATTCAATATTAAAAAATAGAAAAAGGGGAGGATAAAGTGGCTAGAAAAGATTACATGTTCACTTCTGAGTCAGTTTCAGAAGGGCATCCAGATAAAATATGTGACCGAATTTCTGATGCAGTTTTAGACTTCTGTTTAAAAAAGGATACCTTCGCAAGGGTAGCATGTGAAACTTTTGCAACAACTAACACGGTTGTAGTTGGAGGTGAAGTGGGATTTCAGTCTGATTCTGATTCTCAGTATCTTGCCTCTGAGATAAAGCCCCTTGTAGTTAAAGTAGTAAAGGAGATTGGTTATGAGCAGGAAGGATTTCACTGGAATAACTTAAATGTATCAAATTTTATACACCAACAATCTAGTGATATCTCTCAAGGAGTTGATAAAGATGGAGCTGGTGATCAGGGTATAATGTTTGGGTATGCAGTCAATGAAACGGAGGATTTAATGCCCGCTCCAATTCAATACGCTCATTTAATTTTAAAATCTTTGGCGGATGCTAGGCATAATGAAATGGCTACTAGTTTGGGACCAGACTCCAAATCTCAACTTACAGTGAAGTATGAAAATGGCAGACCGGTTAGCATTGAGTCAATAGTTTTATCTACTCAGCACCTTGACCCATCGCTTTCATCGCAGGATGTAAAAGAAATAGTAGAGCCATATATTTTGGAAGTAATCCCGGATAAATGGATCTCTAAGGACACCATTTGGCATATAAATCCAACTGGAAAGTTTGTAATTGGAGGGCCAGATGGTGATGCAGGCTTGACGGGCAGAAAGATAATTGTGGACACTTATGGTGGGGCAGCACCTCATGGAGGAGGAGCATTTTCTGGCAAGGACCCAACTAAAGTGGATAGATCGGCAGCTTATATTTCCAGATATCTAGCTAAAAATATAGTCGCTGCTGGGCTGGCACCCAAGTGTCTCATTCAGCTTTCTTATGCGATTGGAGTTCCAGAGCCATTATCAATTTATATAGATACTTATGGCACGGCGACTAAATATGAAAAAAAATTAGAGGAAATATTGCCAAAAATAGTAGATTTGTCTCCAAAGGGTATAATTGAGAATCTAGGTTTAAGAAGACCAATTTACGAAAAAACAGCATCCTATGGTCATTTTGGAAGAACGCCTGAAAATGATGGTGGTTTTTCCTGGGAAAAAACGGATCTCATAGATCTTTTGACAAAACATCTTTAATCAGAGAAAGTTTTGTCAGACTTAGATAACGATGTAAAGTTAAGGTTGATAAAGACGTTTGGGCGATTA
>CACGWW010000025.1 GCA_902576905.1 uncultured Alphaproteobacteria bacterium
ACTACCTGATAGATTTTTTTTGACATTGTTTTCTCTTTCACATTTTTGTTATAATTTAATATTATAAAACATCGTTGTATATGATTACTTCATCAAGCGGTTGAAATTAATTAGGAAATTAATTAGTTTTAGTTTAGAGTTTGAACTGTTAACAGGGAGAGAAAAATGTCTGTAGGATTGGCACCAAGGCCATCGAATGAAGAGCAAAGAGTCAAAGCAGTTGTTAAAACTGGTTTGATTGATAACCCAAACCCTGAGTTATTCCAGGTATATTGTGATTTGGCTAAGGATATAACAGGTTTTTCTGATGCTACTTTTAGTCTGTATGATGGTGAAATGCAGTGCGCGATTGCAATTACTGGAAGAGATCCATCAGAAAAAAAACCAGGTGATAAAGGTCTTCGGACCGAGCACAATGTTTGTTCTTATGTTCTTTTAGATACCGAGCCACTACTAATGCATGATGTGTCATCAGATCCGATTTGGAAAAATCACCCAAGAGCTAAAGCTCAGGGATATGCAGGATTTCCTGTAATCAATAAGGATAACTACGCACTAGGAACTCTTTGTATGATAAACAGAGAGGGGCCTAAATCCCTAGATAAAAATCAAGTGGATTTAGTTAAAAAGATTTCAAGTAGCATTGCCCATCTCTTAGATGTTAAAACAGAGCAAAAAGAAATGACTTCTCAGAATATGTTAGAAGCTGTAGGGAAGTTCAAAAAGATCGATGAATCATTAACCATAGATGATTTTGAGTCTTTTATATCGTTGTCAGCTGGCCTTAAATTATCCGGCTCAAGTATAGAACCTCTTGAAGCAGTCGGATTATGTCAGCTTGATATCTCAGGAGATGTTCAAATGACATCAGATGGAGTTGAGTTGCAGAGAGAAATGCGACTTGAGGCAAGATTGATGAAAAAAGTTAAAATAACTGGGGACGATGCGAGCACAATGATAGATGAAATGATGAAGGAGTTGAACTAGAACAATGTATGCAAAAGTATACAATTTAAAATTTTCTGGCCTTAGCGAAGCAAAGGTTGCAGCTACTTTTTGCTCTGAAAATCTTGGAAAAAAAATAGTAGCTTTCAATATTAGGTCATTGAATATTTCTATCGGTCAATGTGGGAGTGTTTCTATATCACTAAAGTTTGAATCTGGAGGCGATTTAAAAAAGTTTGAAGAGCATTCGACAGGTTTTTTCAGTGAATTAAAGGACACCTTTGTTTACAAAGAGACCAATTTTTCAGGAATATTTGTTTATAATTATGACTCTGAAATTACGTCTACCGAGCTTACAGTAAATTAAATGTGCTCAATATAAATCTTGGGTAGACCGTGGAAGGCATAACGAAATTTAACAAAGTACACGATATTCTAGATTTTCATGTTAACAAAAATCCAGATAGGGTTGTGGTATCTATAGATAATGCAGACCATAAGAATACCGATATATTATCAAAGGTATCGTCTCTTGTTGAATTTTTAAAAGAAAGTGAGATTAAGTCTGGAGACCGAATTGCTTTTTTAGCAAAAAATTCATCCGAATTCATAGAGGTGATGTATGCATCGTCTTTACTGGAACTTGTGATGGTTCCAATAAATTTCAGGCTTGCCTATGAAGAAGTAAAATTCATACTCAAAGATTCTGGTTCAAAACTTATTATTTTTGGTGAGGAATTTAAAGAACTAGTTGAAAAACTTAATTCTGACAAAACTGACTTACAGCTTTCTGTGGAGATAAGTGAGCTAGGGAAATTATTAAAGTCGAAAAGTTCAGGTGCATTAGATGTTTCATTATATTCAAATAAGGACGCCAACACACCACTTTTTCAAATGTATACTTCGGGAACAACAGGCAACCCCAAAGGTGCTTTGATTTCTCAAAAAGGAATTATGTCTTTAATTACGAATGGAATGGATAAATTAGGGCCGTTTGATCCAAATGCCGTAAACCTTGTTTGCATGCCACTTTTTCATATAGCGGGAAGTGCGTGGCTTTTCTTTGGGCTTGCATCAGGGAGTAAAAATATTCTATTGGTAGATATAGATCCTGAGAAGATTGTAGATATCATTGAGAATTTTAATGTAGCAACCACCTTGATGGTTCCAGCTGTAATTCAGATGGTAGTTGTAGCTGCTGAAAAAAATAGCAAAGTACTTAAAAATGTTAAAAACATTGTTTTTGGTGCATCACCAATGGCTGTTGATACGTTAAAGCGTGCGCAAAAAATATTTCCAAACTCAAATTTTACTCATGTCTATGGAATGACCGAAACAACTGGTATGTTTATGTCCTTGGACCCAAGCGAATTAAAAGCAAACAGAAGGCTAGAATCATGTGGAAAATGTTTCAGCAATTCAGAGATAAAAATAGTTGATGCTGATAATAATGAAGTTCCTACCAATACTATCGGAGAGATTATATGCCGCACCGATCAAATTATGGATGGCTATTTTAATAGAGAAAGGGCAAATAACGAGGCAATAAAAGATGGTTGGTTTTACACAGGAGATGCCGGGTATCTTGATGAGGAGGGGTATCTGTTTATAAGAGATCGAATAAAAGATTTAATTATAACGGGTGGAGAAAATGTTTATCCTGCAGAAGTTGAAAATGCTTTGATGTTGCAACCATCCATTATCGATTGTGCTGTAATTGGCGTTTCTGACCCAAAGTGGGGAGAAGCTGTTTTAGCTCTAGTCATCGTTAATAACGATAATTTTTCAGAGATAGAGGTGAGGTCATCTTTGAGGTCGCAATTAGCTGGTTTCAAAATACCAAAAACATTCCACGTTGTAGATAGTTTGCCACGAAACGCTGGAGGTAAGATTACAAAACATGTCTTGCGTGAAAAATATGCATATCTTGGTAAATAAATGCACATAAATTTAGATTCAAATGAAAAAATAAAAGGATACTATGATAGCCCGTGGCCCGCCGAATGTGGCGGTCCTAGAAGACAAAAAATACCTAGATCACCTGGATTGAATATTAGCAACAGCGAATATTTATCTCAGAAAACTAGAACAAATGGTGAATGGAATGTAATGATGGTTCTTAGAGATCCCGGAGAAGTTTTTTTGATGGGAAACAACCATATTAATTCTACTGAAAAATATGGCTTTTTAGAAAAGATAGATCCTTATTCTCTAGAATGTATCTCGCGTTCACCTAATTTGCCATCTGGAGGCCATACTTGGTGTGGGGGTGTTGTTGTGCATGAAAATGGCTATCTCTATCTCAATAATGGAAATTATTGTTATAAGCTTGATCCAGATTGTAAAGTTGTGGCCTCAAAAAAATTACCACAAAATTCTGCATATAACAGTTTCTTGATTATGAAAGATGGAAACCTTGTTATGAAAAATATCGAGCATGCATGGGATGCAAAGTCAAATTTTGTTATTTTAGAACCAGAGTTTCTTAATCAGGTTGCAGATGAAGTTGCCATTAATGAAAACTCGATGGGTAGAATAGCCATGGATATTGATACACAGGGAACACAATGGGTATATGTTCCAGGGCGAGACACTTTCTTTAGATACAAATACGAAAAAGCAAGCTTGACATTAGATCAGAGTTGGATGCCAAAATATAGAACACTGAATTATGAGGAGCAGAGTTTTAGTTGGGATAGCTGTATAAGTGATGGCGGATGTTGGTTTTTAGATAATGGCGATAATAGAGCTAATGTGACTATATTTTCTACAAGACCATTTGGTCAAGACCTTCCAGCTAGAGGGTCTGTTTTCCAAGGGTTATCATCATCGCCACAAAAATTATTTCGAGTTGATATACAAAATGATAAGAAATTAGAGGTTGTACAGCCTTTCGATAAACAAAGAGGAAGCATTTTTAGCCCCCCAGCATTTGATCCCATTAATAAGGTCGCGATAGCGTTTGACACAGGAAATGGCTTGCTAGCGGGTTTAAATTACTCAAAAGATCTGGGTTTTAAGAAATTATGGGAAAAGCCTACTAGAATTTCCATGCAAATGGTGATGTACAGCGACACGAAAGAGATTGCAGTGAATGACTTTCGTACCGGCTATGACAATATTGTCGTTTTCGATACAATTACCGGCGAAGAAAAAGGAAGGGTGCCTACAGAGAGTACGACAGCAAATGGCATGTTTCTTTCTCCTGGTTGGGAAAGAGACGTTTTTTACTGTTCAATAGGGGCTATTGCTAGAGCCTTTATAGAGTGATAGACTTAAACTCTTATAAGGCAAAAATGGGGGGTCCGTTATGGAACTTAGTGGAAGGTGCTATTGTGGTGATATTCAATATAAAATTAATGGAGAATTGCAAGCCAGTTTCCAATGTCACTGTCGTGAGTGCCAGTATATAACCGGTGGAAATGCAAATACTGTTATGGTTTTTTCAGAGGATGATTTCCAGTTTACAAAAGGAAAACCCTCGGTCTTTGCTAGAAAAGATCTAGAAACACCCGTTAAGAGGTTTTTTTGCGATAAGTGTGGTACTGGTTTTGGAAGCATTAGTCCCTCGAGGCCAGGCTCATTTATTGTTAAGGTGGGTACTCTTGATACACCTGAAGTCTTTTCTCCTGATTTCGCAATATTTACTTGTGATATCAAAGACTATCATCACATTCCTGAACATTTAACTTCCTTTGATAAAAGACCCCCTAAGAAAAACTAAACTAAAGATATTACAGGAATGAAAAGTATCTTGGGAGGAATTGTTCCAGTTCATAGTCTGGGTATAAGTCAGATCGTTGCCTATGGTGCGATGTTTTATTCTTTTGCGCAAATCAAAGTAGAGTTAGCTGAAAAACTGGGGATGTCCCTCGAGACGACTACCATGATAGTCAGTCTATCTTTGTTTATAAATGTACTTATTTCCAGTTATGTTGGTTATTTAATTGATAGATCTGGAGGGTTGAAGGTTCTTTCGACTGGGCTCTTTATTGGATCAATAGGGTTTATCTCGCTGTATTTTACTGAGGACTTATTAGGATTTTTATTTTCAATGCTGCTGATAGGAATAAGTTTCAGTTCAGCGACTTACAACGTAGCATTTAGCACGGCAATTCAACTAGATGACCAGAACTCACGAAAGAATATTACCATAATCACATTTTATGGCGCTATCGCAAGTTCGGTCTGTTGGTTGACTATCGGTTTTTTACGCAACTATTTTGGGCTGGATTCAATATTTTTGCTTCTGTCATTATCTTTATTTCTAATGGCGGTATATTTTTTTATAAATTTAAACTTTAAAAAGGAAGAGAAGAAAAATGAAGCTAAAAAACCAATTATAGATCTTGTTCCCTTAAGATTGTCTAAAAAAGAAAAAGTCATAATTATTGTTTTGATGATTTTTGGGTTTACAGAATATTTAATTTTTTCTACCACTGCGCTGTCATTAATTCAGTTTTTTAACTCAAATTTTAATGATCCTTCAATTGCAATAGTATTAGCGAGTGTATATGGACCGTTTCAGCTAGTAGGTCGCTTTTTAGAGATGAAGTTTGCCACATTTCTTGATGCTAGATTTACAGGCCTAGTAGCTAGCACAATTGTACCGTTATCATTAATCATAATACTTACACCCAACTTCTATGTATGTATTATCGCTATGGCTCTTTTTGGTATGGGTCATGGCTTGCTAACAGTAACAGGTGGATATGTCCCAAATTTATTTTTTGAGCCACAAGTTATTGGGAGAGTTAAAGGATACATATGGGCGCCAACTGCGTTGGGGATGGCATGTGCGCCTTTTTTATCAGGGATATTTCACGAAAATATGAATAATTTAATTATTTTTTTGTTAGCTTTGTCAGCATGCCCTTTTTTTTCATTACTCTTTATTTTTAAAATGAAAACAAGGTTTTAAAGATGTCTATACATAAAGCGAGCATTGATGTAGTTGCAGCAGTGATTAAGAAAAATGATTTATTTCTTATCGCAAACAGAAGTTTTGAAGATAATTCCCAGGGGATATGGGAGTTTCCAGGGGGAAAAGTCGAAGAAAACGAGACTTTCACTTCTGCTATGAAAAGGGAAATTAAAGAAGAACTTTCTCTGAATATCAAAGTTGGTAATATGATAGCAACTATTGACTTGAATAAGACAGATAAAAATATTTATGTCCACTATTATTATGCAATTATATTATCTGGTCAAATCAGTCTAAATGTTCATTCAGAGTTTAAATGGGTGCCACATAATCAACTGAAAAACTTTACATATATTGATGGTGATGGACATATTTTAAATTATCTCTGACCAAAAAATTTGTAGGGAAGGGTGATTATAGCAATATGACGATATTTATGGTACATGAGGGTCTAGTTATAAGGAACTAAATTCTCCTTTGGTAATATAGGCTTATTCAAAATATGGTCTACTGCTTTTTCGCCTACCATAATGCTCGGGGCGTTGAGGTTGCCATTTGTTATCGAAGGAAAAATTGAAGAATCTGCACAAAAAAGATTTTCTACACCATTTACTTTGCATTCGGGGGTCACAACCGTTTCTTTATCAGCAGGATCCCCCATTTTGCAGGTGCCGCAAGGGTGAAACGCTGACTCAACGCTCAACTTTATGAATTCATCCAGCTCTCTATTCGACTTCAACGTTGCCTTCGGTTGAATTTCTTCGCCCGCATAATCTTTAAAAGCAGGCTGACTTAGAATATTTCTTGTTATTCTAATTGCATTTCGAAAATCCTTTAGGTCATCAGAGTGACTAAGATAGTTAAACTTTATAGTAGGAGAGTTTTGTGGATCTGCATTCTTAATGGCAACAAATCCCCTAGATTTTGACCGCATTGTTCCTACATGGAACTGAAAGCCATCCCCTCTGTGTGGTGATGATCCGTCATAATTTATTGCTAGAGGTAAAAAGTGATACTGCAGGTTAGGGTACTTTTGTTGTCTATCTGTTTTAAGAAAGCCAAGAGTTTCAAATTGATTTGATATTCCTAACCCTTTTTTGAACATATACCATTGTAAGAAAATTTTAGCTTTTGAAAATAAGCTAGTATTTCTAAAAAGAGTAACGGGTTGAGTGCATTTCACTTGAAAATATAACTCAAGATGATCCTGTAAATTATTTCCAACACCTTTTAAATCCAGAAAAGGTTTTATACCAATGCCCGCAATATGTTTTAAATCTCCTATTCCAGATCTCTGTAAAATACAGGGATTGCCAATGGGACCAGCGGCTAATATGACACCTCTTTTACATTGCGCAGAAAAAGTTTCAGATTTTCTTTTAAAAATGATTCCATTGCATTTATTATTTAAAAACAATAGCTTATCAACTAAACATGAAGTCTTTATGCAAATGTTTTTTTGTTTTGTTATATTTTTCAAATAGCCTTGGGCAGTAGACCATCTCTTGCCTTTATATACGGTCATTTCTGCAGCTCCAATGCCTTCTTGCTTATAGCCATTATAATCTTCAGTAAAAGAGTAACCACATTGTATAGCTGCATCTGAAAAAACTTTATGCAATACGTTTTTTTGTTCTGCAGTTTTTATACGGATAGGGCCATTTTTTCCTCTCCAAGCTGATTGTCGACTTTCACAACACTCCATTTTTTTGAAGTAAGGAAGAACATCTGCAAATGACCAACTTAAGGCCCCTTTAGTGCTCCAATTATCGAAATCTTGAGGATGACCTCGTACATAAATCATTCCATTGATTGAAGATGATCCACCTAAACCTTTCCCTCTCGGACAGATTAATGATCTTCCATATAAGTTTGGTTCTGGTTCTGCTCTGTAACCCCAGTTATATTTTTCCAAATTCATAGGGTAGGATAGAGCCGCTGGCATATCTATAAATACCG
>CACGWW010000026.1 GCA_902576905.1 uncultured Alphaproteobacteria bacterium
AGCCACCAACTCCTTGAAAAGAAGTGGACAGATAAAGTTTGACCCTATTATCCGGCATGTTGCAGCAATATCATGTGGGATTGTCAAGGGAGAACAAAAATTGGATCTTAATTATCAAGAAGATAGTGCTGCGGAAACAGATGCTAATTTTGTTATGGATGATAGAGGAGAGTTAATTGAAATCCAATGTTCTGCTGAAAAAAAACCGTTTTCAAAGGAGGAGTTCGAAATAATGTTTTCTATGGCTTCAGAAGGAATAAAAAAATTAGTTGAAATACAGAAATCAGCTTTAAATGAATAGAAAATTTCAAGAAAAGGATTTGGTTTTAGCGACCCACAATTTTGGAAAGATAGAAGAGTTCAAACATTTGTTTGGCAAAGTTAACTTCAATATTACAGATATAGGCCAATATTCTGGCAAAACGCCCGAAGAGACTGGTGGGTCGTTTTGGGAGAATTCTTTAATAAAGGCGAGAGAAGCAACAAAATTGACTGGTTTGGTAAGCTTAGCGGATGACAGCGGGCTATGTGTTGACATACTAGATGGCGCGCCGGGCATTTACTCAGCGGATTGGGCAATTAGGAGTGATGGTTCAAGAGATTTTAAGTTCGCAACTAATAAGCTCCTAAGAGAAATTGAAAAAAATAATTTTGAGGGTCCTTGCACCGCTTATTTTATTTGCTCATTAATTTTATATTGGCCAGACCATCATTTTGAGAAGTTTGAGGGGAAAATATATGGTGAGATAATTTGGCCTGGTAGGGGTGAAAAAGGTCACGGCTATGATCCGGTTTTTCTTCCAAATGGATACGAAGAAACTTTTGGGCAGATGGATAGATGGAAAAAAAATAAGATAAGCCATAGGGGACTAGCTATAAATAATCTATTGGATTCTTGTTTTTGAAATGGGAGAATCTTCGCTAGCCTTATACATACATTGGCCATTTTGTAAAATAAAGTGCCCTTATTGCGATTTTAATTCACACAAAAGAGAAAGCACTAATCAGTCTCATTGGTTAAAGGCCTATTTGAGAGCATTAGAATTATGGTCTTCAAGGCTAGCCGAAAGAGAAATAAAGTCCATTTTTTTTGGTGGAGGCACACCTAGTCTTCTAGATCCTGATTTTGTTGGATTGGTATTACAGAAAATCGATAGCCTATGGAGTATTAATGGTAATTGTGAGATTACTATTGAGGCCAATCCAAACAGTGTATCCGAAAGTAAATTTAAACTATTTAGGGAAATAGGTATTAATAGGGTGTCGATTGGTGTGCAAGCTCTTAATAATAAAGATTTAAGTAATTTAGGACGCGATCATAATAAAAATAAAGCTATTGAAGCTATAGAAGTAATTAACACTTGGTTCCAAAATTATAATCTAGACTTTATATATGGAAGGCAACATCAAAGTACAAGCAAGTGGAGGGAAGAGCTTTTAGAAATACTTTCCCTAAATGCACCGCACCTTTCTCTCTATCAACTTATAATAGAAGAAAACACAAATTTCCATAAGCTCTACAAAAGAGATTTATTAAAAGGTTTACCAACACAACAAACTGTATCTGATATGTTTGATATCACGAAGCAACTTTGTAAAGACGGTGGTTATAAGCAATATGAAACATCAAACTTTGCGAGAAAAGGCTTTAAGTGCAAGCATAATATCTCGTACTGGAAATATAATGATTACATTGGTATAGGACCAGGCGCACACGGTCGGATAACAATGTCAGGAAAAAGATATGCAACAGAAGAAGAAAGGAACCCTGATATTTGGTTTGAAAAAACAGTTTCCCTAAATTCAAGTACACCAAAGATAACCTCAATAGAAAATAAAATTATGTTAGAAGAAAAATTAATTATGAATCTTAGAATATCCAGAAACATACCGGTTTCTATTTTTGACTATGAAAAACTTCACCCTGTAGTATTCCATCTAGAAGAGAACAAATTAATAAAAACCAAAGACAATGAAATTGTTATAAGAAAGAGAGGTAAAAAAATGCTGGATTACATTGCTAGGTCATTGGTAGATTGCTTTTAAAAAGTCAGATCTTCATTATTTTTGAACAAAATATATCTAATTGTTCTAAGTCTCTGTATTTAATAACGATACGTCCTCCTCCTGAATTTTCATTGTGATCTATAGATGTCTTCAAACCTAGAGCTAATTTAAGATCTTGTTCTAGATTAAGAGTATCAACATCTTTTTTAATTGATGTCCCTTTTTTTATTACGTTTTCGCTTTGGGATAGTCCTTTTTTTACGATATTCTCTATATCCCTAACCGATAAACTCTCTTCTATTATTTTCCTTGCTAAAAACTCTGAGTTTTTTACTCCTACAAGAGCTCTAGCATGTCCGCTCGTCAATTTACCTTCTTTTAAGAATATAATTATGCTTTCTGGTAGTGATAATAGTCTTAAAGAATTTGCTATATAACTTCTTGATTTCCCTAGCGATGCTGAAACTTTCTCTTGAGTATAACCAAAATCTTGTATTAACTGGTTGTAAGAATTAGCTTCCTCAATCGGATTTAAGTCTACTCTTTGAATGTTTTCAATTATGGAAATTTTTACAACTTCTTCGTCAGTTAACTCCTTAATTAAAACCGGAACTTCATGAATTTTCGCAATTTGCGCAGCTCTCCAGCGCCTTTCACCAGCTACTATCTCGTAAACATCATTGTTTTTCCTTACAAGGATGGGTTGTATTATTCCCGTTTCTTCTATTGAAGAAGCCAGACTGTTTAGTTCATCAGTTGAAAAATCTTTTCGAGGTTGATTCAGATTTGGAACAAGTTGCTCTATTGGCAGATAACTTGAGTTATTAGAAAGCCCTTTAACCTTATCTTCATCTTTTTTCCTTTCCACGATGTCATCGAAGCCGTCAACATCTAGAAAGGATGAAAGCCCTCTACCCAAACCTTTTTTTCGTTCATTTTTTGAACTCATTTTTCCTTCTTTCAAAGTGATCTTCCCTCTTTAAGAACTCTGCTGCTAATTTTTGATATGCAATAGCACCCGAACACTTATGATCATATATTAAAGCAGGCATCGAAAAGGAGGGGGCTTCACTGACTCTAACGTTTCGAGGTATAACTGTATCGTAGACCAACTCCCCGAGGTTTCCTCTTACGTCTTCCTCTATTTGTTCTGACAAATTGTTTCTTTTGTCAAACATGGTTAACACAATGCCGTGAATTTTAAGGTCTTGGTTAATTTTTGATCTGATGTCCCTTACTGTCAATAGCAATTGACTTAATCCCTCAAGCGCGAAAAACTCTGCCTGTAAAGGAACTAAAACAGAATTTGATGCCACCATTGAGTTTATAGTCAGAAGATTAAGTGACGGTGGACAGTCAATTAAAATATAGTCAAAATCAAAGCTTTCTTTTGCTAACAAATCACGGAGCTTAACAACTCTCCCCTTCTCTTCAAATAGGTCAACATCGATAGACGATAAATCAGTCGATGCAGGAGCAATAAAAAGAGATGGTATATTGGTTTTCTTCACCACTTCTTTTAAACTCGCTGTGCCAGTCAGCAAATCATAAGTCGATTTTTCTCTTTCATCTTTAGGAACGCCTAAGCCAGTTGATGCATTCCCTTGAGCATCTAGATCCATGATCAACACTTTATTATTCACAGCAGCTAGCGCTGTAGATAAATTTATAGCAGTGGTTGTTTTGCCCACACCACCCTTTTGATTGGCAATAGATATAACTGAAGGATTAGAGATTTTTTTCCCCTTTATCGTTTAAAAATTTTTTTCACTCTGATTATATTTCCAGAAGAGCTGCTTAAGCTCCCAACAATATCATAATCAAAAAACCAATTATTTAAAGTTTTATCTAATTCGATTTTATAGTTTTCACCCTTCAAAAATAAACATATTCCCTCCTTTTTTCGATGACGGAATGCTATTTCCATTAAATTGTTTAGTTCTGAAAATGCTCTCGCTGTTAAAATATCAGCATTCAAGGGTTCTAAGGTGTATATGTTTTCGTTGACGACTTCGACGCTCAGGTTGAGTTTCCGAATAACTTCTTTAAGGAAAAAAACTTTTTTTGGGTGTTTTTCCACCAAAATCAGATCACAGTCTACTTTTCTATCTCTTAGCAATAGAGCAACGACCAATCCAGGGAAACCAGCTCCAGAGCCCACATCCACCCATCTTTTTCCCGATGCATCCACGTCAATTATAATTTGACCTGAATCTAAAAAGTGTCTTTCCCATATATTGATTAATGTATGTTTTGAAACAAGGTTTATTTTCTCATTCCATTTACACAGTAAGGTCTTATATTCATAAAAACCGTTTAGTGTTTCACGTGAAACATTAAGACTTTTAACAAATTCGTTCTTTTTCAAGCTGTCTTCTTGTAAGAATTAATTTTTGATATTAGTAACATTAGTCCACTAGGGGTCATCCCGTCAATTTTACTGGCTTCATGAATGTGTAGGGGTTTTGCTTTGCTAAGCTTAACTTTTAATTCTGATGACAACCCGTCTATTTTTTTAAAGTCAATATCTTTCGGGATAGTAGTATTAATGTTTTTTCGCATTTTATCTACATCGCTTTTTTGTCTTTGGATATAATAATTATATTTAGAATCTGCTCTTACAAACTCACGAACATCTAAATCAAAATCAAAAAAACCTTTCCACAAACCTCGTAGAGTTTCGCTTGAAACCCCATTAAGTGATAAAACATCATAAAAAGATCTCTTTTTGCCGTCTTTTTTCAGATTTACACCCGTCTCTTCTAATTCTCTGTTAGAATATGTTAATGTTTTAGCTGATGTAGTAAGCTCATTTATTAACTCGATTTTTTTGCTCACCATCCTCATTCTGTTATCTGGTACAACTTTAATCTTGTGGGCCTTTTCTGTAAGTCTAATGTCAGCGTTATCGCATCGCAAACTGAGTCTAAACTCCGCTCTAGATGTAAACATTCTATAAGGCTCTATCACACCCCTGGTTACCAAATCATCAATCATCACACCAATGTAGGCCTCTGATCTATCTAAAATAAATGGGTCTTCTTTCTTTACATATTGATACGCATTGATCCCAGCAATCAATCCTTGAGCGGCTGCCTCCTCATAGCCAGTCGTGCCATTAATTTGACCAGCTAAAAAAAGACCGTTAATGCTCTTCAATTCCAACGATGTTTTTAAACTTTTGGGGTTTATGTAGTCGTACTCTACTGCATAGCCATAGTTCAGTATTTTTACATTTTCTAGACCTTTTATAGATTTGATGTACTTTTCCTGAATATCTTTTGGTAAAGAAGTTGAAATACCATTAGGATAAATCGTGTCGTCGTTTAGACCCTCCGGCTCCAAGAAAACTTGGTGTTCGTCTTTACCTGAAAATCTTACGACTTTATCTTCAATTGACGGACAATATCTTGGTCCATTCGAAGTTATTGATCCGTTAAATATAGCCGATTTTTCAATGTTTTCGCGTATTATCTCGTGCGTATTTTTATTTGTGTATGTTATTCCGCAACTAATTTGCCTTTGAAAAGGCTTTTTATGTAGAAATGAAAAAAGCGTCGGTTCTTTATCTGGTTTCTGGCTACCGATCACATTCCAATTTATGGTTTTAGATGAAAGTCTTGCTGGGGTACCTGTTTTTAGTCTTCCCGTGTTTAACCCTATCTCCTTTATTTTTTTTGCTAATCTATTAGATGCGAAGTCTCCTATCCGTCCTGCTGCAATTTTTTCTTCTCCAACTCTTATCAAGCCA
>CACGWW010000027.1 GCA_902576905.1 uncultured Alphaproteobacteria bacterium
ATAAACGAGAATTATTTGCATTAACAGAACCTGACGCGGGCTCCGATATCATGAGTATGAAATCTAACGCCAAGAAAGAAGGAGATGACTGGATTTTGAATGGTTCCAAACATTTTATTTCTGGACCATGTATGCCAGATTTTGCGATTGTATTTGCTGCTACAGGAGAAGATGAAACGCCTCGCGGAAAAAGAAAAAGAATTACAGCCTTCCTAGTAGATGTTGGTATTCCCGGATTTGATATTCAAGAGGGAACAAAGTGTATCAGCTACCGGGGATATAAAAATTACCAGTTGAGCTTTAACGACGTTAGGCTTTCTGCTGATAAGATACTAGGTACTGAGGGTAATGGACTTTCATTATCTGGGAGATGGCTTGGCATGGGTCGTATTTGGGTAGGAGCGACTTGTTGTGGCAAGGCAGAACGAATTCTTGATTTAGCTTTAGACTGGGCTGCTCAAAGAAAACAATTTGGCAAGCCAATAGGAACTTTCCAAGCTACAGGTTTCAAGCTAGCAGACATGAAGATGAACTTACGAGCCGCAGACCTTTTAGTAAAAGATGCTGTAGACAGGGCTCTTACTGGTCAAATGATGGATGAGGATGCGGCTATTGTTAAGATTTTCTGTTCAGAAATGCTTAATAAGGTAGCAGATGATACTGTTCAGATTTTTGGAGGAATGGGCTTAATGGAAGAGATGCCTATTGAGAGGCTTTGGAGAGACTCACGTTTGGAAAGAATTTGGGATGGAACCTCTGAAATACAAAGGCATATTGTAACACGCTCAATGCTTAGACCTCTTGGGGCATGATTTTAAACTCTTTTAAAAGCATTGACCGTTTTTTTAAAGCAAAATCAGTCGTTTTTATCGGTGGCAAAGACATATTTGTTCCCATAAGGGAGTTAAAAAGAAGAGGTTATAAGGGGAAAATATTTGTTGTTAACCCAACCAGAAAGAAAATCTATAATTAGTTTTTTATTAATGAAAGCTTTTTTCTTGTTTCATCGGGGGTAAGAACTCTTCCACCCATTAGGGTGATTATTTTTATAACTTTTTCAACCAATTGTCCATTTGTAGCAAGCACGCCTTTTGAAAGATAAAGATTATCTTCTAAGCCAACACGGACATTGCCCCCCAAAGTAACGGCTGCAGCAGCCATTGGTATTTGCATTCTTGAAATACCAAACCCAGACCAAGTTGCGTTTGATGGTAGATGATCCTTCATTGCCTTCATAGTATCAACACTTTGATCAGCGCCCCACGGTATTCCTAAACATATTTGAAACATTGGAGGTTCTTTAATTAATCCCTCTTCAATTAGCTGCTTGGCTAATCTAATATGACCTAAGTCAAAAACCTCTAATTCTGGTTTTACTCCCCAAGATTTTGTCAATTCGGCCATTCTTCTCAGGATAGGTAGAGTGGATATATAAATAGAATGGTCGTTAACTCCAAAATTTAAGGTTCCACAATCTAAGGAGCAAATTTCTGGCTTACAAAGCTCTATATGCGCGAGCCTCTCATCAGGACCTATCATGTCCGTTCCGGGGCCAGGCATCGAAAAATCATTTTCATCAGGAACCCAATCACCGCCCATTCCTGCAGTAAGATTTATCACTACATCAGTTTTATCATCTCTTATTCTGTCAACCGCTTCTTTAAACAAGTTTACATCTCGGGATCCTTTACCAGTTTCTGGATCTCGTACATGAACATGGGCTGCAGAAGCACCTGCTTTCGCAGCTTCGATAGCAGCATCTGCAACCTCTTTTGGAGTTACTGGAACATAAGGACTTTTATCAACAGTCTCACCGGCTCCTGTAACCGCACATGTCACTATTACCTCAAAATTCATGCTAACCTCATTATTTATTTGGATGATTATTTTTTATGGCACTCAAAATCGCAGCAATTGCGTTATCACGATCTTTAGCCATTTCAAGAAAATGCTTACCTTTTGACATGTCTTTACACCCATCAACCATCTTATCACGTAATTCTTGTGTTAATTCAGGAGCTTTAAGTCTAGTCCATGGTAATTGTAATGCAGGACCGAATTGGTCGAGATTTGTAGCCATACCTCCTTCGCCACAGGCTACGTGAAATGCCATGCATTGACCTTGGAAAGCCATCCTAGGTGCTGGCCCATTAATTAGTGCTAAATCAATTTGTTCAGGAGTTGCTTCGTCATTTGCGACCATGTGTAACGCCTCTCGCCACAATGCTTCCTGTAACCGAGTTGCAATAAATCCTGGAATTTCTTTTTTAAGCACAATTGGGACTTTACCGACCGCTTTATAAAAGCTGACTGCCTGATCAACACATAGTTTATTTGTGTATTCACTAGCAACAACTTCTACCAGTGGTAGGAGGTAGGGAGGGTTAAAAGGATGGCCTACTATTGCTCTATCTTTTGTGTTGCAGTTCTTTACAATGTCTGAAATTAATAGTCCAGAAGTTGATGAAGCTATAATAACGTTCGGATTTAAAAATAAATCAATTTGGGAATAAAAATCTTGCTTTACATTTAATATCTCTGGAATGCTCTCCTGCACGAAGTCGACTTCGGTTAAGCTCTCTTGTAAGTTGGTGAAGATTTGCATTTTTTCTAACGATGCTGTTTTATCAATGCCTAATTTTTCCAATGTTTCCCAAGCCGTTTTGATTAATAATTTATAATCATCTATTTCATTCTCTGAGTGGAGATAACATTTTACATTTAGGCCTTTGGCTAGAAAGTGAGCAGCCCAACCAGCTCCTATGGGTCCACCTCCAATGCTAGCTACTGTTGAGATCTTATTTAAACTTTCCAAGCTATTTTCCTTTAAAATTTGGATCTCTTTTTTCAACAAACGCCGCCACACCTTCAGCTGCATCGTCAGATTTAAGCATATTCGAATATGTCGACAAATTGCCTGACCGCATTTCTGAAAAAGCCTCTTTTAAAGCTTTACATTCTATCGCTCTTAAAACTTCCTTTACGCTTTGCATTGCTAGTGGAGCTGTCTGCGACATTTTTTCTGCCCACTCTCTTGCAGAATCTAAAAGTAAGGATTTATCAACCACTTTATTTACCAATCCAAAGCTTTTTGCTTCCAGAGCTGACATTCTCCGACCAAGAAAAAACATTTCCATTGCAATATTGTATGGAATTCTTCTAGGTAACCTTTGAAGTGCACCTGCATCAGGAACAATACCTAGCGGCATCTCAGGCAGACCAAATTCAACGTGTTCTGCTGCTATAATCAAATCACAGGACATTGCAAGCTCAAAACCGCCACCAATTGCGTGACCATTTAGAGCGCATATCACTGGCTTGTTCAAATTCCAATTTTCTGTTAATCCGGCAAAACCACCGTCACCGTAGTCCGCCTTTTCCCACCAATTGTCTAGCGCCATCTCTCCAGAATTAACGGCTTTGAGGTCCCATCCAGCTGAAAATATCTTATCTCCTTCACCAGTAATTATTCCAACTCTAAGGTCGGGATTATCTCGTAATTCCGCAAAAGCTTTTCCAAGATCTTGACTAAGTTTAAGGTCTATAGCATTTACTTTTGGCTTATTGATTTTGATTTCTAGTACTTTTTCTTTTACTTCTACCTCTAGATGACTTGTCATTTTTTATTCCTATTGAAAAGCAGGAAGAACTTCTTCACAGAACAACTCTAATGATCTCTTCTGTGAACCATGATCCAACCCCATTGATGCGTAATAGATAAAATTATCCACCCCGAGGTCTTCATAACGCTTTAATTTTTTAATAACCTCGTCTGGTGTTCCAAACAGTAGATTTTCTTCAAGCATAGTTGGATTATATTCTTCCCTATTTTCTAGTTCTTTCAAAGCAATTTCCTTGGGAAATCCGTCTTTAACGTCACCTAAATTTTTAAACAAATTTTCAAATTGGCCTAATATACGTTGAATAGCTCTGATATAGATACTCGATTCTTCTTTGTTTTTATAGACAGCAGCATGCCTCATCATCGCAAAAATAGGTTTGAAGCCATTAGAGGCACTTTCTAAAGCATCATCAAGGCGTTGTTTATAGAGCTCTGCTTCTGAAAATGGTCTAGTTAGAGGCCAAGACATTATATTGCAATGATTTTTTACTGCATAGTCATAGGTTATAGGTGCTCTAGCAGCTACCCATACAGGGGGACCACCTTTTTGCACAGGTTTTGGAACAGACGTAGATAATGGGAAAGACCAAAATTCACCATTATGCTCATAATCTCCTTCCCATAGCTTCTTGATAACTGGAAGACTCTCCTGCATATATTTCCATGCATCAGATTGCTTGAGTCCTGGGTGCATTCGATCAAATTCTCGTTGGTATGCCCCCGAACCTATACCAAATTCAAGGCGACCCTCAGTAATTAGGTCTGTGAAAGCAGCCTCTCCAGCAAGTTTGATTGGATGCCAGTACGGGGCTGCTGCTACTGCAGTACCGAGCCTTACATCGTTTGTATTTTCTGCCCACCATGTAATTATTTGAAAAGGGTTTGGAGCAATTGTCATTTCCAAGGCGTGGTGTTCGGCAGCCCATACAATATTAAAACCACTTTGATCAGCCATTTGTACCATTTCTAGTGTATGGTTTTTCACGTCCTTCATTGACAAAGAGTTGTCTGCTCTTTCTAGATTTATTGCTAAATCAAATTTCATTTACTTAATCCCCCTAAAAAATCCTTTATACTTTATTTCATTACAAATGGATTAGCTGCCGGTTCATCTGACATATTCATCCAAACCGTTTTGGGTCGAGTGTAGTCATATATCGCTTGAAAACCGCTTTCTCGACCATAACCTGAGTTTTTAAATCCTCCAAATTCTGCAATCGGAGACACAACCCTATATGTGTTAACCCATACTATTCCTGCATGAACTGCCTTACTTACTCTTAGACATCTAGAACTACTTTTTGAAAAAATGCCTGCTGCCAACCCATGTTTTGTATCATTAGCAAGAGATATGACCTCTTCCTCAGTTTTGAATTTTATAACAGATAGTACAGGTCCAAATAATTCAGTATCTACTATCTTTAGTTTCTGACTAGGGCAGTCTACAATTGTTGGCTCAAAAAACAATTCACCAAGACCTTCGGGTGATTTGCCACCGCACAGCAAGGTTGCACCCTCTTCTACAGCAAACGCAAGCTCATTTTTAATATTTTCGAGTTGCCCTTTAGTACATAGAGGGCCCATTTGAGTTTCGTCCAATAACGGATCTCCAATTTTTATGTTTTTTGCTTGTTTAACAATTAAGCTTAAAAATTTATCTGCTATATTTTCTTGAAGGTATAAT
>CACGWW010000028.1 GCA_902576905.1 uncultured Alphaproteobacteria bacterium
TCCAACGAAGAAAAGCCAAGTTTTTTCAACTGCTGAAGATAACCAAAGTGCTGTAACTATACGAGTATTTCAAGGTGAACGAGAAATGGCTACGGATAATAAAGAGCTTGGAAAATTCAACTTAGAGGAAATACCTCCTGCTCCAAGAGGTATGCCACAGATCGAGGTTACCTTCGATATAGATGCAAACGGCATTGTTTCTGTGTCTGCAAAAGACAAAGGCACAGGTAAAGAACAAAAGATAACCCTACAGGCATCTGGTGGACTTTCCGAAGAGGAAATAGATAAGATGGTTCAAGACGCGGAAGAAAATGCCGAATCTGACAAAGCTAAAAAAGATCTTGTTGAAGCGAAAAACCAGGCTGAAAGTCTTATTCATAGTACCGAAAAATCGATTGAGGAGCATGGTGATAAAGTTGACCCATCTACCATTGAAGCTATGGAACTATCCATGAAAGCTTTAAAAGAAGTTTTAGAAAGTGATGATGCAGAAAAAATTAAAGCAAGAAGCCAAGACTTAACCGAAGCATCAATGAAACTAGGTGAGGCTATCTATAAAGCAGAAACAGAGAAAAACCCTGCTGAATCCGAAGCTGGCGATGATAATGTAAATAAAGATGATGGTGACATTGTGGATGCCGATTTTGAAGATTTGGATGACCAAAAGAAATAATTAAATATATTTGTTTCTTCTAGATATGGAAAGCTAAATGGCAAAAAGAGATTATTATGAAACGCTTGGTATTTCCAAAGGCTCTTCCGATGCTGACATAAAGAAGGCGTTTAGATCCAAGGCAAGAGAACTTCACCCAGATAAAAATTCAGGAAGTGCTAAAGCGGAAGAAGAGTTCAAAGCCGTGAATGAAGCTTATGACATACTTAAAGATCCAAACAAAAAAGCAGCATATGATCAATACGGTCATGCTGCCTTTGACAATGGTGGTTTCGGTAACTCTGGGGGGGGAGGCGCAGATTTTTCATCAGCATTTTCAGATGTATTTGAAGACCTTTTTGGAGACTTTATGGGCGGTTCTTCTCGTCGAGGATCTAGCTCCTCTTCAAGAAGAGGATCAGATCTAAGGTACAACATGTCCATATCATTAGAGGAAGCTTACAAAGGAAAATCGACTACCATTACAGTTCCATCCTCCGTTAAATGTGAGCAATGTAGTGGAACAGGTGGTAAAGACGGAACTCAACCTTCTTCATGCCCAACATGTGGTGGAATGGGAAAAGTTAGAGCACAACAAGGGTTTTTTACAGTTGAAAGGACTTGTCCAACCTGTTCCGGAAAAGGCCAGATGAATAAAAACCCATGTCGTTTTTGCTCGGGTTCAGGAACAACCCAGAAAAATAAAAATCTGAGTGTAAATATTCCGGCTGGGGTTGAAACTGGAACACGGATTAGATTGACGGGAGAGGGCGAGGCTGGACTGCAAAATGGTCCAGCAGGAGATCTATACATTTTTACCGAGGTTCTTGATCACGCAATATTTCAGAGAGAGGGGGCTAATCTATTTTGTCAAATACCCATATCTATGGTGTCGGCAACGCTTGGTGGTGATATTGAGGCGCCAACTCTTGACGGAGGAAAGACAAGAGTGAAAGTTCCCGCTGGGATTCAAAGCGGAAAACAGTTACGGTTGCGAGGCAAAGGAATGCCTAATATCAGGGGTAGTTCATATGGTGACTTATACATCGAGCTGAGTATAGAGACGCCTGTTAATCTCAATGAAAACCAAAAAGATCTACTAAGAGAGTTTGAAAAGTCTCTTCAGGAAACTGCTAATAATCCAAAATATTCTAACTTTTTTTCAAAAGTGAAAAGTTTTTGGGAGAAAAACAGCAATTAAACCATTGTTTACTTATTCCAGATTCTACAGTATTGAATTATAGAGAAACCCTTAATTACGAGACTTATTGCGGTGCAAACAACCCCCGTAATCCAGCAATACCTAGAAATAAAGGCTAGTCACCAAGAATCTCTTCTTTTTTTTAGGATGGGTGATTTTTATGAGCTTTTTTTTTCTGATGCTGAGATAGCATCAGATGCCTTGAATATTATACTCACAAAAAGAGGGCAACATAACGGAAAGGACATACCCATGTGTGGAGTTCCTTTTCACTCCGCAGAGGGCTATATAAAAACACTTCTAGATAAAAATATGAAAGTTGCCATTTGTGAACAGCTTGAAACTCCAAAAGAGGCAAAAAAAAGAGGTTATAAGGAAATTGTAAAAAGAGATGTGGTTAGAATAATTACTCCAGGAACGAAATTAGAGGAATCTTTTCTGGTACAAAAAGAAAACAATATATTAATGGCCTTATTATTTTTTGATAACATTTGGGCCTCTTGCTGGATAGATATTTCAACTGGCTTGTTCAAATCAACTATAAGCAATGAGTCAGAGTTATTATCGCTTATCGATCAAATATCGCCAAAGGAAACTATCTCATATGCAAATAAAAAGGAATTATCGATTTTAAAATCATACATCCCAATAGAAGTTACCTGGCTAGAAAGTAAAAAAAGTTTTTCTAGAGAAATTTTAATCGATTACTTATCTTCTTTTTTTGATACTGAACGTCTTCAAAAACTTAATACTGGGTTGTTAGGGTCAATTTCCCTCCTCGTCGAATATCTCAAGAAAAATAAAAATCTTTTTCTAGACCACTTCGATATCCCAGAGCAGGTTGAACTTTCAAATATAATGACCATAGATCCTTCCACTAGGAAGAATCTTGAAATAAATTCTTCGCTAGACGGAGAAAAAAATCTTTCCCTCTTAGGTGTGGTCGATAAGACTTGCAGTCTTTTGGGATCAAGACTACTAAAGAGGCGAATAAATGCTCCATCCACGCAATTAGACCAGATTTTAAAATGGCAAAGGAAGACTGCTGAATTTTATAATAATTTCCAAATTACTGAGCAAGTTAGAGCTTTAATAAGTAGGTTTCCTGATACAGAAAGGTCATTATCCCGGTTAATAAGACTTGGACCAAATCCAAGAGACCTTATCTCATTAAAAATAGGTATGAACCTATTTTTTGAAGTGAAGGAAATATTGATACCTCTTGAGGAAAACAGCATTAATCAAGGGAATTTCTTCGAAGATAATCTAAAAAAGGTACTTAAAGAGCTCGACTTAGCCATTAAAGAGGATCCACCCCTCACTATGAAAGAAGGTGGTTTTATTAAAGAAAGTTTCAGCGATGAATTGCATGAATTTAAATTGATAGAGAAAACGGCTTACTCCAATCTTCTAGAATTGCAAACAAAATACTTACAAAAAACTGGAATAAAGTCACTAAAACTAAAATATAACAATGTTCTAGGTTACTTTTTTGAGACTCCAATTTCTTATAAGGATAAATTGTTAGAAGACAAAGAGTTTTATCATAGACAAACAACGGCTAACACTGTTCGGATAAAAAGCATTAGCCTTGATCAGTTAGAAAAAACTTCTTTTAGTGCCAGAAATAGTGCCTTGGAGTTAGAGATAAAAATATTGGAAGCATTACACAAAAAAGTAATAGAGATAAGTAGAGATATCATAATTTTATCTAGGAAAATTGCCTCTTTAGATGTTTGCTCAACTCTCGGCTTTATTGCCGGAATGCATAATTGGTGCCGCCCCTTAATAGACAATAGCAAAGATTTCATTATTAAAGATGGTCGCCATTCAGTGGTTGAAAAAACAATTTTCAAGAAAAGCCTAAATGCTTTCGTTCCTAACGATTGTTCGTTAAGTACAAATGAGCATTTATGGCTAATTACCGGACCAAATATGGCAGGTAAATCAACATTTCTGAGACAAAATGCACATATCATTATTTTAGCACAAATTGGGTCCTTCGTTCCCGCTAAGCAAGCTAAGATTGGGATTGCAAACAAGTTATTTAGCAGGATAGGAGCATCAGATAATATTTCTAAAGGTCAGTCTACATTTATGGTGGAAATGCTAGAAACAAGTAATATCATTAAAAATGCTGATGATAAGTCTTTTATTATATTAGATGAAATAGGAAGAGGTACATCTACTTTTGATGGATTAGCTATTGCATGGGCTATTATTGAAAAAGTTTTGCGAAGTAATAAATCCAGAACCTTGTTTGCAACACACTACCATGAGCTTACAAAGATTGAAAAAACCAACTCCAAAGTTAGAAACGTTTCTTGTGAAATCAAAGAATGGAATGACGAAATAATTTACTCTTACAAGGTGGTTGAGGGGAAATCAAAAGGCTCCTTAGGGATAAAGGTCGCAGAGCTAGCCGGTTTTCCAGGCGATGTCATCGTAGAGGCAAGAGCGTTACTAGGAAAACTTCAAAGTAAAGGAATAAATCAAGAAGTTATTCATTTAAAGGAAGAAGATTTTGAAAAAGAAAGGCTTATTAGAGTCAAAAATGAGCTAGAGAAGATTGATTTGGACTCTATAACACCTTTGGAAGCTCTGAATATTCTCCAAAAATTAAAGAGTGGCAATTAAAAATCAGATTTCCTATCTTTCCTCTTCTTTATTTTCAATAGCTCCTGAAGACACTCCTACCTGTGCGGCCCTTAAAAGTCTATCTCCTATTGTAAAACCATTTGCCATTACTTGAATAATATTTCCTTTTTCAATATTTGGGTGTGGACCCTCAAACATTGCTTGATGAAACTTCGGGTCAAATTTTTCTCCCACTTCAGGAGCCAGTTCATTAATTTCATGGTTTGAAAAAGTGCTTAATAGTTCCTTTTTTGTAAGCTCAATTCCCTCAAGAACAGCATTTTGCTTCTCTACCATTTCATCGTCTACACTTTCTAAGGCTCTATTAAGATTATCAAGCACGGACAATAAGTCCCTAGCTAATTTCGTGCCGCCATATATTTCTGCATCTTTTT
>CACGWW010000029.1 GCA_902576905.1 uncultured Alphaproteobacteria bacterium
ACAATTAATTATTCTAAAAGCAAAGAGGCTGCAGAAGAAGTGGCACATGAATGCTCAAACCTTGGAGAATCTCCACTCATAATAAAATCTGATATTGCAACTGATGAAGGGTGCAAGCATATAATTGATAGAGCGTTTAGCGAGTTTGGAGCAATTAATGTTCTAATTAATAACGCAGGTAGAACAATATTTGCTGATCATTCTAAATTAGATGCATTACAAAGAGATGACTTTGAAAATATTTTTGCCTTAAATCTAAATAGCAACTACGAGCTAATTAAACACGCGCGCCCACATCTTGCCAGGAATAAAAAAAGTAGTATCGTAAATATCTCATCTGTTGCAGGGTTGCGTGGACTAGGATCATCAGTTGCCTATGCTGCATCTAAAGGTGCGCTTAACTCCATGACTTTGGCACTGTCTCGCTCTCTTGGGCCAGATGGAATAAGAGTCAACGCTGTATGCCCTGGCTTTGTGGCTACCGACTGGTGGAAAAATAGTCTTGGAGATGAAAAGTTTAAAAAGGCTATAATAGCGTACGAAAAAACTAATCCACTTGGTGAAGCCCCAACTGCTGAAGATATAGTAGGGTCAATACTTTTTTTTGCAAGTGATCTGAGCAACCATGTTACAGGTCAGCTATTGGCAGTTGATGGTGGTTTGTTGATAGGTATGCCATTAAAACTAGACTGAGAAGCTGGCTGAAGATAGCGGAGTTTATAAATAAAAATTGATTATCGCTGATGAATAATTTATGGGAAAATACGTCTAAAGAAAACGAAACTTTTTCTGAACCCCTGAAAAACCAAACTACCGACTTACTAATCGTTGGAGGAGGCTTTACAGGTTGCTCTGCTGCCTTAGAGGCTGCAAAGCTGGGAGCCAAAGTAGTGTTACTTGAAAGTGAGACGATTGGTTTTGGTGGCTCTGGTAGAAATGTTGGCTTAGTAAATGCAGGATTATGGCTACCACCAAAAAAAATCATTTCTATTTTAGGAAAAAAGCATGGGGAAAGGCTTATATCCGCTCTTGGTTCAGCTCCCGACTTGGTCTTCTCAATTATTGAACAAAACAAAATTAAATGCGATCCCAAACGAAATGGAACTTTACATTGTGCTCACTCAGAAAAGGGAATGGAATATCTAACTGAAAGATTTAAGCAAGGAGAATTATTTGAAGAGCCATTAACACTGTTTGATAAAACTGAGACTGACAATAAAGTGGGAAGTTCAAAATTTATCGGATCACTTCATGACTCTAGAGCAGGAACAATACACCCACTGGCTTATTGTAGAGGCCTCGCTCGAAAAGCAAAAGAATTAGGCGCAAAAATATATGAAAAATCAAAAGTATCTCAGGTTAAAAAACAATCTGGTATGTGGCAAGTCTACGTCCAAGACATTGTAATAGATAGCAAATATTTATTCTTTGCTATGAATGCCTATGAAGATTTAGACAAGACACGCAATAATAGTAAATTTTCTACCGTTTATTACTCACAATTTGCGACGAGACCTTTAAACTCTAATGAAATGAGTACGATCTTGCCTGGCAAAGAGGGTTGTTGGGATACAGCCAAAATTATGTCTTCCTTTAGAGTAGATGACGCTGGACGCCTCATTCTGGGAACAATGGGCAACTCTGAAGGCTTTGGAAAATATGTTCATACGAATTGGGCAAACAAGAAGCTTAAGGACTTATTTCCTTTTTTACCCGACCTAGAATTTAATTATCGTTGGTCGGGTAAAATCGCAATGACCAAAGACCATATACCAAAAATTGTCAACTTTGAAGACAATGCTCTATCGTGTTTTGGTTATTCAGGGAGGGGTATTGCCCCTGGAACTCTTTTTGGAAAAACGTGTGCAGCAGCATTATTATCGGAAAACTTATCTATGCTACCTATTTCTGCAGTACGACAATATAAAGAGGTTTTCACAAGAGAGAAGAGCACTTTCTTTGAAATGGCAGCAGTGGCGAATAATTCTCTAATGTCTTTAAAAATGTAATCTTTTTATACTACTTGGATTTTAAAGCAGCCGATAGGTCAGGTAAGTCTTTGCTGACTTTCATCGAAAAATTAGGAGCTCTCTTTTCTAAAAACGACGCTATTCCTTCCTTAATATCAGGGGACTTTCCCATACTCTCCATTGCCATAGAGTCCAAAATATGTGCTTCTTCTGGGTGGGTTGCGGCTAGCATATTCCACATCATTTGTCTGGAAAGAGAAACAGATATTGCAGAGGTTTTTCTGCTATAACTAGATCCAATCTCAAGTGCTCTTTCTATCAATTTATCATCAGATATTACATCGGAGACTAGTCCATTTTGCAAGGCCTCTTGAGAATTAAATACTTTCCCCGTATAGCACCAATCCAGAGCTTTAGAGATACCTACTATTCTCGGAAGAAACCAGCTAGAACACGCCTCGGGCACTGCACCTCTCCTTGAAAACACAAATCCAAACCTAGCCGATTTCGATGCAATTCTTATATCCATTGGTAAAGTCATTGTTGCCCCTACACCAACAGCGTCTCCATTGATTGCACCTATTACTGGCTTTTTAGATCTAAAAATTCTTAGCGCCACTAACCCACCTCCATCACGATGATCATCGTTAGAGAGCCTGTTTCCTTCTTCTGCATAATTAAAAGTGTTGGGCCCATCAACCAAATCAGCTCCCGCACAATAGGCACGCCCTTCCCCAGTAATTACGACTGATTTAATATCATCATTCTGATCAGTGTAATCAAAAACTCTAATAAGTTCGTCTTGCATAGTTTTAGTAAATGCGTTTAACTTTTCTGGTCTGTTTAGGGAAATCATGAAAGTATCGCCATGCCGCGAGGTTAATAATTCTTTATACATTTTTATCTAATCCTAAAATGGTTCACCGAAATTTAATATTTTTTTGAATTTTATACGCTTATTACGTTATAGTAGTTTAATGTCCAAGGTAGTAAAGTTTTATCAACTAATTCATTTAAAAAGAGGTAACGCATGAATCCCGAAAATAAGGCACAAATACAATCTAATCGCCGAAAAATATTCGAGCTTGAGATACTTATAAATTCAAATAAAACAAAAGTGGAAGTATGCAGGGCCTCTATAGAACAAAATTACGCCTCTATTATGAGAAACTATAATGCTGCTTACATGGGCAATCATCACCTCGCTAATCAAGAAACTGATGAAATTCTAAGAAATAGACTGGCTATAATGAGTAATATGATTGCCGAGAAAGATGTTGAAATAAACTTCAGAGAATCAATGAATAACAAAGCCCAGTTAGATTTTTTAGAGCATAAATCTTCAGTTAATAAAACAATCCTTGAAGTAAACAAGCAACTCACTGAGATAAATAAAAAGCTTATCGAACTAAACAGAATGATTATGAAGAAAAATGAGGAGACACTTCAATTTAATACAGAAAATTTAGCTACCAATGAAAAATTTCTGAAAGGTGAGTTTCATCCCTCAAAAGCTACTGAAAAAGACAATAAAAAGCGTATAGACCAAAACACAAAAAGGTGCATAAAAATAGAGGAGATGGCCTCTGAAAATCAGAAACGAATTATTGATATTCAATCAAAGACGCAGACAAACGCAATAGATATTATGAAGAACTCTGTTCAGATCTCTGAGAGGCGTGAACGTATCAATGACTTACAAGAAAAGGTCAACGATAATCAAAACTCAGTAGCTGAAATGATATCAATTAAAATCAAAAACTGAATCTAGCTAGTTTTCTAGGACGATCCTATATCTTGCCTTACCACTTTTAAGGTGGGCAATGGCTTTATTAATTTCTGACATTTTAAAAAATTCAACCTCAGGTATTATTTTATGTCTTGCGCAGAACTCTACCATTTTCTTCATTGCTTCTGGTCCTCCAACAGGACTTGCAGACACTGAATTTTGTCCCCTCAACATATGAAACATAGTTATGTTTAGAGGCTCAGGTAACAGACCAAGGAAATGAAGCCTGCCTTTTGGCTTAAGAGTATTCATAAATAATCCCCATTTGCCCTTGAATGCATGACCGGTGAAAAATAAGTAGTCGAAAGATTTTTTAAGCTTTTTAATTGCATCAATATCACTAGCAACAACTACATTATGGGCACCGTAACTCTTAGCTTCTTCTACCTTATTTTCAGAACCAGTAATAGCGGTAACTTCACAACCCCAAGCATTAGCAAACTTTATAGCCATATGTCCAAGCCCTCCTATTCCAAAAATACATACGCTATCTGTGGGTTTTACTGCATATTGGACAAATGGATTGAAAACGGTAATACCACCGCACATGAGTGGACCGGCAGTTCGGGGATCAAGTGCATCAGGGATTGGAATAGCACTTAAATCTTGCACTCTTATTTTATCGGCAAAACCTCCATTTCGGCCTACGAAAACACCCACTCTATCATCGCAAAGATTATGATCACCGTTATAACAACATTCACATGTCTTACAGTACCCCGCCTGAAACCCTACTCCTACCCTTTGCCCAACATGCCTATCTTTTACTTGGCTACCAATTGCTGTAATTTTTCCGATAACCTCATGACCAGGAACAAAAGGGTATTCATTATTTGAAAAATCATTGTCAATGTAATGAACATCACTATAGCAGAGTCCGCAGTTTTCTATATCAATATCAACATCATCAGGCCCTATTTCTCCTAATTCGTATTCATAGGGTTCCAGCA
>CACGWW010000030.1 GCA_902576905.1 uncultured Alphaproteobacteria bacterium
CAGTGAGATCTACAGTCTGATTGGTCAAGATATTAATGCTAAAGATATGACTGCGAGAGTTCTAGCTCTTTACGCATTTCTTGAACAAGAAAAAGGTAACACGGAAAAAGCAAAAGAATATCTCGATAGAGCAAAAGAAAAAAATTTTAAAATTGAAAAATTTAAAAGGATATTTAGAGCGGACCAAAAGCCTCTCTTAGAAAAAACGATTGCGGGTCTACTAAAAATTGGAAGGTTGGAATAACTCTTACCAAAAGTATTAGTGTCAAAATACTACCCAGAGGTCAGCAAGGTCAACTGCCGATCTACCATCATCTACACCAGCAAATAGGACTGTTCACAAAATTTCCTGTTCTGTTCACAAAGTGTTCACAAAATGCATATGACACCACATGAATGTTTATGACCAAGTTTGACCAAGTATGACCATCATACCCATATAAATATGACACTTTATGACATTTTATGACCAGGTATGACACTATGGGAACAGTTTCGAGTCCTGTACCCCTTACCACGAAATAACTAATTAAATATCAGGCTTGGTCTAATTCGTTTCCGTACTTCTCTCCTAACTTCAATCCATCTAAAGTGAATGGAGTTTCTCATTATTTCCTCGTCTTCTTTTTTAAATTCTTCTGCCATTGGTGCCCATCTGAAAAAGGTATCGGAACTTATTTTAAACAATTTGTGATTTATCGCATCGCTTTCTAAGGCTTTTAGGTGCTCTTCACATTGTTTTTTCATTTTATCGAACTCTTTGAATATATTTTCATCATACTTAGCAAAAGAAAAAACTTCATCAATCAAATTTGACAGAATAAATTGTATATGTTTCCTTTTTATGTCGTTCAAACAATGCTCATTTATTACGTAAAAAACCAAATCAGTAACGCAGGAGGTATATAGGTGGCTTCTCGCAATTTCAATCGACTCTAAGTACTCTGTATTTTCGAATAATTTTGGGTACTGTGTTCCTGCTCTGGCCTTTATATAAGTCAACAAAGTGACTTGAGATACAAAAGATGCATTGCGATGTATGAATTCTACCAATTCACTTCGCTTTGTTAATGGTTTCTTAGGCCTAAGGCCGAGATATTCTAAAATTTTTGCAATCATTACCTGATATAAAAGCCTATTCTGAAAATATTTCAAAGAAAATCAAATCATTATATAAACAAATTTTTTGTCATTTAGTTTGACATTTTGTCTTAATTAACTTAATGGGTTACGTTAGGGCAGTTTTTGATTTGTTGGCAAAAAGAAATGCATATGTTGTGTGTAAAATTTTTAAAAGTCAACATTTGGTATGATGTAATCACAAATGCTGCTTGGTTTAAAATGTTTATTTATTAGGAGGGGATATGTCCAAACAAATTGAACATTGGGGAAAAACCAAAAGTCTGTTATGGATTACTTTAATTATCTGGGCTTTCTTTGCTTTTATTATTCACCTTTTTGGAACTTCCTTAAATGGTAGCTTTCCTGGTGCATACTATATGGCAGGTCAGGGCGCTCAGCTAGCTTTTGTAATTCTTACATTTTGGTTTGCCTCCAGACAAAACAAAATCGATGAAGAATTTGGCTTCAGCGAAGATGATTAATGGAGGTATAAATGTTAAGATTAGGTGATAATTTTATAACAAGCCTTAATAAGGTCTACGGCATCTATACGCTAGGCTTTTTGGGCTTCGTTATTTTAATGGCCATTCTAGAAGTGGCTGGTGTTTCAAATACCATAATTGGTTGGTTATTTGTTGCTTTTACTGTCCTTATTTATGCTTTGATTGGAGTATTGTCTAGAACAATGCAATCAAGCCAATATTATGTTGCTGGAAGGGAAGTTCCGGCCGTTTATAATGGTATGGCAACAGCAGCGGATTGGATGTCAGGAGCTTCTTTCATAGCTATGGCTGGTGGAATATACCTTAAGGGTTATCCTTATATGGGTTTCCTGGTTGGTTGGACTGGCGGTTACGTTCTAGTAGCCTCATTAATAGCACCGTATTTAAGAAAGTTCGGCTGTTATACTGTTCCTGATTTCATTGGCACAAGATATGGTGGTAATCTTCCGAGAGTTTGTGCTGTTATAATTCTGGTTGTAGCTTCTTTTACGTACGTTACTGCTCAAATAAACGGTACTGGAACAGTAGCTGCTCGTGCGCTTCAAATACCATTTGAAGTAGGTGTTTGGATAGGTCTCGCAGGGATTTTATTTTGTTCCATGCTTGGTGGCATGAGAGCTGTTACCTGGACACAAGTTGCGCAATATATTGTTTTAATCATTGCTTACCTTATCCCAGTTTTCTGGATGTCCAACAAGCTAGGTTATGGTTTAATTCCTCATCTAGCCCAATTTGACGCTGTTTCTCGAGTTCAAGAGCTAGAAGGGTTGCTAGGAGTAAAAGAATTGCTTCCAACAGCGGAGGCGCAAGCAGAGGCAGGAAAGTTAGCAGCGTTAAAAGTGGGAATTAATGATGCTAGTGCGACAGCTATGGCAAATTGGAAGTTTTTTACTTTGGTTTTATGCATGATGGCAGGTACTGCTTCACTACCTCACGTGCTTATGCGCTACTTCACCACTGCTTCTGTGAAGGCCGCTAGACAATCCGTGGGTTGGTCATTGTTGTTCATTTGCCTTCTATATCTTACGGCTCCAGCATTGGCTACATTCACAAAGCTATCTTTGTTAGATCCAACAGTTGCTACAAGTATCATAGGTAAGTCTATATCAGAGGTTTCTAATCTCGAATGGATCCAGCAATGGAGTAACGTAGGCTTCTTAAAGTTAGTTGACGGGAATGGCGACGGTATTTTACAGATCAATGAATTTTTCATGAGAGGCGATATAGTTGTTCTTGCAACACCTGAAATGGCTGGTCTACCCTACGTTATCTCAGGGTTAGTAGCTGCAGGTGGTCTCGCTGCTGCAATGTCAACTGCCGATGGACTGTTGCTTGCTATAGCAAATGCGTTATCTCATGACTTATACTACAAAGTTATTGATCCAAAAGCCGACACCTCAAGAAGACTTGTAGTTGCTCGTGTATTGTTACTGTTTATTGGAGCTGCTGGAGCTTTTGTCGCCTCACTTAAACTCACTTCCATCTTAGGTGCTGTTGCATGGGCATTTTGCTTTGCTAATTCTGGTCTTTTCTTCCCTCTTGTTTTAGGAGTATGGTGGAAGAGAGCAAACAAGGCAGGAGCTGTTGCCGGTATGATCGGTGGTTTCGGTGTGGGTTTCTGGTACCTATACATGGTTCAGTTTGGTGGTATGACGCCATGGTACGGGATCGATGGACTTCGGTTTGGTATGATTGGTATGCCAGTTAGTCTGATACTAATGATCGTTGTATCGTTAATGACTGAAGAACCAGATCAAGAAACGCAAGATATGGTTGATGCAATAAGAGTACCCAAAGGAAAAGCGGTACTAGCAGCTGACCATTAAATTAAGAAACTTTTGGTGGCGCATGTCTTTATGCGCCACCACTACTAAATAAGATGATTTCAGCATTTCCCATTTGGATACTTGCCGTAGATTATTTGCTTGGAATAATCATGTGGACATTAATAGGCAGGTTTGGAATGTCCCTATTTCTGAATGAAGACTCATCTTTCTTTTTTATGAAATTCTTTGTGAAGGTTACTGACCCCTTAATGAGATGGTTTAGGCCTATTACACCAGCTTTTTTAGTTCACCGGTTGCGTCCACTTTATGTGGCATGGTTCATTTATATGATACGCTTTTATGTTATACCTTTGAGTTTGGGATATGGGGTAATGGGCGTACTATCATTGCCACTTGAGTCCGAAATATCCCTTGCAATATATGATTTATTAGACCTTTTAATTACTAAGGTAGATTAAACAAATTTAATCCTGGTATTAATTATTTTACTTTAGCAGCCTCTTTTAATACGATTATCAGATTACAGATTGGAGTGGTAAGAAATGAAAATAGGTCAACTTTTTAATGTTTCTGGTAAAGTAGCGGTTGTAACTGGAGGATCAATAGGGATAGGAGAAATGATTTCAGCAGGCTTTCTTGCCAATGGTGTGAAAGTATATATAACTGCACGTAAAGAAGAGCCGCTTGTTAAAAAGGCTGAGGAATTATCAAATAAATATAACGGCGTCTGCATTCCTATTGCTTGTGATCTAAGTAGCACAATAGGAATAGATTATTTTGTGAAAATGATTCGTGAAAAAGAACAAGCTATTGATTTTTTAATTAATAATGCTGGAGCTGCCTGGGGTGAACCCTACGATACATTTTCTGAGATAGGGTGGGACAAAGTTATGGATTTGAATGTAAAATCTCTATTCTTTTTGACACAAAAACTTACGGAAATGCTAAAAGTTAGAGCTTCTGGTGATGACCCGTCACGTGTTATAAATATAGGATCAATTGACGGACTTAATGTCCCAGCTTTTGAAACTTATTCGTATAGTACGTCAAAAGCAGCGGTTCATCATCTAACCCGAGTGATGGCAGCAAAGCTAGTAAAAGAAAATATACTGGTTAACGCGATAGCCCCTGGTCCATATCCCAGCCAAATGCTAGGTTCTGCGGTTGATCATGATTATAGTGAA
>CACGWW010000031.1 GCA_902576905.1 uncultured Alphaproteobacteria bacterium
TGTAATCCAAAAATTAATAGAGGCAAATAAGCTGATTGCTAGAGGTATTTTGGAACACTCATATCCTCATAGCTGGCGATCTAGAGCTCCAGTAATTTTTAGAAATACTCCTCAATGGTTTGTAAATATAGATAAGGATCTAAAGGATGGTAAAGATAAATTTGGTAAAACCATACGGGAAAGAGCGCTTCATTCGATAGATAAATTGGTAGAGTGGGTTCCAAAAAGTGGTAGGAATAGGCTTCATAGCATGGTATCGACAAGACCAGATTGGGTTTTATCTAGACAGAGAGCATGGGGTGTCCCATTAACATGTTTCATAAAAAGGGGTTTGGCCCCTGATCATGAGGATTTCATTCTCAAGGACGAAAAGCTTAATGAAAGACTGGCTGATATACTCAAAAAAGAGGGAGCAGATGCTTGGTTTCAAGAAGGCGCAAAAGAACGATTTTTAGAGGGATTATATTCTCCAGATGACTATGAACAAGTAATGGACATCCTTGATGTCTGGTTTGACTCAGGTTCGACCCATGCCTATGTTCTCCGAGACAGAGCAGATGGAAAGTGGCCTGCTGATCTATATCTGGAAGGGACAGATCAGCATAGAGGTTTCTTCCATTCTTCTCTCCTGCAATCGTGTGGTACTCAGGGACAAGCCCCCTACGAAGGTGTATTAACCCATGGATTCATTTTGGATGAGAAGGGTTTCAAGATGTCCAAATCACTTGGTAATACAGTAAGCCCTCAGCAGGTAATCAAGCAGTTTGGAGCGGATATACTGAGACTTTGGGTTGCCCAAAGTGACTACACAGTAGACTTAAGGATAGGAAATGAAATTCTAAAAGGGGTGACTGATAGTTATCGAAAATTAAGGAACACTGTAAGATTTTTACTAGGAAACTTAGGTACGTATTCCGATCAAGAAGATATAGCTTATAATGAATTACCTAATCTCGAAAAGTATATTCTAAATAGAGTCTGTGAAGTTGATGAGAAAATAAGATGCTCTTACCAAGATTATTCTTTTCAATCGGTGTTTCAAGCTTATTTTCAATTCTGCACCCAAGATCTTTCTTCGTTCTATTTCGATATTCGAAAGGATGTTTTGTATTGTGATCCCGAGAATAGTTTAAAAAGAAGAGCCACACTTAAAGTTCTTAATATCTTGTTTTTTAGATTGACAACATGGTTTTCCCCAATTTTACCATTTACAATGGAAGAAGTGTATTTAGAGAGATTTCCTGAAGAAGGAAATTCAGTACACTTACTGGATATTCCTAGTAACGAAAAAGACTGGTTTAATCCTGAACATGTATATCACTGGGATAAAGTTAGAAATGTGAGGCGCGTTGTAACTGGGGCTATAGAAGTGTTGAGACAAGACAAGGTAATAGGTTCAAGTTTAGAAGCTTGCCCGATTATCTATATAAAAGACAAAGAGCTTTTTGACATAATAAAGTCCGTAGATATGAGCGAAGTGTGTATTACATCGAGTATAAATGTCGAATTTTCTCCGACTAGCATCGCTAATGCGTGTTTTACGCTCGATGATGTTCCTGATGTTGGTGTAATTTGTAAAAAAGCCCAAGGAAAAAAGTGCCAACGATGCTGGACGCTGAACTTGCCAGTAGAGAAAAGCGAGAGCGAGGACTTATGTGATCGTTGCAAGCATGCGGTCATTTAAATTAAAATGGAATTATTAATTTACTCGCTCTCTAGGATGCGTAGATTTATAGACTTGTAATAATCTTTTTTGTTCTATCTGAGTATATATTTGTGTGCTACTCAATGCAGAGTGACCAAGAAGCTTTTGGATGCTTCGTAAGTCTGTGCCAGCATTTAATAAGTGGGTGGCGTATGAATGTCTCAATGAGTGAGGTGTGGTCGACGAAGGAAGACCAATCAACCCTCTTGCTCTTTCCAATGCCTTCTGAAAAGATCTAGGAGACATTCTTTTTCCTCTTATTCCAAGAAAAACATATTCACTGTTAGAAATAGGATAAGGGCAATGTTTTTTATAATTTTCAATCGCTTGGTTAGCAATATCAATTATTGGTACCATTCGCTCTTTTTTTCCTTTGCCCCTTATCAAGACACTTGTATTTAAAGGTAGCATATCTGTTTTTAAATCTAGTGCTTCCGAAATTCTCAGACCACAGGTATATAATAATAGAAAGATGGCTTGGTTTCTAGATATTATCCACTGTTTCTCTTTTGTGTTTTCAAAGGCTCTGAATAGTTTTTTAATCTCGTTGATAGTTATCGGTCTTGGAAGTTTTTTATCTTTTTTTGGAGAATCTAAACTCGAAATAGCTGCGTTGAAAATATTATGGGAGTTTTCTAACCATTGGAAAAAGCTTTTTAAGCTAGATATTTTTCTAGAAAGTGAAGAAGCTTTTACAGATTTATTTCGAAGGCTTAAAATCCATAATCTTATTGTATGGGAACTTATATTTGCTAGATCAGATTTTAAAACAGGTTGGGATTCCTGAAATGAAAAATGAAGAAAATCTTTCAAGTCCAGAGAATATGCTTTAACGGAGTTTTCAGAAAGGTTTCTCAAATTTACGTTATATGATGCCCACTCATTAATTAAGGCATTTAACTCTATCTTCATTTGTATAACAAGCTTTCCAAGTGCTTGGATATTACCTGAGCAAAAAACTCTAAATAATCTGTTGACTGATCAACCGAAAAAGTGGATTCGTCGACTGACTCAAAAAAAAGAAATCCTTTAAATTCGCTGTTAACTAAAAGAGAAATAATTGCTTCCGATTTTGTACTCTCTTCTCTTGCAATTAATTGCTCAGCCTCTTTTTTTTTATTGTTAACTTCATTTGTGAGGCGAACGGTTTTTCCTTTTGTTATTCCTACTTTCCGCGCAAACTTGGTGATTTCCTCATCAGTTTTCAAAATACAGTTTTCAATGTTGGAATTAGAGAATGTATTGTCGCTTACAACTATTTTTATTACATCTACTCGTAATATTGCTGTGGCCTTTAAACATAAAAATTCAAAAAGAGCACCTATATCTTTTGTTTCAATAGTCTTTAAGCAACACTTATGAATCTTTTTAATTCCCAATTGGTTTTCGTAAGCATGTTGAATTATTTTACTGTTGGTGCTTTTTAACTGCTCTACTTTCTCTCCAAGTTTTTTTAGAAAAACATTTCTGATATCGATCAGATTTTCCTCATCAGGGAAATCTGAGTCCTTTAAAAGTGCCAGCAATAATTCCTTGTCCAGTAGAATTAAGTCTGGATTTTCTAATATTTTTTGCCGCTCTTCTGGAACTATTTCAATTTTATTCATATATTTTTTTAAATTATAGATTGACCTGTTTTTTCCCAGTCAGCCGTAAATTGGCTTAAACCAGAGTCAGTTAAGGGATGCTTTACAAGCTTTTCAAAAATATCTAAGGGAATTGTTGCAACATCTGCTCCCAAGCGCGCGCATTGTTTTACATGATTGATTGTTCGTATAGATGCCGCCAGAATCTTAGTCGAAAATTTGTAGTTTGAATAAATTAACTTTATATCCGATATCAAATCTATTCCTTCTAAATTTAAATCATCTAAACGACCGATAAACGGACTTACATACTCAGCACCAGCTTTTGCAGCTAAAAGAGCTTGCGAAGAAGAAAAACAAAGAGTCATATTCACACTTATACCTTTGTTGGATAAAGTTTTACACGCCTTCAATCCATCCCAAGTGATCGGAAGTTTAACAGTAACGTTTTCTGCTATCTCGGCAAGCTTTATACCTTCTTGTACCATTGTATCTGAATCTAGCGCTGATACCTCAGCACTTACAGAGCCAGAAACTATTCCTGCCAATTCAGATATCACCTCGATCATGTTTTTACCTGACTTTAATATGATCGATGGGTTGGTTGTTACGCCGTCTATAAGTCCGAGTCCACAGTACTCGCGTATCTTTTCAATGTCTGAACCATCCAAAAAAAGCTGCATGAAATCTTTTCCAATTTAATATATTTTCTTGGACTTTAGTCTATATGGTGATTTATTTCAAAGGAAGAGAAAAAGTGTAAACTCAGATAAATGGCATTTGAAAGACAGTTTGGAGTTATCTTCACAAACCCAAAGCTTCCAGTTTTGGACTACAGTACCGTAGATGAAAACATTGGAATTGGCAGTTTAGTAGAGGTGCCCTTAGGTTCCAAAGTGGTCGTTGGCATTGTTTGGAGTGAGGGAGATACTAAATTCGATCATAGTCGACTTAAGAAGATTATTGGCACTGTTAACAAGATAAAACTGGAGCCTGACTTTATTGATTTCTTGAAAAAGACACATGCTTACACGCTATCCCCTATCCAATCTTTCTTAAAAATGGCTGTTCAAAACTTAAAGTTTCATAAAGAACAAAAAATGCCTAGTGCCTATTCGCTGAATAGCTCCAACTACTCCCAAATCACAAAGCG
>CACGWW010000032.1 GCA_902576905.1 uncultured Alphaproteobacteria bacterium
AAAATTACAGGATCAGAATTTTTGTTTGAAATAACAAGATAGCCCGCCCCTGATTTAGCATTTTTTCCAAAAACTACGATGTGTGGATTGCTAACTGTTATTCCCTTCAATTCAAACTCAGAAGCATATGCTGGTACAAGGCATACTGGAAAGAGTGCTAGTAAAACCCAAAAAATGCATTTCTTTAATAGAAAGCGACCAATTGCATGGCTCTTCAAAAACTTATTGAACATAGATAACTTATCTATTTATTTACTGGACTTGGCAAGAATATTCTATTTTTTAACACAATTGTAAAACAACGCAATTTAATTACTATCGAATGTGCTTGCAGTTAGAAAAATAGAGTGATGATACACAATGAAATTTACACATTAAGGCGAGCAACTGTTGATGATGCATCAGCATGTGAATTAATAGTTGATGACTGGATTGAAAAAACGGTAGAGAGGGCACTTCTTTTTGACAAACACAAGCTTACCAAAATGATTAGAAATGCAATTCCACTGAGAGAAGTATGGGTAACTGGTCAGCCAATTAATGGTTATGTTTCTTATAATCCTGACTTATTACAAATTTCCGCGTTATATGTGAACAAAAAAGGCGAAGGCATTGGGAAGATACTTCTTGACCGAATAAAATCTGACCACAAACATTTATATCTGTGGAGTCATGAATTTAATAATTCGGCACATAAGTTTTATAAAAGACAAGGATTTCAGTTGAAAAATAGAAAAGACCGCGGTTCGGATGGCGTACCAGAATTACAAATCGAGTGGATTGGAAAGTAAGTAATGAGCAATAAACAAATAATAGGTTTCGACGCCGATGATACCCTTTGGGAAAATGAAGTATTTTTTCACCAAGCACAGATGAAATTTATCGAACTACACCCCCATATCAAAGATCCTGATGAAGTTATATTTCAAATTGAAAAAAAAAATATTAAATTTTACGGCTATGGAATAAAAGGGTTTATACTTTCATTATTAGAAGCATCAGTACGATTTTCCAATAACAAAACCGATTTCCCGAATATCGATAAAATAATAAAAATCGGAAAAGATATGCTTGCACAGACTATTCAGCTTTTACCTGAAGTTGAAGAAACACTTCGACATCTTTCAGAGCACTATATGCTTATAATTATAACAAAAGGAGATTTACTTGATCAGCAGAGAAAAGTAGAAAAATCTGGGCTTTTGAAATACTTTAGCTCAACAGAAATCGTCTCAGAGAAAGATGAGCAAACATATTTGGAAATTTTGGAAAAGAATAATATTTCACCAAAGGACTTTTTAATGGTTGGAAATTCATTAAAATCTGACGTTCTACCTGTAAGAAATATTGGGGGAACGGGAATTTATATTCCCCATAAATTGACATGGAAGTATGAGGAAGTTGACAGGACTTTTGATTTAGAGAGGGTTGTCGAACTTAAAACAATATCGGCTTTAAAGGTATGGTTAAAAAACCAAAATTAAAAGTAATTTCTATACTTTCAGCTAATGCTTTTCAAAGCAAATAATACAACGGAGATTTCTATGACTGTTTGGTATTCACTTATATTGATTATAAACCTTACCCCGAACGTTGGGATTACTCCAAATGCGAATTTTCAGTCTCATATCATACAAAATAACTTATCTAAAAATGAATGTATGAGACAAGCATATGAACTTAAAAAAGACCCACGGTTCTATATAAAAAACAATGGGGGAGGTCGTGGAGAATTTTCAGAATTCGGATGAAGTGCTCGGAGACCACCGGTACTATTGCTATCCAACTCGCAGCAATTGATAAGTACAGTTTTTATTTTGATTAAATCTTTGAGAATTAATTGCGCTATTTTTTTAATAATTTTCACCGTTGAAAGTCATATCATATAGTAGTTAAATAGAGCATGTTCAAAACAACAATCATAAATACTTTTTCTTCCGAAGATGAATGTGAAATGTTTATTATGGTATTGAAACAGCAGTGGCCAAAATATAAAGACTCAGTTCCCGAGAGCACTCTGGAAATCGTTAAAGATATAGATATGCCAAATAGAATGTTGGCGCTCTGGAGCTTTAAACAAAAGGCAGACCAAAAAGTTATTATGAAAATAGGAGAGCAAATTATCATACCTTTTAGAGATCGACTAGCACCAAAAACAATTACGTATAATTGGGAGGTTGACCAAGTTCTATCCCTTGGAAGGTAAAAGCTACTATTGGGAAATATGTATTGCTGAATATGTAATAAACAAAAATTAAGATTTAATAAAATACCTTTTGGGGAGCTAATCAATAAAATTTATTATGAGTGTGAGACAGGAATTTAGAGGTGCTAATGAACAAATGGAACACAATTAAAAGCCTGATTGAGAATAAAGACTTTGAGGGACTTCAGGATATTTTACATGATGAATATTTATATCTAAGAGAAACTACATTGATTTCCAAAGATGAGATGGTCTCGTTCATAAAAAAAAGATTTGAGGACGGTTTAACTTTTGAAAAGCTTGAGCTTATAATTGAAAACAAAGATCTATTGGCATGGAGAGACGTGTTGATAGAGCACGGAGGTAAAAAATGGGAAACTACCAATGTGCAATTATGGAAAGATAATAAAGTTTGGAGAGATGTTGTCAGCGTTCGTAATTTGGAGAAGGTAGATCGCATCTAGGAATTAGATGAAACAAATTTCCCATATAAATAGAAAAAATGGCTGTAGCTAGGACTAATATTATAAACTTTTTTTCGGAAGAAGATTTCGATAAATATTTTGCTCTTCATAAAGAGTTTGCAAGTTCTTTGGATGAGTGTGGTCTTCTTGAAGCTACCTACGTAAAAGCAAGTGCAACCTCACTTCTATATTTTTCTGTTGTTGAAACCGAAGAAGGAGCTCAAGAGATTTTAAGAAGGGCAAATGAATGGCGTAAAAAGTACGATTTTAAAGTTGACGTAATTACCTTTGATGGAGAAATTCTTTATGAATATGGTAAGATGAAAAATTAGTATTGTTATCTAATTAAGTCGAAGGAAGTATGTGCGCATTATGAGTGTTGGTAGGGTTGGTATGTTTAACTTTTTCACAGAGGCAGACTGTGAGAAATTTATTGCCATGCACACTACCAAAGTTCCTGAACTCTTAGAACGTGGTTTATTAGAAATCACTTGGGTTCGAGCTAGTCCAGAGTCCGTTTTGATGTTTGTTATTTTTGAAACTAAGGAAAAAGGTGATTTGCTTTTCAAAGAAATGTCAGAATGGAGGGAACAATACGATTTTAAAATCACAGATACCATCGTATTTGACGGTGATGTTATTCAACAACTAAGGAAACAATAATTATTTGATAGTTAGCTTACGAGAGGTAATAAAATGACTGAAACCAATCTCATGTCGTACAATACCTTTACATTTAAAACGGAGGCTCAAATGCTTCTGCACATAAGGTTATGGGAAGAAAAAGGAAAGCTCCTTTTTGCAAAGCTCAAACAAAAAGGATGTACAAGATTCTGCTATAATCAAATTTGGAATAAAAAGGGTACTTATAAGACATCAACACTTTTTGAATATAATAGTCCACAAGCATATAAGGATTGTCAAAAAGCCATTGATAATTTTCGGCAAAGCATAATGAAAGAACTTGAAGCTATTAGTCCGGTTATCGAGTCCAGTAGAAACGTTATTCTTCAAGATCTGTACTGAGTGGAAATTATTTACGTCTCAAATTTTGTGCAAAAATTTTACGTTTCATTTTCCAAGTCATCACAAAAAGATCCAATGTATTTGAATAGAAAAATTTTTAATTTTTTATAAGCTTGATCTTCATATCGCAACTATAGTGCTTAATTATCCCCATGTACTTAATTGTCATAATATATAAATGTCCATCATAGAAAATACGATAAAAATTTATATCATTCACGGGCATAAAATTTCCTTTTTCAAGAACTTCTAGACATTCGCCAGAAGTTACTTTGCTATCCTGCATTTTTTGCTCAGATACCGATCCAGTATATGCGGGCTTAACTATCAAGAGTATTATTAATATTATATAGAGTCTTGGAATAATACTAAAAGACGCCTTGACTTTCTCAAGTATGTGCTTCCTTTCTAAAGGAGCAGACTTGTCATTATCAAAACTTGAGAATTCTATCATCCTTCAACTTTCTTTGCCAGACATATAATAAAAACTCTTAGTTAATTTCTATGCGTGGGCAAGATGAATCGAAAATTACTGGCCCATCAATCATTGCATGTAGCCAAAGACGATAGTAGCTGATCAGTCCGTCTTTCAGTGTAAAGAAGCTAAATACATCCGCTGAAACTTCTTTCCCTGTCGCCTCACGCCTTAACCAGGGCCCCCTATGGATCCCAGTAAAAAACCAATGTGCCATGACTTCATTTTCATTTCCTACAATCTGTTTAATATCAAGCTT
>CACGWW010000033.1 GCA_902576905.1 uncultured Alphaproteobacteria bacterium
GCTGAGACTGGAGGATGTAACGGACTATTCGCCAGTTTCCGTGCAGCTAGGTTATGGTCTTGTAGAGATGGTTGATGACGATACAGGTGGCCCTTTGGTTGAAAGAATTACCGGTATAAGGAAACAAGTATCAAAGGCACTTGGCTTTATAATACCCGCAGTAAGAATACGTGATGACTTAACATTGTCATCTAATCAGTACAGAATAAGGATAGGGCAAACAATAGTTGGTGAAGATTCGATCTATCCTGATCGGAAACTGGCTATTCCAGGTGATGATACAAATATTAAGTTGGATGGAATTGAGGTAAAGGATCCATCCTTTGGGATGGATGCTACGTGGATCCTACCATCTCAGCAAAATGAAGCGGAAGAGAAAGTAATAAAAATGCTAATACCGGTGGTTGGATTAGCTTTGTTTGTGAGTGGTTGTCAGTCCAGCTTTTTGACTAATATGGATGATAAAGGTACTGCTTCAACTTTAAATGTCTTAAGTAATAATAATGATAATAATGGCGAAGACGCAGCTCACCTTGCTGCAATAAATGAAGTATTAGACGCATCAGTTGACAATGTCCCTACCATAAGCGCTATGGGTTATGCTGTGGTGTCATCACAACCTGGGCGGTCTGCTAATCAAAAAAGATTGATGGCGATAAGGTCGGCTAGAATGGCAGCAATGCGTGATCTTGCAGAACAAATCCATGGGCTTAAAGTTGAAGGTAATACTACCGTGATCGATTTGATGGTTCAAAACGACACATTCCGAGGTATAGTATCGGGAACAATTCGTGGCGCGAGGACGGTAAGGATAAATCCAACTGGAAGTGATACTTATGAGGTTCTGTTAGAAATAGATAAAGATACTTTAAGCTACCTGCTCAGACAAGCTCGTAACGTGGCTTAAAAAACAAAAAAATGAATATGAGATCAATCTTTTTTTACTCAGTATTTATTATCGCAGCTATTTTCTCAGTTGTCATAAGCAAAGCTTTTGCTAAAGATCCTGTCAGATTTATAGAGACTACGGGACGTGCCGTAATTGAGGATGACGAAATGATCGATATATCTCGACGAAGAGCACTTGAGGACGCTTTATATCTTGCAGCACTTCATGGAGGAGCTAAGATAAATGGTTATTCAGCGGTTTCCACTGATACATCTATTCAGGAAAACTTGGTAATTCAGCCGGCGAGTAAAATACTCGATTATACAATTATCTCAGAAGAGCGAGCTGATATGCATTTTATTGTCAAAATTAGGTCTGCAGTTGGCCAGCTAAGAAAGAAAGAGTGTGATAACAAAGGTCTAAAGAGCTTATCTGTATATAAGCCCGTGATAGATGTAGATCCTTCCGCACCATTTTGGGTGAACTCACTAGCCAATGAATTAGCAAATGAAATTATGCTTTCTTTAAAATCGGCGGAAGACATTAATCTTACGGATAATTCTTTTGTATCACTTGACCGGGATCAGCTTGTAAGGGCAAATGATGACTACGACTATATTTCTCTTACTTCAGGAAGAGAGAAAACGCGATATGGAGATTATGCTGCAGTTTCAGCGATATCAATAGCTGAGCGCGAAAAATTAGTCGGTTTTACCACTTATAATAGTCTCCTAATTACCTTTGATACTAACGTATATGATGGAAGCACCTATACATCATCTTTTTCTAAGTCTAAATCATTAGAAGCATTATTTAGTTCAAGTGGTCCATGGAGAACGATAAATTTACTACTAAAAACAAATAGAGACAACATCGTTGAACCGATCTCAATCGCTGCTAAAGAACATGCTAAAGAGGTTATTGATAATCTAATTTGCAAAGAAATAAATAGCATTATTACAGTAAATAATGGAAAAATAGAAGTCCCTCTTGGCAAAAGGCATGGAATTAAAATTTCTGCACTAGCTGTAACTAAAGGTGAACAAACTCCTTTCAATGTATTACGGGTTGAACAGGTCTCAGAAACTAAATCAGTTTTGGTGCCACTTAATACAGCGCTGGAATTAAGTAAACTAAATGGAAAATCAATTCAATTTTTAGGTAACATGTAATGCTAAAAAACTTTATTTTTTTACCTTTATTCTATATGGCTTTTACTGCAACTAATTGTCTAAATGCAGAACCCTTTGTTGTACTGCAATACAATAATGTATCTGAGCTGTCAGGCAGATCAAATGAGTTCGCCGAAGATCCTGACCACACAAAGAAACATATGATTTTGCCGGGGGAAAGTTTAAATCTAATAATCGAAAAATACTATGATGGTAGCGGATTAAATAAGTATTTTTTACAACTGGCAATTGTTTCTTTAAATGATCATGCTTTTAGAAATAGGAATATCAACTATATGATTGCTGAAGAAACTATTCATCTTCCAAGCATCAATCAAATCTCAAAACTTATGAAAGGTATAGAGTTTGATTTGGATCAGGAGATTTCATATAAAAATAACAATATCTACTATTTTGGAGGATAGGTGTTGGTTAAGAAGGCATTAATTATAATAGCAATCTGGTGGGGTCTCAGTTTAGAGAGCATCGCTTCGCAGGAAAAAATAACTGGTTCAACCTTAGCTAAATTGGTAACTGATCACTTGAATGAAGAAGGATTAAGTGCTCAGCCTATCATTAATAAAAATAGAGTTTTTACTGGGTGCTCCAGTGACGAGATTATAATTTCAAAAAGAGATGGATCGTGGAAAACTATAAATCTTAGATGTAAAACGAATAAGTCATGGAATTATAACTTTAGAAATAAATTGCCTAAAGCCACTAACGCTCAGAATGTTAATCAACCCCGTAACCTTTTGGAAAAAAATCATTTGCAAGCCACAGTTGAAGTATTGATTTTAAAAAATTCAAAATTAAAAGGAGATAGAATAGAGGAAACAGATTTAGTTCTATCGAAAAAGAAAGCAATTCTTTCTAAGGGGGCTTTTAGCGACTTAGAAAGTGTTCTTGGTAAACGGTTGATAAAAAGCTTACAGAAAGGTGCGACCTTAAAAACTAATCATTTGAAGCCAGACTGGTTGGTTTATAAGAATCAAAAGATAATAATTGAGCACAAAATAGGTGAAATATACGTAAAAATGGATGCAATAGCGCTAAGTAATGGTGCAAAAGGGGACAGAATATTGGTAAAAAATGTCTCCAGCAAAAAGATAGTTGAAGGATTTGTTGAAGATTCGAGAAAAATATCAATTTTTCGTAAAATTTATTAACTTTATGTCGTATACTTAAACAGGAGAAAGAATATGGTTGGATCAATAAAAAATTTCACTGGGCAGAGAGTAGAAGCGTCCAAAGGAATGATGGAGGCGAAGACACATGCTGAGAAGCTTACTGAGTCAAGCTCTTCCCCTAGTTCTGGCTCTCAGGTTGATGCTGTATTAACAAGTAAATCTAGAGAGGTATTGAAAGTTATGGCAGAAAATCCTTCAATAAACATGGAGGCGGTTGAGAGAATAAAACAAAAGATCAAGAATGGTGAATATCCTATCGACTTTGATAAACTGGCAGATAAGTTACTTGAGTCTTACTGGACTTCGGAATCTTAAAAAGTCGACACTATTTAAATCATATATATGTCTCTACCTACAGCACATAATTACGTAGTTAAAACTATGATGGAAAATTTAGTTTCTTTAGAAAAAAATTTTCTCGAACCAAAGCTTTTAATTGAAACGTTGATCGAAACCGACAAGTTATTAAATGAAAACATAGAGGTTTTTGGTGATAAAAATTTTTCCGAGGATCTACTGGACAATGAAAAAGAAAATATCAATTTGCTCATAGAAAGAATTTCTATCTTAGAAAAAGCTTCACAAGGCAAAGTAAACTGGGCAAATCAGTTTTCACAATATCTACAAGAAAATATTACTAGAAAATAACTTGTTTTGAATAAATAATTCAATACAATCTTCCGCAATGGATCTTCAAGTTCTAATATTAGATTATATTTTTACTGAAAGAGCTGGAGTTATAGCCTTTCTGGCGACAATCATATACTTTATATTTCAACAAAATAAAACTCTTTCAACTATGGAAAAAGAACTTGTGAGTTTAAGAGATAAAGTTAGTAGACTCGTAAATCGAAGTGATGATACAACATCAGATATTAGCTCTCTGAGTTCTCGCATATCGAACCTTTCGGGTGCGGTATCAGATGCAACTACTGTGGCCGAGGGAACAAAGAAGGAGCTAAGTATGCTCGCGGAAGGCATAAATAGCGAAACAGTTTTTAATGAAGCAATAGATCTTGCTAGAAAAGGTAGTTCAGCGGATGATATTGTAGCCCAAACTAAGCTAAGTAAAGATCAGGCTGAAACAATAGTAAGATTCCATGGATCTAAAGTTTAAGGAACTATGACCTTTTGTAATTTATTTTCTTTTTCGCTTTTCAGGTCAATCAAAGCTGCC
>CACGWW010000034.1 GCA_902576905.1 uncultured Alphaproteobacteria bacterium
GAAGGGAAACCTTTGCCCCAATGGCACCATCTATTAACTAAAGACAAAGAGAGTGTCCATAAGACAAATCAATCAATTCAAAAATACTGTGTTTCAGAAACTTCAGTTGATAATGAAAATTCTGAAGATCATATCGTGGCCGAAATTACAGGGAAATGAAGATAAATAAACTTTGAATAATTAATAAAAAAGACGAAACTAACGTGATCCTTTTTCTTTCATAAATATGAAAAACGTTTAGGATTAACTCATAAAGAAGAGTCGCAAATAATGATCTCAAACGGCAAATTAAAAATAATATCTGGGAATTCAAATCTTTCACTAGCAAAAAGTATTTGCAAGAGAATTGGTTTGTTGTTCGGCACAAAAGTAAAGCCCGTAAAAGCTCGTGTAGAACGGTTTAGCGACCAAGAAGTCTTTGTAGAAGTTTTTGAGAATGTTCGTGGCGAGGATATGTTCATAGTTCAGTCAACTTCAAATCCAGCAAATGATAATCTGATGGAACTACTCATTATTGCGGATGCGCTTAAGAGATCTAGTGCAAGTAGAGTTACAGCAATAATTCCATATTTTGGTTATGCGAGACAAGATAGAAGGACAAAAGCCAGAACCCCAATTAGCGCAAAATTAGTTGCTAATTTGCTCGCACAAGCAGGTATAAATAGAGTACTTACATTAGATCTTCACGCCGCCCAAATCCAAGGCTTCTTCGATATTCCAGTGGATAATCTATATGCATCACCTATATTTGCGATTGATATAAGACACAACTTCGCAAAAAATAAAAATATCACAATAGTTTCACCTGATGTTGGAGGAGTATCGCGTGCAAGAGAACTTGCTGAAAAAATTGACGTGGATTTAGCGGTAGTGGATAAGAGAAGGAGTGCTCCTGGAGAAATTAACTCCATGACTATCATTGGGGACGTTTCAAATAAAACCTGCATTCTAGTTGATGATATTTGTGATACAGCTGGGACTTTGATTAAATCAGCTGAACTACTAATGGAAAAGGGCGCTAAAGAAGTGCATGCATATATAACTCACGGTGTTCTTTCTGGAGAAGCAATAGAGAGAATTTCTAACTCCAACCTTAGCTCCATGGTTATCACTGATACTATTGAACCAACTGAAATTGTATCGAGGTGCCGAAAAATCCGTACTATTACTGCTGCGCCTCTTTTGGCACATGCTATGTTGAATATATCTAACGAAAGTTCTGTCTCATCGCTATTTAGTGAAGAGTCTTTAAAACCTATCTATGAAGGTCTATATTCAAACTGAATCAAAAAATCTAATCTAAAAATCGCCTTATCAAGAGCAAAGAAGAAAAAAATAAACATGCAGCAAATAAAAATGGCGCTCCTGGACTATAAATAAGTGATTCCTTTGAAGCTCCAATGCTAAAAATGTAGCTCATGGAAATTGGTCCGATAACCGAAGTAAACCCAACTATACTATTTAAAACGCCTTGTAGAATACCTTGATCTTTTTCAGATATTTCATTTGACATAAATGCTTTTAAAGTTGGATTAACCATTTCAGATAGAGCTGCAATCGGTATTATGGCAAAAACTAGAAGTTCCACTCGTACAAGACCGAATGAAACGAGCGCTACAATTCCGCAGGTTAAAGAAAAAAGTGTTAAATTTTTTGTTGAAAGCTTATCAAAAAAATTTAAACGAATTACAAATGCTTGAACTATAAAAAGTAATAAGCCGTAGCACGCTAAAGTAAACCCAATCATCCCTGAAGACCATCCGAAAACTTCTCTTCCCCAAAAACTCCATATCGCGGGATAAACTGTGTTGGCGAAAGCGATAAGAAAGAAGCAAAAAAATAATCCTTTAAATAGAGGTATTTTAAATACGTAAGAGATATTAAAGAACGGATTTAACTTTTTTATTTTGAATTTATTTTTCATTTCTACCTTAAGAGTTTCAGGAAGTAGGAATAAACATAGAAAAAAGTTTAGGAAAGATAAAAGCGCTGATAGGAAAAATGGGGCCCTTACGCTAATCTCACCCATTAATCCTCCTATAATTGGTCCTAATATAAAACCTACTCCGAAGGCTGCTCCTATGATAGCGAAGTTCTTTTTTTTGTCTTTGGTATCTGAGATATCTGCCAGGTAAGCAGTACCTGTAGCTATAGTTCCTCCAGCCAGGCCACCAATGATCCTACCAATAAACAGGATCAAAATATTTTCAGCAAATCCCATCAGCAAATAATCGATTCCTAACAATATTGATGCCGTAAGTAATACAGGACGTCTGCCAAAAATATCTGATAATGTCCCAATTGTTGGTGAAAAAACAAATTGCATAAAAGCGTAGGATGAGGACAAAAGACCTCCCCAAAAGGCAGCACTAGCAGTTTTATCTATACCGACTTCTTTCAATAGATCCGGTATAATAGGAAATATAACTCCAATGCCTATAATATCCAGTAATACAACACTGAAAATGAGCGCAATTCGTATATCTTTAAACAAGTATGGTTCTGATTTTCTTTTTAATGAGTTTTACAATTTAGGCTTGTTTCAAAGCCTCTTCCAGGTCATTTTTTCTCAGTCCCAAATCATCTTTATTTACAGTATCTTCAGCAGATAATCTGTCATCAACTTCAGAAAGAAGACTAGTTATATCTTCCTTTACAATTTTATCACCTGAAACAGCTGAATCTACTAACACTGAGACCATGTTATTAATAACCTCTATGATGCCTCCAGAAACAAAATATCTTTGCTTATCGCTTGTTGCATCAGAAAATTCCAAAAAACCAGGACGTATACTACTTACGCAAGGGGCATGATTTGTCAGAACTAAAAAGTCGCCAACCATTCCTGGTACTAAAATGTTTTCCACTTTTCCTTCGAAAACTTTACTTTCCGCCGATATAATACTGAGCTCGAATTTATTTGTCATTCCAATTACCTTAAGGCGCCTATGCTACATCAGCAGCTGTCTTCTCCGCCTTCTCAATCACTTCATCTATACCGCCAACCATATAAAATGCAGATTCTGGTAGGTGATCAAATTCTCCCGCAACAACTCTCTTAAAGCTGTCAATAGTAACATCGAGTGGAACTTGTTTACCATCAGAACCGGTAAATACCTTTGCAACATCAAATGGCTGAGAGAGAAATCTTTGTATTTTTCGTGCTCTAGCAACAGTTAACTTATCATCTTCAGATAATTCATCCATACCCAATATTGCGATAATATCTTGTAACGATTTGTACCTTTGAAGAATACCCTGTACATCTCTAGCAACATTATAATGGTCTTCACCTACTATTTGGGGGTCTAATATCCTACTTGTTGAATCAAGCGGGTCTACAGCTGGATAAATTCCAATTTCAGAAATTGCTCTGCTCAAAACTGTTGTCGCATCTAAATGAGAAAAAGATGTCGCTGGGGCCGGGTCTGTTAGATCATCAGCTGGGACATAAATTGCCTGAACTGACGTGATGGATCCTGATTTAGTCGATGTTATTCTTTCTTGCAGTGCCCCCATATCAGTTGCTAACGTAGGCTGGTAACCCACAGCTGAGGGTATTCTGCCTAAAAGAGCGGATACCTCTGAGCCCGCTTGAGTAAAACGGAAGATGTTATCCACAAAAAACAAGACATCGGTTCCTGATTGATCCCTAAATTGCTCAGCTAGTGTAAGACCAGTGAGTCCAACCCGTGCTCTTGCCCCTGGAGGTTCGTTCATCTGCCCATAAACTAGTGCCACCTTAGATTCCTCAAGCTTTTCTGGATTTATAACACCAGACTCAATCATCTCGTGATACAGATCATTGCCTTCCCGAGTCCTTTCTCCAACCCCAGCAAAAACTGAGAACCCAGAGTGTACCTTTGCTATATTGTTGATTAATTCCATAATCAAAACAGTTTTTCCCACACCAGCTCCACCAAAAAGACCTATTTTGCCACCTTTAGAGTATGGGCAGAGCAGATCAATAACTTTAATACCTGTAACCAGAATCTCTGTTTCAGTTGCTTGGGCAGAGAACTCTGGTGCATCTTGGTGTATTGGCCTTGTTTCCTTCTGACTAACTTTCCCTTTCTCGTCGACTGGATCTCCAACAACATTCAAAATTCTTCCAAGAGTTGCATTACCTACGGGTACACTTATAGGGCTACCTGTATCTGAAACAGTTGTACCTCTAACAAGACCCTCAGTGCTATCCATAGCTATAGTTCTGACTGAACTTTCACCTAGGTGCTGAGCAACCTCTAAAATCAATCTTGACCCATTATTATCGGTCTCGAGAGCATTTAAAATTGCGGGCAGATGGCTTTCAAACTTTACGTCTACTACAGCTCCTATAACCTGAGTTATAACTCCTAATTCCTTTGACATCTTCAACTCCTGTTTTTTTAATTTAAAGT
>CACGWW010000035.1 GCA_902576905.1 uncultured Alphaproteobacteria bacterium
CAAAGAAAAGTACGTAAAGAATGAGTTTCAGTCATGGCTATTATTTGGTGTTACTGGTTCAGGTAAAACCGAGGTTTATTTGAATCTAGCAAGTGAGCGTATAGAAAAAGGAGAACAAGTTCTAATTTTATTACCTGAAATTTCTCTAACTGTCGATTTTAAACAACGTATTATGAAAAGATACGGAGCGCTTGCAGGTGAATGGCATTCACAACTATCTCTAAACGAAAGACGAAAAGTTTTTAAGAATGTAGTAAGCGGTCATTTAAAGCTTTTGATAGGAGCCAGATCAGCACTTTTTTTACCATTTAAAAACTTAAAACTTATCATTGTGGACGAAGAACATGATTCCTCTTATAAGCAAGAAGAAGCCCCAATATATAATGCAAGAGATCTCGCTGTTTTAAGAGCTTCAACTTTGAAATCACGAGTCATTCTATCTTCAGCTACTCCCAGTATCGAGACATGGCATAATTGTAGATTGGGTAAGTATCATAAAGTTGACCTTCCCAAACGTTTTGGCGAGGTTTATGAACCGAGAGTGACCTTAATTGATATGAATGTTGAAGAAACCCCAAAAAATAGTTGGATATCTGTTCCAATCATTGATCAGATAAAGATAAGTTTGGAAAAAAAAGAGCAAATTCTAATTTTTCTGAATAGAAGGGGTTATGCACCAATAGCATTTTGTACAGCATGCAGAATTTCTTTGAATTGTAAAAATTGCAGTACAAAGCTAGTGTATCATAAGACAAAAAACTGTTACCTGTGCCATCTATGTGGATATAAAGTTTCAGAAAAAACGAAATGTGTTAAGTGTAAGTCGGATGAAAATTTTATACCTATTGGGCCAGGTGTTGAAAGAATTAGAGATGAGATTTCCAGATTGTTTCCCGATGCTTTGTCACAGATTTTTTCTTCAGATAGTTTTTCAAAGGGAGAAAAACATTTAGAAGATATGGATAAAATAAAGTCAGGGGAAATTGATATCATTATAGGTACTCAATTGGTAGCCAAAGGATATAATTTTCCTCATTTAAAGCTTGTAGCAGTAATTGATGCAGACATGGGTCTAAATGCTGGTGATCATAGGGTAATGGAGAAAAGCTATCAGGTAATTAAACAAGTTATAGGGCGAGCAGGACGGTATGCCTCTGACGGGCGGGCGTTGATTCAAACTTGGATGCCTCGACATCCTGTTTTACAAGCGTTACTAAAGGATCATGGAGAAATTTTTCTTAACACTGAGTTAGAACAAAGAATAGAGGCTAATGTTCCGCCTCATGGAAAATTTATATCGCTGATATTGTCAGGAAGAAAGGAAAGTACACTTATAGATTTTGGTAAGGAATTAAAAAATCAATTTTATTCACTAAAATTACAGAACTTTGAGATTTTTGGCCCTGCTGTTGCACCAATTTCAAGAATAAAAAATAAAACGAGAGTAAGGCTACTTATAAAGTCGAATAAAATAACAAAAATATCACAGATCGAAGTGCGAGACTGGCTGAAAAATATTACAGTTCCAAATAATATTTACTTTAGTGTGGACATTGATCCGTATAATTTCTATTAGTTCAGAAGAGTTATTATTTAAAAAGACTAATGAAAAATTCTGATATTAACATAAGGCCTCTATCCCATTTTTACAATATGCCTTTGTATGAAAGCGGAGAAAGTGTTATTAGAGGCAAAGAGAATGTAGTAAAGTTGAGTGCGAACGAGAACATGAATGGCCCATGTAATGATGTGCTCAATCAGTTTGCATATTACTCTAATAACATTTTCGAGTATCCGGATAGTAATCATTTTGCTCTACGACGTAAAATAGGCGAGATACATGATATAGATCCTAATAGAATAATTTGTGGAGCTGGATCTGATGAGATCATCCAATTATTATGTCGCTGTTTCTGTGATAAAAATGATGAGGTTATTTATACGGAGCATGGCTTTTTAATGTATAAGTTGTCTGCTTTAGCCGCTGGAGCTAAGCCCGTAGAGGTTAAAGAAAGAAATCGCACTGCATCTGTAGAGAATATTTGTGCAGCTATTACTGCCAGAACAAAGATGATTTTTTTGGCGAACCCAAATAATCCAACAGGGACTATGATTTCAGAAACTGAAGTAGAGGAGCTCCTAAATAAAATACCTGACAACATTTTACTTGTCTTGGATGGTGCTTACTCAGAATATGTGGATTCTTGTGATGGAGGAATTTCACTAGTAAATAAATATGGAAATTTATTTGTGACTAGAACGTTTTCTAAAATATTCGGGCTTGGTGGATTGCGCGTCGGGTGGGGCTATGGTGCAAGAAATATAATAGATGTTTTGAACTCCGTTCGATCACCTTTTAACGTATCGTCTTTGGGTTTGAAAATGGCCGAATTAAGTATTGCAGATGTAAAGTTCGTTAATGAGCAGAGAGAGCTCAACAGAGTAAATAGAGAAGCACTCCGAAATAAATTGCTTGGTCTTGGATTGAAAATAGATCAATCGTTTGCAAACTTTTTGCTCCTAAGATTTCTGAGCGAAGAGCAAGCCAATACAATTGATTTATTTTTAAAGGGAAAAGGTTTTATTTTAAGAAAGGTGGGCTCTTATGGCCTTCCAAAGTGCCTCAGACTTTCAATTGGTAGCAAAGAAATATGCGAAAAGCTATATTTAACCCTAGCGGAGTATTTTGAAAAAAATGAAAGAGTTTAGAAAAATATCCGTTATCGGCCTAGGTTTAATTGCGTCTTCGATATGTCTGACTTTAAGACAAAAAGATCCCACAATTAAAATTGTAGGATACGATAAGGATATAGCAGTAAGAAATAGAGCGAAAAAGATCGGTTTATGCGAAGTTGAAAGTAATTTAGATAACGCGGTGAGCGGGTCCCAGCTTATAGTACTCTGTGTGCCCGTTGGCCAAATGCAAGCTGTAACACGGAGATTAAAAAAAATTATTGAGCCCGGGACAACAATTACAGACGTTGGATCAGTAAAACTGTCAGTTATTGCAGAAATAGAGTCTAACATAGAGAGCGTTGGAGGTAAGTATGTTCCCTCTCACCCCATTGCTGGGACTGAAAGATCGGGGCCTGACGCAGGTTACGCCGGACTGTTTGAAGGCCGTTGGTGCATACTGACACCCACAAGAAAAACTAACAAGAAAGCATTGAATAGTCTTGAGACCTTTTGGAAGTTTCTAGGTATGCAAACTAAAATAATGACACCTGAGCATCATGATCTAGTTCTTGCCGTCACATCTCATGCACCTCATCTAATTGCATACACTATGGTAGGGGTTGTTGATGACCTAGAAACAGTTACAAAGTCGGAAATAATAAATTACTCAGCAGCGGGTTTCAGAGACTTCACAAGAATAGCCGCGTCTGACCCAGTTATGTGGCGAGATATTTTTTTAAATAATCAAGATGCGCATTTGGAAGTATTAGGTCGATTTACGGAGGAACTATTTTCATTGCAGCGAGCCATAAGAAAAAAAGATGGTGAATATTTGTTAAAATATTTTGAAAGAACTAGAAGCATAAGGAAAGGTATAGTAGCTGCTGGTCAAGATACAGGCACACCAAACTTTGGGAGAGACTAGTATTGTGTTGGAAACTGGTAAATAGGAATAGCGTTTATATAAAATAACCCTTTATTTAAGCTAAGCTTAATGGGAATTGCTTGTAGTTCAGCAGTCCTTGTTGGGTTGTTGATGATTAAAAGCAAGTTGACAATATCTATAATGCTTTGAATTAATTCATTATCTGTTTTTATTTTTGCGAGCTTCTTTGGGCTAAGTTTTAAAAGACAAGCAACACCTTCCTTAGTAGTCAGTTTTAACAAGTTTAGGGCAACCATATCATTGCAACTTAGCTTAAAAAATCCAATATTCATATCTAGTTTTTCTAACAATATGTTTTCGAGTTTTATTGGCTTATAAGGTGCTTCTCGGCTACTTGTAACACTATTTAATATTGAACCTTTAAGGATTAACTTATTTGGGTTTTCAGGATCTTTTTCATAAATTTTATCCAAAATGCTAACTCCTAAATTATCCGCTTGGAAATAAAAATCTAAATTCATTTGATCCGCATCCTTTAGCGCAAAAATCACTTCCTTAGCTTCAAGTATCTTAGTGTTTCTATCGTTGGATAGTTGCCAATTTTCTTGTTCAGTGATTAACTTAAATTTACCAGAAAAAGGTCTGTTAGATATGCTGGCCTTCAATTTATTTGATGAGCTGTTGAATTTTGGATAGTCCATGTTGGTGACCATGGGTTTCTCTAAAAATAGAATAAAATCAGAAAAATTATAAATTAATCTTATAATCTCTAATTTCAGGAATTCCAAATTTATAGGAGTATTA
>CACGWW010000036.1 GCA_902576905.1 uncultured Alphaproteobacteria bacterium
TTCAAATCCACTTGAAACAGACTTCTTATTTTTTGTCGCAAATGGAGAGGGAGGACATAATTTTTCAAAGAACCTAAAGCAGCATAACAGGTTTGTTAAAGAGTATAGACGATTGAAGATAGAAAATTGATTTCTTAACATAAATATGTTGTTAATACTTATGATTAATGGAGGCATTGTTATTGGAGCAAACTGATATAAAAATAAAAAAGATTTGGGAAACAATCTGCAAAGAAGCTCAGGTATCCTTAAAGAAATCTAACTATATGAAAAAATATTTTAAAAACAACATCTTGGGTCGAAGTAGTTTCGGCGATGCATTATCGCACATCATCGCTATTAAGGTTTCTAGCCCAGATTTTGAAATAGGTAATCTCACTTCAATACTGCAAAAGCAAATTAGTAATTTTCCTTATATATGTGATCACGCAGTGGATGACTTGATTGCCTTTTATGAAAGAGATCCTGCTTGCCACTGGTTTTATCAACCCTTTCTTTTTTACAAAGGCTTCATTGCTTTACAAGCACACCGAATAGGAAATGCACTTTACAATAATGGAGACATAGATCTTTCTCTTTATTTACAAATGAGGGTATCTGAGGTTTTCACTATAGATATTCATCCTGGTGCAAATATAGGCAAGGGCATTATGTTAGATCATGCTCATAATCTAGTTATCGGAGAAACAGCTAAAGTTGGGGATAATGTCTCTATTTTGCATTCTGTCACTCTAGGTGGTACCGGAAAAGTTCGGGGTGACAGACACCCTAAGATAGGAAATAATGTTTTAATCGGAGCTGGTGCAAAAATATTAGGGAATATTTCGATTGGAGAGTGCTCCAGGGTCGCTGCTGGTTCGTTGGTCTTGAAATCAGTGGCTTCTTTTAAGACAGTAGCAGGGGTACCTGCTAAAGAGGTGGGAAGTTCAGGGTGCCCGGAGCCATCAAAAACGATGGACCAAATTTTAAACAAAAATTAGTTTATTTTATCGTGAGAACAGTAGGATTTTGTAGGTAGAATACTATTCTATCAAGAAATTTTGCTCCCAGTTCTCCATCAATCGTTCTATGATCTACTGATAATGTTAAGTAAACTTGTTTGCATGATAAAAAACTTCCATTTTCACTAATTACCTCATCTTTAACTGCCCCAACTGCTAATATTGATGAATTTGGTGGGTTAATGATTGCATCGAAGTTTTCAATAGAAAACATTCCTAAGTTCGAAATTGCATGTGCGCAGTCTATAAAGTCACTGTTTCGCAGTTGTTTTTTCTTTGCTTTTTCAACAAGTTGTTTCATTTCTGAGGAAATTTGACCTAATGATTTTTTATCAATGTTTCTAAGAGTTGGGGTATACAGCCCTGTTTCAGTTGATATAGCTACTCCAATTGCTACTTCGTTAAATTTCAACATATGTTGCTCTTGCCAGATCATATTACAGTCAGGAAAGTCTATTAAAGCGCAAGCACATGCTTTTATAAAAAAGTCATTTATTGATATTTTATTGTTTTTTTCAAGCAAATCATTTGTCTTATTTCTAAAGTTAATCAATTCATCTACTCTAGCTTTGCGTCTTAAGTAAAAGTGAGGTATTGACGACTTTGAAAGGGTTAGCTTTTCCGCAATTATTTGTCTAATTTTAGGTACATTTATAACCTCATGGTCTATACTATTAACTTGTCCGGCCTTATTCTTTTGTTCGATATCTTTGTCAGACGAGGGTAACTTCAAATATTTTTCAATATCAATTTTTGTGATTCTTCCTCTTGGTCCAGTACCTGTAATATCTTTGATATTTATAGAATTCAAAGAGGCTAACTTTTTGGCTAAAGGCGTTATAAATATTCTTCCCATAATTTATTTAATCTTTATAAAGAACTTGTTTAACAGAAAAAACAATCTCGTCTGGAGTAATTAACGCTGCTTTTTCCAAGTTCTCTGCATAGGGCATAGGAACGTCTTTTCCTGTGCAATTCAGCACCGGGGCGTCTAAGTAGTCAAAAGCTCTTATCATGATTTGTGAGCCAATATAGCTTCCGACTGAACAAACAGGAAAAGATTCTTCCACGGTTACACATCTATTGGTCTTTTTCACTGACTCTATAATTGTATCGAAGTCAATCGGCCTTATTGTTCTTAAATCGACAATCTCTGCACTTATTCCTAATTCCTTCAGCTTCTTATCAGCTTCAAGCGTGTGCATCATGCCGATTCCATAGCTAATGATTGTCACGTCCTCTCCGGTTGAAATAGTTTTCGCCTTTCCGATTGGAATAATTTGTTCAGAATCAATATTTACTGGAAACGATTTCCCATACAAAATCTCATTTTCAAGAAAAATAACCGGGTTATTTTCTCTAATCGCTGACTTTAGTAAACCTTTTGCATCATCTGCAGAAAATGGCTGAATCACTTTCAAACCTGGAATTGAAGCGTACAATGATGCAAAATCTTGGCTATGTTGAGCTGCTACTCTAGCGGCTGCTCCATTTGGCCCCCTAAAGACAATTGGGCAATTAATTTGTCCACCTGACATGTAATTTGTTTTAGCTGCTGAGTTAATTATTTGATCTAAAGCTTGCATGGCGAAATTAAATGTCATGAACTCGACTATTGGTCTTATTCCTGTAAAAGCAGCTCCAACTGCTAGTCCAGTGAAACCATGCTCAGTGATCGGAGTATCTATTACTCGTTCAGACCCAAACTCTTCAAGCAAGCCCTGACTAACTTTGTATGCCCCTTGATACTCTCCCACCTCTTCACCTATCAGAAATACATCCTCATCAAGTCTCATCTCCTCGGCGATTGCACTGTTTATTGCTTCCCTAACAGTTAATTCATTAACCACCTGATTCCCGGTTATCTCATTATTTTTTCTTTTACGGTCTTCAAGAACCGTATCTACACTATCTACCTTACCTTCTTCGCTCAAAACTTCTTCATTATTATCAATACTTACCGTCTCAATTTTCTTGATATCATCAACCTTTCTTATGTTAATCTCCTCAGCGTCTTCGGTTTCAATTACGGCAATCAAGGAATTAACTTTTATATTCTCCGTTCCCTCCTTTACAATTAGTTCAACAACGGTGCCTTCCTCAATACTTTCATATTCCATTAGAGCTTTATCCGTTTCGATGTCAGCAATGATATCACCTGGCTTAACCTTATCTCCAGGGCTAACGTACCATTTGGCGAGGTTACCTTCTTCCATAGTGGGTGAGAGAGAGGGCATTAAAATTTCGGTTTTCATTTTTTTTCCTAATTTTTAACCAGCGTAAACATCAGTCCAAAGTTCCTCAATATCAGGTTCTGGGCTGTTTAACGCGAAGTCTGATGCATCAGTTACTATTGCTTTAATTTCAGCATCTGTTGCTTTAAACTGTTTTTCTGAGATTTTATGTTTTTCTATTAATAGAGACCGTAGCGTATCTATTGGGTCTTTTTCTTCTCTGACCTTTTGAACCTCTTCTCTAGTTCGATATTTTGCAGGATCAGACATAGAGTGCCCTCTATATCTGTATGTTTTCATTTCTAGTATAAAGGGCACTTTACCAGCTCTACAATGATCTGCCGCAAGAGCAGCTTCTTTTGCTACATCAATAACATTCATACCATTAACGGCTTTCCCTGGAATATTGAAAGCCAGTCCTCTTGCAAACATCTCTTCAGTTGAGGACGCTCGAACCATTGAGGTCCCCATGGCGTACTGGTTATTTTCAATAACAAAAACTACTGGTAACTTCCAAAGTGAAGCCATATTGAAAGCTTCGTAAACTTGTCCTTGATTTGCAGCTCCTTCACCAAAGTAAGTAAAGCATACGCGACTATTTTTTTTATATTTATTTGCAAAAGCGATACCGGCCCCAATTGGTACTTGTGCGCCGACAATTCCGTGCCCTCCATAGAAGCCTTCACTTTTAGAGAACATATGCATAGACCCACCTTTACCCTTTGAGTAACCAGTAAAACGACCCGTCAGTTCCGCCATGACCATTTTTGGATCCATGCCACAAGCAAGCATATGACCATGATCTCTGTAAGATGTAATGTTCTGATCTCCATTTTCTTTAATAGAGTCTATTCCCACAACAACAGCCTCCTGGCCTATATACAAATGACAAAATCCTCCTATGTGTCCCATGCCATAAAGTTGCCCAGCTTTTTCTT
>CACGWW010000037.1 GCA_902576905.1 uncultured Alphaproteobacteria bacterium
GAAAGAAGAAAAACAAACAATAAGGATATTAATGATGATGAGGTTATTGCTTTTTCATTTGTGATTAATAAAAAGAGATTTGAGCCAGACGAAGAGGCTAGCGAGGCTTTTGCCGCCCAACAAGATTTGAGTGATTATTTTCAAAAGAAAAAAAGATACACAGTCCAAACAAAAAACCTGGCAATAGTGTTCAATTTATTAAAAAGAGATTTAGACAATGCCGAGTGTGCAAACGTTATTATTGAATTTGAAGATTCTTCATTGAAGGCGTATGAAGTCGAAGGTTTTGAAAACTGTAAATTTAGGAGTGAATGATATGAGAAAATTATTATTATGTTTACTTGGTGTAATTATTTTTACATCAAGTGTATATGGAGATTTCCTATACGAGAATTATCCCCTTGGTATGTCGAAAGCATCTCTCCACGATCAATTAGCAAGTGATAAGTTTTATTTTTCTGAAGTGTCCGAGAATACTATAAAGGCAAAAAAGTATGTATTAGGCTTTTATTCATTGGACCTTAAAAGAGGTGACAAAGAATTTGAGGAACTAAATCCCTCCATCTCTATAAATGCAAAATTTTGCAACGATAAGTTATTCCAATTAGATATGATTAACTTTTTCAATAATGACCAGAGCGATGTATTTGCTGGTCGAAAAAAGTTTTATGTGTATTTAGATGAAAATAAAGCAATTTCAGATGGATTTCGGATTAATCAAAAGGAAGAAAGTACGCTAGTTTCTCATTCTTATATTATTGATAGAAATGATAGCGGAGGAAAAATAAGAGGTGAGGAAGAAATAATTGTGGCTTTATATCAGAGCAAAGATTTATTTAATTACTATACTGATCCTGCGATTGTTGACTATGTTCAAAAACTTATTTTTAATTACGTATTAGGAAGCGCAAACGATAATAAAGCCAACGAATTACCACTGATTAGAGTTCCACTTTTGGAGATGAGAGTTTCCTTCAAAAATAAGTGGTTTTGTCCTGAGTGACATGTATCGAGAATTTATAGTAAAGTATAAAACTATAGTCGTAGGTTCGATCCCAACCGCCGGAGCCATCTTTTCTCAATAAAATCAACAACCAAATTTTTCTGCTGACAGTTTTGCTGACAAACAAAAAAAATTGGCGGTAGGAAATCGTAAACCGCCACAATTGAGTATGCTTTTTAACGTTTGTAAAATGTTGTTTGCAATCAATAAGATAGGTTGCTTTTTGAAAATTGTAGTTTTGTTTATTTCCTTTTTCAGGTATATTTTTTGAACTTTTGTTAAAAAGACAAAATACGCAGTCGTTTCTTCTTATAGGTTTATTTATATTGGGAGAAGATGTCATGTTGAACATCAACACGAACTATGCGTCTGCATTCGCATCTAATGCAGCAAAATCAGCTTCACAAGGTTTAGATAGCGCTATGGAGAAGTTATCCACTGGCTCACGTATCAATTATGCAAAAGATGATGCGGCGGGACAGGCTATATCAACACGGCTTTCAGCAGAAATTCAGGGGTTAGCCATGGCTTCTCGAAATGCTGCTGACGCACAATCTTTAATCGATACTGCGGAAGGTGCCATGCAGGAAACCCACACTGTTCTTCTTCGAATGAGGGAACTTGCGGTGCAATCGGCAAACGGTACCTTAACGGATGCCGACAGACAGCATACAGACGCTGAGTTCAAGCAACTCCAGAATGAAATGGATAGAATCCACCATAATACCAAATGGGCAGGACAAAATACTTTTGGACGATCATTCTCGTTTCAGGTAGGAGAGGGTACCAACCAAACTATAAACGTGAATATAGGTGAAGTGAGTTCATATGCTCCTGTTAACGGGCCAATTGGAGGTGATTTTGACGGTGTTCGAAATGATCTGGGGATCGGCACATTTAATATCGAGCTAGAAACGGTTTCTCAATCACAACGAGCAATTGAGGCTATTGATATAGCAATTGATTATATCTCAAGTGAGAGAGGTAAACTCGGTGCTGTATCCAATAGATTAGACAGCACAATGAGTAACCTTGATCAGGTAGCTGTAAATCTAAGTGCCTCCCAAGGGCGTATACAAGATGCCGACTTTGCGCAAGAGACTGGTAATCTAGCGAAGAACCAGATCTTGCAACAAGCAGCAACAGCGATGATAGCGCAAGCGAATGCAAGCAAATCATCTGTATTATCGCTTATAAGATAGGGGTAATCTTGGCATGTTAAATATCAACACAAACTATGCGTCTGCATTCGCATCTAATGCAGCAAACACGGCTTCGAAGGGGCTTGACAGTGCTATGGAGAAGCTATCCACGGGCTCACGTATCAACTACGCAAAAGACGATGCAGCGGGTCAAGCCATATCAACTCGCTTATTTGCAGAAATTCAAGGATTAGCCATGGCCTCACGAAATGCCGCTGATGCCCAATCTCTAATCGATACCGCGGAAGGTGCCATGCAGGAAACGCACACAGTTCTTCTTCGAATGAGGGAACTTGCGGTGCAATCAGCTAACGGTACCTTAACGGATGCCGATAGACAGCACACTAATGCGGAGTTTGAGCAGCTGCAAGCTGAAATGGACAGAATCGCGGCCAATACAACGTGGGCTGGTCAAAACCTACTTGATGGCTATGATGGAATGCCTGCAAACCCTGATGATTGGGATGGCACTAGGCATACATCGTTTACATTTCAAATTGGAGAAGGTGCTAACCAGGCTATTACGGTCGAGATTGAAAATGTTAACAGTTGGCATCCGTCAGAAACTTTTGATTCTATTGCTAATGATTTTGTGGAAACAAGAGATGGGGTAAACCACAATTATGATCCAGCCGCGCCTTTTGCTTCTAATTCCACTCACAGAGCAGATACTAACCTTTTATCAGCAGAGGAAGCTCAAGATGCTATAATAAGTATCGATAGAGCTATTGATCATGTATCAATGGCAAGAGGTAAACTCGGTGCGGTATCCAATAGATTAGATAGCACTATGAGTAACCTTGATCAGATAGCTGTAAATCTAAGTGCCTCCCAAGGCCGTATACAAGATGCCGACTTTGCGCAAGAGACTGGTAATCTAGCAAAAAACCAGATTTTGCAACAAGCCGCAACAGCGATGATAGCACAAGCAAATGCAAGCAAATCATCGGTTCTAACACTTCTTCGATAATGGCTAGATGTCTGTTGATCAGCTTTCTCTTTTTTACTTAACCTAAAGTCTATTTAAGAGTAGAGAAGTCATCGCTAATAAAATGTGGTTGTTTGGCAATTGATAGTAGGTATGCTTTCGAATTCTCAAGCCGTTCTTTTATAAAATATATTACTAAGTATTTTTGGCGAAAAGTTTAGTTGTTATGTTCACCAAAGGTTTTTAGAAAAGTTGATCAAATTCAATAAAATTATGATGAGGCTACTAGTTTTTGGATGTTATTTAGTCATAAAACAGTGGTCAACAAAGTGAATTGCCGATCGACCGTCATATACACCTCTGCAAAGTAATCTGCTGACAAATTTCCTACGGTGATAAAACTGGCGGTAGGGTTTTTTTTGGCATTTGCTGACAAGTTGCTGACAAGAAAAGTGTGACACTATATGAATGTTTATGACCAAGTATGACACTTTATGACCATCATACCCATATAAATATGGCACTTTATGACAAAGTATGACCAGGTATGACACGCTGGCGGTAGGTTCGATCCCAACCGCCGGAGCCATTTTTTCTACATAAAATCAATAACCTTATTTTTTTGGTGCCAAATTTGGTGACAAACTTTTTCTTTAAAAAAATATTTTGGTGACAAATTATAAAAACTGGCGGTAGGAAATCGAAAACCACCAT
>CACGWW010000038.1 GCA_902576905.1 uncultured Alphaproteobacteria bacterium
ATGTCGTGCGTAATAAACATTACTGCAGTACCTGTTTCTTGTTTGAGCATATTAATCAAAGCAAGTATTTCTGCTTGAATGGTCACATCTAATGCTGTTGTTGGCTCATCCGCGATCAAGATTTTTGGCTGACACGCCAACGCAATTGCGATCATAACTCTTTGTCGTTGTCCACCAGAAAGCTGAAAAGGATAATCAAAAGCTCTTTTATCTGGATTGGGAATTTTTACAGCATCTAGTAATTCTACCGCACTCACCCATGCTTTTTCTTTATTGAGATTTTTATGCCGCCTGATAACTTCTGAAATCTGTTCTCCAACTGTAAAAAGAGGATTGAGAGAAGTCATCGGCTCCTGAAATATCATTGAAATGTCATTGCCTCTTATACCCTCAAGCTCTGCCTCTGATAATTGAGCTAGGTTAGTATTGTCGAATAAGATATCTCCTGACGAAACCTTTAATATTCCCTCAGGTAATAAGCTCATCAATGACAATGCTGTTACCGATTTTCCACATCCAGACTCTCCGACAACACACAAAGTCTCACTTTTTTTTATCGTAAAAGAGAGATCATTTACCACTTTTAGAGTGCCGGCTCTTGTCCTTGCCTCTATATTCAGATTATTTATTGAAACTAGGTCTTCCATTACCTTGACCTAAGTTTTGGGTTTAACGCATCATTAAGACCATCACCTACAAGAGATATAGCGAGCACTGTTATAAAAATTGCTACTCCTGGAAATGTAACAGTATATGTCGCATCAAGAATATACACTCTGTTAGATCCTATCACCTGACCCCAACTTATGACATTTGGGTCTGACAAACCTAGAAAAGCTAAGCCTGCCTCAAATGTAATCGCCGCTCCTACCAACAATGCTGATTGTACAATTATTGGCGCTGCTGCGTTGGGTAAAATAACTCTGAAAATTAGAGCCATATTATTGCTCCCAGAGGAGCGTGAGGCTAAGACAAAGTCTAGCTCCTTTATTCTTAAAAACTCTGATCTTGTAATTCTAGCAACACTAGCCCAGCTAACTGCTCCTATCGCTAGAGTTATAGAAAGTACTGATGAGCCAAATAGCGCCACGATTACCATAGCAAATAATAAGGTTGGTAAAACTTGAAAAAACTCAGTTATTCTCATTAGTGTTTCTTCGACCCAACCGCCATAAAACCCAGCGAATGAGCCTATACCAACCCCTATAAAACACGAAACCAAAGCCGCAGAAAAACCTATTGCTATCGAAACGCGTGCACCGTTGATAATTTGGGATAAGATATCACGACCTAAATAATCTGTTCCTAAAAGAAACCCATCAGCTCCTGGAGGCGAAAATGGCATCCATACCATATCAAAGGGGTCAGTAGGATAAAATAGTGGTCCTATAAAGCCCATCACTGCGATACCAATAAGAATAATCAGTCCTGTAACTGCTGAGTAACTCTTGAAGAATGTCTGAAAAATTTCTTTAACAGGCTTGATTGTAGGTTCTTCAATTTCTTCATTTTCTAACATGCTGAAACCTTAAATTTTTATTCTTGGGTCTAAAGCTTTTAACGTTAAATCTGTTAAAAGATTTCCTACAGTTACCATTAGCGTTGAGAAAATCAGGATGCCTAGTAAAACCGGCGTATCCCTAGATATAATTGAATTAAATGCTAATGTCCCTAAACCTGGCCAACTGTAAACCGTTTCTACCAGAATGGCCCCTGAGACAACGGCAGAGAAGCTCAGTCCAGCAAAAGTTATAACTGGGGATAAAGAATTTTTTAGTGCATGCTTCAGTAATACGTCCTTTTTGGATAGTCCTTTTGCTTTAGCAGTTCGAACAAAGTCCGCGCCCAGTACTTCTAACATACTCGCTCTACAAAGACGCGAATAATAGGCGAAAAATATAGAGGCCAGTGTTATCATAGGTAAAAATAGGTGTCTAAGTACATCAAAGAAATGAACAAAGAAATTATCGCTTTCAATTGTTATATCCCTCATTCCTGAGACTGGAAAAATAGGAATGTGGAGTGAGAACGCAATCAATAAAAGAATTCCAGTCCAAAATACAGGAGCTGCGTAACCAAATAGAGAAAACATATTTACAAAAAGACTTGATAGTCCATTAGGGTTTTGAGCAGCGTATACCCCTAAAAGTATGCCTACAAATAAAGACAATATCTGCGCTGAAAAAACTAATAATAAAGTGGCAGGAAATCTCTCCATTATCAAGTCAAATACTGGTAAATTGTAAAAGTGAGAATGTCCAAAATCCAATAAAGCAACCCTAACAACATAGTTAAACAACTGAATAAAAAATGGTTGGTCAAGCCCATACTGCTTCCTCAATTCAGCCATATCTTGCTCGTCAGCACCCCCCATTGTTTGAGCGATTGTGTCTGCAATATCACCAGGAGCTAAATGCAGCATGAGAAAGTTTAAGACGACCACAACAAGCAAAACCAAGAGCATGGAAACGAGGCGCCTAATTAGTGAAACAAAAAATGGCATTTATATATGACTGAAATAGTTTATTGGAAAATGAGAAGGGGCAACTTATGCCCCTTCTCATCGTTATAGTTTAATCTTTGATATATGTCATATCCATTGGAGAGCTGGTTGCCCAAATTCCCATAGGAGGATTGCCAACCTTCTTGCTGTAAATGGTATGATAAGGAAGAGTATTTGTCCAATATACAGGCAAGTCGTTTGCCAGCATTTTTTGTAGCTCTGAATATAGAGCTTTTCGCTTATCCATATCGTTTTCTACTCCAGCCTTCTCCATTATAGCATCCACTTTTGGATTACTATATTGTTGAGTGTTAGACCAGATAACTCCCTTTTTTATATTAGAGGTCTGATAGGTTCTGTGAACACCTATAACAGGATCTCCCCAATTAAAAACGGTATCCCAGGTTAGATCAAAATTATGGTTGCTAACAGTCTTTGCCCATGTTGGAAAGTCGGCAGATGCTCTTACGGTTACGTCTATACCTATTTTCTTGAGTGCCGCCTTTGTATATTCGGCGTTTGGTTTTAGCCCTGGCCAACCAAAGTCGACTGTCAATCCAAACCGCATACCATCACTACCCTTTTTATATCCGGCATCATCAAGTATTTTGTTTGCCTTATCAATATCTAGATTATATGGCTCCACATTCGGCTCATAAAAAGGACTTCCAGGATGAATACCAGTTCGAGCCTCATCGGCAACACCAAGCATAATAGCTTTCAGAATAAAGTTTCTGTCTATTGCATAAGCGATAGCGCGTCTAACATTCACGTCAGCCGTTTTTCCAGTTTTTGTATTGAAAGCTAACCAGTCGATCGGTCCAATGGCCGCATATCCATCA
>CACGWW010000039.1 GCA_902576905.1 uncultured Alphaproteobacteria bacterium
TGGACAGCAAAGTCTGTTCGATTTTCTAAGATAAGTAAAGAGTTGGCACAGTAAATGCATTATAAAAATGTCAAAAAAAAAACAGGTAGAACGAAATGAGTACGATAGGATCTAACATTGCAGCATTAAAGTCTCTGCATAATTTGAGACTGAATGAAGACGGATTTGCTAAGGCAACAGAAAGATTGTCTTCCGGCAAGCGTCTAAATAGTGCTGGAGATGATGCGGCAGGGGCTGCCATCGTAAATAGAATGTCATCGCAAATTGCAGGAATGAATGTCGCTATTCGGAATGCTGGTGACGCTATATCAATGTCTCAGGTTGCCGAAGGTGCGCTTCATGAGGTCTCCGAAGTTCTACAACGCATGAGAGAATTAGCTGTTCAAGCGGCTAACGGATCTTATAGCGGTGCAGATAGAGTGTCACTTAACCAGGAAATTGTTTCCTTGAAGAAAGAACTTATTCGTATTGGGGAGACCACAACTTTTAATACAACAAAGCTTTTGAATGGAACGTTTCAGGATACCGAGTTCGAAATAAGCTTTGACGAATCTCCGCAACATACTCATTCTTTAAGTATCGAAGACATTCGACCGAATAAAATTGGTATGTGGAATATGTCTTCTCAGATGGAGAAATCTGTTGAAGTTGCGTCAACCGATACTGCAGCTGCTGGAGCAGCGATTACCGTAACGACTGACCATGGCTTTGCAGAAGGAGACTTCGTTACATACGTGCATAGTGGTGATGAAACAGAACAAATTGTCGGACTTGAGTCTGGAAGAACATACAGAGTCGGTGCCTCCACAGGAAATTCTAAAACATTTGTTCTTACAGATGTCGATTCACAAGCCATAACATATGGAGATGGAAGTAGAGGAGATGGAACGGGATCTAAATTTTTCCTCAATAGTTTAGGGAATGCTCCTTCTGTTGGAATAGTGGGCGGAACAGCAGCACCTTCTGAAGTACTTGGGGCCGAAGAACTAGAAATTTACGGCTATGTCGGTAAGGAAACTACAAGATTTAAAAATGGAGCAACTGCTCGCGATATTGCTGTTGCTGTAAACTCCAAAGAAAGCAAAACAGGGGTTGTAGCATCTGCTTCAACACATGCCCGACTTTCTCTTTCTCCCGATGATTCAACTGACGGTTTTACCGTGATTTCTTTTGACTTATATGGAATGAATACGACAGCTGTTCCCATAACAGCAAGTGTAAAGTTTGGCACAGGCAATAATTCTGCGTCTTCTGATCTTGCTGATCTAAGAGATAAAATCAATGGGTTCTCTGGCGATACGGGCATTAACGCACGACTCTCTTCAGATGGCTCTTACATAGATCTAACAAGTCCTGACGGTTATGATATTTTAATTGATAAGTTCGATTTACCCGGTCAAACGCGCACAGTATACAACAGTGCTAAGACTGCAGCTGGAACCAAGATTGTTCACGCAACAGACGTGATTGAGATAACTACCCATGGCTTTTCAAATGGTGATGTGGTAAAAGCTTCAATCGATCATGCAGAGCAAATGACGGGTATAATTGCAGGAAATCACTATGTAGTGACAGACGCAACCACAGATACTTTTAAACTTGCCACCTACGATGCAAATGGAACAGCAACAGCCGTCAATTTTGCAAATAGTAATAATACTCAAACCGTTTCTTTTACTAAAGTAGAGAAAGCACTAAATATTCAAACACTAGATAGAGATGAAAATGTTAAGGGGGTTCCAGTAACATTATTTGATAAAGAACTTTCCGCTACTGATAATGCAAACAACCCACCTCCACTAAACTCGGTACGGCTCACTGGGCAGGTAGTTTTTGAGTCCCCAAATGTTTTCACAGTAACGCCGCAAGATGATGAGAGTCTATTTAGAGATGATCCTGAGTCGGCAAGTTTGAGAAAAATTTCAGATATGGATGTATTAAGTGTTAGAAATGCACAGAGAATGATGTCTGCTGTTGATGGTGCTTTAAGAAAAGTTGACGCCGAAAGAGGTGATCTTGGAGCCACTATGAACCGAATGGAACATACAATTGATAACCTTTCAAATATCGTTGTTAATACTACTGTCTCGCGTGGCAGAATTGAAGACGCGGATATGGCTGAAGAGTCTGTAAATCTCTCAAAAAGCCAAGTTCTTCAACAAGCGGCTACCGCGATGCTGGCTCAGGCGAACCAATCGATGCAATCAGTTTTAGATTTGCTTAGGTAATTGGAGGACCTAATTGAGTAACGAGTACGAATATTTGCTTTGTTCAAGGTCAAGGATAAACGTAAGCAAATATTCATAGTGAAGGTAAACTTAGGTTGTTGAAGCAACCCGGTTACAAGTGTAAGTCATTAAGACTTTTGTTTCCTTAGTTTCAAATTAGCCAGCATCGCAGTAGCCGCAATTTCCAGAAGGATACTCTTCTTTATTGTTTGTACGTTTAGATCCAGTTCGCTTTGATTTATAATATAAGACTTCATTTTATCACCCTTTATTTAAAATTTTTTCTACATTTACTTTAAAAAATGGTGATGCGGAAGTTTATGGAATGGAGAGCAACACCATTTTTTAAAATAAATGTATTGAACTCAAAAACTCGTTAAACTTTACAATTAGCCATAAACAATGGCTTAATAAAACACACTATCCCGTTATAAGTTTAAGTGTATTATTCTTTGATGCGTTAGCTTGTGCTAACATTGCAGTTGCCGCCTGCATTAAAATTTGCGCTCTTGCAAGTTTTGCGGTTTCGGCAGCAAAATCAGCGTCTTCCACCTGGCCTTTTGCTTTTTGCAAATTAGTTTTCATATTTTGCAAATTTGATATGGAGCTATCAAGCCTGTTGGAAACAGCACCCAAGCTTCCCCGTCGAGCAGATATTATTGAAATCGCTTTATCAATAACCGATATATAGTTAGAAGCTTTTGTAATCGTTAATACATCACTTGTAAGCCCTAATTCGCCCTGCGCATCAACGGAGTTCGTCGCATGGACAAATCCCAATGTTACCGTTATCGTATCACCGCCTCTTGGGCCAAGTTGGAAAATCATTGGGTTATTAGTCGAATGGGTTCCATCAAGAAGATTTATTCCTCCCCAAGTAGTCGACGATCCGAGTCTAGTAATCTCTGTTTCCAGAGCTGAAACCTCTGTATTTAGGGCTGTTCTGTCTGCAGCACTATGCGTTTCACTTGAACCGGAAACAGCTAATTCCCTCATTCTCAATAAAACAGTATGCACTTCGCTTAAG
>CACGWW010000040.1 GCA_902576905.1 uncultured Alphaproteobacteria bacterium
ATTTCAACTAGCTTGTCGCCTTCCTCACCGAAATCGAAAGCTGTTAATTCACCTTGTATGTTTGCTGCTGTAGAGGGAACCTGAGTTTTGAGATCATCTAATTTGTAAAGAGGCGATCCTTTACCTTCAAGAAAGTAGTTATCATCCGGAACGGAAGTGGTCTGGGCTCCAAATTCATCAATGAATATTTGCTTGCCTGCATCATCAACCGCACTAACCAAGTCTGGTTCAATAATAGTATCGTTAATTACAAGCCGCGTATCAAACTTATTTGTTGGGTCAGTAGCAGATGCGTTTTGTGTTTTAATAAAAAACATTGTGGCAATAGTTGGATTACCCAAGTCATCGAAGATTGTAATAGATGTTGAGTTAGTAAATGTCTCAGGATTGTTTGGATCGAAAGTATAGCCATCCGCGAACTGGGGTTGATCTGGAACAACTGCAGCAGCGGCAGGCACGTTAACACCAAGATCAATGTTCGAAGTCGCTTTTGGATCACCTGAAGTTACTGGAAGCTGTAACGGTAATGCAGAAATTAAATCTTTTGCAGTCACAGAGCCATCTTCATTAACAGGGTAAACTAGTAAAAATTGGCCTGCTGAGTCAACAACGTATCTGTCGTTGTTCACATTGAGAGATCCGTTTCTGGTGTAAACTGTTTGGGCTGAAGTAAGTGAGGGCTTTAATGCAAAAAATCCTTGACCAGAGATAGCAAGGTCAAGAGCGTTCAAGGATGACGAAATGTTACCCTGTGTAAACTGCTGTTTAATGCCTTTAAGAATGGTACCAGAACCAATAGAGGATGATGAGTTCTGAAGAGGTGAGGTAGCAAAGATGTCACCAAATTCTGCTCTACTTCTTTTAAAACCAGTCGTACCAACGTTTGCAATGTTGTTTGACGTTGCCGATATATCTGATTGTGCACCGTTAAGTCCTGTTAATGCTGTATAGAATGACATTTTTTACTCCGTTTTACTTATACTCAATATATTTTAATTAATTTCTGAACTTGATAACATCAGCCGCAGCCATTTCACCAAAATCTTTAACATCGATAGTTACACCTTGGCCCTTTTTATCCAAACTAGCAGCAATAACTTCAGAGAAAACTGATGGGGTTAAACCCTCCGATCCTTTGCCGGTATTAATAAACGCTTCTACCCGTAAAGGCTCATTTTTGTCTATAATTTCCTTTGGGATGTTTAGCCATTCAAATCCTACCAAACCTCTTCCATGAGCGCCCAAGTCTGCTGAATGAACAAGTTCACCAGAGCCGTCAAAAAATGCGACTGACGTTTCACTTGATGCAGATGGAAGATCGATAATACCATGAATCTCACCATTTTTGTTTGGTCGCACAACATTGCCAGGAACTAATACAGAGTTGCCCAGCAGATCAGACGCAGTAGCTATTCTGAATTCATTTAGTTTATCTGATAAACCTTTGAGGGTTTGCCCCATTTCAGTTATCCCGGTAACAGTTGAAAACTGTGCCATCTGGGCGATAAATTCCCCATTTTCCATAGGGGCAAAAGGATCCTGATTTTGAAGCTGTGTCGTCATGAGTTTTAGAAAGTCTTCTTGTCCGAGACTACTTTTCCTTTGCGGAGAGGCTCCCTCTGGCGATTTAACACCAATCTTTTCTAAAATATTGTTAAGGGATTGATTGTTGCTTTCTATACTAGACATATTCGTACTCCAAAAATTACTTTCCTAAATTTATTGTTCTGATCATTAAAGCTCTTAAAGTTGAAATAACTTCAATATTGTTTTGGTATTGACGACTTGCTTCAAGCATCTCTACCATCTCTTCCTCTATGTTGACTGCTGCATTAAATATATAGCCATCTTCATTAGCTTTAGGATGATCTGGCATATAAACTTTTTCTGGTTCTCTATTAAGTTCCCTGACATTTATTGCATCAACACTTGCAATTCCATTGTCATGAAGTTTGTCAGAGTAAATTGTCTTGAATATGGGTTTCAGGGGCCGGTAAGCTTCCTCACTAGTACTGGCAATGTTATTTGAATTCGCAAGATTGCTAGCTACCGTATTCAACCTGATCATTTGGGCGGCCATTGCTCTTCCCGAGACATCAAATATATTTTTTATTGAACTCATTATTCACCTTTGATCGCGGACATTAGCCCCGATATCTTGTTGGTTAAAAATTGAAGAGTAGTTTGATATCTGACTACGTTTTCGGAAAACTCCATTTGCTCAACTGCCATTTCTACAGTGTTACCGTCCAGCGAGGGGTTGAGTGGTTCTCTAAACATTACCTCATTTGGTCTAACTTTAGTTAGAAGAGCAAAATGCTTTTCATGATTAACTGTAATATTACCAACCTTTTCTTTTTTTCGCATCTCAACGTCAAAATCTATATCACGGGCTTTAAAATGAGGAGTAGCTGCATTCGCAATGTTCGAAGCAAGTATTTTATTACGTTTTCCTCTTAGATTTAGCGCATTTGAGTGTATACTGAGGTGATTTTCAATTGTTTTCATTTTTGTTTGATTTGATGTTTAAATATCTATTTTTTTCGATTTGTGGTGTGAAAATTGCAAATAAAATGCCAACTTGATTAATTAAGGAAAAAAAATGACTTCTCCAGTAAAAACCATGGATTTAGATCAGAGCGATCCAGTTCCCTTAGATCCAGTAATACTTAGAGCAAGAGATGAGCTTCTAGAAAAATATTCTGATAAGAGCTTTGAGGAGCAAATTACCTTTTATAAGGCAGTGATTGAAGGGGAAACTGATGGTGTGCAAAGGTTGAGCGCAATGGCTGCAAGAGTTTATGTTTTAAGAAAAAGATTAGCGCTTCTCGCTGGTAATGTCATGGAGGACCAACTCAACGACTTATCAAATATGCAGAGTGGGTTCGATCTTGATGTTTCAATAACTGAGTCTACAGACGTTAAAGACCCTGAAGCCATTGGCGGCGATAATACATGGATGCGCCTCCGAATAGTTGATTCAAGTGAGGTTAATGGTGTGCGCTTTCCTTCAGGTGTAGTCATTGATGTAAAAAGGGAAGATGGCGAAAAATTGATAGAGTCGGGCAAAGCTGAGTTTATGTCAACAGAAGAAAGTAGGCAGTTTAGTTCAGAAGAAGGTATAGAAGGATTAAAAAGTCAAGTAGAGGCGGAAGCTGTTGCTGAGGAAAGTGCTGCTGAAGAAGTAGAGGCGGAGGCTGTTCCAGAGGAGGGTGCTGCTGAAG
>CACGWW010000041.1 GCA_902576905.1 uncultured Alphaproteobacteria bacterium
TTTTAGGTGACCTCTCTATTGATCTTGGTGTTGGTAGTGCCCAGGGAAGTGATTGGGCAAAACAATGGAGGTCAATGGAGGATTTTACTAAGAGTTTAAATTGGCGTAATGAGTGGCGAAAATTTACCAAGAAGGGATACTCGAACTCTCTGAGAATATTAGAAGAGCTAAAGGCTACTTATACTGAAGAAACACGCGCCATTTTAAACTTGGAGGCATGGCAACTTTACCAAAAATTAAACTTTGGGCTTAGCGAGAATAGAAAGGAAGATTTGGAGCGCTTAAAATATACGCTGGATAGAGGCGTTGAAATTGAACCAAATTCTATCGATATGTTGGCAGCAAGAGCATTAATTGGTCAGCAATATTTTGGGAGGAATTGCAAGGAAACTCTTGCAGATATAATCAGAACAGAGCAACTTGGTAGCACGGTTGATAGTTTGACTATATCTGGCAATGTCTATGAAAAGTGTGGCGAAATGAAAAAAGCAATACAGTCATCAAGGAGTGCTTTAGATCTCGTTCCAAATGACTTAGGGTGGTTTATAACCAGCAATCTGGTTGTACGTTTATACAAAGTTGGCCAAATAGAAGAAATATACGAACTTATTGGGGACGACATTGAGTCCAAAGATATGGGTAGTTGGGTATTCGCAATCTACGCGTTTCTCGAGCAAGAAAAAGGAAATATGGTTAAAGCGAAGAAATATCTAGCGAGGGCAAAAAAACTAGATTTAAATTTGCTATTGTTTGAGGAATCATTAAGAAGCTATGATAACGAACTCCATGAAAAAACTATTAATGGATTGAAAAAAATTGGTGATCTTGAGTAATTTTCAAAAAAATTTAAATGCCTAATTGCTATAAATACTCCAATTAATTATATCATGGAATTATTTTAGTGAGGACAGAAGGTTTTTAATATAAATCTTTATGGCAAAGTATGGCACTTTATGACTATTATACCGTTATAAATCAGGCATTATATAAACATTTATTACCAAGTATAACACTCTGGTCGTGGCTCGATCTCAACCACTAGAGTTATCTTTTCCCAATAAAATCAATAACATATTTTTTGTAACGACAAACTTTTTGACTTACGTTAGGGAATCAAAAACCTACGCTATTCCAATTTGTTTTTTTGGTTAATCTAATATAACATTAAAGTTCAGAATATGAATTTATATGGGATAGAAACATGTCTAAGAGTTTTGATGCTATTATAGTAGGTAGTGGTCCAGTAGGTAGCATAGCATCGTTACTATTAGCTGAAAGAAATTTTAACGTTGCTATTGTTGAAAAAAATAAACATCCATATCCGCACCCCAGGGCAGTTGGCTTGAACGGGTATTCACTTAGTCTTATAGAAATTCTTCTTGGAAAACTCTGGAAAGATTTTAAATTCACGTCGGCTATCGAAGTGGGCTATATGCTAGACAAAAATAAAATGTCAAAACCATTTGGAGTAATGCAACCCCCTGAGATAAATGGAAAGCTGCTGGATTTTGATAAATATGGATTTCTAAATTGGTTTAATCAACCTAACTTAGAAGATCTGCTGAGAAAAAAAATAAAGCAAAGTAAAAACATTACAACTTTTTATAATTTTGAAGCATTGGTGATGTGGGAAACTGATAAAAACTACTTGCGCATTCAAAACCTTGGTTCCGAAGAAATGGAAACGATATCCTCTAAGTACCTGATAGGAGCAGACGGTGGAGGGAGTTTTGTTAGGAAACAGATTGGAGCAAATCTTCAATCTCTTGGCAAATCAATTTATTTTTTGATTGTCGATATTGAGGCGCCGCGATCTGCTCTCAAAAAGGGTATGGATTTCGATGCAGGTGGCCATCAAATTATTGATCCAAACGGGCAAAGACCAACCACATTCTTGCTTCTAAGTGGTAAAAATCATGGCTCATATAAAAATAGGTTTAGATTTGAGTTTGCTTTAAAAGATGACGAGAACTTTACAAAATTACAAGCTCCTGACTCAATAAAATCGTTGGTTTCACATTATCTTTCACCAGAAAAAATTAAAATTGAAAGGTCCACAGTCTACAAATTTAATTCAATGATTTCTCAAAAATGGCGATCAAATAATATATTCAACATCGGTGATGCAGCCCATCAGACTTCGCCTTTTTTAGGACAAGGATTGAATTTGGGTATAAGAAATACCTTTAATTTAATAAATAAAATTGACCTTGTAGAGAAAGGTATATCAGAGCCCTCTTTGTTAAATAAATATCAGCAAGAGTGTTACCCTGACTCCAAGTTCATTATTAAACAATCCCTCTTTATGGGTGGTTTGTTATTTAATGTGAAACCACATATCAATTTATTAAGAAAGATAGTGTACTTTTTTAATGGTGGAAGGGGAAAACCTTTAAATTTATTCCCGGCTTTTGTTCCTGAGACCATAACTATACCAAATGGTTTTAAGCCTAAGAAAACTAATCAAAAGGGATACCCGATGTATAATTATATATCAAAAAAAGGCTTTCCACGTTCACTTAGAGAATACATGCCGTATAAGTTTAGAGTGTTATGTAACAATTCTTCGCAAAAAATTGATAAATTAGTTAATAAGCTGCAAAAAGAAATAAGACCCCAAATTATTACACTTAGCGAAGGCTCCAAGGGTGAAAAAACATCGGATGAAGTATTAGTGTCGGCGCAAAGAAATGAAGATAGGAAAATGCATAGGAAGCTATTTAATAAGGCAGATTACGTTCTAATGGCTCCTGGCTATACAATGTTGGGTACATATAAGAGTGGCCAGGAAAACAAACTGATTGCCGACTACAAGTCTGTTTTTGATTTAGTTGTTAACTAATATTCATTCAGTAGCTCTTATATTCTCTACCAGCTCCTTAACATTTGATAGGTCTCTATTTACCAGTGATTGCTGCGTTTCCTCATCAAATTTTTCATAAAATGTAGCTGCAGCAGGTCCATCAAGGTTTCTAATACCGGATTCTTTTACCGTAGGGCCCCATTGATTGTGTCCATTTGGCCCCAATCCACTTATTGAGTGTATTCTCTGTCCAAA
>CACGWW010000042.1 GCA_902576905.1 uncultured Alphaproteobacteria bacterium
AAGACCTGTAAGACCAACGAATTGGTCTTTGTTGGTTTTCCTTATAAGAAGAAGTACAGCAATTGTTGGCGCCCAAACATGGGTGAATCCTGCAGCTGTACCTATAATGGCTCCTGATACAACTTGTATTATTTTATCAAACCCTAGACCAAAAGATAAAGAAAAGCCCGTCCAGCGATAAATTATAAAAATGAAAATCATTAAGCCCAGTAAAAAGGAAAGTGTTTTCTGCTCTAATGAAAATGAAAAATAACTGAAACTGAAAGTACAAACAAAAAGGGATACTAACAGATATTTATTTGAAAAAACCATATCAACCTTATCAGTTGACCTATAATACTGTAAAAAGTTCGTAACCAACGTTGGTATAATTATCATCATCATTGCAAGTCTCGGTGAGGTATAAAGGCTAAGAAGTGTTATTGAAACGATAGGTAGTCCCATCCCTATGCTACCCTTGACTATTCCAGCAATTAAAAAAACAGCAGCAGTTACGAAAATAAAATAACTCGAGATATCATCATTAAAAAAGGTGGATAAATCAGACAATTAAAGTTTCTTTACTCTGTTCAGATAATCCAAAAGTTTTTTTGTATTGTTTTATTTTATTTTCTGGCCCCATTGCCTTATTAGAATTGTCTGACAATTTTACGGTCGGTTGTCCATTGGCAGAAACAGCTTTACAGACCAAGGAAAAGGGGTCCAATGCCCCATTATCAATCAAACCTCTAAAATCATTTGTTAATAAAGTTCCCCAGCCGAAACCTATTTGAACCCTTTGGTTAAATTTTTTATAAAGCTCAATAATTTTTTTTGTGTCCAGTCCATCTGAAAAAATTATCAATTTTTCTTTGGTATCTTCACCCTTGTTTTGCCACCAGTCAATGGCACACTGGGCTCCCAACACAGGATCACCTGAGTCGATTCTTACTCCGGTCCATGAAGCAAGCCAGTCAGGCGCATTATTTAAAAAATTTTGGGTGCCATACGTATCAGGTAATATAACCCTTAAATTCCCATCATGCTCTTCATGCCAATCCTCTAAAACCTTATACGGTGCCTGTTTTAATTCCTTCTCCGATTTTGCTAAAGCTGAAAAGATCATGGGTAGCTCATGGGCATTGGTTCCTATGGCTTCAAGCTCACGTCGCATAGCGATGAGGCAATTCGAGGTGCCAATAAACTTTGACCCCATGCCTTCACACATTGCCTGCACACACCAATCTTGCCAGAGAAAACTATGCCGCCTTCTAGTTCCAAAGTCAGCTATTCTCATGCCATCGAAAGGCTTCAACTGCTCTATTTTTTCCCACAGCTTTGTCATCGCCCTAGCATAAAGAACCTGTAACTCGAAACGCCCCATATTCTTTAAAACAGCTTTAGATCTCAACTCTGTCAATACGGATAAAACTGGAACCTCCCAAAACATAACCTCGGCCCATGGCCCTTCGAAACTAATTTCAAACTGCCCATCTTTTTTTCTGATCTCATATTCTGGTAACTTTAGTTTTTCTAACCAATCAATAAATGATGGTCGGAATATAGCGCGCTTTCCATAGAATAAATTTCCTCTTAACCAAGTGGACTCTCCCTTACTTAAGGATAAATCTCTTATATGGTCCAATTGCTCCCTTAATTCTTCTTCATCTATCACGTTTGCGAGGAGTATTTTACTTGATCTATTTAAAACGGAAAACTTAACAGTTACGTCAGGCGCATTTCTTAACACAAATTGAGCCATCAATAATTTGTAAAAATCTATATCCAGCAAAGACCGTACTATTGGATCAATTTTCCAATTATGGTTATATACTCTTGAAGCAATATCTATCATAAAATCATAACACAAAGATTCTAATTCAATTGCAAGCACTAATAGAAGTCATCTCAATTATATTAGTACAAGTCACATTAGTTAATTTTTTATTTTAAATTTGCCAAAGTATTGAGAAAATAAACTTTTGATGGTTTATCTCGGTAATCGGTGCCTAATTAAAAGGGAGTTCAACTCTATGCCTTTTGAATTTTTTAGTAATAAGGGAGACTTTTTTAAAGGTAATCTGCATGGGCACAGCAATTACTCCGACGGAAAGCTAGCGCCAGAAGAAGTGTGTAACGCATATATTGAAAAAGGGTATGACTTTATCTCTATAACAGACCACTTCCTCAAAATGTTTAACTATCCGATAACATCGCCTGAATTAAAGATAAAAAATTTTACAGTTATACCTGGAGCTGAGTTACATACAAGCAAGATGGAAAATGGAGAACTTTGGCATTTGCTCGCTTTGGGTTTGAATGACAAGTTTAAACCACCTGACCAACCTAACTTTTTGATAAACACTAAATCAGAGAATATTGAGAGCCTGAGCTCACGTCTATTTGATGCGGGTGCCTTTGTGTCACTTACACACCCAGAATGGAATGGAATGACGCTCAAAGACACACTTAATATCAACAAAGCTCACGCTATAGAGATTTATAATCATAGCTGTGCCATTGAATGTGACAGAGGGTCAGGGGTCGCAATCCTGGATCAAATTCTTAATAATGGAAAAGAGCTCAATATCATAGCCACAGACGACTCTCATTTTCATATCAATGATGCGTTTGGTGGCTGGGTTATGGTAAAATCAGAAATTAACAGTCAAGAGGCGTTACTTGAATCCCTTAAAAACGGTCATTACTATTCATCCCAAGGTCCTAGTTTTAAAAATATCAAAATCCAA
>CACGWW010000043.1 GCA_902576905.1 uncultured Alphaproteobacteria bacterium
TGTTATCGCTTCAAGCAAATTTAAATAAGATATCGTCTTCAGAAGTTCAGAGGATCTATATAGCGGCACTTATCTGTGGTTTATGCGGAGGAATGATACCTGAAATCTTAGGATTGGGTGGTGATACAATTGAGTCAATATTAGCAAATTCATACTCTTTAGCGTTTTTATTTATTATACTGATTTTCAAATTATGCGTAACAGTTGTTTGTTTGAGCATGGGTTTTTTTGGAGGCGTATTCTCGCCTGCGTTAGTTTTGGGCGCAAGCGTCGGTGCAATTCTCACAGCAATAGCCTCCCAAGTTGGGATCAATATACTAGGCGATTCCCTAATTTTGGCTGCAATGGCTGCTCTATCAGCGTCAGTGATTGGAGCACCTATCGCTTCTATTGTAATTATTTTTGAACTAACCCAGTCTTATGATCTGGCGTTCGTTGCCATAACTTGTGTCGCTAGTTCATGTGTTATAAGTAACGTAATATTCGGCCATTCCTTTTTTGATAAACAGCTGCTCAATCGAAATTTTAAAATCAGCAGAGGAAGAACAGAAATCCTATTATCTGAAATCACTGTAAAAGACCTTTTAGGGAAAAATGACTTTCTCAAAGTAAAATCAAATATTTTGAGGAAAGATTTATTACAAATGTTTGAAAACTCAGAATTTACAGAAGTGTATTTTGTTAATGATAATGGGGTTCTTCTCGGCAAAACAAAAGTAAATGCTTTGTTACAAAAGAAAAATACAACACTGATAGAAGATAGGTCACCATTGACGTTAAATATTAACCTAGATGTCTCTGATGCAATAGTAAAAGTGAGTAACTTTGTAGGTGAAAGCATCCCGGTGGTAGATCACGATGGTAAACTTGTGGGAGTTTTGAACGAAGCGGACCTTTTCCTTCAGTATCTGAAGGTACAAGACGCTATTTCACATATAGAAAAAGATTAATTTAAGCAGAAATGTCTACAGATTGTTGCAACTCTGTATTCTGATCGGTCATCATAGCAATTGCGTTAGCATTATTCACTGACATCTCGGAGTCACTTTCGTCGATCTCATTATTGGGAGCAATCTCGATGTCGGCAACCCTAGCTTCGAGCGCGCGTTCCGTCGTAAGTTCCAAAGGCCGAAAATTTTCTAATGCTGGCCTGAGCTGAGCCCCAGATGTTATATTGTTTTCAATCGGTGGCCTAAGTTCTGGTGAGCCTGCATTTGAAAAAGCATTATTAGCATCGCTGTCCATTGCTCTGGGCGTCACATCTATTACATCGTCCATCACATCGTTATCTGGCATCGAACTTGCATTAGATACAGCAGCATTTCCGACAGACCTGTTTTGCACAGGCTGTAACTGTGGAGCTGTAGAGTTTGCAATTATAGAATCAACCATTTTGTAAACGTACCATAACATGAGCAAGAAAGCAACATTTTACAATTATGAACAACAAAATCGCAAACCTATACAAGAATACTGATACAATAAAAGCTCCTCAAACAGATAATCCCAGAGCCATGCTTATCACAATATTTGATGAATTGCTAAACTCCATTAATGCCTTCCAGTCTAATATAATTCCTTCGTCTGATACATTTAGAAAAAAATCTTCAAGTTTTTCAAAAGCACTCACGATCCTGTATACGCTACAAGGTAGTATTGATTTTGAAAAAGATTTAGGAGTTGCAAAGAGCTTATTTCAGATATATGAGTACACAAGAGTTGCGTTGATTGAAGAATTCAAGAGCTGTAAAATTGATAGGAGCCTCAAAGCTGTCAATGCGTTATCGGAAATAAGAGAGAGCTGGAGTAGCATAGACTAGAGGTCACCATGACTACGATAAAATTCGCAGAAATATCGAAGCTGAAAGATGAGATCGATCATGCTCTCGATGGAAATAATTTTGAAGAGCTTAATAATCTTTCAAATAATCTAGAGGCCATAGTGAAAACGTTAGTCGAAGACAAAGACACTGCACGTAACCTCTCAAAAAGCGAGATTAATGTGCTTGTTAAGCTGCTTGAAGATGTTTCTCGCTATGAGGAATTAACTAAAAAACGATTTAAAGACTATACGTACGGCGTATCAAGAAGTCGGAAGATGCATGAAGCCTACAAACAAAGTCCTCGCTGATTTTTTTTATTTTGAAATTCCATATTTCTTCATTTTCTCGATTAGAGTTGTTCTTCTAAGTTTTAAAGCATCAGAGGCTTGACTTACCATTCCATCCGTCTTTTCCAACGCCGCTTCGATCATAACAATTTCTATTTCGCTAAGATGCCTCCTCAGATCCATTTTATCAAAATAAAGAAACCAATCCTTGTATTGCTCTGGTTTGGGAAGAGGCAGGTTGGTCACCTCTTCTTCTTCTTTATCAATGGACTCCACCAAGTCAGTCGACGCAGCCCATAACTCGTCTTGTTCCTCATCAGGGTCAGGAACTTTCAGTCTTAGAAGATTTTCCTTAACATTATCTCCAGACACCGATCTGTCGTTAAATAACACGGATGCTCTTTCAATCACATTCCTTAACTCTCTTACGTTACCTGGCCAGTTGTAATTTGATAAAACCTTTATCGCATCTTCACTAAAGTTGACATTAATTTCTTGGCCAGAAAATTTCATCTTCTCTATGATTCCTTGAATTAGGATAGGAACATCTACTGTTCTCATAGCTAGGTTTGGAACCTCTATTGGAAACACATTTATCCTGTAAAAAAGG
>CACGWW010000044.1 GCA_902576905.1 uncultured Alphaproteobacteria bacterium
AATGAAAACCCATGGGGTGGAGGAAATAATTCTGGAAATAAAAGCCCTTGGGGGAATAGTAACGGCAGTGGTGGTAAGGGACCTCGAGATGACAAACCTACATCTATCCCTGAAATAGACGATATGGTAAGGAAAGGTCAAGAAAGGCTCAAAGTTCTACTGGGGGGTGGTGGATCAGGCGGTAGTGGCGGTAGAGGCCAAAAATCGCCTGGAATTGGAAAAGGCTCCTACGGGTTAATCGGCCTGGCACTTGTTTTGTTTTGGGCATATGCTTCTTTCTACACTGTGAAGCCGGAGGAAAAGTCCATTGAACTTTTACTGGGTGAATACTACAGAACGGGTGAATCGGGACTTAACTTTGCCCCATGGCCCTTCATAACACATGAGGTATTGACCGTTACGAGAGAAAATACCGAGGATATCGGAGTTGGAAACAGATCATCTAACCAAGATGAAGGTTTGATGCTGACTGGAGATGAAAACATCGTAGATATTGATTTTTCAGTAGTATGGAATATTGCTGATCCAGCAAAATTTCTATTCAACTTGGCCCAACCACGCGAAACTATTCAAGCCGTTTCTGAATCGGCTATGCGAGAGGTGATTGCCAAATCGGAACTCGCTCCCATTTTAAATAGAGATAGGGCTGTAATCAGTGCAGAAGTTAGAACTTTGATACAAACCACTTTGGACAGTTACGACAGCGGAGTAAACATTGTACGCTTGAACTTTGATAAAGCTGACCCACCCGGTGAAGTTATAGACGCTTTCAGAGACGTACAAGCTGCAGAGCAAGAGAAGGATACATTGGAGAAACAAGCAGACGCTTACGCTAATCAGGCGTTAGCGAAGGCTCGTGGAGAGGCAGCCCAATTAATTCAGGAGGCAGAAGGATATAAGGCCAGGGTAGTCAATGAAAGTGAAGGTGAAGCCGCTAGATTTGTTTCCGTTTACGAAGAATATGTCAAGGCTAAAGATGTTACGAGAAAAAGGTTATATTTGGAGAGAATGGAGTCAATCATGCGTGATGTTGATAAAGTTATCCTAGACCAAAATGTTGGAGGGGAGCAAGGGGTTGTTCCGTACCTTCCACTCAATCAACTCAGAGCAGGAGGAAATAATTAATGGTTTTACGGGTTATATCAATAGTAATAGCGCTTATAGCGTTCGTTGCATACTCCTCACTCTTTGTAGTTGACGAAAGGCAAAAAGCGCTTGTATTGCAATTTGGACAAGTTGCTGACGTTAAAGAAGAACCTGGGTTAGCATTTAAACTACCATTTATACAACAAGTTGTGAGGTACGATGACAGGATACTGTCGCTCGACACCATGCCGCTCGAAGTAACACCGCTTGATGATAGAAGATTGGTGGTAGATGCTTTCGCAAGATACAGAATTATCAACGTCGTTCAGTTCAGGCAAGCCGTAGGAACTGGGGGAATTGTTACGGCTGAAAGTCGCCTTGAAAGAATTCTGAATGCCGCATTAAGAGAAGTGCTTGGTTCTGTGACCTCTAATGCGGTTCTATCAACAGACAGGATAGAGCTAATGACTAGAATAACTGAGAGCGCAAAGATAGAATCGAAAGGGTTAGGTGTAGAAATAGTTGACGTCAGGATCAAAAGAGCTGATCTACCAACGCAGAACTTAGCAGCCACGTTTAGAAGAATGCAAGCGGAGAGAGAAAGAATGGCAGCAGATGAGAGAGCGAGAGGTCAAGAGGCTGCTCAAATAGTCAGAGCGGAAGCTGATAGAAAAGCTGTTGAGACGGTATCTGAAGCAAAGAAAGAGGCTGAAATAATAAGGGGTACTGCTGATGCCCTAACGACCAAAATTTTTGCAGATGCGTTTGGTAGAGACCCAGAGTTTTATGCTTTTACCAGATCGTTGATAGCATACGAACAATCAATGACAGGATCAAACACCACAATGGTCATAAGTCCGAACTCTGAATTCTTTGATTATATAAAGGAAAGTGAAAAAGAGTGATAGAAAAGGTGCTATTCGCTTTGGGATCCGTAATAGCATTTGAAGGGTTTTTTTTAGCGATTATACCAGAGAGGCTTAAAAAAACTTTGAGTCAAATTTCGATCATTCATAATAAACAGCTTTCTAGAATTGGTTTAGTAATGATGGCTATTGGGATAA
>CACGWW010000045.1 GCA_902576905.1 uncultured Alphaproteobacteria bacterium
GATATTCTAAATGATGTGAAATATGGAACCATTGCCTTGAGAGCACAAAATAGAAAGGAATTAAATGAAAAAATTAATATATGGACGGAAAGATTTAACAAGAAAGAATTAATTAACTTGCTAGGAGGGAAAGTTCCTTTTGGCCCGGTTAACAATGTTAAAGAGATTTTTGAAGATAAACATGTTAGAAAAAGAGATATGATATTTGAAATTGAGCAACCATCTAGTATAGGAAAAAAATGGAAGGTAGCTGGCAATCCTGTTAAATTTAAGGGTTTTGGGTCATTAAGCTTAACGCCACCTATTTTAGGAGAACATAAAGAACTATATGTCACCAGTCTTGATTCCATTAATTCATTTAATCCGAGACATTCTTTTCAACCTCAGCAAAAAGATTATCGGTGCAAAGTAACGTTTTCGAGCAAAAACAACAAAGTTTTAGAGCTTTATGCTGGTTCATTTACATGGCTAAAATCGCAAGAAACCTATCTAATATGTAGTATAAGTAAAAGTGAATTCATGGCTTTTGAGAATTGCTTTAGTTCCGTAAATTTTCATTTTTTAAAAGTGATAGCTGGAAATGATAGCTATAAAGATGTAGTCAATTTATTAAATACAAAGCTTTCTAATAAAAATATTACTGATGTATCTATAATTGATACTAAGGTTGAAATATTAATATCAGTTAAAACATAATTATTCGAACTATAGTTGGCATTAAACTTGCTCTCTTAGCAAAAACAGAGAGGATTTGAAATGTACAGAACCAACGAAGCCACACTTAGTTCAATTACCAATAATCTCGAGAAGCTTCGTGAATGCTTCGGGAAATGGGTAAATTTATCTATAGAGTCTGACTGCAAGGTCATTGTGACATCAGCAGACAATAGGATCTTTAAAATGCGTAAAAACGAAGTTAAACTTGGAGAATTATCGGAGAATAGTTCAAGAGAGGTTACTCAAAAAATATATTCTGGAAAAAAAATTAAAGCGAGATTGTGTGATTTTCGACCCTCATTTTTAGGTGGTTACAAGGGAACTCCAGAAGTCATGATATCTATCTGGGAAAATTAAAAACTGCTAGCATTATCATTTCGTACATGATAACGTATGTCTAAACCACATAGATGGTATTAGGCACAGGCAGATGAGAGATCAGGAAGCTCCAAACAGAAAAAAGCTAAATCTTGGCATAGATGCCATCGGCACGGTGGACACGATATTGTCTTGGGATAAACTAGAAATGTGTTTTGGAAGCTCTTTTCAGTTTTCTACTGAGACAAAATTTGAAATAACTAAAGAGTTAGCACTACAGCAGGGTCGACTTCAGAAACTTTCATCTGAAAAGAAGTCAACTGAGATGTTTGATTTTCAAAAAAATGCGAAAAACTTATCTGAAAAAATAGACACTATAGTTGAAACAAATGATAGTAGGGCTTTATCCTTTGTTTCAGATATAATTGAAAGAAAAGCCGGTATTGGTATAAGAGATTTTTGTGATGCTTTGAAAGCTTTAGGAAGCACCGAGAATATTTTAGAGCCTGTAAGGCCAAACGATTTATTTAGAGATATAATTAGAAAGATAGTTAAAATCTTATTGAGAGAAAATATTCCTCTCTCTTTACATGTTCAGTCTACTTTAAATAAGTTTATGACGGAGCTCGATAGACAACTACCGGAAACTATTTTCCCTGTATCAAACGCTAGGTATATCGAAGAGGGGAGAATTAGAATTCTTAAAGATTATTTAAGAGGGTATCTAAGATCTAACACATAGTTCACTTCAACAAAACGGGCTTACTAGGAGGTAAGTTGATATAAGTCATTGCTCCGGTTCTTGTTGATTTCCTTTGTTCTTTCTTCCTAGTAAGTAAAATTTCAATACTTTTTTTGTGGCCATCATATGTCTTTGAGAATCGATGACCTCCGTTTCCATTAGATACGAAAAAAAGAAATTCCGTTTTTGATGGCCTCGCAGCCGCAAACAGAGATGCCACTGACGGGTTGCTTATTGGGGCAATAGGCAACC
>CACGWW010000046.1 GCA_902576905.1 uncultured Alphaproteobacteria bacterium
AAATGACTTTTAAAAATAAGCTTGCTGAGCTACCCGCATACGTTGCTAGATTAAGAGGACTGGATGCAGAACGGAGTCAACGAATCTACGAAGCTCTCTGCGCTCTTTCTGTTAGAGCGGTTGAAGCCTTAAAGGGTAACCAAATGAATTCCTTCACCGAATATATGGATAAAATGCGGCCTCTAATGAGTTATATTAGCACGAACAACATCACTCTCAGTGATCACCTAGCAAATGAGAAATGTGATCAAAAATTTGGGAGCAATTCCTTACACAATAAAACACAATCTGTTATTTACGATTTGAGACAAAATCTAAAACTTATTGAAATGGGGCGAACAGCGGTAGCGTCAATTCCCTTCAGCCCAATGGTTTTTTCTTCCAAAGAAATGACCAATGCTCACTTAGATTTCTTCATACCCCTTGCATGGGACTTTGAGTATGACGCTATTATTTTGGTGAACCTTAGCGACGAAAGGCTATTAGACTATTTGGTTGAAAGGGGTCAAAAACGCTTCTTCCTGATTGGAGGATCTTTGGAGAAAGAGCTTTTAAACAAAAAGCTGGGCATAAAAGGCTTATCTTTTTGGGCGTATAAAGATGCGTCAATAATAAGAGATATGTTTCTCTCTGTTACCGGGAAACCACCTGGTAAATCTATAGCAATTGATTGTGGCCCAAAAAAGGTGCCTAAAAAAGAGATGGAAGATATAGTTCTAAGCGCTACTCAGGGTAGAGTGGCAAATTGGCATCGCTTCAACACTGTTAATAGAGCAGATTCTGTAAACGTTCTAGATAACCTCAACAATATAATACGTTATCGACAAACTTCCGAACTGCATGGTAAATTTGAAGGCATCCCAGGTGTAATAGTAAGTCCTGGACCCTCGTTGCAAAAAAATTTAGAAGCACTTAAAAAAATAAAAGGCAAAGCAATAATTATTTGTGTTTTACGTGTCCTAGGTACTCTTTTACAAAATGATATAGAACCTGATATTGTAATTCAGGCCGACCCCTACAATTTAAAAGACATGGTGTCTGAGAGAAATGGGCAAAAAAGAACCTTATGGGAAGAATGGATAGAGAGAAACGATTTTTCCAAGGTAAAAGCATTTATCAATACCATGTACGCCAGCCCAAATATCTTTGAGGTACCGGTGAGAAATGTTTTTTGGATGAATCCTTCTATACCTCTCAGCGAAGTTCTCCCCCTAGATATATTTGACTATCAAAGACCAGGAGGTTCGGTTGCACATGCCGCTTTTGATATACTCGTGGAATTCGGATGTAGTTCAATCGCACTGGTTGGACAAGATTTGGGATATTCTAAAACCAATGAGGTATATGTTGAGGGCTCTAGCACTTATGCAAAAGACTCAAAGATTGATAACCTTAAATTTGGAGAAGAAATCGAGTTAGAGGGTCAAGATGGCAAACCTATAAAAACAAACAATACGTTTCTTAATTTTGCAAGACTTTTCACATTTTTTGCTGAAGGCCTAAAAGGCTCAGGAGTTAGACTGTATAATTGTAGTGAAGGTGGATTGTTTCTTGAGGGATTTGAGCATTGCAAGCTAGAGGAATTTTCAAAAAATGAGTGTAAGATTATTCTAACAGATAAAATAGAAAAGCTTCTGAACGGCGAAGGACAACATGAATTAAGTAGCTCATCAATCCACGATGTTATTAGTAAGTTTATAGGTAGAAGTATTACAATATCAGAGAAGATTACAGGCCTACTTCAGAGAGTTAAACCAATAATGAGAAAAAAGCACTTAACCGATTTAGACCTTAAAAAATTTGATAAAATTCAAAACAAAATTGTTAAACGGATGGGGGAGAATTACTTTTATACGCTCGCTCTTCAGAAGGATAGTTATATCCTTCAGGCGGGGCTCAAAGCGGATAATTCTTTAGAAACGCAGTTAGGATTTCATATGGATTTCTTGAAAGCAATTGAGATCGTAAATGAAAGATTAAAATCGGGTCTTTTGAGACAGAGAA